>CAWJDI010000006.1:0-659695 GCA_963841615.1 uncultured Alphaproteobacteria bacterium | reverse complement strand
AACGGATTCCCCTGCGGATTACAGGTCCATGAAGTTGAAATCCGCCTGCCATTCGGACCTTCGCCGCGTATGGAGTTACCGGCCAACTAGTCCTCAGCTCTAACGGAAAGTTCCATACCAATATAATTATAGAATTATATATTGACTCATTTGTCTGTATGCGTCAGTGTGGAGCCCAAGATGCCCCATTGCGGTAATCTCAGAAGCTAGGCCGATCAATCTTTGGCTGATGTTCAGATCAGTACCGCAGTAAGAGTATCAGTATCATGCGCATCAGTGGCCATGAAACGCGGGCGGAAAGCGCGCGTGACATCCATCGGTTTGAGACCGTCAAAACCGATCGTCCAATTCAATATCATCAAAGGTGGCATTTGCCCTGGCTCATGATGATGAGCCTCGATGATAACCTCTTTCAGATTTCCGCACCGGAACCAGATATCGAGCTAATGCGCTATGAAATGCTGGTGCTGACGACGAACTTCTCAGGCAATCGAGAATGGCGTCTGTGCTCGACCAACGGGGTTGACCGTCGGGATGCCGGTTTCTTTCGCAACAACCTGCGCGTTGACCTCAAGAGAGATGTCATGAACAGCGCAGCAAGGCCGGCCGCAATGGCTGTTCGAGCTGCGAAAGACGTTCCGGTTCCACTTGAGTATCGTTTCGCAATTTTAAAATGTGTGGATGAGGAGCGGAACGTAACTATTCGCGATCTTTCATCGGTGCTCGCCGTTCAAATAGATCTAGCAGCAAAAGTGGTTTTGTCGCTCGCCTATCAATGTGTTGTTTTGATTGATCTTCTACGCCCTGTGACCTTCGATACCGTAGTCAGATCCACCCAGTTTGGCACATTGCCGCCCCCCGTAATCATTCCGATTAAAGATGCGCCAACGTGAGCTGACGAGGCAAAACCGGTTCCCGCACCCAAACAATTCGCATGACCTCAAAAACTCGTCGAGAAAATAGTGACATATCAGATACTTGCAACATTCCGCTGATTCAAGGTGCGCAGAATCCTCGCTCTAAACTACGCTAATCGACCCCGACTCATCTCAACATTGAACGCCGTCTGTCAACATTGAATTCGAGAAAAAACCTATATGGGAAAGGGCCCAAATCAGTAAATTCGAAAAATATTCGAAGCCGCTGTCAATATTGGATTTTTGCTCTCTTCCGGCCCTCTGGACAGAGCAGTCGATCTATGGATTCTCTAAAGACAGACCCGAACCGCCAATCTGAAAGGACGCGATTGAAAAGCTAACACTGAAAGATTTCCGCCGGGAGTGAAAAAGCGCTCCCGATACCACGTCGGAAGCGCTTTCAATTCATCGGTTCAAACCAAGTGCAAAACGACATTTGAACCATAGACGACTAGGTCTGACCGGATTCTTATATATGAGGAGTCTGCCGTCAAGGGGGAAGTGTGTCTTTCTTCCTGACAGATCGCGTCGATCAGCTTTTCGCGTAAGCGATATGGAATATTTGCTTCGAGAGGCCGACCTTCAGACTGGGTATGAGGTCTGGACCGTTTCGCCTCAGTTAGAGGTGTATCGCCGCAATGATCAGCAGCCGTGGGTCGCCACGATTAACCGCTCCGGTCTGATCAAGCGGCAGAAATTCTACAGCAAGAAAAACGGGCGCGTCGTCAAAGGCAGTAGCACTGGAGAGGCGGCGGCATTTTCATTTATTGAGGCGAGCCCGTGGGCGATCTCCTATCGCCCGCAAGGTGATCTGCTGAAGTTCGGTTCCGATGCCGACCATTTCTGGGCGCTGCCCGATGCCGCGGTGCATTGCGCCGACGGCCGCATTGTGTGGATCGAGGGAAAGTACCTGGCATACGTTGATCGCGCGAAATGGGAACGCTTCGACTGCATCAACAGGATCCTCGCGCCGCTCGGAATGACCCACTCGGTTTTGGACCAGGGATGGTGCCTTTCTCCGTCCGTCGCTCACAATCTTCAGGTTCTGAGGAGGTCCGAGGATCTACTACCCGACCCTGAGGGCCGACATAGGCTTCTCGAATTGCTCGCCGATGAACCGGTCAGGTTTGCCGACGCCGCACGCCTGCTCTCCGGTCAAGGTGATCCCGATTATAATCAACTGTTTGCTTCCATGGCACGTCGCGAACTTCAGTTCGAAATACACGTCCCGACAACCCCGAAAACATGGGTAACCAAGGTTTTTCGTCCAGATTGGGCTGTGAACCCGTATTGCGCATCTTCTTCGATGAAGGCGGTATCGTGAAGAACGCTCTAGCAACCTCTGTACGATCAGATAGCGCAACGCGTCTGCACGATATCGCCGAGAAACATAATATCACCGCATGGTCGCAGATGGTTGCCGGTGAAAAGTTGACCATCAAAGGCAAGATCTGGACCTTCGAACAGGCGCTAAAGGGCGGAACATTGCTCTGTAAAAGCGTGGACCAAAATGAAGCGAAGATATTCAAACAGAAGAAACTTCTGAGGCTGTGGGGGCAAGGGAAGGCTCATATTGGCGACTATACCAGCCATCTGAACCGGCGACAGGGACAGCTTATACGTACGCCTATTGCGAAGCTGCCGAAGAGCACGCAAGCAAAGATCAAATCCTACGTGGCTTACTTGAGAAAGTTCCACGCCGATCTGCGGGATGGAGTGGTGCTCAACACTGGACGGCGCCATTGGATTACCTGGCTCCAGACGTTCGATCCCTTGGCTGGCTGGGACAAGCATCCGAGCCCCGGTAATTTGCAGAAGAAGTGGTACGACTGGAAAAATTCCAACTTCAAAGATCAAGTGGTGGCCCACGGAAACGCGTGCATTGATCGATCGTCGTCACTTCATCCAGAAGCGATCACAGGGTTGGATGACGTTCTGCATCGAGTTTACCTCAACAATCAGGCGTTGACCGCCGAGGAACTGCAAAGTTGCATTGCTGAACAGTTGGCGGCTGGAGCAAATCTTGGCAAAAATAATGCCGCTGTGGACTGGGTAAAACCTCCCAGCGAGTCAACAATCAGGCGACGGATACAGAAATTTGATCCCTATGACCTCGACAGTCTGAAATACGGCCAATTCGAAGCTGACGCCCGCCATGGACTAGTCGGAACCCTTCCAACGCCGGAAAATCCGTTCGACGCCTGGCAAATCGATCATTCCGTGCTGAAAACTGATGTCGGAATGCAAGTAAAGGACCGCTATGGAAATAGCCACACCTGGAACCTCGGGCACTGCTGGGTCACGAGTGTGATAGACGTCTATTCTGCAATGGCTCTCTCGTCAGTGGTCGCGCTGACACCCCCGAATACATTCCGCGTTATAGAAGCCATTAAGATCGCACTGAATCCTGCCGACCCCGATGATCCTTACACAACGAAAACACAACATATCCATGGAATTCCATCGCTTATTGTCATGGATAACGGTTTAGATTTCCACGCAAGTCAGTTGGAGGCAATGCTCGCGGATCTGAAGATCGATATGATCTATACCGCAGCCTACAAAGGTTCCGAAAAACCTCATATTGAGAGACTTTTCAAGACGATCAAGTTCGATCTTCACAGGCGGTTGAATGTTGACGCATTTGTAGGAAAAATCTCCAAACGACCAGTCCCCGGGCAGGGTCCCCCTCCCCCACTTGAACTAGAGTTCATACAGAGATCATTCGCCGAGCATGTTTGCGCATACAACGGCAAGAAGAGCGAATACCGCGACAACTTCTCTCCCATCGCTCTGATGGCGGCCGGAATCGCGCGGCTTTCTGCTGCACGGTCCCACAGTCGTGGTTCGAGCTACCGATCCATACTGGAGACTGACCCGCTTGAGTATGACCGGCTCATGTGCCTGCGCCTTGATCTCAAATGTTTTAAAAAAGGGGTTAGGTACAAATACACATGGTTCGTAAGCGCGAAACTTCGCGATTTCGCGCGGAACAACAGTGGTGCAAAAATTCATATTCGGCTGAACCCACACAACCTGGGATCGGTCTGGTTTTTCGATGATCGCGGGGGTGAGGACGGCGGATGGTTTGAGGTGCCAAATTCGGACCCGAAATATTTCGAGGGCCTTAGCCTTGAAACGCACCTTAAAATGCGGGCACACATCAAGTCGTACATGGATGACGTAGAAGAAAGCGCGTCCAAAGACCCCAACCTTCGACGGTTCTATAATACGAGCTACGAACTGCTCAATAAGGTTCTTGCACATACTGGCATGGAGCTTTGGAAAAAGCGGCCAAACTTCTTGGCTCCGTCGCTTCTCGTAAACAATCCTGTAGACGTCGCTATCGCTGCACGTCAGCTGGATATGATGGCCGTCTTTGATGGTAAAACACCGGTCGGCACTCCCATGCGCACTCTCGACTTTAAAGAGGGCTCGGATGGTCGATATTGCTACAGACCCAACGAAGCCGCCACGAAGGCTTATCTCAAGAAGCTGTACTTGGATCCCGCTTACGACAGCGGAGAGCCGCAGGTTCGCACACCCGACCCTGAGGTGTCAGATCCGACCGAACTGGCCGACCCCCTGGCTGGATTGCCTGGAGCCTCCCATGGGTGAGATCGTCAATCATCAAAGTTCGCCATCACATTCTGTGTTGAGCCGGTCCTACTGCTTTCAAGAACCTGAAATCCTTGCTGACATCGGCCAGTTTTTCCACTGGACGTCGCAAGCAAGGACCCTGGCAAATGAGCTGAAAGCCTGTCTCTACGATCAGCCATCGGAATCGCGAATTATTTTGGTAACCGGCCAGCACGGTGTCGGTAAAACCAGCATTTTGCGACAGTTTGCGCAGCAGGTACCACCTCATGCGTCTAATCCCATCGACTTGCGGCCGGTGGTCCTTACTGCGCCGGCCGGAGACTGCAAGCCCGCCCCGTTTGCACAAGGCTTGGCTCAGGCAATAGAATGGCCCTTGCGTGTCCGTACGACGAGCCGCAAGGAGGCTGAGAATGTCGTTCTGGACATGCTGCAGAAGTCCGGCACTCGCCTGCTGATCATACCCCGTGGCAACTTTTTATCCACGAATGGGAGAACTATCAGCCCCGATTTGATACCGCTGCTCGTTCGAATTCTCGATGACGCAAAAATAACGCTTGTTCTGTCAGGCGGTCCCGAACTCAAAGGCATTGTTGCCTCGATTCCGGAAACGGAAAAAGCCATCCAGGCTCAGATCAAAATCGAGCCAGAAGCATTTTCTGGCGACGATACCTGTAGCTGGTCAGCATTTTCTACCGCCATCGCTGATGTACCGCCTGTCGATGTAGCCGTCTGCCGGGAAGTTGGGTTTGCGGAAAGCTTTCACTACGCTTCCCGCGGACGGATACCTGTGGCTGTCCGCCTTTTCAAATCCGCACTGCTGCGTATGGCGTTGCGTCTGTCCTCAAAGGCAGGCGGGCCTACAATCACACAAGTGAAACTTTCCGGACAGTCCCTGGCAATCGAGGATTTCCAACTCGCGTTCAAACTCTTTGAACCGGACGCGGTCAACCCATTCACGTTCGAGTGGAAGGCTCAACTGGACACTAAACGGATCGCGGTCATGGAGAAGCCGAAATCAAAATCTCACGAGCAGTTTATGCTGGAGAACGTGCGATGAAGTTGTCAATCACCCAGACGCCAGCCGATCTCGCGATCTGCGAAGGGGAAATCCTACCCGGATTCCTACTTCGTATCGCAGCGTACTTTCGTATGACCGTGGATAACCTGCTGCTAAATGTGGTCGGGCGTCCGGAAAACCTGCCCGTGGCATTCTGGGAGCCAGACATCGTCAACCAGATTTCAAGGATATCTGGTGTGGACGAAGCCATTCTAAGAGCCAGTCAGATAGATACCTGTAGAGAGACCGGCAATATTGTCGTTGGCGAGGAAACACTCCCAAGACGTTACGTGACTTTCAGCGACCGCAAGGTGTGCAGTCAGTCATTAGCAGATGACATCGAGCGTCTGGCTCCACCGTATCACCGCAAAGATTGGACACTCAATCATATTATCGCTTCGCCAAGTGGGAAAGCATCGTTCTCATATCATTGCGAGTTTTGTCACTCGGGTTTGAATTGGCAATCCGCAGTACATGTGGACAGGTGCAATATCTGTGGATCGAAACTTTGGCTCCAACGTGGGAAGCCACTTGGGGGCAAAAGCTTAGCGTACTGTGAGCTTCTCCAGGACCAGCACGTGTTTCGTTCGTTCGGCGTACCAAACTTCAACAAGGAATTTGTCGAAGGCATCTATCTTTCATCCATAGATCGTTTGGAATTGATGGATGCGCTTGCATATCTCGCAACACGTTCCGATCCGAAGGTCATGGAGAGAGGGTTGCTAGACGCCAGGCTGAGCGCGCTGGAAACAATGGCAGATGGTGCACAAGGCGTTGCAGTGGTCCTCAATCGCTTAAAGAGAAATCGCAACGGCGGAAACACTCGGTTGGGACCAATGCTCGCATATAGCAGCATCCAGGCGGAACTGATGCAAATATCCAATCTCAAAGTTCGCAATCTGCTTACATCGCTCTCACAGGGATCATGGACATGAGCAAAATCGCAAATAAAGTTTGCATTACATTGGGCGAATTTGAAGTCCGGTACAGCAAAACTGACTACAATATCTTGGTACGCATGATAGAAATGTTTCGGGAGTTCCTCGACGCCATTCATACTAACCTCTTGAACGCGAACAAAATTCACGCACGATTATGGGTTCGAGATCACATGGATGTCCGTCAAAATACGTTGTATCAGCGGTGCAGGATATTGAGGAACTACTATCAACTGCTACGTCCTAACGATTGTCCTGCAGCGAATCCGTTCGCCGGAATAGGGTCAGAGCGGATGAAAAAACCCCTACGTGTTCGTGCAACCGATGAAGTTGCCGCAAGAGTACGCGAAACTATGCGGTTTGTGTCAGAGAGGCACGCGGAGACAGGAAAGACGATTTGGCTCCGACGTGATCTGGCACTGTCCTTGATTGCGGAACACTCCCTCACCCCCCGAGAAATGGAGGCTCTGATCTGGACGAAAAAGAAGTACGGTGAAATTGGAATTGAGTGCGAGCCCTCAGGTCGCGAACTTAGACTGTCAGCTGCATCCCACTTGTTGGCTACTGAGTATCATCGAAATATTTCTCGTAATGGGTGGCCGGTAGTGGAGGCTGTGTTTGCGGCCCAATATGGTGGAGGTCCATCCGTGAGATCGGAAATGTTTCCAATAGAAGTCTACCGAATGGGCAAAGCAGCTGGCATTGCTGGAACCGTGAGATACGAAGATGTTCGGAATTTGAATTTTGTCGAGGGTCTTGAGGTGGACTACTGCAATGTGCCGGTAAACACAAAAGGTGCATTCAGAAAATTACGTTCGTATGATATCGAACGACACTCACCGGTCGAAGTGAGTAAGTTCGTCGATCGGTGTCACCCGATTTCGATAAATGCCGCCATTTCGCACCTCTAAAATTTTGCTCGCCGGATAGGGAGACTCGGAATTCGTGCAGTTCGAAAATGGGAGACTCGAAGTTCGTGATGCTCATAACTTGAAATCACAGCATTCGAGGGGTTGAGACTCAAAGTTCATGACTTTGCACTTTTCTAACATATTGTAATCGTTGGATCCGCAAACTCAGAATTCATGCATCGGCACATGCGGCCATCATAAGCGCGTTCAAGAGAACTTCGGGCTCGAAGGACGCTTGTATCTGTTGACCTTCTTATACGCTGGCGATAGCTACAGCGCGTTGCCGCTTTAGCTCAGTTGGTAGAGCATCGCATTCGTAATGCGGAGGTCAGGTGTTCGAGTCACCTAAGCGGCACCATTCACCCGAAACCGTTTTCACCCTCGCGTGGCTTAGTGCGAATGAGCCGCGAGGTTTCCACGGCGGCTTGCCTGTGGAAGACGATGGCGCGGTAGTCGGCATCATAGACCATGTCGATGAAGGCTTGGCCGGTTGGGTAGCGGGCCACGAAGGCCACATGCCAAAATTCATCCGGCGGGCCGATGACCATATGTTCCGGCTGCGCTGACCAGACGATTGAGCCGCCAACTTTCTGGAATACTGGTGCGGACAGCTGGCCGTACTGGCGGTAAGCCTCCTGTCCGGTCGCATCGCGCCGATCGTCGTATATTGCCTTTTCACGCAGTCTGACGAGGTTTATCATCTCGACAGGATGATTGAGCGCCATGCCTTTTAAGGCTGCGAACGCCACTTTGGTAGGGTCTATATGGCTCATGTGTGGATGACCCTGCCCTGCGAGTCGAGCACGCTTTCGTGCATGGTTTCCGAAAGTGTCGGATGGGGAAACACGGCGTCTATGAGATCCTGCTCGGTGGTTTCCAAATTCATGGCGACAACGAAGCCTTGAATGAGTTCCGTCACTTCCGCGCCGACCATGTGTGCGCCCAGCAATTCGCCCGTCTCTGCATCGAAGATGGTTTTGACCAGCCCTTCCGGCTCACCCAGAGCGATTGCCTTGCCATTGCCCTGAAACGGGAAGCGACCGATCTTCAACTTGCGCCCGGCAGCCTCCGCTTTCGCTTCGGTGAGGCCGACGCTAGCGATTTGCGGGTTACAATAGGTGCAGCCCGGAATTCTGCTCTTTTCCATCACATGCGGATGTATACCTGAAATCTTCTCGACACAGATGACGCCTTCATGCTCGGCCTTGTGGGCGAGCATAGGTGCGCCGGCCACATCCCCGATGGCGTAGATGCCTTCAACATTGGTTGCGCCGTAATCGTCCACCGTCACGATACCGCGCTCTATGGTGACGCCAACATCTTCCAGTCCGAGACCTTCCGTGTTGCCGACGACGCCGACTGCTGAAATCAGCTTCTCAGCTTCGAGCGTTTGCGTCTTGCCATCGGCGGTTTCAACGGTGGCTTTCACCCCCTGCCCGCCTTTCTCAACTTTGGTGACCTTCGCGCCGGTCAGGATACTCATACCCACTTTTTCGAACCGCTTGCGGGCAAAGGCTGCGATTTCACCGTCCTCGACGGGCAGAACCTGGTCCATCAGTTCCACAACCGTTACTTCCGCGCCCATAGACCGATAGAACGATGCAAATTCGATGCCGATCGCGCCTGAGCCCATGACGATGAGCGATTTCGGCATGGTTTTCGGCACCATCGCCTCGAAATAGGTCCAGATCGTCTCGCCATCCGGCTCGATACCGGGCAGGGCGCGGGGCCGCGCGCCTGTGGCGACGATGATGTGTTTTGCAGTGTAGGTCCCCTGCCCCTTTGTGCCTTTCGGTTCGGGATGGGCCGGCTGGTGTGCTTGCTTGGCGGTGGCTCCAACCTCGACGGAGCCGGGTGATGCGATCTTCGCCTCGCCCCAGATCACGTCGATCTTGTTTTTCTTCATCAAATACCCGACGCCAGCGTTCAACTGACCGGAAACGCCGCGTGACCGTTTGACGACCTTCTCGATGTCGAAGCCGAAATCTCCCACTGATAGGCCAAAACTCTCGGCGTGGGTCATATGGGTATATATTTCGGCAGACCGCAGCAGAGCTTTGGTAGGTATGCAGCCCCAGTTCAGGCAAATACCACCGAGATGTTCCCGTTCCACAACGGCAACTTTCATACCCAGCTGGGAAGCGCGGATGGCGGCAACGTAACCGCCGGGCCCGCCACCGATGACGATGATGTCGTAGCTGTCGCTCATGATGTTATGTCCTGCTTCGGTTTGGTCGGCCCTGGCTTGGTCTTCATGCCGCAACCGCCTCAATTCGTATTGCCTGCAAGCGGTGGACGCTTATGGTGGCGGCAACCGCACAGCTTCGTTTCCCAGCCATGAGTTTCTTTTCCGACTTCGCCGCTCTTGGATATTCCGCCATCGTTCTGATCGTCACGTTCGTCTTCATCGGCGCGTTGATATTTGGATCAATGGGCATGGCAAAACGCCCGCTGTGGATGCGCCTGGCGTTCATCGCCGTATTGATCGCCCTGTTCATTCCGGCAACCACGTTTCTTGCAGGCCAGAACCGCATGTTGAATGACGCTGTTCGTTCAGATGGTGGAATACAGTTGATTGAGCAACAGAAGCAGGTGGACTGAACGGCATCCGATCAGACCAGCATACCCATTGGCTTTTCTATATATGTCTTGAAGGCCGACGCCAGTTCCGCACCCAATGCCCCATCGATGACACGGTGATCGAAGGCGAAGGTGGCGGACATGACCGTGGCAACAGCCAACTCACCATCGATGACCACCGCGCGGGGCTCACCTGCTCCAACAGATAGGATGGAGGCGTGGGGCGGATTGATGATGGATGTGAACTCCTTCACGCCGAACATGCCGAGATTGGACACGGCAGTGGTGCCGCCCTGATACTCGTCCGGCCGCAACTTTTTGGACTTCGCGCGGGACGCCATGTCCTTAACCTCGGCGGAAATGACCGACAAGGTCTTGGTTTCCGCCTTGCGCACAATGGGCGTGAACAGGCCGTCTTCAACCGCGACGGCAACGCCGACGTCTGAGTGCTTGTGGAGAATGCGGGCCGAGGATGTCCAAGAACCATTGGCCATCGGCACGGCCTGAAGCGCCATCGCCATCGCTTTCACAACGAAGTCGTTGACCGAAATCTTGTAGCCCGGCTTGCCGTCTTTCTCCGGTGCTGCGGCGTTCAGTTGCGCACGCAGTTCCAGCAAGGCGTCGATGCGGCATTCCATCGTGACTGTGTAGGATGGGACGGTTTGTGTGCTTTCCGTCAGCCGCTGAGCAATCGTTCGGCGCATCCCATCGTGCGGCTTGGTTTCGTAGGAGCCTTCCTCAAATAGCGCCAGAACAGCGTCGTCCGACATGGCAGTGGCTGGTGCCAAGGCGGATTTCGCGCTCGGCTTCGGGGCATCGGCGACCGCAGCCTTATTGCCGTCCTGAGCTCCTTCCACATCAGCCTTCACGATACGACCATGCGGACCGGAACCGGACAGGCTGGAGAGGTCGATACCCTTCCGCTCGGCGATGCGGCGTGCCAGCGGGGTCGCGAAAATGCGATCCTTGCCGTTTAACTGCGCCGCTGAAACGTCAGGCTTTCCGTGCGCAGCGGCACCGTCGGCGCTCTGCGCCTGCACGACCGCATCGGGAGTTTCGGACGTATCCGCGGAAGCATGTGGTGTATCCGCGGGCACCGCTTTTGCACCGCTGGTGTCGATGGTCGAGACGTCCTCGCCCTCCTCGGCCAGAATGGCGATAACGCTGTTGACGGCAACGCCTTCGGTGCCTGCTGCAACCAGCAGTTTGGCAATCGTACCTTCATCCACAGCCTCGACTTCCATCGTTGCCTTGTCGGTCTCGATTTCGGCAATCACGTCGCCGGATGCGACCGTATCGCCCTCCTTGACGAGCCATTTGGCGAGGTTGCCCTCTTCCATCGTGGGGGACAGGGCAGGCATGGTGATGTTGATGCTCATAGGTTGGGCTCCCTACCCTGTCTTTATCTTGCCGTCGCTTCGGCCAGCCCGATTTCGGCGGCCTCCGCGTCCGGGTCGTGTTCAATGACGGACCAGTCGCGCCCGTTCAATGTGCTGTTGGTTATGGTGATGACGCTGTCATGGGCGCCGAGCGCATTGGCAACAGTTCGCAGCAATGCCGCTTCATCATATGCGACCTCAACGGCCTCGTCGGGTGAAAGACGTCTGTTAACGTGCGCCTCCAACGCATCGCGCGTGATGACCACCTGATTGGCCCCGGCAGGCACGACGACAGCGTCGCGCATCCGGTCCCATTCCGCTTGGCGAATATCGAGAGGCGGAAGACGGCTCATGCGATTGCCCCCCTAGCGATACGTCACCGCTTTAACGGCCTCGATCACCTCACCCACGTTGGGCAATGCGAGCTTTTCGAGATTGGCGGCATAGGGCATCGGCACGTCCTTGCCCGTAACCCGCAGCACCGGTGCATCGAGATAGTCGAAGGCTTCCGTCATGATCGTGGCGGCGATTTCCGCGCCGATACCCGATTGTGGGAAACCTTCCTCGATAGTGACGCAGCGGTTGGTCTTCTTGACCGACTCGATGACGGTTTCTGTGTCCATCGGGCGGATGGTGCGAAGGTCGATGATTTCCGCATTTATACCCATGCCAGCCAGCTCTTCGGCTGCAGCGATGGCATATTTCATACCGATGCCGAAGGTGACGAGCGTCACGTCCGTGCCTTGCTTGTGAATACGCGCCTTGCCGATTGGCAGCACGAAATTGTCCATCTTGGGCACATCGAACGACTGGCCGTACATAATTTCGTTTTCGAGGAACACGACCGGGTTGGGGTCACGGATGGCGGCTTTCAAAAGACCCTTGGCATCCGCCGCTCCGTAGGGCGTGACGACCTTGAGGCCGGGGATGTGTGAATACCATGCCGCAAAACACTGGCTGTGCTGTGCGCCCACGCGGGCTGCAGCGCCGTTCGGCCCGCGGAATACCATGGGTGCGCCCATCTGGCCGCCGGACATGTAAAGCGTCTTGGCAGCGGAATTGATGATCTGGTCGATGGCCTGCATGGCGAAGTTGAACGTCATGAACTCCACAACCGGCCGCAGGCCGGCCATGGCGGCGCCGACGCCGATACCGGCAAAACCGTGCTCGGTTATGGGCGTATCGATCACACGTTTGGCACCGAACTCGTCAAGCAGGCCCTGCGTGACCTTGTAGGCACCCTGATATTCGGCGACTTCTTCGCCCATCACAAACACGCGGTCGTCGGCACGCATCTCTTCGGCCATCGCATCGCGCAGGGCTTCACGAACTGTAGTGGACACCATTTCGGTGCCAGCCGGGATGTCCGGATCGCTCATCCGCGCGGCGGCTTTTGGCTCGGGACGCACCTTGCCCTCGGCGGGAACGCGGCGGTCTGCCATAGCCCCATCAAGTGCGCCATCGGCCACTTCGGGTGCATCTTCTTTCACGCTGGTCGTCTGACCAGCATCAGCGGGTTTCTTCTCCGCGCTCGCCTTCATGGACGAGGCGTCCTCGCCTTCTTCCAGCAACACGGCGATGACGGAATTCACCTTAACGCCTTCGGTACCGGCTTCGATTGCGATTCTGCCAATCGTGCCTTCGTCCACGGCTTCGACTTCCATCGTCGCCTTATCGGTTTCGATCTCGGCGATCACGTCACCGGCGGCAACGCTATCGCCTTCCTTCACGAGCCATTTGGCGAGCGTGCCCTCCTCCATAGTAGGAGAGAGCGCGGGCATGAGAATATCGACGGGCATTAAACGGCCTCCGCCTGTTCGAGCGGCAACAGAACATCTGTCCACAATTCGCTGGCGTCCGGCTCCGGCGTTGTTTGCGCGTAATCAGCAGCTTCTGCCACGATGGCGCGGACTTCCTTGTCGATGGCTTTCAATTCGTCTTCCGTTGCAAATTTGGCGGCAATAACCCGCTGCTTGACGCGCTCGATCGGGTCGTTCTCGGCGCGCATTTTCTGCACTTCATCCTTGGTGCGATATTTCGCCGGGTCGGACATGGAATGTCCGCGATAGCGGTAGGTCTGCATATCGAGAATAATCGGCCCCTTGCCGGAGCGACACCAGTCAGTCGCCAGTTCACCGGCAGCCTGAACGGCGCGGACATCCATCCCGTCGACCTCGATTCCGGGAATGTTGAACGAGCAACCGCGCTTGGAAAAGTCCGTTAGCGCGGACGCCCGGTTGACGGACGTGCCCATCGCATAGCGGTTGTTTTCGATAATGTAGATGACCGGGAGATCCCAAAGCTTTGCCATATTGAAGCTCTCGTAAACCTGGCCCTGATTGGATGCGCCATCACCGAAATAGGTGCAGGAGACGTTGCCGTTTTCGCGGTATTTGTTTGCGAAGGCGAGGCCCGTGCCAAGCGAGACCTGCGCGCCAACGATGCCGTGGCCGCCGTAAAAGTTCTTTTCCTTGGAAAACATGTGCATCGAACCGCCCTTGCCGCGGCTGTAACCACCGGCGCGGCCCGTCAATTCGGCCATGACGCCTTTCGACTCCATACCGCAGGCCAGCATGTGCCCGTGGTCACGGTAGGCCGTGATGACCTGATCGCCTTCGATCAAGGCCGCCTGCATGCCGGTTACGACCGCTTCCTGACCGATGTAGAGGTGGCAAAAACCGCCAATGAAACCCATACCGTAAAGCTGGCCAGCCTTTTCTTCGAAACGGCGGATCAGCAGCATGTCCCGATAGGCGTGAAGTTCGGCGGCCTTGTCGTATTCGACCGGTTTCGGCGTTTTCGGTGCCTTCACCGCAGACGCACGCTTTGTCGCCGCCTGCTTTTCACTCGCCTGTGCCAAACGAAAACTCCCGTGCCGGTCAGACCAAAGCGGCCCTGTGAAGACAGACTAACGCAGAAAGCGTTCATTGCAATACAGAAATACCCCTCACAGAAAACCGATTTGCACCATTGGAACAATATCTTGCGGATATTCAACTGATTTTCGGTTAATCCAACAGGACGACTAATTCACCCGCTTTCGCCATGCCGAGCTGACGGCGCGCGAATTCGTCGATTGCGTCGCGCTCCATCGTTCCATCCTGCAGGAGAACGAGCCGTGCATGTAGTGTTTCTCGCGCATGTCGCTTGTTCGCAAGGCTTTGCTCAAGCTCTACGGTCGTCTTTTCCATCACGATCTTCGCCCGCACACCATATTGCCCGTGCATGGCGTGAAAGCCGAAGTATCCGAGCAGTGCAAATGTCGCGCAGGGCGCAATGAGTTTTGCGAGCGGGTGGCGGCGGCGACGTCTGACAGACACGGAACTACACCGGCGGGCTGGTTTGCAATTCCGCCGAATGTGCGCCGGACGTCGTTAAGGGCCGCTTAACGCAGTACCGAACGCCCGGCATAAACAGCTTGTGAGCCGAGATGTTCTTCGATCCTCAGGAGCTGGTTGTACTTCGCCAACCGGTCGGAGCGCGAGAGAGAGCCGGTTTTGATCTGTCCACAATTCGTGGCGACCGCCAGGTCTGCAATCGTCGTGTCCTCGGTCTCGCCGGACCGGTGCGACATGACGGCGGTGTAGCGGGCGCGGTGGGCCATATCGACGGCCTCGAAGGTTTCGGTAAGCGTGCCGATCTGGTTGACCTTCACGAGAATGGAGTTCGCCACGCCCTGTTCGATACCGTCTTTCAGGCGTTTTGAATTGGTGACGAACAGGTCGTCGCCAACCAGCTGCACAGTGTCGCCAATTCTGTCTGTCACGGCCTTCCATCCAGCCCAGTCGTCCTCGCCCATTCCATCTTCGATAGAAAAGATTGGATAGGCGGCGGCCAATTCGGCGAGGTAGGCGGCCATGTCATCCGCGGACAGCACCCTGCCCTCGCCTTTCAGGTTGTAGTCTGCGCCGTCCATGAACTCCGTCGCCGCGCAATCGAGAGCGATGAACACATCCTCGCCCGGCTTGTATCCGGCGGCTTCGATGGACTGCATGACGAAATCGAGAGCTTCCTTCGCGCTGCCGATATTGGGCGCAAAACCGCCTTCGTCGCCCACATTCGTGCCGTGGCCGGCGTCGGTCAGCTTTTTCTTCAACGTGTGGAAAATCTCGGCCCCACAACGCAGCCCTTCGCGGAATGTCTCGGCACCGACCGGCGCGATCATGAATTCTTGAAAGTCGATCGGGTTGTCGGCATGTTCGCCGCCATTGATGATGTTCATCATCGGCACCGGCAGAACGTGAGCGGAAGGGCCGCCGAGATAGCGGTAGAGCGGCAAGTCGCTGGATGCGGCGGCTGCCTTTGCTGCGGCGAGCGAGACGCCGAGAATGGCGTTGGCGCCGAGCGAGCTCTTGTTTTCCGTGCCGTCGAGTTCGATCATCGTGCGGTCCAGCGCACGCTGGTCGCGGGCATCGAGACCGGCCACCGCGTCGTAAATTGCGCCGTTCACAGCATCGACTGCCTGCTGCACGCCTTTACCGACATACCGGTCGCCGCCATCGCGCAGTTCGACGGCTTCGTGCGCGCCGGTGGATGCGCCGGATGGCACGGCGGCACGACCGAACGAGCCGTCTTCCAGCGTGACATCGACTTCGACGGTCGGGTTGCCTCTTGAATCGAGGATTTCGCGGGCGTGGACGTCGAGAATTTCGGTCATTGTCGTTCCTTAGTCGGTGAAGCCCGGGATCATGGGTGGGCCGCTGGTGTTCGTGGCAATACGATAAACTTTGCCCGCCGTTGTGACGACAAGCTCCTCCCGTGTCGAACCCGCGAAGCAAAAATTGGTGGATTTTTCTGGGAAACAGGATCGCGCCAAGGCAGCGGGCGTCCGGCGCATAGATGTAGACGCCGCCGGGACCGTTGCAGAAGATGTAGCCGTCATTGGATACCTTTAGCCCGTCCGGCACCCATTTCGGGCGCGGGCCTGCTTCGCCTCCCACGGTGGCCCAAACGTCGCCGCCGGACAGGGTGCCATCATCGGCAATGTCAAAGCGGCGAATGGCGGGGCGTGCGGAATCGTTGACATAAAGCTGGCGACCATCGAGCGACAGGCAGAGGCCATTGGGCTGCTCGAATGTGCCATCAGCCAGCGTCAACGTGCCGTCAGCATCCAGCCGATAGACACCGCGAATGTCGGTTTCCAAGTCGCGCTTGTAGCCGACGTCGTGGCGGGTCCGCCCAAAGGTCGGGTCGGTGAACCAAATCGTGCCATCGGCACCGCATACGATATCGTTGGGCGAATTAAGCGCGGCGCCGTCATGGTGGCTCACCAGCACGGTGACGACCTTGCCGTCATTATCATGGCGCACGACCTGAGATGTGGCGTGCTCGCAAGACAGCACCCTGCCCTCCCGGTCGAACGCATTGCCGTTGGCCATGTTTGACGGGCGGCGGAACACCGAAGTGCCGATCGTTTCCGATCCAGCGGTATTGCACCGACGAGATGATGTCGGAGAAGATGAGATAGTGCTCAATCGGATGCCAGATCGGCCCTTCACCGAATGCTATGCCGGACACCAGTGTTTCAAGCGTTGCAGTCTTGGGAATAACCTTATGAAATTCCGGGTCGCGGACCTCGAAAAGGCTCATGCCGCCAACTTTGCCAGTTGTGTTGTGATGACCGCTGCGCCGCGCAGGCGCTTGTCCGGCGTTGGGTAATCGCGAGACAGGACAAGCGATTGATCGGGCCGAATTTTGGCCGCGTTACCTTGATCGCCAATCCAGCCGATGAGGGCTGCAGGTTCGGGAAATTCCTTGTTGCGGAAGTGAACGACGACGCCCTTCGGCCCGGCATCGAGCTTCTCGATGTTGGCCTTTCGACACAACGCCTTGATGAACACGACCTTCAGACAGCTGTTCCACCTCATCCGGCAGCGGTCCGAAACGGTCGATCAGTTCGGCACCGAATGCATCGATGTCCTGGGGCGTGTCGAGGTCAGCCAGGCGGCGATACAGGCTCATGCGAAGCGTGAGGTCCGGCACGTAACCATCTGGTATCATGACGGTTGCGCCAACCGTAATTTGTGGCGACCACTTCTCGTCGATTTCCGCGTCGCCGCCGTCTTTTAGTTCTGCAACAGCTTCCTCAAGCATCTGTTGATATAGCTCGAACCCCACCTCGCGAACATGACCGGACTGTTCCTCGCCCAAGATGTTGCCGCCACCGCGAATGTCGAGATCGTGGCTGGCGAGCTGGAAACCCTGCGCCCAATGTGTCGAGCGATTGCAGCACCTTCAGACGCCGCTCGGCCGTCGGCGTAAGCGTGGTGCGTGCCGGCAGTGTGAGGATGCAATACGCGCGGGTTTTCGAGCGCCCAACGCGCCCCCGCATCTGGTAGAGCTGCGCCAGCCCGAACATGTGCGACCGATGCACGATCATCGTGTTGGCGGTGGGGATATCGAGGCCGGATTCCACGATCGTCGTAGACAGCAGTACATCGTACTGGCCCTCGTAGAAGGCGTTCATGATATCTTCCAATTCGCCCGGTGGCATCTGCCCGTGGGCGACGGCCAGCTTTAACTCCGGCACATGCTCTTCCAGCCATTCCTGCCGCCCGCGAATGTCGGACAGGCGTGGGCAGACGTAGAAACTCTGCCCACCGCGCAGCCGCTCACGCATCAGTGCCTCGCGCACGACCACCCCGTCGAACGGCGTTATGAAAGTGCGCACTGCCATCCGGTCCACCGGTGCGGTGGTGATGAGCGACAGTTCCCGAACGCCGGTTAGCGCCAGTTGCAACGTGCGCGGAATCGGCGTGGCCGACAGCGTCAGCACATGCACATCGGTCTTCAGCTCCTTCAAGCGTTCCTTATGCTTGACGCCGAAGTGCTGCTCTTCATCGATAACCAGCAGGCCCAGCCGTTTGAACTCGACGCCCTTGCCGAGCAGCGCGTGGGTGCCGATGACGATATCGACCGACCCGTCCTTCGCGCCCTTCTTGGCCTCGTTCAACGCCTTACCGCCGACCAGACGCGATGCCTGGCGCACGTTGACCGGCAGGCCGTGGAAGCGTTCGGAGAAAGTCTTGAAATGCTGGCGCGCAAGCAACGTCGTCGGCACGACGACCGCCACCTGCTTGCCGGACATGGCCACGAGATAGGCGGCGCGCAACGCCACTTCGGTCTTGCCGAAGCCTACGTCGCCACAAATGAGCCGGTCCATCGGACGGCCGGAGGCGAGGTCGGAAAACACGGAGTCGATGGCGTTCAACTGGTCATCGGTTTCCTCATAGGGAAACTTGGCAGCGAATTCGTCATAGACCCCATCGTCCAGCTGGATCTTTTCGGCCTTTCGCAGCATCCTCTTGGCGGCAACATCGATCAATTGTCCCGCCATTTCCAGAATGCGCTTTTTTAGCTTCGCCTTGCGCGCCTGCCAGTTCGCACCACCGAGCCGGTCCAGTTGCACCTCGGTATCGGCGTTGCCGTATCGGGAGAGCAGATCGATATTCTCGACCGGCAAATAGAGTTTGCTGTCGCCGTAATAGCGCAGTTCGAGACAGTCATGCGGCGCGCCCAGCGCCTCGATCGTCACCAGACCCTCGAAGCGGGCGATGCCGTGGTCGACGTGGACCACGATATCGCCAGCAGAAAGCGCGGAAACTTCCGACAGGAAATCCGCGCCCTTCTTGGACGCCTTGCGCCGTTTTACCAAGCCGGTCGCCCAGAAAGTCCTGCTCGGCGATGATGGCCAGCGCCGGGTCTACGAACCCGCTTTCCAGCCCGATAACGGCGAGCGCAGTCGTGCCCTTCGGCAAGGCTTCGACCTCGCCGTAATTGGCGACCTGCTTCACATTCGTCAGCCCGTGGTCGTCCAACACCTGCACCAGCCGGTCACGGGCGCCTTCGGTCCACGAGGCGATGACGACACGCTTGCCGTCTTTGCGAAGAGCTGCCGAATGGTCGGACAGAGCCTGGAAGATGTTGACGTTGCCCGCGGTGCGTTCGGCGGCGAACGTGCGGCCCGTCCTGGCATCCAGTGCCATACGCCGCGCGCCCTTCACGAAATCGACGGACTCGAATGGCGACAGGCGCACGAGATCGGACGCGGCGAATCCAGCTGCGGCATCGGTGGGCGTTAGATAGAGCGTGGCGGGTTTAACGGGCTTATAGGGCGTGCCCTCATCGGTCGCTTCGACGCCCCGCGTGCGGGCTTCATAGTGATCCACAATCTGCGCGTGGCGCGCTTCCAGCCCTTCGGCTACAAGATGATCGAGAATGAAAGTGCGGTCACCGAGATAGTGGAACAGGGTCTCCAATTCATCGAAGAACAGCGGGAGCCAATGTTCCAGCCCCGCATAGCGGCGCCCCTCGGAAACAGCCGCATACAGCGCGTCTTCCCGGGTCGCGGCGCCGAATGTTGATAGGTAATTGGTGCGAAAACGGGCGATGGTCTGCGCGTCCAGCGTCACCTCGCTCATGGGCGCGAGCGAAAGCGTGTCCAACCTGTCGGCGCTGCGCTGGGAAGCGATGTCGAAGCTGCGGATGCTTTCCAGAGTGTCGCCGAAGAAATCGAGCCGCACCGGCTCGGTCGCGCCGGGGGCAAACAGGTCGAGAATACCACCGCGCACTGCGTACTCGCCCGTTTCCCGCACGGTGGGCGTGCGCTCGAAACCGTTACCAGCCAAGCCACGACGACAATTCGTCCATTGCCACACGCTGTCCCGGTGCAAGCCGTCGCGCCTGTTTCGCCATCGCGTCGCGGGGTGGCACCTTTTGCAGCAAGGCGTTCGGCGTGAGCGTGATGAGGCGCGGGCGTTGGGGCACGTCCCCTTTCGCCAACGCGGACAAAGCGTCGATCCTGCGGGCCAGCACGTCGGTGGATGGAGACACGCGGTCGTAAGGCAGGCAGTCCCACGCCGGGATATGCAGCACATCCGCCCAAGGCGCGAAGAAGCCGAAGGCTTGTTCGATGTCGGCTGCGCGCTGCCCGTCCCGGGCGACATAGACGAGATCGTTGTTGCCGGAACCGGCCAGCTTCCGCAGCGCCGTGGCCAGCACAAGCGCTTCGTAGCCATCCGGCACACCGCCCAGTTCAATCGTGCCGGGGTCGCCCAGCCAGTCGGCGAACGTCTTCAGTTTCGGGTTGAGCATTATAGTTTCGGGCCGCCTTCAGCATGGAAATCGCGAATGCGGCGCACGATATCGATGTCCCAGTTGGGCGGAACGGCGATCGTGCCGGACAGCCATTTGTACATGTCCGGGTCGGGCACACGCATCAACTGCTCGAAATCTTCCAGCTCCGCGTCGGTCATCGTTTCGATGGCGGCGTTGGCGAATGTGCCGAGCACGTAGTCCATCTCGCGCATTCCCCGGTGCCAGGCGCGGAACAGGAGCCGTTTGCGCTGGCCGTCCAGACCCGCGCTTGTCCGCATCGCTTCACTCATACCGGTTTCCGCATACTTCGTTTGTGTGTCGTGGCTATAGAATGGTGGAACGTGCCTGTCATCGTCTGTTGGCGGCTTGATCGCAATCGTGGCCCGCGTCAGTTTGCGCCCATGCGCCCTGCCATTCTCACTCCCCTGTTCGCGTCTGCAACCAGCCTGTCCGGCATCGGTCCCAAGCTGGGGGCCGCCTTGTCCGGCCTGCTGCGCGGAGGGCATGAAGAGGCGCGGCTGGTGGACCTGCTGTTCCACATGCCAGCCGGCATGGTGGACCGGCGCAACAGGCCGGAAATTGCCAATGCCGCCGAGGGGGCGCTTTGCACAATTCTCATCCGTGTGGACCGGCATCAGAAGCCCGCCAACTCCAAGCAACCCTACCGCGTATTTGGCCATGACGAGACGGGGGAGCTGGCGCTGACATTCTTCCGCGGACAGGGAGTGTGGTTGGAGAAGCAGCTACCGGTGGGCGAAAAACGCTACGTTTCCGGCAAGGTGGACTGGTTCAACGGTCGCCCTTCAATGGTGCATCCCGATTATATCGTTGCCGAAGATGCGGTCGACACGTTGCCGATGGTCGAGCCGGTCTATCCGCTGGTCGCAGCGGTTTCGACGAAGGCGATGCAGAAAGCGATTGCGGGCGCGCTGGACGTGCTGCCCGCTATGGCGGAATGGCAGGACAAGTCCGTTATGGAGCGGTACCGCTTCCTCACCATGAGCGAGTCTTTGCACCGCGTTCACAAACCCGTGGAGGCGGTGGATGTGACGCCTGACAGTGTTGCATGGAAGCGGCTCGCCTATGACGAATTGTTGGCGGGGCAGTTAGCCATTGCGCTGGTGCGGCGGCGTTTGCGGCGAACGGCGGGCCGGGCATGGGTTGGCACCGGCGAAAAGCAGCGCGCTATTCGCACCGCCCTGCCCTTCGATCTGACCGGCGCACAGGAGCGGTCGGTCGGCGAAATACAGGCCGATATGGCGAGCCCACACCGCATGTTGCGGATGCTGCAAGGCGATGTCGGCAGCGGCAAGACCGCCGTTGCCCTGCTGGCCGCTGCAACCGCAGCGGAAGCCGGTGGGCAAGCCGCGATAATGGCGCCGACAGAGGTGTTGGCGCGGCAACATCTGGCGACCATGAAACCGCTTTGCGATGCGGCTGGCCTGCGCGTCGATATTCTCACGGGCCGTGAAAAGGGCACGGTACGGGAGGCGATTCTGGGCGATCTGGCCAGCGGTGCCATCGACATTCTGGTCGGCACCCATGCGCTTTTTCAGGCGGGCGTCGAGTTTAACAATCTCGCACTCGGCATCGTGGACGAGCAGCACCGCTTTGGCGTTCACCAGCGGTTAGCATTGGCTGCCAAGGGTGTCGCCGACATTTTAGTGATGACCGCAACGCCCATCCCGCGCACTCTGGTGCTGACCTATTACGGCGACATGGACGTCTCCAAACTGGACGAGAAGCCCGCAAATCGGTTGCCCATCCAGACCAACGCAATCTCCATGGAACGGCTGGATGAACTGACGACCCGCGTTGGCGATGCCATCGAGCGTGGTGAGAAAGCCTACTGGATTTGCCCCCTGGTGGAGGACAACGACGAGTTGGAAGTCACATCCGTAGAAGCGCGGCACAAAGCGCTGGCGGACCGGTTCGGCGGCAAGATCGGTCTTGTCCACGGGCGCATGAAGCCGGCTGAGAAGGACGAGGCGATGGCCGCGTTCAAGGAAGGGCGTACGCGGGTGCTGGTGGCAACGACAGTCGTGGAGGTCGGTGTCGATGTGCCGGATGCCACCATAATCGTCATCGAACACGCCGAGCGGTTCGGGCTGGCGCAGTTGCACCAGTTGCGCGGGCGGGTGGGGCGCGGCGACAAGCCGTCGACCTGCCTGCTGCTCTATAAAGGGCCGCTGGGCGAAACGGCCGAAGCTCGACTGCGTATTCTACGGGAAAGTCAGGACGGGTTTCGGATTGCGGAAGAAGATTTGCGGTTGCGTGGCGAGGGCGAGGTGTTGGGCACCCGCCAGTCCGGCACGCCCGGATTCCGCATCGCACGTATGGAACACCACGGTGATCTAATGGAAACCGCACGGGACGATGCGCGGCTCATGCTGGAAACGGACCCGGATCTTGCATCGCCACGCGGCGAAGCATTGCGGGTGTTGCTCTATCTGTTCGGCAAGGACGATGCAGTGCGCCTGCTGCGCGCCGGATAGGCAGCCGGTCTAAAACAGGCCGCCTGCCCCACTGGTCACTGCTTCACGCGCTGCGGGAGTCGATTTCAACTGGCCACGCGACATGTCGCTTTCAAAACCGATCAGGGTGGTCCGATCCGGCGGACGTGTGCCGGGCTTGAAGGCTTCCATGATAACACCGGGGGTTCCAGCGGCTGCAAGAAGTCCGGTCTTGGCATTGATGGGGTATAGTGTGATGCCTTCTGGCACGCGAAAATCCATTGCCATACGTTCAGTCAGCGCGCCCTTCATGAAGTCCACGAATATTGGCGCGGCCAATCCACCGCCGGTATTGCCCTTGCCCATCGGCTCGGGGCGATCGTAGCCAACAAATACACCAACCACGAGATCCGGGGCGTAGCCAACGAACCATGCGTCTTTTTCCTCGTTCGTAGTGCCCGTTTTGCCCGCAATCGGCACGCCCAGTTCCTGAACCTTCGTTGCCGTGCCACGTTGCACGACGCCCTCCATCATGGAGGTGATCTGGTAGGACGTCATCGGGTCGAGAACCTGATCGCGATTGTTGGTCAGTTCCGGTTCCTGCTGGCCGCTCCATTCGGTCGC
This sequence comes from uncultured Alphaproteobacteria bacterium, assembly GCA_963841615.1. Taxonomy (GTDB): domain Bacteria; phylum Pseudomonadota; class Alphaproteobacteria; order Rhizobiales; family Rhizobiaceae; genus Pseudahrensia. The sequence goes on along the minus strand of CAWJDI010000006.1, from coordinate 636,140 downwards.
TTCGCAGCCGGTGCAGACGCTTTCGTCATGCTTGAAGACGGTCTTGCCGTATCGATCCTGTATCCGGTCGATCAGGGACGGATTAATGCGCTTGCCACCGTTGGCCAGCACGGAATAGGCGCTCACCATCCGCATGACAGTCGTTTCGCGCGAGCCAAGGGATGAAGCAAGGCCGCGAATGTCATCGTCGTAGATGCCGAAGCGTTTCGAGTATTCAGCAATCAGTGGCATGCCCATATCGTTGGCGAGGCGCACCGTCATAAGGTTGCGCGATTTCTCGATACCGAGCCGCAGGGTCGATGGTCCTGCATATTTGCCGCCGTAGTTTTTCGGCTCCCAAACACCCAGCGAACCGCCCTGATCCTTGCTGAACGGACCATCGACCACAACTGATGAAGGCGTGTAGCCGTTATCGAGCGCAGCCGCATAGACGAACGGTTTGAAAGAAGAGCCGGGCTGGCGCTTCGCCTGTGTGGCACGGTTGAACTGGCTTTCGGCGAAAGAGAAACCGCCGCTCATGGCAAGTACGCGACCGGTGTGCGGGTCCATTGCCACAATGGCACCAGAGACTTCCGGCACCTGTTCCAGCTTGTAGCCAGCGTCGGCTTTCGAGACGTGAACGACGTCACCCATTTTAAGAATTTCGTCGAAACCACCGACGTTGCGGAACGTGCGCTTGCCGCCCTCGCTAGACGTGGCGCGTTTAGCCCATTCGGCATCGGCGAACGCCAGTATCGTGGTCTCGCGCTCGTCGGACAAGGAGCCGCTCTCGGTGGTCGTAGGGCGCAAGCCGACGGTGGCCTGGTCGGCTGAAACGGACAGAACAACGGCTTCCGTCCAGTCTTTCACATCCCGCAGGGCCTTCACCTTGGCCAACGCCGTGCCCCAGTCATCCCCCAGCTCGATCGTCGTAAACGGTCCGTGAAATCCACGCCCGCGATCATACCCCATAAGCCCCGAGCGAAGCGCATCCTGCGCCTGTTGCTGCATGCTCGGGTTGAGCGTCGTCCGAATGGACAGGCCCCCTTCATACAGCTTGTCGGTGCCATAAAGCTGGCTGATCTCACGGCGCACTTCCTCGGAGAAATATTCCGATGCCGCCACATAGTCCCGCGCCTTGCGCGGCACGACACCGAGCGGCTGTTCCTTGGCGGCCTCGCCTTCCGCATAGGTCGCATAACCGTTCGCCACCATGCGCCCGATAACCCAGTTGCGGCGTGTTAGCGCTTCTTCGGTGTCGTCGTAAGGATGATAGTTGTTCGGCGCCTTCGGCAATGCTGCCAGATAGGCGACTTCCTGCAATTCCAGGTCGCCGACATTCTTGTCGAAGTAAGCGATCGACGCTGCAGCGACGCCGTGGGAACCGAGGCCGAGGAAAATCTTGTTCAGATAGAGTTCGAGAATCTTGTCCTTGGAAAACGCTTCCTCGATCCGCATGGAGAGGATAGCCTCTTTCACCTTGCGGTCTGCGGTCCGGTCACTGCTCAACAGAAAGTTCTTGGCGACCTGCTGCGTAATCGTCGAGGCCCCACGGGCGCGGGCATTGCGGCCCGACAGCTTGGCCTCACCGTAATCGAAACCGGCCTTGGCCAGCGCCATGAAGTCGATGCCGCCATGCTTGTAGAAATTCTTGTCCTCGGCAGAGATGAATGCCTGTTTCAGCATCGCCGGTATGGCCTGAATTGGCAGATAAAGGCGGCGTTCGCGGGCGTATTCCGCCATAAGCGAACCATCCGACGCATGAATGCGCGTTGTCACAGGCGGTTCGTACTCGGCCAACTGTTCGTATTCGGGCAATTCGGCGCGCAGATCGGCCACATAATACATGGCGGCACCGATCACCAGAATAGTGAGCACGGCACCGATGCCGAAGAGATAACCGAGGAAGCGAAGAATCATAGTCGGGTCCGGTGTCTTGGGTGCGGTGTGGGTATGCCGAGGTTCATGTGAAGCGAACCTGAACGGTTGTTATTCGGGTTTAAGGCAAATCGTGGAGACAGTAAGACGGTCGGATGCGGTCTCGAACACATCACCGCAAGTGTTGCCGCACTGCATCATCGGGGTGTGTCGTTGGCGGCCATCGCAACCGGCATCAGGAAGCGCAACACCTCTTCGGCCACCGCGTTGGCGGCACTCGCCTGCCATGTTCCATCGGCTAGCTGGGCCTCGTCCTTGGGGTTGGACAGATAGCCGAGTTCCAGCAGCACGGAGGGTATCTCGGGCGCCTTCAAGACGTGAAAATTGGCGGACCTGTGGGGATTGTTGATCATCCGCGTCACATTCTTGAGCCTCACAACGAGATTGTCCGCGAATGCGACTGAAAATTGCTCCGTCTCGCGGCGCGTCAGGTCTATGAGGATGTCCGTCGCATCGTCGCGCATATCGGGCAGATGTAGACCCGCAATCATATCGGACCGGTTCTGCTTGCGTGCCAGCAGCCGGGATAGTGTGTCGGACCCGTCTTCGGATAGCGTATACACGGTGGCCCCGCGAATGCGTGTCTGGCGCAGCGAGTCTGCATGAATCGAAATCATCAGATCGGCCTCAGAGGCGCGGATGGCCTCAAGCCTGCGGCGCAGCGATACGAAGTCGTCCTTCTCGCGGGTCATGAACACATCGACGCGCGGGTGATTTTCGATAATCTCCCGCAACTTTTGTGCAAATGCGAGGGTAATGACCTTTTCGGCCACTCCCCCTGCTCCGCGCGCGCCGCCATCGGCGCCTCCGTGACCGGCATCCAGCATGATCTTGAATTGCTTCTGTGGCCCTTCAGCCGCGGTCTCGACAGGCTCGGGCTTGCGGACGGCCTTGATGAAGGCTGCCTCATCGGCTTGCAGCAGGTCGATAATGAGCCGCTGCTTCGTTACATCACCCTGCCCGCTCAATGATACCGTTTCGACTGAAACCGGTCCGGACAGCTCAAGTTCAAGGCGTGATTGATCGGGCGCGCTCAGGCCATACCGCATCGAACTGACGAGCGACTTTTTTGCGGGAAGTGTGTCGTCGGGAAGCGAAAACACAGTGCGGTCCAAATCAACCACAAGGCGTCGCGGGTTTTCCATCAGATAGACGTCGTGCTCCACCGGCCGGTCAAAATCGACGATCAACCGCGTGCGCGTCGCGTCGCCCAACACGCGTGCAGCGTATGCAATCGCCGGTTCCACCGCATCTTCACGCGCCGCAGCCTGCGCGGCGTGCGACAGCAAGACGATCACCAATGAGAGGATCAGGCGAGACACGAAGAGTAATCCGCAGACGGAGGTTGGACGAGACTTCCGATACTGCGAAATTATGGTTAACGGGTGGTAACCTTTCACCCGGTGACCACTGCAAAACCCGTGCAATCCACCGGCCTTGCGTTTCGTTCCATCTGTGATTAGCTGGTGCGGCAGTGGCCGTTACGAGCTTACGGGAGTTATTTCAGGCTCCGGCACACATGCACAAGACGTATCTATCATGCGTCGGTTCTTCATACATCATGGAAGCCGGCGCTTTTAAGGGCCTGTTTTTCAAGAAGATATTTTTGAAGTCCTCCATTGCTAGCGTGTTTTCAATCCAGCGCGCCCGGAAAGACAACAGTTCCAAAACCGAATCTGCAGAACGCTAGAAAAGCGCCATCTGCGAGATTTGCCCGCCCGGCGTTGAGTCGGAACCGGGCACGCGCCGGTGAAAACGGCGCTGTCACCGGTCGGGTGGCGCATTTTGCGTCGCTTGGCTGAACAGAAACAGGACCGGAGTGGGCCTCGCCATGCGAACCTCCCAGCATTGTCGGACACGTCGCTTGCAGCAGTTGCTGCAGCATGTGGACAATGCGGCAACCGCCTTTCAGGCGTCGTTGCAGGAGCGTGACGCAAAAACGCGCCCAACGCCATTTCTAGTAACCGCAAACTCTGCAAAGCGCAGCGCGGGCAGATCACGGCCGGTCCTTCCCCTTGTCGACGTCCTTATGTTCCCATTCATTCACGGTGTCACCAAGCCTTCGGGCCGTTCCGCCGCCGCATTGAAACGGTTTAATGGCGTCGCGGAAAGCAACGACAATGTCCAATGCCAACAAAATGCTTATCGATGCCAGCCACCCGGAGGAAACCCGGGTTGCCATGGTGCGGGGCAATCAGGTCGATGAATTCGACTTTGAATCCGAACACAAACACCAGATCCGCGGCAATATCTATCTCGCCAAGGTCACGCGGGTAGAGCCCAGCCTTCAAGCCGCGTTCGTTGAATATGGCGGCAACCGCCACGGTTTTCTCGCCTTCAGCGAAATCCACCCCGATTATTATCAAATCCCACTGGCCGACCGTCAGGCGCTTCTGGCCGCCGAGGCGCAGGACGCACAGGATGCCGCTGACGACGAAGAGGATGCCGGTGACGAAGTCGCCGAAGTTGAGGCTGGTGAAGTCAACGGCGATCAGTCCGCGCCCAAAAAGCGTCGCCGTCGTCGTTCCAAAAAGGCGCAGCCATCCGCTGAGACAACTGACGAGGATAGCGATGATTCCGACGACGAGATGAACGCCGACAATGATGGCGACGATGCCGTTTCGGAAGAAGCATCGAAGCATAGCGGTCGTGTGACCCGCAAAGCGCCTACCCGCAAACCGGCGGCATCTGTTGAGGCTTCGTCTGCGACGACGCCAGAGGATAAACCTGCCGAACCGGCAGCAAAGCCACGCCGTCGCACGTCCCGCGTTACCAAGGGCGAGAAATCCGCGGAGCAGCCTGAGGCCATTCAGGAAAAAGCCGCTGCGGTCGAAGTCAAGGAAGACGCGCCTGCGAAGATTGAGAAAACGCCGGACACGAAGAACGTCGATGGTGAGCATTCTGACGAAAAGCCAAAGCGCCGCCGCCGGTCCCGCTCCAAAAAATCTACCGAACAGACTGACGAAACCAGCAATTCTTCCGAGCCAGCCGCTGCGGAAACGCAGAGTGATCAGTCGCGAGAAACGCCGGATGCCGGCAATCACGACGACACGCAGGAAAAGCCGAAGCGCGCGCGCCGGTCCCGTTCGCGCGGCAATCAGAACGATGCTCCGAAGAAGGACGAGCACTCCGACGATGAAAACGGAACCGTTCAGCCGGTCGAAACCGGTGGCAAGGACGACGCGCTTTCCGAAGATGCGCGCCCTCCCCGCCGGTCGGCCCGCCGTCATTACAAAATTCAGGAAGTTATTAAACGCCGTCAGATACTGCTCGTTCAGGTTACAAAGGAGGAGCGCGGCAATAAGGGTGCGGCGCTCACGACCTACCTGTCGCTGGCTGGTCGCTATTCGGTATTGATGCCAAACACGGCCCGTGGTGGCGGTATCTCGCGCAAAATCACGAATATGCCGGACCGCAAGCGGTTGAAGAAGATCGCGGGCGAACTTGAAGTGCCGCAGGGCATGGGTGTCATTCTCCGCACGGCGGGGGCGGCCCGCACACCGGCGGAAATCCAGCGCGATTTCGAGTATCTTATGCGGCTTTGGGAAAACGTCCGCACGCTGACGCTGGAAAGCACCGCACCGTGCCTCGTCTATGAGGAAGGCAGCCTCATCAAGCGCTCGATCCGCGATCTTTACGACAAGGATACGAGCGAGATTTTGGTCGCCGGTGAAGCGGGATATCGTGAAGCGAAAGACTTCATGAAGATGCTCATGCCGAGCCATGCACGCAACGTGAAGCGCTACAAGGACAAGGTGCCGATCTTCGCCCGCATGGGTGTGGAAGCGCAACTCGATGCCATGTTGCAGCCGCAGGTAACGCTGAAATCCGGTGGCTACCTCGTCATCAACCAGACCGAGGCACTCGTTGCCATCGACGTGAACTCCGGCAAATCGACCCGCCAGCATTCGGTCGAAGAGACCGCGATCCAGACCAATCTGGAGGCCGCCGACGAAGTGGCCCGTCAGTTGCGCCTGCGCGATCTGGCCGGCCTTATCGTCATCGACTTCATCGACATGGACAACCGCAGCAACGTGCGGAAGGTTGAGCAGCGGTTGAAGGATGCGTTGAAAGACGACCGGGCCCGCATTCAGGTGGGACGCATCTCGCATTTCGGGCTGATGGAAATGTCGCGCCAGCGGATGCGGTCCTCCGTGCTGGAATCGACCACGCAAGTATGCCCGCATTGTGAAGGGCACGGCTATGTGCGTGCCTCTTCCTCGGTCGTGCTGCAGGTTTTGCGGGCGCTTGAGGAATATCTCAACAAGTCCTCGCGTAACGACCTGTCGGTGAAGGTAACGGCGCAGACCGCGCTGTACATGCTTAATTCCAAACGGGAATCGCTGGGCGATCTGGAAGAGCGTTTCGGCGTGGAAATCACAGTCGAAATCGACGACCATATCGGCAATGTGCCCTGCACCATCGAGCGTGGAGAGCAGGCGACGCGGACACCGAAGGCCGCGCCGATTCAGGTCGACCATGTCGATGAAGAGGAAGACGAGGCTCCGGTAGAAGCGCGTGAAGACCCGCAACCTGAGGAAGAAGCGCGCAACGAGCCTGCTCGCGACCAACCAGACTTCATCGGACGGTGAACAGTCCGACGATGATGGTGAGCCGAAGAAGCGTCGCAAGCGTCGGCGTCGCCGTGGCAAGCGTTCTTCGGACGAAGGCGCTGATGTATCAGCTGATGGCGAGAGCGAAACGTCCAGCGATGAGGCAGGTCTCCCACTCCGCCGATGGTCCGGCTCAAACGGAAGCGAAGCCCGAGCAATCCGACGCGGACGCCGATGCACCCGTCGACGCCTCCCGCTCGCGCCGCACCACCCGTTCGCGCCGCACGAAGGCTGCTCCGAAACGGCCTGAGGCTGATGCGTCCGAAGCGATGCCAGCTTCCGAACCAACGGAGGAGCCGAAGCGCAAACCGCGCCGGAACACCCGTCGTGTCGATGCCGAGGATTCTGCGGACGATGTGGAAAGTTTCTCCAAAAGCGACGCTGTGGTAGCTGAAGCCAAGACCGACGTTCCTTCAGACGAAGCTCCGAAGGTCGAAGAGAAGAAGGCAAAAAGCTGGTGGCAGAGCCGCTTCTTTTCCTGAATTCGGCGATTGCAAAACCCTGCGGCGTGAGGCTCAACTGACGGTCAGACCGTCGCAGGGATATTCCGGGAGATCATCATGGACACACGTGCAGCCGTTGCCTTTCAGGCGGGAAAGCCGCTGGAAATTGCCACCGTTCAGCTGGAAGGACCGAAGGCGGGTGAGGTGCTGGTGGAGATCAAGGCCACGGGTGTATGCCACACGGACGAGTTCACCCGCTCCGGTGCGGACCCCGAGGGTATCTTTCCGGCCATTCTCGGCCATGAGGGCGCGGGCATCGTGGTCGATGTGGGGCCCGGATGTGCGGTCGCTTAAGAAAGGCGATCACGTCATTCCGCTCTACACGCCGGAATGCCGTGAATGCGACTATTGCCTGCACCCGAAGACCAACCTTTGCCAGGCCATTCGCACGACGCAGGGCGCGGGACTGATGCCGGACGGCACCAGCCGGTTCTCGATCGATGGCGAGCCGATCATGCACTACATGGGCACATCGACCTTCGCCAATTTCACGGTCTTGCCGGAAATTGCGTTGGCCAAAGTGCGCGAGGACGCCCCGTTCGACAAGATTTGCTACATCGGTTGCGGCGTAACGACCGGAATTGGTGCGGTCATCAATACTGCCAAGGCGGAGGCGGGTTGCACGGCGGTCGTGTTCGGCCTGGGTGGCATCGGGCTGAACGTCATTCAGGGGCTGCGGCTGATCGGTGCCAACCGCATCATTGGCGTCGATATGAACGACGACAAGAAGGCGTGGGGCGAGAAATTCGGCATGACCGATTTCTACAACCCGACAGGTGCCAGCCATCAGGAGCAGGTCGACGCCCTTGTCGAGATGACGGGCGGTGGTGCCGACTACACGTTCGAATGTATCGGCAATACGAATGTCATGCGCGTCGCTTTGGAATGCGCCCACAAGGGCTGGGGCGAAAGCATCATCATTGGCGTGGCCGGCGCGGGGCAGGAAATTTCCACCCGCCCGTTTCAGCTCGTCACCGGCAGGTCATGGCGCGGCACGGCCTTCGGCGGCGCGCGGGGGCGCACCGATGTGCCGAAAATCGTCGATTGGTATATGGACGGCAAGATCGATATCGATCCGATGATAACCCACAAACTGCCGCTTGACGAAATCAACACGGCCTTCGACCTTATGCACGAAGGCAAATCCATTCGCTCCGTCATCGAGTTCTAGGATGCGCCTCACCACTCTTGCCTGCATCGCTGCGTTTGCATTCGGTTGCGGTGCCACGGCGCAGGAAGTGGCAGGTCCGCCAACGCTCGAGCAACAGGTCATGGTCGACCTGAAGCGTGACATTTTAGGCGTTTGGTCGCTCGTTACGCCTCAATTTGCGCGGCGCATCGAGCGCAGCAAAGTGAATGAGGCGGCCGAGAGGTGTTTCAAGCCCGCACCGCTTTCGCAAAAGCTCGTTGCAAGTTTGCGAGCCGCCGCCGAAGGCGAAGACGAGAGTTCGAGGCTGACAGCCTCGTCTTTCCGAGGCGATCTGGTCTATCGCTCGAAAGGGCTGGACCTCATTCGCATCGATTATCTCAACCAGAACCGCTCCCGTGTCAGCCGTGTCGTGCGACAGGCTAATTCGCGCGGTAAAGTGCTTTATACGCTCGATGTGGGTCGCGCGCGCCTGTCCCTGATGTTCGATGATTTCAATCTGGCGCGCACTGAAAACGGTTTCATGCTGCAAGGCTCGGTGCTGTATCTGAAATGCCCGCCACTGCCGGGGCGCTGAGATGCGGATATTCATCGACGCAGACGCCTGCCCGGTAAAAGCCGAGACGTTGAAGGTGGCCGCGCGCTATGGCCTGCACACATTCATTGTGTCCAACGGCGGTATGCGCCCGAGCCGTGATCCGTTGGTGACAGTAATTGCCGTGCCAGCCGGCGCGGATATTGCCGACGACTGGATTGCCGAGCGTGTTGAGACCGACGATATCGTCATCACATCGGACATTCCGCTGGCCAAACGGGTGCTAGACGCTGACGGTCATGCGCTCGGGCCGACCGGCAAGGCGTTCGACCAGACGAGTATCGGCATGGCGCTTGCGGTGCGTGATTTGAAACAGCAGTTGCGGGAAGCGAACCAGTCGCAAACCTACAACCGCTCGTTTACGGCGCAGGACCGGTCGGCATTCCTGCAAACGCTTGACAGGCTCGTCGTCGCCCACCGCCGTTAAAACTTATCAGTCAGTGAAAACGATGCGCTCAATGGCAGTGTCGGAATCCAGCCCCTTCAGGCGAGAAGCGCCGATAGTCTGAAAGCCAATGCCATCCGGTGGTGAAAGCTGACCGGCCAGACTGGATGATATGAGATACGGCTCACCGAGTTCTTTTCCAAGCGCTTCCAGCCGCCCGGTAACGTTCACCGTGTCACCCAGATATGTCACCTGCCGTCGGCTGTCCCCGCATTCACCAACAACGACATGGCCACCATGCAGCGCGGCGCGGAAAGTGGGAACGGTGCCATATGTGGTGCGAAAATCGTCGGCCACGAGCTTGACTGCCAGGCGCATGGTGTAGAGCGCGCGCAACACACGGGTATCCCTTTTGGAATCGCCGGTGATCGGCCAGGTCACGATCACACAATCACCCACATAGGAAACAATCTCGCCACCGAAACGCACGACCGCCATATCGAGTTGGTGGAAGAAGTCAGATAGAAACTGGTGGAACTGCACGTCGCCAAGTCTCCGCGCCAGAGGCGTGGAGTCGATCAGATCGACAAAGAGAAAAATGCGTTCCTCCGCGACCGGCTTGAAGTAGCGACCGACGACCAGATTGACGAACCGCTTGAAGCCGATGATGGCGGAAAGCTGCGACAGTGTGACGAACACCAGCACGAAAAGCAGGCTGAACAGGGTGTCACGGAACTCGTCTCCCGCCGTGAGATCGCTGTAGAGAGGCTCGTTCGCCAGCCAGTTCGAAATGCCCGTATTGATCAGCAACACAGCGCGGATAATGATCGTGATAACAACGATCCGAACAATGAGTCCTGGCAGAAACGCCACGCGGCGTATCCAGCTGCGGCGCACGGAGCGGATGTAGTAGAGTTCTATTGCAGCCGCGATGAAACCGATCATCGCGCCCGTTCGGAAACCGCGATAAGGGTCGGCAGCATCATCCACGTTGAGATATTCACCGTAGAACACCGCTCCGTATGCCCAGCCGACGAAGCCGCTGAACAATGCCGCCACCAAAACGACGGTCACACGACGCATCTCGAAGCGTCGTCTCCACGCCTTCAGCCCTTCGAGCTCTTGCTCGGTGAGGATCGGCACGTCGGTCATTTCAGCGCGCCAATCGTCTCCACCGCCGCGTTCATGTCACGCCACCTCAGTGCGCGCCGAGCCATTGCATCCGTATCTTCGCCCCACATCTCAATGTTCCAGTCTTCGTCGAGATGGGCCACCTCCCATGCCGTCTCGCCGGTCAATTCACCTTCCAGAACCGCGAGAGCGATGATGGCGGAACCGGTGAGCGACGTGACGAGATGCAATGCGGTCAGCAGCACAGCATCGTCCACCTGGGCGATTTTGCTGCCGAAAACAGCGAGCGCCGCCGATGGTTGCTGCACATGTGTGATGCCAGCCGTGGTCTCAAACACCATGCCGTGGGCCTGCGCCCATTCCAGCACAGCGCCCCACACCGCCTCCTGTCGTTCTTGCAACGGCTCCGGCCCTGTCGCGCGGTAGCAGAGCAGGTCCGTGCCCGCGAAACGCACGATGTCTTCCCGTACAGCCTGCATGTCGGCAGCGACACCATCGAGCGCGGTGTTGACAAGCCGCGTCAACGGCATCGTCATCGGGTCAATTCTCTCTTTCTGCGCCGCCCATTCAGCAGCCATCGACCGGGCGAGTGTTTCGTTTGGAACCGAAAGCGCCTTGCGACCGGGCGTGCGGACAGGTTTGCCGTCCAGTGCGACGGTGAATGTGTCGCCTTCCCGCACAACATCGGCTGCCTTGTAAAAACGCTTTGGCAATGCGCTTTCCCGCGACGGTTCTGCAACGCGCGTCGGCCGGTCCGGCACGTTCGGGTCACGCTGGCCGAGAATGTCGCTCGGCCCGCTCATCGTTCGTCCTCGTCAGGCAAACCGTCCGCTTCATCGAACGCGAACAGGTTCCAGCTTTGAACCATATGTGGCGGCGAGGGTGCCGTTACATCGATGACAGGCTGGCCCGCGTCGGGATGGGGAATGAGAATGCGGCGGGCGTGAAGGTGAAGCCGTTTTTGGACACCGCCCGGCAGTTCCCAGTTCTCCACGTCGAAATATTTCGGGTCGCCGATGATCGGGTGGCCGATATGTTGCGCGTGAACGCGCAGCTGGTGGGTCCGCCCCGTCACAGGCTGCATTTCCACCCAAGCGACGCGGCGTGGATTGGGGTCGATCACGCGGAAATGGGTCACTGCATGGTCGGCATGGCGTTCGCCGTGTTCGCCGACCCGCATATAGTCACCCTCCGGTGCGCGTTCTTTGACGAGATAGGTGGAGATGCGCCCTTCCCGCTCGCGCGGCACGCCGAACAGAAGCGCCCAATAGGTTTTCTGCGTGTCACGGTGGCGGAAACTTTTTGCCAAAGCCGCCGCAGCGCCCCGCGTTTTGGCAACGACCAATGCGCCGGATGTATCCCTGTCGAGGCGATGAACGAGGCGCGGCTTTTGCCCCGACTTGTCGCGCAATGCTTCCAGCATGGAATCGATGGAGCGGTTTATACCGGAGCCACCTTGCACAGCCAAACCGGACGGCTTGTTGAAAACATAAACCTTTTTGTCTTCATACAGCAGCATATCACGCAGAACGTCACCGTCATGCCGGTCGCGGATGGTCGATGGGGTCAAATGCTTCGGTGGTCCCGAACTGTCGGCATCAAGCGGTGGAATGCGGACAACCTGCCCCGACTCGACACGCGAGGACGTCTTCACCCGCCCGCCATCGACCCGAATCTGTCCGGAGCGCAGCAGCTTCTGCAGCGCGCCGAATGCCAGGCCCGGATAATGGTGCTTGAACCACCGGTCGAGTCGCATCCCAGCCTCATCGCTCGCAATGGTGCGTTGGGTGACGGAACCGAGAGCCATCAGGCAGCCCCTGCCCGAACGAGCCAGATACCTGCGAAAATAGCCGCTATAGAACCCGCTAGCGTAACCACCGTGTAAAGCGCCGCTGTAGAAGTCTGACCACGCTCCACCAGAACCAACACATCAAGGGAGAACGCCGAAAAGGTCGTGAAACCGCCAAGGACGCCAGTGGCCGCGAATGCGCGGAGCAATGGTGAGGCTCCACTCCGCAGCGCAAGCCAGCCAATAAGCGCGCCCATAAGCGCAGACCCGGCAATGTTAACGGTCATCGTGCCGAACGGAAAAGAGAGGCCGAACGCCTTGGCGCACAACACATTGACGCCGTGGCGCAAGGCGGCACCAAGGCCGCCTCCGGCAAATATGGCAAGGATCATGATCATGCTGCGCCCATTACCCTATTGCGCCCAAGAACCCTAGTGTTTGCAGGTTCGACAACGCACGAAAATATGCATTCCGTCTTTCCTAAGAAGCGGTTTGGTGCCTAATGTGACGCCTGGGGCAAAGGGGGATATCGACGTGCTGAAACTTGCTATCGGACTATGCGCGTTCGCGCTCCTTGCCGGGTGTCAGACCGCGCAACGGGGCGTGAGGGAAGAGGTGAAAATTGACGTGACACCGCGTTCCGCAAAAGTCACCAATTCGCTCGGGCTCGAATGCAACAATCCCTGCACACTGGAAGTGCGACGGCGTAAGGCATTTACCGTGACTGCGTCGAAGCCGGGCTACCGGTCGCAAACGGTGACCGTAAAATCCGTGGTCAACCGAAAATCGGCACGGCGCACCTTGGCGAGCTTTGTCGTTCCGGGCGGGTCGGCGCTGGTTGCGGTGGACACGATTTCGGGCGCGTTCAAGGACCATGACCCCAACCCGGTTTTTATCCGCCTGAAACGCAGGTGACCGCAAAGTAAACGGCAGAACGCTACGGGCGTTCGGCCCTTCGCTTCGACCAAAACGCCATTCGCTCGGTGATTGTTCGCTCGAAACCACGGTTTGTAGGCGTGTAAAACATCATTCGCTCCATGCGTTCGGGGAAATAGTTCTGACCTGAAAACGCATCCGGCTCGTCGTGGTCGTATCGATAACCCTCGCCATACCCCTCCTCTTTCATCAGCCCTGTTGGCGCGTTCAAAATGCGTTTTGGGGGTGGCAATGAGCCATGCTCTTTCGCAGCGCGCGTCGCTGCTTTCATGGCGGTGTAGAGCGCGTTCGATTTGGGCGCGGTGGCAAGATAGACGGTCGCCTGCCCCAGTGCCAGTTCGCCTTCGGGTGTGCCTACAAAGTGAAATGCATCCTTCGCCGCAATGGCGATCTGCAACGCCTGCGGGTCGGCCAAGCCTATGTCTTCACTCGCCATTCTCACCAAGCGGCGGGCGAGAAACATTGGGTCTTCGCCTGCATCCAACATCCTCGCCAGATAATAGAGCGCGGCGTCGGGGTCAGAGCCACGAACTGCCTTGTGCAGCGCCGAAATGAGGTTGTAATGACCATCGGCGTTTTTGTCGTAAACAGGTGCGCGGCGTTGAAGCAGAGCTTGCACCGCTTCCGCATCGAGCGGCTTATCCGATGGTGCGGATCTCCACATATCCTCCGCCAATGTCAGCACGGCCCGCCCGTCGCCATCGGCGAGGCGGATCAGCACCGCACGGGCATTGTCGTTCAAAGGGAGCGGCTTACCCTCGATCTTCTCCGCACGTTCCAGAAGTTCGGCAAGGCTGATCTCATCGTGGGGTTGGAATGTCAGCACCTTGGCGCGGGACAGAAGAGCTGCATTTAGTTCAAAAGATGGGTTTTCCGTCGTCGCCCCTACGAGTGTGATCGTACCGTCTTCCATGACTGGCAGAAAACTGTCCTGCTGGGCGCGGTTGAAGCGGTGGATTTCATCGACGAAAAGAAGGGTCCGGCGACCGTTGGCGGCGCGAAGGCGGGCTGCCTCAAAAGTTTTTTTCAGGTCCGCTACGCCTGAAAAGACTGCGGAAATTTGTTCGAAATGATGGTCGCCCACATCGGCCAGAAGGCGCGCAACGGTGGTCTTTCCAGTACCCGGCGGCCCCCAGAAGATCGTGCTGGGCAGATCGCCTTCCTTCACCCAGCGGGTCAGCGTTCCTTCAAGCCCGACCAGGTGATCCTGACCGGCAACGTCCGACAAAGTGCGGGGGCGCAGGCGTTCCGCCAGCGGAGCCAGTTTTCCGGCCTTTTCCCTCCCGCCGCTGTCAGTTGTGCCGAACAGGTCCGCCATTAGCGAATAAACTGGTGGTAGGTGCGACCGTCGCGCTCGACTGTGTAGGGCCAAGCACGACCACCCGTCCGCACAATGCTGGCCATCAAGCGGGTGCTGAGCATTGGATCCTGCCGGATCGTGAGCAGGATATCCTTTGGCCGGAAGCCGAACCGCGCCGCCGCCGTGCCGGGTTCCACCTTGGTGATCACCACGCCTCGCTTGCTGGTCGGCAAGCCCAGTTCCTGCGCCACGCGGGGGGAAAGATTGGCGACTTCCATACCGGAAAACGGTGACGGCCCATCGAAAGTGCGGGCGTCCCGGGCGGGGTCTTCCGGTGCGGCGACCAACTCGACCGGTATGACCTTTTCCTTGCCGCGCGAAATAAGAGTCAGCTCGACCGTCTGGTTCAAACCGGCGGTTGCCAGCCGGTACCCGAGTGCATCCATGTGCTGCAATGGCTTGCCGTCGAAAGCGATAACAACATCCCCAGTTGCCAAGCCCGCTGTGGCGGCCGGCCCGTCTTCATCGACATCGGCAACCAGAGCACCCAAAGGCCGCGCCATGCCGAGAGACAGGGCGATATCGGAACTAACTGCCTGAAATGTCGCACCAATCCACGGGCGAATGAGTGTCGACGAACCGGCCAAAGCTGAATCGATGACCACCCGCACCATGTTTGAAGGAACGGCAAAACCGATGCCGTTGGACCCGCCGGAGCGGGAGAAAATGGCCGTGTTTATGCCAACCAGATTGCCGCCCATGTCCACCAAGGCGCCACCGGAATTACCGGGATTGATGGAAGCGTCAGTCTGAACATAGAAACCGAAATCCTGCACACCAGCCTGCGACCGGGCGAGAGCGGACACGATGCCGGATGTAACCGTCTGCCCGACACCGAACGGGTTGCCGAGGGCCAAGACGAGATCGCCAACTTCGAGCGCTTCGGAATCACCCAGTTGCACAGTCGGCAATGCCGATCCGGCATCCACCTTCAGCACCGCTAGATCGGACTTGGCGTCGGACAAGAGCACCTCAGCCTCGAACTCCTGCCCGTCTTTCAATGCGATACGGATTTCATCGGCACCGGCAATCACGTGAACGTTGGTTACGATAATGCCCTCGCTGCCGACAATCACACCGGACCCCAACGAGCGGGCCGTGCGTTGTTGCTGGCGATTGTTGCCGCGCTGCCCGAAAAACCGCTCGAAGAACGGATCGCCCGCAAAGGGCGATGGCCTGCGCGCGACCGTGCGGGCCGCATACACATTCACAACCGCGGGCGAGACCTGCTTCACGAGAGGTGCATAGGAATAGCGGACTTGTTGAACCGTATCAGGCACGCTGCGGTCCTGCGCCCCAGCATGTCCAGCACACGCAAATAACACCATCGAAATTGCTATTGTCGCGATGTTCATACCGTTCTTCATCGACAAAGTTTCCATATCATCCTGACAGGTGCGATGCGCTGTAAAACAGGCGAAAATGGCCCGCAAACATCGTTAGACCACGAAATAAAAAACGGCGCACACCGTATCGGTGCGCGCCGCTTGAAAATCACTTATACAATCGCTGTTTACGCAGCCACTGCTTCGGTCTCATCAATCGCGGTTTCTTCAGCTTCCATCCGCTCGCGGTCGCCCTTGCCCTTGGCATCTTCGTCACGATCAACGAGTTCGATCACGGCCATCGGTGCGTTGTCGCCGTAGCGGAAACCGGCCTTCATGACGCGGGTGTAGCCACCGGGGCGTTCGGCGTAGCGGGGGCCGATAACGGCGAACAGCTTCTTGACCGCTGCGGCATCTTCCATTTGGGAAGCGGCCTGACGGCGGGCGTGGAGATCTCCGCGCTTGCCGAGCGTGATAAGCTTGTCGACGATAGAGCGCAGCTCTTTCGCCTTGGGCAATGTGGTTACGATCTGCTCGTGGGTGATGAGCGAGACGGCCATGTTCTTGAACATCGCCTTGCGGTGGCTGGACGTCCGGTTGAGCTTCCGTCCCTGTTTGCGGTGACGCATATGCCTTCTCCTTGTTGGAAAGCGCGGCCTAGGTCTTAAGCCCGCGCGTTGATATTAGTATTGGTCTTCGTAACGTTTGGCGAGATCGTCGATGTTTTCCGGCGGCCAGGCAGGAATTTCCATTCCGAGATGCAGACCCATCGTGGCCAAAACTTCCTTGATTTCATTCAAGGACTTGCGGCCGAAGTTCGGTGTACGGAGCATCTCGCCTTCGGTCTTCTGGATGAGATCGCCGATGTAGACGATGTTGTCGTTCTTCAGGCAGTTCGCGGAACGGACCGACAGTTCCAACTCGTCCACCTT
This sequence comes from uncultured Alphaproteobacteria bacterium, assembly GCA_963841615.1. Classification (GTDB taxonomy): domain Bacteria; phylum Pseudomonadota; class Alphaproteobacteria; order Rhizobiales; family Rhizobiaceae; genus Pseudahrensia. The sequence goes on along the minus strand of CAWJDI010000006.1, from coordinate 619,507 downwards.
CTTCAGAAGCGCAGGGTTGAACGCGAGTTCCGTGACCTGCTCCTGAACAACCTCCTTCTTCGGCTCCTCAAAGTTCACAAAGACGGAAAGCTGGTCCTGCAGGATGCGGGCAGCATACGCCACCGCATCGTCCGGAGAAACAGAACCGTCGGTTTCGACGGTCAGGGTCAGCTTATCGTAATCGAGAACCTGGCCTTCGCGGGTGTTTTCGGTCTTGTATGAACACTTCCGCACGGGCGAATAGAGCGAGTCGACTGGAATAAGGCCGATGGGCGCGTCTTCCGGACGGTTGCGTTCGGCAGCGACATAACCCTTGCCGGTATCGACAGTGAACTCCATGCGGATTTCGGCGTCCTCGTCGAGCGTGCAAAGAACAAGCTCGGGGTTGAGAATTTCGATATCACCAACCGTTTGAATGTCACCGGCTTTGACGGGTCCGGCGCCTTCCTTACGTACGACCATGCGCTTGGGGCCTTCGCCCTGCATCTTGATCGCCAGTTCCTTCACGTTCAAAATGATGTCAGTGACATCTTCCCGCACGCCGGGGATGGACGAAAACTCGTGCAGCACACCATCGATCTGAACGGCAGTCACGGAAGCGCCCTGAAGGGACGACAGCAGAATACGGCGCAGAGCGTTGCCCAGGGTCAGACCAAAGCCGCGCTCGAGCGGCTCGGCAATCATCGTGCCCTTGGTGCCGTGCGAGGAAATCTGCAGCTTGTTGGGCTTGATGAGTTCGGACCAGTTACGATCAATCATGAAATTCTTCCTGAAATTCGAGTGGCCACCATCCAGTCGTGGCACTCAAAGCGTCTCGGCCGCGCTGGATGTCGCAGCCGTGTAATTCGGTCAGATCGGAAGGATCAGACCCGGCGCTGTTTGCGCGCGCGGCACCCGTTGTGGGGAACCGAGGTCACGTCGCGGATGGACGTGATGACGAGACCGATGGACTGCAAGGCACGCAGAGCGGACTCACGGCCCGAACCAGGGCCTTTCACTTCAACTTCCAGTGTCTTCACACCGTGATCCTGAGCTTTCTTGCCAGCATCTTCAGCTGCAACCTGCGCCGCAAATGGCGTCGACTTGCGCGAGCCTTTGAAACCCTGGGCACCGGCTGAGGACCACGAAATCGTGTTGCCCTGCGCGTCGGTGATGGTAATCATCGTGTTGTTGAAAGTGGAGTTCACATGGGCAACGCCCGATGCGATATTCTTACGTTCGCGTTTTTTAACGCGGGCGGCATCCTTGGCCATCGTCTAATCCTTGTATGATATTGGACACCGCCGTAATGCCAGCGGCTACACCGTATGGATGGTGAGACGAGCTAAGCGCCCGCCTAAACCTTATTTCTTTTTACCGGCAATCGCCTTGGCCGGACCCTTGCGGGTGCGGGCATTGGTATGCGTGCGCTGACCACGAACCGGCAGGTTGCGACGGTGGCGCAGACCACGGTAGCAACCAAGGTCCATGAGGCGCTTGATGTTCATGGAACGCTCACGGCGCAGGTCGCCTTCAACCATGTAATCACGGTCGATGATTTCACGCATCTGGAGCACTTCCGCATCGGAAAGCTGGTTCACGCGCCGTTCGAGAGGAATGTTTGCCTTCTCGACGATTTCGGCGGCGAACTTTTTGCCGATGCCGTGAATGTATTGCAGTGCGATGACTGCACGTTTGTTCGTGGGAATATTTACGCCAGCGATACGGGCCACGCTGATCTCCTAACTGGGGGACCGGGCGACGAGCGCACGGTTCACTTTCTCGATTGACGACTTCGGCAACCAACCCTCACGCTGAAAAGCGACCGTACCGAGCCGCCCCTTGTGGGCAGTCCGAATCCGATCGCCGGGTTATTGCGAAATGTAGGCTTGACTTAGGGGCGAATTACTCCCGCGTCAACATGCGCTTGACAAGACTATCACGGTGATTTGCCTGCCATTCAGGCCTGTGACAACACCCCGTTTATTTCTTCCGACACCGTTTCGATGGAGGCCATTCCGTCCACCGTGGAAAGCAGCCCTTTGGCGTAGTAATAACCGAGCAGCGGCGACGTTTCCTTGTAATAGACCATCAACCGTGTCCGCATGGCATCCGCATTGTCATCGGGCCGACGTTTGAATTCGGTTGAACCACACTTGTCGCAAACGCCATCAACGACCGGCTTGTTGAGAGTGTCGTGATAGCCTGCACCGCAATTTGCGCAGCTGTAGCGACCGGCGACACGTTCGACCATTGCATCGTCGTCAACTGCGAGTTCAATGGCGGCATCGAGTTTGGTGCCCCTGTCCGCCAACATTTTGGATACCGAGTCGGCCTGAGGCAGCGTGCGCGGGTAACCGTCAAGAATGAACCCGTTGGCGCAATCCGGCTCGTCAATCCTGTCGGACACGATGGAAGTCACGATGTCGTCGGACACCAACTGTCCCGCCTCCATCACGGCCTTGGCGCGCCGGCCTGTCTCAGTGCCGGCAGCGACGGCTGCGCGGAGCATGTCGCCAGTGGAAAGCTGCGGTATCTTGTGCCGTTCGACTAAGCGCTGGGCCTGTGTGCCCTTGCCCGCCCCCGGCGGTCCCAGAAGTATCAGTCTCATTTCCGACGCTTGCCTCCCCGCTCGCCCGCAGGACGCGGTTGTCCTTTACCGCGCCCTTTTGACCCACGCAGCTTAGACTTGGCAATGAGCCCTTCGTATTGCTGGGCAAAAAGATGGCTCTGGACCTGATTGACCGTGTCCATTGTGACCGAAACGACGATCAACAGCGACGTGCCACCGAGAAAGACGGAGATGCCGAGGCCCGTGAGGAACATTTCGGGAATGAGACAGACGAAAACCAGATACAGCGCACCCAAAGTCGTAATGCGGGTAAGCACGTAATCGATATAGTCAGCCGTCCGATCACCCGGGCGGATGCCGGGAATGAAACCGCCATGCTGCTTCAGATTGTCGGCTGTGTCCTTCGGGTTGAACACAATGGCCGTGTAAAAGAACGCGAAGAAGGCGATCATCACACCGTAGAAGATGAGATAGCCGGGCTGACCGCGGCCAAGAATGGCGTTGATCGTGGTAGCGATCTCGCTTGTACCCGCCGCACCGGAGAAACCGGTGATGGTTGCCGGAAGCAGCAGGAGCGACGAGGCAAAGATTGGGGGGATGACGCCAGCCGTATTCAGCTTCAGCGGCAGGTGGGACGAGTCCCCCTGGAACATCTTGTTGCCGACCTGGCGTTTTGGATACTGAATTAACAGGCGACGCTGAGCGCGCTCGATAAAGACGATGAAGGCGATCAGGCCGATGATGGAGACCAGCACTGCCAGCATCGTCAGCGTGGAGATGGACCCTGTCGAACCGGCATCGAGCAACTGCGCCAACGCGCCGGGGAGAGCGGCCACGATGCCTGCAAAGATGATAAGCGAGATACCGTTGCCGATACCGCGCGCCGTAATCTGTTCACCAAGCCACATAAGGAACATCGTGCCGCCAACCAGTGTCACGATGGTCGTAACCATGAAGAACCAGCCGGGATTGACCACCATACCGTCAGCCGCCTGCAGACCGGCGGCGATGCCCCACGCCTGCGCTGTGCCGAGAATAACGGTGCCATAGCGTGTGTATTGGTTGATGACCTTGCGGCCCTGCTCGCCCTCTTTCTTCAGCTGCTCCAGGCTCGGCACAACCGAGGTCATCAGCTGCATGATGATGGACGCAGAAATATAGGGCATGATGCCAAGTGCGAAGATCGCAAGGCGTTCCACGGCTCCGCCCGAGAACATATTCACAAGGCCCAGCACGCCCTGGCTCTGCTGCTGAAATGCTGCGGCCAGCTGCTCCGGGTTAATACCGGGCAGCGGAATATACGTGCCCAACCGATAGACGATCAGCGCGAAAAGCGTGAACCATAGGCGTTTTTTCAGATCGGTCGCTTTGGAAAATGTCTTGAACGACAGGTTCTGTGCGAGTTGCTCGGCAGCTGATGCCATAAATGTCTCCAGTCAGGCCAAGCCTGCGGTCGGCGTTGTATGTAGGGCAGACCGGCGTCGCGCGCAAAGGCGAATCCACCGTATCATTTTCCTGCCGCTATAAACGAAAACGCCACCCGCAACACGGCGGGCCGTAATGCGGGTGGCGTGAGATTTGTAAAGACGATGCGCGTTTACTCCGCGTCGGCCTTCTCTTTAGCGGGCACAGACAACGGTGACGGACCCTCCGGCTTTTTCGATGGCTTCCACAGCGCTCTTTGAAGCACCGGCGACGGACAAGGTGAACTTGCTCTTCGCGTCGGAACCACCAAGAAGACGAATACCGTCACGCTCGCGGCGAATGACACCCGCAGCGATGAGAGCTGCTGCATCGACAGTTTGTCCCGCATCCAGCTTGCCTGCTTCGACAGCCGTTTCGAGACGGGCGATCGACACCACATTGTAGTCCGTTAGAGAACATGGCGTTGGAAAAGCCACGTTTCGGCAAACGACGATAGATGGGCATCTGCCCGCCTTCGAAACCGTTGATGGCGACACCTGAACGGGACTTCTGCCCCTTTACGCCACGACCGCCGGTCTTGCCCTTGCCGGACCCGATACCGCGACCGACACGCTTCTTGGCGTGCGTTGCGCCTTCTTTGTCTGAAATCTGGTTGAGATCCATAACAGCCTCAGCTTTCTTCAACGACCCGAACAAGGTGGGAAACCTTGCGGATCATGCCGCGCACGGCTGGAGTGTCTTCCAGCGTGCGTTGGCGGTGCATCTTGTTCAGGCCGAGACCGACGAGGGTCTGGCGCTGGTCCTTGGGGCGGCGCAGGGGCGAACCAATCTGCTCCACAGTCACTGTCTTGTTGTCAGCCATGAGATTATACCTCTTCGCCGATCAGATCGCGACGGCGTTCCTGAAGCGTAGCCAGCTTCAGACCGCGCTGTGCCGCGATATCCTTCGGGTGCATCTGGCGCTTCAACGCATCAAACGTGGCGCGAACCATGTTGTAAGGGTTGGACGAGCCGAGCGACTTGGCAACCACATCGGACATGCCGACCGTTTCAAACACGGCACGCATCGGGCCACCGGCAATGATACCGGTGCCGGGAGGTGCAGAACGCAGAATGACCTTACCGGCGCCGTGGCGGCCGCGGACGTCATGGTGCAGCGTGCGGCCATCGCGCAAAGGCACGAAGATGAGATCGCGCTTGGCAGCTTCGGAAGCCTTGCGGATCGCTTCCGGCACTTCTCGTGCCTTGCCGTGGCCGAAGCCGACGCGGCCCTTCTGGTCGCCAACGACGACGAGAGCGGCAAAACCGAAGCGACGGCCACCCTTCACGACTTTTGCAACGCGGTTGATATGGACGAGCTTGTCTGTGAAGCCGTCGTCCTCTTTTTCGTCCCGGCGGTTGTTACGTCCGCCGCCACCCTGTGGGCCTCTAGCCATGTCCTGTTCCTGTTCTTTTATCGGAGCATGTGTCTCATGTGTGGGGATCGCCCACACGGTGTGCAGTATGCTGGCGGGGCGGTTTCGCGGTTGCGACCTGCCCCTACCCTCTTGTTAGTCTAGAACTTCAAGCCGCCTTCACGGGCAGCGTCGGCGAGTGCCTTGACGCGGCCATGAAAGAGGAAAGAACCACGGTCGAAAACCACATTCTCGACACCGGCTTTCGAAGCGCGTTCGGCAATGAGCTTACCGACCGCTTCGGCAGCGGCGATGTTGCCGCCCTTGCCTTTAGCCACGACATCCGCTTCGAGTGTCGATGCGGCGGCAACCGTGCGGCCTGCCGTATCATCGATGATCTGGGCGTAGATGTTGGTATTGGAGCGGTGAACCGACAGACGCGGGCGACCATTGGCGACCTTTTTAAGGCTGCGACGTACGCGGGCGCGGCGGCGGTCTTTTGTGCTGAGCTTTGCCATCTTACTTCTTCTTCCCTTCCTTGCGGAAGACCGTTTCATCGGCATACTTCACACCCTTGCCCTTGTAGGGCTCCGGCGGACGGTAGCTGCGAATCTCTGCTGCAGTCTGGCCAACGACCTGCTTGTCATGGCCGGAGACGGTTATCTCGGTCGGCTTGGTGACCGTAAGCGTGACGCCCTGCGGCGGCTCGTAGAGAACCTCATGGGAGAAGCCGAGAGACAGGGACAATTTCTGACCCTGCATGGCGGCACGATAACCAACACCGTTGATCTCAAGCTTCTTCTCGAAGCCGGTATGCACACCCGTGAAGATGTTTTCGATCATCGTGCGGGACATGCCCCACTGGCTGCGGGCATCCTTCGACTGGTTGACCGGATCGACGGAAACGGCGCCGTCTTCCATCTTCACCAGTACGTCGCTGTTGACGACAAACTTCAATTCGCCCTTTGGGCCTTTTGCGGTGACGGTCTGGCCGTCGACCGTGGCTGTTACGCCATCCGGCACCTGGACCGGCTTTTTACCGATGCGTGACATAGTGTTCTCGCTCGTTCCTTATGGGCAGCACTGCGGTAAGGCGGCCACCCGGATTGTTTCGTTAATTGCCGGATCAGAAGATCTGGCAGAGGACTTCACCGCCGACATTCTGCTCACGGGCATCGTGGTCCGCCATTACACCCTTGGGTGTGGAGAGGATGGAGATACCAAGGCCATTGGCCACGCGAGGCAAGATTCTTGACCGACGAATAGACGCGGCGACCGGGCTTGGAGATACGCGTGATTTCGCGGATGACCGGAGCATCATCGAAATATTTCAGCTCGATTTCGATGTCGGCCTTGCCGTTTTCAAAATCAATACGGGAATAACCACGAATGTAGCCTTCGCTCTCAAGCACATCGAGCACGTTTGCACGTAGCTTGGAGGCAGGTGTCGAGACTTTCGACTTGCCGCGCATCAGACCGTTACGGATACGGGTGAGCATGTCACCGACTGGATCGTTCATCATATCAGGAGCCCTCCCTTACCAGCTGGACTTAACGAGGCCGGGCACTTTGCCCGCATTGCCGAGTTCGCGCAGCGCAATACGGGACATTCCCATCTTGCGATAAACACCGCGCGGACGACCGGAGACGCCGCAACGGTTGCGGACGCGGTTCTTGGCGCCATTGCGCGGCATTTCCGCAATTTCCAGCTGCGCCTTGAAACGTTCTTCGATGGGCTTGGAGCGGTCGGAAATGATCGCCTTCAGCTCAGCGCGCTTACCAGCGTATTTTTTCACCAGGCGACGCTTCTTCTTGTTGTTTTCGATGGCAGACACTTTTGCCATTGGTTCGTCCTCTTCGATACGTCTGTCGTTACGGCGGGCACCATTGCCCTTCCCATTCGAGATTTAAGCAGCCTTCTTTTGCTGCTCTTCCTTCGGTTCGGGAAACGGGAAGTTGAAAGCGCGCAACAGTTCGCGCGCCTCATCATCCGTGTTCGCCGTCGTGCAGACGATGACGTCCATACCCCAGATCTGATCGACCTTGTCGTATTCGATCTCCGGGAAAACGATGTGCTCTTTCAGGCCCATGGCAAAGTTGCCACGACCGTCAAAGCTCTTCGGGTTCAAGCCGCGAAAGTCACGCACGCGCGGCAGTGCGATGGTGATAAGGCGGTCAAGAAATTCAAACATCTGGGTGCCGCGCAAGGTAACCTTGGCACCAAGCGGCATCTCTTCACGCACCTTGAAACCGGCGATCGATTTCTTGGCACGGGTGACGACCGCCTTCTGGCCTGCAATCAACGAAAGATCGCCGGCAGCGTTGGAAGCCTTCTTGGAATCGGCAGTGGATTCACCCACGCCCATATTGATGACGATCTTCTCAAGTTTCGGCATCTGCATGGAGTTCGTATAGGCGAACTTCTCCTGCATCACGCCCTTGATGGTCTCGTCGTAAAGCCGCTGCATCCGCGGCTTTTCAGCTTGTTCAGCCATCGATCAGCTCTCCGGATTTTTTGGCGAAACGAACACGTTTGCCATCGTCATTTGTCTTGATGCCAACACGCGTCGGCTTTCCATCTTTGCCAGCAACGGCGAGGTTGGAGATGTGAATGGACGCTTCCTTCTGGACGATACCGCCCTCGGAGGTCTGCGACTGTTTGGTGTGGCGTTTGACCATGTTGATGCCCTGCACCAACACGCGGTCCGTCTTCGTAATCATCTCAAGAACGGTGCCGGAGCGGCCCTTATCCTTGCCGGTGAGAACGACGACGGTGTCGCCTTTTTTGATCTTGTTCATAGCTCTTTCTTTCCTTCCGCTCGTCGTGCCTACAGCACTTCGGGGGCGAGAGAGATGATCTTCATATGGCGCTTGGCGCGCAACTCGCGCGGCACTGGGCCAAAGATGCGGGTGCCGATGGGCTCCGACTTGTTGTCGACCAGCACGGCTGCGTTGGTGTCGAACCGGATAACCGAACCATCGGCACGCTGAACGGCCTTGGCGGTACGGACGACGACAGCCTTGGCAACGTCACCCTTCTTCACACGACCGCGCGGAATGGCTTCCTTAACGGACACAACGATAATGTCACCGACGGAGGCATATTTACGCTTGGAACCGCCGAGCACCTTGATGCACATGACGCGGCGCGCGCCGGAATTATCGGCTACATCCAGATTGGATTGCATCTGAATCATTGGATTTATTCTTTCACTTCAGCGGCAGAAACCTGCCCGTTAAGTCTAGGATCGGTGCGTGAGGACTAAGCGTCCAGAACGCGCCAGCACTTGTCGCGGGAAATCGGACGCGTTTCCTCGATGGACACCATGTCACCGACCTTGCGGACGTTGTTCTCGTCATGGGCCTTATAGTTCTTGGAACGGCGCACCGTCTTCTTGAAGAGCGGATGCTTGAAGCGGCGCTCGACCTTCACAACGACCGTCTTGTCGTTCTTGTCGGACACGACCGTGCCCTGAAGAATGCGTTTGGGCATGGGTTTTCCTTATGCGTCGGCAGCGGCAGCAGAATCGGAACTGACCGGCTGCTGACGTGAAATGGTCTGAAGACGGGCGATGTCACGCTTGATCTGGCGCATACGCGCCGTGTTCTCCAGCTGCCCGGTAGCGCGTTGGAAGCGCAGATTGAACTGCTCTTTCTTGAGCTTGACAAGCTCGTCTTTCATCTGGTCCGCGCTCAACGCACGAATGTCGGAGGGCTTCATTGCCTCGTCCTTTCCTCTTAACCGCGGCACCAGACCAAGATGGCCGGTTGGCGGTCAGTTAGCATGTCGTTCAGGCTTGAAGCCCGTTTTTCAGTGCGCCGCCTAGTCGGCGTCGCGCTGAATGAATTTCGTCTTTACCGAAAGCTTCATGGCACCGAGACGGAGAGCCTCGCGCGCGATCGGCTCGGCAACGCCGTCGATCTCGAACATGATGCGGCCGGGAGCCACGCGGGCCGCCCAGTATTCTGGCGAACCCTTACCTTTACCCATACGAACTTCAGTTGGTTTGGACGAGATGGGCAGGTCCGGGAAAATCCGGATCCACACACGCCCCTGACGCTTCATCTGGCGGGTAATGGCACGACGGGCCGCTTCAATCTGACGTGCATTGATACGGTCCGGTTCGAGGGCTTTTAGACCATAGGAACCGAACGTCAAGGACGTTCCGCCCTTGGCGTTCCCGTGAATACGGCCCTTGTGCGCCTTGCGAAACTTGGTGCGTTTTGGTTGCAGCATTGTTCTTCTCTGTTCTTGTCTCTACGCGAGCCGATTAGTTGCGAGGCGGGCGACGCCCGCCACCACCACCGCCCGATTCCTGGGCTTCGGTATTGCGGCGATCATGGGCCAACGGATCGTGCTCAAGGATTTCGCCTTTGAAGATCCACACCTTCACGCCGCAAATACCATAAGCTGTAACCGCCTCGGCAACGCCGTAATCGATGTCGGCACGAAGGGTGTGCAACGGCACGCGACCCTCACGATACCATTCCATACGCGCAATCTCGGCACCGCCAAGACGACCACCACAGTTGATACGAATACCACCGGCACCCAGACGAATGGCGGATTGCACGGCGCGCTTCATGGCACGACGGAAAGCAATACGGCGTTCCAGCTGTTGGGCAATAGACTGCGCCACGATCGTCGCGTCGACTTCCGGCTTGCGGATCTCCACGATGTTGAGCGACACTTCCGCGTCCGTCATCGTCTGAAGTTTCTTCTTCAGCTTCTCGATGTCGGCGCCCTTCTTACCGATGATCAGACCGGGACGACCGGAGTAGATCGACACGCGGCATTTACGGTGGGGGCGTTCGATAATGACCTTCGAGATCGAAGCCGCTTTCAGCTCCTTCTCGATATACTCGCGGATCTTAATGTCCTCGTGGAGCATCCTGGCGTAATCATCGCCCGATGCAAACCAGCGAGAGTCCCAAGTGCGGTTGATGCCGAGGCGAAAGCCGATCGGATTGATCTTCTGACCCATTACGCGGCCTCCTCTTCTTCGGCTTCTTTCACGATGATCGTCAGATGCGCGAAAGGTTTAATGATGCGCGATGCCTTGCCGCGACCACGCGCCATAAAACGCTTCATAACGATGGACTGGCCGACATAGGCTTCCTTCACAACCAGCGTATCCACATCGAGATCGTGGTTGTTCTCGGCGTTCGCAATCGCAGACTGCAGGCATTTGCGAACAGTGCTGGCAATGCGCTTGTTGGAGAACTCCAGATCGTTCAATGCTTTTGCAGCCGTTTTGCCACGAATGAGCTGAGCAACGAGGTTCAGCTTCTGTGGCGAAACGCGGATCATTTTGTGCTGCGCCATCGCCTCGTTATCGGCCAAAGCGCGTTCGGTTTTGGGCTTACCCATGACTTACTTCCTCTTGGCCTTCTTGTCCGCACCGTGACCATAGTAGGACCGCGTTGGCGAGAACTCGCCGAACTTGTGGCCCACCATGTCTTCCGACACGTTGACGGGAATGTGCTTGTTACCGTTGTAAACACCGAACGTGAGCCCGATGAACTGCGGCATGATGGTGGAGCGACGGCTCCAGGTCTTAATGACCTCGTTGCGGCCACCGTCGCGGACTTTCGCTGCTTTCTTAAGCAGGTAGCCATCGACGAAAGGGCCTTTCCAGGTAGAACGTGACACTGGCGGTTTTCCTTACTTCTTGCGCTGGTGGCGCGAGCGCATGATGAATTTATCAGTCGTCTTGTTGGAGCGTGTGCGCTTGCCCTTTGTAGGCTTGCCCCAAGGTGTCACCGGATGGCGACCACCGGATGTACGGCCTTCACCACCACCGTGCGGGTGGTCGATCGGGTTCATGGCAACACCACGAACTTTTGGACGAGAGCCATACCAGCGGTGACGCCCGGCCTTGCCCATATTTGTGTTGGAATTGTCCGGGTTGGACACAGCACCGATGGTGGCTTTGCACGTCCCGTGAATAAGACGCTGTTCGCCGGAATTGAGGCGCAGGATCGAAAATACGCCATCACGACCGACCAACTGGGCATATGTGCCAGCAGACCGTGCGATCTGTGCGCCCTTGCCGGGCTTCATCTCAACGTTGTGGATGATAGTGCCAACAGGAATGGCCGACATTGGCATACAGTTGCCAGGCTTCACGTCAGCTGAAGCTGCCGAAATAACCTTGTCGCCTGCGCCCAAACGTTGGGGCGCAATGATGTAGGCCAGCTCGCCATCGCTGTATTTGATGAGCGCGATAAAAGCCGTGCGGTTCGGATCGTATTCGATACGCTCAACCGTGCCTTCCATATCGATCTTGTTCCGCTTGAAGTCGATCTTGCGGTAAGAACGCTTGTGACCACCGCCGATGCCGCGCGATGTCATGCGACCGGCATTGTTACGACCGCCGGACTTGTTCAGCCCTTCGGTCAATGTCTTGACCGGCTTGCCCTTCCAGAGACCATCGCGCGAAACGATGACCAACTGGCGGGTGCCCGGCGTGATCGGATTGAAACTCTTCAGTGCCATGTTCTGTGCCCTGTCTTTCCCCGGCCCTTACAGGCCGGTCGTCACGTCGATGGACTGGCCTTCGGCCAACGTCACATACGCGAATTTCTTGTCGCTTTGCTGACCGAGTTGGCCGCGGAACCGCTTGATCTTACCCTTGCGGATCTGTGTGGAGACACCCGTGACCTTTACGCTGAACAGGCTTTCGACAGCCTTCTTTATTTCAGGCTTGGTCGCGTCGCGGGCCACATTGAACACAATCTGGTTCTGCTCAGAAGCCATCGTCGCCTTTTCGGTAATAACCGGTGAAACGATGACGTCATAGGCGCGAATATTGTCGCTCATTTGAACCGCTCCTCGAGTGCGTCAATTGCAGCCTTGGAGAGAACCAAGGTTTTGCGGCGCAGGATGTCATAGACGTTGATGCCCTGAATTGGCAGCACATCGACGTTTGGAATGTTGCGGGCGGCAAGCGCGAAGTTGTTGTCGAGTTCGGCACCGCCAATCATCAACGCATTGGCCAGACCGAGTTTGCCAAACTGCGTGCGAAGTGCAGCCGTCTTCGGCTCGGAAGTGGACATATCGTCAACAATCACAAGCGAGCCGTTCTTCGCCTTGGTCGACAAGGCATGCTTCAGCGCAAGCGCACGAAACTTCTTCGTCAATTCGTGGCTATGATCACGCGGCTTGGGACCATGTGCCTTACCACCGCCACGGAACTGCGGAGCAGCCTGCGAGTGGTGACGCGCACCGCCTGTACCCTTCTGGCGATACATACGCGCGCCGGTGCGGTCCACATCGGAACGACCCTTCGTATAATGCGTGCCCTGACGCGCTTTCGCACGCTGGTAGCGCACCATGCGTTGCAGAATGTCGTCGCGCGGGTCGAGACCGAAGATCGCGTCGTTGAGCGACATAGTGCCGCCGTTCGAGCCATCGAGTTTTGTAATTTCGAGATCCATTATTCAGACCCCTCTTTGTTGTCGGCTTCAGCTTCAGCAGCCATTTCCTCGGCGGACTCAACTGCGGCGGCCTGTTCGGCCTGCTGCTGCGCTTCCAGTTCGGCGGCGGCTTCGTCAGCCATAGCCTGTTCTGCCTCTTCAGCCGCCTTGACGGCTTCGGCTTCGTTGGCACGCAGAGCGGCGGGACGAATTGCGTCCTCAAGAGCCGCCTTCTTCACCGCGTCTTTAATTGTAACCCAACCACCCTTCGGACCGGGAACAGCGCCTTTGACGAGCACCAGGCCGCGATCGACATCCACGGAAACGACCTGAATGTTCTGGGTCGTCACGCGGGTGTTGCCCATGTGACCGGCCATCTTCTTGCCCTTGAACACCTTACCGGGATCCTGACACTGACCCGTCGAGCCGTGGGAACGGTGCGACACGGACACGCCGTGGGACGCCCGCAGGCCACCAAAGTTGTGGCGCTTCATGGCGCCGGCAAAGCCCTTGCCGATAGTCGTGCCCGTCACATCGACGAACTGACCCGGCAGGTAGTGAGCGGCGATGATCTCGTCACCCACATTGAGCATGTTGTCGTTGCTGACCCGAAACTCGGCGAGTTTCCGCTTGGGCTCAACCTTGGCGACAGCAAAGTGACCGCGCATGGGCTTGGTGACATTTTTCACCTTCGCCTTACCGGCACCAAGCTGCACCGCAGTGTAGCCGTTTTTATCTTCGGTCCTTTGGGCGACCACCTGGACGTTCTCCATGCGGAGAACCGTCACCGGAACATTCACACCTTCTTCGGTGTAGATGCGGGTCATCCCGACCTTTTGTGCAATCACGCCTGAGCGCATTGTTCTCATCCTTCGAGCAATTGGTTGGCGACATGCGCCAACGTAGCCTCGTTGAAGCTGTAGGCGGTTGGCTTACAGCTTGATTTCGACGTCGACACCGGCGGCAAGGTCGAGCTTCATCAGCGCGTCCACGGTTTGCGGTGTCGGATCCACGATGTCGAGCAAACGCTTGTGCGTGCGCATTTCGAACTGTTCGCGGGATTTCTTGTTCACGTGCGGCGAGCGGTTGACCGTGTAACGCTCGATGCGTGTGGGCAGTGGCACGGGGCCACGAACCTGAGCGCCGGTACGCTTGGCCGTGGAGACAATCTCCTTGGCCGACGTATCGAGGATACGATGATCGAACGCTTTCAGGCGAATACGGATATTCTGTCCGGCCATGTCGTTTCGTCCTTAAGGTGTGGTTCGAGCATAATACCGCAAACCACGGATATTGAATGATATCCACACGGCGGCAAACCGCCGTGCAGGATGAAGAGTTAAACCTCTAATCGAGAATTTCAGCCACGATGCCGGCACCGACTGTCCGTCCGCCTTCGCGGATGGCGAACCGCAGGCGGTCTTCCATGGCGATCGGCACGATCAGTTCCACCGTCATTTCCACGTTGTCGCCCGGCATCACCATCTCCGTGCCTTCCGGCAGCGAGCAGATGCCCGTCACGTCGGTGGTGCGGAAGTAGAACTGCGGACGGTAGTTGGTGAAGAACGGCGTATGGCGGCCACCCTCTTCCTTCGTCAGAATATAGGCTTCCGCACGGAACTTCATGTGCGGCTTCACCGTACCCGGCTTGCACAGAACCTGACCACGCTCGACCTGCTCGCGGTCGATACCGCGGATCAGCGCGCCGATGTTGTCGCCAGCCTGACCGGAGTCGAGCAACTTGCGGAACATCTCAACGCCCGTGCAGGTCGTCTTCTGCGTATCCTTGATGCCGACGATCTCGATCTCGTCGCCAACCTTCACGATACCGCGTTCCACACGACCGGTCACAACCGTGCCACGACCGGAGATCGAGAACACGTCCTCGATCGGCATCAGGAACGGCTGATCCACAGGACGCTCGGGCTGCGGGATGTAGGCATCGACTGCCGCCATCAGCTCGCGAATGGCGTTCTCGCCAATTTCCGGGTTCTCGCCGTTCATCGCAGCAAGGGCCGAACCTTTCACGATCGGAATGTCGTCGCCGGGAAACTCGTACATGTCGAGCAACTCGCGCACTTCCATCTCGACGAGCTCGAGCAGCTCCTCGTCGTCGACCTGATCGACCTTGTTCAGGAACACCACCAGAGCCGGCACACCGACCTGACGGGCCAGCAGAATATGCTCGCGGGTCTGGGGCATCGGGCCGTCAGCGGCCGAACAGACCAGAATGCCACCGTCCATCTGGGCCGCACCCGTGATCATGTTCTTCACATAGTCGGCGTGGCCCGGGCAATCGACGTGGGCATAGTGACGGGCTTCCGTCTCGTATTCCACATGGGCCGTCGAAATGGTGATCCCGCGCGCCTTCTCTTCCGGCGCACCGTCAATCTCGTCATACGCCTTGAAGTCACCGAAATACTTCGTGATCGCCGCCGTCAGCGTCGTCTTGCCGTGGTCAACATGACCAATCGTGCCGATGTTGCAATGCGGCTTGTTACGTTCAAACTTTGCCTTAGCCATAATACAGGCTCCTTTTCTTCCGGTCCCTCAGGACACAATTCCATTTCAATCGCCTCGATACCTAGTCACGTACCGTAGCTCGAATTCCTACCGTGAACCCCATCCATGCTGGTGCCGCACCGAACGGCATCCCCTGGACCAAATCCACCTTGAACCAAGGCTCCAATTCACAGGCCAAACGCCGGTAATCGAACCCTTTATGCTGGTCCCGTTTCACCCGATCGAGCTTGCCGAGGCTAGCCCACATCATTTCTGCCGACGTGTAAGGCTGAACATACCAGCCTCTAGCCCACTTAACCGATCGCTTGGCGACAAACACCGGCCCCTTCTCATTCGGCACAGTGAACAGCAACCCTTTACGCACAATACGGGCTATCTGCTCAATATATTCGCCCACATCTTCCGCCGGAATATGTTCTATCGTTTCAAGCGAAGCACATACGTCGAAAGACTTGTCCGCCACACCAACTAAATCCTGCCAGTGCGACGATTTTACGAAACTCAGATTCTCCCGATCAAGTTTACTCGCAGGTATCGACGTAAAACCGCCTTCACTATCTGCATCAAGACCTAGGTAACTCCTTGGCTCTGGTATAAAATCAAGCAATCGGCCATCAAAGCAACCGATCTCCAAAAGATCATACCGTTTATCTTCGTAATCACGACTGAGTTCATTTTTAACCCAATCAAAGCGAAGATTATGTAGCCGCGGCCTTAGTCCCTTTCCCGTAAACAGTCTTTCGTTGTAACCTCCATCACTCACTTTACCGTATCCGCAAAGCTGTTACGCATACTTCTCGACCACCTCATCGGCAACAGCCTGAGGCACTTGCTCGTAATGGTCGAATGTCATTGTGTACTGGGCGCGGCCCTGGCTCATGGAGCGCAGGCTGTCCACGTATTTGAACATGTTGGCCAGCGGCACCATGGCAGACACAACGGTGTCGATACCGCGTGTTTCCGTACCGGAAACCTGACCGCGACGGGATGACAGATCGCCGATCACGTCACCCATATAGTCTTCAGGTGTCACCACCTCGACTTTCATAATGGGTTCAAGCAGTTTCGCCCCGGCCTTCTGGGCACCCTCGCGGAACGCGGCACGAGCCGCGATTTCAAAGGCGAGAACGGATGAGTCCACATCGTGATAGGCACCGTCGAGCAAGGTCGCTTTCACGCCAAGCATTGGGAAGCCGGCAACCGGACCATTGTCCATAACCGACTGGATGCCCTTCTCGACGCCCGGAATATATTCCTTCGGCACGTTACCGCCGACGATCTTGGATTCGAAGAGAAACTCTTCGCTCTCCTCGTTGGGCGAAAACACGATCTTCACGCGGGCAAACTGACCGGAACCGCCGGACTGTTTCTTGTGCGTATAGTCGATCTCCGCTTCACGAGTGATCGTCTCGCGGTAAGCCACCTGCGGAGCACCGACATTGGCTTCCACGTTGAATTCGCGCTTCATACGATCAACAAGAATATCGAGGTGCAATTCGCCCATACCCGAAATAATGGTCTGGCCGGATTCTTCATCCGACTTGACGCGGAACGAAGGATCCTCTGCGGCCAAGCGGTTGAGGGCGATACCCATCTTTTCCTGGTCACCCTTGGTTTTCGGCTCGATGGCAATCGAGATCACAGGGTCCGGGAACTCCATGCGTTCGAGAATGACCGGCTTCAAGCTGTCGCACAGCGTATCGCCAGTGGTCGTTTCTTTCAAACCAGCGATAGCGACGATGTCGCCCGCGAATGCCTCTTTAATATCAACCCGGTCGTTGGAGTGCATCTGCAACATCCGGCCAATCTTCTCTTTCTTTCCCTTTACAGTGTTTGTTACCGAACTACTGGCTTCGAGATGTCCAGAATAGATACGGCAGAACGTCAAGGTACCGACAAACGGATCGTTCATCACCTTGAACGCAAGCGCTGAGAATGGTGCTTCATCAGAAGATGCACGCGTCGTGGGCTCATCCGTCTTCGGATCTATACCTTTGATTGCAGGCACTTCCAGCGGAGACGGCAAATAATCGGTAATCGCATTCAACAAAGGCTGCACACCCTTGTTCTTGAACGCCGTACCGCACATCATCGGGAAAAACTGGACCGCAATGCAGCCTTTGCGGATCAGCGCGCGAAGCTGGTCTTTGTCGGGCATGTTACCCTCAAGATAGGCTTCCATTGCCGCATCATCAGCTTCCACAGCCGTCTCGATGAGCAGCTCACGATATTCTTCGGCCTGATCCTTCAACTCGTCGCGGATATCGAGGACGTCCCACTTCGCGCCAAGCTCTTCACCGCGCCAGACATGCTCTTTCATCTCGATGAGATCGATAATCCCCTCGAATTCGGTTTCGGCGCCGATCGGCAACTGAATGACGCAAGGGATCGCGCCAAGACGCTCCTTGACGGTCTTCACGCAGTTGAAGAAATCCGCACCGACCTTGTCCATCTTGTTGGCGTAAATCATGCGCGGGACGTTGTACTTGTTAGCCTGACGCCAGACAGTCTCTGTCTGTGGCTCGACACCGGCGTTGGCATCCAACAATGCCACAGCACCATCCAGCACACGCAGGGAGCGCTCGACTTCAATGGTAAAGTCCACGTGGCCGGGTGTATCAATGATGTTGTAGCGACGCTTCTTTCCGTCGCGTCCTTCCCAAAAGGTCGTCGTGGCAGCAGACGTGATCGTGATGCCACGCTCCTGCTCCTGCGCCATCCAGTCCATGGTCGCAGCGCCATCATGCACTTCAGCCATCTTGTGGATCTTGCCGGTGTAATAAAGAATCCGCTCGGTCATCGTCGTCTTGCCCGCGTCGATGTGGGCCATGATGCCGAAGTTACGGTAATCTTCGAGTTTATAGTCGCGTGACATGATTGTGCTCAGGTCTCGAGGAATGGAAAACTGCCGGGAGGGACCGGCAGTAAATTTGCCGTTTTACCAGCGGTAATGTGAGAAAGCGCGGTTTGCGTCGGCCATCTTGTGTGTATCTTCGCGTTTCTTGACAGCGGAACCACGGTTGTTAGCTGCATCCAGCAATTCGCCGGACAGACGGTCGATCATCGTCGTTTCGTTGCGCTTGCGTGCGGCGGCAATCAACCAGCGAATGGCCAATGCCTGACGACGCTCGACGCGAACTTCGACCGGCACCTGATACGTTGCGCCACCAACACGGCGGGAACGGACTTCGACCTGCGGAGCGACGTTTTCGAGCGCTGTGTGGAACATCGGCAGCGCCTCAGCGCGGGCCTTTTCTTCCATCTGCTCGAATGCACCATACACGATGGCCTCGGCCTTGGATTTCTTACCATCATACATGATGGCATTCATGAACTTGGACAGAACGAGATCACCGAACTTCGGGTCGGGGTTGATCTCACGTTTCTCTGCGCGGTGACGACGGGACATACTTTTCTACCTTACTTCGGACGCTTGGCGCCATATTTGGAACGGCGCTGCTTGCGGTCTTTCACACCCTGCGTGTCGAGCACACCGCGGA
Source organism: uncultured Alphaproteobacteria bacterium (assembly GCA_963841615.1). Classification (GTDB taxonomy): domain Bacteria; phylum Pseudomonadota; class Alphaproteobacteria; order Rhizobiales; family Rhizobiaceae; genus Pseudahrensia. The sequence goes on along the minus strand of CAWJDI010000006.1, from coordinate 600,695 downwards.
TGATGTGGTAGCGGACACCGGGAAGGTCTTTCACGCGGCCGCCGCGAATCATCACCACGGAGTGTTCCTGCAGGTTGTGGCCTTCACCGGGGATGTAGCCGATGACTTCGTAGCCGTTGGTCAGCCGGATCTTGGCAACCTTACGCAGAGCCGAGTTCGGCTTCTTCGGAGTGGTCGTGTAGACACGGGTGCAAACGCCACGTTTCTGCGGGTTCTGCTCCATCGCAGGCACTTTGGACCGTTTGACCGGTGCTTTGCGCGGGTTGCGAACCAACTGGTTGATGGTCGGCATGAACTAGTCCTTCTCAATCGACCGCGAACGGCCTTCAAACAAAAGCGCCATCGCCGGCGCAGAACAAGCGGATATGTGCACCACACCCCGCTCGGTGTGATCTGAATGAACAAAAAGCGCCATCAGGCAGCATGGCTGCCGAGGCGCTCAATCTCCATGCAGAGGATGACCGGAACCGGCCTTCATGCGTTCGAAACTGTGTCGTCGGTTTTCCGCAAACCTTGTTTGAGCGATCCTGCTTCCCGTGCTCGGCGCACTGAAAAATGATGCTCACATCGGCTTGGCGTGACCGGTAACTAGGCTTTGCCCCTCATTGCGTCAACCCCGATTTGGCCCGATCCGGCATCGGACGGATCGCTTTTTGCTCCCGAAAGCCTTGCGATGCGGGCACCGGGCATGGAAAGGGGCTTCATCTGCCCATACGAGACCACCCCGATGAAGCGCTTTATGATTTTTCTCCTGATCGTCGTGGTGGCGGTGGGAATCGGATTCGCCATCGGTCCCCGCGAACCTGTCGATGAGACGATAGCCTTTCATGCCACGACCGTGGGCGATGACGTTGACGCTTACCTCGCGTCCAGCGAAGCGCTGGTGCCGGACATTCGAGAGGGCGCGCAGAAGCGCATTATATGGGCCGACCCTGTAACGAAGACCAAAACGCCGCTCTCCATCGTCTATATCCATGGCTTTTCCGCCTCTTTGGAAGAAGTGCGCCCCCTGCCCGATATCGTGGCGCGCGATCTTGGAGCGAACCTATATTTCACACGCCTGCGTGGCCACGGGCGTTCCGGTGCGGCCATGGCGACGGCGACCGTGAACGGCTGGTTCAACGATGTGGCAGAGGCCATCGCCATTGGGCGGCGGCTGGGCGATAAGGTGGTTCTCATGTCCACATCGACCGGCGGCACGCTCGCAACCTGGGCATTGGAACAGCCGGACCTTGCAGAGGGCATTGTGGGCAATGTGATGATTTCTCCGAACTTCGCGGTCCAGGCAGCCGGTGCGGACGCGCTGCTTTGGCCTTGGGCACGGCAGCTCATGCCAATGGCATTTGGCGAGAACCGTGCTTTCAAGCCGATCAATGACGAGCAGGCCAAGTGGTGGACGACCGAATATCCGACCGTTTCGCTGCTGCCGATGCAGGCGAGCGTAGCGCGGGCGGCACTTGTGCCGGTCGAAGATATCGCAGTGCCCAGCCTGTTCATCTATCACCCGGACGATGCCGTCGTGAAATCGTCCGTCACGCGGCAGGTCGCGGCGCGTTGGGGAACTGCCAGCGGTGTGAAGGCCACGAGTGTCGAGGTGGAAACCTCCGACGATCCATTCAATCATGTTATTGCCGGGCGCATACTCAGCCCATCGACCACGGAACCATTGGCATCGAGGATCGTGACATGGGTGGAAGGACTATGAGCGGCTTCAATGTTCAGCCAAAAGGCTCTCACTATATAGACGGCGCATTCCGCGACGGCGGCAGTGAGACATTCAACAGCCATTATGCGGGCACGAGTGAGGTTATAGCCACGTTGAGTGTGGCGGATGAAGCGGTGGTCGATCAGGCCGTCAAAGCAGCTGTTGCGGCGCAACAGGCCTGGGTCGATACCCCTGCCCCGGAACGCGGTCGCATTCTCATCCGAACCGCCGAGATCGTGCGTCGTCGGAATGATGAGATTGCACGGGTCGAAACGCTGGATACCGGTAAGGCCTTATCCGAGACATTGTATGTCGACGCTGCGTCCGCCGCAGACAACTTGGAATATTTCGGTCACCTCGTCTCCACCCTGACGAGCGAGCATATTCCACACAATCAGACGTCCTACACTTACACGCTGCGCGAACCTCTAGGCGTGGTCGGGGCAATCGGCGCGTGGAACTATCCAATCCAGATTGCGGCGTGGAAGGCCGCGCCATCTTTAGCGCTCGGTAATGCAATCATCTTCAAGCCTTCGGAAATCACGCCCCTGTCCGCACTGCTGCTGGCCGAGTGTTTCGAGGAGGCAGGACTGCCTGCCGGGCTGTTCAACGTGGTGCAAGGGTTGGGCGCAACCGGTGCGGCGCTCGTTTCCCACCCGCAGGTCGACAAGGTGTCACTCACCGGCTCCGTGCCAACCGGCGCTAAGGTGATGGCGGCGGCGGCGGCGGACATTAAGCATGTCACTCTGGAGCTGGGCGGAAAGTCACCGCTCGTCATCTTCGACGATGCCGATTTGGAAAACGCCGTGTCCGGCGCGCTGATGGCCAATTTCTACTCGTCCGGGCAGGTATGTTCCAACGGAACGCGGGTCTTCGTGCAATCGGGCATTCGGGACGCGTTCACGAAACGGCTGGTGGAGCGCGTCGAGGCCATCACCCACGGTGATCCGCTCGATCCGAACATTCAAATGGGGCCGATGATTTCAGCGCAGCAGGCCGAGATCGTGATGGGCCATATCGACAAGGCCAAGGCTTCCGGCGCGACACTGCTGACCGGCGGGGACAGATTGGTGGTCGAGGAAATGCCGGACGCGCATTTTATCGCGCCAACGGTTTTCTCGGACGTCGCAGACCACAGCGGTTTAGCGAGGGACGAGGTTTTCGGTCCTGTTCTCGCATTGTTCAGCTTCGAGGACGAAGCGGATGTAATTGAGCGGGCTAACGATACGGTGTTCGGATTGTCTGCCGGAGTGTTCACACGGGACATTGCCCGCGCTCACCGCGTTATCGCTCGGCTTAAGGCGGGCACGACGTGGATCAACAACTACAACGTGACGCCGGTGGGTATGCCATTCGGGGGCCACAAGCGGTCCGGTATCGGACGGGAGAACGCGGCGGCGGCCGTGGACTATTACAGCCAGATCAAGAGCGTTTACGTGGAACTGGGGGATGTGGACGCGCCCTACTGAAGGGCACGTCCACGCTATCCTCTAGCCGCCGGTGGAGCGGGCGAGCGCGCGGGTCAGTTCGAGGCCGGGCGTGTCGATCATGTAAGCTGGCACGTGGCCCATTTCGATCATGGCGGAACGGCTCGTGCCGACGTCATTGAGCGTATCAGAGTTCATTTCTGCAAGGGCGCGAAAGCCGTTGCGGGCGGTGACGTTGTGGCGTTGCTGCTGCAGAAATGCGAACATGGCATGATACCTTTGTGTGTGTGCCACTTTCCAATCGAAAGTAAGGGCGCGTTAGCTGCGGTTTTGGCTTCTGTCGATGCATGAAAATTCATATCTGGAATGCCTAAAACGCATAGCTCGTTCTCTCCTGAGAGTTGCCGTAACGGGTTGTAAACCAAGCCCGATTTGCGGATGCCGCGAAATCAGTATCTTAGCTCAGGTGGATGTTGCCCCGCACCGCATTTCTTGAAGGAAAAAGTTGATGACCAACCCCGTTCTTATCGAAGTCACACGTGGAAAGATCGTCGAAAGCGTGCATCGCGGGTCGGTCTGTGTGGTCGATGGCGATGGCAAAATCGTCTTCGAGCGTGGCGATATCGAAAAACCCGTCTTTCCTCGCTCGGCCATCAAGGCGATTCAGGCGTTGCCCTTCGTTGAAAGCGGTGCAGCGGATGCGTTCGGGTTCGGCGATAAGGAACTATCTATCGCGTGCGCCTCCCATTCCGGCGAACCTGCCCATGCTGACCTCGTGCGCTCAATGATTGTGCGGGCCGGGTTGCAAGAAACGTGCCTGGAGTGCGGCGGTCACTGGTCGATCAGTCAGCCCGCGCTCATCGAGCAGACCGGCATCTATGACGCTACACCGCCTGCAATCTGCAACAACTGCTCCGGTAAACATGCTGGCTTCGTATGCACGGCAGCCCATTTGGGCATCGACACGACAGGATATGTCAGCCCGGACCATCCTGTGCAGGAAGGGGTTCGCAGAGCGATGGAGGAAATGACGGACACGCCGCATGTCAAAGCGCATATGGGCATCGACGGTTGCTCTATCCCCACCTACGCGATTGCCCTTCGGGCGATGGCGCACGGCTTTGCGAAAATGGCGACCGGCACCGGCCTATCATCGGACCGTGCATCGGCTGCAAAACGGCTATTAAAAGCCTGTATGGCAGAGCCATTCTACATGGCGGGCACGGGACGTTTCTGCACAGACTATATGACGATGGGCGGTGGGCGTCTGTTCGCGAAAACGGGTGCGGAGGGCGTGTTTTGCGCTGCGATTCCCGAACTCGGGATCGGGATTGCGTTGAAGATTGACGATGGCGGCACCCGCGCGGCGGAAGTCGCAATGGCAGCAGTCACCCGCCATTGTCTGCCGAAGGACGACACGCTTCAGGACAGTCTTACCGCAATGAGCAATCTAACTTTGACGAACTGGAACGGGCTGGTGGTCGGTAGTGTGCGGGAAGCCGTGACAAACTAGGCCGACTGGCCGGGCTTCGCATCCCGCGCGAACATATAGATGAGCAGGCCCGTGCCCGCAGCGATTGGGTACAGCCATAATACGGCCGGAAAACCGGACGATGGAACGCCCTCCACTTTGGTGGACGCGTATAAGCGCACCGGAAATCCACTGCATCACGCCTGTCCCACCGATCGAGAAGAAGTTGAGCAGCGTGGCTCCCCTGCCCGTCATATGGTCCGGTATGAAGGCCATGCCGTGGGCCATGATGACAGGATAGCTCACCCCGGTTGCTCCGGCGATCATCAGCAGAACGGTCGCTTGCGATGGTGCCATGAAGGGGTCGAGCGCCCAGAACGCCAACGCAATAACCATGACGCCCGTGCCGACAGCAATCACCCATTTGCGGGTGCCAAACAGGGTATCGAGCGGACCGTATGCGAAGGTACCGACGATCATGCCGATCGCGACAGCAAGCGAGACATTCCCGATGGCTGTCGCGTCGTAGCCATGAACCTGATCGAGATACGGGCCCACCCAAAGGCCGCGCAAATTGGCGATTGCCGAATAGGATAGCGCCATGATCGGGAAGATCGGCCACAACACCTTCATCTTGAGCAGATCGAGATAGGAACCGGGCCGTTCCGGTTTTGCGCCGGCAGGCGGGTCGCGCAAAAGCAACAGGATGCCGAGGGCTATGATAGCCGACATGGCGGCCAGTCCCCACATGACGGTACGCCAGCCGTAAGCCTCCACCATCCATGCAAGTGGCGTCGTTCCCGCCAGATTGCCGAGATTGCCGAGGGCGATGAACCATGCCGACAGCACGGCCAGTCGTGCGGGTGCATAGAGTTTGCGGAAAACGTAGAAGGCACCCATGAGAACCGGCGCGCAGCCGACGCCAATCAGCGCCATAGCGACGATCACCATCCACGGAGCCGTTGCCACCGCAAATAACGCCGCACCGCCGGAGGCACCGGCCAGATGCATGAAGGCTGCCGTGCGTTTCGGGCCGACCCTGTCCAGCAGAGGCCCCACAACGAATTGCGCGCAGGCGAAGGCGATGAACCATGCGCCCAGCGCCGTGCTCATCTGATTGGCCGTCATACCGGGGTCTATGGCGAGGTCCGGCGTCAGCACCGCGAGAAACGAGCGGTAGAACTGGCTCATGATGTAGGAAAGCGCGAGCGCTGCGAGACCGGCCATGAAAACGCGCCTGAAAGGTGTTGGTGCCCCCTGCCGGACTTGAACCGGCACGGTCTTTCGACCTACGGATTTTAAGTCCGCTGCGTATACCAATTTCGCCAAGGGGGCGTCGGCGGGCATGTAGCGCGCATCAACAGGGAGCGGCAAGCATTGCCCCAGAAACAAATGGACCAGATAGTTACGGCCGGAATGATCGTGATCGGCGATGAAATCCTTTCAGGGCGCACGAAAGACATCAACATCGGCTTTGTGGCCGAGTATCTGACCAATCTGGGTATCGATCTGAAGGAAGTGCGGATCGTGGCCGACGAGCAGGAGGCCATCGTCGAGGCGGTCAACACGCTGCGCCACCGTTATACCTATGTTTTCACCACAGGCGGCATCGGCCCGACCCACGACGACATCACGGCAGAATCAGTGGCGGCGGCTTTCGGTGTGCCCTGCACCTACCATCCCGTCGCTATGAAAGAGATGGCGGCGCATTACGAAGCGCGGGGCATGGAATTCACACAATCGCGCAAACGCATGGCGAGGACGCCGGAAGGGGCGGAACTGATCGAGAACAAGGTGTCCAAGGCGCCCGGCATAAGAACTGACAACGTGTTCACGATGGCCGGAGTGCCGAAGATCATGCAGGCTATGATGGATGCGATAGCGCCGACTTTGGAAGGCGGAACGAAGATCATCTCCAAGGCGGTCGACACACCACTCGGTGAAGGCGTTGTCGGCGGGCCGCTGGGCGATTTGCAAGCCAAGCACCCTGCCACGATGCTCGGTTCTTACCCGCGGTTCGAAGACGGCAACCACACGACACAGATCGTGGTGCGCGGGCGGGACGCAGAAGCGGTGGAAGCGGCGTTCAACGACATCAATACAATGGTCGTAGACTTGTCGTCATCTCGAGGATAGGGCACAGAGCCGCGACCGCCAGCACCAAACGCTCAGGTCACTATCATGTCCGAAAAACCCAAAGCCTTTCCCGTTTCATGGGACCAGTTTCACCGTGACTGCAAGGCGCTCGCGTGGCGGCTGACAGGGCCCGGCAAGGACGACATGCAATGGACTGCCATCGTGGCGATCACCCGTGGTGGCCTTGTGCCAGCGGCTATCATTGCCCGTGAATTGGGCATCCGCACAATCGAGACGGTCTGCATCGCGTCCTATCACGAATACAAGGATCAGGGTCAGCTCGATATTATCAAGGGCATTGATTCCAGCATGGTCGGCGAGGATGGCGGGCGCGGCGTTCTCGTGATCGACGACCTGACCGACACCGGCGCGACGGCCAAGAAGGTGCGCGAAATGTTGCCGAATGCCCACATCGCCACGGTCTATGCCAAGCCGACCGGTGTGCCGATGGCGGACACGTTCGTCACCGAAGTCAGCCAGGATACGTGGATCTATTTCCCGTGGGACATGGAGATGAGCTACGTCGCGCCGATTTCCGGTCTGGCAGACGGGTGAGCGAAAACGCGGCGGCTGCAAAAGCCGCCCGCCAAAGCACGCCAAGAAAGGCCGCACTCTCGTTCATCATCGCCGTCGTCGTGATCGACATGCTCGGCATTGGCCTGACATGGCCGATCCTGCCGCAGCTCGTGAAGGAATTGACCGGCAAGGAGGTCGGCGAAGCGGCCGTCGTCTATGGCCTGCTGATGTCCGGCTACGCGCTGGTGCAGTTCTTCGTTTCGCCGCTGATGGGGATGTTGTCCGACAGGTTCGGGAGACGCCCCATCCTGCTGGTGTCGCTGACAGGGCTGGGGCTGAACTACATCCTGCTGGCACTGGCACCATCGCTCTGGTTGATCGTGGTCGGACGCCTGTTTGCCGGTGCGCTGGGCGCGACCATTTCCACGGCTAACGCCTACATCGCGGACGTGACACCGCGCGAAAAACGGGCCGCTGCCTTCGGGTTGATCGGCGCGGCCTTCGGCGTCGGCTTCGTGATCGGGCCGTTGCTCGGCGGTGTGCTGGGTGAAATCGACCTGCGGCTGCCGTTCTGGGTCGCGGCGGGTCTGTCGCTCGTTGCCGTTACGTTCGGCGCGCTGGTGCTGCCGGAATCACTGCCGCTGGAAAAGCGACAGCCGGTTGCGTGGGCAAAGGCCAATCCGTTCAAGGCGTTCGGGTATGTGAGCCGCTATCCGATCCTGACCAGCCTGATGGTCGTCTATCTGACCGCCGGTCTTGCGCAGCAGGGGCTGCAGGGCATCTGGGTGCTGTGGACCGAGGCGCAGTTCGATTTCGGCGTCGCGGAAGCGGGCTATTCGCTGGCATGGGTCGGCCTGTGTTCGGCGTTCGTGCAGGGCTATCTGGTGCGGATCATCGTGCCTAAATTCGGCGAATGGCGGGTGGTGATCGTCGGATACGCGATCTCGATGGTCGCGTTTCATCGGCCTGCCCTTCCTGACCGCAAGCTGGATGCTGTACCCCGGCATCCTGTTTCACATCCTCGGCTGGGGCTCGGCCGGCCCTGCCCTGCAATCACTGATGTCGCAGACCGTGCCGGACAATGAGCAAGGCTTGCTTCAGGGAACGCTGGCGAGCGTCAACACGGTGGGGCTGGTGATAGGCCCGCTTTTGGCGACGCAGGTTTTCGCGGCTTCCACCGGGCAGGACGCATTCTTCGCATTTGCGGGCACGTATTTCTGGATGGGGGCCGTTCTATTCGCCATTGCGCTGATTATAATGCTTGCCCAACGGCGCAGTATCGCTCCAGTCGCGCCTAACGGCTGATACGAGCCAGAAACTGCTGGTCAGGATACCCGTCCGGCGTCACGCCCATCCGACGCTGTTCGACGGCCACGGCGAGGCGTACATCTTTCGTGATGCGCCCGGTATCGTTGGACAAAATGTGTCCACGTTTTCGCAAAGCCGCCTGCACGGCGAGACGATCCGTCTTGTTTAGAGTATCCCCTGTCGGCCAAGGCGTGTTCAGCGCCATCCCCCCTCGCAAGCGGTCCGCGAGAAGGGCGGCAGAGAGGGAATAGGCGTCGGAAGAATTGTAATCGCGGATTACATCGTAGTTGTCGGTTATCAAGAAGGCTGGACCCTCGTGACCGGCGGGAAAGAACAGCGTCGCAGTTCCCGTTTTGGGAAATGCCCCGCCGTCGTGGGACTTTACGCCCAGTTTCGCCCAGGCTGCCCAACCCTGCGTCGCGGCACTGCGGACCACGCTCTTGGGCAGATCGACCGGAACACCCCAAGGCTGCCCCGCTATCCACCCTTTCGATTTCAGGTAATTGGCCGTTGAGGCGAGCGCATCTCCGGTGCTGCGCCACAGGTCGCGAGTGCCATCACCGTCGAAATCGACGGCGTATTTCAGAAAGCTCGACGGGATGAATTGCGTTTGCCCCATCGCACCTGCCCATGAGCCGATCATGCGACTGCGCGGGATCTTGTCGTTTTGCACAATCGCAAGCGCATCGAGAAATTCGTCGCGGAAGAAGTCGTCGCGATATTTCATCCAGCCTAGCGTGGCCAGGGAGCGGAAGACGTCGCTGCTGCCAATGTTGCCGCCATAGCCGGTCTCCATTCCCCAAATCGCGGCCACCACGTAGGGGTCGACACCCGTGCGACGTCCCAGTTCGCGCAGCAGACGCCCGTTTGCCTTCACCTTCGCGCGCCCTGTCGCAAGCAGCCCGCCGGATGTGCGCCGCTCGATATAACCGCCTATGGGTTTGACCAGTTCCGGCTGTCGCTTCGTGAGCCGCTCCATCGCGGGGTCAGCAGTCAAACCCGTCGTGGCCGCGTCGAACGTCGCCGGGGAAATGCCCCGTGCCACCGCGTCCGGCTTCATGGCCGCAACGAAGGCGTCGAAACTTTGTGCGAAAGCGGCTGGTCCGGCGAAGAGCAGCGAGAAGGTGAGCGTGATTCCCGTTAGCGCAGCTTTGAACATGGGGAGACCTACAGATTCGGGTTTCGGCAGCCCCGAGTGTAGCCGGAATCGGGCGATGGCGCAGGCTTCAAAAACCGGCTGTCTCGTCAAGCCGTCAGCGCAAAAATATAGCTGTTGAGAGTGCGTGGATAAGGTCTGGCGGTTAAATTTCAAATGTATTCAAACGCCTTGCCCGCTTCTTTACCACACAAGCGTTGCGACACTCCTGCCACACCATGTTGTGTGTTGAACCTTCCTTCACCACATCATCTTGACGATATGGCTGCCGGTGCACCAAACCTAGTATCAGCCCGTTTGGATACGGAGCCTCGTTTTGAAGGTTGGCAAGCATGTCTGTGTTCGTGCCAGACTGTCAGCGAGGCATCCGCCGCAAGCGGAGACCGGGTAGCGTTTCGAGTGATTGTTGGCAGCCGCGCAAGACAGCACGGTGACGGCCAGCCTTTGCCCACAAGACGGTGATGTCGGACGTGAATTTCAAGTGGTTGGAATGATCCAGCCAAGCCAAAAACAGCGCTGCCTCGATGGGGGCGCACAAGAAGGACGACAAGACGATGAAGATTTCGCGCCATTACACGACCGCCGGCACATCCCCTTTTGACGCGGTGCCCATGCGAAAGGCGACGAGCGAAATCCGCAATCCGGACGGCTCGGTGGTCTTCAAGCTCGAGGATATTCTGGTCCCCGAGCAATTCAGCCAGGTCGCATCCGATATCATCGCGCAAAAGTATTTCCGCAAGGCCGGTGTGCCTGTCGCGCTGAAGAAGGTCGAGGAGAACAGCGTTCCGTCCTGGCTGTGGCGTTCGGTGGAAGATCAGGCCGCGCTGGCGAAGCTGCCGGAAGACGAACGTTACGGCCCGGAAATGACCGCCGAGCAGGTGTTCTCCCGTTTGGCAGGCACATGGACCTATTGGGGCTGGAAGGGCGGCTATTTCGACAGTGAGGACGATGCCCGCGCCTATTACGACGAATTGTGTTTCATGCTGGCGACCCAGAAGGTCGCGCCGAACTCTCCCCAATGGTTCAATACCGGCCTGCACTGGGCCTACGGCATCGACGGCCCGGCGCAGGGCCACCATTATGTCGACTATCAGACCGGCAAGCTGACGAAGTCGAAATCGTCCTACGAGCACCCGCAGCCCCACGCCTGCTTCATTCAGGGCGTCGGCGATGATCTGGTGAACGACGGTGGCATTATGGATCTGTGGGTCCGCGAGGCACGGCTGTTCAAATACGGCTCCGGCACCGGCTCCAACTTCTCCCACATCCGCGGCGAGAACGAGCCCTTGTCCGGCGGTGGCAAGTCCTCCGGCCTCATGTCCTTCCTGAAAATCGGCGACCGTGCAGCCGGTGCCATCAAATCCGGCGGCACGACGCGACGGGCGGCCAAGATGGTCGTAGTCGATATCGATCACCCGGATATCGAAGCCTATATCGACTGGAAGGTGAAGGAAGAGCAGAAAGTCGCGGCCATCGTGACCGGCTCGAAAATCGTCTCCAAGCATATGAAGGCCATCATGAAGGCCTGCCTCAACTGCGAGGCCGACGGAGATCAGTGTTTCGATCCTGCCAAAAACCCTGCCCTGAAGCGGGAAATCCGTGCGGCAAAACGCAATTCGGTGCCAGAGAACTACGTCGCCCGGGTCATTATGCTGGCCAAACAGGGTTTCACCGACATCGAATTCCCGGTCTACAACACCGATTGGGACAGCGACGCCTATCTGACCGTCTCCGGCCAGAACTCCAACAATTCCGTCTCCATCAAAGACGATTTCCTGCGCGCAGTCGAAGACGGCCGCACGTGGGATCTCATCCGCCGCAAGGATGGCAAGGTCGCCAAGATAGTCGAGGCACGTGAGTTGTGGGACAAGATCGGCAACGCCGCCTGGCAGTCCGCCGACCCTGGCCTGCACTACAACACGACGATGAACGACTGGCACACCTGCCCCGCTGCCGGGCCCATCCGCGCGTCGAACCCGTGTTCGGAATACATGTTCCTCGACGATACGGCCTGCAATCTGGCCTCGCTGAACCTGCTGCAATTCCGCCGTGCCGACAAGAGCTTCGACGTGGAAGCCTTCGAGCACGCCACGCGGCTGTGGATGATGGTGCTGGAAATCTCCGTGCTGATGGCGCAGTTCCCGTCGAAGGAAATCGCCCAGCTTTCCTACGATTACCGCACCACCGGGCTCGGGTTTCGCCAATATCGGCGGGCTGCTGATGACGGCCGGCATTCCATACGATTCCGACGAGGGCCGCGCGATCTGCGGGGCGATTACGGCAATCATGACGGGCGTGTGCTATGCGACGTCCGCTGAAATGGCGAAGGAGCAAGGCCCCTTCCCCGGCTATGCGCCGAACGCCGAGCACATGGCCCGCGTGATGCGGAACCACCGCAATGCGGCCCACGGCAACGCCGATGGCTACGAAGACCTGTCCATCTCGCCCCTGCCGCTGGACCACGCCAACATCGAGCAGAAAGACCTGTCCGAACGCGCCAAACTGGCATGGGACAACGCGGTGACGCTCGGGGAGGCGCACGGCTTCCGCAACGCGCAGGCCACCGTCATCGCGCCCACGGGCACGATCGGGCTGGTGATGGATTGCGACACGACCGGCATCGAGCCGGACTTTGCGCTGGTGAAATTCAAGAAGCTGGCCGGTGGCGGCTATTTCAAGATCATCAACCGCTGCGTGCCGGAGGCCCTGTCGAACCTTGGCTACGACCAGGCGACGATGGAGAAGATGATCACCTATGCGGTGGGCCATGGCACGCTGAAAGGCTCCAACGCCATCTCCCATGGCGCGCTGGAATCGAAGGGCTTTGGCCCAGAGCAGATCAAAGCAATCGAGGACGGGCTGGCGCAGGCGTTCGACATCAAGTTCGCCTTCAACAAGCATTCGCTCGGCGAAGCCTTCTGCAAGGACGTGCTGGGCTTCACCGACGAGCAGTTGAACGATTTTTCGTTCGACATGTTGTCCGCGCTCGGTTTCGCAAAAGACGAGATTTCCGCCGCCAACATCTGGTGCTGCGGGGCGATGACGCTGGAAGGCGCGCCCGGCCTGAAGGACGAGCATCTGGCCGTGTTCGATTGCGCCACCCCGTGCGGCCGCATCGGCACGCGGTCGCTCTCGACGGAAAGCCATATCAAGATGATGGCGGCGGCGCAGCCGTTCATTTCCGGCGCGATTTCCAAGACGATCAACATGCCCAACGACGCCAGGGTGGAGGATTGCACCGCCGCCTACATGATGTCGTGGAAGCTGGGGCTGAAGGCCAACGCGCTCTACCGCGACGGCTCCAAACTCTCCCAGCCCCTCAACGCCTCGCTGGTCGAGGACGAGGACGACGAGGACGCGCTGGACGACCTGCTGGAACAGCCGAAAACGGCGCAGGCCGCGCAGGTTGCGGAGCGGATCGTGGAGAAGATCGTCGAGCGGCAGGTGCAGGTCCGCTCCATGCGCGACAAGCTGCCGAACCGCCGCAAGGGCTACACCCAGAAGGCCATCGTCGGCGGCCACAAGGTCTATCTGCGGACCGGCGAGTTCGACGACGGGCGCATCGGCGAGATTTTCATCGACATGCACAAGGAGGGCGCCGCCTTCCGGGCGATGATGAACAATTTCGCCATCGCCATCTCGCTCGGCCTGCAATACGGCGTGCCGCTGGAGGAATATGTGGAGGCCTTCACCTTCACAAAATTCGACCCGTCCGGGCCGGTGGTCGGCAACGACGCGATCAAGAACGCCACGTCCATTCTCGACTACGTGTTCCGCGAACTGGCCGTTTCCTATGCCGGTCGGCACGATCTGGGCCACGTGGACCTGTCGGACTTCGGCAACACGGCGCTCGGCAAGGGCGTGAACGAGGGCAAGGCGCAGGCGGTGTCGTCCGGCCTGACGCGGGGCGCGAAACTGTCCGTGGTGCCAAAAGGGTCCGAGCCGGTTGGCTTTGGCGGCGTCAGCGCGACGGCCATCGCGGGTGGCTCGAAAGCCATGGCAGGCGCGAGCGGCACCAGCAACGTGCGTGCCATCTCGTCCGCCAAGGGCAATACGGCGGTCGCCGTCGCCGTCTCCCCGCTGGCCGATACCGACGCGCAGGCCACCGCCTTCGCCCGCACCGTCGAAGCCCCCGTCAGCGACGGCACCCTGCTCGATCAGGGCGAGGTGTATTCCGACAAGGTGGAAGCGCCCGTGCCCAGCAAGGACGAGCAACGCATGGTCGCGCGGATGAAGGGCTATGAGGGCGAAAGCTGCCCCGAATGCCAGAATTTCACGCTGGTGCGGAACGGGACGTGCTTGAAGTGCGACTCGTGTGGTGGGACTACGGGGTGTAGTTGAGTTTACTACGCTGCAACTGTGGATCTGGTGCCTAGCAGCATGACCTCGCTCTCACCGTTAGTCGCTGCCGAACTGGCGATGCCTTACGCGCTTGCGAGCCTTATGCTCACAACTTTAGGATTCATTATCACGATCTGGGCCTTATATAAGTCCGTACAATGCGTCAGTTGAGGCAAAAAACGCTGCCTTATACGCAAAAAGTGAGTGCGTCGTGTTGACGCTTTGGCTGAGTTTAACAGTATTATGGGCGACTATGGAAACATTTCCAAGGCCATAAGAGACGGTGATCTAGATAATTCTCGAACAACGATATGCTGCTCTGAGAGGTGAAACTGCGTTATGTCACCGGACTGGCCCAAGCATTATCAGACGCCCAGTTGCAAGTAATCCACATGGCCTCTGAGGACTTTCGTCGCGCAGAATTGTCGGTTCAGAAGACTGTTAGAAGGAAAACTAAACTGAATTACGATAGGCGCATAAAGAGTTAGCTGAACATTTCGGTCAATTGGAAGAAATCTACGGTAGTTTCCAGAACGGAATCACGAATGTCTCCCGAAATCGACGCAGAAATTGTGTGGCTTTAATCGAGCTTGGTTCATAGAAGAAACCAAAAACTCTGAGTTCGATGACAGTGGGGTGATCTCTTCAAGTACATCGAGAAAGGATGCTCATCGCAGTTTACGTCGCCGATACAAGTGCCAGATCATCCATCGTTGTCTGGCAAGAAACAGTTTCGGCTTCTAACTCGGAAAAATCACCGCGACGAGCAGCTTCTCGACGGCTTGGGATCGCCAAGTAACGGATTGCTGATACTTAATCTCGACTCTGCTAAAACGGTGGCAAGACCATTACTTTGAATATCCCTAGTTCGCGAGAGTGGAAGTTCCCAGATATCAGCAATGACGGACGCCGTGCTCCAGATATCGTCGACGAAAGATTTGATATCGGTTCTTCGCACAACGTTAAATACGATTGACACGGATGAGCTATTTCCCAGAGATTTTCGCTAAGATCTTACACGACATACGATTCTAGACTGCCCCTTAGTCACGCTTTCAAATACAACTGCTGTGCAAACGGAACTTACCATGACCAAATCCGCATCCGACTACCTCGAAGCCGCCAACGCCGTCGTGCCCCGCATCCAGGGCGCTGAGGCCATCCCGCACCACAACACCGACGCGATCTTTATCGACGTTCGTGATTCCGGCGATATCGCCAAGTCCGGCACCATCGCAGGGGCAAAACGTATTCCGCGGGGGTTCATCGAGTTTCGGGCGGACCCGGCCATGGAGCAGTTTTACGACGCCGACCTGAAGCACGACAGCGAGCTTTATCTCGTTTGCGGTGCGGGCGGTCAGGCGGCGCTTTCGGGCAAGACGCTGAAGGACATGGGCTACACCAATGTCACCAATATCGGCGGCATCGGCGAGTGGAAGGATGCCGGCGGGCCGATGGAGGACTAGCGGGCAAACCGGCTCAAAGCGGGCGGCCCGCGCCGCTTTCGTCAACCCCTGCATGTCCGCACGTCGTGGTTTTGCCCACCGTCACAGCCGCCTCCGCGTCGCACGAAACACTTTCGCATTTCACATTGGCGCGTTCTGCTGGCACTAGGGCGTATGGAAATGCGGCGCATGGCTTTGTTCGATGGCATTGAAAGACGGTAGCGATTCACACCCTCGGCCTCGTGCTGCAGGGCGGCGGGGCGCGGGGTGCCTATCAGGTGGGGGCCATCCGCGCGATGGCGGACATTTCCCGCCGCCGCCGCACGCCCTTCCCCGTCATCACCGGCGCATCGGTGGGCGCGATCAACGCCGCCCCGCTTGCCGCAATGGCCGGAGATTTTCAGCGCGCCGCACGGCAGCTCGAACGGCTCTGGCGCGGGCTGACCTGCGACAAGGTTTACAACACCCACCCCGCCGCCATCGCCGCCTCCAGCGCCCGCTGGTTGTGGACCATCGCCTTCGGCGGCCTCGGCATCGGCGACCCGGTCGCGCTGCTCGACAATGCGCCGCTCGGCAACCTGCTGGAAAAGAGTTTCGACACCCGCGGCGTGGCGCGCAACCTGCGCTCCGGCGCGTTGCAGGCGCTGGCGATTTCCGCTTCCAGCTACGGCGAAGGCTCGTCCGTCAGCTTCTTTCAGGCCAACGAGCGCGCGACCGGGTGGGAGCGGTCGCGCCGGTTCGGCGTGCCCGACACGATCACCCACAAGCACCTGCTGGCATCGTCCTCCCTGCCCTTCGTGTTCCCCGCAATCGGCGTGGACGGCAATTATTACGGCGACGGCGCGCTGCGTCTTTCCGCCCCGCTGTCCCCCGCCATCCGGCTGGGGGCAGAGCGGCTGCTGGTCGTCGGCGTGCGGGACAATGTCGTCGAACCGCCGAACCACCACGGCGAAAAATATCCCGACCATCGGCGTGATGACCGGCCATGCGCTCGATATCATCTTCAACGATGACCTGGATTCAGACATCGAGCGGCTGGAGCGGATCAACAGGACGGTCGGCGTGCTGGATGACGCCCAGCAACGCGCTCTCGGCCTCAAAGCCATCGACCTGAAGGTTTTACAGCCAAGCGCCGATCTGCGTGCCATCGCCAACCACCACGCCCACGAAATGCCCCGTTCCATCCGGCTGCTGTTCAAGTCCATCGGCGCATGGGGCGAAGACGGGCGGCTGGTCAGCTATCTGCTGTTCGAGCCGGGCTATATCGGCGATCTCATCGACCTCGCTTACGAGGATACGATGGCGCGCTGTGATGAGCTGGAGCCGTGGCTGGCCGTGCAGGGTGCGCTGTCTTCCAAGGCGAAACAGGCCGGTTAGCGCACAGTATCGCATGCGTTGTGGAACCTGCATTTGTAAGCAGCGTTACTTTCGAAACGCGCTTTAGCGTGACAATCAATTTAATGGAGATTTCTATGCCCAAGGCTTTTGTCAGCGGTCTCAACGACAACACACGCCAGGCCATGATCGACCTGCTCAACGCCCGCCTTGCAGATGGTATCGCGCTGTCGCTGGCCGTGAAGCAGGCGCACTGGAACCTGAAAGGCCCCAGCTTCATCGGCATTCACGAATTGTTGGATGCTGTTTACATGCGGATGCAGGACGGCGTCGATACGATCGCTGAGCGTTGTGTCATCATCGGCGGTCAGGCGCGGGGCACGGCGGAACTGCTGCCGGAAGAATCATCGCTGGCGCCTTATCCGGTCGACGCGCAAAACCAGGCTGTCCATGTGGAAGCGCTGACGGAGCGGTTCATGGATTATGGCCAGAAACTACGTGCCGGCATCGATGCGGCAAGCGAAGCCGGCGATGAAGACACCGCCGATTTGTTCACGGAAATCAGCCGTTTGGTCGATAAAGACGCCTGGTTTATCGGTGCCCATGGCACGGAAGGCAAAGACGCCTGATCAATCAACCCGTTCAGGCAGGTAGAGGGAGTCTTTTGCAATCTCCCTGCCTGCCTTTCCGGATTGCTCTTTCAGCGCACGGTCGGTCTCGTAGATGGCGATGCCGATCATATAGGAAAGCAATTCCTGTTTCGATGACTGGGCCATCATCTTAAGTTGCCCCAGCATGTCCTGAATGTAGGTCAGGGTTTGCGCCGTATCTTGCGCTTGATCTTTAGCCATTCGACGTGCCCACAACCGTATTCCTGTAAAAACAACTATAGGTTGCATTTTTCTGCCGATCAACTGGGTATCGCGGCTAAGATTGCGTCGCCGCTCCATGCTGCCTATGTGGACGCGGTGTTCCAACGTGTTTGTCCGGCCTCATGAAACTCGTCATCGTTGAATCGCCTGCTAAGGCCAAAACTATCAATAAGTATCTCGGGGCCGGCTATAAGGTGCTGGCTTCCTACGGCCATGTGCGTGATCTGCCTGCAAAAAATGGCTCGGTGCTGCCAGATGAAGAGTTCGCAATGACGTGGGCGGTGGACGCGAAATCTAAACCGCGTCTCACTGATATTACCCGTGCAGCCAAAGAGGCTGATGCCATCATACTCGCTACCGACCCCGACCGGGAAGGTGAGGCGATTTCCTGGCATGTGCTTCAGGTACTGAACGAGAAGAAAGCGTTGAAGGACAAGCCGGTCGAGCGCGTCGTTTTCAACGCGATCACGAAGAAATCGATTCTCGAAGCGATGGAAAAACCCCGGCAGATCGATGTGCCGCTGGTGGACGCGTATCTGGCCCGCCGCGCGCTGGACTACCTCGTCGGTTTCAATCTCTCACCGGTTTTGTGGCGCAAACTGCCGGGCGCGCGGTCTGCCGGGCGTGTGCAATCGGTTGCGCTGCGTCTCGTTTGCGAACGGGAAAACGAGATCGAACGTTTCGTTCCGCAGGAATACTGGACCATTTTAGGGCAGTTGAAAAATGCCGCCAAGGCGGATTTCGAGGCCCGTTTGACGGAGTTCGAGGGTGCGAAGATCGGGCGTCTCGACGTGAAGGACGAGGCGCAGGCCAGCGATATCCGCCGGATGCTGATGACTGCCGATTTCAAGGTGGAAACGGTCGAAGCCAAGCCGACGACACGCAACCCATACGCACCGTTCACGACCTCCACGTTGCAGCAGGAAGCGTCGAGCAAACTCGGTTTCTCCGCCTCCCGCACGATGCAAACCGCGCAACGGCTCTACGAAGGCATCGACCTAGGCGGCGAGACGGTCGGCCTCATTACCTATATGCGGACGGACGGCGTGCAAATGGCACCTGAAGCTATTGACGAAACGCGCAACGTCATCGGCAGCGATTTTGGCGCCATGTATCTGCCGGACAAGCCGCGGATCTATTCGACCAAGGCCAAGAACGCGCAGGAAGCGCACGAAGCCGTGCGGCCCACGTCGCTGGCGCGCCATCCCCGCGAAGTTAAGGGTAAACTCGATAGCGATCAGGCGAGGCTTTATGACCTGATATGGAAACGCACCATTGCCAGTCAAATGGCGAGCGCCCGCATTGAACGCACGGCAGCCGACATCCGCGCGACATCCGGAGACCGCACGGCGCTCATGCGCGCCAACGGCTCTGTGGTGAAGTTCGACGGGTTCCTGTCCGTCTACGCCGATACGTCTAAGGACGACGAGGACAGGCGCCTTGTGCCGCTGAAGGAAGGCGAGGCAATCGGGCGCGAGGAAATCACATCGACCCAGCATTTTACCGAGCCGCCTGCCCGCTTTTCGGAAGCCTCACTCATCAAGCGCATGGAAGAACTCGGCATCGGCCGTCCGTCCACCTACGCCTCGACTCTGGCAACGCTTGAAGCGCGGGAATATGTGACGATCGACAAGCGCCGTCTCATCCCGCAGGCCAAGGGGCGGCTGGTGACGTCGTTCCTCGAAAGTTTCTTCTCCCGTTACGTTGAATACGATTTCACGGCGTCGCTGGAGGAAAAACTCGATCTCATTTCCGCCGGTGAGCTGGAATGGCGCGATGTGCTGCGGGACTTCTGGACGCAGTTTTCCGCCAACATTGCCGAGACCAAGGATTTGCGGATCACCGAGGTACTCGATCACCTCAATGAAGCACTCGGGCCGCTCGCGTTCCCCGACAAGGGCGACGGCAGCGACCCGCGCGCCTGCCCGGCTTGCGGCGAAGGGCAGTTGAGTCTGAAGGTCTCGCGCAATGGCGGCTTCATTGGGTGTTCGAATTATCCCGAATGCAGCTTTACCCGCCAGCTTGGCAAGGAAGGCGAGGAAGGTGCGGTTGCGCTTTCCCAACCAAAGGTTCTGGGCGTCGATCCTGACAACAGCGAGGAGGTCACGCTGCGTTCCGGGCGTTTTGGGCCATACATACAGCGGGGCGATGGCAAGGAAGCGAAACGGTCCAGCGTGCCGAAGCATGTATCCGTGGACGACGTGGATTTCGAGCAGGCGCTGCAATGGCTCACCCTGCCCCGCGAGGTCGGCAAGCACCCTGAAACCGGCGGCATGATCAGCGCCCGCGACGGCAAGTTCGGGCCGTTGTTGGAACACCTGAACGGCACCAAGAAGCAGTATGCGAGCGTTGAAACGTTCGACGACCTGTTCACGATCGGCATTAACCGGGCCGTGGACCTGCTGGCTGAATCCGCCAAGAAGGGCGGGGCACGGCGGGGGCCGAAGGTGCTGAAAGAATTGGGCGAACATCCCGAACAGGGCGGCGCGATGAACGTGATGGACGGTCGTTTCGGGCCTTACATCAATCACGAAAAGACCAACGCCACCCTGCCCCGTGGCACACAACCGGCGGACGTGACTGTCGAGCAGGCCGTCGATCTCATTGCGGCAAAGGTCGCGAAGGGACCATCAAAAAAGGCTCCGGCCAAGAAAAAGCCGGCGGCTAAAAAGAAAGCTCCAGTGAAGAAGGCTGCTGCCAAAAAGCCAGCCGCTAAAAAGCCAGTTGCCAAGAAGAAGGCGGCTCCCAAGAAAGCCGCGGCTGAAACGTGAGCGACAAGGCGGAAGAAGCCGCCCGCAAGAACAAGGGCAAACGGGCAAATCTTCCTTCCCGTGACGCCCTGCTCGACTGGTTGAAGGACAATCCTGGCCAGTCAGGCAAACGCGAGGTTGCGCGGGCGTTTGGGCTGAAGGGTCAGCAAAAGATCGCGCTGAAAGCGATGCTAAAGGAACTGGAAAGCGAAGGCGAAATCCGCAAGCGCGGCAAGCGTTACGCTGCGCCAGGCGCGCTGCCCCCTGTTTCCGTGCTGGATATCATCGAGCGCGATGACGGCGGCGCACTGGTGGCGCGGCCTGTGGAATGGGACGAAGCCGAAGATGGCCCGCGCCCAACGGTCACCCTGGTCAACCACCCCCGCTCCAAGGCTCCAAGCGCCGGTGTTGGCGACCGTGTGCTGGCGCGTATTTCCGAGCACGTTTCCGGTGGTTTGCGCGCCAAGGTGATGAAGGTGCTGGACAAGAACCGCGCGCTGACGCTCGGTGTCTATCGAACGCTCTTGCAGAACCCGAGCGCGGCATCGTGGGTCGCATCGAGCCGGTGGACCGCAAGGCCAACGAGCTTGTCGTGCACGAACAAAATACTGGCGACGCCAAGGATGGTGATCTCGTCGAGGTCTCGATAACCGGTCGCGACACACAGGGTCTCAAACAGGGCAAGGTCGAGACGGTCGTCGGCTCGCTCACATCCGAAAAAGCCGTGTCGCTGATCGCGCTGCATCAATACGACATTCCCACACAGTTTCCCGAAAAGGCAGTCGAAGAAGCCTGGCAGAAGCCGGTCCCGCGCCACTGCAAGGCCGCGAAGACTGGCGCGATGTGCCGCTCATCACTGTCGATCCGGCGGACGCGAAAGACCACGACGACGCGATCTACGCGATTGCCGATACCGACGAGCAGAACGAGGGTGGCTTCGTCGTTACCGTCGCGATTGCCGATGTGTCCTGGTATGTGCGCCCCGGTTCGGCACTGGATAGGGAAGCGCGCAAACGGGGTAATTCCGTCTATTTTCCCGACCGCGTCGTGCCGATGCTGCCGGAGCGCATTTCCAACGATCTAGTGTTCGCTGAAAGAGAATGTGGACCGCCCTGCTCTGGCCGTTCGCATGACGTTTGCCTCTACAGGGCGGAAGCTGCGCCACACATTTCACCGCATCATGATGAAAAGCCACGTGCGGCTTGCCTACGAGGAAGCGCAGGCAGCAATCGACGGCGAAAAAGCGCCCCGCGCCGAGCCGTGGCTGGAGCCTGTTTTGCGCCCGCTTTGGGAAGCCTACGCCGTGCTGAAACGGGGCCGCGACTATCGCCAGCCTCTGGAACTCGACCTGCCGGAGCGCAAAATTCTGCTCAATGAGGATGGCACCGTGGACCGTGTTGTCGTGCCCCCGCGTCTCGATGCACATAAGCTGGTCGAGGAATTCATGATCCAGGCCAACGTGGCCGCAGCGGAGACGCTGGAAAAGCGCAAGCAGCCGCTGATCTATCGCGTTCACGACCAGCCTTCGATGGCGAAGATGGAAAGCCTGCGCGACTTTCTCCGCACGCTCACAATTTCGCTGGCCAAGGGGTCAGCAGGTGCGACCGGAGGTGTTCAACACCATTCTGGCGCAGGTGGCGGACACAACGAATTCCCAGCTTGTGTCCTCAGTCGTGCTGCGGAGCCAAAGCCAGGCCGAATACAACCCGGCCAATATCGGGCATTTCGGGTTGAACCTGAAGAAATACGCCCACTTTACATCGCCCATCCGCCGCTATGCGGACCTCATCGTCCACCGCGGGCTCATCGGCTCGCTGAAGATGGGCGAGGGTGGTATCTCGCGGGAGGAGGAAGCGAACCTCGCGGACATCGCGCAGGCCATTTCCGACACGGAACGCCGCGCGATGCTGGCCGAACGGCAAACGATCGACCGTCTAATCTCGTCCCATCTGGCCGACCATATTGGAGCTGAGTTCACGGGTCGCATCAACGGCGTCACCCGTGCTGGCCTGTTCGTAACGCTGGACGATACCGGAGCGGACGGGTTCATTCCGATTTCGAAGATTGGTGATGACTACTATCATTACGACGAGACCGCCCACCTGGTGCGCGGTGACGACAGTGGGCTGGTTTACCAGATGGGAGACCGCGTCGATGTGCGCCTCGTGGAAGCGGCACCGATGGCAGGCGCGTTGCGTTTCGACATGGTAAGCGAAGGGCGTGAAAGCCCGGACATGCAGAGAGCAAAGCGATCGCGCAGCGGTTCACCATCCGGCAGACCGCGCCGATCGAAGCGATCGAACCGACGGTAGAGGATTAACGACATGCAGGAGCGCTCCAAGGCACAAGCAGTGAAACGTGGTGTGCAATGCCGATGCCCGAACTGCGGAGACGGCCGTTTGTTCGACAAATGGTTGAAAGTAACGCCGCAATGCTCTGTTTGTGGAGAAGAATTACATCACGAGCAGGCGCAGGATTTCCCCCCCTACATTACGATCAGCATTGTGGGGCACATCATTCTCACGCTCGTGATGATCGTTGAGGCTAATTACACTTGGTCGATGGCCACTCATATGCTGGTGTGGATTCCGACAACGGTGGTAATGACGCTGGCTCTCATGCAACCCGTAAAGGGCGGCGTTGTCGGCCTGCAATGGGCGCTTCGCATGTTCGGTTTCGGTGGCGAGGAGCCGAAGCCGGAAAGCCAACATGGCTGAATGGAATGAACGGGCGACGGGCCGAAAGCCGCTGGAATTGAAACCAGGCATGTCGAAAGACGCGATGGAGGAAGCGGCGGCGTTCGACGGCTCCAAGCGTAGCCCCAACATGCCGCCCAAAGACGCCGGCACGCTCATCATACTGGACAATAGTGGCAGCAAACCGCGTGTTCTGATGGGCAAAAGGCACATGGGGCACACATTTATGCCCGGTCTTTTCGTCTTTCCAGGCGGACGTGTCGACAAAGCGGATGGTAATGCGCGTGTTGCCAGCGAGTTGCATCCGGTGGTCGAAGCCAAGCTGGTTAATAACTTTCGCGGTAAGCCGACCAAGCGGCGTGCCCGTGCCGTCGCGCTGGCGACGATACGCGAGACCTATGAGGAGGCCGGCCTGCTTGTCGGGCAAAAGGGAGCCGTTAGCCAGGATCACAAGGATTGGGAGGCGTTCCAAACCCACAACGTGGCCCCGTCTCTCGACCCGCTCCGCCTCGTTGCCCGGGCTATTACGCCGCCGGGCCGGACGCGCCGGTTCGATGCGTGGTTCTTCGCCACTTTCGCAGACCATGTCGCCCATGAATTACCCACCGGCCCGTCTGGAGAGTTGGAAAACCTGCATTGGTTGACGATAGACGAAGCACGAAAGCTGGAATTGCCTGTCATTACCGTGTCTGTCTTACAGGAATTGGAGGACCGGCTGGCCGCCGATCCGAAGCTCAAGCCCACGACGGACGTTCCGTTTTTCCACCTGCGCGGCAAAACGTTTTTGCGCGATCTGATCTAACGCTTTGCGGCGAGGATACCTTGACAATTTCGCTTTCACCGCTAGGAAACGCTGCAACGACCGCCTTTCATTGAATGGCAGCGTCGACACTCATTTTGCAGGAACGATACGATGGCCAAGGCGACCACCATCAAGGTGAAACTGAACTCGACCGCTGACACCGGTTTCTATTACGTGACGAAGAAGAACTCGCGCACGATGACCGAGAAGCTAGTTATGAAGAAATACGATCCCGTCGCGCGCAAGCACGTGGATTTCAAGGAAGGTAAGATCAAGTAAAGTCTTGATCTGCTTATAGCTTAAAATGAAAAGCGCCTTTCGGGGCGCTTTTTCGTTTCTGTCAGCAGCTTAGGCCGCCTTGGCGACGACCTGGTTTCGACCGGACCGTTTGGCATCATAAAGCGCAGCATCAGCCCGCGCGAGAATCGCGTCGTGGCTTTCGTCTCCAAGCGCGTAGCACGACACGCCGGCGCTCACTGTTACGCGTAGCTGCTGCGCTCCGCCGTCAATTATGAACGGATGCTCGGCAATTTCCTGCCGCATCCGGTCCGCCACAACCCGTGCCAGTTCCGAATTGTTGTCCGGCATGGCGACGACGAACTCCTCCCCGCCGAAGCGGCAGGCGAGATCAGGCGCGCGCACAGACCGGGCGATCCGGCGGGCGAACTCCTTCAACACGGTATCACCGGCCTGATGGCCGTAGGTATCGTTGACCGATTTGAAATGGTCGATATCGAGCACGATCAGCGCCAGCGGCCGACCGGAGGATTCCGCGTTGTTGAACAGCGTCTCCATGTGTGTGTCGAAGTAGCGGCGGTTGTGGAGGCCCGTAAGGCCATCCTTGATCGCCATTTCCATCGTGGATTGAACGCTTTCGCGTAATGCATCCGTGAGCCGTTTGCGACGCACTTGCGTTCGGGCGCGGGCGCGGACCTCGCTGGCTTCCACGGGCCGGGACACGTAGTCGTTCACGCCCAGTTCGATGGCGCGCAACAGGCGGTCCTGATCGCCCTCGGCGGTAACGAGCAGGATCGGCACGTTGCGCGTGCGGTCGAGCGAGCGGACCTGCGAACAGAGGCGCAAGGCGTCGAAATTGGAAATTGCGAGGGACACGATCACCAGATCGAACGCTTCGTCGGCGATGCGAAACAGGGCTTCTTGCGGGTCGGCGACGACCGCGACCGAATGGTCCCGGGCCAACGCACGGACCGTGCGTTCGTAGGATGTCGGGTTGTCGTCAACGACAAGCACCTTGCCCTCCAGCCCGCCTTTGGGGTCGATCTTGGTCAGTTCACCCGATTCGAGCCCGAATTGCTCGCCGGTCGACGCACGGAGTTGCAACTCGTCCGTCATCATTTTCAGGCGGGACAGGCTTTTGACGCGGGTGGTCAACGCGATATCATCGAACGGCTTGCTCAGGAAATCGTCCGCACCGGCTTCCAGTCCCTGCAACCTGTCGGATGGCTGGTCGAGAGAGGTCAACATGATGATGGGCATGGTCGCCGTCTTCGGGTCGGCCTTCAGGCGTCGGCAAACCTCATAGCCGTCCATACCGGGCATCATCACATCGAGCAGGATGATGTCGCATTGGCCGGATTGGGCAATTTGCAAGGCGTCCGGTCCATTCGTGGCCGTCACGACCTCGAAATACTCGGCCATCAGTCGTGCCTGAAGCAGGCGGACATTGGCGGCGATATCGTCGACTACTAATACGCGGGCGGTCACGGGCGACCCTTTTCAATATTGTGCTTCGGCTTGGCGTTCCGAGGCGGAGAATCTTCAGTCCCCAAGATAGGACTTCACGGTTTCCAAAAATTTTACGACTGTGATTGGTTTTGAAATATAAGCCTCGCAACCGCCGGCACGGATCTTCTCCTCATCGCCCTTCATGGCGAAGGCGGTGACGGCGATGACGGGAATATGCGCCAACTCCTCGTCGTCCTTGAGGTCTTTCGTCAGATCGAGGCCGGAGACCTGCGGCAACTGGATGTCCATCAAAATGAGATGGGGCATCGTTTCCTTTGCCGTTTCGCGCACACGCTGGCCGTCCCGGATCAGGATGGTTTCATAATTTTGCGCCTGGAGAAGGTCGTTGAACAGTTTCATGTTCAACTCATTGTCCTCGACAATCATCACACGTTTCGTCACAGGAAGATGGTCCCCGGCGTTGGTTGAAACGACTGCGGGGAAAGCGAATCCCCGGCGGCGTTCGTTCATATCAGTCTCGGTTTACACCTCTTTTCTTCAGGACCGGTTAAGATGAATTTCGACGACGCTTACGGGCGTAAAAGCATGGCGAAAGACGCCGCAGAAGGTCTTGCGGTGGCCGGTTTCGTGCGCATTTCCAGCGATGATGCTCTGTTGGGCCGCTTTTCCGATATTACGGGCGTGCTTCCAAATGATATGCGGAAAGCGGCTTCACAACCCGATTTTCTGGTTGCAGTGCTGGATTTCTACATGGGGCATGAGCCGGATTTGCTGGCGTGGGCTGAGACGGACGGTTTTGCGCCGGAAAGTGTCGCGCGGGCACGGCTGGCGCTCGCGCCACAGGATTCATCGGGGTTTGGAGCATGAGCGAGCACAAGCAGCCGGACATGTTCACCCTCGAACAGCTAGACGCGCTCGGCTACGACGGCATGTCCAACGTTTCCCAGCGCCCTCTTTTGGCGTGTGATGTGGATGAGGTGGTGCTGCATCTTGTCGACCCGTTCGAGACAGTAATGAACGAGCGCGGTTTCGAGCTACGCGCCCACGCTTTTCAGCTCACGGGCAATATATTCGAGATCGAAACCGGAAGGGAGGCGACGCAGGCGGAAGTCTGGTCCGGACTCGATCAGCTCTTCAACGAGCAGGCAGACCGGCAAGGCGTTGTGGACGGTGTGGTGGACGGTCTGACAGCGCTCGACGAGCATGTGGACGTGGTGTTTCTCACCAACCTGCCGCACACATTCGGCGATATTCGCCGCGACTATCTCCGCACGCTCGGGCTGCACCAGCCGCTCCTCACCAATGCCGGCTCGAAAGCCCCTGCCCTGCGAATGCTGGCTGCAGGGCATACGGGAGCGACGGGCTTCATAGACGATTCGCCCACCAATATTGAACAAGTGCGCACCGCGCTTCCTGACATCCGCCTGTTTCACTTTATGGCCAACGACCGGTTCCGTGCCTTGATGGACGAGTTGGAAGGACCGCTGCACCACGGGTCGGACTGGGCGATAACGTGGACGGTGATCCGCGATCATTTGACAGCGTAGGCTTGCAAGCTGTGCTAGTTTGTTCTCATGGAACAAGCGCCCGACCCACTCGCCGGATTTTGCCGGGACTGCCTGACGGTGCAAACGCGCCGTGTGAAACGATGTGTCGCCTGCTCCAGTCCGCGTCTGGTTCAGCACCCTGAACTGTATGACCTGTCGGTCGCCCATATAGACTGCGACGCCTTCTATGCGTCGGTCGAAAAGCGCGACAATCCGGAGCTTGCCGACAAGCCCGTCATCGTTGGCGGCGGCCAGCGTGGGGTCGTGACGACTTGCTGTTATATTGCCCGCATCAAGGGTGTGCGGTCTGCAATGGCGATGTTTCAGGCGCTCAAAGTGTGCCCGGAAGCAACGATCGTCCGGCCACGGATGGGGCACTACGCCCAGGTGGGGCGCGCGATCCGCGAGATGATGCGCGACCTGACACCATCCGTCGAACCGCTTTCGATAGACGAGGCGTTTCTCGACCTGTCCGGTACGGAAGGGGTTCACGGTATGCCACCGGCGCTGACCCTGGCGCATTTTGCGCGCCGGGTGGAGCGGGATATCGGGATCAGCGTTTCGGTGGGACTGGCGCCCAACAAGTTTCTCGCAAAAATTGCGTCGGATTTTGAGAAACCCCGCGGATTTTCGGTAATCGGTGCCGCTGAGTCGGTCGAGTTCCTCGGCCGCCAGCCGGTCTCGCTTATCTGGGGCGTCGGGCGGGCGACGCAGGCGCGGCTGGCGGCGGACAATCTGCACATGATTTCCGACCTGCAAACGCAAGACGAAGCCGACCTCATGCGCCGCTACGGATCGATGGGGTTGCGCCTGTCACGCCTGTCACGGGGTATCGATCATCGCACGGTCTCACAGCGGCAGGGCGCGAAAAGCGTAAGCGCGGAGACGACATTCAACGCGGACCTATGGGAGGCGGAAGACCTGATTCCGGTTCTGCGACGGCTGTGTGAGAAGGTCGCGGACCGGTTGAAAGACAAGCAGATTGCCGGTCAGACGGTCGTGCTAAAGCTGAAGACTTCACAGTTTCGCAGCATGACCCGCAACACCACCCTGCCCGACCCGACCCAACTGGCAGACCGTCTCTTCGCAGTCGGGCGCTCGATGCTGGAGAAAGAACTCGGCGCGAAATACCGTCTCATCGGCATCGGTGTCAGCGACCTGCAATCCGACGAAGCTGCCGATCCGGGCGACTTGCTGGACGAAGGTGCGCAAAAACGCGCCAGAGCCGAGCGGGCGATGGACGACGTACGCCGCCGGTTCGGCAGCGACACGGTCGAACTGGGTCTGACATTCGGACGCGGCAAGCGCGGTGGCCATATCGGCCTTGGGCGAGGCCCACGACCTCGCAGGCGACGAGAGCTAGTTGACCGGCTCACATGGGGCGGCGTCGATATATTCGATGTCGGTCAGCGCCCCTTTCAGCGAATAATCCTCATACCGCATAGTCAGATCGCGGGACACGCCATCGGCAAGCATCAGAAAAGAGACCTGATAGACGGGCAATTTCTCGCCGCCGCCTTCCATGTCGCTTGTCGTGAAATAGCTGACGGAGACCGGCCAGGCCTGTTCGCCACGGAGCGCCTCGACAACCTCATCGGACTCGCCGTCCATCATGGGGCCCATCGTGCGAGCCTTGCCGATGATGGCGGTGGTGTCCATCAGTTGATCGCCCTGATCGCTGCCATCGTAGATCTTCGCCGTCATGATAGTGTCGCCGTTACGGGCGGCGTCGATCAGCGCGGCGACGTGTTCCGATTGGAACATGGCGTTGTCCAGTTCCAACGCCACATCGTCCGGCTGTGACAACGATACGTCGAGGCCGGTTTCGCTGCGCTCCGCCTGCCCGCGCACATCGTCTTCCAACTGGCCGTTGAGATAGCTTTGAGTAACGAAATTAAACGACGAGGAATCACCCGCCTCAAAAGTCGTCGCGCGCTGGTCGTTGGTAAATGTCTTGCGCCCAGCCGTGACGTTGGTGAGGAAGCGGAACCGCACGGCAAAGCCTTCGCAGACCGAACCGGTCATTTCATAGACGATCCGCCCGTTCATATCAGTTATGCCAGAGCGGTCGCTCTTGTCATCGAGCGATAGGTCGTAGACCGCACGGTGCGGGCGCAGGTCGTCGATCCCGGCAGCAATGGCGGGAGCCGAGCAGGTCGCTGCCAGCAGGGTGCAAGTGAAAACACGTTTGAGCAAAGAAGTTCCTTTCGCCGATGCACCGCGCACGGTATCAGGCATCCATATCGCGTTTGAGACGCTGACAGGCAAGGTGGATGAGAAGATGGCAGGCACAATCGAAACCAAATTGAGCGAACTCGGCATCACCCTGCCCGACGCACCGGCACCAGCCGCCAATTATGTGCCCTACACGATGGCCGGCAATCTGCTCACGATTTCCGGGCAGATTTCCAAAACTGGCGACGGTTCGCTGCTGCAGGGGCGGCTGGGGGACGAGGTTGATGTGGCCCATGGGCAGGCAGCGGCGCGGGTGTGTGCGCTCAACATTCTAGCCCAGGCCAAGGCGGCATTGGGCGATCTCGACCGCATCAAGCAGATGGTCAAGATTCAGGGCTTCGTCTGGGCAGCCCACGATTTCAAGGATCATCCGCAGGTCATCAACGGTGCGTCCGACTTTCTTGTCGAAGTGCTGGGCGACAAAGGCCGCCACGCCCGCGCCGCAGTTGGCATGTCATCCCTGCCGCTCGGTGTGAGTGTCGAAATCGATGCCATTATCGAGTTCGCCTAGAACCGATGAACTTCCTGACGGCCCGGCCTATTGCCCATCGCGGGCTGCACGATAGGGCAAACCGTATCCTCGAAAATTCGCCTTCGGCTTTTCACGCCGCCGTTTCGCACAGTTACGGGATCGAATGCGATGTGCAGATCAGCGCGGACGGCGAGGCGATGGTGTTTCACGACCAGACGCTGAACCGGATGACGGGCATCGATGCAGCGGTCAATTCGCTTACTGCTCAGCAGTTGGGTGATATTCGGCTAGTAGGCAGCGACGATACAATCCGCACCCTTGGCGGAGCATTTGCAAATCGTCGGCGGGGCCGTGCCTCTGGTCGTTGAACTGAAATCCCTCAACGATGGCGATACCGCGCTGGCTGACGCCGTGGCCGCAGCGCTGGAGGGCTACGAGGGCAATGTGGCGGTGATGTCATTCGGCGCGGCGCTTTGCTCCCGCTTCCGCGACGTGATGCCGGATATCCCGCGCGGTTTGACCGCAGAGGGTGGCGAGGAAGCCTATGCTACCCATGTGGCTGCAATGGAAAATCACGACCTGCAATTCATATCATACAGCCTGACCGACCTGCCGTGCCGGTTTGTGACCGAGCAACGGAAGGCCGGTGTCCCGGTCATCAGTTGGACGGTGCGGTCGCAAGAACAGGCGGCACGGTCGGCACTCCATGCCGATCAGATCACGTTCGAGACGTTTCTGCCGTGAGCGACGTCACCATCCGTACTGTGACGGATATTACGGAGATCGACCGGAGGGATTGGGACAGGCTTGCCAACCCTTCACAGCCTGAGTCCGAATACGACTTCAACCCATTCCTGAAATACGACTTTTTCCATGCGCTTGAAACGAGCGGTTCCGCATGCCCCCAAACGGGCTGGCTGCCGCAACATGCGGTGCTGGAGGCGAGCGACGGCGAAATTCTCGGCATCCTGCCGTGCTACCTGAAGAACCATAGCCAAGGCGAATACGTTTTCGACCACGGCTGGGCCGATGCGTTCGAGCGCGCGGGCGGGCGCTACTATCCGAAGCTGCAAGCCGCCGTGCCATTCACGCCCGCCACAGGTCGGCGGTTTCTGGTGGGCAACGACGAGCATTCAGCCGACCGTCGCCTGATACTGGCTGGCGGTTTGCAGGAAATCTGCCGTCGCCACGAGGCCTCCTCCGCCCACATCACGTTTCTGCCGAAACATGAATGGGAGCAGCTTGGAAAGCATGATTTTCTGCTGCGCGAAGACCAACAATTCCATTGGCTTAACGATGGCTATTCCGATTTCGATTCATTCCTCACGGCCCTGTCATCCCGCAAGCGCAAGAACATCCGCAAGGAGCGGCAGGCGGCGCTGGAAGGCAACGGAATTACGATCGACTGGCTGACCGGCGCGCAACTCACGCCCGACATATGGGACATCTTCTTCCGCTTTTACCAGGACACCGGCGCGCGCAAATGGGGGCAACCCTATCTGACGCGGGAGTTTTACCGCCAGCTTGGCGAGACGATGGCTGACGACATTGTGCTGGTGATGGCCAAGCGCGACGGCGAGTATGTCGCCGGTGCAATCAATTTTGTCGGCTCGCACACCCTGTTTGGGCGGCATTGGGGGTGTGTGGAAGACTACCCGTTCCTGCATTTCGAAGTCTGCTACTATCAGGCTATCGACTACGCTATCGCACACGGTTTGAGCCGCGTTGAAGCTGGCGCACAGGGCGGGCACAAGCTGGCACGGGGCTACATGCCGCAGATGACCTATTCCGCCCACTACATTCCGCACCCGTCATTCCGACGCGCGGTGGACGATTACCTCACCCATGAGCGCGAAGCAGTGGAACGGGACGCGGAAATGATCGCGGCCCACGGGCCGTTCCGCAAAAGCAACTAGCGCATGCGACGGTCGTGCAGCAGCGCGATGAGAAACGCGAAGTTGGCCAGTAGAAATGCAATGCCGCCCGACAGGGCGAGCATGTCCCGCGCACGCCACGCGGACGCTATGAAAAAGACGGCCGAGACGATGAACAGCCCCCAGCCGAGCAGAATAGATACCAGCTCGCGGTTCACGGGTGCACGAGTTCGGGCTTGAGTGCGTCGCCGTAATTTTCCATGATCGGGCATCTCCGCCAAGCGTGTTTACCCCATGTCAGAACCCTACGATCCCGACAACATATTCGCCAAAATTCTAGGTGGCGAAATGCCGAGCGAGAGTGTGTATGAGGACGACGATACGCTTGTCATCATGGATATTATGCCGCGCGGAGACGGGCACGCGCTCGTTCTGCCCAAACGTGCCGCGCGCAATATTCTCGACGTGGAAGCGGGTTCGCTGGCCGCCGTCATGGCAACCGCACAAAAGGTGGCACGCGCCAGCATACCAGCGTTCGGTGCCGACGGTGTGACGGTCCAGCAGTTCAATGAACCGGCGGGCGGCCAGGTGGTTTTTCACCTGCATGTGCATGTGATTCCGCGTTTCGAGGGTGTGAGCCTGCGGCCCCATACCGGACAGATGGAAGACAGTGCGGTCGTGAAAGCCAACGCGGCGAAATTGCGCACAGCTCTTGCCGAACAGACTTAGTTTACAGTCAACCAATAGCCTGCAAGCAGCAGCACCTCACCCGCAACAATGCCGACGATCATGCGGCGTCCGGCGAGCAAAAAGGCTGCAAATGCAATCAGTGCCGAGCCGAGCCGCACCCACACCGGAATGAGGCCGAGCGCACCGGACGGCGCGAAGATGATTTGCGCGATGACGGCGGCGACGAACGCTGTCGCTACGCAACGGATCAGTATGAGCGTTTCCGAACCTTGCTCGATGCCGCCGACCAGCAACACGCCGATCCAGCGCCACATGCCGGTCGGGATAGAACCCACCAGAAAGATGAACAGAAACGGCCACCACCAGGCGTCGATGCTGGAAAAGCTCATGCTCGCCGCACCAGCCTGCCGATGAAGTAGGCGCCCAATCCGCCGCCAATGCCTGCGATGAGGATTGCGAATTGTGGGGCGAGAAATGCGATGACCGGGGTCAAAGCAAAGCCTGTCAGGAGCGCGGCCTTCTCGACGGTATGGCGGGACGCGTTCCAGATCGACGTTGCGAAATAAAGCGGCGTTAAAAACGTCAGCAGCGCCATTACGAGCGGTGGGAAGGCAGCGGCCATAATGTGCACGAGCGCCGCCGCACTGGTGCAGACAACCACCATCGTCAGACCGAAGCCGGTGAAATAAGGCAACCTGCCACGCATGGGAATATCATCGGCACGCTGCAGGAGATTCACCCAGGCAGTGATGGCAACAAGATTCGACACGAGCAGCAGGTGCCACCGTTTCGTGCCCGGCACCCGCACTTCCGGCACCAGCGCCATCACCATCGGCAGCATTCGCATGGAGGCCAGCGCGACAGCAATCGCAACGGCAAACATGGATGTATCCGCCGCTATGCCTGCCACCACCAGCAAGTGCGATGGCAGCGCCCAGATCGTCGGCACCATGAAGATGAGCTGCGACAGCGTGATTCCCGCATCCCGCGCCAGCCCCCCGAAGCCTATAAAAGCCGAGGTAAGAACGATAGATGGCAGTGTGCCGAACCCGCCGATACCGCGGATGAACCACGACCAGTCATAGACGCTTTGTGAAGGTGCGGACGGATACATGAGCCGTCTTTGCGCTTCGCCCAAGCGCTTTTCAAGCGGCCCAAAGAAAAAGGGCGGATCGTTGGTTCCGCCCTCATCTCATCTATCCAGCCTAGCTTTTCAGCGGCACTTTTGGCACAGCATTGCCGCCCCGCTTCGGCGGATCTTTCGGGTCCGGCGTGTCGTCTGAAGCCTTCGGCTGATCGGCCTTCGCGGCGGCTTTCTTCTTGCGCGCGGCGGGTTTCTTTTTCGGCACAGGGTCTTTCTTCGGCTTGACCGGCTTGTCGTCAATCGCCTCCAGCTTCAGGCCCGAAACGCCATTCGGCAGGTCTTCGACCGTCACCTTGACGGTACCGCCCTTCCGCAGTTTGCCGAACAGCACTTCATCCGCCAGCGGCTTCTTAATATGCTCTTGAATCACGCGGCCAAGCGGGCGTGCGCCCATGCGGTCATCATAGCCCTTGCGCGAAATCCACTTAACAGCTTCCGGCGTCAGGTCGAACGTCACGCCACGCTCTGAAAGCTGGGCTTCCAGTTGCATAACGAACTTTTCGACGACCTTGTGAACGACATCCGGCTTCAACCCCTCGAACGGGATGATCGCGTCAAGACGGTTGCGGAACTCCGGTGCGAAGAGCCGGTTAATGGCTTCCATGTCGTCTCCGGTGCGCTTGGACGAGCCGAAGCCGATGGCGGATTTGGCAGCCTCCGAAGCGCCCGCATTCGTCGTCATTACGATAATGACGTTGCGGAAATCCACTTTCTTGCCGTTGTGGTCGGTCAGTGCGCCGTTATCCATCACCTGCAGCAGAATATTGAAGAGGTCAGGATGGGCTTTTTCGATTTCGTCCAGCAGCAATACGCAGTGCGGGTGCTGGTCGACACCGTCCGTCAGCATGCCGCCCTGGTCGAACCCGACATAACCGGGAGGGGCACCGATGAGGCGGGAAACCGTGTGGCGCTCCATATATTCCGACATGTCGAAGCGTAGCAATTCGACGCCTAACGTGTCGGCCAGCTGTTTGACGACCTCCGTCTTGCCGACGCCTGTTGGACCGGAAAACAGGTAGGAACCGATAGGTTTGTTTGGCTCCCGCAAACCGGCGCGGGCCAGCTTGATGGAGGATGCAAGCGCGTCGATTGCCGCGTCCTGTCCATAAACCATGCGTTTCAACTGCTCTGTCAGGTTTTTCAGAACCTCGGCATCGTCTTTCGACACGGTCTTGGCCGGAATGCGCGCCATCGTTGCGATGGTTGCTTCGATGTCTTCCACGCCGATGGTCTTCTTGCGCTTTTCGGCAGGCAATAACATCTGGCTCGCACCGGTCTCGTCCACCACGTCGATGGCCTTATCCGGCAGCTTGCGGTCATTGATGTAGCGCGACGATAGTTCGACGGACTGCACAATGGCCTCGTCAGAATAGACGACGTTGTGGAAATCCTCGAAATAGGGCTTCAGCCCACGCATGATATCAATGGCGTCGGCGATAGACGGTTCGTTCACGTCGATCTTCTGGAACCGGCGCACAAGCGCGCGGTCCTTTTCAAAGAACTGGCGATATTCCTTGTATGTCGTGGAGCCGATGCAGCGAATGGCACCGGACGAAAGCGCCGGTTTCAGCAGGTTTGACGCGTCCATCGCCCCGCCGCTGGTGGCACCAGCACCGATGACGGTGTGGATCTCGTCGATGAAGAGAATTGCGCCGGGCGTATCCTCGATCTCTTTAACGACCGCCTTCAAGCGCTCCTCGAAGTCACCGCGATAGCGGGTGCCTGCCAGCAGCGTGCCCATGTCGAGGGAGTAGATGGTCGATTCCAGCAGAACTTCCGGCACATCCTTGTCGACGATACGCTTGGCCAGACCTTCGGCGATGGCTGTCTTGCCGACGCCCGGGTCACCCACGTACAGCGGGTTGTTCTTCGAGCGGCGGCACAGGATCTGCACCGTACGGTCGACTTCCTTTTGACGACCGATGAGCGGATCGACCTTACCCGCGCTAGCCTTCTTGTTGAGGTCAACGCAATAGGCAGCCAAGGCCTCGCCCTTCTTGGGCGCGTTTTCCTCGCCCTCACTCTCACCCAAACCTTCGACGCTGCGCGGTTCGGACGCACCGTCACGCTTGGCGATACCGTGAGAAATGAAATTGACCGCATCGTATCGGGTCATGTCCTGCTCCTGCAGGAAATAGGCCGCATGGCTTTCACGCTCGGCGAAAATGGCGACCAACACGTTGGCACCCGTCACTTCTTCCCGACCGGAAGACTGCACATGGATAACCGCGCGCTGAATGACCCGTTGGAAACCGGCCGTTGGCTTGGAATCCTCGAATTTGTCGACCACGAGATTGGCCAGTTCGGTGTCGATATAGGTTTCCAGCTTCTCCTTGAGGCTTTTCACGGACACGCTGCAGGCGCGGAGCACGCCGAGGGCATCCTCGTCATCGACGAGCGCGAGGAGAAGATGTTCCAGCGTCGCCCATTCCTGGGAGCGTTCGCTGGCAAAGGTGAGCGCCTTGTGAAGGGCGGATTCGAGGCTTTCGGTAAAGCTGGGCAAAGGCTGTTCCTTAAAGTGGTCTAAGGGGCGCGGGCGAGAAAGACCGGCTTATTTTTTCTCCATCACGCATTGCAGCGGATGCTGGTTTTTCTTGGCGTGGTCCATCACCTGCGTGACCTTCGTTTCGGCCACCTCATAGGAATAGACCCCGCATTCGCCCACGCCGTTCTGATGGACATGGAGCATGACCTGCGTCGCCTTTTCCAGATCCATCTGGAAAAAGCGGGCGAGAATATCGATGACGAATTCCATCGGTGTGAAATCGTCGTTCAGCAATAAAACCCTATAAAGGCTCGGCTTTTTCAGTTTCGGTTTGGTGCGCGTGATGACATCGACGCCGTTACGCCCGCCGCGCCCGTCACGATCGTTGTCACCGTTATCGTCGTCATCCTGCATCTTGGCAGCGAAGTGCTTTGGGTCGGCTGAGAGCATGTTTCGCAATTCTCTTAATTCTATCGGGAGCGGTCGGGCCGGTTCCCGGTCAGGGCTGCATATAGGTGCTTCGTTCAGCAGTTTAAGCCCCAGCGTCGGGACAACTCAATGGCTTCACCGGATGACGGTCGATGTGACGCCACGGGGCAAAATTGGTGTGCGAACTTAAACCTTTGGCAACCACGCCGATTTAGGTTCGATTCAGCCCAATCATCTGTCGGTCCCTCATGCCGCATGATGAATCTCACAAGACTGGCGCGTTTCGCCAGAGATACAAAGGACTTGTCGTGCGTACCGTATCCGGACCCAACGCCGCCCGCCTTCGGGCAATCCTCCTTGCAACCTTCGCTTTTACGATGGTCGCGTCCCTGTTCGTTGCAACCACGAATCCGGCGCAGGCAAATGCCAAGTATGCAGGCTTGGTAATCGACGCCAAGACCGGCAAGGTGCTGTATGAGCGCAATGCGAACGCCAAGCGCTATCCGGCTTCGCTGACGAAGATGATGACGCTGTATCTCATTTTTGAAGACCTGAAATCAGGCCGTATCAAGCTCTCGGACCGGGTTGTAATGACCCGTGCCGGTGCCCGCCGCCCGCCTTCCAAGCTGGGTATTCGTGTTGGCGGCTCTCTCACCGTTGAACAGGCGCTTTTGTCGCTGGTCACCAAATCCGCCAACGATGTGGCCACCGCAGTCGGCGACAAATTGTCCGGCTCGGAAGCCGAGTTCGCCAAGCGCATGACCCGCAAGGCGCGCCAGCTCGGCATGAACAGCACGACGTTCAAGAACGCATCGGGCCTTACGGCCAGCGGCCAGACAACGACGGCGCGTGACATGGCAACCCTCGGCATAGCGCTTCGGGAGCACTTTCCGCGCCGTTACAGCTATTTCCAGACGCGCCTCTTCAAGTTCGGCAACCGTCGCTACGGCAACCACAACAAGCTGCTTGGCCGGGTTCGTGGTGTCGACGGCATCAAAACCGGCTACACGAATGCGTCCGGCTTCAATCTCGTGTCCTCTGTCCAGCACAATGGCCGCAGCATTGTGGCCGTCGTAATGGGTGGCCGCACCGGCGCACGCCGCAACGCGCAGATGGAGAAGCTGATCGCAGCCTATCTTCCAAAGGCTTCCCGCGGGGCAAAGCGCCTTCAGGTCGCCCGTGCCACAGGCTCTGCTGGAAACACCGTCGTGGCCAGCATCGCCAAGCTGGACAATGCGCCGACACCGACATTCGCCAGTCGCTCTATAAACCGGACGGCCTCGGCAACCTACGCATCGACCGCCACGATGTCCGCCATTACCCCATCAACCCGCGAAACCGCGTCGCTAGCCGACAGCA
Organism: uncultured Alphaproteobacteria bacterium; assembly: GCA_963841615.1. GTDB lineage: Bacteria > Pseudomonadota > Alphaproteobacteria > Rhizobiales > Rhizobiaceae > Pseudahrensia. Next base: position 562,793 of record CAWJDI010000006.1, on the reverse strand, counting down.
AGATCGTGACGGACGGTTGGCATGTGCAGGTCGCTGCGGGGGACAACCGCTCAGAGCTGACCGAAATGCTGGAGCGCATCAAGTCGCGCAATCCATCGCTACTCAGCACTGCGAACCTGTACACGCCCAAGGTTACACGGGGTGGTTCGACTTTTTACCGCGCCCGCTTCGTTGGCTTTGAGGACAAGTCCACCGCCCGCCGTGTTTGCCAGGCCCTGAAGCGCCAGCGCACCGATTGTCTGGCCCTCGCCGGCTAAACCGGAATTACAAATCGGCGGGCGTGTTTGGCCCGCTTCCACTCAGTCCTGAATAGTTTTGCGTAAAAGGACCACTCAAGAATGGCTTCTCATAAGCACGTCTTTGGCCTCGTTGATTTTCGCGGCAAGAAAAGTAGATCCGCCCCTATCGGGATGAAGGTCTTTCATGAGGCGCCGGTGGGCGCTGCGGATAGCGGCGAGATCGGCTCCCCGAGCAAGCCCCAGCACCTCATAGGCCTCCTCTTCGCTCATGGTTCCAGAGCGCGTCGGGCCAGCCTGCCCCGCGCCAGTGTCCGCCTCAGTGTCTTCACGCCAACCGGCGAAGCGGCGGTCAAGATAAGCATCCAGTAGCGCCATCGAGTCACCGTCATCACGGATGTCGGTGCGGAGGTCCAGCAGGTCGGCGCGGTCAAGGTCGCGCAGTTCTCGCCCCTCAAAACGACCGGCCAGAACAATGCCGTCCATGCCGCCGGTTTCATGGTCGAGTTCCATTTCCAACGCTGCGGTTCGCACAGAAGAACGCCGGTCCGCCGGTGTCTTGTGCGAAAATGTTTGCGCTGAAGCCATGCGTCGGCGGAGCGCGAAACCGGCTGCCAGCAACAGGCCGCCAAGGCCGGGTTGGCGGAACGCCATCAGCGCACCACCCGCCACCATCAGTGCCAGCGGTCCGCCACGAGTGATAGCAACGGCCAATGTTGCCGGTGGAACGGTCGCCATGAGCACCAATCCGATAAGCGCAACAGCAATGATAAAGACTACGATCGTCATTTCATTTGCTCCAACAATGCGCGGTCTTCGCGACTGCCGCTCGCTTCCAGTGCCGGGCGGCCACCGGAGGCGAACCGGGCGACGGCCTTGAGCAGTTCGGCAAGGCGAGAAGCCGCACCGGAATCAAATCGAACGTATGCGCCTTTGGTCAGCCGCGCGAATTCGCGGAACGCCCGTTCCGTGGTCGGGTCATTGCCTTCGTGGAAGAAGAAGCACGGCACACCGAGCAGACCCACCTGCCCCGCCTTTTCGCAAAGCGCGTCGATATCTTCTTCCATCGCGTCGCCCACATAGACCACCGCGTCGACCCTTTTGCGGGAAGGATCGAGCGGGTTTTTCTTCGCCGCTTCCTTGCGGATATGGCTGAAAACCTTGCCTATCTGAGTTTGCCCGCCCTGACAGGTGATGCCTGTCATCAAATCGCGAAGGGCCGTTGCATCGCCAACCCAGCGGGATGCGCGGCATTCACCAAAGCCGCGAAAATAGGTGAGTTGCACATCGAGCCCGCCGGTATCGCGCACGGTCTCGAACATCTGCGCCTGCATGTGCTGCGCCCTGTCCCACGTGTGCTGGCGGCTCATCGTTGCGTCGAGCGCGAAGATCAGACCTCCGCGCCCGCTGGAAGACGACCGCATTTTCGTGGCCGTTTGCAGGAATGCGGACACGTCATCCCGGGGCGAAAGATCACCGGTCTTCGGGTTTTGGGGCAGCTTATTGGACATGCTGCATAGTTGGGCTTCCGAACGGCCAGCGCAAGCGGGTTACATCAGTCCCAGTTCGGACAATTCAGCGCGCAGTTCCGCTGGTATGGCCTGTTCGCCAGGGGTGAGATCGTCGGGAATATCGGCCTGCTTGAGGTAGCGCCAGCCCTGAAACGGGCGGCGGGGTTGCCATTGGGTGCGGACGAGTTTCGGCGCTAATACGAGACGGCAGCGGCGGATGCCTTCGCCATCGGTGAAAACGTCAATCTCTTCAAGCCGCTGGCGGGCCTGCACCTGCCCCTTGATAACCCAGTAAATCGACCCGCCATCGAGCAATTCATCCGCCCGCTTCGGCACCATGCGGGTGGTGTGAAACGGTCTTCCGTGCGCTGCGGCACGATGCTTGATGAAGCCCTCCAAGTGCTCGACGCTATCCGTTCCGACACTCAATTTCAGCAAATGCAAAGCGCTGCTCACCCAGCGTCTCCGGCTACTTCAATCGTCATGGCGACAGTTTTACCATCGACTTGGTCACCGATAGCGATGGCGAGATCGCGAACGATTCCATCGGCTTGCGCGGTGACGGCGTGTTCCATCTTCATGGCTTCGACGGCAAACAGGATGTCGCCCTGTTCCACTTCGTCGCCTTCCGCAACGGATAGGCCAACCACCTTTCCGGTCATCGGCGCGCGCACCGCGCCGCCCTTGCCGACTTCTGCGGTTGCGTCTGTCAGCGCGTGCTCAAATGCAAACTGACGACCTTTGTGAATGACGTAAACCGTTCCATCGTCTGCGCAAATCGTCTTGGCGGCAGAGTTGGCTGCGATCCGGTTTTCGCCTTCGACAAGTGCAATTCCACCCGCCCCGAACGCGATTTTGACGATGCAGGGTTCGCCATCGACCAGACAGGGATATTCCTGAATGCGCTCACCATAGAGCTGGAATCCGTCGGTCGCATGCCAAGGCCCGCTGACCTGAGCCGCCCGGTATATCCGCCTATTCTCGGCGGCAATCAGCGCAGCGATTCCAGTGGCGATGATCTCAGCGGACGGTTCGGCCTGCTTTGTCAAAGCCGCCAGATCACCGTCGATCAGGCCCGTATCGAAGGCACCTTTCCGCAAATCGCTGTGACCAATCAGCCGAACGAGAAAAGCAATGTTCGTTTTCAGCCCTGCAAAGCGCGATTCACTCAACGCATTTTGCAGGCTATCGAAGGATTGGTCCCGCGTTTGGCCGAACGCGATCGCCTTTGCGATCATCGGGTCGTAATAGGGGCTGATCGTGTCACCGGCCTCGACACCCGTGTCGATCCGCACACCGTCGATTTCCATTGCGGCCAGTTTTCCAACGGCGGGGAGAAAATCGTTCGACGGATCCTCCGCGTAAATCCGCGCCTCGACGGCATGGCCTGTCAGCTCAATTTCGTCCTGCGTCAGCGGCAGCTTTTCACCGTTGGCAACGCGTAACTGCCACTCGACCAGATCAACGCCCGTGACCATTTCCGTCACCGGATGTTCCACCTGCAATCGCGTGTTCATTTCCATGAAGAAGAAGCCGTCCTCGCGCAGCCCGTCGCTGGCGTCGACGATGAACTCCACCGTGCCCGCCCCTTCGTAGCCGACGGCGCGCGCCGCTTCGCAGGCGGCCTTGCCCATTATGGCGCGCAATTCGTCCGTCATGCCGGGTGCTGGGGCTTCCTCAATGACCTTCTGGTGACGGCGCTGCATGGAGCAATCCCGCTCGCCCAGATGCACAACGTTGCCGTGGCTGTCGGCAAAAACCTGCATCTCGATATGGCGCGGGGTGGCGACGAAGCGTTCAATCAGCACGTCATCGTTGCCGAATGAACTGGCGGCTTCACGGCGGGCGGCGTCGAGCGCACCATCGAAATCCAGCGCCTTGTCGACGCGGCGCATGCCCTTTCCGCCGCCACCGGCGACGGCTTTGATGAGCACAGGATAGCCGATCTCGTAAGCCTTCCGTTTCAAGAACGCAGCGTCCTGATTGCTTCCGTGATAGCCCGGAACGACCGGCACGCCGGCTTCGAGCATAATTTCCTTGGCGCGGTCTTTCGAGCCCATTTCGCGGATGGCATGGGGCGGCGGGCCGACGAAGACCATGCCCGCATCCGCCGTCATCTGAGCAAAGTCGGCATTTTCCGACAGGAAGCCGTATCCCGGATGAATCGCATCTGCCTTGGCCTCCTTCGCCAGCGCCAGAATGCGCCCTGCCCGCAGGTAGGATTCGGACGGTGCCGCGCCGCCGAGCGAAACAGCCTCGTCGGCCAGCCGCACATGCAGGGCATTCGCGTCCACGTCGGAATGAACCGCTACGGTGAGAATGCCCATTTCACGGGCGGTGCGGATGATACGGCAAGCGATTTCGCCACGGTTGGCAATGAGAAGTTTTGCAAACATGCTCAACACTCAACCACGTTGACCGGCACGTTGACAGCCAGCCCGCCGAGGCTGGTTTCCTTGTAGCGCTCGTTCATGTCCGCACCCGTCTGTCGCATGGTTTCGATGCAGGCATCGAGCGGCACGAAATGGGTGCCGTCACCGTGCATGGCCAGCGACGCGGCGGTCATGGCCTTCACCGCGCCCATCGCGTTACGCTCGATGCAGGGCACCTGCACGAGACCCGCGACCGGATCGCAGGTCATGCCGAGATGGTGTTCCAACGCAATCTCGGCGGCGTTCTCGATCTGCTCCGGCGTACCGCCCATGACGGCGGCAGCACCGGCGGCGGCCATTGCACTTGCGGAGCCGACCTCACCCTGACAGCCGACTTCCGCACCGGAAATGGAGGCGTTGTGCTTGACGATACCGCCGATGGCGGCGGCGGTGAGCAGGAATTCTCGGATGTCGCTCTGGCTCATGCCGGTGCGGAAGCGGCGCATATATTCCAGAACGGCAGGAATGACGCCTGCAGCCCCATTGGTCGGTGCGGTGACGACCTTCGAGCCTGCCGCGTTTTCCTCGTTCACGGCCATTGCAAAGACGGACAGCCAATCGTTTGCGTCCATCGGCCCCGGCTCGTTGCCCGGTCGAGCTTCCAGACGTGCAGCGACGGCGCGGGCACGGCGTTTGACCTGCAAGCCGCCGGGCAGGATGCCATCCTGCGACAGACCGCGCTCGACGCAGGCGCGCATGACGGCGGCGATGCCGTCGATACCGGCGGACAGATTGGTGTTGCCCCGCGCTTCCTCGTTGGCCGTCTTCATACCGGCGATGGTTTGTCCGGATCGTTTGGCCATTTCCAGCATCTCGGTCGCACTTGCGAACGGAAACGGCACTGCCTCGCCAGTTTGGGCAGATGGTATGGCCGTGAGTTCCATTTCGTCGGCAACGAAGCCACCGCCGATCGAATAGTAAACACGTGTCAGCAAAGGCAGGTTCGACGCGTCGTAGGCGGTGAACCGCATGGCGTTGGTGTGGCCAGGCAGGCGTTCGTCGTAGTCGAATGTGAGATCGCGCGCCGGATCGAAAACCCAATGAGGAAATCCGTCAGCCGAAATGTGCCGGTCTTCCGTAGCCTTTAAGATGATCGCATCGGCATTGTCTGGATCGAGCGACGCGGGCGCCTGCCCCATCAAACCGAGAATCACGGCCCTGTCCGTGCCGTGGCCCTTGCCGGTAAAGGCGAGCGAACCGTGCAGGGAAACCGTGAGCCTGTGGACAATCGCGTTCTGTGGGCGCGGCCAATCACCGTCGCGCAGTTCGGCAAGAAAGCGGCCAGCGGCGACCATCGGCCCCATCGTGTGAGAGGACGACGGCCCCACGCCGATCTTGAACAGCTCGAAAATGGACAGAAACATCCAAAACTCCCAATGTTCGCCCGTATCGACGTCAGGCTTCTTTCATGCGCTTTCCGCAACCGCTCACGCAAGGCATTTTGCTGCGCCGCTACAAGCGGTTTCTCGCCGATGTCGCCCTGCCGGACGGCACGGAACTGACTGTCCACTGCCCCAACCCCGGCGCAATGATGGGACTGAACACGCCTGGCAACCGGGTATGGATTTCCGATAGCGGCAACCCGAAGCGCAAATTGCGACATACGCTGGAACTGGTGGAGGCGCAGGTACCCGCCGGGCTCGTGATGGTCGGTATGAACACGATGTTGCCGAACCGGCTGGCCGAAGAAGCCATCGTGGCCGGGCGGATCTCCGAACTCGCCGGATACGAAAGCCTGCGGCGGGAGGTGCTGTATGGGGAAAATTCACGCATCGACCTGTTGCTGGAAAGCGAAGATCGCCCACCCTGCTATGTGGAGGTCAAGAACGTGCATCTCGTGCGGCGCGCGGGGCTATTCGAGTTTCCCGATTGCAAGACCGTGCGGGGCGCAAAGCATCTGATGGAACTCGCCAATGTGGCGGAGAGCGGCGGACGGGCCGTGATGCTGTATATCATCCAGAGAGCGGACGGAAACGCACTGTCCTTCGCCGACGATCTGGACCCGGTATACGCGCGCACATTCCGTGAGGCGACAGAACGCGGGGTTGAAGCTCTCGCCCTGCGGTGCCAAGTCTCGATAGACGGTATCGAGGCGCATACGCCGGTACCGATTATCGCCTGATCCGCAGGTGCAGAGGGACGACGAAGCCGCATGACGACCTATATTCCCGCAGCGCAGGCTCCGCTTAAGAATACGGGGCATATCAAGCTTTACAGCCCGTTGGAATTCGACGGTATGCGCGCGGCCTGCCAGCTGACGGCGCGGTGTCTGGATGCTGTGGGCGATATGGTGAAGCCTGGCATCTCGACCTCCGAGATCGACGATTTCATCTTTCAGTTCGGGCTTGACAATGACGCCGTGCCGGCAACGCTGAACTATCGCGGCTACCAATATGCCAGCTGCATCTCGCTCAACCATGTCGTTTGCCACGGTATGCCGGGGCCGAAGGCTTTGCGCGACGGCGACATTCTCAATGTGGATATCACATTCGTGCTGGACGGTTGGCACGGGGATTCGAGCCGCATGTATGTGGCGGGCACGCCTAAGCGCGCCGCCGAACGGCTGATCGATCTCACATATGATTGCCTGATGGACGGTATCGCCGCTGTGCTGCCGGGCGCGCATATCGGGGCCATCGGCAAGGCCATTCAGGACCGTGCGGAAGCGGCGCGTTGTTCCGTGGTGAGGGACTTCTGTGGCCACGGGCTTGGACGGCTTTTTCACGACGCGCCTAACATCCTGCATTACGGCAAGACCAACGAGGGCGTCGTGATGAAGGAAGGCATGATCTTCACCATCGAACCGATGATCAACCTTGGCAAGCACCATGTGAAGGTTCTGCGAGACGGCTGGACGGCGGTGACGCGGGACAGGTCGCTCTCGGCGCAGTTCGAGCATTCGGTGGGGGTGACGGCAGAGGGGTGCGAGATATTCACCACCTCGCCTTCCGGTCGCGGGCGCCCGATTTTCGTGGCCGCATGATATGAGTAGGGATGGGCCTCCTGCTGGCATGTCCGACATGGCCCAACCGCATTATCACGGCCACCGCGACAGGTTGCGTGAAAAGTTCGCCCGCCACGGGCCGGACCCGCTGAACGATTACGAATTGCTGGAACTGCTGCTCTACCGCTTCGTCCCCCGCCGGGACACGAAACCGATCGCGAAAGCGCTGCTGGCAAAGTTCGGCACCATATTCGCCGTGTTCGGCGCGAGCGAGCGGGAGCTGGCACAGACGCCCCATTTGGGCGCAAAGTCTGCCGCGGACATGAAAATCGTCGCAGCCATCATTTCCCGTGCGCTGAAGCAGGAAGTGACGGAAAAGCCGTTGCTTGGTTCGTGGACAGCTGTGATCGACTATTGCATGGCGGAAATGGCGCACAACGATGTGGAACAGTTGCGCGTCCTATTTCTCGACAAACGCAACCGGCTGATTGAAGACAAACAGATGCAGACCGGTACGGTCGACCATACGCCGGTTTACCCGCGCGAGATCATTCGCGCCGCACTGGCGCTCAATTCCACGGCCATCATCCTTATTCACAACCACCCGTCCGGCGACCCGACACCTTCGCAGGCCGATATCGACATGACGAAGACTGTAATTGAAATTGGCGCACCTATGAATGTTGTCGTGCATGATCATCTCATCATCGGGCGCAACGGCCATGCGAGTCTCAAGGCATTGAAGTTGATATGAGGTGGGCACTCTTTCTCACCGCTCTTTTCGCGCTTGGCCCCAACTTGGGCGTAGCAGCGGAACGGATCGGGCTGGCGGTGCCGCTGTCCGGCCGTCAGGCTCCCGTTGGCGACCGGGTCGAGTTCGGCGCTTTCATGCAGCTTGAAGACGCCCGTAGTGGTGGCAAAACGGTCGAACTGGTACTGGTCGATACGGCTTGCACGGCTGAGGGTGCGCTGGCTGCATCCGAACAGTTAAAGGCCGCCGAGGTCGAAATTGTTATCGGCCCACTCTGCACTCAAAGCGCGATTGCGCTGGCCGAAGCGATGGAGGACGTGCCGGTGATCTCGCTCGACACGCGCAACCCGCTGCTCGCCCGCCAGCGCGAAATGGACGCGCTGCCCCTGTTTGAACTGGGCTACGCGCCGAACTCCGAGGCACGTGCTATTGTCGAGTTGATGTTGCCTCGTTTCAATGGGCGGCCCTACGCGCTGCTGGACGATGGGTCCGTGCCGATGCGGGCGCTTTCCGACACGTTGCTTCTGCTTGCCGATGAAGCGGGGTTGCGCCCGACGCAGATTGCCAACTTCCGGCCGCTACAAAGCACCTATCGCACGTTGCTGCGTCGGCTGGGGAGATCCGGAGTCGAGGCGCTGGTTGTGCTGGCCGCACCGGAGGACGTGGTGACGATTGCCCGCGATATGCAGACGCTCGGCCTAGACTGGCAAATCGCCACCGGCGAAAGCGGGCGCTTGCTGGCCTATAACGATCCACTTTTGCCCGGAGGCATAATGGTCATCAGCGTGCAGCCTGCCGATCCGCCTGCCGCCAACCTGGCGGGGCTGGCGGAGCGGCTTTTGACAGCCAAGGCGAACGTGGAAGATGCCTTAATCCTCGGCTACGCGGCGGCGCAGGTTGCGGTAGCATTTCGGCCGGACACGCCGCTGGCCAACCAGCGTTTCGACACGATCATGGGTCTGGTTTCTTTCAGCGCGAACGGGCGTGCCATGCCGCTTTCGTTTCGACTGGTCGAGACCGTCGGTCCGGCGCAGGATAGTGCAACGGAATGACACCGGGACCGCGCAATCTGATCACCGATGTGGCGGGACTGCGTGTCGGCAATGCGTCCGACGACACACTGAAATCCGGCGTTACCGCACTTATCTGCGATGTGGATGTGACCGCCTCGGTTCACGTGATGGGCGGCGCGCCTGGCACGCGTGACACCGATCTGCTGGCACCGGACAAGACGGTCACATCCGTAGATGCCATTGTGCTGGCTGGTGGTTCGGCGTTCGGATTGGACGCCTGCAGCGGTGTACAGAGCGTGTTGCGCGAAGCAGGGCGCGGGTTTCAGATAGGGCCGTACCGCGTGCCCATAGTGCCGGGGGCGATCCTGTTCGACCTCATCAATGGTGGTGACAAGGAGTGGGGAGCAATGTCTCCTTATTCGGAACTGGGGCGGGCGGCGGCGCGGAAGGCGTTGGGCAGTTTTGAACTCGGCACGCACGGTGCTGGCACCGGCGCACTCACGGGCGCTTCCGGTGGTGGGCTGAAAGGCGGGCTTGGGAGCGCGTCTGCCGTTCTTGCGAACGGCGTCACGATTGCTGCTCTCGTTGCGGTCAACGCACTCGGTTCGCCGCTTGCTGACGCATACGGTCATTTCTGGGCGGCAGCATTCGAAAAGGATGGCGAGTTCGGAGGGTTTGGACCATCACCTGCCCCGTCCGATGCCCTGCACATCAAATTCCGACAGGCTGTCGAGGGTGCCAACACGACCATCGGAATCATCGCGACCGACGCCGTGTTGACAAAGGCGCAGGCCAACCGGCTGGCAATCGCTTCACACGATGGGTTCGCCCGCGCCCTGTGGCCTGCCCACACACCGCTCGATGGGGATGCCATTTTTACCGTCGCCACAGGCGGCAGCGGCGTTGTGCCGGATCTCGACGCCCAGATCGATTTGTCCGCTGCGGCAGGAGCGGTAATGGCCCGCGCCATCGCGCGCGGTGTTTACGCGGCAACGCCTGCTGAAAACGACCTGTTTCCTGTGTGGTCGTCGCTGGTTCGCCGTTGAGGCCACCGCTTGCGCGTGATACGCGGCGCGCATGACCTTGCTGATCGCCCCTTCCATTCTCGCCGCAGACTTTGCGCGCCTTGGCGCTGAAGTGACGGATGTACTCGATGCCGGAGCGGACTGGGTGCATCTGGATGTGATGGACGGTCATTTCGTGCCGAACATTTCCTTCGGCCCGGCCATCATTTCAGCGCTCCGCCCGCTGACAGACCGTGTGTTCGATACCCATCTGATGATCGCGCCTGCCGACACGTATCTGGAAGCCTTCGCAAAGGCGGGCAGCGATATCATCACTGTTCATGCCGAGGCCGGGCCGCACCTGCACCGCTCACTACAGACGATCCGCTCGCTCGGCGTAAAGGCGGGTGTCTCGCTGAACCCGGCAACGCCCGTCAACGTGTTGGAGCATGTCATCGGGATGGTCGATCTGGTGTTGGTAATGAGCGTGAACCCGGGATTCGGCGGGCAGTCGTTCATTTCTGAAGCCGTCGAAAAAGTGAGACAGGTCAAAGCGCTCGTCGGTGAGCGGCCAACCCACATCGAAGTTGACGGCGGCGTCGATCCGACAACCGCACCCGCGCTCGTAAAAGCCGGGGCGGACGTGCTGGTGGCTGGTTCAGCCATCTATCGCGGCGACGGTCTTGAAGGCTATCGCGCCAATATCGACGCCATCAGGGCCGCTTGTGAATAGCCCAATACGGGTAGGCCTGGCCGGTCTCTTTTCCGGTCTCGGCACGCTTGCAAGCGCGTGGCTGGGCCTTTCCGCTCAGGGTTGGACCGATCAGGATCAACTGGTCGCCGCACTCTGGCCATACGGAGTGGGTGGGGCGCTGGGCGGCATCGCAGCAGGGCTGGCGGTGCGCTATTTGCTGCGCACGGACAGTGCCGGACGGCGTTTTGCACTGGCATTGGCTGTCCACGCAATTATCGGCGCCGGCTCGACTATGCTGCTTTTTGCCCTGCAATACCGGATGTATTTCGCCCAGTGGCATTCGGATGTGCTCACACTCACATGGGCGTTCCAGACGTTCTTCACGACGGTGGGCTCGTTCTATCTGTTCATGTCCACCGGGCTTGTCCTTTTGGTGCCGTGGGCGATCCTGTGCTGGATCAGCGTGGCTGCCATGCTCGCACGCCCGTTGAAGCCTTCGGGTGCCGGTGCTACGCGGTCGCCAACCAGCCCTCCCGCGATCTGAACTCATGGTCCCCCGCTATTCCCGCCCCGACATGACGGCCATCTGGTCGCAGGAAACGAAGTTCCGCATCTGGTTCGAAATCGAGGCCCATGCCTGCGATGCACTTGCCGAGCTGGGCGTCATTCCCAAGGACGCGGCAGCGACAATCTGGGAACGGGGCAATGCCGCTACATTCGATGTGGAGCGGATTGACGCCATCGAGCGCGAGACGAAGCACGATGTCATTGCGTTTCTAACCCATCTCGCGGAAATCGTCGGTGACGATGCGCGGTTCGTGCATCAGGGCATGACGTCGTCCGACATTCTCGACACGACCTTCAATGTGCAGTTGATGCACGCGACCGACATCATGATCGCCGATCTGGACGGGCTGCTGGCCGCGCTGAAAAAGCGGGCATACGAGCACAAGGACACGATCACTATCGGTCGCTCTCACGGTATCCACGCGGAACCGACGACATTTGGTGTAAAACTCGCGCAAGCGTTCGCCGAGTTTGACCGTTGCCGCACACGGCTTGTGGCGGCAAAAGATGAGATCGCGGTTTGCGCCATTTCCGGTGCGGTGGGCACGTTTGCCAATATCGACCCCGCCGTGGAAGCCCACGTTGCTGATAAACTGGGGATGCGGATCGAGCCTGTCTCCACGCAGGTTATCCCCCGCGACCGGCATGCCATGTATTTTGCCACACTCGGCGTCATCGCATCATCCGTGGAACGGCTGGCCACCGAAATCCGCCATCTCATGCGGACGGAAGTGCTGGAGGCGGAGGAGTATTTTGCGCCAGGCCAGAAGGGCTCGTCCGCTATGCCGCACAAGCGCAACCCGGTGCTGACGGAAAACCTGACCGGTCTCGCACGCATGGTGCGTGCATATGCCCTGCCCGCGATGGAGAATGTGGCGCTTTGGCATGAGCGGGACATTTCCCACTCATCGGTCGAGCGTATGATCGGGCCGGATGCGACGATCACGCTGGATTTTGCTCTGGCTCGCCTGACGGGTGTGGTTGAAAACCTGATCGTCTATCCAGACACCATGCTGCGCAACATGAACAAGTTTCGCGGTCTTGTTCACTCGCAGCGGGTATTGTTGGCACTCACACAGGCCGGCGTGTCGCGCGAGGATGCTTACCGCCTGACCCAGCGCAACGCCATGAAGGTGTGGGAGGACGGCAAGGATTTCCTCGAAGAATTGCTGGCTGACGCCGACGTGCGCGCCGCGCTTTCGGAAGAAGACCTGCGCGACAAGTTCGACCTCGCCTACCATACCAAGCATGTGGACACGATTTTTGAACGGGTTTTCGGCTCTTGACCGGCGCGCACCTCGCACCACATCACACATCATGAAAATACGCGACGCCGCCATCATTATCATCCCCGGCTATACCAATTCCGGGCCCGACCATTGGCAGAGCCGGTGGGAGGCGAAACTGCCAAACACAATTCGCGTCGAGCAAGAAGACTGGCACAAGCCGGTGCTCGAAGACTGGGTAGCGCGAGTGCTGGAGGCCGTCGATTTGGCCTCACAACCGGTCGTTCTGGTGGCTCATTCGCTGGGTGTATCAACCGCCGTTCAGGCCGTGCAGGCGATGAGCGAGGAGCAGCGGTTCCGGATCAAAGGCGCGTTCTTCGTCGCACCGCCGGATGTGGAAAACGCGTCGATCCGTCCGAAACATCTGCAGACTTTCGGACCGTCCCCTACCGACCCACTGCCGTTCCCCTCAATCGTCGTTGCCAGCAGAGACGACGGATTCTGTGCCTATGAGAAGGCGGGCGATATGGCCAATGCCTGGGGCTCGATGCTTGTGGATGCGCGGGAAAGTGGGCACATCAATTCGGATTCGGGCCACGGTCCCTGGCCGGACGGGCTGATGGTTTTCGCAAACTTTATGAAGAATCTTTAGCGGAACGAGACTTTAGCGAGTTCGGCATTTGCCCCGAGGGTCAGATAAGTCTGATCGAAACCGTAGGACGCGAAACGGTAGCCGAAACTCTGCACCATTTCGAGTGCGGCAACATCCATGCAGAACGCGGCGGCGATCTTGCCCCGGTCACGGGCGGCTTTCGCCATCGCTTTCACAATTTCAATCGTGTCTGGCCCATAAACATCGGGGATCGGGTTCTGGCGGACCGAGATCGAAAGATCCGCGGGGCCACAGAACACGCCGTCGATGCCGTCCACATCGAGAATCGCTTCCATGTTCTCCACCGCCTCGCGGGTTTCGATCATGGCCAGCGCCATCGTGTGCTCGTTGGCGTGGGTGACGTATGTGTCCCGGTCCGTGCCCAAAACATGGGTCGCCTGCGTCACCCCGAACGAGCGTTCGCCCACCGGAATGTACTTGCAGGCACCGGCGAAGGCACGGGCGTCTTCGACGGTGTTGATCATCGGCGCTATGACGCCGTGGGCACCAGCGTCCAGCGCCTTGGATGCGAAATCGAACCGGCCAACGGGAATACGCACCACGACCGGCTTGCCAATGGGGGCAAGCGCCATAATGCCGTCAATGACGGAGGCTTCGGTCTGCATTCCATGCTGCATATCAAGCGTGACCGCATCGAAATTGCACTTCGCCAGCATGGAAAGATAGAGCGGGTTCGGAACCGCGCTCCAGGCGGAAATGACTGTCTTGTCGTTCGCCAGCCGGTCCGTGAGCCGTTTCACTCGGACACTTCCGTGATCGCCTGCCCCATCAGTTCGACCATCTTCTCGCGGATAACCATGTCATCGACTGTCACATCAGCAGCGTCGAAATCACCACGCACCTTGCGGAAAACGTCCTCATCGCCAGCCTCTTCGAAGTCAGCCATCACGACTTCCTTCGCGTAGGCATCCTTGTCGGACCGGCCCATCTGGTCGGCAGCCCACAGGCCCAGCAACTTGTTGCGGCGGGCTTCAGCCTTGAAACGCAACTCCGCGTCATGGGCGAATTTGTTCTCAAATCCGCGCTTGCGGTCATTCATGTCAGCCATACTGATGTCTCCTCCAACTCGTATCCCCAGACTTAAGGTCGCCCATGCGCCTTGTCCACGCGGGAAACGGCTTGAAATGTTGTATTGAACCCAAGGGAGGTCTAAGCGGAGGGCATCATCTCACGCCCATCGGAACCAGTGCCATGAGCAGGCGTCGCCGTATTTATGAAGGCAAGGCCAAGATCCTCTATGAAGGACCGGAGCCGGGCACGCTGGTCCAGTTTTTCAAGGACGATGCGACCGCATTCAATGCCAAAAAGCATGAAATCGTCGATGGCAAGGGCGTGCTGAACAACCGTATTTGCGAGTTCATTTTCGACAAGCTAAACGGCATCGGCATCCCGACGCATTTTATCCGCCGCATCAACATGCGCGAGCAGCTGATCAAGGAAGTCGAGATCATTCCGCTGGAGGTGGTGGTCCGCAACATCGCTGCCGGTTCGCTTTGCAAACGGCTTGGTGTGGAGGAAGGCACCGTGCTGCCACGTTCCATCATCGAGTTCTACTATAAGAACGACGAACTGGGCGATCCCCTTGTTTCCGAAGAACATATCACTGCGTTCGGCTGGGCCTCGCCGCCGGAAATCGACGATATGATGGCGCTGGCGATCCGGGTGAACGACTTCTTGTCCGGCCTGTTTCTCGGCGTCGGCATCCAGCTTGTGGATTTCAAGATCGAGTGCGGACGGTTGATAGACGGCGATATGATGCGGGTCATCGTGGCCGACGAAATCAGCCCCGATTCATGCCGGTTGTGGGACGTGAAAACCAAGGAAAAGATGGACAAGGACCGTTTCCGCGAAGACCTTGGAGGAATGCTGGAAAACTATCGTGAAGTCGCCCGCCGTCTTGGCATTATGAATGAAAACGAGCCTGCCCGCACTGGCGGGCCTGTTTTGGTAAAAAGCGACTGATGGCGACGTTCGACGCACGGGTGACGGTGAGGCTGAAGACCGGGGTTCTCGATCCGCAAGGCAAAGCGATCGAAGGCGCGCTCGATTCTCTCGGCTTTGCGGGTGTGGAAAGCGTGCGTCAGGGCAAAGTGTTCGACCTGACATTGAGTGCAAAAAGCAAGAAGGCGGCGACAGAAGCGTTGAATGCCATGTGCGAAAAGCTGCTCGCGAATACCGTCATCGAAAGCTACGAGGTTGCGGTGCTGTGAAGGCAACCGTTGTCCTTTTCCCCGGCTCCAACCGGGACCGCGACATGATTGCGGCCTTGACCAGGATTGGCGGCACAGCGCCGCAAACCGCGTGGTATGCCGATAGTGACCTGCCCGCTTCCGACCTGATCGTCGTTCCGGGCGGTTTTTCCCACGGGGATTATTTACGCGCCGGAGCTATTGCGGCACGGGCACCCATCATGCGCTCAGTAGCAGAACAGGCCGCGCGGGGCGTGCCGGTGCTCGGTATTTGCAACGGGTTTCAGATATTGACCGAGGTGGGGCTCTTGCCCGGCGTGCTTATGCGGAATGCGGGTCTGAACTTCGTGTGCCGCGAGGTGAAGCTGGAAATCACCGCAACCGACAACGCTTTCCTTGGCCGCTATGCTGACGGCGAGACAATCCGCTGCCCTGTCGCGCACCATGATGGCAATTATTTCACAGACGACGAGACGTTGGCGCGGCTGGAAGGCGATGGCCGCGTTGCGCTGCGTTACGCGGACGGTACCAACCCGAACGGTTCGCGCAATGATATTGCCGGTGTGCTGAACGGAAGTGGCACCATTCTCGGCATGATGCCCCATCCGGAAAACTTCATCGAACCGGGCCACGGCGGCGTGGATGGTCGCCGCCTGTTCGAAGGCACGCTCCGGTTGGTCGAGGCTGCAGCGGCATGAAGTTGCTCTTGCTTTTGGTATTCGGCTTGACAGGTTGCGTGAGCACCAGCCCGGAAATCGCGTCCGACGCACGCACACCGCAATCGTTGATGGCGGGTGTGGCCACGCAGGTGCAGGCCTGCTGGTTCCGCTCAAAGGACAAGCGTTTCAGCAAATACACGCTGTCGCCCGAACTCAACTCATACGCCGGTCGTCCGCGTATCCTGTTGGTACCGCGAGGGAAGCAGAGTTCTCTTCCCGTGCTTGTCGCGCAGGCGGAACGGGTGAACGGACAGACTGTTTTTACAAGCTACGGCCCGCTGGTCGGCGAGAGCGGCGGTGACGCGCTCCAGAGCGACCTGAACCGCTGGGCCGGTGGCGAGCGGACCTGCTGACATGACCGAACGCAACAAACCCGAAATTACCCCTGCCCTCATCGCAGAACATGGCCTCAACGAGGAGGAATGGGCGAAGATTCTAGAGCTGACAGGCCGCGAGCCAAGCTTCACGGAGCTTGGCATCTGGTCCGCCATGTGGAACGAGCATTGCTCCTACAAGTCCTCCAAGAAGTGGTTGAAGACGCTGCCCACCGAAGGGCCGCGCGTCGTTCACGGCCCGGGCGAAAATGCGGGCGTGGTCGATATCGGCGATGGTGATGTGGTGGTTTTCAAGATGGAAAGCCACAACCATCCGTCGTTCATAGAGCCCTATCAGGGCGCGGCTACGGGCGTTGGCGGCATTTTGCGCGACGTGTTCACGATGGGCGCACGACCGATCGCGGCGATGAACGCGCTGCGTTTCGGCGACCCCGACCACCCGAAAACGCGCCATCTCGTGTCCGGCGTCGTGTCGGGTATCGGTGGCTACGGCAATTCGTTCGGCGTGCCGACAGTCGGCGGCGAGGTGAACTTTCATCCACGCTACAACGGCAACATTTTGGTAAATGCCTTTGCCGCCGGTATCGCAAAGGCTGACGCGATCTACATTTCCAAGGCGGAGGGCGTTGGCCTGCCGGTCGTCTATCTGGGCGCAAAAACAGGACGCGACGGTGTGGGCGGTGCCACGATGGCATCGGCGGAGTTCGACAGTTCCATCGAGGAAAAGCGCCCGACCGTGCAAGTGGGTGACCCGTTTACCGAAAAATGCCTGCTGGAAGCCTGTCTCGAACTCATGGCTTCCGGCGCGGTGGTTGCCATTCAGGACATGGGCGCTGCCGGACTGACATGTTCCGCGGTTGAAATGGGTGCGAGCGGTGGGCTTGGTATAGAGCTGGATCTCGACAAGGTGCCGGTCCGCGATGCGGGCATGAGCGCTTACGAGATGATGCTGTCGGAGAGCCAAGAGCGCATGCTCATGGTGCTGCGGCCGGAACTGGAAGAAATCGCAAAGGCGATCTTCGAAAAGTGGTCCTTGGATTTTGCGGTTGTTGGCAAGACGACCGATGATCTGCGCTTTCGCGTGTTGCATAATGGCGAACAGGTGGCAGACCTGCCCATCAGGGAACTGGGCGACGAGGCGCCGGAATACGACCGGCCGTGGGTCGAGCCCGGCATCGCATCCGACATGCCGCCGCACCTTTTTGCGCCGCCGGACGATTACGCCAATGCGCTACTCAAAATGCTCGGCTCCCCCAACCTCGCCTCCCGTCGTTGGGTGTGGGAGCAATACGATACGCTGGTGCAGGGCAACACGCTGCAGGTGCCGGGCGGCGACGCCGGTGTGGTGCGGGTGGACGGCCATCCGACCAAGGCGCTGGCCTTTTCCTCCGACGTGACGCCGCGCTATGTTGAGGCGGACCCCTTCGAAGGCGGCAAACAGGCGGTGGCGGAATGTTACCGCAACCTCATCGCTACCGGCGCGGAGCCGCTGGCGGCGACCGACAACCTCAACTTCGGAAACCCGGAAAAGCCGGACGTAATGGGGCAGTTCGTGGCCGCCATTCGCGGCATTGGGGAGGCTTGTACGGCTTTGTCCATGCCGATCGTTTCCGGCAACGTCTCGCTCTACAACGAGACCTCGGCGAGCGACGGCAGCAGCGAGGCTATCTTGCCCACACCGACGATTGGCGGCGTGGGTTTGATCGACGACTGGGCGCAAATGTGCCGCATTGGTTCGGCGTCTGCTGGAGACGCGCTGTTCCTGATCGGCACCGAGGGCACGCATCTTGCGCGCACGATTTACCAGACAGTTATTCTCAGTGACGAAAGCGGCCCTGCCCCATCGGTTGATCTGATGACGGAGCAATGGCGGGGTGAGTTCGTTCTGTCCGCCATCCGTAACAATTACGCTTCGGCCTGCCACGATGTGTCCGATGGCGGGCTGGCTGTTGCGCTGGCGGAGATGTGCATGGCATCCGGTATCGGCGCTGCCTGCGAGATCACCATTACCTATCCGCATGCTGCCTTGTTCGGCGAAGACCAGTCCCGCTACGTCATGGCTGTCCATGCGGAATGGGCCGACATGTTCGCAGCAAACTGCGAGGGTGCGGGAGTGTTCTTCGAGCAAATCGGCACTGTGGGCGGAACCAGCTTGCGGATCAACGATCTGGTCGACGTGGACGTGACCGTGATGCAAGACATCAACGAAAGCTGGTTTCCAAACTACATGACGAACCGAGGAACATGACATGGCAATGCAGGCTGACGATATCGAGCGGATGATACGCGACGCACTGCCGGATGCGGAGGTCACCATTCGCGATCTGGCCGGTGACGGCGACCATTACGCCGCCGAAATCGTATCGGCTGAGTTCGCGGGCAAAAGCCGGGTCCAGCAACACCAGATGGTCTACAAGGCGCTTCGGGGAAAGATGGGCGGAGAGTTGCACGCGCTCGCACTTCAAACGAGCGCGCCTTCATGACTGACCACGGGCTGGCAAATCTGGCCGCCCGCTCCTATCTTTCTTTCAGAGCAATCGCAGCGAGACCGATCCCATGAGCATGAACGACTTCATTGAGAACGAATTGAAATCCAATCCTGTTGTGGTCTTTATGAAAGGCACGCCGGCCTTCCCGCAATGCGGATTTTCCGGACAGGTCGCGCAGATCATGGATTATCTGGGCGTCGAGTGGAAAGGCGTGAACGTGCTGGCCGATGACGATCTTCGCCAGGGCGTGAAAGACTATTCCGACTGGCCGACCGTGCCGCAGGTCTATGTCAAAGGCGAATTCGTCGGCGGCTGCGATATCACCCGCGAAATGTTCCAGTCCGGTGAGTTGAAGTCGCTGCTGGAAGAAAAAGGCGTGGTCGTGCAGGGCAAAGCAACCGCCTGATGGCAGACAAAAGTGCTGTTGACGGTGGCTTTTCCGGCTTTGGCAAGGAAGCCTTGCCGTTTCTGAAAGCGCTTGGTTTTCATCAGGACCGCGAGTGGTTTCACGCCAACAAGAAACTCTACGAAAGTGATGTGAAGCGGCCATTGGCCGCTTTCGTCGAGAGTGCAAGCAGGGCGTTGGATGAGGCGGGCGTGCCGCTTCATGGCTCTCCCAAGGCATCGACCTTTCGTATCAACCGCGATATCCGGTTTTCCAAGAACAAGGATCCCTACAATCAGCATGTTTCCGGCGTGCTGACGCGTAACGGCACGAAGAAGGACACGGGAGGCGTGTATTTCCACGTCTCGCCGGGCCGCACGCTTTTCGCATCCGGCCTTTGGCATCCGGATGGGCCGATGCTGAAAGCGTTTCGAGAAGCGATTGTCGCCAGACCCAATGATTTCTTCGCGTTGGAAGATGAGTTATGCGACAAAGGGCTTGTTTGGGGTGCCGAGGGCAAGTTGGTGCGCGTGCCGAACGGTTTCAAACACGTAGAAAACGAGAAACTTCAGGACCGTCTGCGGTTGAAGAGTTTCGTTGTGGAGCGGGCCATCAAAGACGGGCGTGTCACATCACCCAAGCTGGTGGATGACCTCGTCGCCTTCGCGCAGGATACATTGCCATTCATGAACTTCGTCTGGCGCGCAACGGACCCGGTTCGCAAAGCCGAGGAAGACAAGCCCTGAGCCATCTTTTCTTACGCCAAACAAAAAGGGCCGCTCGATCGAGCGGCCCTTTTTCGTTCTCAGGCAGCGTTTACGCTGAATAAAATCAGCGGGAGTAGAATTCGACCGTGAGGTTCGGTTCCATCTGCACCGGATAAGGCACATCGGAGAAGGCGGGAACGGAAACGAGCGTCGCATTCATCTTGGAATGATCGGCGGAAATATATTCCGGTACATCGCGCTCTGGAAGCTGAACAGCCTCCATGACCGACGCCAGCTCGCGGGACTTTTCGCGCACTTCGATCATATCACCAGGCTTGCAACGGTAAGACGGAATGTTCACGCGAACACCGTTCACCTTGACGTGGCCGTGGTTGATGAATTGGCGGGCAGCAAAAACGGTGGCGACGAATTTTGCGCGATATACGACCGCGTCGAGACGGCGCTCCAGCAGACCAATCAGGTTTTCGGACGTATCGCCCTTCATGGAGTTCGCCTGATCGAAGATCTTGCGGAACTGCTTTTCCGTGATGTTGCCGTAATAGCCCTTCAACTTCTGCTTGGCGCGAAGCTGGATACCGAAGTCGGACAGTTTGCCCTTGCGGCCCTGACCGTGCTGGCCGGGGCCGTATTCGCGGCGGTTCACCGGGGACTTTGGACGTCCCCAGATGTTTTCGCCCATACGGCGGTCAATTTTGTATTTAGCACTCTGGCGCTTGCTCATGGCATTTCCTCAAAAGAAACGCGCGCGGACAATTCCACACGCGGGAGAAAACGCACCCTCCTCTGCCCGGCCATTTTGCCGGACTGACAGAACCACGCACGCACGCTTTGCGCAGTGGCCCACGGGATACGTAGGCGCGCAGGCAAGGCCCGCACACCTGTGGGAGATAGAACCGCCTTACGGTGGAGTCAAACCCTATTGCCCGTGGTCGCCTGTGTGGAGGCCGAACCCTGAAAACAGCCGCTGCATCGCGGGCGTTGGGAGCCCGCCGGTGAAATAAGCCACGTCCTGCACCTCGGTAATCTCACCCCGCACCGGAAGCCGCGACCGGGCGTGGCGGGCGATAGCCTCTGCCGGGTTCAGCCAATCGACCGGCCAAGGGGCGAGACGGCGGAACACGTTGGTGAGAAACGGATAATGCGTACAGGCCAGCACGACGACATCGGTGCGCGCGCCAAACCGGTCCACAAAGCAATCGGCGATATCCGCCGCTACGATGTCGGTGTCACAGGCACCCGTTGTCATGAACTTCTCCGCCTGCGCGGCAAGATTAGACGCCCCGACGAGGCGGACATTCACCTGCGCTGCGAACTCGGAGATAAGCGAGCGTGTGTAGTCGCGCTGCACGGTCGCGGGGGTGGCAAGGACGGAAATCTGACCGCTGGCCGTGCTTTCCGCAGCCGGTTTGATTGCGGGCACTGTGCCGACGATGGGGAAATCGAAATGTTCCCGCAACGGATCGAGTATGAGCGTCGAGGCCGTGTTGCAGGCAACGATGATCATGTCCGGCTCATGCCTGGCGACAAGGTCTCGGAACAGGCCGACCATGCGTGCCAAAAGAGCGCCCTCTTCCCAGTTTCCATAAGGAAAGGCGGCATCGTCCGCGACATAGATGAAACGGTGGTCAGGCATCAGAACCCGCGCCTCGCGCAACACGGTTAGACCGCCAATGCCCGAATCAAAGACGAGGACCGTCATCAGCCCGTTGCCGGCTCCATTTTGGGCATTGGCACGAGCTCGGGAATGTCATCGAGACCAAAATCGAGATAGTAGAATATGAACCAGTAGATGAAGAAAACGACACCGGAAAACACCGTGTTCCAGAGCATCCGCTTCAACATCTGCGGATTTTCAGGGGCCGCCGCTTCCGTGCCTGGTATTACCGAACCACTGTCGGCCTGCGACCGCATCTGGAACGGCAGCGTGATGAACAGTGTGGTCCACCAGACGACGAAATAGATGGCGATGCCGGTACCGATACCCATGCTCAGACCTCCTCCAGTTCGACCAACGTGCCGGTGAAATCTTTCGGATGAAGGAACAGGACCGGGTTTCCATGCGCCCCGATCTTGGGTTCGCCATCCCCCAGCACGCGCGCGCCTGTGGCCGACAACTGCTTTGCAGCCTCGCGGATATCATTCACTTCGTAACAGATGTGATGCATTCCGCCTGTCGGATTGGCATGCAGGTATTTCGCAATCGGCGAGTCCTCACCCAGCGGTTCCAGCAATTCGACCTTGGTGTTCGGCAGCTCAACGAACACGACCGTCACACCATGTTCCGGCAACGCCTGCGGTGAGCTGACAGTTGCACCCAAGGTGTCGCGGTAGAGTGCAGTCGCCGCGCCCAAATCAGGCACGGCTATTGCGACATGATTGAGACGGCCGATCATCGCTAGACCTGCGTGACGAACACTGTGACGATCGGCTTCTTGCCCCAAATGTTGCGCGCCTCGTTGCGAACGGCCTTTTCAACGGCGTTCCCTACACGGTTTGCGTCGCGCCGCTTGGAAGGCGGCATACCTTCGACGATGTTCAGCGCAGTGTCGTAAAGGACATCCTCGAACTTGTCGTCGCCATCGGCCATGCGTGGCAGGCCTTCGCAGGTGATTTCGGGATCTGCCAGCAATTCACCCTTGCGGTCCAACACGATGGACACGACCACGACGCCGACCCATGACAGGATGCGGCGGCGCTTGATGCCGGTTTCGTCCTCACTGCCAATTATGTCGCCGTCCTTGTAAATCCTGCCGGCCTTTACGTGGTCGATGACTTCCGCGTGGCCAGGCGCGAGGCGCAGCATATCGCCATTGCGGATAGGCGCGACATCCTCGATGCCGCATTCCTTCATCAGCTTGGCATGGGCCGTGAGGTGTTGCGCTTCACCATGCACGGGCACGCCGATCGTCGGTTTTGTCCACTCGTACATCTGCCGCAGCTCGCCGCGGCGTGGGTGGCCGGAAACGTGGACGAGGGTTTCCCCATCCAGCACGATCTCGACCCCTTGGTCGATCAACGCGTTCTGAATGTCGATGATCTCACGCTCGTTGCCGGGAATGGCACGGGAAGAATAGACCACCATATCGCCCGCCGTCAGCGAAGCGTTGCGGTGTTCGTCCCGCGCCAGTTTGGCAAGGGCTGCCCGTGGCTCACCCTGTGAGCCGGTGAGAATGACCACGACCTTGTTGCGCGGCACGGACTGGAACTCGTCTTCCGACATGAACGGTTTAATATCGTCCATCATGCCCAGATCACGGGCGACTTCGACGACGCGCAACAGCGAACGGCCAAGCACCATGACACGCCGCCCGGCTGTTTCGGCAGCCTGCGCAATGGAACGAATACGCCCGAGATTGGACGAAAATGTTGTGACCAGCACCCTGCCTTCGGCTCCGGCGATGACTTTAGCGAGGCTGTTGGAAACCTCCACTTCGCTTGGCGACACCCCTTCACGCATGGCGTTTGTGGAGTCGCAGATGAGCGCCAGTACGCCTTCTTCGCCAAGGCGGCGAAAGTGTTCCTCGTCGGTCTTCTGACCAAGCGTAGGCTCGGGGTCGAGTTTCCAGTCGCCGGTGTGGATGACGTTACCGAGCGGCGTGCGGATCATGAGGGAAACGGGGTCAGGCACCGAATGGGTAACGTGGACACCTTCGATTTCGAATTCGCCAAGTTTGAAGGGCTTGCCCGCCTCGTAAATCTTGATCGGTATTTTCGGCGAATTACGTTCGCCTTCCAGCTTCGCTTCCAGCATCGCAGCAGTAAATGGCGTGCAATACACATTGCCGCCGAGCATGGGCCAGAGGGCCATCAGGGCACCGTAATGGTCCTCGTGGGCGTGGGTGATGACAATGCCATCAATCTGCTGGCGTTGATTGGCGATGAACGCGATGTCAGGCAGCACGAGGTCTGCACCCGGAAAATCGTCACCGGGAAATGTCACGCCGACATCGACGATGATGTACCGCCGCTTCGCCTTCGGGCCGTAGCCGTAAAGTGCGAAATTCATACCGATTTCGCCAACCCCGCCGAGCGGGAGAAAGACGAGTTCGTTGGATTGTTTTCTTGCCATAATGGGCCTTGTTCATGCGCGCGAATTGCGCGGCTATCAAAAATAAAATCAGGTGGATGGACGGTCGAAAAACACGTCGCCCGCCAACACGCGGCGGATGCCGTCTTCCTGTTGCAACAGCAGATAGCCCTCCGCGTCCAATCCTGCAAACGTGCCGCGCTCCTCAGTGTCGGAATATCGCACGATCAGCGGTTCGTTCAGACCTGCGGCCCGGTCGAGGAAGGCGCGGGAGATCTGCTCGGCGCCATCGGGTGCAGACCACTGGGCAAGCCTGGAAGCCATAGCCTTGGCGAACATGATAAACAAAGTCTTTGGCGACACATCAAGGCCGAGTGCGGATAAGGAAGTGGCCTTGTAAAGTCCGTCTTCCGGGTGAGTGGCGCAATTCACGCCACACCCGATCACAACCAATGGCTTGCCACTGGCATGGGCGGCAGCTTCCAGAAGAATGCCGCTGCATTTTGCGCCGTCTAGCAACACGTCATTAGGCCATTTCAGTTTGGCCTCTGCACGCCCCCTAACGAGAGGTTCGAGGGTGTCGTGCATGGCAAGGGCGGCGACCAGCGGAAGCAATCCGACACGCTCTTTCGGTTCTGGTGCAACCAGAAGGAGCGACGCGTAAAGATTGCCCGCTTCCGAAACCCACGTTCGCCCTCTGCGCCCACGTCCTGCAAGTTGACGTTTCCCTGTCACCCAAAGTCGACCGGCGTCACCAAGTCCACCGTGGGTCAACGCAACGACGTTCGTGCTATCGACATCACCGAGAGCAAGATGACGCCAACCATCGAGACCGGGGATTGTGCTGGGCAGGCTCAGAAGAACGACCGCGCAGCTTCGTTCGCCATGGTGGCCACAGGACCTGCGGCGACGACGTAGAAGATCGTGAACAGGCCGGTGATTCCAAGCACGACGCGCAACTCGGTCGCCATCGGCACCATCGCTTCGTCGCCATCATCGAACCACATGATCTTGATGATCCGCAGATAGTAGAACGCGGCCACCACGCTGGAGAGAACGCCGATGATGGCGAGCCAGTAGAGTTCGGCCTGAATGGCGGCGGCAAAAACGAAATACTTCGCCCAGAAGCCCGCAAGCGGCGGGATGCCAGCGAGCGAGAACATGAAGGCGGTGAGGAACAACGCCATCATCGGGTTGGTCTTCGACAGGCCGGACAAATCTTGAATGGTTTCGACCATTCCATCCCTGCGGCGCATGCCGAGGATAATCGCGAACGTGCCCAATACCGTCGCCAGGTAGACCACGAGATACGTAACGACGCCCGATACGCCGGCTTGCGACCCAGCGGCCAGCCCCACGAGCGTGAAGCCCATGTGGCCGATGGACGAATAGGCCATCAGCCGCTTGATGTTGGTCTGTCCGATAGCAGCGAACGAGCCGAGCAACATGGACGCCACAGAGATAAAGGCGATGATCTGCTGCCAATCGGCGGTGGCAGGCTCGAAGGCTGAATAGACGACACGCACGAGCATCGCCATGGCCGCAACCTTCGGTGCGGCTGCGAAGAAAGCGGTGACGGGGGTTGGCGCGCCCTCATACACATCGGGCGTCCACATGTGGAATGGAACGGCTGAAATCTTGAACGCGATGCCAGCCAGCATGAAAACGATGCCGAATATGAGGCCGAGGTTGCGGCCTTCCTCCATCACTCCCGCAATACCCGCGAATGTCGTGTGGCCGGTGAAACCATAAACGATGGACGCGCCGTAAAGCAGCATGCCCGACGACAGCGCGCCAAGGACAAAATACTTGAGGCCCGCTTCGGTAGAGCGGAGGTTTTCGCGGTTGATGGCGGCCACGACATAGAGGCAAAGCGCCTGCAGTTCGAGGCCGAGATACAAGCCGATCAGGTCATTGGCCGATATCATCAGCAACATGCCAAGTGTCGCCAGAACGATGAGGATCGGATATTCGAAGCGGTCGAAATTCTCTTCCCGTGCGAACCCGACAGACATGGCAATTGCCGCACCGGAGCCGATAAGCACCAGCACCTTCATCAAACGGGCGAAGCTGTCGACGATGAACGCGCCGTTGAAAGCCAGCCCGTTATCCGTGATAAATATGACGAAAACGAGCGCGACGACCAGCAGGGCAACCGACAAGCCTGTGACCAACCGTGTGGACTTCTCACCGCCGAATGCGCCGACCATCAGCAGTGCAAGCGCACCAACGGCAAGAATGAGTTCAGGAACGATAAGCGCGACGTTCGGGTCTGTTAGAAACTGGGTCATGGTCCGTTCCTAATTCACTATCGCTGCGGCGGCTGCGCCATCGACAGCGGCCTGATAGCCGCCGAGAAGAGCGTCCACGCTGGCTTGCGTCACGTCAAAAACCGGCATCGGATAGACCCCGAAAAAGATGACAAGCACCACAAGCGGATACAGGATCGCCTTTTCGCGGGGGTCGAGATCGAGAATCTGCTTTAGATTCTCCTTGTCCAGCACCCCGAAAATCACGCGACGATACAGCCATAGGCCGTAGGACGCCGACAAGATCACACCGAGGGTAGCAAACAAGGCAATCCAGGTATTGGCACGGAAGGCACCGACGAGAGTCAGGAATTCACCCACAAACCCGGCAGTGCCCGGCAGGCCGACATTGGCCATTGTGAAGATGAGGAACACGACAGCGTATTTCGGCATGCGGTTCACAAGACCGCCATAGGCTGCGATTTCACGGGTGTGCATCCGGTCATAGACGACACCGACACAGAGAAAAAGCGCACCGGAGACAAGGCCGTGGGCAAGCATCTGAAAAATTGCGCCCTGCAAACCCTGTGCGTTCGCGGCGAAAATGCCCATCGTCACAAAGCCCATATGGGCGACGGACGAGTAAGCAATCAGCTTCTTGATGTCTTCCTGCATCAGCGCAACCAACGACGTATAGACGATGGCGATGACTGACAGGACAAAAACCATCGTTTGAAAATCAGCCGATGCGATTGGGAACATGCCGAGCGAGAAGCGGATAAAACCGTAGCCGCCGAGCTTCAGCAGAATACCAGCCAGAATGACGGAACCGGCGGTGGGTGCTTCCACATGCGCGTCCGGCAGCCATGTGTGAACCGGCCACATAGGCATCTTGACTGCGAAAGACGCGAAAAAGGCGAGCCACAGCCAGGTCTGCATTTCTGCAGGAAAATCATAAGCCAACAGGCGCACCATATCGGTGGTCTCGGCCTGCCAGTACATTGCCATGATGGCGAGCAACATCAGCACCGAGCCGAGCAGCGTGTAGAGGAAGAACTTAATCGACGCATAGACACGCCGCTTGCCGCCCCAGACGCCGATGATAAGGAACATCGGGATGAGACCGGCCTCGAAGAAGACGTAAAACAGCACGATATCGAGCGACACGAAGACGCCGATCATCAATGTTTCGAGAATGAGAAACGCGATCATGTATTCGCGGATACGGGTCTTCACACTTTCCCAGCTTGCCAGAACGCACAGCGGCATGAGGAACGTCGTGAGAATGACGAACAGCATGGAAATGCCGTCGACGCCTAGGTGGTAGGATATGCCTGTTCCGGGGATCCATGTCGCCTTCTCGACCATCTGGAACCCGGCCTGGCTGTTGTCGAAGCCGATCCAGATTCCGAGGGAAATGATAAAGGTGAGGACTGTGGTCAGCAGCGCAACGTAGCGCACGTTGCGGTGCGCGACTTCGGACTCCTCCCAGATAAGGAAGATAATCGCCGCACCGACGAGCGGAAGAAACGTGGTGATCGTGAGAATTGGCAGGTCAGTCATGAGGTCACGCCACCCCGCGGAACATCATCCACGTGATGAGCGCAGCGGCGCCAATCAGCATGGCAAAAGCGTAATGATAGAGATAGCCCGACTGCAGGCGGCTGGCGGAGCGGCTGATGTCCAGAACGCGCGCGCCGATACCATTGGGCCCGATTCCGTCAATCACGCGCCCGTCGCCCTGTTTCCAGAAGAACCTGCCGAGCCACATGGCCGGGCGCACGAAAATGCGGTCGTACAGCTCGTCGAAATACCACTTGTTGAGCAGAAATTTGTAAAGCCCCTGATGCTGGCGGGCCAGTTCGGCGGGCAGGCTGGTGGAGCGGATGTAGAAGAACCATGCCGTGATGAAACCGATCGCCATCATGATGAAGGGTGACCATTTCACGAGTTTCGGAACCTCATGGAACTGTTCGAGTATCTTATTGTCCGCGCCAAGGAACAATGCGTCGTCCCAGAATGCGAGATAATGGGGATCAAGTTCACCAACTTCGTGGTGGCTGCCGATAAACGGCGTATGGAACACCAGACCAGCTAACAGGGCACCTGCGGCCAGAATGTAAAGCGGCACCAACATGACCTGCGGGCTCTCATGGATGTGGCTCATCACATCAGCGGAAGCACGCGGCTTGCCGTGGAATGTCATGAAAATGAGCCGCCATGAGTAAAAGCTGGTGAAAAGCGCGGCAATGACCGTCATCCAGAAGGCGTAACCCGCCCACATGTTCTGCCCCACGTAGAGGCTTTCGATGATGGCATCCTTCGAGAAGAAGCCGGCGGTTCCAAGCACGGTGCCGGGAATGCCCAAGCCCGTCAGCGCAACAGTACCGATAATCATCATCCAATACGTCACCGGAATATGCTTCCGCAGCCCGCCCATGTTCCGCATGTCCTGTTCGTTGGACACGGCATGAATGACAGAACCGGCACCAAGGAACAGAAGCGCCTTGAAGAAGGCGTGCGTGAACAGGTGAAAGATCGCCGCGCCGTAAGCACCGACACCCAATGCGGCGAACATGTAGCCAAGCTGGGAGCATGTCGAATAGGCGATGACGCGCTTGATGTCGGTCTGTACCAGCCCGACCGTGGCCGCGAAGAACGCCGTCGTTGCGCCGACCAGCGTCACAACCGCAAGCGCGATCGGCGCAAGTTCGAAAATGGGAGACATGCGAGCGACGAGAAATACACCCGCTGTCACCATCGTGGCGGCGTGAATAAGCGCGGAAACGGGAGTCGGGCCTTCCATCGCGTCCGGCAACCATGTGTGCAGCAGAAACTGGGCCGACTTACCCATCGCGCCCATGAATAGCAGCAATGCAACGACGGTAATGGCGGCACCCCTTGTCAGGTCATACCCGAGAAACGACATCGCAACGACATCGCTTGCGGCCTCACCTTGAGCGGCAATGGAGCCAGCGTTGGCGAAGATCACATCGAAATTAACGCTGTCAAACAGAACGAATACGCCGAAGATGCCAAGCGCAAAGCCGAAGTCGCCCACGCGGTTGACAACGAATGCCTTAATGGCTGCGGCGTTAGCCGAAGGCTTTTTGTACCAGAACCCGATCAGCAAATAAGACGCCAGCCCCACGCCCTCCCAGCCGAAGAACATCTGAATCAGGTTGTCGGACGTCACCAGCATCAGCATGGCGAATGTGAACAGCGACAGGTAGGCGAAGAACCGCGGGCGGTGCGGATCGTGGCTCATGTAGCCGATGGAATAGACATGAACGAGCGCGGACACGGTGTTCACAACGACCAGCATCACGGCCGTTAGCGTGTCGACGCGGAACGCCCAATCCACCGTAAAATTACCGACCGCCATCCATGTGGCAACCTGCACCGTGGATGCCTGTGTGTCGCCAAGCCAGAAACCGGCGAACACGGCCCAGCTGAGAGCAGCAGCGATGATGAGAAAGCCGGATGTGATGTATTCGGAGGCCTTCGCGCCAATGGTGCCGCCGAACAGACCGGCGATGAGGAAGCCCAGCAGCGGAAGAAAAACGATGAGGGTGATCATAGCTGCGTCAGCCCTTCATCATGTTCACATCTTCCACCGCGATGGAGCCGCGGTTGCGGAAGAAGACTACGAGAATGGCAAGGCCGATGGCTGCTTCGGCAGCGGCGACGGTGAGAACGAACAGCGCAAAAATCTGCCCCATCAGGTCGTTGTTGGCCTGCGCGAAAGCGAGGAAATTGATGTTGACCGCCAGCAGAATGAGCTCAACCGACATCAGAATGACGATCACGTTCTTGCGATTCAGAAAAATGCCGAGAACGCCGAGCGTAAACAGGATCGCGCCAACGGTAAGAAAATGGGAAAGACCGACTTCCAACATAACCTAGACCCCCTGCCCGGGCTTCACATCGCGCAGTTTTACATCGCGCGGATCGCGCGCTACCTGCTCGCCTACATTCTGACGCCGAACATCTGGCCGGTGCGACAAGGTCAGCACGATCGCGCCGATCATGGCGACTAGAAGCACCATGCCCGAAATTTGGAAGAAGAAGACGTAGCGCGTGTAGAGAAGGTCGCCGATGGCGCGGATGTTTGACACCTCTGCCATGTCCGGAATGGGTTGGACGGCGAGCGTCGTACCCTCGATAGAGAACGCATTGGAGCCCAGAACCAACACCAGTTCGACAACCAGCACCACGCCGATCAGCGCGCCAACAGGCAAGTATTGTAGAAAACCGTCGCGCATTTCGGCGAAATCCACGTCGAGCATCATCACGACGAACAGGAAAAGCACAGCAACCGCACCCACATAAACGACGATCAGAATAAGCGCGAGAAACTCCGCGCCCGTGAGCATGAACAGACCGGCGGCGTTGAAAAATGTGAGAATCAAAAACAGCACGGAATGCACCGGATTGCGCGACGAAATCACCATGAAGGCGGACGCCACGGTGATCGTCGCAAACAGGTAGAAGAACAGGCCGGCTACGCTCATGATGCTCGTTTCGGTTCCTCTGGACCGCTGCGCTGCGATCCTCGTTCGGTACCTGAGGCACCATTGCGTTGGACGGCTCGCGCCCGGTTCGTTGCCGCGTCGTTTAGCGGCTTGGCATGGCAGCGTCCATACGGCGCGGCCACCAAGTTGGTGTTTGGCGGAAGGTTAAAACGCGCCGTTACCGATAAGCCGCATCCGCCGCCAGATTGCGGGCCAGTTCACGTTCCCACCGCGCACCGTTTTCCAGCAGCTTGTCCTTATCGTAATACAGCTCTTCCCGGGTTTCGGTCGCGAACTCGAAGTTCGGACCTTCGACGATCGCATCCACCGGGCAGGCTTCCTGGCAGAAGCCGCAATATATGCATTTTACCATGTCGATATCGTAGCGCACCGTGCGGCGTGTGCCGTCGTTGTTGCGTGGGCCAGCCTCGATGGTGATGGCCTGCGCCGGGCAGATCGCCTCACACAGCTTGCAGGCAATGCAGCGCTCTTCTCCGTTCGGATAGCGGCGCAGGGCATGCTCGCCGCGAAAACGAACGGAAGACGGGCCTTTTTCATAGGGGTAGTTCAACGTCACTTTGGGAGCGAAGAAATATTTGACGCCAAGGCCGAAGGCTTTGACGAACTCCCACAAAAATAGTGACTTACCCGCTTGCAGCAGGGATGACATAGCGTCTCCTCCTAGCTTCCGGCCGGAACGGCCACGACGACCGGCGGCTGGGTTGGAATGTCGTGCACGAGGTCCGGGTTCGGTGCCCAGCCCATCAGTTGCAAGACGAAGGCAACGATGAAGACCATCGCCAGTGAAATCGGCAGGAACACCTTCCAGCCCAGACGCATTAGCTGGTCGTAGCGATAGCGCGGTACGATGGAACGCACCATCGCCATACAGAAGAACACGAAGAACGCTTTCAGTACGAACCAGACCGGCCCCGGCACCCACGTGAAGGGGGCAATCGCCAGTGGTGGCAACCACCCGCCAAGGAAAAGCAGAGTAATCATGGCGCACATCAGGGTGATGGCAACAAATTCACCGAGGAAGAACAGCAGGAACGGCGTGGACGAGTATTCCGTCATGTGACCGGCAACGAGCTCCGACTCGGCCTCGGGAAGGTCGAACGGCGGGCGGTTTGTCTCAGCGATGGCCGAAATGAAGAAAATGATAAACATCGGGAACAGCGCCAGCCAATGCCAGTCGAGGAACGACGGAGGTAGGCCAACCATCGTGCCGGGGCCGGTCAACTGCGCCAGCACAATATGGGTCAGGTTCAACGAGCCAACGCACAGCAGCACGGTGATGATGACGAAGCCAATGGAGACTTCATAGGACACCATCTGCGCGGCGGAGCGAAGTGCGGACAGAAACGGATATTTCGAGTTCGACGCCCAGCCGCCCATGATGATGCCATAGACTTCAAGCGACGTGATCGCGAACAGGAACAGGATTCCCAGGTTCACGTCCGCTACGGCCCAACCGAAATTGATCGGCACCACGGCCCAGGCCGAAAGCGCCAGCACACCCGCTACTAAGGGTGCAAGCAGGAACACACCCTTGTTGGCGGAGGCCGGAATGATCGGTTCTTTCAGCACGAATTTCAGCAGGTCTGCGAAACTCTGCAGCAAGCCCCACGGCCCGACCACATTCGGGCCGCGGCGCAATTGTACGGCGGCAAAGATCTTGCGGTCGGCGTAAAGAATGTAGGCAACGACAATCAGCAGGGTGACCAGCACCAGCACGGATTGCGCCAGAATCACGACGACCGGCCAGACGTAGTCCGTGAAGATATAAACCTCTTGCACCGGCACGATGACCACGGGCGTGACGGCTGCGAGTGCTTCTGCGGCTTGGGCTTCCATCTACTCGGCCGCCATTGGCAGGTCGCCCGATACACGGGCCGAACATTCCGCCATGACGGCGGAAGCGCGGGCGATCGGGTTGGTCATGTAGAAATCAGTCACAGGTGAGCGGAACGGTGCGTTGCTTGCCTTACCGCCTGCCCGCTTGGCAAGGGCGGCGACGCCGTCATCGCCCTCGGGCCTTGCGATTTCGTCGGTTTCGGCGAAGTGCGGATGGGCGACATAAAGCGCATCGCGCAAACCGGCGAGCGAATCGAATGGCAATTTGTGGCCAAGGCTTTCGGATAGCGCCCGCAAAATCGCCCAGTCTTCCCGCGCTTCGCCCGGCGCGAACGCCGCGCGCCACGCCATTTGAACCCGGCCCTCGGTGTTGACGAACGTGCCCGACTTTTCCGTATAAGTCGCGCCCGGCAGAATGACGTCCGCATGGTGCGCGCCAACATCGCCGTGGCTGCCGATATAGACTGTAAATGCGCCAGCCGGACGCTGGCTCAAGTTAAGTTCGTCCGCGCCGAGCAGGAACAGGAACGGCGTTTCCGCCAGCATATCAGCTGTTGCCTTGCCGCCTTCACGCGGCACGAAGCCGAGATCAAGACCGCCGACGCGGGCAGCGGCGGTGTGCAGCACGTTGAAGCCGTTCCATTCGTCCGTCACAACGCCCAACGCCTGCGCGGCCGCGGCTGCGGCTTTCATTGCAGCGGCAGCGCCTTTGCCTGCAAAGGCACCAGCGCCGACGATCATCATGGGGTTCTTGGCCTTGGCCTTCTTGTGACCGGCCAGTTCCTCAAGCTTCTCGACCCCGAAACCAACGAGATGGTGTTCGTAGGTAAGGTCCATAATCTCACCGATAGCCGCAACCGGCATTTCTCCGGTACGCCAGCGCTTGCGAATACGCGCGTTCAAAACGCTCGCTTCAAGCCGCGGATTTGTGCCGACGAGCATGAGGGCGCCCGCCTTTTCAATGCCATCGATCGTGGAATTGAAAATGTAGGAGGACCGTCCCAGTGCCGGGTCGAGCGCGCTGTGCGGCTCGCGGCAATCCATGTTTGGCGAACCAAGCGCGGTCATCAGCTCGCGCATGGCGAACATTTCTTCGACCGTACTCATGTCCCCTGCAATCGCGCCAATGTCTTCCGGCGCTGGTCGTCTTTGGCCTTGGCGGCGATGGCCTCAAAGGCTTCCGCCCAAGTAGCGGCGCGCAGTTTGCCGCCTTCACGAATGTAGGGGCGGTCAAGCCGTTGGGAGCGGAGGCCATCCCAGATGAAGCGCGTCTTGTCGGAAATCCACTCCTCGTTCACCGCCTCGTTCACGCGCGGCATGATGCGCATGACTTCGGTGCCGCGCGTATCCACGCGAATGGCGGAGCCAACGGCATCCATCGCATCGATGGTCTCTGTCTTCGTCAATTCCCACGGACGTGCCTGAAAGGCGTATGGCTTGGATGTCAGCGCGCCAACGGGGCACAGGTCGATGACGTTGCCCTGCAATTCGCTCGTCATGGCACGTTCGAGATAAGTCGTGATTTCGGCGTCCTCGCCACGGCCCAACAGGCCGAGTTCGGAAATGCCCGCCACTTCGGTGGTAAAACGCACGCAGCGGGTGCAGTGGATGCACCGGTTCATGATCGTCTTCACGAGCGGGCCGATATATTTGTCTTCGACCGCGCGCTTGTTCTCGTGGAAGCGCGTGTTGTCCATGCCGTAGGCCATGGCCTGGTCCTGCAGGTCGCACTCGCCGCCCTGATCGCAAATCGGGCAGTCGAGCGGGTGGTTGATGAGCAGGAACTCCATCACCCCTTCCCGCGCCTTCTTCACCATCGGCGTGTTGGTGAAAATCTCCGGCGGCTCGCCGTTCGGGCCGGGGCGCATGTCCTTCACACCCATTGCGCAGGACGCGGCAGGCTTTGGCGGCCCGCCCTTCACTTCGACGAGACACATGCGACAGTTACCGGCAATCGACAGCCGCTCGTGAAAACAGAAACGCGGAATCTCAGCGCCAGCCTGCTCGGCGGCCTGAAGCAGCGTATAATGATCGGGAACCTCGATCTCGGTTCCATCGACGATGATCTTTGTCATCAAGAGTTCCTTGCCCGGAGCCTTCGCCCCGATTCGTTAAATCAACCGCAGCGTTTTTCCCGCCACAACTTCACGTTGGGAAGGTATGCCCAGCCGAACGCCCCGTCGCTGTCGCCGTTGGCGTGCAGATGGTCAAGCCGCTGTTTGGCTTCCTGTAGCGTAGGGCGGTGCCCCTCTTCCACCCACCACATGACGAAATGCGGTGCGTCCATTTGGGCGAACCACTCCGCCTTGCGGTTGTAGAACCGCGAATGGACCGTGTTCCAGACGAACCGCTCCAGATCTTCCGCCGTTTCCCAAACCGTCAGGTTCGCCGCCATGTTTGGCCAAGGCGTCGGCACGTCCATTGCATGGCCGGAGTCATCTTTATGGATCCAAACGAAGCCCGGCATCGACGCGCCGAGATTGTTGATCCGCTCCAGATTATCCATGAAGCCCGCGAAACGCGGGTCGTCATTGGCGTAAAGCGGGCGACCGATGTTGAGTTGGGCGAGGTACATTATGCCACCTACAGCTTGCGCCAGGTCCCACTGCCGTTGTGACACTTAGCAACGCCGCCAGCGCGAATTTCGCAAGGGCGGTTAGAGTTCGTCAGCCACTTCAAGGTTTGTCCATTATGCTCTCTAACACGGAACGAACCAAACCGACTTGTTGAAGCCTTGTATTGCCAAGTAAAAGTTCTTTGGAAGCCTTTGGTGAAGTTTAGTAGAACTGTATCACCGTCAGCGAGCAAGGTCGGTCCAGATTCTGCAGTGGTAACCGGACCAGAATCGGTGTTTGCTACGCACGAAGTAAGAGCAACAGCACCCAAAACACATAGCAAGTTTCGCGTAAATTTCACTCCGCCGCCTCCAGCACGCGCCCATCCTTATCCGAGCGATACGTATAAGCGTCGATCCGTTCCTCGATCACCGGCCTGAAATGCGTGATCAGCCCCTGAATCGGCCACGCCGCCGCATCACCAAGCGCGCAAATCGTGTGGCCCTCGATCTGCTTCGTCACGTCGAACAGCATGTCGATCTCGCGTTTTTCGGCGCGGCCTTCGACCATGCGTTCCATCACGCGCCACATCCAACCGGTGCCTTCACGGCAAGGCGTGCACTGGCCACAGGATTCGTGCTTGTAGAAATATGCGAGGCGCGAAATCGCTTTGATGATGTCGGTGGACCGGTCCATCACGATCACCGCCGCCGTGCCGAGGCCGGATTTCAGCGCGGAGAGCGAGTCGAAATCCATCGGCGTGTCGATGATCTGGTCGGCGGGCACCATACGGACGGACGAGCCGCCGGGGATGACGGCCAGCAGGTTGTCCCACCCGCCACGCACGCCGCCGCAATGCTTCTCGATCAGCTCGCGGAACGGGACGCTCATCGCCTCCTCGACCGTGCAGGGCCGTTCGACATGGCCGGAGATGCAGAACAGTTTCGTGCCACGGTTGTTCTCCGCCCCAAAGCCCGCAAACCATTCCGGCCCGCGACGCAGAATGGTGGGCACGACAGCGACGGATTCCACGTTGTTCACAGTCGTCGGGCAGCCGTAGAGGCCGACATTGGCGGGGAATGGCGGTTTCAGGCGCGGCTGACCCTTCTTGCCTTCGAGGCTTTCCAACAGGGCTGTTTCCTCGCCGCAAATGTAGGCGCCCGCACCGTGGGTGACGTAAATCTCGTAGTCCCAGCCGGTCGAAGCGTTCTTGCCGAGCAAGCCATCGGCATAGCACTCGTTGATCGCCGCTTCGAGCGCCTCGCGCTCGCGCATGTATTCGCCGCGCACGTAAATGTAGCAAACCTTCGCGCCCATGGCGAAACCGGCATAGACGCAGCCTTCGATCAGCGTGTGCGGATCGTGGCGCATGATGTCCCGGTCCTTGCAGGTGCCGGGCTCGGATTCGTCGGCGTTGATGACCAGATAGTGCGGCCGTTCGCCCACTTCCTTCGGCATGAACGACCATTTCAGGCCTGTCGGGAAACCTGCTCCACCCGCGTCCGCGCAGGCCGGAGGCCTTGACCTGATCGATCACCCAATCGCGCCCGTTAGCGAGATGCTCCTTCGTCTGCGACCAGTGGCCACGACGTTTCGCACCGGCCAGCGACTTGTCGTGCAGGCCGTAAAGATTGGTGAAAATGCGGTCTTTATCTTGCAGCATTAGCGCGGCTCCTTACCGAACACGCGGACATATTCATCGCGGCCACCCTTGGCGAGTGCCTTGGCCTGATTAACCCAGTCATCACGGTCAATCCGCCCGCGAAAGCGCAGGTAACCATCCACCCATTCCCGTTCGGCCTTTTTCCACTTTGCGACCTGCGCAAATGTGTAGATGCCCAAACCGTTGAGGATACCCTCGATTTTCGGACCGACGCCGCTGATGAGTTTCAGGTCATCCGGCTCGGCTGGTTTGTCGATAGACGACGGGCGATTGGCGTCGTCGAGGCTGGGGATTGGCGGCTTGTCCATTGCAGATTTTTTGGCAGCGGCTGGCTTCGTCTTCGATCCCTTGGCGGTGCCAAGTTCTTCAGGTTTCGGTTGGCGCAGGTCAGCTGGCTTCACCTCATCCTTGTCGACGTTGTCTGCCAACGCGGTCGCGCGGCGTTTTGGCGACGGCGTATCGGCCTCAGCGCGGCTTTTGGAGGCAACCTTCTTGGCGGTTTTTGATCCTGCCTTGCTGACCGGCGTGTCGATGGCCGGGCTGGTCATGGTCACGTGACTGGCAGGACGGGCAGCGTCGGTTGCAGCTTGCGGTTCGGCGCGCTTGCCCTTGGCTTTAGGCTTCTTGTGCGTGGCTTCAGGGTCTTCCAGAAGCGATGTCGGGCCACCCTCGGGGGCCGCGAAAATACGGTCGATCTGCGGGCCCACGGGAACGGATGCGCCATTGCCCGCGTCGAACGCGTCGATGATCTCTTCCATGCGTTCGGGGGTCAGATCCTCGTAGGAATCCTTGAACACCATCACCATCGGGGCATTCACACATGCGCCCTGACACTCGACCTCTTCCCACGACAACGAGCCGTCGGCCGTTGTCTCGAACTGATTGGGCGAAATGCGGCGTTTGCAGACGTCCATGATCTCGCCCGCACCGCGCAGCATGCACGGCGTCGTGCCACAGACCTGAATATGGGCGCGCTTGCCTACCGGCGCGAGCTGGAACTGGGTGTAGAATGTCGCCACTTCCAACACGCGGATGAGCGGCATGTCGAGCATGTCGGCGACATGTTCGATAGCGGGCTTCGTGACCCAACCCTCCTGCTCCTGCGCGCGCATGAGCAACGGAATGACGCCGGACGCCTCGCGGCCCTCAGGAAAATCCTTCAGCTTATTGCGTGCCCAGTTCTCGTTATCGGGAGTAAACGCAAACGTGCCGGGTTGAACGGCATCTTCTGCCAGACGGCGAACGCTCATCGGTCGACCTCCCCGAACACGATATCCATGGACCCGAGCACCGCGCCGACATCGGCGAGCATGTGGCCCTTGCACATATAATCCATAGCTTGAAGGTGCGCGAAACCGGGTGCGCGCAGTTTGCAGCGATAGGGTTTGTTGGAGCCGTCCGACACCAGATAGACGCCGAACTCGCCCTTCGGCGCTTCGACGGCTGCATAGATTTCACCCGCAGGCACCTTGAAGCCCTCGGTATAGAGTTTGAAGTGGTGAATGAGCGCTTCCATCGACCGCTTCATCTCGCCCCGCTTCGGCGGCACCGCCTTGCCATCGGTTGATGCGACCGGCCCCTGCCCTTCCGGCTCACGCAGCTTGACGCAGCACTGGCGCATGATCTTGATGGATTCGCGCATTTCCAGCATGCGGATGACGTAGCGGTCGTAATTATCGCAATTCTTGCCGACAGGAATGTCGAATTCCATTTCGTTGTAGCATTCGTAAGGCTGCGAACGGCGCAAATCCCATGCTGCGCCGGAACCGCGCACCATGACGCCGGAAAAGCCCCAAGCCCATGCGTCATCCAGCGAAATGATGCCGATATCGACGTTGCGCTGTTTGAAGATGCGGTTGTCGGTCAGCAAGCCTTCGATATCGTCGGCGATGGTCAGGAACGGGTCGCAGAACGCCTCGATGTCGTCGATCAATGCGGGCGGAATATCCTGATGGACGCCGCCGGGCCGGAAGTAAGCGGCATGCATGCGTGCGCCGGAGGCCCGTTCGTAGAAGCACATCAGCTTTTCACGCTCCTCAAAGCCCCAAAGGGACGGCGTGAAGGCGCCAACGTCCAGGGCCTGTGTCGTCACATTGAGGAGGTGCGAAAGGATTCGTCCGATCTCGCAATACAAAACACGGATCAGTTGCGCGCGGCGGGGCACATCCAGTCCAATCAGTTTTTCAATCGCAAGACAAAAGGCATGCTCCTGATTCATTGGCGCAACGTAGTCGAGCCGGTCGAAATACGGCATGGCCTGAAGGTAGGTCTTGTGCTCGATCAGCTTTTCGGTGCCGCGGTGCAGCAGCCCGATATGCGGATCAACGCGCTCGATAACCTCGCCGTCCAGTTCCAGCACAAGGCGTAACACCCCGTGCGCGGCAGGGTGCTGCGGGCCGAAGTTGATATTGAAATTTCGCAGGTCGACTTCAGCCATCAGTGCTTTGCCTTCTCGTCGCCCTTTAGCTCATTGGGCAGTTCGTATTCGGTGCCTTCCCACGGCGACAGGAAGTCGAAATTGCGAAACTCCTGACGCAATTCGACGGGCTCATAGACGACACGCTTGAGGGCATCGTCGTAGCGCACTTCGGTAAAGCCGGTGAGCGGAAAGTCTTTCCGTAACGGGTGCCCCTCGAAAACCATAGTCTGTCAGCAGGCGGCGCATATCGGGGTGGCCGGTGAACAGGATGCCATACAGATCATAGGCTTCGCGCTCGAACCATTCCGCAGCAGGGTAGATATCGACCACGCTCTGTACGGGCGTGCGGGCATCGGTCGACAGCTTGATGCGAATGCGCGTGTTACCCTTCGGCGACAGCAGGTGGTAGACAACCTCGAAGCGCTTGCGCCGTTCGGGATAGTCCACACCGCACAGGTCGATGAAACAGGAATACTGGGTCTGCTGGTCGTCGCGCAGAAAGCGCAGCACCGTGCCGACCGAACCGGCGTCAATGGTGATAGCCAAATCACCGAATGCGATGGTTGCGGTCTCGATTTCATCGGCAAGCTGTTCGAGCAGATATGCCTTGATATCGAAAAGCGACTGTTCGTCGATCGTGCTCATGCTCAGCGCTCTATCGTGCCAGTGCGGCGCATTTTCTTCTGCAACATCAACACGCCGTAGAGAAGCGCCTCAGCAGTTGGCGGGCAACCTGGGACGTATATATCGACCGGCACGACACGGTCGCAACCGCGCACGACGCTGTAGCTGTAATGGTAATATCCGCCGCCGTTGGCGCAGGAGCCCATCGAAATGACATAGCGCGGCTCCGGCATCTGGTCATAGACCTTGCGGAGTGCGGGGGCCATCTTATTGGTCAACGTGCCGGCCACAATCATTACATCGCTCTGACGCGGGCTGGCGCGGGGGGCGATACCGAAACGCTCGGAATCGTAGCGCGGCATGGACATTTGCATCATTTCCACGGCGCAACATGCCAGGCCGAACGTCATCCACATAAGCGAGCCGGTGCGCGCCCAGTTGATGAGATCATCGGTGGACGTGACGAGAAAGCCCTTGTCGGCGAGTTCATCGTTCATCTCGCCGAAATAGCGGTCGTCCGCACCAATAGGCTTGCCCGTTGCCGGGTCCAGCACGCCTTTTGGCGTCGGTGCAATGAGGGTGTCAGTTGCCATATACGTTGCTCCGCCCATGAGTAAGACCGCCTAGTCCCACTCCAGCGCGCCCTTCTTCCATTCGTAGATGAAGCCGATCGTTAAAACGCCTAAAAACGCCATCATCGACCAGAACCCGAACCAGCCCAGCCCGCCGAAGGACACTGCCCACGGGAACAGGAAGGCGACTTCGAGATCGAAGATGATGAACAGGATCGCGACCAGATAGAAACGCACGTCGAACTTCATGCGGGCATCGTCAAACGCCGCGAAACCGCACTCGTAGGCCGACAATTTTTCGTCGTCCGGCGCGCGGTATGCGATGATGAATGGCGCGACCAGCAGGGCCAGGCCGATTGCGAGTGCCACGCCCATGAAGATGACGACCGGCAGATATGAAGCCAGCAACGCTTCCATATGAGAATTGCTCCGATTGTTATGGTGTCGGGGTAGCCCTTCGATTGTGTTTTCGCAAGGCGAACGCACTTCCAAATGGACGCAGCCGGAGAGTTGCAATCACTGTTGCGAAAGGTTGCGATTTTGCCGTTCGACAGCTTGACTTGGCGCACCCTGCTCCGTATCCGTCACCAGCGTTTTGCAGGCGGCCCCGGTCGCATGCCGATACGCATGCGGGTGTAGCTCAGTTGGTTAGAGTGCCGGCCTGTCACGCCGGAGGTCGCGGGTTCGAGTTCCGTCACTCGCGCCACGTTTTTCCCAGTCTTGGGATGTGCGTGGCGCTGGCCCGCTTCATCGTTTCGGCCAACCGCCGAAACGAACGGATATGAAGGGCGATTAGCTCAGTTGGTAGAGCGCTTCGTTTACACCGAAGATGTCGGCAGTTCGAGCCTGTCATCGCCCACCATTCCGTCGTGCAGCGCTCACCATGATTCGCTTTCTCGCCTATCTGCTGGTCGCAACGACTTGTGCTCGTCGGCGTGCTTTTCTGGCGTGCGGGAGTGGGTGGCGGCCAATGCCGTGCGGTCGGACTATACGGACGACCGGTCGCTGCACCCCTTCATTATCGGTAATGACAGGCTTTCCGTGCCACTCAACATCATGCGGAACGCTCCGCAGCGGCGTATTGCCGGTGGCAACCGGCTCGACTTGTCTATCCACTGGCCTACAGGTCTGGGCTACACCGCCGACCTGCGCAGTGCGTTCGACCGTTCGTCCTACCAGCTCATTACGATCACCATCACTCAGCGGGAAATGGCGGCTGGCATGAACGAGCGGCTGGCGAGCGTGTATGCGGAGTTGTTTGAGGACGACCCCTACTCCGGCCCCGCTGGCCTGCTGTTTCAACGGTTGGATGGGGAAAGCGGTTTTGAGGGAGAGGCACTGGCGATTGCCGTTAACGAGCCGATTCCGTGGATCGCCCGCTGCCCGGTCGATGCGGTTTACGGGGAGCCGGAAAGCGACGAGACCTGCCTGCACGACTTTCAGGCCGGACGAGGATTGTCCATTACCTACCAGTTCGACACGCGCTATCTTGCGGACTGGAAGGCGATCGATCGCCTGGTAAAAAAGCAGGTGAACGCACTGCTCGCCAACTAACCCAAGCGGGTGATGTGTCTAGTCGTCCACCACCTCGATACCACCTGCAAGGTCGATATCGAGAATGGCCATGTTGAACACCTGCATCCCGTCTGTGCTGCCTTCGTCGTCATAAAGCACGCCGAGAAATTCATCCCCTCGATACACCTCGGCGCTGTCGGACTTGTTGGGGCGTTTCCGCAGCTTGACGTTGTCGTTGTTGAAAACGTCCTTCAGATGCGCGTCCAACTCCTCGTGGGGACCGTCAGGTATGTCCTTTGAGAAATTGTAGGACAGTTCGCCCTCGTCCTCATCCTTGTCGATACGCGCGAACAATGTCTGGCCGTTCACGACCAAAGCCTGCTCGTCATCTTCGGGATGCTGCAGCACGGCAAGATCGTCCTCGCCGAACAGTTCGGCAAGGTAGGTTTTCAGGGTGTCGAGTTCGGTTTGTTCCATAAGGCCTTAGCTTTGATCGGCTAGAATCTGATTCATCGTGCGGGACGGTTCCGAGCAACCGGCTACACCAACAACGCGTGCGGGAACACCGGCAACGGTGACATTCGGCGGCACCGCCTTCAGCACCATCGAACCGGCGGCCACGCGGGAGCAGTGGCCGATTTCGATATTGCCGAGAATTTTTGCCCCTGCTCCGATGAGAACGCCATTGCCGACTTTTGGATGCCGATCGCCGCTGACCTTGCCTGTGCCGCCCAGCGTCACGTTCTGCATGATGGACACATCATCGCCCAGGCTTGCCGTGGCACCGATTACGATACCGGTAGCGTGGTCCATGAAGATGCCGCGCCCGAAAGGAGCCGCGGGGTTGATGTCGGTCTGAAAGATCTGGCTGGACAGGGATTGCAGGTAAAATGCGAAGTCCCGTCGCCCCTCGTTCAACGCCCAATGGGCGAGCCGGTGGGTTTGGATGGCGTGGAAACCCTTGAAGTAAAGGATAGGTTCGATGAACCGTGTGCAGGCCGGGTCACGGTCGTAAACGGCGGCAATATCGACGCGAATGATCTCAGCCAGTTCCGGCTGTGCCGCCAGCATGTCGCGGAACGCGCTGCGAATCGTATCAGCCGGCATTTCCGGCCTGTGCAGGCGCTCAGCGATCCGGTGGATCACCATGTCTTCCAGCGACGGCTGGTTCAGCACATTGGAATAGACGAACGCGACCATAGTTGGGTCGGCATCGACGATGGCCTGCGCCTCGTTCCGCACCGCCTGCCAGACCGGATCCAGCGCTACGACCTGATTTTGCATCTTTCGGGATGTCATTGGCACCACCCTTGGCTTGGCCATTTCGTTGGCCATCTTGCTGGCAGGAATATAGGGTGAGAAAGTTTCGGTTTCCACACCAACGGTTTTCACACCGGAGGCAAGGCCGCGGAAGCTCAATCGATCCGCTCGCCGTTCTCGATGCGGTAGCTGGGCTCATACATCGTCACCAGTTCTTCCGCCGCGCTTGGGTGCAACGCCATTGTCATGTCGAAATCGGATTTCTTCGCGCCCATCTTGATAGGAATTGCCAGCAGTTGCGCCATTTCACCCGCGTCCTGGCCGAATATGTGCGCGCCAAGGACGGCGCTGTCCTCGGCGTTCACGATCAGCTTCATAATCATCTTACCCTCGCGCCCGGGCAGCACGTTCTTCATAGGGCGAAACTTGGCCAGGTATATTTCGAGACGCTCGTGCTTTTTACCGGCTTCCAACTCGGTTAGCCCAACCGTGCCGATTTCGGGGTGGGAAAAGACGGCCGTAGGGATGGTGTGATGATCGGGGCGTTCGGGCCTGCCGAGATATTCGGTCGCCACGAAACACATGGCCTCGTGGATCGCCACGGGCGTTAGTTCGACGCGGTTCGTCACGTCACCCAATGCCCAGATGGAAGGCACATTGGTGCGGGAATAGTCATCGACCGGAATATGGCCTTTGTCGGTGGTTTCAACTCCAGCCTCGTCCAGCCCTAACCCGTCCGTCGATGGCAACCGACCGAGGCCGAGCATGACCTGATCGACTGTCAGGACTTCGCCGCCACTCAAATGTGCATCAAGCCTGCCATCATCAGCGCGTTCGATCTTGCTGAAAACCTGCCCCGTTATGATGCGGATGCCCCGCGCCTCATAGGCTTCGTGAAGGGCTTGGCGAACATCCTGATCGAAACCCGACAGGATTTCCTGCCCGCGATAGAGGATTGTCGTATCGACGCCCAGACCGTTGAAGATGCCTGCAAACTCAATGGAAATGTATCCGCCGCCTGCAATGACAATGTTTTTCGGCAGTTCGTCCAGATCGAAAGCCTGATCGGAATCGATGGTGAGTTCATGGCCGGGAAGCGAGGCGTGCGGGTTTGGATACCCTCCGACAGCGACCACGATCCGTTCCGCCGTCACGACGCGGTCTTCCGACTTCAGCCAGATCTCGTGCGGTCCGCGCAGTTCCGCGCGGGTGTCGAAAATCTCCACACCTGCGCCGGTGAGACCGGAGCGATAAAGCCCTTCGAGCCGCGTGATCTCGCGCTCTTTATTGTCACGCAGGGTCGGCCAGTCGAATGTGGTTTTGCCGACCGTCCAGCCGTAACCGGCGGCGTCCTCAAACGCTTCGTGAAACGTGGAGGCATAGACGTAGAGCTTCTTCGGCACGCATCCACGAATAACGCAGGTTCCACCCATACGGCTGGATTCCGCCAACGCGACCCGCATGCCGAGAGAGCCGACGCGGCGCGCAGCGCGGACGCCGCCCGATCCGCCGCCGATAACAAAGAGATCGTAGTCGTACGTCATGCGCGATCAGTTACCGGTCGTTTCACCGGTTTCTTCCGCAGGGGCTGCCACTTCGGGTGCG
Organism: uncultured Alphaproteobacteria bacterium; assembly: GCA_963841615.1. Taxonomy (GTDB): domain Bacteria; phylum Pseudomonadota; class Alphaproteobacteria; order Rhizobiales; family Rhizobiaceae; genus Pseudahrensia. Next base: position 518,037 of record CAWJDI010000006.1, on the reverse strand, counting down.
AGTTCGCCGACTTTCGCCTGAACCGCACCATTCAAGTCGCGGTTGATACCCGTCGCCCAAACGCGGGCAGCACGGGACAATTCGCGGGCCAAGATAGGCGTCGCTTCGTTGTATTTCAGGCCAGCAGGGGAATTGTAAAACGCGGCGATATCGTCGAGTTCGCTTTGCGAAAACGAATTGGCGAACAGCCGTGCGGCTTCGTCTTCCAATGCGGAACGGCGCGGTGCCAAAGCAATCGCCTGTTCGTCGACGATTGTGGAGATCTGGTCGGCAAGGTCCGGGCTGGCCGCGATGAACTGGTCTTTGGACCGCGAGGCGGCGTCGAACAGGATGGAGTCGTAGGATTCCGTCGCGCGGGTTGCCGCAATGGCTTTCCTTGCTGACGCCATATGCGCTTCAGACAAATCTTGCGCGGATGCCTGATCCCACTGGCCAGCGGCCATAATCGAGATGAGAAAAAAGGCAGTCAGATAAAGCGGGCGCATTGCGGACATATTGAAAAGCTCCGGTTCGGCCAGAAAAATGAACGTGGCCAGGCGTTGATTATAGGGTGCCGCCCATCTTTTCCAACCGTTCCAAGCCATTGGATGTGGCGATATAGGCACGGTCGGCAAGGTCGATGAACAGGCCGTGCTCCACGACGCCGGGAATGGCGTGCAATGCGAGCGAGAGCCCCTCTGGATCGTCAATACGGCCAAAAGATGCGTCGATGATGAAGTGGCCGCCATCTGTGGTGAAGGGCGCGCTGCCGTTCGTCCTCCGCAGCGTCAACGTCGTGTCCGCACCTGCAACGTCCTGCATTGCGCGCACCGTTGCCGCCATTCCAAACGGGTTGATTTCGATGGGCAGAGGAAATGCGCCAAGCCGTTCCACCTGTTTCGAGCTATCAGCAATCACGATCATGCGTTTGGACGCGTAGGCGACGATCTTTTCGCGCAGCAACGCTCCGCCGCCGCCCTTAATCAAGCGCAAGTCCGCGTCCAACTCGTCCGCCCCGTCGATAGTGAGATCGAGAACGGGTTCCTCTTCCAAAGTGGACAGCGGGACACCGAGACCTTCGCACCGTTCCCGTGTTCGCTCCGAGGTCGGCACACCGATAATCTTCAACCCTTCCGCCACCCGCGCGCCTAAGGCGTCGATGAAGAAATTGGCGGTCGAACCGGTGCCGATGCCGAGTTTCATACCGGACGAAACTTCGGCAAGCGCGGCTTTGGCAGCGTGTTTCTTCAAATCATCACTCATGGGCCGTGCTGTATCACGCAGCGCGGGTTGCGCCAGAGGGCGCGGCGGGTTTTACCGATTCAAAGCAACGGCAAACGGGCAAACCATGACAAACGGAATCATCGTCTTCGATCTTGACGGAACGCTAATCGATTCAGCACGCGATCTCGTTCCTGCCCTGAACCGGACGATTGCGCGCGACGGCTTGCCGCCCGTCCCGATGAGCGATGTGGGCACGGTCGTGGGACAAGGCGCTCTTGCGATGATCGCGCGTGCATTCACCTATAACGACCGCCCGCTTGAACCGGAACGGCACAAGGAACTGTTGGCGATTTTTCTGGAAGAGTATGAAGCGCGCATTGCGGATGAGACCGTCTGGTATGAGGGTGTATTCGACGCGCTGGACGTCTTGCAAGGCGGATGGTTGGCGCTTTGCGATCTGCACCAACAAATACGAGAGGTTGGCCAGGCTGATCCTCGCAAAGATGGATGGAGGACACCGATTCGAGGTCGTCACGGGTGGCGATACATTCGATTTCCGCAAGCCTGACCCGCGCCATATCACCGAGACCGCCGCACTGATGGGCGCAGGACCGGTCGTCATGGTTGGCGACAGCGTCAACGACATCGAAGCAGCCAGACTGGCGGGCATACCGAGCATTGGCGTGACGTTTGGATACACGGATGTGCCAATGGCGGAAATGCAACCGACCGCGCTAATCGAACACTTTAAGGAACTTCCGCAAGCCGTTGAAAAGGTGATGGTGGGCGATACTGGGATCGAACCAGTGACCCCTGCCGTGTGAAGGCAGTGCTCTCCCGCTGAGCTAATCGCCCGACCGGGAGCATATTTAACGCCATCCCGTCGTTGCGCGGCTATAGGCGCGGCGGGGAGGAAGCGTCAAGCGGGTCTTGTCTTGAACGTACGCGCACTGGCGGGCACTGTAGCGCAAACTCCCTGCGGACCTATTCCATGCTGGACACGCCCTCCCCTCATGTCGACCTGTTCCCCCTCGGACCGGACGAGACGCCTTATCGCAAGTTAACCGGCGACTATGTGCGGACCGTTGAAGCGGGCGGGCGCACCTTCCTGGAAGTCGAACAGGAAGGGCTGCGACTGTTGGCTGAACAGGCCTTCATGGACATCAACCACCTGCTCCGCCCCGGCCACCTGAAACAACTCGCTTCCATCCTCGACGACCCCGAGGCCACACAGAATGACCGTTTCGTGGCATGGGATCTGCTGAAGAACGCTAACATTGCCGCCGGTGGTGTGCTGCCGATGTGTCAGGACACCGGCACGGCCATCGTCTCCGCCAAGCGGGGGCGCAATGTGCTGACGGTTGGCGAGGACGAGGAAGCGATTTCGCAGGGCATCATGGATGCTTACGACAAAAAGAACCTGCGTTATTCCCAGCTTGCACCGCTATCGATGTTCGAGGAGACGAACACCAAGAACAATCTGCCCGCGCAAATCGATATCTATTCCGACGGCGGTTCGCCGGACGCCTACAAGCTGCAATTCATCGCCAAGGGTGGCGGTTCGGCCAACAAGACGTTTTTCTATCAGGGCACGCCCGGCCTGCTCACCCATGACCGGATGATCGAGTTTCTCAACGAAAAGATTTTGACGCTCGGCACGGCTGCCTGCCCGCCCTACCACCTTGCCATCGTAATAGGTGGCACTAGCGCGGAGCAGTGCCTGAAGACCGTCAAGATGGCTTCGACTCGGGCGCTCGATACTCTGCCAACGGAAGGCAGCGAGAGCGGCCACGCCTTCCGCGATCTTGAGATGGAGCAGGAAATCCACAAGCTTACGCAGCGCATGGGTGTCGGCGCGCAGTTCGGTGGAAAGTATTTCTGCCACGATGTGCGCATCATCCGCCTGCCCCGCCACGGTGCGTCTCTGCCCATCGGCTTGGGCGTCTCGTGCTCGGCGGACCGTCAGGCCAATGCGAAGATAACGAAGGACGGTATCTTCCTCGAAAAGCTGGAGACGGACCCGTCGAAATACATGCCGGATCTCGACGAAAGCACCTTTGAAGGCGATGTGGTCAAGGTCGATCTGAACCGCCCGATGAAGGACGTTTTAGCCGACCTGTCGCGCTATCCGGTCAAAACCCGGCTGTCGCTCAACGGCACGATTATCGTTGCCCGCGACCTGGCCCATTCCAAAATTCGCGCGCGGCTGGAGGCAGGCGAGGACATGCCGCAATATATGAAAGACCATCCGGTCTATTACGCGGGCCCTGCCAAGACGCCGGAAGGCATGCCGTCCGGTTCCTTCGGGCCAACCACGGCGGGGCGCATGGATTCTTATGTCGATCAGTTCCAGTCTTTCGGCGGATCGATGATCATGCTCGCCAAAGGCAACCGCTCGCGGCAGGTACGCGAGGCGTGCAAGCAGCACGGCGGCTTTTATCTTGGTTCCATCGGCGGGCCTGCCGCACGGTTGGCGCAAGACTGCATTCGCAAGGTCGAAGTCGTGGAATATGAGGAACTTGGCATGGAGGCCGTGTGGCGCATCGAAGTGGAAGATTTTCCCGCTTTCATCGTGATAGACGACAAAGGCAACGACTTCTTCTCCGAGCTCAAACTGGGGTAAACCGCGGTCGCAAGCCTGTGGCAGGGCTGCACCACCGCTTAACGTAATGTGAACCGGCGCCCTGCTAAGGCTGGCCGCTGGCGGAATCCGTGGTTAACCATCGAACACGCCAATTCATCATTCGGGAATGAGGGGATCATCCATGCGTAAGCTATTCATTCTGGCGGCTGCCGCCATCATCGGTGGCACTGCCGCCATCGTGTCGGGAGGTTCGGCGCAGGCCGGACTGTTCAGCGACGGGTTTTTCAGCAGCAACGAAGCCGGTCGTCTGGCCGACCCGACCCGTGCCCGCATCGGGTCCAACAAGTCGCCCATTCGCAAGCGCACAGTGCGTTTCGACAAGTCAGTCGCGCCGAATACCATCATCATCGATACCAACGAGCGTCGTCTCTATTATGTGACGAAGCGCGGCAAGGCGATCAAATACGGCGTCGGCGTCGGCAAGGATGGCTTCCAGTGGTCCGGCACCCATAAAGTGACACGCAAGGCGGAATGGCCGGACTGGCGCCCGCCGCAGGAAATGATCCGTCGCGTAAAGCGTGAAAACGGCGTTCAGCTTAAGAGTTTTTATGCCGGTGGACCAACCAACCCGCTCGGAGCCCGCGCGCTGTACATCGGCTCCACTATCTATCGCATTCACGGCACCAACCAGCCGTGGACGATCGGCAAAGCCATGTCGTCCGGCTGCATCCGCATGGCGAACGACGATGTGGAGCATCTTTACAAGATGGTCGATGTCGGCACGAAAGTGGTGGTGCGCCGCTAGCAGCATCCTATCGCGAACTGCAAAAGGCCGGACATTGTGTCCGGCCTTTTTTGTATGTGCTTTTGTGCCGCTTGAGCGAACGCTCTCCCGGGCATAGGAGGGACATGTCTCCCACCACGATTGTGGTCCCCTTGTCCCCATTCTCCCGCCTGCCCGGCGCGGCCACCACGCCGCCGAATCTTCTCACGCTCGTCATCCTGACCGGCGCGTCCGTGATGGCCATGAACATGGTCCTGCCGGTGCTGCCGGAAATGGCGCGTGATCTGGAAGCATCACCGGCAGCCATTCAGCTTGTTTTGACAATCTTTCTTTTCGCTACCGGTGCAGCAGCGCTTGTGGTCGGGCCACTGGCGGACCGTTACGGTCGGCGGCCTGTGCTGCTGGTCACGGCCACCATCTATCTGGCAGCCACGACGCTGGCTTGGTTCGCACCGAGCCTCGAAATCCTGTTATTGGCACGTCTGTTACAGGCTTCGACCGCCGCTTCCATGTCGATCAGCCGCGCGATCATCCGTGACCTCTACGACCGCTCAAAAGCCGCCAGCATGATCGGTTACATGACCATGGCCATGGCGGTTATGCCGATGGTGTCGCCGACAATCGGGGGTGTATTGGGCGAAGCCTATGGCTGGCGGTCCATCTTCGTCCTGCTCGATGTCATTGCGCTGGGTGTGTTGCTGCTGATCTGGTTTCGGGTGGGCGAGACTTACACGCCCGTCAAGGTTTCTGTTTCCAAACAGGCGCGGGATTATATGGCGCTGCTGCAAGAGCCGCTTTTTTGGGGTTACATCATATGCGCCGCGGCGGCGTCCGGTGCCTATTTCGCCTTTCTCGGCGGCGCGCCGTTCGTGGGTGATAAGATCATCGGCATGACACCATCCGTACTCGGCTTTCATTTCGCCTTCGTGGCCATCGGTTACATGGCGGGCAATTTCGTGTCCGGTCGTTACAGCCAGTCCGTTGGGATCGAACGCATGATGATGTTCGGCGGGCTGATTGGTGCCCTTGGTGTCGCCATATCGCTTGGGCTGATGAGCCTGCTGGAACCGAAAGCGGGCTATCTGTTCTATCCGATGATGCTGGTGGGCGTCGGCAACGGCATGGCGCTGCCAAACTCGACGGCGGGCGCACTTTCCGTGAGGCCGGACCTCGCCGGGTCGGCATCTGGCATTGCCGGTTTCGTGCAGATCGGTGCCGGTGCCGCGCTGGCGACCCTTTCCGGCTCACTCATTAGCGTCGAGAACGGAGCCATGCCGCTATACATCATCATGTTTTCCACGTCAGTGGTGGGTGCACTTGTGGCATGGTTCATGTATCGGCGCGCCCAACGCCTTGGCCGCATGGCGATGCAGGGCTAGACAGAGCCATGCTGCTGCACCCCGACCCGGACGATGTGAGACTGTCGACGCCTGTTACCGGCCTCGACCAGACCGGCGCGCGGGTGACCGTAGATGTCGTCACCGAGCGCCCGCTGACGCTTTTCCTAAACAATCAGGAAGTCGTGACGATGATGACCATCGGCGACCACCCGGACCTGTTGGCGCGCGGTTATCTCATCAACCAGAACATCCTTTCGCCGGACGACGGGATTGCCGGTATAGACTACGACGACGAGCTTGGCGTGGTCGTCGTTCGCACGAAACGCGAAACCACCTTCGAGGCAAAGTCGAAGAAGCGTGTGCGCACTTCCGGCTGCGCGCAGGGCACGATCTTTGCCGATGTGATGGACGGGTTCGACACGGTGCAGCTTTCGACCGACGCCAGATTGCACACATCATGGCTCGTGCCGTTGACAAAAACGGTCAACACCGCGCCAAGCCTGTATCTCAAGGCCGGTGCCATTCACGGCTGCGTGTTGGCGAAGGAAGCGGAACCGCTGGTCTATCTCGAAGATGTCGGGCGGCACAACGCCGTGGACAAGATTTGCGGCTGGATGGCGGCGAACAAGTGCCCGCCCGAAGACAAGATTTTCTACACGACCGGCCGGCTGACCAGCGAGATGGTCATCAAGACGGTGATGATGCGGATCCCCATCCTCGTCTCGCGGTCCGGCTTTACCGCATGGGGCGTCGAACTGGCGCGCAAGGCAGGGCTGACACTCGTGGGGCGCGCCAAAGGTAGCCGCTTCATCGTGCTGGCGGGCGAAGAGCGGGTCGTGTTCGACCATGAGGAGTCGACGTGAAAATCGCAGGCATCGTATTGGGTGGCGGACAGTCGCGGCGCATGGGCGGTATCGACAAGGGTGGAACTTTGCTAGGTGGACGCACGCTTTTACAGCACGCAATCGCACGGCTTGAACCGCAGGTTGAGGCGATTGCGGTCAACACCCCTGAACCAACGCCCGGTTATGCACATGCGCCGGATACGGTTGCCGGTCAGGTCGGCCCGTTGGCGGGTGTTTTGGCCGGTATGGAATGGGCGCGCTCCATGGGCGCGACGCATCTGGCGACCGCAGCAACCGATACACCCTTTGCGCCAACCGATTGGGTGATGGCCTGCGCCGAAGCGCTGACTGGCAAAACGCAGGTTGCAATGGCCGCAAGCGATGGACGCATCCATCCAGTTTTCTCCATCTGGCCGGTTTCGCTGGCGGACGATCTGCACCACTTTCTAACCGTAGAGGACAAGCGCAAGATCATCGTCTTTGCCGAGCGTCACGGGCTCGCGGAGGTCACATTCGAGACCGGCGCGGCTGGTGACCCGTTCTTCAACATCAACACGCCGGACGATTTGACAGCCGCCAAGGCGCGGATCGGATGAAGATGTTCGGTGTCGTCGGCTGGAAAGACACCGGCAAGACCACGCTGGTAGCGGCGCTTGTCCGCACATTCACCAACCGGGGCTTTCGGGTGTCCACCATCAAGCACGCCCATAGCGGCTACGAGATCGACCGTGATGGCAGCGACAGCGCGGCGCACCGTCAGGCGGGCGCGGCGCAGACAGCATTGGTGTCCGGCACGCGGTGGGCGCTGCTGACGGAGAAGGCCGATACGGCGGCAAGCCCGCTGGATGCGATGCTGGCGCGGCTCGACCCGTGTGATCTGGTGCTAATCGAGGGTTTCAAGCGCAGCCACCACGCCAAGATCGAATGCGTTGGGGCGAAACATCCGCTCTACTCTGACAACGATTCCATCGTGGCCCTTGCATCGCAGGACAAGCTGAACGCGCGCCTGCCCGTTTTCGACCGGGACGATGCAGGTGCGATTGCCGATTTCATCGGACGCCATACGGGGCTGGTATGACGGGAAAACCGATGGACGATTGCTTCGTGCATGACAAGCACCGGCTGCGCCATGACGATGCACTGGCGTTGCTGCGGGACAGACTGTCAACGAATGTTGGCACGGAAGCAGTTGCTCTTGCGGATTTATCGGGGCGCATACTGGCTGAGCCAATCATCGCGCCACGGGACGTGCCATTGCACACAAACGCGGCGGTGGATGGTTATGCGTTCGCCCACCCCGCGCCGTCCGGCTCCATCAAGATATCGTCCCGGATCGCAGCAGGCGCCCTGTCACCGCCGCCGCTCAAACCGGGTATGGCGGCGCGCATTTTCACCGGAGCGCCGATGCCTGCGGGTGCGGATACAGTGGCGATGCAGGAAGATTGTGACGCTACCGATACCCACGTCATTCTTCCACCGCTGAAGGCCGGTGCGAACTGCCGTAAACGCGGCGAGGATGTGCGCGCGGGTGATGTGGTGCTGACGGCTGGCACCAATGTCGATGCCGCCGCGATTGCCGCCATCGCATCGCTGGGGTTCGGTGCCGTGAAAGCACACAAGCGATTGCGCGTTGCTCTGCTGTCGAACGGGGCCGAACTGGTTGCGCCGGGTGACACGGACTCGCTCCAACCCGGTCAGGTTTTCGACTCCAATGGCCCGATGCTGGCAGCACTACTAAAGAGCTTGCCGTGCGATATCGACCAGCTGCCAATCGTCGGAGACCGACGGGATGCTGTCTTCGAGGCACTTGCGGATGCCGCCGAAACCCACGACGTCGTCCTCACCTCCGGTGGAGCGTCAAAGGGCGATGAGGACCATATGCTCGATGCCCTCGACACGTTGGGCCACCGCCATTTGTGGCAGCTCGCGGTCAAACCCGGCCGCCCGATGATGATGGGGCAGATCGCGCGAACGGGTGGAACCGACGCCTACGTTTTCGGCCTTCCCGGTAATCCTGTCGCCGCGATGGTGTGCTTCCAGCTTTACGTGCGGCCTGCTCTCTTGCGGCTGGCCGGCGCAAACTGGCGTGAGCCGCCCCGGTATTCGGTGCCTTCTGGTTTCGAAATCAAATCGAAGAAGCCTGACCGGCGCGAATTCGTGCGCGGGCGGCTGGAAAACGGTGTCGCACAGCGGTTCGTGCGCGACGGGTCTGGCCTCATATCCTCACTAACCGGCTCGGACGGGTTGATTGAAATTCCCGAAGAGGTCACGACCATTCGCAAGGGCGACGCAGTTGCCTTCATTCCCTGGACAGCATTTTCGTAGGAGCATCACATGGCCAAAGTAGGTTTCATCGGACTGGGCGTTATGGGATATCCGATGGCGGGCCATCTTGCGGCCAAGGGGCATGACGTAACGGTTTACAACCGCACGGGCGCGAAGGCCGGTGCGTGGGTCGCAGCGTATGGCGGGGCAAAATCGGACACGCCTGCCGGGGCTGCAAAGGACGCCGATTTCGTGTTTTGTTGCGTGGGAAACGACGACGATTTGCGCTCGGTGACACTCGGCGACGGGGGCGCTTTTGGTGCCATGAAGACCGACGCCGTTTTCATCGACAACACCACTGCATCAGCCAATATCGCCCGCGAAATGGGCGCCGCCGCCCAAGATGCAGGGTTCGGCTTTCTGGATGCACCGGTTTCCGGCGGGCAGGCGGGCGCGGAGAATGGTGTTTTGACCGTGATGGTCGGTGGCGATGAGGCCACCTTCGAGCGCGCCAAACCGGTCATCGAATGCTTCGCCCGCATGGTCGGGCTAATGGGAGTAACGGGCTCGGGGCAGATGACGAAGATGATGAACCAGGTTTGCATCGCCGGGCTGGTTCAGGGCCTTGCCGAAGCGATCCATCTCGGCAAGGCGGCGGGCCTCGATATCGACAAGGTGATGGGCGTCATCTCCAAGGGTGCTGCCGGTTCGTGGCAGATGGAAAACCGCAACAAGACGATGATCGCAGGCGAGTACGACCACGGTTTCGCTGTGGACTGGATGCGTAAAGACCTCGCCATATGCCTTGCGGAAGCCGACGCGCGCGGTGTCAGCCTGCCCGTCACGGCGCTCGTCGATCAGTTTTATGCCGAAGTGCAGCGCATGGGCGGCAACCGTTGGGACACGTCCAGCCTGTTGGCGCGACTCGAACGCTAGGACTTCTCAACCGGCATGTGATCGAGCGGCAGGCGGGTCGTGTATTTTATCTGCTCCATCGCGAAAACCGATGAGACGTCCGTGATGTCGATGGTGCCGATCAGGCGCTGATAGAAAGCATCATATGCGTCGATATCCGGCACGACGACGCGCAGCAGGTAGTCCACGTCCCCGCTCATGCGGTAGATCTCAACAACCTCCGGCATGTTGACCGTCACTTCCTTGAAGCGCTTCAGCCATTCCGCATTGTGTGCGCTGGTGCGGATGGACACGAAGGCGGTGACGTTGGCGCGCACGGCTTTCGGGTTCAGCAGCGCGACACGGCCGGTAATGACACCTTCTTCTTCCATGCGCTGAATGCGGCGCCAACAGGGTGTCGTGGACAAGCCGACGCGTCTGCCAATTTCGGCAACGGGCAGAGTGCTGTCTTCCTGGAGCAGATTGAGGATACGGCGGTCGATCCGGTCCATGACGCACGTCCGTTGCGTGGTGAGATGATGACGGGCGGCAATGTTGCGCGGAATTGTATTTGACGCAACGCCCGCGCAAATTCATTCTCCAATGAGGCGAGAGACTTCGGCGCGCAAAACCGGCAGGACGTCCAACTCGAACCACGTGTTCTGCTTCAGCCAGCCCGTGTTGCGCCATGAGGGATGTGGGATTGGCAAGGTTGGACGTCCGGCGTTGGGGCGCCAATGCCGCTCCCATTGGCGGACTGTTTCCGTCATGGTCTTCGACCGCGCGGCGCCCAAATGATAGGTTTGGGCAAAGGCACCGATGGCGACGACCAGTTCGATCTGCGGCATGGCGGCGAACAGCAGGTCATGCCACGTCGCCCGACACTCGCGGCGGGGCGGAATGTCGCTTCCCTTGCTGTCGTAGCCGGGAAAGCAGAAGCCCATCGGCACGATGGCGATCCGGGATGCATCGTAGAACGTCGCACGATCCACGCCCATCCAGTCCCGTAACCGGTCGCCCGAACGGTCGTCGAATGGCTCACCGCTGGCATGCACCCGCGCGCCCGGTGCCTGTCCGGCGATGCAGATGCGCGCGGTCGAAGACAGGCGCACGATCGGGCGCGGCTCGTGCGGCAAGGGTTTGCCGATGGGGCGTTCGACGCAGATGCGGCACGCTTCGACCCGCTGCTGCAAGGTCGTAAGGCTCATGCGGTGTAGGACGGACGCGCTTTCATTGCATCATACCAGCGCCGGACATTTTGTAAGTCTTCCGGCAGGTCGAGCTTGGCCGGCTTCATGAAGTCGAGCGCCACCGTCGTGGTGATGTCGGCAATAGTGAATGCGTCTCCAACCACAAATGGCCGGTCGCCCAAATCGCCGTCGAACCATGTGAGATATTCAATCACCTTGGGCCGGTTCGCCTCGCCAAAGGCGGCGATCTGCGGCTTTTCCCATTCCGCCATCGCGGGATGAGCGTGCCGGAAGACGTTGGCTACCGGCAGCAAGAGGTGAAACTCCATCCGTCGCTGCCACATCTCGACCAGCGCCATACCCAGAGCACCTTCGCCCATGAGGGGCGGCGCCGGATGAAGCGCCTCGAAATAACGGCAAATGGCGACGGTTTCGGCAATCGCCGTGCCGTCATCCAGTTCCAGCACAGGCAGGCGGCGGAGCGGGTTGAGAGCGGCCACTTTCTCGGATTGATGGCCCAGTGCCGCCATATCCACCGGCTCTAGCGGCACATTGTCGATGCCCTTTTCCACCAGAAACATCCTCACCCGGCGCGGGTTCGGCGCGCGTCCGCCATCATAAAGTTTCATGTTCAATATCCATGTGTTGCAATGTCTGTGCGCACTCTATCAAGGCTCGCCGTCCGACGTAAGGCAGTGCTCAACGCGGCCGATGCGGACAGTTCGCCGCCGCCATTTAACCCGCTGTTACCCTAATGCGGGCACAGTGGCGGCAGTCCTGCGTATCCTGCTCCGGTTGTTTGTATCATGTCCTCCGCTGCCTCCACCTTTTCCAACGTCGACAAAACTATTGTGCGCCGTCCCGGCTCCGATCGTGTCGGCGAGGCCTCGCGCAAGGCTGTTTCCAAGCTGCGGCGCAGTTCCAATGTGCAAAACGGCCCGACCGATAGCTGGGAAGGCGAAATTCTGGCACGGCATGTGGCGGCCAAGCAACGCCTGTTGATCAGCGCATTGGCGGTTATCGTGGCCACCGCAATCGCCATTCAATTTACGATGTCGCTCGCTGCCGTCGGCATTTGGACGCTGGCCGCATTTGCACTGACCGGCATCACCTACGTGGCGGCCAACAAGCACGCCGAAACCACCGCCGAAGACCTGGATGTTAGCCGGTGGAAGATGATATTTCTGGCCATACAGGTAGGCCAGGGTATGCTTTGGGGCGCGCTTTTTCTCACCATACCCATGATCGGGTCGGAAAGCCTGTTCAGCGTGGTGGCGTTCGCTTCCGCCATCTCCATCATCGGCATGACGCTGCTTGGCACTTACAATCTGCGCTATGCGACGCTTGCTACATCCCTTCCCATCGCCGCCGCTGTCGCATTGCGGTTATCGCAGGACCAGAGCATGGTCACGATGGCGCTCGGGCTGATCCTGTTGGCGTCAGTCGTTTTCTTTCATCATCTGGCAAGCGTTATGCGCTCCGCCTATACCGAGCATCTTGCGTCGCGCGCTGAGCGTGACGAGTTGATTTCCGAACTGGAGCAATCGCAGTCGATTTCAGACGAAGCCCGCCGCCGCGCCGAGGAAGCCAACCTCGCCAAGTCCCGCTTTCTTGCCACCATGAGCCACGAGTTGCGCACGCCTCTCAACGCAATCATCGGCTTTTCCGAAATGATGGTGAAAGAGGTTATGGGGCCGATGGGTAACGAGGTTTACAAAGACTACGCGACCGACATCAACACGTCCGGCTCGCACCTTCTCAAGCTTATCAACGAGATTCTCGACCTCTCCCGCGTGGAAGCCGGTCGGTATGAATTGAACGAAACAGCCACGAGCCTCGTCGAAGCCGTCGAAGACTCGCAGCAGATGATCCGCCTGCGTGCCGACAAGAAGGGCATCAAGCTGGTCGTGCAGTTGCAGCAGGGACTGCCAAACATTTGGGCCGACGACCGGTCCGTGCGTCAGATCATTCTTAACCTGATGACGAACGCGGTGAAGTTCACGCCCAACGGCGGCACAATCCTGGTGAAAGCCGGTTGGACTGCCGGTGGCGGGCAATATATCAGCGTGCGCGACAATGGTCCGGGTATCTCGGAAGAAGAAATCCCGATCGTTCTGTCCGCCTTCGGGCAAGGCTCCATCGCCATAAAATCCGCTGAAGCGGGCACGGGTCTGGGCCTGCCCATCGTGCAGGCGCTGGTGCAGATGCATGACGGGCATTTCGAGCTGAAATCAAAGCTGCGCGAGGGCACCGAGGTCATCGCGACCTTCCCCCGCAAGCGCGTTCTGGAAGGTCTGAGCGCCGTACCGGAAGCGAATCAAACGGCGGCGGACGTGAATGCGCGGGTGAAGCGTTTTAAGCAGCCGTCTGCGGCGGCCGCCTGATCAGCTTTCCTGTGCGGATTTCGCGCTGACGGCGGCCTGCTCGAAGGTTGCCATGCCCGTATGACAAAGCGCTGCCGCCTTAACGATACCGGCGGCCAGCGCGGCACCGGTCCCCTCCCCCAATCGCATGTCTAGATCAAGCAGCGGCGTCTTGCCCATCGCATTGAGCGCCGCCCGGTGGGCCGGTTCGGCGCTCACGTGGGCGAACAGGCAATGATCAAGTGCCGACGGGTCCGCAGCGTGCAAAACAGCAGCGGCGGAGGTGGCGACGAATCCGTCGATGATGACCGGAATACGCTGAGCGCGACCGGCCAGAATGGCACCCGCCATCGCTGCAATTTCCCGCCCACCAAGGCGTCGCAGCACTTCGAGCGGATCCTTTAGATGGTCCTTATGCAGATCAACTGCGCGGCGGATGACATCGGCTTTGAGCGCAACGCCCGCCGCATCATGGCCCGTGCCCGGCCCAACCCAGTCTTCGGCCTTGCCGCCGAACAGGGCGAAATAGATGGCGGAGGCGATGGTCGTGTTGCCGATGCCCATTTCGCCGATGCACAACAGGTCCGTGCCGCCCGCGATGGCTTCCATGCCGAACGCCATCGTCGCCGCGCAGGTGCGCTCGTCCATGGCCGGGCCTTCGGTGATATCACCGGTGGGAATATCGAGTGCGAGGTCGAAGACTTTGAGACCGAGATCATAGGCGATGCAAAGCTGGTTGATCGCCGCCCCGCCGGCTGAGAAATTGCCGACCATCTGCGCCGTCACTTCCGGCGGGAAGGCCGACACACCCTGCGCCGCAACGCCATGATTGCCTGCAAACACCGCAACGAGAGGCCGGTTGATACGCGGCTCGCGGCCCGTCCATTTCGCCAGCCAGACGGCGATTTCTTCCAGCTTGCCAAGGGAACCTGCGGGCTTGGTAAGCTGCGCGTCGCGTTCGGACACCTTTTGCGCGGCATGGGTGTCCGGTCCCGGCAGATCATTCAGAAGCGCACGAATATCGTCGAAGGGCAGTCCCGATCCGGTGGACATGATGGTAAGAGCCTGTTTGGTAAGTGCTTAGCAGCAAACGGTGGTTGGCCGTGACTAGGCAAGCCGGTTGGGGGGCGCAAGTATGGAATTGGCGCAGACGATCCGCAGCTTACCGCGCGACACGTTGACCAGCCTGCAATTCCTGTCCCGGTTGCCGGTTTGGCGATTGGTCGCGCTGAACATGAAACCGGAGTTCGGTGCGACGGCGCACGCCTTTCCAGTAGCAGGTGCTATCATCGGCCTGCTTGGGTGGTTCGTTCTCGCGCCCTTTCTTTATCTTGGCGTCGAACCGGCACTTGCGGCGCTGGTTCTCGTCGCGTGCCTGATGCTGATGACCGGCGCGCTGCACGAGGACGGGCTTGCGGATGTAGCGGACGGTTTCTGGGGCGGGCACACTCTAGAGCGCAAGCTGGAGATTATGCGTGACAGCGCGATCGGCACATACGGCACGCTGGCGCTGATAGTCGTGGTGGGCGCGCGGTGGTGGCTTTGGGCGGCACTGATAGGCGCGGCTTCGGGTTTGGAACTCGCTGCGCTCATTGCGGTTGTATGCGGCCTCTCGCGGGCAGCGATGCTGGTGCCATGGATTACGCTATCAGCCGCCCGCCCTCCGACGGCTGTAGCGACAACCGGAAAAGACGGGAGCGGACTTTCCGCCCGTTTTGGCGAGCCGGATGGCAAAACCGGGTTGTTGGCCGCAATAGTCTGCTCACCACTGGTTTTCGTGGTTATCGCCTTTGGATCGGTTGCGATGCTCATTGGCCTGGCGATAGCGATTCTCGCACTATACTTGCTGGCCCGTCACCATATCGGTGGCCACACGGGAGACGTCCTGGGGGCAACCCAGCAAATGGCGGAAGTGGGTTTGTTGTTCGGCTTCGCTCTCGTTATGTAGATGCCATGAGTGAGCCAATCCCCTCCCCCTGCGTTCTGGTGTGCCAGATCGATTATGAAAGTGGAAACTGCCACGGTTGTGCGCGTACGATCGATGAAATTATGGACTGGGCCAAGATGTCGTCGTCGCAGCGCGATCTCATCATGGCTGCTCTGCCAGATAGGCTTGCACACATGCCCAAACGCGAGCGTCGGGTGACGAAGCGCCGCGAACGGCAACGCGACAGATCCGCGCTAACACCTGACTCCACCGCATGAGCCCCGCATTCTGGTTGATTTCCGCGCTTGCGGGTCTTGTTCTCGTTCTTCTCGTGGCGTCCGGAGAGTCCGGCACCGTTATGGGTTTGGGCAACGAGATGTTCGCCGCCGCATCCATCACCGCATTGTGGGGCGCATTTCTCGCCTCATCTTTCTTACGGAGAGGCATCGACTGGGGCACTTTCGCCATTCAGCTGGCCATATGGGCGCTCATCATCGTCACGCTGATGGCCGGATACATGCTCTTTACCGGCACGTTGAAAGGCGCGGAAGAAAGCGGCGGCGTTCTTGCCGAGCTGGCGAGCTTCCGCTAAAGCGTCTGCCAAGGCGCTCATGCGCCCGTGCCCTTATAGCTCAGCTGGTAGAGCAACTGATTTGTAATCAGTAGGTCCCGAGTTCGAATCTTGGTGGGGGCACCATTTCATTTTTGCTGCCGTTTCCGTGCCGGGGGATATTTCCATGACCACAATCGGAACCCCAAACGAAACGGCGAAGGGCGAGAACCGGGTGGCAATGACACCCGCCAGCGCCCGCGACCTCCAAAAGCTTGGCTTCGATTGCATCGTCCAAAGCGGCGCGGGCAAGGCAGCGCGTTTTTCCGATGCCGCTTACCGGGAGGCGGGCGTCACGGTCGTCAAAACTGTGGGCGAACTTTGGGAACAGGCGGATGTCGTCGCCAAGGTGCAGCGCCCGACCGCTGCCGAGGCCAAGCGGTTCCGCGCCGGGCAAACCGTTATTTCCTTCGTTTATCCATCCGAGGCCACAAAATTGATGGAAACGGCGCAGGCCGCCAATTCCACGCTCATCGCCATGGATATGGTGCCGCGCATTTCGCGGGCGCAGAAGATGGACGCCTTGTCGTCCACCGCCAACATTGCCGGTTATCGCGCCGTGATCGAAGCCAGCAATGCGTTCGGGCGTTTCTTCACGGGGCAGATTACCGCCGCAGGTAAAGTGCCGCCTGCCAAGGTGCTTGTAATTGGCGCTGGGCGTAGCCGGTCTGGCAGCCATCGGTACGGCTCAGTCGCTCGGTGCCATCGTACGCGCCTTCGACGTGCGCCCCGAAGTGGCCGAGCAGATCGAAAGCATGGGCGCAGATTTCCTTATGCTCGATTTCGAGGAATCAGGCTCTGGTGACGACGGTTACGCAGCCCCTTCGTCACCCGAGTTCCGCGAAAAGCAGCTCGAACTGTTCATGCAACAAGCGCCGGAAATCGACATCGTCATCACGACCGCGCTTATTCCGGGCCGCGACGCGCCGGTGCTGTGGACCGCCGACATGGTGAAAGCCATGAAACCCGGTTCTGTCATCGTTGATCTTGCAGCCGAACGGGGCGGCAACTGCGAAATGACGGTGAAGGATGAGAAGGTCGAAACACCCGGCGGCGTGACGATCATCGGTTACACCGACCTCGCTTCACGCATGGCGACGCAGTCATCCACGCTCTACGCCACGAATATCCGTCACATGCTGAGCGACCTGACGCCGAAAAAGGACGGCGTCATCGTGCAGAACATGGAAGACGATGTGATCCGCGGATCGACGGTCGTTCATGCCGGTGAAATTACATGGCCCCCGCCACCGCCGAAGGTTGCGGCGATTGCCAAACCGAAGCCCAAAAAACCGGAACTCACGGTCGAGCAGAAAGAGGCCAAGGCATTGGCCGACATCCGTCAGGCCGGATCTGCGCGAGACCGGGCTGCTGGTCGGCGGCGGTATATTGCTGCTTCTCATCGGGCTCGTTGCGCCGGTCAGTTTCATGCAGCACCTGATTGTGTTTGCCCTGTCCTGCTTTGTTGGTTTTCAGGTCATCTGGAACGTGTCCCACTCGCTGCACACGCCCCTTATGGCCATCACGAATGCCATTTCGTCCATCATAATCGTCGGCGCGCTCATGCAGATCGGGTCCGGCTCCTGGCTGGTTATGATACTGGCAGCGCTTTCCGTTTTCATGGCCGGTATCAACATATTCGGCGGCTTCATGGTGACACGGCGCATGCTCGCCATGTTCCAGAAATCCTAGGCGGGACGCACACTTATGGGTAACGCCTTCACCATCGCGGCCTACGTCGTCGCAGCCATCCTGTTCATTCTGTCGCTCGGCGGGTTATCGAATCAGGAAAGTGCCAAGCGCGCCGTCTGGTATGGCATTGCCGGTATGGCGCTGGCCGTCGCCGCCACTCTTCTTGGCCCCGGCTCCGGCCTTTGGTTACTGTCGATCATCCTGATCGCAGGCGGTGGCTTTATCGGTGCCCAACTGGCCGGTCGTGTGCAGATGACACAGATGCCGGAACTGGTGGCCGCGATGCACAGCCTCGTGGGGCTGGCTGCGGTGTTCGTTGGCATCAACGCCCATATCGAGATTGAGCGTGTTCAAGACCTGGTCATCGACGGCGGTGTATCACGGTGTTTAGTCGAGCAAACCTACTTGCAATGCGCGCAGGCTCAAAACATTGGCGGTTTCGATGAATTGCGTGGCTTCGCAGCCATCGTAGCCAAGAAAGTGGGAGCAGAAATTACCATTCTGCGTGTCGAACTGTTTCTCGGCATCTTCATCGGCGCGATCACATTCACCGGTTCGGTCATCGCCTACGGCAAGCTGGCAGGTCGCATAACCAGTGCGGCAACTCAGCTTCCCGGCGGTCATATGCTGAACGCCGCAGCTCTGGCGATCTGCGTGCTGTGTCTGATCTGGTACATGGCGACCGGGAGCGGGTTGGCTCTGTTCATCGTCACCCTCGCCGCCCTGTTCATCGGCTATCACCTCATCATGGGTATCGGCGGCGCTGATATGCCAGTGGTGGTGTCGATGTTGAACTCCTATTCCGGCTGGGCTGCGGCAGCAATCGGCTTCTCGCTCGGCAACGATCTGTTGATCGTGGTGGGTGCGCTGGTGGGGTCTTCCGGCGCGATCCTGTCCTACATCATGTGCAAGGCGATGAACCGGAACTTCGTCTCCGTCATTCTCGGCGGCTTTGGCGGTGCGTCGGGTCCTGCCATGGAAATCGACGGCGAGATGGTGGCGACGGACGCGGCGAGCGTCGCATCCATGCTGGACGAGGCGGACAGCGTCGTCATCGTGCCGGGCTATGGCATGGCGGTCGCTCAAGCGCAGGCCTCGGTTTCGGAACTCACCAAACGCCTGCGCGCAAAGAACAAGATCGTGCGCTTTGCCATCCACCCGGTTGCAGGCCGCCTGCCCGGCCACATGAACGTGCTGCTTGCCGAGGCCAAAGTGCCCTATGACATCGTGCTGGAAATGGACGAGATCAACGATGACCTGCCGTCCACCGACGTCGTCATGGTGATCGGCTCCAACGACATCGTGAACCCCGCGGCGCAGGACGATCCGAACTCACCTATCGCTGGCATGCCAGTGTTGGAAGTCTGGAAATCCAAACAGGTCGTCGTACTGAAGCGCGGTCAGGGAACCGGCTATTCCGGCGTGGAAAACCCTCTGTTCTTCAAGGATAATACGCGGATGCTCTACGGCGACGCCAAGGCCTCGGTGGACGCGCTGCTGCAAAAGCTATCGTGACCGAAAGACCGGCGCGGCGCTGGAACGACGACAACGGCGCACCGGCCATCGCAATCGTTGCGGCTTCCTCTCCCAGTGCGGAACAGAGCCCGCGCCGAAATCATGGCGCAATACGAGACCGTCGACCCCGATGATGCCGATGTAATCGTTGCGATGGGCGGCGACGGCTTCATGTTGTCCACGCAGTTCCGGTTTCTCGAAACCGGCAAGCGTATTTACGGCATGAACAAGGGCACCGTCGGTTTTCTGATGAACCCTTATCGCGCCGAAGGCCTGATCGAGCGCATAACATCCGCAATCTGTGAACGGTTGCACCCGTTGCAAATGGAGGTGACGGACACCCACGGCGCGACCCATTACGCGATGGCGTTCAACGAGGTTTCCCTGTTCCGCCAATCCGCACAGGCGGCGAAATTGCACATCACAATCGACAGCGTAACGCGCATGGAAAGCCTTGTCTGTGACGGCGTCATGGTGGCGACACCGCAGGGTTCGACCGCCTATAACCTGTCCGCGCACGGGCCGATTCTGCCACTGCGCGCGCCATTGCTGGCGCTCACGCCCGTCAGCCCGTTCCGCCCACGCGCCTGGAAAGGCGCGTTGTTGCCGAATACGGCACGCGTCGAAATCTGCGTGCTGGAATCAGCCAAGCGTCCGGTCAACGCGGTGGCGGACAACACGGAAATCAAGGATGCGGCAACCGTTCTCGTCCATGAAGACCGGGAGGCGACCGGCTACATCCTGTTCGACCCGGAACATACCTGGGAAGAGCGGATACTCGACGAGCAGTTCGGCTACTAGCCGCGCTCCATTATGCCGCGATGGCCAACTGCCGTTCTGCAGGTTCCCACCTCTCGCGGCGCTGTTCATGTTCCACACGGGAAAGCATCCGAAGCGTCGCGCTGTCGGCTTCCTGCGAATGGTCCAGCAGCGAGGCCGCATCGCAGCTTTCGCCCCTGCCCCATACGTCGATAGCCGCCAGTAATGTCGGCAATATGTGCGCCGGAAGGCCGGTCCGCAGATAGAGCGCCTGAAAAGCGACCGTGCGCCCGCTATCGACGATGGCTTGCACACGCGCCACCGGCACTCCGCTCAACACCGCGATGGCGTTCTCGAAAAGAGCCGCGCTATCCTCGCATGTGGCGCGCACCAGCAGTGCCGGTGTCAAGCATTCGGCTGCCTGCAAATGACGGATATAGCGGTCCATATTCTGCGGCCCGGCGCACTGCGCGACATCGATGATCGTGCGGTCGAGGGCGTCGGCCATTGTCGTATCGAGGCGGTTGCTATCGGCTGAAAACGCGCCGGCGAGGCCCTGCAGGTCTTCCAATTGCGCCAGACGCAAATCAAGGCGTGTTGTGGGGTCGATGTCCTGATAGTCGAGCAGCAGTGAGCGGATAATGGCGTGGTTGGCGAACCGCTTGGCAATCAAGTCCTTTAGATTTGGCCCGATGGCGACGTTGGCGTTGCCCAGTAAGGCATGAACAGCATTGGCGCAGCCCTGCTCCGCAATAGCGCGGACAACCTGCGGTCCAATATCGGCACGCCCTGCAATGGCGCTTTGGACCAGCTCACTTTCAGAAATCGCATCGGCCAGATCGGCCTGCCTGAAATGGGTGCTACGGGCGTAAACCTGTGCGGCGATGGCGGGTTTGTCGTCGCAAAGGCTCCACAACAGGGCCACGGGAGCGCCGGGCGCTTCGGTCAATGCGATGGCGAGGGCTTTGCGAACGCGATCGTCACAATCGAGAGTGGACAGGGAGAGAACCTGCTCACAATCGTCCCGGTCTGCGGGGTCGATGCTCAGGTCGAACATGGCCCCGGCGATGGTCGCAACCGCGTGACAACGCTCTTCGACGGACGCACCGGCAGCCCAGGTGGTGAACTGTTCCACAAACATAACGCAACTCCACACAACGAATACTCCGCCCGACTGGTGGGCGTGAACCGACAATGGCGCAAAGGAGTTAAAGCACCGTTCACCATGCCTGTTCACGAACGGGAAACCATGATGCACTGTGAAAACGGCATCGCGTTTAACAGGAGCAAGGCGTTGGCAGGATTGTATTTCGACGAGTTTTCGGTCGGTCAGATATTCGAGCACGAGTTGCGGAAAACCGTGACCGAGAGCGACAATATGCTGTTTTCGACCATGACGCTGAACCCCCAGCCACTCCACATCGACCGGCACTTTGCCGCCGGAACGGAATGGGGCGAACCACTGGTCAATTCGCTGTTCACTTTGGGGCTGGTCATTGGGATCAGTGTCGGTGAAACAACGCTAGGCACCACGATCGGCAATCTGGGCATGACCGATACGACATTCCCCAACCCCGTCTTTCAAGGCGATACGGTGCATGTGACGACCGAAGTGGCGGCAGTAAGGGCATCGAAATCCAAGCAGGACCGGGGCATTGTGGATTTCGTTCACCGAGGTTTCAATCAGGACGGCAAGCTGGTTTGCCAATGCACAAGACAGGCAATGATGAAGCGGAACGTGACATGATGCGCTCTGCCCTGTTCGTGCCCGCCGATAGTGAGCGGAAACTTGAGAAGGGGCTTACGATCGGTGCAGACGCACTGTTCGTCGATTTGGAGGACTCCGTTTCGTTTGCCAACAAGGGGAAAGCGCGGGGGATTGCTACCGAATTTCTCCAGTCTTCCCATGCGGATAGCCCTTCTGTGTTCGTTCGCGTCAATGCCTTCGATACCGCCATGACCGATGATGACCTTGCCGCCGTGATGGCCGGACGCCCTGCCGGGATCGTGTTGCCGAAATCGCTCAACGGTGCGGATGTGCAGCGGCTGGATGCGATGCTGCGGGTGCATGAGCTGGAAAATGGCATTGCCGATGGCGCGACGAAAGTGATTGCAATCGTTACCGAAACGGCTGCAGCGATCTTCGGTGCCGGAACCTACGGCGGCGCGAGCGCCCGATTGGTGGCCATGACATGGGGGGCCGAGGATCTGGCAGCTGATATCGGCACCGGGCGTCAGCGCGACTCCAGTGGGCGATACACCGATGTCTTTCGTTTCGCCCGCACCCAATGCCTGCTCGGCGCCACGGCTGCGGGAGTGCAGGCGATGGATACGGTCTATCCCGATTTTCGCAATGAGGCAGGATTTGCGGCGGAATGCGATGACGCGGCGGCGGACGGGTTTACGGGTAAAATGGCCATCCACCCAGCCCAGGTCGCCGTCATCAATGCTGCCTTCACGCCAAGTGATGAGACAATCGCGCGGGCACAAGCGATCATTGCGGCTTTTGAAGAGGCAGATAACCCCGGCGTCGTGTCCATGAACGGCATAATGCTCGACCGACCGCACCTTCGCAAAGCGCAATCACTTATCGCCAGACTTGCGGAGTGAAAATTGCCTGAAAACAAAAAAGGCCGCCATCCCGAGTCGGGAAGCGGCCTTTCATAATCATGCTCCGGAGCGTTAGCTCCAGAAAGGCTCAGGAAACTTCGAGCTTGCTGACGGCAGGCTTGCCGGAACGGGCATCGACGTCGGTTTCGTAGGAAACCTTCTGGCCTTCGGACAAGCTGGTCAGGCCACAACGTTCCAAAGCGGTTGCATGGACGAATACGTCCTTGCCGCCATCTTCAGGTTCGATGAAGCCGTAGCCTTTGGTTTCGTTGTAAAATTTCACGGTACCGGGAGTCATAGTTTAGTCCTTGCGTTTTTCTCGTTTAGCACACGGGCAACATGCCCGCTCATTCGATCTTGGAGAGCATTCCGGGTGCGTAGCCGTAGAACGACGAGAAGCAGCGGCAGGTCGGCCAATTCGAGCCTTTTAGCTAGGTCAGGATTATGAACAAAACAAGGCTGGCCCAGTCTCGTGGAATTTCACTCGTCCGGGCGCACCAGCTCGAACAAGTCGCCTGAGGCCATGTAATCCCGGTATCCTGCGCGCATAATCGGGTTTGCTTTCGCGAGATCGAACCGGCCGCCCTTGATGTATTCGTCGTCGATAAAAATGCCTTTCACCTCTCCGATCACGACCAGATAGGCGGACTTTCCACCGTTCAGCGTGTCCGGCTGAATGATGTTCGTTACCGCGCATTCCAGTGCGGCGGGGACACCCGCGACGCGCGGGCAGGCAACGGTTTGGCCGTCGAGCATGGCCAGACCGGCAAGATCGAACTCGTTCACACCGGCTTCCACGCTGGCGGACGAGACATTCATCGCGTCCTTCATAGCGTGGCTGACGAAATTGGCAGTGAAGACGCCCGTTTCCTGCACGTTGCGGACCGAATCCTTTACGCCGCCGGACGAAAACATCACCATCATGGGCGCGTCGCCGATGGCGTTGAAAAAAGAATAGGGTGCCAGATTGGGCTGGCCGCTTTTGGAAATCGTTGAAATCCAGCCGATCGGTCGCGGCGCAACGATGGCCTTGAATGGGTTATGGGACAGACCGTGGGGTTCATCAGCGCGGTAAAACATGCCGTTCATACTTCCCGTATGGAAAAAATGTCGGCAATGTCCGGCCTTGGCCGTTCGACCTTTGCCACATTGCTGGATCCGATGTGAATGAGTCCGGCGATTTGCTCGCCATCACTCAAGCCCAGCAGCGAGGCCGCAACGTTGTCATATATATACCAAGCAGTCAGCCATTGCGCCTCAAACCCCAGCGCGTTGGCGGCCTGAAGCAGCAGTATGCAGGACGCGCCTGCGCTCAGCTGTTGCTCCCAAAGCGGGATCTTCTCGTGCTGCGAAGCGGTGCTGATCACGGCCACCATACAGGGAGCGTGCAATAATTTGTCCGTTCCCGTCTGAACCTTTCCCGCATCGGGCTGCGACGTATCGATCAACTTGCTCAACTTGCCATGGAGCGCTTGCCGAAAAGACGGACGCCATAACTCGAACCGCCAGGGTGCGAGTTTTCCGTGGTCCGGCACACGGGCGGCGATGGTGAGCATAGCCCACACCTGTTCATCGGAAGGCCCCGGTTCTTCCAGCGTCATGGAAAGGGCCGAACGGCGATTTTCGAGATAGGATTGCAAAGGTGTCATGCTGCCTGTGCTAGACGTTTCAGCGCGCCTTGAAAACGCCGCGCGAAAAGGGGAAGCAGAGAAATGTTCCGTTTTATCGTCCTCACCCTTTTTCTTTGCTTTTGGCTCGCAACCAATGCGTCGGCGCAAACCGCCTACGCGCCGGCATCGCCAGATGTGGGTCCCAACATTGCGACCGCACCGCTGTCGCTTTTTGCGCGGCTTACGGAAGAAGCGCCGGAGATTGATACCGGCCTTGTCTGGCGTGTATTCAACGAAAAGCCGGGCGAGAACGGCGAACATGCTTTGGTCGCAACCGCAGAGGGCGGGTCCGCCACATTCGACCTGCCGAGCGGACAATATCTTGTTCACGTTGCCTATGGCCGGGCTGGTGCCGCGAAGCTGGTCGTTGTCGACGAGGCGGGCGGTGCGGGCGATCTGACCTTGCGCGCGGGCGGTTTGCAGCTGTCGGCGGAAGCGGAGGGAATAGTGATCCCGGACCGGCTGCTGCGGTTCTCCGTTTACGACGGGAACCCGGAAGAAGAAGGCGGGCGCAAGCTGATTGCACTTAACGTGCCCGGTGACAGGATCGTGCGGCTCAACGAGGGCACCTATCATGTCGTTTCCAGCTATGGCCGTATCAACGCTACCGTGCGGGCGGACCTTCAAGTCCGCCCGGGACAGGTGACACTGGCAACGCTACAGCACCGCGGCGCGGAACTTGGCATGAAGCTGGTATCGCGGGCGGGCGGTGACCCTATAGCGAACGTGTCGTGGACGGTGCTGACCGCAGATGGAGAAAAGGTGTTTTCCTCCGACGAACTCACCCCATCCATGGTGCTGTCGGAAGGCAGCTATGAGGTAAACGTCCGCAACGGGGAAACCATTTACCGCAAGGCTTTCGATGTGTCCGCCGGGCGGAACGAAACTGTGGAAGTGCGACTGGACCTCGACAAAGTCTAGGCCGCGTTCCGTTTATTCCGCGTCGCGCGCCCGTCGCAGGTCCGGCGCGATGGCTTCCTCAACCAGCGCCTCGACCGCTTCATCCAACGTCATCGAGGTGGAATGTTTCGATCCGAGACGGCGGATGGACACAGTGCCTTCCGCCGCTTCGCGCGCGCCGATTGCAATGATGGCGGGCACTTTCGCCAGCGAATGTTCGCGCACCTTGTAGTTGATTTTCTCGTTGCGGAAGTCAGTTTCGACCCGCAATCCGGCCTTCTTCATCTTCGCCGCAACCTGCGCGCCGTAATCGTCCGCTTCGGACGTGATGGTGGCAATGACGGCCTGCACCGGCGCGAGCCAAAGCGGGAAGTGGCCTGCAAAATGCTCGATCAGGATACCGATGAACCGCTCCATCGAGCCGCATATGGCGCGGTGGACCATCACCGGTTCCTGCTTGGCCGAATTCTGGTCGATGTAGAACGCGCCGAACCGTTCCGGCAGGGCGAAATCTACCTGCGTGGTACCGCACTGCCAGTCCCGCCCGATGGCATCGCGCAGCACATACTCGAATTTCGGGCCGTAAAATGCGCCCTCCCCGGGGTTCAGTTCGGTCTTGATGCGACCTTCGCTGTCGGCTGCGATCTTGTCGAGCACGGTCTTCATGATGGCTTCGGAGCGATCCCAGCCTTCCTCGCTTCCGACGCGCTTTTCGGGGCGGGTGGAGAGTTTGACCACGATGTCCCCGAAGCCGAAATCGCTGTAGGTCGTGAGGATCAGGTCGTTGATCCGCAGGCATTCCGCTTCCAGCTGTTCCGGCGTGCAGAACACATGGGCATCGTCCTGTGTGAAGCCGCGCACGCGCATCAGGCCGTGCAAGGCGCCGGACGGTTCGTAGCGGTGGACGTTGCCAAATTCCGCCATGCGGACAGGCAGTTCGCGGTAAGACCGCAATCCGTTTTTGAAAATTTGGACATGGCCGGGGCAGTTCATCGGCTTGATAGCAAACTGCCGCTCGTCTTCGGTCACTGTCGTGAACATGTTCTCACGATACCAGCCCCAGTGGCCGGATTGTTCCCACAGCGCCTTGTCGAGGATCTGCGGTGCATTCACCTCGTCGTAGCCGTGCTCCTCGATACGGCGTCGCATGTAGGACACCAGCGCCTGAAACACCTTCCAGCCCTTCGCGTGCCAGAACACGACGCCCGGGCCTTCCTCCTGAAAATGGAACAGGTCCATCTCGCGGCCCAGCTTTCGGTGGTCACGCTTCTGCGCTTCTTCAAGCATGAACAGATACTGCTTCAGCTGCTTCTCGTCCGCCCATGCAGTGCCGTAGATGCGCGACAACATCTGGTTGTCGCTATCACCGCGCCAATAGGCACCGGCGACACTCATCAGCTTGAACGCACTGCCCACATGGCCGGTGGACGGCATGTGCGGGCCGCGGCACAGATCGGTCCACTCGCCTTGCGAATAGAGTTTGACGTCATCACCTTCGGGAATGGCGTCCAGCAGTTCGACCTTGTAGGGCTCGCCGATCTTCTCGAACAATGCTCTCGCTTCGTCGCGCGACACCACCCGCTTCTCGAACGGCGCGTTGCGCTGGATGATATGGCGCATCTTCTTTTCGATCTCGACCAGCTCTTCGGGCGTGAACGGGTTTGGCCGGTCGAAATCGTAGTAAAAGCCGTTGGTAATGACCGGGCCGATGGACACCTTCGTATCCGGCCAGATTTCCTGCACCGCTTCGGCGAGTACATGGGCGCAGTCGTGGCGTATCAATTCCAGCGCGCGGTCGTCGGTGCGGGTGACGAGTTCGAAAGCACCGGACGCTTCGATCGGGTCGGAGAGATCCATCAATACGCTATCGAGCGTGTAAGCGACGGACTTCTTGGCAAGCGATTTGGAGATGCCTTCGGCCACATCGCGCCCGGTCGTGCCGGGCTCGATTTCGCGTGTCGCGCCGTCGGGGAACGTGAGTATATGTGCCATCGTGGGCAAAGCCTTTCCTATCCAGTCCCGCATACGAAACGGGTGGGTGATTTCGCGCAGCTTGTAGGCGAGGGATTGACCGGCAACAAGCCGCGTCGTTCATTGAAACCATGAGACATTCAGTTTTTCAGTTTTCTCCCGTGCGGTTTCATCAGTAATGGCTGGCCAGCAGCAACAGGACCAGCAGCGCGCGCGGGAGCAGTATGTCGGTACGCTTGCCGACCGGCAGGCGGACTTGAATGCACTGGCCGTCGATTCCGGCCCAGGTAGCCACCGCCTCTCACCCATCGCGGAAGCTGCGCGGCAGGCCCGCTCGACATCACGCAATGTACGGATGAATATCGGTGGGCGGTCGCCGCAAATCCACTTCGAATCTGTCTGGATCTTTTGGGTCGCCACAACCCTGATTGTGCTGGTCGAGATGTTCGTCAACAAGGTGCTGTTCGATATGGCGCTGCTGTCGAATTTCGTCGTCAGCCTGGCGGCCTCTTTAATCCTGTCCGCGTTTCTGGTCTTCCTCGCGCACAGTGCGGGCGGACTTATTGCGGCAGGTCTATTCCCAACACCTGCGCGCGTTCTATTTTTGGCGGCTGATATTGGGGCTTTTCTGCTTGGTTTTCGTGTGCGCCATCGTGCTGGGTATCATGTACACCCGCGCCTATTTCGAGACGATCAGCCAAGCGGAAGCTGCGCTTGACCCATTTTCAGAGGTCGTACAGGGCGCATTTTCGGATGGGTTCGACACATTCTTCGGGCGGGCATTCGGTTCGGCGGAATCCGCGGTGATGGGTGCCTTGAACTTCGCAGCACTGTTCGCCGCCTTTGTCGTCGGCATGTTCTCGCACGACCCGGATATCGAGTACGACCGGGCCTACCGCGTCGAACACCGGGCGGAGAAGGCGTTGAACGGGATGGTGATGTCATACGCCAAAAAGCAGAGGGCCATTGCTCAAAAATACTCCGATCAGCTCAGACGCCATCGACAGCTTTACGTGAACACCGGCGGCGACGCATCGCGCCTGCCGCGGGATGACTTTCGGATGCAGGTGGCGGAAGCCGAGGGGACCGAGCCGTATAGCGAGGTGCCGCAGAATTATTCCGGACGGACACTTCCGGGCCGCGGTGATGGAGAAACGCTCTACATCGTGGATGGGGACGGGAATGGCGTTCCGAAAGTCCGGTCGACATGATGCGCGGCGGGCTTTGGGCGCTTGCCACGCTTTTACTCGGCTTGGTCTGGCTGGTGTCGCCTGCATCGGCGGCAGGTAACAACGAGCGGTTTTGCCGGGCAGAAGCGACAATCCGGCTTGTGATGGTCGATGTCACATCCGGCTTAGACAGCAGTTCTCAGTCCTCCCTGCAAACTGGCTTGCGGGTGATTTACGGCCAACTGGAAGGCGGCGACCGCCTCATTATCAGGACGATCGAGGCAGAATATACCGGATCGCGCACCTTGTTCGACCAGTGCGTTCCCCACTGCATCGACGCAGGCACATTCGATAATTGCACGGAAGGCTCGTTGCGTCTGGAGCGTGTGAAATTCCGCAACGCCTTCGCGGCATCGTTCCGCTCACTGCGCGATGAACCGCCCCGCCCGACATCCGCGATCCTTCGAACCGTCAATTCGGCCATGCAGTCGCTTGCGCGCAATGGACAGCCCGTCCGGCTCATTCTCTATTCCGACCTGATCGAAAACTCGGATTTTCTTTCCGGCGGCGAATTGTTGACCGCGCGGACGGAAGACCTCGTGCGACGGGCCATGACTGCCAATATCGTTTTCGATTGCTCGGACGTGGCCATCACCGCATTCGGTGTAGGCAGAAGCGGAGCCGAAGGGCCGCCATGCGCTTTCACAGGCGGAGCTGCAGGCGGTGACGGATTTCTGGAGCCTGTATTTCTCATCCATAGGCTGCACCGACCTCGAAATTCTCGAGCGGCTGGAATAAATCCTAGTCCGGCACGGGATCATGGCCGTGACTGCCCCAGGGGCCGCATTTTGCGACCCGCCGTGCTGCCAGCCAGCCACCGCGCGGCAGACCGTGGCGGGCGATGGCCTCGTAGGCATATTCCGAGCAGGTCGGCAGGTGGCGACACCCCTGCCCTATGAAACCGGATAGTGTGAGCTGATACAGGCGCACAAAGCCTGTTCCGACCAGACGTCCCGGCGTTTTGCGCCACGGCCCATCGTAATTTCGCTTCAAGCGGCTTGCCGTTTCGCCAATGCCTGTTCCATTGCGTCCACCACCGCCTCGAAGGCCAGCAATGTGGAGGCATGGCGGGCGCGATAGGCTTTGACGGGTTCGAGAAATGCCAATTCGTCGAAAGGTTTGGCGGGAACCGGGCCGTCATCCTTCAGCATGGCGCGCATGGCATTTCGAGCTGTGACCAATTCCGGCAACGAACGCCCAACCACGTGAGACGCCAGAATGGACGCCGCCGCCTGACCCAGCGCACAAGCCTTCACATCCTGCGCGTAATCGGTCACGACCGAACCATCGGTCGCCACATCGACAGTGACGGTCGATCCGCACAATTTGGAATGGGCCTTGGCCGTGCCATCGGGTGCGTCGAGCCGCCCGATACGGCCGATATTACCAGCGTAATCAAGGATTTTAGCGTTATAGACGGCGTCGAGACTCATGGTCGCCCTTCCAAACTGTGCGCATGCAGTTATATAGGGGATGCGCGGTGGCAGTTCCAAGCCCATCGCGCACGTAAGGGATGCTGTGTCGCATAACACCGTCGTGCATCTGTCAGCTTGAGTCGGTCGTGGACAGGGTTCACGCGGTCGGCCACGTTAGGTCCGCAACCGTAAGGGCGGACACGAAAGATTTCATGGACAAGTCAACCGATACCGTCATGCCGTTCCCGGCACCCGTCAAGCCGTTGAGCGATGACCGCCGCCCGACGCGTGCGGAGGCCGAGGCTGCCGTTCGCACGCTCATCCTGTGGGCCGGCGACGACCCCGAACGGGAGGGCTTGCTGGAGACACCCGCCCGCGTCGCCAAGACTTTTGGCGAAATCTACGGCGGCTACGAGCAGGACCCCGCCGTCTATCTGGGCCGCACATTCGAGGAGGTTCAGGGCTACGACGACATGGTCGTGGTCAAGGACATCACGTTCCACAGCCATTGCGAGCACCACATGGTGCCAATCATCGGGCGGGCCCATGTGGGCTATCTGCCGGACGGCAAGGTGCTGGGCCTGTCGAAGATCGCCCGTGTGGTCGACCTGTTCGCCCACCGGCTGCAAACGCAGGAAGCGTTGACAGCGCAGATCGCCCACACCATTCAAAATACGCTGAAACCCGCGGGCGTGGCGGTGAAGATCGAGGCCGAGCATATGTGTATGGCTATGCGCGGTATCCGCAAGCAGGGTTCGACCACGACGACAACAATGTTCACCGGTGCGTTCAAAGACGACCCGCACGAGCAGATGCACTTTCTGACGTTGCTGCGCGATGGCTGATTCCGGCATTGAAGAGACGACAAAATTTGCGCCGCGCTTCGGTGCGGATGGCTTGTTAACGGCAATGGTGGTCGATTCCAACGGCGCACCGCTCATGCTCGCGCATATGAACGCCGAGGCTTTGGAGGCAACGCTTAAAACAGGCGAAGCGCACTTTTGGAGCCGTTCACGGTCCGAGCTTTGGCACAAAGGTGCCACATCGGGAAATGTGCTGGACGTTCGGGAAATTCGCACCGATTGCGATCAGGACGCGCTTTGGATCGTCGCTGAACCGCGCGGCGATGGTGTTGCCTGTCACACCGGCCGGCGTTCCTGCTTTTATCGTTCGGTTGAACCTGTCACGCGCAAGCTGGTCTTCGACGCTCCAATGGGCTGATTGATCTAGCGAAAGCGGTCAAGCCGTTTAACCGGGTCCAGCAGCCCGAACCCGAGCCAGCCGACCAGAAACCCGCCGATATGGGCTTGCCAAGCAATCCCCGCGTCCTGCCCCGGCACACTCAGCACACCCGACCCGAACAGCCAGTTCAGCGCGAACCAGACGATGACGAAGGTTAGAATGCCCCGATTGGCGAGCGATGCGCCGAGTGACAGCGCCGGTCGGTGAACGGTCGCAGCCGTTGGAACGCCGGGGGCAAGCGCAAAGCGGATCGCCGCCCCCATCGCCGCTGACACGGCAGCCGATGCCCCGATCATCGGCACGTTCGAGCCCATATTGGTCAGCCAGTGGGCGAATGCGCCGCCCACCGCCCCCAGCAGCATTAGCAGAGCAGAACCGCACCACGCCGAACCGCCGCGCGACCGGTGTGCCGAATGCCAGCAGATAAGCGCAGTTGATTCCCAGATGCGTCCAGTCGCCGTGGAGCAATGCGTAGCTCACCGGCGTCCAAAAGCGCATGGCCGGCAGATAAAGATCGCTGTCCGGTGCGCTGAATATCCATGGGTGAAACGCCATCACATAGGTGACGAACAGCTGGTCTTCCGTGTCGAGAAGCCAGACCAGCGTTGCGTGGATGGCTGCGAGACCGGCAATCATCACCACCACAACGGCGGGCACATTGAAAATCGGTTCCCGTTTCGGGCGCCCTGTATGGTGTGCGGCAGGGTCTGTGTCGGGATGGGATTCCATCCCGCCCAGATAGGCCTCGCTGCCGCGCCTGTCATCCGGCGCATTCGACGCAAGGCAAAAAAAAGACCCGGTGACGCCTGGAGGACGCCGACCGGGCCGAAAAGCTGCACGCCCCGTCCCCAAAGACGGCCGGTCGTGCAACCGGCAGTGAAACAAAACGGGCGCTGCACCCGGTTCTGCGAAGCTGGATCGGCAGGTCTGAACCGCGATCCGTGGAGTAGTGGTTACTCAATAGTTTTCAAATAGCCCCCTGCGCAAGCGCAGCGATTCGTTAACCTTAACATTCGGCACCCCGATTTTAACGATTTCTCCGCCCTGTCTGGCACGCCCTCTGCAACGTGTTCCCTGAAAAGCCAGTCGCATGTCCCGTTACGGGATGCGGACGGCATTGAACGACGTGCCAAGGGGACAGGCGATGAGACTTACCAAGACACGGACCGCAATGGACTATTGGATGAAGCTGTTTTCTGAAGCGGGCAACCGCCCGTATCAGGACAAACCGCTCGTCTGGCCGGAACGCAGCGCAATCATGCCCTCGCAATGCGCGTCGATACTCGGCGACATGTTCATTCTCGATCTTACCTCGCTGGAACCCACCTACCGGCTGGCGGGCACGCGGTTGTGCAGCCTGTTCGGCACGGAGCTGCGCGACAAGCGGTTTGCCGATATTTATCGCGCGGCGGACCGCAATGTCGTTTCAGGCTGGGCGGACCAGTTGCATAACGAAAAGGCGTTGGTTCTCCTCTGCTCCCGCGCAGCCAATGGGGCCGGCGAAACGGTTACGCTGGAAACACTGCTGATGCCGCTCGCAAACGGCGGACGCATGAACGAGCGATTGCTGGGTGTGACGGTGCCCGCCGCCGAGCCCTACTGGATGGGCGATGCGGCAATCGACGAAATGACGCTGCTGACAGCGCGATCACAAACTCCGTGGCGCGATCTGACTTCGCTTCAGGAGCCATCGCTTAGTCCCGTCGAGTTCGGTGAACTGCCAAATCACCCAGCCATGCGCAAGGTGCGACACCTTGGCGTACTGGAAGGGGGGCTTTCCGGCGTATTCAGCCCCGTTTCGTGACCGGTTGTTAACCATATGGAGACCTGAGAGCGGTAGTTTTGCCGCACAAGTTTCCTTCGGATGGCCGCACACGTGACGCTAGCTACCGCGACAAACGAGATTCAGACGCCCGAACGGCGTGCCCACGACCGCGTCGAAGTCGCATTGTTCGGGCGCTGTTTGCTGCCGAATGGAGCAGAACGGCCTTGCCAGGTCATTGAAGCTTCTCCGGGCGATTGCAAGATTATCATGGCTGAGAAGCCCAAGGCCGGTGAGCGCATCGTCGCCTATCTCGACCATCTGGGGCGTATCGATGGACGCGTATCACGCGTCCATGCCGACGGTTTCTCCATGTCCATCGAAGGCACAGCGCGCCGTCGGGACAAGCTAGCAGCCCGCATCGACTGGATACGCCAGAGCTACGAATACGGTCGGGATGATGGCCGTCGCCATGTGCGGCTTGGAACCGCAAAACCGCAATGGTGAGATCAAACTGCCCGATGGCCGGGGATACAAGATCCAGATCATCGACATTTCCCTGTCCGGCGCGGCTGTCCGGTGCGACGTGCGCCCTGCCCTCGGCTCCAAGGTCAGCCTGTCGGGCATGAACGGCTCGGTGGTACGCCATTTCGACGAGGGCATTGCGATGGAGTTCGACCGGTTGCAACAAGACGTGCCGACCTGACACACCACTGACATTTCCGAATTCAAACGCCCGCATGGCTCACGCCCTGCGGGCGTTTTCGTATGCGCTGTTGGGTTTGCCCATTGTGCTGCGCGCGATGCGTTGGTTAACAGGAGGCAATGCAACAGTGAGCAATTTGATTTGAATTAGACTAAAACTAGACTATTACTTGATTTGAATGTCATCGTTACTTTTGGTCTGACGGATATTTCTTAGTGCGATGTTTTCCCGGTGGAACGGGAGAACGAACACATGAAAATCAAATCAATCATACTTGGTGCAACACTTGCTCTGGCAGCACTGGCTTCCAACGCCAACGCTTCGAGCCACATGCTCACGACCGGCAGCACATCACAACCAATCGGGCACGCTCTTTTTTGCCAGCAGTTCGCCGCTGAGTGCAAGATCCGGTCCCGTAACGATGCGCCACCTGCACTGACGAAGAAGCGCTGGTCCGACCTTGTGACGGTCAACAGCTACGCCAACAAGACTGTGCAGCCGGTAACGGACCAGGATTACTACGGCGTCGAGGAACACTGGACGTACCCGCGCACATTCGGTGATTGCGAAGATTATGCATTGCTGAAGCGCTATATGCTGATGCAGCGTGGCTGGCCCGTGTCGAGCCTGCTGATCACAGTCGTCCGTCAGCCGAATGGCGATGGCCATGCGGTACTGACCGTGCGGACGGACCGTGGAGACTTCGTGCTGGACAATCTCGAGAACGAAATCGAACGCTGGGACCGCACACCTTACAAATTTCTCAAGCGCCAGTCCGTGACCAATTCCGGGGCATGGTCCTCCATCCGCGACAGCCGCCGCCGCTCGGCCGGTTCATAAGCCAATTCTGCCTAGGCAGGCGCAGACACTTCAGATCGGTCCGGCCGGTAATACCCCGTCCCCACAGCCAGCCGGAACCGGAAGCCGGTCGTCACCACAGACGGCCGGCTTCACCCTATTTTACCGCGAACAATTCCAAGGCAAAGCGCTTGGCGTTTTCGACATAATGGGCTGCGGACGCTTTCAGAAACTGCGCTGTCTGCTCATCCAATTCGCGCACAACTTTGCCAGGCGCACCGACAACAAGCGAATTGTCGGGGATGACCTTGCCTTCGGGTATCAGCGCATTGGCGCCGATGATGCAATTCTTGCCGATCACCGCGCCGTTCAGGACGGTTGCGCCCATGCCCACCAGCGAACCGTCCCCGATCGTGCAACCATGCAGAATGGCGCTGTGGCCAATCGTGCAATCCTCACCGACCGTCAGAGGAAACCCGACATCGCTGTGCATCATGCACAAATCCTGAATGTTGGAGCGTGCGCCAACGCTCAAAAGCTCGTTGTCCCCGCGAATGACCGCGCCGAACCAGATACCGACATCCGCCGCCAAGGCCACGTTGCCCAGCACAGTCGCCGTTGGTGCAATCCAGACGGATGCTGCGCATTTCGGTTCTACGGCTCCCAAGCGATAGACAGTCATTGAAACCTCCAAAGAAAAACCCCGCCCGGCAGGTTTGCTCGGACGGGGTTGAAACTCAACAGTCTGATAAGACCGTTAAGCGTTGATCTTGTCTTTCAGCGCCTTGCCGACCTTGAAGCGAGCGACGTTGGCCGCCTTGATCTTGACCTGCTCGCCGGTCTGCGGGTTACGGCCCATCTTTTCTTCCCGGCGGGAGACGATGAAGTTACCGAAACCGAGCAGACGCACTTCTTCGCCGCCTTTCAGCGACTGCGTGACGCTGTCGATAAAGGCTTCAAGAGCGGCACCAGCCTGCTCCTTGCTGAGGTCGCTTTTGTCGGACATTGCCGAAATAAGGTCCTGTTTATTCATCCCATCATTCCTTTTGTAATTCGATTGATACGCAAAACACGTTGCGCGCTTATCCGACGTTCGACGCTGGGGAACAAGCGACTAGAGCAACAAAACCGTTATTTCGGTGGGTTTTCGAACCTATAACGTTGGGTTCGACGGTTTAAGGTTCAGATAAATGCGCCGATGACCGCCGTCTTTGACATTAAAGGCGATCGATTCTTGAAGTTTCGAACGTCGCACTCCGGCTCCGGCCCAGCGTTGGGAACCGGAGTGCTGACATTCAACCATTTCCTTTAATGAGCGACAGCGGCGCCCTCGTTGCCGGCTTTGGACGCCAAAGCCGCAGCTTCTGCCGCCGCCTCGTCCCATTCCACCGCTTCCGGCATGGACAGCAATGCGTGGGGGAGGACATCATCGAGATGCTCGACCGGAATGATTTCCAGCGCGTTCTTCACGTTGTCCGGAATGTCGGCCAAATCCTTCGCGTTGTCCTGCGGGATGAGCACCGTCTTGATGCCACCACGCAAAGCCGCCAGCAGCTTTTCCTTCAAGCCGCCGATGGGAAGCACCCTGCCCCGCAGCGTGATCTCGCCAGTCATGGCGATATCGCGACGCACGGGAATGCCTGTTAGCATGGACACGATGGCAGTGGCCATTGCCGTGCCAGCTGAAGGCCCATCTTTAGGCGTCGCACCTTCCGGCACATGGACATGAATGTCCCGCTTTTCGAACAGCGGTGGTTCGATTCCGAAATCGACCGATCGGGAACGCACATAGGATGCGGCTGCAGAGATGGACTCCTTCATCACGTCCTTCAGGTTGCCGGTAACTGTCATCTTGCCCTTACCGGGCATCATAACGCCTTCGATGGTCAGCAACTCGCCGCCCACTTCCGTCCAAGCCAGACCCGTGACGACGCCGACCTGATCCGTCGTATCGGCCATGCCGAAGCGGAAACGCTGTACGCCGAGATAGTCGTTCAGATTTTCGCGCGTGATCGTGACCGCCTTGGTTTCACCTTTGGCTTTTAGAATCTGCGTCACAGCCTTACGGGCCAGCGTCGCAAGTTCCCGCTCAAGATTCCGCACTCCGGCTTCGCGGGTATAGAGGCGGATAACGTCGGTGAGCGCATCTTCCGTGATCGTCAATTCGGTTTCAGCAAGCGCGTGGTTCTTGATCGCCTTGGGGATCAGGTGACGCCGCGCAATTTGCACCTTCTCATCTTCAGTATAACCGGCAAGGCGGATGATCTCCATGCGGTCCAGCAACGGGCCGGGAATGTTCAGCGAGTTCGCCGTCGTCACGAACATCACACTCGACAGGTCGTAATCGACTTCGAGGTAGTGATCTCCGAAAGCGTTGTTCTGTTCCGGATCCAGCACTTCGAGCAACGCCGAAGACGGGTCGCCACGGAAGTCCTGTCCCATCTTGTCGATTTCATCGAGCAGGAACAGCGGATTGTTCTTCTTCGCCTTCTTCATCGACTGGATGACCTTGCCGGGCATGGAGCCGATGTATGTGCGCCGGTGCCCACGGATTTCCGCTTCATCCCGCACGCCACCAAGCGACATGCGGACAAACTCACGACCGGTTGCTTTCGCCATGGATTTACCGAGCGAGGTCTTGCCCACGCCGGGCGGGCCGACGAGGCAGAGGATCGGGCCTTTGATCTTTGGCGCACGGGCCTGCACGGCGAGAAACTCGACGATACGTTCCTTGACCTTTTCCAACCCGAAATGGTCCGTGTCCAACACATCCTGCGCAGCGTCGAGGTCGGTTTTCACGCGGCTTTTCTTGCCCCACGGAATGCCGAGCAGCCAATCGAGATAGTTGCGCACAACGGTCGCTTCCGCGCTCATTGGGCTCATCTGTTTTAGCTTCTTGAACTCGGCGTTCGCCTTCTCCTTCGCCTCTTTCGACAGCTTGGTCTTGGAAATACGCTCTTCCAATTCGGCCATCTCGTCACGGCCCTCTTCGCCGTCGCCAAGTTCCTTCTGGATCGCCTTCATCTGCTCGTTGAGATAGTATTCGCGCTGCGTCTTCTCCATCTGCCGCTTGACGCGACCGCGGATACGCTTTTCGACCTGAAGAACAGAAATTTCGCTCTCCATCATGCCGAGCACCTTTTCCAGCCGGTCCTTGATGGACAACAGCGCGAGAATTTCCTGTTTTTCACCGATCTTGACCGCCAGATGGCTGGCGATGGTGTCGGCGAGTTTGGAATATTCCTCGATCTGCGTGACGGCGGACACGACCTCGGGCGAGACCTTCTTGTTCAGCTTCACATAGTTCTCGAACTCGGCGGAAACGGAACGGGCCAGAGCCTCGATCTCGACTTCATCCTCGTCGGCATCGGCCACTGGCACGGCGAAGGCTTCGTGGTAGTCGTCACGTTCTGAAAAGCGCGAAACGGTGGCACGCTGGTAACCCTCGACGAGCACCTTCACGGTGCCGTCAGGCAGTTTCAACAACTGCAACACCGTGGCCAGCGTGCCGATTTCATACATGGCCGAAGGTTTCGGATCGTCGTCGCCGGCATTCTTCTGTGTGAGCAGCAGGATCTGCTTGTCGGACGCCATGACGTCTTCCAACGCGGCGATGGACTTTTCGCGCCCCACGAACAGCGGCACAATCATGTTGGGAAACACCACGATATCCCGCAATGGCAGAACCGGTACCAAGCCGCCGTCGGGGGAAAATTCGATGTTCTTGCTCGTTTCGTCACTCATAGCTTTCGCCCTTGCCCAAGCGCCCCGCATCGGCGGCAACGCGAATCCCAACGCCTATTCTAGCTGCCACTGAAGTTCGATGCACATGCACGATGTCGCATCAAACGGAGCACAAGGCGTTCTCTGTTGACTGGCATGTGGGGTGCAAAATAGCACGTTCAACCGTTTGAACAGCTCGGCGATGGAACCCCCGATACAATGCGGTATTAACACACGACATTCTCCCGCACCGGCAAGCCTATGTTCCGTCTCCCGATAGGCGTTTTAATCGCGTTCGTCCTCACCACAGCAGCGTTCGCGCAATCCTCCAGTCCGGCAACGCGATGGTTTACAGTCGACGCAATGAATACCGGTTTGCCGACTGCACCGCAGAGCGTGGATCGTGACACGCCACGCGACACGCTTGAAGCGTTTGTCAGACTGACAACGGATGAGCGCTACGCAGAAGCGGCGCACCTGCTGGACCTGTCCGATTTTGAGACCGGCATACAGGCTGTTGCGGGCGAGGAACTGGCACGGAAACTTGCGGCAGTTCTGGATCGCAAAATATGGCTCGATTGGGGCGTGCTACCCGACAGGCCGGACGGTTTATCACCTACGGGCGATAGTTCTCAACAAAGGGCTGGCGAACCGCGACGCGACATCGTGATCGGGCGGCTGACGCTGGGCGATATTCCAGCCTCCATCAGGTTGCGGCGGCTCAAGGCCGCTGAAAGCGAACCAATTTGGCTATTTGCGCGCCAAACCGTCGAAAATATTGACCCGCTCTACGAAGCATACGGCCCTAGCGCGTTCGAGCAGTTGATCCCGAACGCCCTAAAGAAAAAAGCGTGGCTTGGGATTGCTTGGTGGGAAGTCATCGCCCTGCCGCTGGCGATCGGCGTATTGCTGTTGGGCGGCATGATAATTTACCGTGCATTCGGGAGACTGATAGGCCGGTTATCGGAAGACTCCGTTTCCTCGGAGATTGTCGAAGCCGTCCGCCTGCCGATCGTATTGTGGAGCGTTGCGCTGGCAGGCTGGTTTTTGACACGCAATGTGTTTGTATTTTCCGCGCCAGTAGACACGTTCATGGCGCCGCTATGGACGACGCTGTTCGTCATAGCTGTGCTGCTGCTGCTTATCCGCGTGTTCGACACCATTCTCGATAAATCGCTGCAGAGAAGTGTCGACGATATCGACAAACCGGAGAACAACGACGACCGCGATATGCAAACGAACCTGTCTGCCGCGCGACGCATCGCGCTGCTTATCGCCTTTGTAGCGGGTGCCGGTATCATCTTGATGCAAACCAACCTGTTCGGCGGAGCAGGCGCGGCCTTGTTCGGGTCGGCTGGCATTTTGACGTTGGTTCTGGGCTTCGCTGGTCGCTCGGCATTGTCCAACATCATGTCGTCTCTGCAAATTGCGCTGTCAAAGTCCGCAAAGATTGGCGACTCGGTGCTGTTCGAGGGACACTGGTGTACAGTGGAGAAAATCCACTTCACCTATATTCAGCTGGAAAGCTGGGACTCGCGGCGCATCATCGTGCCGGTAAATTATTTTACCAGCCATCCGTTCGAGAACTGGACCAAACAGGACCCAACGATCACGAAGACCGTCGAACTGCGCTTGAACCATCTTGCCGATGTGAGCGTGCTGCGCGAGCATTTCGAGCGCTTTGTGCAGGATGACGACGATGTGCTGACGAAGAACGACGCTAAAGTGCAGGTCATCGGGCACAATGCAGACGGAATGCTGGTGCGATTTTACGCCGATGCCCGCGACCCTTCAACCGGCTGGGACATGCAGTGCCGGTTGCGCGAAGCTATGCTGAAGGTAGTCGCGGAGCTGGAGCCGAAACGTGGGTCTGACGCTCTCTATCTGCCGACGGAGCGGGAAGCAAAGGTGAGCGATCTTACCTAAAACGTTTGAATGGCAAGAGAGCGCCTAAGCGCTCTCCTTCTCTTCCATTTCTTCGGAGTTCTCGCCGTAGATATATAGCGGAGATGCATTGCCGTTGATGACCTCGTCGGAGATTACGACCTCTTCCACGCCTTCCAGGCTAGGCAGTTCAAACATGGTTTCCAGCAGGATGCCTTCGATGATCGAGCGCAGACCACGGGCACCGGTTTTGCGAAGAATTGCCTTCTGAGCAATGGCGCGAAGCGCATCCTCGCTGAAAGAGAGCTCCACGTTCTCCATCTCGAACAGGCGCTGATACTGCTTGATGAGCGCGTTTTTCGGTTCCGACAGAATCTGTACCAGCGCATCCTCGTCGAGGTCTTCAAGCGTTGCCAGCACCGGAATACGACCGACGAATTCCGGGATCAGCCCGAAACGCAACAGGTCTTCCGGTTCCAGTTCCTTGAACAGCTCGCCCGTCTTGCGATCTTCTGGGCTTTCGACATTGGCACCAAAGCCAATGCCGGTCTTGCGGCCACGGTCGGAAATGATCTTGTCGAGACCCGCAAATGCGCCGCCCGCGATGAACAGGATGTTGGTCGTATCAACCTGCAAAAATTCCTGCTGGGGATGCTTGCGCCCGCCCTGCGGAGGAACGGAAGCGACCGTGCCTTCCATGATTTTCAGCAGCGCCTGCTGCACGCCCTCGCCGGACACGTCCCGCGTGATGGACGGGTTGTCGGACTTGCGCGAAATCTTGTCGACCTCGTCGATGTAAACGATGCCGCGCTGGGCACGCTCGACATTGTAATCAGCGCTTTGCAGCAGTTTCAGAATGATGTTTTCAACGTCTTCGCCGACATAACCGGCCTCGGTCAGCGTTGTGGCATCGGCCATCGTGAAGGGCACATCGAGAATGCGGGCGAGCGTTTGCGCCAGCAACGTCTTGCCGCAACCCGTCGGGCCGATGAGCATGATGTTGGACTTCGCCAATTCCACTTCCGGATTGTCGGCCGCATGGTTGAGGCGTTTGTAGTGGTTGTGAACGGCGACCGCGAGCACGCGCTTGGCGTGGGGCTGACCGATGACGTAGTCGTTGAGAACGTCGAGAATTTCCTGCGGCGTAGGCGTGCCGTCCGTGCTCTTTACCAGCGAAGATTTGTTCTCCTCACGGATGATATCCATGCACAACTCGACACATTCATCGCAGATGAACACGGTTGGCCCGGCAATCAGCTTGCGAACCTCATGCTGACTCTTGCCGCAAAACGAACAGTAGAGCGTGTTCTTGCCGTCGCCGGATGTGTTGGAAACTTTCGTCATATCAATCCCTTGCCCGGATCAGGAACAAAGGCTCCTCCCCGATAAGGCCACATCTGCGCAGCCCAGATACTAGTATGGTGCGCGCAGTGTCGAAACCGCGCGCACGAATCGCATGATCCTAGAAAAACCAATTGAATGGCAAGTTAATGGTCAAGCGTCGCTATCGTCGCCTGTTTCGCCTTCGATTTCACTACGGCTGGCGATAACCTTGTCCACTACACCAAATTCGACAGCTTCTTCCGACGTCATAAAATGGTCGCGGTCCAGGGTGCGCTCGATCGTTTCGAGATCCTGTCCGGTATGCTTGACGTAGATTTCGTTCAGACGCTGCTTCAACTTGATGATGTCGCGGGCGTGGCGCTCGATGTCCGATGCCTGGCCCTGAAACCCGCCGGATGGCTGATGCAGCATGACGCGGGCCTGTGGCAGGATGAAACGCATATCTTTTTGACCTGCAGTCAGCAGCAGCGAACCCATCGAAGCCGCCTGCCCCATGCAGAGCGTTGCGACCGGTGGCTTGATGAACTGCATCGTATCGTAGATCGCCATGCCGGAGGTCACGACGCCGCCTGGCGAATTGATATAGAGCGATATTTCCTTCTTGGGGTTCTCGGCTTCCAGAAACAGAAGCTGCGCGCAAACCAGCACCGACATACCGTCTTCGATCGGGCCGGTGATGAAGATGATGCGCTCTTTGAGCAGGCGGGAAAAGATATCGTAGGAGCGTTCGCCCCGGGCGGTCTGTTCGACCACCATCGGCACGAGGTTCATGGCTGTTGTGACTGGATCGCGCATAAGGCCTTTTTCTCCGCGCGCTCAGCCGAAAGATCGGGGTCGAGGGTGCGCGGTTTTCGGTGTGGGGAATGCGGCACGGATGGCCACGATTCGTCGGTGCTGTGAAAATAGGTTCAACAGTTGGGAAATAAAAGAGGTGTCAAATTCCACAGCTTGGTCGACGGTCCAAATATCATCCATCACATGAAAAACCCGCCGCAGCGAACGCTACGGCGGGCTGGAATTTTTGCAGTCAATTCAAATTATCAGAATGAGACCTTGGCGCTGATATTCAGTGCGGTCACAAGATCATTGTCGAAGTCATAAATGACGTTGTTGGACGCATCACCATTGTTCACCGGCGGAATATCCGACTGTCCGTCGGTCAGCAAGCCGACCAGCACCCCAACGTTCAAGGTGAGGTTTTCCATCGGCTTGACTGAAAGACCTGCTGTAAATGTGTATGTGTCCGTTTGAGAGCCTGTGACGGTGGACGTTCCACGGTCCCAGCCGAGACCGGCCAGACCGGAGAGCTTTCTCGTTGAAGCGATAACCGACGCCGCCGCTGACAGTGTAGCCGTCCTGATAACGAGGATCGAACGAAAGAGCTGTCGGCCGCAGAAACGGGGCTTATGCCGCCACTAATGTCGATAACGTCAAGCTTGGTCCATTGCTGCCATTTGAAGTTGGCATAAATCAACATGCTTTCGGTCACACCGCTCTGGAGGCGAACTTCGATCGACTGCGGGATTTCAGTCGCCATCGTAATTGGTGATCTGGCTATGCCGGGATCAGTCGCACCGAAACCGGTATTATCCTGAAAGCCGTTCAGATCGTCATAGTCATATTTTGAATTATAGAGAACCATCGCGCGCAAGGCGATTGTCGGAATTTCATAGGCGAGACCGACACGGTAACCGAAAGCATCACCGTTGATGTCGAAGGTGCCGAGGCCGCGAGTGTTCGTGACTAGGCCCCAAAGCCCGGGAATACCGGCATTCGCAAAGTCGAGAAACGACTGGCGGGACTGGAAACCGTCGAGTTGCTGGTAGGAGCCACCAACAATCGCCCGGACATAACCTTGACCAATGCTGAAGTTCCCCGCTGCAAATCGAT
This sequence comes from uncultured Alphaproteobacteria bacterium, assembly GCA_963841615.1. GTDB lineage: Bacteria > Pseudomonadota > Alphaproteobacteria > Rhizobiales > Rhizobiaceae > Pseudahrensia. The sequence continues at coordinate 474,922 of CAWJDI010000006.1, read as the reverse complement.
AACTACACGTCAGGCCGTAGTCGCGTGTGTCGATGGAAAATTCGACCGATGTAGCCGAGTAGGCATTGTTCATTCCGTATTCGGCGTCGGCACCAAATGGCTCATGGTAGGATGCAAGGCAGGCGGCTTCATCTGTAAAATTCGCCTTCAAGCCGATCCGCGGAACAGCGTAATCGCTATCGACATCGACTTCGTGGGAGTGTCATTTGATTCGGGCCAAAGTGCGCATTACTGTACCGAAATCGCGTTGCCAAAATCGCAGCACCCCCCAGGCGTCCCGCTGCAACAGCTGAATAAGCTGGCCATCCCGACTACCGTCAAGCTTGATCGATTTGTAAATCGGCAGCGAGTTGTTCACACGTCGGACATTCTTAATTTTCCGGTCGGGACGAACGAATGTAAGACCTGACGAAAAGCTGTAGCGCTCCGTGTCGAAAAGCTGATCGATATTGACGCCACCGCGGTCGAAGCCGCCTGCCAGTGCCGCATTCATCGCAGATGTCGCCGTCAAAGCCGCCATTCCGGCGACGATCAGAGCCTTGTTTACCTTATGAGCCATTATGGCCTCCCCCAACCGGACCGGCGTCTGCCAGTCTCCATAATTCTGCACCCACCCAGCCTCGAGTTTACGTTTAGGTCAATCGAGTTTGGCTCAATCGGGGCAAAATATGGGCAAGTTGCCTCATTCCCGTGCAGGGCAGTAGCGCAAATGTCACACCCGGCGGGACGCTCAGTCTTGGAGCGAGGCGACACGCTCCAGCGCTTCTGCCACCTTCGCACGTTTCGCTTCGGCATCCGCCAACCGCTCGCGGTTCTCCGTGACGACCGCTTCCGGCGCGTTGGCAATGAACTTCTCATTGCCGAGCTTGCCGGAAAGTTGACGGATTTCCTTGTCGAGACCGTCGCGTTCCTTCGCCAGCCGCGCGGTTTCGACCTCGAAGTCGACGATGCCTTTGAGCGGTAATGCGAACGTCGTGCCTCCGGCCAATACCTGCGCGGAGCCTGCGGGCACAGTTTCGGCAAACGAGATGGTCTCGACACGGGCCATGCGACCGATGGCGACGCGGTGCGTTTCCAGATGCTCTTTTGTCGCGCCGTCCGCTGCCACCGCAACGAGCTCGGTTTTCAGCGAAGGTTTGACGTTCATTTCGGACCGCACGGAGCGGATTTCGGTGATGAGGGCGATGAGCCAGTTGATCTCGGCTGCGGCGTCGGTGTCGCCGCCGGTCAGACCCGGCCAATCGGCGTGGCATAGCAAACCGTCGCGCGGCGCCGTTTCCGCCCACAATTCTTCGGTGATGAACGGCATGAACGGGTGCAACAGCGCGTAGATGCTGTCGAACACATAACCCGCAACGACGCGGCTTTCGGCTTTCGCGGCTTCGTCTTCACCCGCAAAGACAGGCTTGAGCAGTTCCAGATACCAGTCGCAGACCGTGTGCCATGTGAAGCTGTATGCGTGGGTGGCCGCGTCGTTGAAGCGGTATTTCTCCAGCGCGCCGGTGACGTCCGCCGTCGCCTTGGCCAACTCGCTGATGACCCAGCGGTTGACAGTGAGCTTGGCCGAGGCCGGGTCGAAATTGGCAACCGGAGCCACATCGTTCATCTGCGCGAAGCGGGTGGCGTTCCATAGCTTGGTGCAAAAATTGCGGTAACCCGCGACCCGCGCCGGGTCGAGCCGCACGTCCCTGCCCTGCACGGCCAGAGCGGCCAGCGTGAAGCGCAGGGCGTCAGCGCCGACCTCGTCGATCAGGTCGATCGGGTCGATGCCGTTGCCCTTCGACTTCGACATTTTCGCCCCGTCCTTGTCGCGCACGAGGGGGTGCATATAGACGGTGTGAAACGGTTCCTTGCCGGTGAAATGCAGCCCCATCATCATCATCCGGGCGACCCAGAAAAAGATGATGTCGAAGGCCGTGGAGAGCACGGAGGTCGGGTAGTATTTCGCCAGTTCGTCCGTGTTTTCCGGCCAGCCCATCGTGGAGAAAGGCCAGAGCGCGGAGGAGAACCATGTGTCGAGGACGTCGGGGTCGCGGTGCAATTCTACACCCTTACCCGCTTTCACTTGCGCCTCGGGTTCAGTTCTCGCCACATAAATTGAGCCATCCGGCCCATACCAAGCCGGAATCCGGTGGCCCCACCACAACTGTCTTGAAATGCACCACGGCTGGATGTTTTCCATCCAGTGAAAATACGTGTTCTCCCATTGCTGCGGCACGAACTTCGTCCGCCCTTCCCGCACCGACGCGATGGCGGGTTTGGCGAGCGTTTCCGCGTCGCAAAACCACTGATCGGTGAGCATGGGTTCGATGACCACGTTGGAGCGGTCGCCGAACGGCTGCATAATGCTTTTGGCTTCCACCAGCGGGACTAACGCGCGAACCTCGCCACCCTCTTCCGGCGCGAGCGGTGCCTTGACCGGGCCGAGGCGCGGGTCGGTTTCCGGCACCATGATTGCGAGGCCTTCGGCGGTAATGTCCGCGATCACGCGCACACGGGCATCGAACCGGTCAAGGCCGCGATAGGCGTCCGGCACGAGGTTGATCGTGTCCACATGGGCGGTATCCGGCGTGCCGTCCTCGGCCAACACCAGCATCGCCAAGGCAGCAGCTTCCGCGTAGGGCGCACCATCGGCGCGCATGGTCGCGGTCTCGTCCATCAGCCGATACATGGGAATACCGTTGCGCTTGGCGACGGCATAGTCGTTGAAGTCGTGCGCACCCGTGATCTTCACTGCACCGGAGCCGAAATCTTTGTCGGGATATTCGTCCGTGATAATCGGGATTAAACGGCGGTGTTCTTTCGGGCCGACCGGAATCTCGCACAGTTTTCCGATGATTGGCGCATATCGCTCGTCCGATGGATGCACGGCGACAGCGCCGTCGCCCAGCATCGTTTCGGGGCGCGTGGTGGCGATGGAAATGTAGTCGCGGGTTTCGCGGGACACTTCATTCCCGTCCTCGTCGCGTTCGATATATTCGTAAGTCAGACCGTCTGCGAGAGGGTATTTGAAGTGCCACATGTGGCCGTCGACTTCGCGGTTCTCCACTTCGAGATCGGAAATCGAGGTCTGAAAATGCGGGTCCCAGTTCACCAGCCGCTTGTCGCGGTAGATTAACCCCTGCTCGTGCAGCTTGACGAAGGCTTCCGTGACCGCCTCGACCATCTGGTCGTCGGCATTTTTCGAGTCGCCCGCCCCGTTATCCCCCATAGTGAAGCGTTCGCGCGACCAGTCGCAGGAGGCACCGAGCCGGCGCAGCTGTTGGCCAATCGTGCCGCCGGACTTCTCCTTCCACTCCCAGACCCGCTCGATGAAGGCGTCCCGTCCCATATCGCGGCGGTCTTCGCCGGTCTCCGCAAGCTGGCGTTCCACCACCATCTGCGTGGCGATGCCGGCGTGGTCCATGCCCGGTTGCCACAGCACATCCTTGCCCCGCATGCGCTCGAAACGCACGAGAATGTCCTGCAGCGTGTTGTTGAGCGCATGGCCCATATGGAGCGAGCCGGTGACGTTTGGTGGCGGGATGACGATGGAAAAAGTGTCTGCGCCCGGTTTAGCGCCCGCTCCGGCGCGGAAAGCGTCCGCTTTCTCCCACCGTTCGGCAATGCGCGGCTCTATCGCAGCGGCGTCATAGGTCTTGTCGAGCATGGCCCGGTTCCGGCATGTTGGCGTTCGGTCTCAGGCGATAAAGACACCGCCCGTGGCCAAGTCAACAGACCATGGTTCCGCCTATCAAAGGCAACCCGATCAGCGGGTCGTGCCGCGTGAAACCGCCTCGATTTCTTCGCGTATGAGGCGTTCCACCAGACCGGGCAGGTTGTCGGCCAACCAAGCGCGGACAACGGGGGAAACCACAGCTTCCACCTGCATCGTCATCTCGTCGTTATGAGTACCGATCCAGCGTTCTACCACGTCGCGGGCCACATCCTTGGCAGCGAGAGCGGGAACAGCAAGCGGCTGCTCGATGATAGGGGCTTGTGTAGCGGTTGGGGCCGCCGTTTCGACCGCAAGCGCCTGCGCCATTCCAGCAGCTATTTCGGCGTCAAAATCCTGCGACGGAGCTTTCGGCGTGGCGTGCGGGATCACCAGCTCAGGTGCGGATGTGGACTGCCGGAACGGTGCGAAAGGTGCAGCTGGCTTTGGCGGCGTTGGCTCTGAAACAGTCGCGTTACTGTTCGAGATATCGGTCGGCACGGCGAGGCCCTGGCGTTCCGGTTTGGCGGGCTTCGCACCGCTATCATCGGCGATGATCTGGCGGATGGAGGCCAATATCTCGTCCATCGATTGCTCGGGCTGACCTTCCGGTGTGGACTGGCGGAAATCTGGTTTGCCGGACATGCAAGATACTCCATACGCCGCGCTGCTTTACAGCGCGCTGATTCGCTTCGTCAAACTATATGGGTTGCCCGCGCCCGTCACAGGTGCGGCGCCGCTCATCCACTGATTGCAGGCCACAAAGGCCGCATTTAGCGACCGGAAGGCGTTCTCAGGCCGAACCATTTGTCCTTCACGGCATCGAAATGTTCCTGCGGGCTGTAATGGGCGACCCGAAGGCCCAATTCGCGGCTGTTCAAGCTGCCGATGCCCGCAACGAGCCGGTATCCGGCGGTGACTTCAAGCTGCTCTGACTGCAACAAAAGCTCCTGTGCCAACAAGACCTGGCTTTGCGCGTCCAGAACATCCAGCTGCGTTCGCTGGCCGACATCCCGCTCTGCTGTCACGCCGCGCAGTGCCAGATTGGCGGCTTCAACCTGCACATTGTTGGCCGATGCATTGGCGCGGGCCGATTGCAGCGATGTCCATGCGGTTACGATCTCGGCGCGCACACGGTCGCGGGCCTCGTCGACTTCAATACGACGCTGGGAGAGATTTTGCTTGTTCTGGCGGACGACCGAGCTGGCTCTACCGCCCTGATAGAGAGGTACATTCAGGTTCACCGTCGCCTGAGCCGAATCGGTGTCAGTGCGATTGTCGCCGGTGTTGAAACGCCGGTTGGCGGACCCGTTCAATGTAACGGTCGGTAGAAAAGCACCTTCTGAAACCTTCACGTTGAACAGCGCAAAATCGACGAGATGCTGGGTGGCCAGCACGGCGGGATGGCGGGATGCGCCCAGTTCCATCGCCCGCTGAAGGCTGTTTGGATACAGGCGTTTGGGGCCGGTGGGTTTGCTAAGATTATCCGGCATCCGACCAACCAGCTGAAAATACTGTCCTTCCGCGCTGGCCAACTGTGCCTCTGCTGCAAAAAGCTGTGCGCGGCCAAGCGCAAGGCGTGCATCGGACTGCGCGACATCGGTGCGGGTGCCTTCGCCCACATCAAGACGGGCTTGGGAGGAGCGGCTTTGCTCTGACAGAAAAGAGATATTGCGGCGGCGAAGCTGGACAAGTTCACGGTTGAACACCACGGCGGCATAGGCAGTGGCCGCATTGAGAAGCGTATTCTGTTCAGCATTAGCAAGTGTTTGACGGCTGGCATATATCGCTGATTTTGCAGCTTTCACGCCGTTCACGGTGCGGAACCCGGTAAACAGGTTTTGGGAAATCGAAATACCGTAGCCGTATGGGTTGGACGACGCGCCGCGGGAAATGCTGCCCACACCTGCTGCGAATGTATCCGTCGACGAGCCTGCAAATCCAGCGTCGGCGGTCAGGTTGACCGTAGGGCGGTAACCGGAAAGCGCCTGGGGCAACTGCTCGTCGGAAGCGCGTGTTGCAGCTCGCTGGGCGTTCAGCGTGGAGTTGTGATCGTAAGCGCGGCCGAGCGCACCCATAAGCGTTTCGGCCCATGCAACATGCGGAACGCTCACCAGTGAAAGGGCAAACGCGAACACTGAAATGTATTTCGCCACCCGCAACACAGGCACCTTTCGACCAAACGCAGGACTACTCGACGATTCGCTCGCCGTTGGTCCGTCTTTCAATAGTGCTACCGCATACCGCACGCGGTTGCGCCATTACAGCGATGTTAATGAGAGATTAACGCGCGATGCGTTGCCGATTGGCGACACCTGTCGCATACAGTTTTAGAAGACGAACGTATCCGCGACCTCGAAACCGGGCAGCGGGGCCACGGCGCTGTTGAAGGGGGTGCGGGAACCGACCACGCCGCCAACATTCGTATAGAGAACGGCCGTTGCCGCATTGCCCTGCCCAACCACACCTACCAGGCGACCGCCCACCTTCAACTGGTCGAGCAAGCCCGCAGGCACCGCGCCCATGGCGCCACCGACAAAGATGACATCGTAGGGGCCTTCTTTCGCATAGCCCATTTCCAGCGGCCCGGTAACGACGACCGCGTTGTCCGCCGACTGGTCCGACAGATTGGCGGATGCCGAGGTTGCCAGCGCATCGTCGCATTCCAATGCCACGACGGATGATGCGAGACGGGCCAGCAACGCGGTGGAGTATCCGGTCGCACAGCCGACATCCAGCACGATATCTGTTTCCTGCACCTCTGCGAGTTGAATCAGTTTTGCCAACGACATGGCTTCCATGAGATAGCGGCCACCGGCGACCTCGATATCCTCATCGATATAGGACAGCGCCTTCATGGCAGCGGGGACAAACGCCTCACGCGGCACGAGCAGGAACGCTTCCAGCACATCGTTGCGGGTAACGCCGTTGGGCATGATCTGACAATCGACCATGGTGGTGCGCGCGCGGGCAAAGTCGATCATGGTGCAGCGTCCAGTTTCAGTGCCTGAAGACGACGGATTGCGGAAACGGGTTGGAGGCCTCGCCCGGAATCGAACCGGGGTGCAAGGATTTGCAGTCCTCTGCGTAACCACTCCGCCACGAGGCCATCCGTTTCCGCGCGTCTTCGCCCGGCGGAACGGGCGGTGTCTAACACTGCCATCCTGCCCTGCCAAGCGATGCTTTCACCTGTCCGGGCCGGATTTGCCGACACTGGGGGGACTATCGACGCCATTTGGAAAGAAGCGGTTAAACAACCGCGCAATCCAGGGCTGTGTCTGCGCCCATCTACCAAGCCGCACGGTCCAGCGGCGGCGGAAACGGCGCACGGTGGCGAAGTCTTCGCTTAGCACCCAGAGCCCTAGAGGGATCATCCAAAGCCCAAAGACCGGCAAAACTGCCAGGCAGCCGCCAAGGATCAAGCCGATACCAAGGGCAATACGGCCCGGCTTCGTGCGCGGCAGTCGCAATCGTTTAATCATGAAAAATGGCTCCCCGGGTCGGATTCGAACCAACGACCAATCGATTAACAGTCGATTGCTCTACCACTGAGCTACCAGGGAACACACGGGCTTGCCCGTGTTCCGCACCGTCTAGCGCAGGCGGTGCGGGGTTAGCAAGCGCCAAGCGGCGTGAATTACTGCGTAAGAGGCACCAATTCGAGCGTGACGCGGCGGTTCTGCGATTTTCCCTCAGCTGATGCGTTGGACGCGATCGGCTGCACCTCACCAAAGCCCTGCACGTAGAAACGGCTCTGGTTGACGCCCTGGCTGACGAGATAGCGCGACACATTCACGGCGCGGCGCTCGGAAAGCTGCTGGTTGAAACCGGCATCGCCGTCGGAATCGGTATGGCCGTTGACGTTGATGAGGTTGGATTCGAACTCTTTCAGCACCTTGGCGACCGAATTCAGCACATTGAAGAAGTCCGGATTGATGGAATCGGCACCGCTGGCAAACGTGATGGCGGACGGCATGTTGAGAATGATGCGGTCGCCGGCGCGGGTGACGCTGACGCCCGTGTTCTGCAACTCGGCGCGCAACTGCGCTGCCTGACGGTCCTGATAGAGACCGATACCACCGCCCGTCAGTGCGCCGACGCCTGCGCCGATCAGAACCGCGTTGCGCGTATTGGCATTGGTCGTCTTACCAACCAAAAGGCCACCGAGAGCGCCGACTGCGGCACCGGCACCTGTGCCGATAGCCGTGCGCGAAACGCGCTGTTGGCCGGTATAGGGGTCGGCCGTGCAACCGGCGAGCATGATGGCGGCCGTTGAGGCGATGAAAATCTTACGCATGGAAAATCCCTTCAGAACTGCGAAAAGGCAGTGTTCGTCGCGCCGGTAAGCGTCACATGCGTTGAAAGTGTGGCACATTGCGGCATCGCGTCTGCCTAGATGCCCCTTCATGAACACAGACTGAACTTTGCGGAGCCTGCCACTTGTCCGATCACAATTCCAAAAAACCAATCATCGTCTGGTTCCGGCAGGATCTGCGGCTGGCGGACAATCCGGCGCTGCACCACGCCTGCGAAAGCGGGCAGCCCGTCATTGCGGTGTTTGTGCTGGATGAACTTTCACCGGATATCCGCCCGATGGGTGCTGCGCAAAAATGGTGGCTGCACCATTCGCTTGCGTCGTTGGCCGACAATCTGTCGGCCTTGGGCGGACGCCTGACTTTGCGTAGCGGTGCGGCGGAAGACATCATTCGTGATCTGGTGGAGGAGACCGGTGCGCAGGGGCTGTACTGGAATCGGCGGTATGGCGAGGGCGAACAGGCGGTGGATACCGCGATCAAAAATCGTTTTGCGGACGATGGCCCGGACGTTCGGTCGTTCGCCGGAATGCTGATGCACGAGCCGCTGAAGGTGCGGACGGGTTCGGACAATTATTACCGGGTCTATTCACCGTTCTGGAAAAATTTGGCGGAAAACATGGACGTTAGGCACCCTCTGCCCGCGCCTGATTCTATCATGCCGCTCGGCGCCAATCTGCAATCGGACACGCTGGAAGACTGGAATCTGCTTCCCACCCAGCCCGACTGGGCCGGTGGGATTCGCGAGGCCTGGACACCCGGCGAAAAGGCGGCCCATGCCGTTCTCGATGACTTTCTTGCCGACGATCTGCGTGACTACGACACTGCCCGCGACAGGCCGGGGCCGGACCGGACATCGCGCATGTCGCCACGGTTACGGTTCGGCGAAGTTTCGCCCCACCAGCTTTGGCACGCCGCGCAGGACGGCCGTCGTACGGCAGACGTTAAGGCGCGCGAGACGTGGCTGAAGGAACTGGTGTGGCGCGAATTTTCCTACCATCTACTCCAGCACAACCCGGACCTGCACGAGCGCAATTTCAACGATAAGTTCGACGCTTTCGACTGGCGGGACGATTCCGATAGTCTGAAAGCCTGGCAGCAGGGGCGGACAGGATATCCGATCGTAGATGCCGGGATGCGCCAGCTTTGGCAAACGGGCTGGATGCATAACCGGGTGAGGATGATCGTCGGCTCGTTTCTGGTCAAACACCTGTTGATCGACTGGCACGAGGGGGAACGGTGGTTCTGGGATTGTTTGGTGGACGGTGACCCGGCCTCCAATCCCGCGCAATGGCAATGGGTGGCAGGCACCGGTGCTGATGCCGCGCCCTATTTCCGTGTATTCAACCCGATCATACAGGCACAAAAATTCGACCCCGAAGGCACATATATTCACCGCTACGTGCCAGAACTGCGCGAGCTACCCGCCAAGCATCTGCCCGCACCATGGGAAGCGTCCGAGGACGTGCTGGCCAAAGCGGGCGTGAAACTCGGAGATACCTATCCGCACCCCATTATCGACCACAAGGAAGGCCGCGAACGGGCGCTCGATACGCTCGCTGCGATGTCCGGAAAGACGGCCGGCGACGACGGCTGAGTCGCGTGTTGCGTTTGCACCAACGAAACCGAGGCGGCTATACCTGCGTTTCTGCCTTAGTATGATGGCCTTAGATGACTGGTGACGACGCATGAATGAACAGGGCAGTATCGGATCGGTGGTTCGGATCGACGCGGACAACGTGGCGGAAATCGCGCGGGATTTTCCCCGCAAGGTCTCGCTGGCGCTGAAGGCGTTGACGAAACTGCGCTACGGTTCCGTTCAGGTGACCATGCCCGGCGGCAGGACTTTCGCCTATGATGCACCGGAAGACGGACCGCACGGACAGGCTGTGCTGCACAACTGGGGCATCGTGCGGCGCGCGGTCACCCACGGGTCGCTTGGCGTGGCGGAAAGCTATCTCGACGGTGAATGGGATTCGCCGGACGTGACCGGCTTTCTGCATTTTTTCCTACTCAATTCCTACGATGAAGGGGGCGCGCAGTTCTTCGCCCGTTCCCGCCTCGTCAACTTTTTCAACGGTGTCCTGCACTGGTTCAACCGCAACACGAAGGCACAGGCGCAGAAGAACATCGCAGCCCATTACGATCTTGGGAACGCCTTTTACGAGCAATGGCTCGACCGCACGATGACCTATTCCAGCGCGCTCTATTCGACCGGCGCGAACGATCTGGAACAGGCGCAGACGGCCAAATATCGAAAGCTGGCGGAGGCCACGGGCGTCCAGTCGGGCCATCATGTGTTGGAAATTGGCTGCGGATGGGGCGGCAACGCCGAATTTCTCGCTGGCACCGTGGGCGCGGATGTGACGTGCCTGACCATCAGCCGCGAACAGCTCGACTACGCGCAGGCGCGGATGCAGCGTGCCGGGCTGGGCGACAAGGTGGACATCAAGTTTCAGGACTACCGCGACGAGACCGGAATTTACGACCGTATTATATCTATCGAAATGTTCGAGGCGGTGGGCGAAAGCTACTGGCCGTCCTATTTTTCACAGCTTCACGACAGGCTGAAACCGGGCGGTAGGGCGGGTGTGCAGGTCATCACGATCAAGGATCAGGACTACGCTCACTACCGTGATAACCCTGATTTCATTCAGAAATACATCTTTCCCGGCGGCATGCTGCCCAGCGATGGGGTAATGAAAACGCTGGGTGAAAAGGTTGGGCTGTCCGAACTGTCCGATTTTGGTTTTGGCAAGGACTACGCCGAGACACTGGCAGTCTGGCATGAGCGGTTCAGCGCCGCTTGGCCAACGATTGAGCCGCTCGGTTTCGACGACAGGTTCAAGCGGATGTGGTCATTGTATCTGAGCTATTGCGAGGCCGGTTTTCTCACGGGCTCAATCGACGTGCGGCAGATTGTATATGGCAAGCCTGCTTAGAGTGCCTTCCTAAACCGCTTGTCCGGCGGCCCAGCCGGACGACCAGGCCCACTGGAAATTGTAGCCGCCAAGCCAGCCGGTCACGTCCACCGCTTCGCCGATAAAATAGAGGCCCGGCACCCGCTTGGCCTCCATCGTTTTCGACGACAACCCATCCGTCGAAACGCCTCCCAAAGTCACCTCCGCCTTTGCGAAGCCCTCCGTCCCGTCCGGTTGGAACGCCCATGCGGAGAGTTTGGCCTGTGCGTGCCTCAGATCCGCATCTTTCAAAGCTGAAAGCGGACCGGACAGACCGACCTTCTCAGACAATACCTCGCTCAACCTTGCGGGCAGAATACGGGCGAGGCAGGAAGCGAATGTGGCGTTTGGCATGGCGGCCTTCTGCGCGACGAAATCAGCGGCCCCATGCAAAAAGTTCACGACCACCGGCTCCCGATGCCGCCAATAGCTCGACACTTGCAGAATTGCCGGGCCGGAAAGTCCTTTGTGGGTGAAAAGCGCTGCTTCCTCGAATGCCGTTCCGCCGACACTGGCCATAACTGGCGTAGAGACGCCTGATAAATCGCGGAACAAGGCTTCGCTGGCAGGCAGCGTAAACGGCACGAGCGCGGGGCGAGGTTCGACAACCTTTAGACCGAATTGCCGTGCGAGATCATAGGCGTAGCCCGTTGCTCCCATTTTCGGTATGGATGGGCCGCCGGTGGCGACAACAAGTCGCGTGGATTGGTATTCCGCGTCGCTACACGAAATCTCGAATCCGTCGGCATTTTTTGTCACTGCTTCGACCGTCTTGCCAAACCGAAATTCTGCCCCCTCCGCTTCGGCCATCAACATGTCAACGATCTGCCTGGCAGACCCGTCGCAGAACAGCTGCCCAAGTGTCTTCTCGTGCCACGCTATGCCGTACCGCTCGACAAGTGCCAAAAAGTCCGCCGCCGTGTAGCGGTTGAGGGCGGATTTGGCGAAATGGGGGTTGGCGGACAGGAAGCGGTCGGCGGCGCATTCCATGTTAGTGAAATTGCAGCGCCCGCCGCCGGAAATCAGGATCTTCTTGCCGGGTTTGTCAGCATGGTCGAGCACGAGAACGCGCAAGCCGCGCTGAACGGCGACGCCTGCGCACATCAACCCGGCGCCACCGGCACCGAGAATGATGACGTCAAATATCTGTGCGGTTTTGGTGCGGGTCATACCCCGCCCTAGCACGCAGTTGTAGCGACTGAAACGGCGTCAGATGGCCAGGTAGTCGTGGCGCAGCTGCTCGTTGTCGAGCACTTCCTTGGCGCTGCCTGTAAACGCGACCTCACCCGTGTCGAGAATGATGGCGCGATCGGAGATTTTCAGCGCTGCCACCGCGTTCTGTTCCACGATAATTGTGGTGATGCCCGCTGCGCGCACTTCCATCAGCGCCTTTTCGATGTCGTGGCGCACGACAGGGGCAAGCCCCTCATACGGCTCGTCGAGCAACAGCAACTTCAAGTCTTTTGCCAATGCGCGGCTGATCGCGAGCATCTGCTGTTCGCCACCGGAAAGCGTCGTGCCTTCCTGTGTGCGCCGCTCTTTCAAACGCGGGAATAGGTCGTAGATGCGCTCGAAGTCCCAGCCCGGGTCGCCAGCGATGATTGCCAGTTCGAGGTTCTCCTGCACGGTGAGACCCTGAATAATGCGCCGGTCTTCAGGCACGAGCTGGATGCCCGCCAAAGCCGCCTGATAGCTCGTCATGGAGTGGACCGCTTGGCCGTTCAGCCAAATTTCGCCGGTTCGCAATTCGGGAGCGTCAGCACGGGCAATGGCACGCAGGGTGGAAGTCTTGCCTGCCCCGTTGCGGCCCAGCAGGGCGACGATCTCGCCCTCGTTCACGCTGATCGACACACCTTGAACGATGTAGCTGTCGCCGTAGTAGGCTTTGAGATTTTCGGCACGGAAATAGTCCGAGACCACGGCCTCGGCCGGGCGCTGTTGTTCGGTGACGCTCATACCTGCTCCTCGCCAAGATAGGCTTCCTTGACCTTCGGATCGATCTTGATTTCGTCCGGCGTGCCCTGCGCGATTATGCGGCCACCGGCCAGAACGGAAATGCGGTCTGCCAGCGAAAAGACCACGTGCATGTCGTGCTCGATAATCACCTTCGTCATGCCGCCTTCCTTGATCTGCTTGAGCAAATCGATGGTGGCATTGGTATCGTGTCGCGCCATACCGGCTGTCGGTTCGTCTAGCAGCAAAAGCCGCGGCTTTTGAATGAGCCCCATTGCCAGTTCCAGCCGCCGCTTATCACCGCGCGACATGGCAGATGCGAGATCGGTTAGTTGCGCCTGCAAGCCGACGCTTTTCAGCACGGCCTCTGCCTCGTCCTGTAGGGCGGATTGCTTGCGGAAGGCCGAGAAAGGATCGAGATGGAAGTGCCCGTATTTCTTGGCAAGGCCCGGAACCATCACGTTTTCGATCACCGAAAGGTCGGGAAACACTTCCGGCGTCTGAAACACGCGGGCGACGCCGACCTGGTTGATCTCGTGGGGTGACTTGCCGGTAAGAATATGGCCGTCGAAAACAACCGCACCGCGATCCGGCTTGAGGCGACCGACGCAGACATTGAGAAGCGTCGATTTGCCTGCCCCGTTAGGGCCGATAATGGCGTGGGTCTCGCCTTCGCGCACTGACAAGTCGACATCAGACAGGGCATGGAGACCGGCGAAACTCTTGTGCACATCGTCGATATGCAGAACCGTATTCGGCGTGCCGCGCTGGAATGCACGGCTTTCGTCGATGGGTTCGATGGTGTTGCTTGCCTGCGACATCGCGCTCACTCCCCTGCCTGCGGTGCGGGCGGTTGACCCGGTTTGGAGTTGGGAATGGTGGAGGACTTCACCGTCTCGTGGTTTTGCGGCCTGCGGAACTTTGCCGACAGGCGGCGGAACCCTTCCATCAGCCCGCCCGGCAGGAAGATAACGATGATCATGAACATCAACCCGAGTGTCAGGTGCCAACCCTTGCCGATGAAGGGATAGACGATCGGCGACCATGACATCCTGCAGGACGTCCGGTGCCCAGGAGAACCAGCCTTCCAGAATCGTCTCGTTGATCTTGGAGATAATGTTTTCCATGTATTTTATGAGCCCCGCGCCCAGCACTGGCCCGATCAACGTGCCTGCGCCGCCAAGGATCGTCATAAGCACGACCTCGCCGCTGGCCGTCCAGAACATGCGCTCGGCACCAGCCTGCGAGTCCATCGCCACCATCAATCCGCCCGCGAGGCCTGCGTACATGCCGGAGATGACGAATGCCGCCAGCGTATAGGGTCGTGCGCTTACACCGGTGAAACCGAGGCGATTCTGGTTCGATTTCACCGCGCGCAACATTAGCCCGAAGGGTGAGCGGAAGATGCGAATGGAGATATAGAAGCTAATCACCATGAAGGCGGCGGCGATGTAGTAGCCCGCGTTGAAGGTGAACGACCAGCCGCCGATGAGCAGGTCGTGGGTCGCGCTCATGTCCAGCCCGAAAAGGTTTGCCGAAGGCGATTGGCCCGGTTCCAGTGGCCCGTCGAAAATACGCGGGTCCGCGCGTTTCGGCTGCAAGCCCGTCTCGCCGCCGGTGATGGGCGTCAGCACTGAATAGGCGAGTGCGTAGGACATCTGCGCGAACGCCAGCGTCAGAATCGAGAAATAGATGCCGGACCGGCGCAGCGAAATGTAGCCAACCAGGAGGCTAAACAGGCCCGCGACGATGATGCTGAGCGCCATCGCCGGGCAGAATGTTCATGGTCAACAGTTTCATCATCCAGATACCGGCATAGGAGCCGGCACCGAGAAAGGCTGCGTGGCCGAAGCTGAGATAGCCCGTCAGCCCGAACAGGATGTTGAAGCCGATGGCGAAGATGCCGAAGATCACGAACCGCTGCATCAGGTCCGGATAGCCCGCGTTGAACTGCGCGAGGCTCGAATCCACCGGAAACGGGTTCAGGAAAAAGGGCGCGAAGACTGTCAGCACGATAACGAAGAGGAGCGTGGCGAAGTCGCGTTTTTCAAGACCGAGCATAGCGCTAATCCTCCATCACGCCCGCCCGGCCCATGAGGCCACGCGGTCGGGTGAGCAGAATGATGATGGCGACGAGATACAGCACGATCTGATTGATACCCGGAAGCACCTCCAGCACCTGCCCCATCGAAGCGAAACTTTCCAGAATTCCAAGCAGGAAGCCTGCGAGTACCGCGCCCACAAGGCTGCCCATGCCGCCGACCACGACGACCACGAAGCTGAGAACGAGGAAGTCCATGCCCATATGATAGTTGGGCGAGTTGATGGGCGTGTACATGACGCCCGCAATGCCCGCGACTGCAGCGGCAAGGCCAAACATGATCGTAAAGCGGCGGTCGATATTGATGCCGAGCAGCCCAACCGTCTCACGGTCGGCCATACCCGCGCGCACCACCATGCCGAACGTCGTGAAGCGCAGGAACGAGAAGACACCACCGATGATGACGATGGCGAAGATGAAATAGATCAAGCGCCAGTAGGGATAGATGATGACGTTTGGATCGAAGCCCAGCGCCGCGCCAAAATCGAGTGATCCTGCGAACGCCGCAGGGGCGGGCGTCGGGATCGGGTTGGCACCGTAGAAATACTTGATAATTTCCTGAAGCACGATCGCCAGGCCGAAGGTGACGAGGATCTGGTCCGCGTGGGGGCGCTTGTAGAAGTGTTTGATGAGGCCGCGTTCGATGGCGATGCCGATGAGCATCATCACCGGAATGGCGAACAGAATGGAGATGGGCACCGACCAGTCGATGATCGCCCTGCCCGCCGCCTCGCCGAAGAATTCGTAGATATACGGGACTTCCACTTCCAGCGGATTGCCGAGGAAGTCCTTGCGGGTTTCATCAATGACCACATGGGACATGGACAGGATGCGGCTGAGCGTGACCGCGCAGAACGCGCCGATCATGAACAGAGCGCCGTGGGCGAAATTGACGACGCCCAGAGTGCCGAAAATGAGCGTGAGACCGAGCGCGATCAGCGCATAGGCTGAACCCTTGTCGAGGCCGTTCACGATTTGCAGGACGATTGCTTCCATAGCCGTTGGCCGCGAAAGGCCCTCCCGGTAGCAGGTTCCGGCCGTGGCCGAACATACTCAAATTGTCAGTGAAACGGGACGGTCGTTTCCGACCGCCCCGGTATTTTCGTGCCGCTTATGCGCCTGCGTTGCAGGTACCGATTGGCACGACGTTGCCGTTTTCATCCTTGAACTGCGGATGATCGGGGGCATACGTGACCTGTTCGGCTGGTGTCACTTCGACGATTTCCACAAGGTCGTATTCGTTGTCGGGGTTTTCTTTGCCCTTCACGACGACGACGTCCTTGAAGCACTGGTGGTCATCGGCACGGTAAAGCGTTGGGCCGTTGCCAAGGCCATCGAATTCGAAGCCGGCAAGTGCCTCGACGATACCGCATGGGTTGAACGTGCCCGCACGTTCGGCCGCATCCGCGTAAAGCAGCGTCTGCACGTAGCAGGTGTGTGCCGCCTGCGATGGCGGGAAGCCATACTTTTCGCCGAAGGATTTAACAAAGGCGTTCGTGCCGACGAAGCGGCTGCCCATCTGATCCTCGAGTTTCCAGTCCCAGTTCTGGGAGCCGAAAATGCCCTTGATATTGGCACCGGCACCACGGGCCATCAACTCGGAGTAGAGCGGCACGATAATTTCGAACTTCTTGCCGTTCACTTCCTTGTCGCGCAGGCCGAACTGCACGGCGTTGGTGAGCGAGTTCACCATGTTGCCGCCGTAGTGGTTCAGCACCAGCACGTCCGCGCCGGACTGAAGTACAGGCGCGATATAGGACGAGAAGTCCGTCTGGGTCAGCGGGGTGAGGACGGACGAGACCGTTTCCCAGCCAAGCGCTTCCGTGGACTCGCGAACAGCCTGTTCGGTCGTGTAGCCCCAGTTGTAATCAGCGGTGATGTGGTAGGCCTTGCGGTCCGTGCCGTATTCCTTGGCAAGAACGGGCGCAAGCGCCGCACCGGACATGTAGGAGTTGAAGAAGTGCCGGAAGCCGTTGGCCTTCTTGTCCTTGCCGGTCGTATCGTTGGCGTGGGTGAGGCCTGCCATGAAGATGATGCCGGTTTCCTGGCACAGAGCCTGAACGGCCACGGCCACGCCGGAGGACGAACCACCGGTGATCATCACGGCACCGTCTTTTTCGATCATGGAGCGTGCGGACGCGCGGGCGGCGTCGGATTTTGTCTGCGTGTCGCCGGAAACGTAAGCGACCTTCTTGCCCAACACGCCGTTGCCCTTGAGCTCTTTGGACGTGAACGTGTTCATCATCCCGCCGTCGCCTTCACCGTTGAGGTGTTCGACAGCCAGCTGGTAGGCACGCAACTCGTCCGCACCCTCGTCGGCATAAGGGCCGGACTGGGGAACGTTGAAACCAAAGGTGACGGTATCGCCGGTCGGCGCGTTCAGATAGCCACCGGGATCTTGTGCAAATGCGCTGCTGCTGAAGAAGTAAGGCGTGACGGCGGCACCGGCGAGAGCGGTAGCACCGCCCTTCAGGACGCGGCGGCGCGTGTGGTCTGTATGGTCGCTCATGATTATCCTCCCATGAGATTGACGTTTGACGGCCAAGCCTGCGACTCCCACCGCCGACTCTCCGAATGTCTGTTTAGGCGAGGATAGGCCCTCGCGAAATAAGCCTTTGGGTGTAGGCGTGCGGAAACCGCTCAAGCGCTGTCCAAAAGTGCCTTCAAATCGGCTGTTACTGCCTGCTCGGGCGTGATCGGGACGGCATTTTCGATTAAACGGCGCGCTGTCATAAATGCAGGGGCATCGTTCATGGCGTCCACCGCAAGCAGCGTATCGCCTGCGAAATACCAGTGGGACACGCTGCCTTCCCGCTTGCCGGGGCGGACAATGATGCGGTCGTAACCGCCACCAAGCCCCGCAATCTGCAGCTTGACCTCGTATTGGTCCGACCAGAACCACGGGGTAGCCTCGTAAGCCTGTGGGGTACCGGTCATATTCTGCGCTGCGACTTCGCCCTGATGGATAGCGTTGGGCACCGATTCCAGACGGATATGCGTGCCGCGGTGTGGAAAGGCCGCGCAGTCACCGGCAGCGAAGATGGCCGGATCAGTGGTCTGGCAGTGGGCATCGACGACAATTCCGTTGTCGCAGTTCAGTTCCGCATCCGCTGCAAGCGCGTCATTGGGCAACACGCCGATACCGACCAGCGCGATGTCGGCATCCATCACCGTGTCATCTGACAGACGCACCCGCTTCAATGAACCATCGTCGCCTTCAAAACGGTCGAGCCCCTGCCCTTCCAATAACAGCACGCCGCGCTCACGGTGGAGGCTGGCGAACCATGCAGAGGTCTCAGTGCAGGCTACGCGCTGTAAGATACGGGGAGCGGCTTCGAGGACGGTGACTGACAGCCCCATCGACCGCGCGACCGCCGCCGCCTCCAATCCGATATAGCCACCACCCACGATGACGAGCCGCTGGCCCTCTCGAAAGTCGGCGCGCATGGCGTCGATATGGCCGACGGTGCGAAGATAGTGGACGCCTAATAGATCGTCTCCCAAACCGGCCGGAAGTTTTCGCACGCGGGTCCCCGTTGCCAACAAGAGCCGGTCGTAGGGTTGCGTCGCGCCGTCCTCCAGCACGATGCGGCTTTCCCTGCGCTCGATGGCGGTAACGCACGCGTGCCGAACCGCGTCTTGATACGCTGCTCGTCGAACCATTCCTGCGGTCGCAAAATCAGGCGATCGAGCGGCATCTCGCCGGACAGATATTTCTTGGAAAGCGGCGGGCGCTGGTATGGCAGCACCGGTTCATCACCGACGATCATAATGTCCGCGTCGGCGTCCAGTTCCCGCAATTTCGCTGCGGTGGAAACCGCGGCCTGCCCGCCGCCAACGATTACATGACGCATAGCCTACAGGCCCAGACCGCCGATGCAGATATATTTGGTATCGAGATATTCCTCGATACCTTGCCGCCCGCCTTCGGAGCCAACGCCGCTTTCCTTCACGCCGCCGAATGGTGCTTCCGGCGTAGTAATGACGCCTTCATTGACGCCGACGAGACCGTATTCCAGCGCTTCCATCACGCGGAATGTTTGGCCAAGATCGCTGGAATAGAGGTAGCAGGCGAGACCGAACTCGGTGTCGTTAGCGGCGTGGATCGCTTCGGCCTCGTTGGTGAAACGGAACACCGGTGCGACGGGACCGAAGATTTCCTCCCGTGCGAGCCGCATGTCAGCGGTCGCGCCGGACAAGACTGTGGGTTGATAGAACGTGCCGCCAAGGCTCTCGCCGCCGGTGACAACCGTTGCGCCCTTTTCGACCGCGTCGGCCATCAACTCCTCGACCTTGTCGAGGGCTGGTTTGCTGATGAGCGGGCCTTGCTGAACGCCGTCTTTCGTACCATCACCCACTTTCAATTCGGATGCAGCCTTGGCAAGTTTTTCGACGAAAGCGTCGTAAACCCCGTCCTGCACGTAAAACCGGTTGGTGCAGACGCAAGTCTGCCCGGAATTGCGGTATTTGGCGGCAATCGCTCCTTCGACCGCCTTGTCGATATCTGCGCTGTCGAACACGATGAACGGCGCGTTTCCGCCCAGTTCCATCGACACCTTCTTCACCGTTTCCGCAGCCTGCTTCATCAGCAGTTTGCCGACGCGGGTGGAGCCGGTGAAGGTAATCTTCCGCACCTTGCCGTTGGCGCACATTTCCTTGCCGATCTCGGACGAATCGCCGGTCACGATGTTCATGCAGCCATCCGGCAGGCCCGCCTGTTCGGCGATCAAACCCCAGGCGAGGCCGCTATAGGGGGTCAGTTCGGCGGGCTTGATGACACTGGTGCAACCGGCTGCAATGGCCGGGCCGATCTTGCGGGCAAGCATCGAGGACGGGAAGTTCCAAGGCGTAATGGCGGCGATGACGCCCACTGGCTCTCTCCGTACCAGAATGCGCCGATCCGCCCACGGGCTCGGCACGATGTCGCCATAGACGCGGCGGCCCTCTTCGGCGAACCACATGAGGTAGTTTGCACCGATGGCGATCTCGCCCCGCGCCTCGGCCAGCGGCTTGCCCATTTCCATCGTCAGCAGTTGGGCAAGGTCTTCCTGATTGTCCATCATCACGTCATGCATCCGCCGCAAGATGGTGGCGCGATCGTTAGCGGTGGTGGCCTTGAAGGACTGGAACGCCTCATGCGCAGCGTCGATCGCTCGTTTCGTTTCGGCTTGGCCTGATTCCGGTGCCGTGCCGATCACGTCGCCGGTCGCAGGGTTGGTGACATCGAACGTGCCACCGCTATCAGCCGCTGTCCACTTACCGGCGACGAGGTTGGCTTCCTTCAGGAAAGGGTTTGTCATGGTCTGTCCAGAAACGAGTAATTACGTGCCTGCTTATCGCGCGAGCCCACCTCTTACTGCAAGCGCGGTTTGCGGCAGTCACCGATTGCATGGCGGCGGCATTGGCTTTAGGACACGGCAAACCGCCGTCTTTAGACCAGCCCTCCCGCTGCCGACGGTCGACCGACCCGTTTTCAGGAGCCGCCCCATGTCCACCTTCGATAAGGTCGCCGACATCATTGCCGACACGTCCGAAATTCCGCGAGAGGACATCACGCCCGAAAGCCACACGATCGACGATCTCGGCATCGATTCTCTCGATTTTCTCGATATCGTGTTCGCCATCGATAAGGAATTCGGCATCAAGATCCCGCTCGAAGCCTGGACGCAGGAAGTCAATGACGGAAAAGCGGCGACGGAAGAGTATTTCGTGCTGAAGAACCTGTGCGCCAAGATCGACGCGCTGGTCGCAGCCAAAGCCTGAAACCGACCCGTTGCAGCTTGAATATTTTCAGATGGTCGACGCCATAACGGCGTTTGACAATGAAACGGGCACGATTGCCGTGCGTTCGACCGTGCCGGAAGAGAGCCCCGTTTTTCAGGGCCATTTTCCCGGCATGCCTTTGCTGCCAGGCGTTTTGCTGATCGAAATGATGGCGCAGACCAGCGGTTTTCTGGTGCTTGGGCGTACGCGGCTGGCCCGTATGCCGCTGCTGGCCGGGGTCAAAAGCGCGAAGATGCGGTCCGTCGTCGAGCCGGGCGAAGTTTTGGATGTAACTGCTGAGCTTGTGCATGACGGGTCAGGCTTTGCCATGACCAAGGCGCGCATTACCCGAGACGGCAAGCCTGTTTGTGATGCGGACCTCACGCTGAAGACGCTCGAGTTTCCCAATGCGGAATTCGCGCAGATGATCGCCGCCAAGGCCCGCTTTCTTGGCCTGCCGGAAAGTGTGATGCCGGAAAACGGCTAGTCGCCCACAAGCCTTTGCAGCGCGGCCAAACGCGCTTAGACACGGCACCAGATGTGCTCTTCGATAACGGACCTTCCATGACCAACCAAAGACGACCCGTCGTCATCACCGGTATCGGGCTGCTTTCTGCTGCAGGCGAAGGCGTGGACGTCCATCGCGCGGCTTTGGAGAATGGTAAGCCGCTTGGGCTGAACAGCGAGGCTTTCGCACCCTACACCGTTCACGCACTGGCGGAACCGGATTGGACTATCCAGATTTCACGCCGCGACATGCGCCAGATGGAACCGTGGCAGCGTATCGGCACCTACACCGCGGGTCTCGCATTGGACGATGCGAACGCCAAGGATCAAGCGCTGCTTGACCGTATGGACATGATCGTGGCCGCAGGTGGCGGCGAGCGGGATGTGGACGTCGATACGAACGTGATGGCGCAAGCACGCGGACGGGACGACAAGGATATCGTTTTGAACGAGCGCCTGCCGGACGATTTACGCCCCACCCTGTTTCTCGCGCAGCTTTCCAACTTGTTGGCTGGCAATATCTCTATCGTTCACAAAGTGACGGGATCCTCACGCACCTTCATGGGTGAGGAAGGCGCCGGCATTTCGGCCATCGCCACGGCCCATGCGCGCATCGCGTCCGGTCAGAGCGACATCATTCTCGTTGGCGGTGGCTACAATGCCGAGCGCGAGGACATGTTGCTGCTGTTCGAACTCGGGAATCTGCTCTCCCACAGCGATGGCACCACGCCAGTCGAAAAGCGGTCCAGCCAAACGTCCGGCCTGCATTTCGGCTCGATGGGGGCGTTTCTGGTTCTGGAATCGGCTGAACATGCGGCCAAGCGCGATGCGCGTGTTTATGCGGAATTAGCAGGTGTGGAAGGCGCACACGGGGCTCGTGACGGGGATGGCGCAACCGTCCGTCTCGCCAAGGCCATTGACCATACGGGCGTGCCAGCGAACGCAACCATCCTGTCCGGAGCGACGGGGCTGGAGGATGTTCGGAACGCTGAAGTTACCGCTCACGGTGAACGCAAGGCAGTCTATTACGGCTCCACTTTCGGGCACGGTCTGGAAGCGCAATTTCCATTCGGCGTCGCGCTGGCGGCAATCAGCCACGACGGTTCGGCTGTCGGTGTAACTGGCGTCGGGGCATGGCGCTCCGAGGGGGCCGCGCTGGTCAGGCCTTATGAGGGAGACGCAACATGAGCGCCGATACGGACCATCTTGGCCGCCCCATCGTCGTCGTAACCGGCGTGGGGGTCGTTTCGTCCCTCGGCACGGGCTGCGCGGACAACTGGGCAGCGCTGACATCCGGCACGTCCGGCATTCATTCCATTACGCGCTTCGATACGGCGGGGCTTCGGACAACGATTGCAGGGACAGTCGATCATTTCGACCTGTCTAACCATTCCGCGCCCGCGCTGTCCTTTGCGCTCGCTGACAGCGCTGCCGATGAAGCCATCGCTCAATCAGGTCTGTCCAAGGGCGATTTCCCTGGCCCCCTGTTCCTCGCCGCGCCGCCGGTGGAGATGGAATGGCGACACCGTTTCGCGCTCGATCTGGAAACGGATGAAGGCGAAGGCTATGCCCGTCTGCTGGCAGCTGCCCGCAAGTCGAAGCACCAAGAGATGTTCGAGCTACTTCAGTTCGGTCGCACGGCGGACCGTCTGTCGGAACGCTATGGTACGAAGGGGTTGCCGATCTCCCTTTCGACGGCCTGTGCTTCGGGGGCGACTGCCGTTCAGCTTGGTGTTGAAGCCATTCGCCGGGGAGATACGGACGCGGCGTTTTGCATTGGAACGGACGGGTCGGTCACCACCGAGGCATTGATCCGGTTTTCCCTACTCTCCGCCCTGTCCACACAGAACGACACACCTGAAAAGGCGTCCAAACCGTTTTCCGCCAACCGTGATGGCTTCGTGATGGCGGAGGGCGCTGGTGCACTGGTGTTGGAATCACTCGCTTCCGCCCGCGCACGGGGCGCAGAAGTGCTGGCGGTGTTACGCGGTTGCGGTGAGAAGGCCGACCACTTCCATCGCACGCGCTCATCGCCGGACGGCTCCCCCGTCATTGCTGCCGTCTCGCAGGCGCTCGACGATGCAGGTGTGACGGTGGAAGATGTCAGCTATATCAACGCCCACGGCACCTCCACGCCGGAAAATGACCGCATGGAATACAATTCCCTCCATGCTGTGTTCGGCGACCGCATTCACGACATTCCGATCTCATCAAACAAGTCGATGATCGGCCACACGCTGACCGCCGCCGGTGCCATCGAAGCGGTGATTTCCGTGCTGACGATCCGCAACGGAATGGTACCGCCGACCATCAATTACGACCAGCCGGACGAGGCTATCCCGCTCGACGTGGTGCCGCACAAGGCGCGCGCAGCGAAGGTTTCTACCGTGCTGTCCAACTCGTTCGGGTTCGGCGGGCAGAACGCCTGTCTGGTTCTCGGCGCAGCGGAGTAAGACCATGCGAGCCCTGCAACTTGTGTCCGACCGCGAAACCAAAGCCGTCGATCTGCCCGAGCCGGATCGCGCCTGCCCCCGGCGAAGTGCAGCTGCGCGTTCGCGTCGTGGCGTTGAACCATCTCGACGTCTGGGGCTGGCGCGGCATGGCGTTTGCCAAACGCGAAATGCCGCTGACGATCGGTGCAGAAGCCAGCGCCGAAGTGGTGGCTTTCGGAGAAGGCGTGAGCGGGTTGAAGCCGGGTCAGTTGGTCTCGATCTTCGGCGCGCGCACCTGCGGTACGTGCCACCATTGCCGCGCTGGCCGGGACAATATGTGCGAGCATGTGGAAGGTGTTCACGGCTTTCACCTTGGCGGGTTTGCGCGCGAGTTGGTCAACATTCCCGCCCGACAATGTGTGCCCGTGCCGCCGGGTTGCGATGATGTTGGGGCAGCGCTCGCGCCCATCACCTTCGGCACATGCGAACACATGCTGTTCGACAACGCCAAGCTAAAACCGTCTGAAACGATTCTCATTCAGGCCGGCGGGTCAGGCATCGGCACCGCAGCGATCCAGCTTGCCAAGGCTATCGGCTGCACGGTCATCACCACCGTGGGTAGCGACGACAAGATCGAACCGGCCAAGGCGCTGGGGGCAGACCATGTCATCAACTACCGCAAGGACCGCTTCGAGGGCGTCACGCGCAAACTGACCAAGAAGCAAGGCGTGGACGTGGTGTTCGAGCATGTGGGCAAGGAGACCTGGGCCGGGTCCATGTTGGTGATGAAGCGCGGCGGGCGGTTGGTAACGTGCGGTTCCACATCGGGCGTGTCAGCTGAGACCAACCTCATGATGCTGTTCCAGCGCCAGCTCCGCCTCATCGGCTCCTTCGGGTGCCGCATGGAGAATATGGTGTCTGCCATGGACAAAATCGCGCGTGGTTTCGTCAAACCGGTGGTCGATACCGAAATCGAGTTTGGTGACCTGGGGACTGCGCTCGAGCGCATGGAAAGCCGCAAGGTCTTTGGCAAGATCATCATGCGTATGAGCTGAGCGGGATGGCGCGGCTCATCCGAAACCCGCTGGTCGAGCGGCAGCTTCTGCGTGTCAAATCCGTATGGGACTGGACGGTCGCCAAGCTGATCGGGTTGTTCCTGCACTACGCCAAGAGATTGCCGCCCGACCGCTCCACGGCAGCGGCGGAGACGATCGGCCGCGCCCTCGCGCCCGTCCTGCCCCGTTCCGGGCTCGCACGGCGCAACCTTGTTGCGGCCTTTCCCGAAAAATCCAAGACCGAAATCGATGCATTGTTGCGTGGTGTGTGGGGCAATGTTGCGCGCACCATCGCCGAATATGTGTTCCTCGACCGACTGTTCGATTTCGATATCGATAACCCCGGCGCCGGTCGGATCGAAGTGGTGGGTGCGGAGCATTTCGAGCGGCTACGCGAGACGGGCCAGCCGGTGATCCTGTTCACGGCACATACCGGCAACTGGGAGATTTTGCCCATCGCCGCAGCGGCCTATGACCTCAATGTCACAGCCCTGTTCCGCCCGCCGAACAACCCGTATCTCGCCAAGCGCGTGCTAAAGGCCCGCACCACTGCGATGGGGCACCTTGTGCCGTCGCGCGCCGGTGCTGCTTGGGCTTTAGCGAAGACTCTGGAGCGAGACGAGGCTGTCGGCCTTTTGGCCGATCAGGCCTTCAAGCGCGGCCCGCGCATCACGTTCATGGGCCGTGAGGCGTCGGCTAACCCACTCGCCTCAACGCTGGCGCAGCAGTTCGATTGCGCAATCCATCCGGCCCGCTGCGTGCGCCTGCCGGATGGCCGGTTTAGACTGGAACTGCATGACGCTATCGATATCAGCCGTAGGTCAAATGGCGCGGTGGACATTCCGGCGACCACCGCGACGGTGAATGCGATCATCGAGGGCTGGGTGCGCGAATATCCCGAACAGTGGCTCTGGCTGCACGACCGGTGGAAGATCAAAGGCCCGCCACCGGCTAAATGGTCGCGCTGAGTTAGCTGGCCGGAAGCAGCGCTTCCTCACCGCCATAATAGAGCCCAACCGCGTGTTTTGCGGTTGCGAAGAACAGCCAGCGCTCGACGAACAGACCAAGCATGAGAGAGGCAACGGCAAGCCATTGAAGCCATGCGAAATGCACGAACAAGCTGGCGAAAAGCAGCAGGAACGGCAGGGCAAAGCCGGTCACGATGGTGACGACGCGCAGGATGTCGACGTGCTTTCTTGCAATGCGAAAAGCCATTTCACGGGTCAGATAATTGTCCATCGCATGGGGCTTTTCGAGAAGGCGGATACGGCCCAAATGGCCAAGACCTGTGGCGCTCGCCATATCAGATTGGCCGTACCCGATTGCTGCGGCACGGCGTGCCCAGACGAGCTTCACGGCCCATGCGACGATCAGGAATATGAGTGCGAGCCAGACCCAGATGCGATTGGAGTCCGTCCCCGGCCCGTAGCCGAAAAAGGCGAGATAGATGATCGTGCCGCTTGTCAGCGAGAACAGCAGATAGACCGCTGGGGTCCATGCCGTGTGCCACTGTGGCACCGTGCGGAGGGAGGCGTAGATCATCGCGGTGCAGAACACGGTGATCGCGCAGAGGATGCCGCCAACGTAGCCGAGGCGCAGGTCGAATGTGTCGCCGAAGATGCTCATGCCTGCAAGGATCGTCAACGGCACGAAGGTGATAAGAGCCATTACCCCTTCGCGTGACAACCAGCTGGAGCGCCATTGTGAGAACGCCCGCCAAGCCCGCTGCGGGTTTCGCAGGTGCATGACGGACGAAAGAAGCCCGATGCCGATGAGTGCGAGCGCGACGACCCATGCGATTTTCGTCGCTAGAAATGCCGGATTGCCGTGGCCGAGGGCAAGCACGAAGGCGAGGCCGTATCCGGCTCCGGACAGCGTGGTAAAGGCGATGACAGAAAGCGCCGGGTGCATCAGTGAGCCTTTCCGGAAGCGCCGGAAAGAGCGCGGTCGATCCACCCGAGGAGACCCGTCGCGCCGCTCGTGTCTTCAGCGGTGAATGCCGGTGCTGAAGCGCCTGCGCCGAGCGCCCGTTTTTCGCGCGGTGGCAGGTATTTGTTGACCGGCTTGTTGCCCTGTTCCGGCATAAGGTCGAACCCGCCGCGCTCCGCGACCAGCAAGGAAACGTCGGACGTGGGATCGCCCAAATCCCCGAAATGCCGCGCGCCTGCGGGGCATGTGCGGACGCAGGACGGCACGCGGTCGATCTCTTCCAGCCGTTCGTTGTAAATGCGGTCCACGCAGAGCGTGCATTTCTTCATCACGCCAGCCGCAATATCGACTTCGCGCGCGCCATAGGCGCAGGCCCATGCGCACAAGCCGCAACCGATGCACTTGTCCTCGTCCACCAGCACGATACCGTCTTCAACGCGCTTGTAGCTCGCGCCGGTAGGACAGACGGTGACGCAGGGCGCGTCTTCGCAATGGAGGCAGGATTTCGGGAAATGCACGACCCGCGCCTCGCCCTCTTGCCCAATGATTTCACCGCCTTCGGGCACAATCTCGAACGTATGAATCCGGTTGAGGAACGCGCCGGACGGCTCGGCACCGTAAGGGTCCTGGTCCGACAGGGGCGCGCCATAGGCGGACGTGTTCCATTCCTTGCAGGAAATCACGCAGGCGTGGCAGCCGACGCAGGTGTCGAGATCGATGACGAGACCGAGTTTTTTGGCACTCGGCTGCGCTGGCAGCATAGTCATGTGGCTGCCTCCTCCTTGACGTTGCCGACTTCGGTCAGCGACAGCATGATAGCGGCTAGGATCATGAAAGTTCCGGATATTTGCTTGATCAGGCTTTGCGCGCTGCCCGCCGAACAGGGCGACGGCCTTGCGCGCCAGGCCGCCCAGCACGACCAGCAGAAACCCGTCGATCACGATGTAGGTGAGGCCAAGGATCGCGATCTGGAGTGGAAGATCGGCTTGCGGGGTGAGAAAGTGGGGAAACAAGGCTGCGAAGAACACGATCGCATAGGGGTTTGCCGACGACGTGATGAAGCCCTGCCGGAACAGAGCGGAGGGAGTGGGCGGTGTCAGGTCCGTGGTACCCGACCGAGCGGATAGAATGGATTTTACGCCCAGCCAGACGAGATAGGCGACGCCTGCCCACTTCACAATCGTGAAGAACAATGCCGACGACGTGGCGATAGCGGCTAGTCCAAAACCAGCGATAAGGATCTGGATCGTATTGGCGGACAGGTCTCCCGCCATCACAGGCACGGACCGTTTTGACACCCCACGCTGCATGGAATGGGCCATGAACAGCAACTGGCTGGGCCCCGGCGGACGGGCGAAGAACACGAAGACTGTCGCCAGATAGGCGAGGTAGATTTCCAGACTCATACGGTCCACTCCTTGCCATAGCGCAGCTCGCCCGGCGTTTTGGCGCGGGTAGCTTGCTCGCCCAGCACGGGTTCGCTCCCTCCATCGCCCGCCTCTGCTTTTTCAATGCGAACCCGCAGATCATACCAGGCTGCCTGCCCCGTCACCGGGTCGCTGTTGGCCCAGCGGTGGCCGTCGCCTTTCGGCGGCAGCAACTCGTTGATGAGGTGGTTGAGCAGAAAGCCCTTCTTGGCTTCCGGCGCATCCTTGTCGAGCGCCCACGCGCCGCGGCGTTTGCCGATGGCGTTCCATGTCCACATGGTCGACGAATTGAGCGCCTCCATGCGCGCCACCTGCACCTTGATCTTGCCGTGCCAGCTTTCCACCCACGCCCAATCACCATCGTGCAGGCCTTCCGCGTCGCATATGGCGGCGGGCACGTAGAGCGGGTTTTTGGTGTGGATCTGGCGCAGCCACGCATTCTGGCTGCCCCATGAATGATACATGGCCATCGGGCGTTGGGTGATGGCGTGGTGTGGAAAGCGGGCCTGATCGATGCCTTCGCCCTCGAAGGGAGCGTACCATGTGGGCAACGGGTCGAACGCCATGACGACGCGGGCGCGCAGACGTTCGGGTGGCTGGACCTTGCCGTGGCCTTCGCCCGCCAGACGAAACTTTTGCAGCACCTCGGAGTAAAGCTGGAACGTCACCGGCTGGGGCGTGTCGAAAAAACCCGTCTGCACGGCAAAATCCTGATAGGCGGCGTTGGCGTGCTTAAAGAACTGCGCTTCGGCGGGTATGTCGGCGTGGCTGAACGAGCCGTGCTTTTTGTAGTCCTCAAGCTGGTTCGGGTTCGGTGCCCCGCGCCCGAACTGGTCGCCATTCTCGCCACGCCATCCGGCCAGCGGGCCGATGCCGGGTTTGCGCTCGTGATTGACCATGTAGTCGGCGTAATCGGCATATTTAGCCGAACCATCATTGTTCGTCATGCCGTTCAGACCGAGCCGAGCGCCAAGATCGAGCAAGGCGGACTGGAAGCCGCGGACGTCACGGTCCGGCTCCACCACCGGCCAGCGGATGGAATCGCATACAGCTTCCGGCTCGCTGCACGGTCGGTCGAGTAGCGAGATGCAGTCGTGGCGTTCGAGATAGGTCGTGTCCGGCAGGATGAGATCGGCGAAGGCCACCATTTCGGATGAATAGGCGTCGGAATATATGATGCGGGGAATGACGTAATCGCCATTCTCGTCGGTGTCCGTCAGCATGTCGATGGTGCCACGGGTGTTCATGGACGAGTTCCACGCCATGTTGGCCATATACATGAACAGGGTGTCGATCTTGTAGGGATCGCCCGCATGGGCGTTGGCGATGACCATATGCATGAGGCCGTGGGCCGAGAGCGGCGCGTCCCATGTGAACGCCTTGTCGATGCGTCTTGGAGAGCCGTCCGTGTCGACGCAGCAGGTCTTCGGGCGAACGGGGATAGCCCAAATGCGGGCCTGCCAACGGGCCGTTGGGCAAACCGTCAGGATGCCGCGCGTGTGGCTTAGGATGGGCGTCGAAAGGCTTGGGATACGGCGGCTTGTAGCGGAAGCCGCCGGGGCAATCGATCGAACCGATCAGCACCTGCAGAACGTGCAGCGCACGAGCAGTCTGAAAGCCGTTGGAATGGGCGGAGATGCCCCGCATGGCGTGCATGGAAACAGGACGGCCGATCATGCGCTCGTGACGCTCGCCTTTCATGTCCGTCCAAGGCTGCTCGATGGTGATTTCTTCCTCGAAGGCCACGCGGGCAATCTCGGCAGCGAGGCCACGAACTTTAGCGGCGGAAATACCTGTCTCGGCGGCGACGGCTTCAGGCGCATATGTGGCAGAGGAATACTTCTCGGCCATCATCAACAGCACCGGTTTGGCAATGCGACCATCCGCCAGTTTCACGGCATCCGAAACGTGGGCGCGCGCCTTGCCGGTGTGGGCGACAGCCTGCTCGCCGTCCCAAATGCATTCTACGCCTGCGTCGTCGCGCACAAACAAGCCGTGGTCTGCCGTGCCGGGCGCGTCGATCACCAGCCAACCGGCGTTGGAATAGCGCAGCAGGTAGTCCACATCGATCTGGCGTGTGCGGAACAATTCGTGGATGAGCGCGAGGATGAGCAAGCCATCTGTGCCGGGCTTCACGCCGAACCAGTCATCGGCCACGGCGCTGTAGCCGGTGCGAACTGGGTTCACTGAAACAAACCGCCCGCCGTTCTTCTTCAGCTTGCCGATGCCCATCTTCAGCGGGTTGGAATCGTGGTCTTCCGCCACGCCGAACATCAGGAACAGCTTCGTGCGGTCCCAGTCCGGCGAGCCGAACTCCCAGAATGCGCCGCCAATCGTGTAGATGCCGGCAGCCGCCATGTTGACGGAACAGAAGCCGCCATGGGCCGCATAATTGGGCGTGCCGAATTGCTGTGCCCACCAGGATGTCAGGCTTTGGGATTGGTCACGCCCCGTGAAGAAGGCAAGGCGCTTGGGGTCTTTTTTCAGCGGTTCCAGCCACTCCACGGCCGTGGAAAGCGCTTCTTCCCATGTTATCTCCTCAAACTCACCGGAGCCACGCGGGCCAACGCGCTTCATGGGCGCTTTCAGGCGCGCGGGAGAATAGTGCTGCATGATGCCCGCCGAGCCCTTGGCGCACAGCACGCCCTTGTTGACCGGGTGGTCGCGGTTGCCCTCGATATATTTGACGGTCTTTTCGCCGTGCTCCCCCGGCGCGGTATAGACATTGATGCCGCACCGGCAGGCACA
Organism: uncultured Alphaproteobacteria bacterium; assembly: GCA_963841615.1. Classification (GTDB taxonomy): domain Bacteria; phylum Pseudomonadota; class Alphaproteobacteria; order Rhizobiales; family Rhizobiaceae; genus Pseudahrensia. The sequence continues at coordinate 444,040 of CAWJDI010000006.1, read as the reverse complement.
CATGTAGCATGTGGTCTGGTGCTTTTCCCCGATGGGTTTGGAAAGGTCGAGGTCCGGTTGTGCCAAAGCTGTATTCCCTATCCCAAGAGCTGCCGCAGCAGCCCCAAACTTGCCAACCCGATCAAAAGTACGAGGCAGAACGGCTTGTAAAACCGTTCCAGCGCGGGTTTGAACAGCATTTGCCCGCATACTACACCGGCCATTGTCGGGACCGCCAGTCCCACTCCACGAACAATCGTTTCATGCGTCATTAGCCCGTAGGCAACCAGCGCCACCAATGATGCGATCTCCGAAGCGAACAGATACATCACGAGGGAAGCGCGCATCTGCCGTGCGGGCGCATCGCGGGCCAGCACGTAAAGCGCGACAACCATGCCGCCTATGGAGGCCAGACCCGTCGCAACACCAGCCGCGATGCCGGAACCATAAAGGCCGGGGCGCGTGGCTAGAAAGAGCGCGCGCACCTTTGCCAATTGAAGGGCTGCCAGCACGATAAGCAGCGTGAGCACTGCGATTGTAGAAATTTCGACCGGTAGAATGCGGTTGAGACCGAGGCCGATTACGACGCCCAAGGCCGATCCGATCACCAGCCCCTTGACGACCGACCAATCCGCCTCCTTCCATCCGCCACGCACCATCAAGATGCTGGCTGAGACCTCCAGAAACCAGCACAGGGCGACCAGTTCAAGCGGCGGAATGAACGCTATCAGCAGCGCCACCGTCATCGCAGACAGGGCAAAGCCGGAAAAGCCGCGCACGATACCGGCGAGGAACACAGCACCGATTGCGAACGCTGCGGTCGGGGCATCGAACCCGGCAACGCCTACCCACTGGTGGAACAGGGTTATCACACTATCCGTCAAACCGCCCATCCCCGCGCGTGCAGCACAATCGGCCTTAAACGAGCGAAGGCTGCAACGCCAGTTTGATCAGGCAGAAGTCAAATTGGCATATAGATGATAGGGCGCAGGGTCGTCGGTATCGAACGCGAGGCTTCCACCTTCGATGTCCGCTGTTCGGCCAAAGCGTCACGAACGCCGTCCGATGTGCGGAAAATCTCGACGGGCATGGCGATGCGCTTGAGCGAATGAAAACGGTTCACAACATCGTCCATGAAAAGAGCCGCACTGCGTTTAACCATGCGGCTGCCGGGGCGCCACTTCGGCAGGGGTGGGTCAACGACCCACATGCGGCGTAATTCAGCCGCATAGCTTGGCGATTTCAGCGCCGACAGCAACACGCTCTCGTTACGGCCCGATTGGTATGGCGCATAACTCGCGGCGATGATCGGCGCGAGGGTCGATATGGCTTCACGGGCACTCGACTTTGGTATTGCGGCGACCTCGACTTCAGGTTCCGAAACCGGCTTGGGTTTTGGCATGGTCGCCAGTTCGATGGTCGGAGCATCGGAAGGTTTCTCCTCAGGAGCCTCGACCATCACTTGTGGAATAACCGGCTTTTCCGGCTCGTGTTCCCGCGCAGTCAGTTCCGCAAACGGCCATGCCGCGCGCAATTTGTCGGGTGCCATATAGGCCAGATTGACGTCGATCATGTGATCGGTGCCCTTGATGCGATGCAGACAACGACGCTTCGAGCAATTCACCATCGTGGAGAACTGCCACAGCGTATAGCTGTCCCATTGCCCCATCGGGAACGCGGTCGGCATGGAGGGGCGATAGCGCGCATACCACAGGTTCAGCCGCGACAGGAGTTTGTAGCGGTCCTTGTTGCGGGCGATGAACTGCGACGTGTTGTGGTTGGTGTAAAGAACGGGGTAGCGACCGGTGCGGGCCTTGATGTAGCGGGCGAAGGTCTCGGCGTCCTTCAACGACATCCACTTGTTCGTGTTGTCCTCGATATCGAGGGCAATCAGCTCATCGTCTTCCGGCTGTGCAAAACGCAGGAAGTGCTGCGCCTGTTTGATAGGATTGCCAGGGCGGGCCAGATGATAAGCACCCCATTTGAGCCCCATCTGTTTCGCCAGTGCGCGGCGGGTGTGATACAGTTCCTTCGTCACCGCATAACGCCGCCACTTCACACCGCACAGGCTGTTACGCGACGGGCAGCGGTATTTCGGCGGCAAGCCGTCGGACGCCTTGTTGATGAAACCGACGAGATTGCGGTTTTCCTTCAGCTGATCCCATTTGATGGGCGTGAATTCGTAGGCATCCAGCACGAAGGAGACGTCTTTCTCCTTCCACGGCTGGTTGAACTCGGAAGCCACGGTGGATGTGACTACTGCGGCCATGACAAAAGCTGCCACGAGGCGGATGAGGGTCTTCATATTCAGCATTATTCCACGGCTCGTTCGTCTTGTGCTTGCTAGGCACACAATAGGACGAGAGTGTGGAAACATGGTTAGCAGAAGGTTAACGCCGACGGCTTGTTCAGGCCGCCACCTCTTCAGCAATCCCCACCAGGCACGCACCGGGAACCGCATTCGGCTTGCCGAGAAAATATCCCTGCCCGCCATAGGCGCCGATTTCCTTCAGAGTTTCCATCTCCTGCTCCGTCTCGATCCCTTCCGCCACGATTGCGGCGTTGGTTTCATTGGCAAAATAGATCAGAGCATTGGCTAGCGAGCGATGGGCCGCATTGGTGTCGACATCGCGGGTGAGTGACATGTCGAGTTTGATGATGTCGGGCGACAGACGCACAATGTGCCGCAGGCTGGAATAGCCGGCCCCGGCATCATCGACCGCGAGCCGCACGCCCATCTCCCGCAGTGGCTGGAAACAGGTGAGCAGATGGTCGTAGTCGGCAACTTCGGCGTGTTCGGTGATTTCTATGACGATACGCTTGCCCTGCAAGCCCGCCAGAATGGGGGTAAGGCGACCGCTCGTGACAGTCTCAGGCGATGCGTTGATGGACAGATAAAGCGACGGATCCAGCTTGGGCGAAAGCTCCAGTGCCGCTTCAATCACTGTAAGCTCAAGCGTCGTTCCAAGTCCCACATCCGGCAGCATCTGCGAACCACAAATCGGGTGTTCTGTAAGGATCGCTTTGAAACCTGCATAGGCTCTCAAAGCCTGCGATGTTGTTGCCGTAAAGATTCCAGATCGGTTGATAAACAACTGAAAACGAGCGCTCATTGAGGACGCCTTCCACAAGCGCAGTCTTGTCACGCTGCGCCTTCTCACCTGTCTCGGTGCGGTGGACCTGTTCGGTGGCGAGATTGGCGAAAATCCGCATCGGTTTCAGGTCGCGCTCGTTCAGGTTCTTGTTCGGCTTAGTGCTGAGGTCAACAGAACATGCCATCTATGGTGCCGTCCGGCCGCGTGACGGGCAGGCTCATATGGGCACCAATGGGGGTGACGCGTTTCCAAAGTTGCCTTGGGAAACGCTATCGTATCAACCTGTTTTGAAACGTGCCGCCCGAACAGGCTAGATATACCACCCCAGTGCAACCTGCGCTTCTTCCGACAGCCGCTCGGGCGTCCACGGCGGGTCGAAAACCATGTTGACGTTGACGCCGGACACGCCCTGCACTGTGGACACGGCATTTTCCACCCAACCGGGCATTTCGCCTGCCACGGGGCAACCGGGAGCCGTCAGCGTCATGTCGATGTCGACCATCCGGTCGTCGTTGATGTCGATGCGGTATATTAGGCCAATCTCATATATATCGGACGGAATTTCCGGATCATAGACGGTCTTGATGGCCGCGACGATATCGTGGGTGAAGCGCTCGATCTCTTCGGGCGAAAAACCGTCCGCAGTGTTCTGCCCGATCGTCGGGGCATTCGGGCCTGCGGGTTCGGGTGTTTGGGCTGCCGTATCGGTCATGCGAAAAACTTCCTTGCCTTTTCCAGAGCGTTCGACCAGAGCATCCACCTCCCCGCGCGTGTTGTATAGGCCAAACGACGCCCGGCACGTGGAGGTGACGCCAAACCGCTCCATCAGCGGCTGCGCACAATGGGTGCCTGCGCGGACTGCGACGCCGGACCGGTCCACCACCATGGAGACATCATGGGCGTGGATACCCTGCAATTCGAACGAGAAGATGGCGCCCTTATCCGGCGTGTCGCCAATCATCCGCAACGTGTTGATGCCCCGCAGTCTTTCGCGGGCATAGTCGCGCAGATCGGCTTCGTGTTCGGCGATGGCGTCGCGGCCGATACTCTCGACGTAGTCCAGCGCTGCACCGAGTCCGATGGCCTGCACGATGGGCGGTGTACCGGCCTCGAACCGGTGGGGCGGGTCGTTGTAGGTCACGCCATCGCGGGAAACTTCGAGGATCATCTCCCCGCCGCCCTGAAACGGACGGGTGGCTTCGAGTGCTTCTTTGGTGCCGTAGAGCGCGCCGATGCCGGACGGGCCGTAAATCTTGTGGCCGGTGATCGCATAGAAATCACAACCGATGGCTTGCACATCGACCGGCATATGCACGGCAGCCTGTGACCCGTCGACCATGGTCGTGATGCCCCGTTCACGGGCGTTGGCGCAGATGGTAGCGACATCCAGCACCGTGCCGGTGACGTTCGACATGTGGGTGATGGCAATGAGTTTCGTGCGGTCGGTGCAGGCGGCGGACACCATGTCCGGCGTCACATCGCCCGCTTCCGTGCAATCCACCCAGACCAGTTTTACGCCCATGCGCTCGCGCAGAAAATGCCATGGCACGATATTGGAATGATGTTCCAACAGGGAGAGGACGATCTCGTCGCCTTCCTGCAGATGGGTCATTGCCCATCCATAGGCAACCAGATTGATGGCCTCCGTCGTGCCCTTGGTGAAGACGATCTGCTCGACGGACGGAGCATTCAAATAGGCCCGCACCTTTTCGCGCGCGCCCTCATAGGCGTCGGTCGTGGCGTTGGAGAGGAAGTGCAGTCCGCGATGGACGTTGGCGTATTCGTTCTCATAGGCATGGCTGACCGCGTCGATAACCGCGCGCGGCTTTTGGGCCGACGCGCCGTTATCGAGATAAACAAGCGGTTTGCCGTGGACTTCGCGCGACAGGATCGGGAAGTCGGCGCGAATGGCATCAATGTCGTATGCGGCGTTCATATATGCGCTTCCATCCACGTGTCGATGCGTGCCGACAGGCGTTCGGCAAGCGTTTCGTCGTCCATGTCGTCCAGCACTTCCTGCACGAATGCCTTCACCAGCAGGCGGCGCGCTTCCGCTTCGGGAATGCCGCGGGCCATGAGGTAGAACATGTAGTCGTCTTCGATATCGGCGACAGTTGCACCGTGTGCGCACTGCACGTCGTCGGCGAAGATTTCGAGTTCCGGCTTGGCGGAAAAATCGCAGGTGTCCGACAGCAGCAACGTGTTGCAGGCCATACGCGCGTCGGTGAGCTGCGCCGGGCGGGCGACCTTGATCTGCCCCTGAAAAACGCCCCTGCCCTTTTCCGTCGCCACATTGCGAAACAGTTCGGTCGAATTGGTGTGGGGCACGGTGTGGTCGATACGGGACGTGACATCGATCGTCGCATCGCCGCCAATGAGATTGACACCGGAGATTTTCAGTTCGGCGTTCTCGCCCTTCACGTCGAAATAAAGCTCCTGCCTCACCAGTTTGCCACCGACATTCAGCACGATCAGGTTGAACCTGGAATTGGTGCCAAGGGTGACGGAAAGCCGTCCGAGCCTTTGAGCGGCATCTCCATCCTCAATGGACAAAACGTAGTCCACCACAGCCCCGTCGCCGACCGTCAGATCGACGAGAGACGACACGCAGTAGTTCAGACCGTCAGGTCCGACCGAGCGTTCGATTAAGCGACAGGTCGCCTTGGCACCCACGTCAACCGCTACACGGGTCGCGCCAAAGCTAGCCGTAGTCGGCGTGGATGCCAGACCGATCGTCTGGTCCACGCTCACACCAGCAGCAACGCTGATGGCGCAGGCGGACGTCAGGAAGGCAGTATTCAGCAATTCCACCGTGTTGGCGGGATGGGTGTCCGGCGCTGGAAACCTTGCGGCTTCCTCCACCAGCGTCACCCCGTCGCGGCAGGGTTTCTCCCATGTCGAACAAGTGGCCGTCGCGGAAATGCAGCACGGCGGCACCATCCACAAGCCGGGGATACGCAGCGCCCGCCGCCTTCGCAGTAGCATCATCGGGACGGGGCGCGGGGCGTGCCGGAGCGTTCAGCAATGCGCGCAGATCGGTGTAATGATAGGCCTCGACACGTCGCGTGGGCAAGCCGTTGGCGCGCAGGGAAGCCAACGCTTCCTCGCGCCCCGTCAGCGTGACGGCGTCGGTAAAGGTCGCTGCTTCGAACGCCCGAACAGGTCGGTTTCGCCTTGGGTGTACATGCGGGGGGTGTGGGCGTTCATAACGCTCAAGCCGCCGCTTCGATGATGTCGGAGTAACCGCTGGCTTCCAGCTCGTGCGCCAAGGTCTTGTCGCCGGATTTCACGATGCGGCCCTTCGACAGAACGTGGACGGAGTCCGGCACGATATAGTCGAGCAGCCGCTGATAGTGGGTGATGACGATTACGGCACGGTCCGGCGACCGCAGGTGGTTTACACCGTCCGAAACGACCTTCAGCGCGTCGATATCGAGGCCGGAATCAGTCTCGTCCAGCACACACAACTTTGGTTCCAGCAGGCTCATCTGCAGGATTTCCGCGCGCTTCTTCTCACCGCCGGAAAAGCCGACATTCACCGGGCGTTTCAGCATGGCGAAGTCGATTTCGAGTGCCTTGGACCGCTCGCGCACCAGCTTGATGAAGTCCGGCGTCGTCAGTTCATCCTCACCGCGCTGCTTGCGCTGTGCGTTCATGGACGCCTTCAGAAACGTCATGGTCGGCACACCGGGAATTTCGACGGGGTACTGGAAGGCGAGAAACACGCCGGCGGCAGCGCGTTCGGATACGTCCATGTCGAGCAGATTTTCACCATTATAGGTGATCGTCCCGCTGGTAACCTCGTAATCTTCCTTGCCAGCCAGCACGTAGGACAGTGTGGACTTGCCGGAGCCGTTCGGGCCCATGATCGCGGCCACTTCACCGGCGGCGACCGACAGGTTCAACCCGTTCAGGATTTCCGTTTCGTCTTCCGCGATGCGGACGTGGAGGTCTTTGATTTCAAGCATTCTGTTTTCCTACCGGGCGTGTCGCCCTGACTAATTTCGGGCGTTTCGCCCACCTATTCCATCCACCGGCAACCGCGAGCAGCCCGGCCATTATTCCTACATTCTTGGAGAACAGCTGGAACTGGATGCCCCAGGCCGCTCCCTCGAACACCCAGAACGGGTGCATGAACAAATTGATGACCGCCACATAGGCGATCAGTCCGATACAGAGCCTCGCGCACCGCGATGCCTGCCAAAAGTGCGCTGCCGAAAATGGCCTGCGCGGTGGCGGCGATGATGTAGAACGGCAGCGGGTTTTCGAACCCGGCCACCCGCATCATCTCCAGCTCCGCCGTTGCCGCGTAACCTTTCAGCGCCGCCGAGCCTAAAAAGAACAAGCCGAAAAACAGCCGCGCCACCGTCAACATGAAGACCGTTCAGCCGTCCTGATCGGCGATCAGCGCATCCCGGTCATCTTCCAGCCGCCTGATGTCTTCCTCAAGCTGATGGATCGACCCTTCGCCGATCTTCGTGCGCGACATAGCTTCCCGCGCTTGGGTCAGCTTGCGTTCGATATCCGCGAGGCGGGCTTTGTGGCTGTTGTGTTTGGTCATCTGTGTTTCCTCGTATGCTGGTTAGCCAACGCTCCCCTCCAACGAAATTCCGATCAGTTTCTGAGCCTCAACCGCGAACTCCATCGGCAGTTCCTGAATGACTTCCTTCACGAAGCCGTTGACGATGAGAGCAATAGCCTCTTCCTCGGGGATGCCGCGCTGGAGGCAGTAGAACAGCTGGTCGTCGGAGATCTTGCTGGTCGTGGCCTCATGTTCGAGCTGCGCAGACGGGTTCTTGGCTTCGATGTAGGGTACCGTGTGGGCACCGCACCGGTCGCCGATCAGCAGGCTGTCGCACTGGGTGAAATTGCGGGCGTCGGACGCCTTGCGGTTGATCGAGACCTGTCCGCGATAGGTGTTCTGCGAACGTCCTGCGGAAATGCCCTTGGAGATGATGCGGCTGGTCGTGTTCTTGCCCAGATGCAGCATCTTGGTGCCGGAATCGATCTGCTGCATGCCGTTCGAGACGGCGATGGAGTAGAACTCGCCGCGCGAGCCGTCGCCGCGCAGAATGCAGCTTGGATATTTCCACGTGATCGCAGAGCCGGTTTCCACCTGCGTCCATGAAATCTTCGAGTTCTTGCCCCGGCAATCGCCACGCTTGGTGACGAAGTTGTAGATGCCGCCCTTGCCCTCGCTGTCGCCGGGATACCAGTTCTGCACGGTCGAGTATTTGATCTCGGCATCGTCCATCGCCACCAGTTCGACCACGGCAGCGTGAAGCTGGTTCTCGTCGCGCTGGGGTGCCGTGCAGCCTTCCAGATAGGAGACGTAGGAGCCTTCTTCCGCTATGATGAGCGTGCGCTCGAACTGGCCGGTGTTTTCCTCGTTGATGCGGAAATAGGTCGACAATTCCATCGGGCAGCGCACGCCCTTGGGAATGTAGACGAACGACCCATCGGTGAAGACGGCGCAGTTGAGGGTGGCGAAATAATTGTCCGTCACCGGCACGACCGAGGCCATGTATTTCTTCACCAGTTCCGGGTGGTCCTTAATGGCGTCCGAAATCGAGCAGAAAATCACGCCTGCCTTTTCAAGCTCCGCGCGGAATGTGGTGACGACCGAGACGGAGTCGAACACGGCATCCACCGCCACGCGGCCGGATTTGTAGACGTTGTCGTCCGCCATGTTCAGGTCGTCATGCTCTTCGGCGTCTTCCGCTGCGGGGGGCTTGCGAACGCCAGCCAGGATCTCCTGCTCGCGCAGGGGGATGCCGAGTTTTTCGTAGGTCGCCAGCAAGTCGGGGTCGACCTCGTCGAGCGACTTGGGCGCGTTCGTCCAATCCTTCGGCGCGGCGTAGTAATAGATGTCCTGATAATCGATCTTGTCGTAGGCCACCCGCGCCCAGTCCGGCTCGGTCATCGTTTTCCAGCGCGCGAACGCATCGAGCCGCCAGTCGAGCATCCACTGGGGCTCTTCCTTCTTGGCGGAGATGAAGCGGATCGTGTCTTCGGTCAGACCCTTGGGAGCCTTCTCGGTTTCGATCTCGGTGGAAAAGCCGTATTTATACTGGTCGATATCCAGCGTTTTAACGGTGTCGATGGTTTCCTGAACGGCGGGCATGGAGGCTCCTGATACGGCGGCTTAGGCCGCGTCTCGTGTGTCTGGCATGTGGGCGTCGGCGGTCCGTTCGGCAAGGCGCTTGGCCATGCGGTCGAACGCCGCGATGAAGGTGTCGAGGTCTGCTTTGGTGGTCGACGGGCCGGTGCTGACGCGCAGGGCGCAGCGGGCTATAGCTTCCGGCACGCCCATCGCTTTCAGCACGTGGCTGCTGCCGACCTTGCCCGATGAGCAGGCCGAACCGGACGACAGGGCAATGCCTTGCAGGTCGAAGTCGATAAGCGCTGTTTGCGCTTCCAGCCCATCGAGAGCGAAGCAGAGCGTGTTCGGCACACTGTCTGCGCGTTCCGAGAAGATATGCAGGCAGTTGTTAAGGCCGTGCATATCGCAAATTGTGCGGATTTTCTCCGGCAAGGCAGCGGATGAATGCATCATCTCGCCATAGGCCACAGCCTGATGCGCGGCGATCTTGGCTGCCGCGCCGAATCCGGCAATGGCAGCGACATTTTCCGTGCCTGCCCGACGCCTGTTTTCCTGCGCGCCGCCGGTGATGAGCGGAGCCGGTTCGAGCGTTGCGTTGGCAAGAACCAGCGCGCCCGCCCCTTGCGGTCCGCCGATCTTGTGCGCGGAGAGGAGCAGATAGTCAACGCCAAGGTCGGTCATCGAAAGCGGCAACCGACCGGCGGCCTGCACCGCGTCGCACAGCACATATCCGCCCCTTGCCCGCACCTGTTCGGCAATGCGGGCAACCGGCTGGACAATACCTGTTTCGCTGTTGACCAGTTGGATGGCAACGAGGGGCGTCGCGTGGTTGCGAAGTGTTTCGGCAAACGCGTCCTCGTCAATCAAGCCGTCGCTATTAACGGGCAAGTCGATGACAGCGTCAGCAGGAAAGCGACCGCCGTTCAAAACGCAAGGATGTTCAGTCGTGAGGCGTAACAGCGCACCGGCCGGGCGGGCTTTGCCGTTGAGCCGTTGGTCCGGCGTCAGGGCAAGCATGGCGGCTTCGCTGGCACCGCTGGTGAAGATGACGTTTGCCGGATCGGCCCTTGCAAGCGCCGCCACCTGTACGCGCGCCTTTTCGACTATGCCCCGCGCAAAACGGCCTTCGGCATGAATCGACGAGGCGTTGGCGCCACCGTCGAGCGCCGCAATCATCGCTTCACGAGCGACCGCGCACAGGGGCGCGGAGGCGTTGTGATCGAGGTAGATGCGGGCCTGAGCCATCGAATGAAGTATCCCGTCACGCGAAATGCGTGTTTTCCTTGAATTTTACAGCCCTTGGAGACTATGTAACCGGCAACCGGCTGCACGGCTCTTGTTATGCGACGAGCGATCCCGCTGAAATGTTCAGTTTGGAATCGTTCTAAGGGGCTTTGAACAGTTCTAAACTAGGTTAGAAACCGTATGCAGCCCCGTCAACAGCCGGGGGCTGCCTGCGTTGCCACACCGTATCGGAGTTCCCTCATGCCCGAAGTCATTTTCACCGGCCCCGAAGGCCGGCTCGAAGGCCGTTATCAGCCAGCCGAAGACAAGAACGCGCCCATCGCCATCATTCTGCACCCCCATCCGCACCCGCAATTCGGCGGTACGATGGACCATCCGATCATCTACAAGCTGTTCTACATGTTCCGCGAGCGCGGCTTCACGACGCTGCGCTTCAACTTCCGCGGCGTCGGCCGTTCGCAGGGTGAGTTCGACCACGGGGCGGGCGAATTGTCGGACGCTGCTGCTGCTTTGGATTGGATTCAGTCGCTGCATCCGGATTCGACCGGCTGCTGGGTGGCGGGCTTCTCGTTCGGATCGTGGATCGGGATGCAGCTTTTGATGCGCCGACCCGAAATCGAGGGCTACATCTCCATCGCGCCGCAACCGAACGTCTATGACTTCGCTTTTCTCGCCCCCTGCCCGTCTTCCGGTCTCATTATCCACGGCGAAAACGACCGGGTGTCGAACCCGACGCAGGTGCAGACGCTGGTGGATAAACTGCGGAGCCAGAAGGGCATCACGACCACGCAGATCACGATGCCGGGTGCGAACCATTTCTTCTCAGACCATCAGGACGAGTTGCTGGACGAGTGTCAGATCTATCTCGACAAACGCCTTGGGCTGATTGAAGGCGGGATCGAGGAAACGATGCTCTTGCGCTAAGGCGCGCAGCGGAATGGAACCTTTGATTCTCGCCGGGCTGTTCTTTGTCGGCATCGTAGCGGGCGTGTTCAACTCCATCGCGGGCGGGGCGACGTTCATTTCGTTTCCGGTTCTGCTCGCCGCCGGATTGCCGCCGCTGGTGGCAAACGCGACAAATTTCGTGGCGCTGCTGCCATCTAACGCCGCCGCTGTGCCGGGTTTTCGCAAAGAACTTGCGTCGCTTGGCAAGCGGTTATGGATCGACCTTGCGATATGCGCTGCGGGCGGGTTCGTTGGTGTGTTGCTGCTTCTATGGCTCGGCGAGGGCACATTCACGACGCTCATACCGTGGCTGATGCTGGTTGCGGTCAGCATCTATGCGGCGGGTGCGCGGCTTCGCAAGGCTATTGAGAATCTCTTTTCCGAAAAGGGCGGCGATGCACTTGGCCGCGTATTGCTGTTCGGATTTTCGATCTACGGCGGTTATTTCGGGGCCGGTCTCGGCGTCATTTTGCTCGCCTCTTTGACCATTGCCGGATACCACAACCCGCAAATTGCAAACGCCGTGAAGAACGCTGCGGGCACCGTGATCGGGCTGGTGGCTGTCGCCGTGGTCGCCAGCACCGGACTGGTCGCGTGGGGTCCGGCGCTCGCGATGATGGCGGGCGCGACGGTGGGCGGCGCGGTGGGCGGCTCGTTTTCCCGCAAAGTTTCGCCCGCGGTGCTGCGCGCGGTGGTCATCGGCTTCGGGCTGATTGTATCGGCAGTCTATCTGTGGCGCGCTTACGGTCCGTGACGCGCCAGAACGCCCCCGATGGTGGGATGTTTGCAGCCGGTGGTCGTCGGATATGTCAGCGGCAGTCCCTTCAGGCTGCGGACCGCGAGATAGGCGAAGGCCTGCGCTTCCAGCATATCGCCGTTCAATCCATGCTCTTCCGCTACCAAAACCGTGGCCTCGTCTGAAGCCGCCAGTTCCGCCAAATCGCTCACTATAATCGCATTGCGAGCGCCGCCGCCGCACACAATCCACTGCTTCGGCGGCTCGGGCAGATGATCGACCGCCGCATAGATTGCCTGCGCCGTCACCCGCGCCAGCGTACGCGCGCCATCGTGAAGGCCAACGGAACCCGGCTCCAGCGGAGCAAAATCGAGTCGATCCAGACTCTTGGGTGCCTTCGCCGCGAAATAGGGTGAGGCCATGTAGCGCTCCAACACCTCCATAACGATGCCGCCTTCGGACGCGATAGCCCCGCCTTGGTCGAACGGCACGCCCGCACTCGCCTGCACCCACCGGTCGATCAAAGCATTACCCGGGCCAGTGTCGAAGGCAACAAGATCGCCGTTCTCTCCGACCCACGAGATGTTGGCGATGCCGCCGATATTGACGAACGCCAACGGTCTATCAGGAATGTCGGCAGCCAGCGCGGCGTGGAAGACAGGTACCAGCGGCGCCCCCTGCCCGCCCGCCTTCATATCGGCTGCGCGAAAGTCGAACACCGTGTCGATGCCAGTCGCTTTCGCCAGTGCCTCCCCGTCCCCAAGCTGCACCGTCAGCGCCGTTTCCGGTCGGTGCAGGACCGTCTGCCCATGGAAGCCCAGGACATCGATTTCCGACTCTTTCAAGCCGTTTGCGGCAAGAAACTGCGACACCGCTTTCGCGTGGGCCTGCGTGACCATATTTTCGACATCCGCCAACGCGCCGGGGCGTTCGTCGCGCATGATGATCGTCTTTGCATCCTCCAACGCCCGTTCGATCTGCCGCCGTTGGATGGGCGTGTAAGGTACTTCCAATGCCGCCCCGAATGACTGAACGCTCTCCCCATCGGTTTCCAGCAACGCCACGTCGACACCATCCATCGATGTGCCGCTCATCAATCCGATAGCTTTCATCGACGTTTACCCGTGAATTACTGTCACACATCGTGTAAACGCACGAAGCACTTTCAACCAGACCGACACACATGGCCTTCAAAAGCGATTTCCTGCGCGTGCTTTCCGAGCGCGGCTACATCCATCAAATTTCCGACGAAACGGGTCTCGACGACCTGATGGCGAAGGAAAAAGTGGCCGGATATATCGGCTTCGACGCCACCGCCACCAGCCTGCATGTGGGCTCGATGGTGCAGATCATGCTGCTCTATTGGATGCAGCAAACGGGGCATACGCCGATCGCGCTGATGGGCGGCGGCACGTCGATGGTGGGCGACCCGTCCGGCAAGGATGAGAGCCGCCGGATGATGACGCGGGAGATTATCGAGTCGAATAAAGAGGGTATCCGCAAAGCCTTCGAGCCGTTTCTCGACTTTTCCGGCCCGGCGATCATGGCCGACAATGCCGACTGGCTGCTGGACCTGAACTATGTCGAGTTTTTGCGCGACTACGGTCGACACCTGTCTGTCAACGCGATGCTGGCGCGGGACAGCGTGAAGACCCGGCTGGACCGGCAACAGCATCTGTCGTTTCTTGAATTCAACTACATGTGTCTGCAAGCCTACGATTTCGTCGAATTGAACCGGCGTTACGACTGCCGGTTGCAGCTTGGCGGGTCGGACCAGTGGGGTAACATTGTCTCCGGCGTCGACCTTGGCCGCCGCTCCGGCACCGAGCAGCTTTATGCGCTTACCACGCCGCTTCTTACCACCGCGTCCGGCGCGAAGATGGGAAAGACGGCGGATGGCGCGGTCTGGCTCAACGCCGACAAGATGCCGGTCTTCGATTTCTGGCAATACTGGCGCAATGTGGAAGACGCCGATGTGGGGCGGTTTCTAAAGCTCTTCACTATCCTGCCGATGGACGAAATCGCGCGGCTGTCGGCGCTGGAAGGTGCGGAGGCCAATGAGGCCAAGAAGGTGCTGGCTACGCGTGTGACTGCAATGGTCCACGGCGAGGACGCGGCGTTGCAGGCCGAACGCACGGCAGTGGAAACTTTTGAGCGCGGCGGCACGGCATCGGACCTACCGAGTGTCACGATGGATCTCGCCGAACCGACCGGCATTCTCGCGGCTCTCGTTGCAGCTGGATTGGCAGGGTCGAATAGCGAGGCGCGGCGGCATATCAAGGGCGGCGCGGTGCGGCTGAACGATGTGGCCATATCAGACGAACGCGCCGTGGTCTCGACAGCCGATCTGACGCAGGATGGCGCGGCCAAACTGTCGTTCGGCAAGAAGAAGAACGTTCTCATCCGCCCGCTATAGGAAACACGATCATGGACCTGACCGGCAAAGCCGCTCCCGCCTTTACCCTGCCCGCCAATGACGAGGGCACAGTTTCAGTGCCTGACGAACAGGCGACGGTTCTGTACTTCTATCCCAAGGACGACACACCCGGTTGCACCACCGAGGCTAAGGAGTTCTCCGCCGCCGCTAACGCATTCGCTGCCCTCGGCTATCGTATCGTCGGCGTGTCTCCGGACAAGGCGGCCAAGCATGACAAGTTCATTGCCAAGCATGATTTGACCCTCACGCTTGCCGCGGACGAGGAGCAAGTCGCCTGCTCAGCTTATGGCGTGTGGGTGGAAAAGAGCATGTACGGCAAAACATATATGGGCGTCGAACGCTCCACGTTCCTGATCGACGCCACCGGTATGGTTCGGCATGAATGGCGCAAGGTTCGTGTCAAAGGCCACGTCGAAGCCGTGCTGGAAATCGCACACTCGCTCTGAATTCCGCGCCGTCCAGGCCATTATGCAACGCTCCGTTAACCCTAACAATCCATTATCAGCGGGAGTATAGCGTAACGAACCAGCGGAAAACGTCATGTGGAACAGCCGACAGGCCCATCCATCCCACGACCATACTGACACTTCTGTAAGTGGCCTTTTTTGGCACGGTCGAAACGGCAAGCGCTCCATTTCTGTGTCAGCCGCTGCACTTGTTACAGCCGCTACACTGTCGTCCATCGTCGCTATCGGGCTCGCCGGCTACTCCGCCTACGATGTGCTTCAAGCTAGCTTTTACGACGCGCAGGCCAGCCGTCAGGCATCCATGCGCCGCGCCTATGAAGACCGTATTGCGGAGCTTCGCACCCGCGTCGATATCGTCACATCCCGCCAGTTGGTCGACCAGCGTGAGGTCGAGCAGCGGATGGGCGTGTTGCTCGCCAAACAGGCTGAACTCGGTGCCCGTCAGGCACACGTAACTGATGCTGCGATGCGGACCGGCGTCGATCTGCCGTCCATCACGACCCTGCCCGCGGTCAGACCGAAACGGAATATCGCGCCGTCGGGTCTGCGCCTCGGCGGCCTTGTGGGCACGTCCTCACCGTTCGTTTCCGGCGACGCTCCAAGAGTGTTTGCCGAGGTGGAAACGTCCCTCGCCGAAACCGAGCGGATGCAGGTGGCGGAAGTAACCGCCATTCACAACGAAGCCGTTCGCAAGGCGCGTGACCTGTCCGATATTCTCGCCAAACGCGGCGTGCGCGTTCCAGCCTCGACCGGCACGGGTGGTCCTCTGATCGAGCTGAAAGGCGCAGGCGATTTCATGGCCACCGTATCCAAGTTGGACGCGACGCTGGAAACGCTCGACCAGGTGCGCCGCGCAGCACGCGCCGTGCCACATGGTTCTCCGGCTCCGGGGCGGGAAATTTCGTCGCAATTCGGTGCGCGCCGCGACCCGTTTACCAAACGCTCCGCCATGCATGGCGGCATGGATTTTCGTGCCCCTCGCGGTGCGAAAGTCGTTGCAACCGCTGGCGGAAAAGTCACAAAAGCCGGACGCATGGGCGGCTACGGCAATCTCGTTGAAATCGACCACGGCGGCGGCATTACCACCCGTTACGCACATCTGTCCCGCATCAAGGTACAGCGTGGCCAGCGCATCGACCGGGGCACATTGATTGGAAAAGTCGGCTCCACGGGCCGCTCCACCGGCCCGCACCTGCACTATGAGGTGCGCCGCAAGGGCCGCGTGCTGAACCCGCTGCATTTCGTCAAACTGGAAAAGCGCCTTCGGCCTTATCTATAGACCGGCAGCCTACTCGACATCCTCGACCTTCTTGTCCTCACCGCTCACCTGATGCGCGAGCGCTGCTTCCATGAACTGATTCAAATCGCCGTCCAGCACGGCTTGTGGATTGGTCGATTCGACTCCGGTGCGTAGGTCTTTGACCAGTTGGTAGGGTTGCAGCACGTAGGACCGGATCTGGTGACCCCAACCGATATCGGTCTTGGAATCATGCAGCGCCTGGGTCGCCTCTTCGCGCTTCTTCAACTCCAGGTCGTAAAGCCGCGCGCGCAAGGCCTTCATGGCGTTGGCACGGTTCTGGTGCTGGGATTTTTCCGATGATGTAACGACGATACCGGTCGGCAGGTGAGTGATGCGGACGGCGGAGTCGGTTGTGTTGACGTGCTGGCCGCCCGCGCCGGACGAGCGGAAGGTGTCGAGGCGGATATCGTTGTCGGGAATGTCGATCTCGATATTGTCGTCGATGACCGGATAGACCCAGACGGACGAAAACGATGTGTGGCGCTTGGCGGCGCTGTCGAATGGCGAGATGCGGACGAGGCGGTGGACGCCGGATTCCGTTTTTAGGTAGCCGAATGCGTTGGCACCTTTGACCAGAACGGTTGCCGATTTGATGCCCGCCTCATCGCCCGCCGTGGTGGCCTGCACCTCGACCTTGTAGCCATTGCTTTCCGCCCAGCGCACATACATTCGCAGCAGCATGTTGGCCCAGTCGTTCGATTCCGTACCGCCCGCGCCGGAATGCACCTCGAAATAGCTGTCGTTGGCGTCCGCCTCGCCGGAGAGAAGCGTTTCGGTTTGACGCTTGCCCAGTTCGCCGTGCAGGGCGCGCAACGCCTGTTCGGCCTCCGCCAAAACACCGGCGTCCTCTTCCATCTCAGCAAGTTCGATCAGGTCCGCCGTGTCGCGCAGATCGCCCTCAAGCCCGTTGATCGCGCTTATGCCGCTGTCGAGCTGCTGGCGCTCCTTCATCAGCGCCTGTGCCTTGTTGGGGTCCGACCAGAGGTCCGGGTCTTCTGCCAGGTCGTTCAGTTCGATCAAGCGTGCGCTTGACTTTTCCCAATCGAGATGGCGGCGCAGGAGCGAAATCGTCTGGGTGATTTCGTCGGCAAGGGTTTGCATTTCCGCGCGCATTTTCGGCCTGTCGAATTGGGAGTTGAAATGGGGAGATACGCGGCGACGCGGGGCGGTGTCAAAGTGATTGAGGCTGAGGTGTCAGGAAGACCGGTCGCCGTCTTCCAGCGCTTCCTTCACTGCAGTTGCCAGATGTTTGAGCGAATACGGCTTGGGCAAAAACCCGAACTTGCCATGTTCGGCGGCGGGCAAATTCTTCTCGAATGCATCTTCCGCATAACCGGACGCGAAGATGAACGGCACCGTCGAGCCGGATTTTCGCACGGCGTTGAGCAGGCTCGGACCATCCATTTCCGGCATCACGACATCGGAAACGATCAGGTCGATCGCCTCGCCCATTTCCTCGAACAGTTCCAGCGCCTCTTCACCGTTTTCGGCCTCGTGAACCGTGTAGCCACGATTGGCCAGCGTGCGGGCACCAACGGCGCGCACTGCGTCCTCATCTTCCACGAAAAGAATAGTGGCGTTGCCCGCAAGATCGCGCGGTTTTTCAACCTTTTCTTGGCTTTCGGCCGCCTGTTCGGCAACTTCGTTTGCCGTGGGCTCGTGGCGTGGCAGCAAGATGCGAAAAGTCGTGCCCTTGCCGAGTTCGGAATCGGGATAGATGAAGCCGCCCGATTGTTTCACGATGCCATAGACCGTGGACAGCCCGAGGCCCGTTCCCTTGCCCACATCCTTGGTGGAAAAAAACGGGTCGAAAATTTTCTCCATGATTTCGGCGCTCATGCCCGTGCCGGTGTCGGTCACTTCGATGGCCACGTAATCGGCGTCCGGCACTTCTTTACGGGGGAACGATTGCCCGAGTTGTTCAGCTTCCAGATTGCGCGTGGTAATCGAAACGGCACCGCCGCCCTTGCCTGCATCGTTGATGGCATCGCGAGCATTTACGCATAGGTTCACCAGCACCTGCTCAAACTGGCCGAGGTCGGCACGCACCGGCCACAGGTCGCGACCGTGGTTGATATCGAGCGAGACCTTGTCGCCCATAAGTCGTGTCAACAGCATCCGCAGGTCGGAAAGCACGTCCGGCACAGACAGAGTTTGGGGGCGCAGCGTCTGCTTGCGCGAGAAAGCCAGCAGCTGCCGCACCAAAGTGGCGGCGCGGTTGGCGTTCTGCTTGATGTTCATAATGTCCTGGAAGGACGGGTCAGACGGGCGGTGGTTGGCGAGCAACAGGTCGGAAAAGCCGATAATGGCCGTCAGCACGTTGTTGAAATCATGCGCGATACCGCCGGCCAGCTGGCCGATGGCCTGCATCTTCTGGCCCTGTGCCATTTGCCGTTCCAGCGCCTTCTGCTCGGTCATCTCAATGGCGTAGAGGATGGCCCGCTCGCGTCGCTCGCCTTCCGCTGTTTCCGCGCCGTCGCTGACGGTGGACACGAAAAAACGCACCGAGCAATCCTCGTCCGCAATCTGGCTGGTGACGCCAGGCAGGATGGAATCCACATAGGGGATTTCAGCCCGCCCCTCATTGGCCTTCGCCATCGCGGCAGCCATCGCTGGCGCATCGTCGCGGGCGCACAGATGCTCGATATTCACACCGTCCTTGGTCTTGGCATGGGCCATAACCGGCGCGAACAGGCGTTGGAAAGGGGCGTTGGACTGCATCATCATGCCGTCCGCATCGAAGGATGCGATTGCGATGGGCGTATTGTTAAAGAACCGCGTGAACCGCACTTCGGCGGCGCGCAATTCATCATCGCTGGCGGCACCGGCCTGACGGCTGAGAACGAGGGTACGTGTCGCGCCGGGTGCGCCATCGGGCGCGAACGGTACTTTATGATAAAGCCGCGCTGCAAACGCCTTACCGCTGGACCGTGCCAAATCGAGATCCACGACGATGGTCTTCGATGTGCCGGGCTCCACGTCGACACGCTCCAGCAGCGCTGCCCCATCGCCGACAATGAGGTCCGCCACCCGCATGGCACCGGGCTCGAATTGCGTCAGGTCTATTCCGATCCAGTCCGCCAGAGTTGCGTTGAGATAGACGACGTGTCCATCAGGGTCGGCGGAGAAGAAACCGGCAGGCGCATGGTCGAGATAATCGATAGCGTGCTGCAATTCGACGAAAACGCTTTCCTGCCGCTGCCGGTCCTGCGTCACATCCGCCACTTCCCATACGATCAGCGGCTTGGAATATTGCGGGTGCGCGAGGGGCCGCACCGTCGCCCGATACCAGTGGGGCGAGTATGATTGACCCTCATTATGCAGGTCGCGCACATCGCGGACCATGCGGAACTCTTCGGTGATCGCCTTGCCGGACCGTACGGTCTGGTTCATGCGATAGACGATTTCGGCGGCTTCATCGGAGCGTGAGAATACCCGTTCGACGGTTTCAACATTGTCTTCGCCGCCAGCACCCGTCAGCCGCCCATACGCCTTGTTCGCATAGACGACCCGCCCGTCCCAGTCGGTCACGATCGCGCCCTGTTCCAGACCTTCCACAAAGGCGCGGGAGAAGACTTCGCCATTCTCACGGGCCGTTAAACGGATGAAGCCGATTGACAGGGCGAACACGAAGAAGACGCCCAACATGGACAGGACGGCCAGCAATGCCAGCGTCATGGCTTCTGCATAACGTTCCGGCACGACGAGAAACGCACCGACGATGCCCAGCAACACGAGACCGACCATCAGAAGGCGACCAATATTGCCACCTCTGTCAGTGCGGTCCAACAAGGGTGCGGTGCTCGGAGCCGACGGCTTCAGGAGCGCGGGAGATTTGTCCGGCTTGCGACCGTCACGTGCCTTCATCGAATGAATCGGTCGCTCTCTTGCATGAGCCTTCTTGAATCACGTTTCACGCACAGGGAAAAGGTCGCGCATGCCGGTGTAGGCGGGGAATATGGCGTGGCTGATATTGCAACTGCGTGGCTTTAAGGTAGCAAAGCAGCGGAAATACGCGCGGACGCGCGCACTTTTATGGAGCAAACTATGGCAGCCTTCCTTGAAAACATGCTCGGCATGGCGGTGTCGGACACTGCCGCGCTCGCTTTTACTGTGGTTGCGCTGCTCGTGGTGCTTGCGATCGTATGGTTGCTCGTGCGGTTTTTCCGGCAACCCCGGTTTGCCGGTAAACGGGGAAAGCAGGCGCGGTTGGCCATTACCGACGCGGCCCGTATCGACGACCGCCGCCGCCTCGTGCTGGTGCGGCGGGATGATGTGGAACATCTCATCATGATCGGTGGGGTGACGGACCTTCTGATCGAAACGGATATTCGCAGGACAGCACCTGCACGGGCGTTGTCGCAGCCGGAAGATGAGCCGCAGAAGGTCGTTGAAGCGGCTCCCTTGCCGCCGCGCGTTTCGCGAGAGGAAGAAAAGCCTGCTCCGGTCGAGCCGGAAATTGAAGCCAAACCTGCCGTCAAACCCGCAGAATGGCCCGCCGTGCCACCCGTTTCGCGGCCGGTCGCAACAGCTTCTACAGCGTCTCCAAATCCCGCGCCTGCCGCCCTCACGCCGCAACCGGTCGCTGCGCCGCCCATCCCCATGTCGAAACCGGCCGAGCAGCCGGCGCAGCACAGGGATTTGACCGATCCTGCTGCCGCGCCTGCAAAGGCGACGGCAATGAACCCTCCAACCGCTGAACGACCTTCACCGTCTCTGGAAGCGACGCCTGCGAACGAGCCTGCGAAACGCAACGCGAGCGAGGAGATGGAGGCGTTATTGAGCGGGCTCAAGCCGACGCGCTGACCTTTTCGGAGCAGGAAGCCCTGTCCAACCTCCCTATCAGTCGTCGCGGTAAATCTTCTCGCGGCGCTCGTGGCGTTCCTGCGCTTCCAGTGACAGGGTGGCGATGGGACGGGCATCAAGCCTTTGCAGGCTGATCGGTTCGCCCGTATCCTCGCAATAGCCGTAGGTTTTCTGGTCG
The DNA here is from genome assembly GCA_963841615.1 of uncultured Alphaproteobacteria bacterium. GTDB lineage: Bacteria > Pseudomonadota > Alphaproteobacteria > Rhizobiales > Rhizobiaceae > Pseudahrensia. The sequence continues at coordinate 422,749 of CAWJDI010000006.1, read as the reverse complement.
ATGCGCTTGAGAGCCTGATCTATCTTGGACACCAGCTTGCGCTGACGGTCCCGCGCCCGCAATTCAATGGAACGGTCGGATTCAGACGATGCGCGGTCGGTTATATCCGGCGCATTGAGATTTTGGCTCTGCATCGTTTCCAGTGTTCCAGCCGATTCGCGCTGGATATCCGCTTTCCACGCCTTCAACTTGTCCCGAAAGTAGGCCCGCTGACGCTCATTCATGAACTCTTCAGTATCGCTGGGCCTGTAGTCCTCAACTTTTATCGACATTCGGCGTTGAACTCCGCTTTCACCGGACCACGCAGCATTGCCCCGGTCTCGATCTAGTGCGGCCTATATCGCGCGGCCCCATGCGCTTCAAGCATCCAGTGCCAACCGCTGCCAAACCGTTTGAAATGGATGCTTGGAATTGGCGGGGTCGCCCACTAGAAGTGTGCGATGGTTCGTCTCACAATCCTCCGTCACGCCAAGTCATCATGGGCCATTCCCGGTGGCGCGGACATCGACAGGGAGTTGAACGACAGGGGCCGGGAGCAAGCCAGCCGTCTGTCGCAATGGCTTGTTGAACACGACGACAAACCGGATGCGTGTATCTGTTCGCCAGCCCGTCGGACTCGCCAGACGTGGGACGGCATCGAAAAAGCGCTCGAAACCGTCGTGCCGGATATCTGCAAGCGGCTGTATTCCGGCGGACCTGACACCTATCTGGAGGAAATATGGGCTAGCGACGCCCGCCATCTCCTGCTCATCGGTCACAACCCGACCTGCGATGACCTTGTCCGCTCCCTCGCCCGTCCCGGCGGGGAGCCTTTTGAGCGTTTGGCCGCGAACCATTTCGGCACCGCCAACTGGGCGACACTGCGCTTCGATGGCGATGATATGCGGGCAGTCACCCTCGCGCGCGGCGTTTTGGAGCACTATGTGCGGCCCAAAGACCTGAGCGTTTAGGGCGGTCGAACACAGCGGCTGGTTAATATGGCGAAGATGACCACACTGGGCGACGATGCGGGCATCGCGTTCGACAATCTGGCGGATGCAGCCTCCGGCCTGTTCGAACCGACGCTGCGCTTCGGTGTCACCGGCCTTTCGCGGGCGGGAAAAACGGTGTTCATCACCGCACTTGTCCACAACCTGCTGCACGGCGGGCGCCTGCCGCTTTTTTCTGCCCATGCCGACGACCGCCTGACCGGCGCGTATCTCGCGCACCAGCCGGACGATGATGTGCCGCGCTTTGCCTATGAGGATCATCTGCAGGCCATCGTGGAGCAGCACATCTGGCCGAAATCGACCTCTTCCATTTCGCAAATCCGCGTCAAAATCGCCTACGAATCCGCAAGCGGCTGGAGCCGGACCTTCGGCGCGGGGGAATTGACGCTGGATATCGTTGATTACCCAGGCGAGTGGCTGCTCGACCTGCCGTTGCTGGCGAAGGATTACCGCGAATGGTCCGCCGAGGCGATGGCGCTTTCGCAGCTGCCGAGCCGTAAGCCGTTGGCGCAAGACTGGCATGATGCGCTGGACAAACTGTCCGCCGATACGCCGGTCGACGAAATGGTCGCACGTGATTTGGCCAAGCACTTTACCGCCTATCTGCGCGCATGCCGTGCGGACGGTACGGCGCTCTCCACCCTGCCCCCCGGGCGCTTCCTGATGCCGGGGGACATGGAAGGTTCGCCTGCGCTCACATTCGCGCCGCTGGACGCCGGGCGAATGGACGGTCCGCTGCACGCGCTGATGGAACGTCGTTACGAGGCCTATAAGACGCTGGTGGTGCGGCCGTTCTTTCGCGAACATTTCGCCCGCATCGACCGGCAGATCGTGCTGGTGGACGCGCTGCAGGCCCTGAACGCAGGCGGCGCGGCTGTGGCGGACCTCGAAACCGCGCTTTCGGACATTTTAGCCTGTTTCAACCACGGCAAGCGCAACTGGTTCACGTCCCTGTTCACGACGCGCACCGACCGTATCCTGTTCGCAGCCACGAAGGCGGACCACTTGCACCACGAAAACCATGACCGGCTGGAGGCGATTCTCACCCGCTTTGTCAAACGGGCCTCAGACCGCGCCGCTTACTCGGGGGCTGAAACGAAGGTCATTGCCATGGCCGCCGTGCGGGCAACCAAGGAGGCGACCGTGGACGAGGACGGCGATAAGCTACCGGTGATCGTCGGTACGCCGATGAAGGGGGAAACAATCGACGGTGAGACATTCGACGGCGAAAAGCGCACCGCCATTTTCCCCGGCGACCTTCCTGCCGACCCCGCGCAGGCAGTGAAGGCCGACAAGCCGGGAGACGACCTCAATTTCGTCCGCTTCCGCCCACCCGGTTTGGAAATGACGGATGCCGGCGTGACGCTTTCCCTGCCCCACATCCGGCTCGACCGTGCGTTGGAGTTCCTGTTGGGGGATAAACTCAAATGAGCGACACACCCCGCAAGCCCCGCCGTTTCGACGTGCCTGGGGAACCTCAGCCTGTCACAACTGCATCCAAACCATCGAAGCCACGCCCGCCGAAAGCAGTGGCTGCCGATACGGCGCTGGTCTTCGCATCGGATGATGCGGCGCAGCGTGCGCCAATCGTTCTTGGTGCTGACGATCTTACACCGCCACCGCCGCCGCCAAAAACGAAACCGGGCATCCGTTGGTCGCGCATTCTCTTCGGCGCATTGGGCGCGCTGCTTTCGCTGGCGGTCGGATTGTGGATCGATGGGCTGGTTCGCGATCTGTTGGTACGGGAGACGTGGCTCGGCTGGGTCGCCATCGGGCTGGTGGCGCTGATCGTCGTTGCGGCATTGGCCATCGCCATCCGCGAATGGCTGGCGTTGCGTCGTCTCTCCAAAATTGACGACCTGCGACAACGCGGCGTCGAGGCTCTCGTGTCCAACGAGCAGAAGAAAGCGCGTGCCGTGGTCGATGAACTGGTGGCGTTTTACGAGGATCGTCCTGATTTGGCCAAGGCCAGGACCGATCTCACCGCACACTCCAGCGAAATCATCGACGCGGAAGACCGCCTGCATCTGGCAGAGCGCGACCTGCTCCGCCCGCTCGACAGGCGGGCACGCGCATTGGTGATGGGCTCCGCCAAGCGTGTGTCGGTGGTGACCGCCGTGAGCCCCCGCGCGCTGGTGGATGTGTCCTATGTGTTGATAGAGAACATGCGTCTCATCCGGCAGATCGCCGACCTATATGGAGGTCGCCCCGGGACACTGGGTTTCTGGCGGCTCGCGCGCAATGTGGTGGGCCATCTCGCCGTCACCGGGTCTATCGCCGTTGGCGACGGGTTGGTTCAACAACTGGTGGGGCACGGCGTCGCGGCCAAGATTTCCACCCGTCTTGGCGAAGGCGTCGTAAATGGCCTGCTAACGGCGCGGATGGGCATTGCGGCCATCGACGTGTGCCGCCCCCTCGCCTTCTCCGACCAACACAGACCAAAGGTCGGCGATTTCATGGGCGAACTCGTGTCGCTTTCCGGCAACGCCGAGCAAGCGAATGAGGCTGCGAAAAAACCAGTCCGTGCCAAATCGTAAGCACTGCATTAACCACTCTGGGTAATAGTCGATTCACGCCAGCCACGGATTTTTGTCATGCGTTATCGTGCTTTCAGCCTCGCCTCCGCCGCCTTTTTCGCCGTTACCACGTTGGCTGCGCCTGCGTTTGCCGGAGAAGCAGACTATTTCCGCACCGTTCAGGGTAAATGGTCCGGCGCCGGCGAAATCGTCGCGGGCAAATACAAGAACACGCGCTTCACCTGCAAATTCGACGGCACCGCACCGCGCGGGGCGGCGATGGACATTTCAGGCACGTGCCGCGTGGGGCTGTTTTCACAGCCGATGTCTGCGCGTATTTCTAAAAAGGGCGGTGCGTTTCGCGGCGAGTTTCTTGACGGTGCAAAGGGTCAGGGTCTTGACCTGAAGGCTGGCAAACTGCGCGGCGACAAGCTGGTGTTGGACATCAACCGAAAGCAGCTCAACGGTCAGATGGTGGCCAACCTGAAGAATGAAAACCAGCTTCACCTGACAATTTCCGTTCACGCAGGCAGCGCTCTGGTGCCTGTGATCGGGCTCACGCTGAACCGAGATGGCGCGCGCAAGACGACCATGTTGTCCGACTAGCCCGCTTCGGCTCGCCACCAATCGGCGGGGAGATCCAGTCTTTCCACGTCCGAGTCGGCCAACGCTGCCGCCCATTGTGCAGCTGTCTGGCCCGCGATTTCCGTATTCGGCGCAATGTCAGCAAGCGGCACCATCACGAAAGCCCGCTCGCACGCGCGCGGGTGGGGAATGGTCAGGCCGTCCTCGTTCATGTCGACGCCTTCCACCGCAATGATGTCCACATCGATAGTGCGCGGCCCCCAACGGATATCCCGCACCCGCTTGCCCTGCCGCTCAGTCAACTGACACGCCGCAAGCAGATCGCGGGGCACAAGCTCTGTCTCGATTTCGGCGCAGCAATTATGAAACCAGTCCTGCGCCACCGGCCCCCACGGCGGTGTGCGGTAAAGGGGCGAAACGGCTGTTACCGTGACCGCGTCTTGAGCGTCGAGCCCCTGCAGGGCAGCGCATAGAGCTGCTTTCACATCCCCGACATTACCGCCAAGACCAAGCCAGGCTTTCCTCATGCGTCACGCACACTCGTCACCGTCACTTCCACATGGTCCAGCAGACCCTCAATGGGTGCGGACGGCTTTCGAACGGTGATCGCCGCCTTCTCGACCAGTGGAAAATCCCGACAGATCGCCGTGCCGATTGACAACGCGAGATGCTCGATCAACTTCACTGGTGCTCCGGTAACGATACGCTCGATGCAGCCGAAGACCTCACCATAGTGCACCGTGCCCTCAATGGTATCCGCCGCGACCGCGCCCCTGTCCTTCACCGTCAACTCGGCATCGACATAGAAGCGCTGGCCGAGGGTCGTCTCCTCAGGCAACGCCCCATGACGGGCGAAGAAGGCGCAGTTCTGAAGGCGGATTGTGTAGGTCATGCGGCCTCTCCGGTGCGGATGGCGTCGGCGACCCGCACGGCATCGCGGTTTTGCGGGATGGAATGGACGCGGAACAGTGCAACACCTGCGGCGCGGGCCAGAGCGGTGGTTGCTGCGGTCGCATTGTCACGATCCGCCGCATCGCGACCGGTAATTGTGCCTAGGAACCGCTTACGGGACGTGCCGAGCATCAGCGGTTGATTTAGGACGTGAAGCCGGTCGAGATCTTTCAGCAATGTCAGATTCATCGCCGCATCTTTTGCGAAACCGATTCCGGGGTCGATCACCACACTTTTGCGCGATACCCCGGCTTGATCAGCGATTTCGAGGGATTTTTTGAAGAAGGCGATCTGATCGTCCAGAGTGTCACGCTCTACCTGCCGGTTCCTGCCGGTATGCATTATGACAAGCCCTGCCCCATTCCGCGCTGCGACTTCAGCAATGTCCGGCTCGCGCTGGCACCCCCATACATCGTTGACGATATGAGCCCCCGCTTCGAGCGCAGCTTCTGCTGTCTCCGCACGATACGTGTCCACCGAAACAAGCACACCGGCTTCGGCCAAAGCGCGGATGACCGGCAGGATGCGGCCGCGCTCGCTTTTACCGTCGATTTCTTCCGCGCCAGGGCGTGTCGATTCCCCGCCGACATCAATGATTGCTGCCCCTTCCCGCGCCAGCGCCAGCCCGCGCTTCACGGCTTCCTCAAACTTTTCAAACAATCCGCCGTCCGAGAAGGAATCCGGTGTGACGTTCACAATTCCCATCAGCAGACCGCGCGGTCCAAGTGTCAGGCTTCGCCCCCGGGCAAGCGGCCATTCGCGAAGGGCGAAGGGGTCCATTTAGCGGTCGCGGAAGCGGTTTGTAATTGGGTAACGGCGCTCACGGCCAAAAGAACGGCGGGTGATCTTCACGCCCGGTGCCGCCTGCCGCCGCTTGTATTCGGCAATATAGAGCAGATGCTCCATGCGCTCGATCGTAGCGCGCTCGAAGCCGTGCTTTGCCACGATATCATCGACCGACAGTTCGTCCTCGACCAGCCCTTCGAGGATAGCGTCCAATACCGGATATTCCGGCAGTGAATCCTGATCCTTCTGGTTTTCACGCAATTCGGCGGTCGGCGCCTTGTCGATAATATTTTGCGGAATGACCTCACCGCCGGGTCCCATACAGTCCGGCGGCACGCGGGTGTTGCGCCATGCGGCACAGAGCATAGACCTGCATTTTGTAGAGATCCTTGATCGGGTTGAATCCGCCGTTCATGTCCCCGTAAAGCGTCGCGTAACCGACGCTCATTTCCGACTTGTTGCCGGTGGTGACAACCATCGAGCCGAACTTGTTGGAGATCGCCATCAGGATCGTGCCGCGGGTGCGGCTTTGCAGGTTCTCCTCGGTGACGCCCACTTTCGTGTCGTCGAAAAGCGGTTCCAGCGTGTTGAGGAAGCCAGCAACCGGCGGTTCGATGGGCACGATTTCGTATCGCACACCCAGCGCGCGCGCGCAGGCTTCGGCGTCCTCCAGCGATTCATCGGACGTGTAGCGGTAGGGCAGCATGACGCAGCGTACGCGGTCCTCACCTAATGCATCGACGCTCATCGCCGCCACGATGGCGCTGTCGATGCCGCCGGACAGGCCAAGCACGACGTTGGAGAAGCCGTTTTTGTTCACATAATCGCGCAAACCCAGAACGCAGGCGCGATAGTCCGCCTCCTGCGTGTCCGGCAGGTTGGCGCGCACGCCGGTGTCACAGGCCCAGCCATCCGCCTTGCGCCTCCATGTGGTGAGCGCAACGGCATCCTCGAACTGATCGATCTGAACGGGGATTGTGCGGTCGGCATTCACCACGAAAGACCCGCCATCGAACACCAGTTCGTCCTGCCCGCCCAAGCTGGTTGAGATAGGCAATCGGCAGGCCGGTCTCGACCACGGCCATAATGGCGACCTGATGGCGCACGTCGATCTTGTTGCGGTAGTAAGGCGACCCGTTCGGCACTATGAGAATTTCCGCACCGGTCTCCGCCAGCGTGTCGACCACGTCCATCGTCCCCCAAATGTCCTCGCAGACTGGCACGCCAAGACGGACGCCACGAAAATTGATCGGTCCGGGCATCGGGCCGGGCTGGAACACGCGCTTTTCGTCAAACACCCCGTAATTCGGCAGATCGACCTTGTGGCGCAGGGTCACGACCTTACCGCCGTCGAGCAACGCGACGGTATTATGCAGCAAGTCGCGCTCACGCCACGGAAGGCCGATAAGAACGCCGGGGCCGCCGTCGGCGGTTTCGGGGGCGAGAGCTTCGAGCGCCTCGGCGCAGGCCGCGACGAAGGCGGGCTTGAGCACGAGGTCTTCCGGCGGATAGCCGCATAGGAACAGTTCGGGAAAGACGACGAGATCGGCACCCTGCCGGGCGGCATCGGCGCGGACAGTACGGGCCAGCGCCAGATTGCCCGTGACGTCACCAACGGTCGGATTTACCTGTGCCAGCGCGATACGGAGCGTGTCGTCGATCTGTGTCATATGTCCGCTCTAACGAGGGGAATGGCTGCCGTCCATGTGCTTAAGCGCGCGCCGGGCGCGGGTCATGCTGATCGTCGCCATTGAACTGCTTATCGCCATCGGGAATGGCGTAATAGTCACCCTTGTCGGTCACGAAGATGTGCCGGCCGAGCATGAGACCCGTGGGCGTGTCCATCGAACCGAGCAGGATTGACGTGGTGTCGGAACCGTTCGCCTTCCAGAACAACGCCGAGCCGCATGTGGTGCAAAACCCGCGCTTGGCATCGTCCGAAGCGGCATACCATGTCAGCGTGCCGCCATCTGCAATGCGCAGATCGTCGTCGGCACTGTCCGTCGCCACATAAAAGTGGCCGGACTGCTTGCGGCACTGGCTGCAATGGCAGGCAGCCAGATCGCGCAGAAGGCCGGTCGCTTCGTAGCTGATCGACCCGCAGAGGCACGAGCCGGTGCGGGTCACGCTGCCACCTTGGCGGATTGCGCTGTCTGCTTGCCGCGCTTCAAACGGTCGGCCACAAGAAACGCCAGTTCTATGGACTGATCGGCGTTCAAACGCGGGTCACAATGGGTGTGATAGCGGCTACCCAGATCATCGTCGGAAATGGCGCGAGCGCCGCCCGTGCATTCGGTCACGTTCTGTCCCGTCATCTCGATATGGACGCCACCGGCAATCGTGCCCTCGGCCTCATGCACATCGAAAAAGCCGTTCACCTCACCCATCACACGGTCGAAGGGTCGGGTCTTGTAACCACCGGCGGAAACCGTGTTTCCGTGCATCGGATCGCACGACCACACGACCTTCTTGCCCTCACGCTCGACGGCGCGAACGAGGTCCGGCAGATGCTCGGCCACCTTGTCGTGGCCGAAACGGGCGATCAGCGTCAGGCGACCGGCCTCGTTGTCGGGCGACAAAATGTCGATCAGTTCCAGCAAACCGTCTGCCGTGGTGGACGGACCGCATTTCAGACCGATCGGATTCTTCACGCCGCGGCAATATTCGACGTGGGCGTGGTCCGGCTGGCGGGTGCGGTCGCCGATCCAGATCATGTGGCCGGAACAGGCGTATGGTTCGCCTGTGATCGAATCGTTGCGCGTCAACGCCTGCTCATAGCCGAGCAGAAGCGCCTCGTGGCTGGTGTAGAAATCCGTCTCTTTCAGCTTCGGGTTCTGCTCCGGGTCCATTCCCACCGCGCGCATGAAGTCGAGCGTTTCGGTAATGCGACTGGCCAGTTCCTCGTACTTTTCCGTTTGAGGCGAGTTCTTTACAAAATCCAGCGTCCACTCGTGGACGTGGTTCAGATTGGCGTAGCCACCGGATGCGAAGGCGCGGATAAGGTTCAGCGTGGCGGCGGACTGACGGTAGGCCATGATCTGCCGTTCGGGGTCAGGAATGCGCGCTTCCTCGGTGAACTCAATGCCGTTGACCACATCACCGCGGTAGGATGGCAACGTCAGGTCGCCTTGCGTTTCGGTGTCGGAGGAACGCGGCTTGGCAAACTGGCCTGCCACACGGCCTACTTTCACCACCGGCTTGGCGGCACCGAATGTCAGCACCACGGCCATTTGCAGAAAGGCGCGAAAAAAATCGCGGATGTTGTCGGCACCGTGCTCGGCGAAACTTTCCGCGCAATCACCGCCCTGCATGAGGAATGCCTCACCACGCGACACGCGGGCGAGATCCTGCTTCAGCGCGCGGGCTTCACCGGCGAAGACGAGCGGCGGGAAGGAAGCGAGGCGCTCCTCGGTGCGCGCCAATTCGGCGGCATCCGGGAAATTCGGCATTTGCAGGCCAGGCTTGTCGCGCCAGCTGCTCGGGGTCCAGTTTGCGGCCATATCACTCACTCATCGCAAAATATGCGCGGGATTATCGTCCGCGCGTTTGCGGGCGTTTTAAGGTGACATGGGGCGCGCAGGCAAGGGCTTAACCTTTGCCGGGCTTGGTAGAGCGCAGAACGCCCTTCTCCACGAAAGCGTCCCACGTTTCGCCCATCCATTCGCTGCGGAACGAATGGCCGCCATCGTGGAGGCAGAATTGCAGGAAAGCGGCACCGGAACCCGCCTTCTCCTGACACGTCAATCCTGCCCTTTCGCCGATGGACGCCCATTTTCCGTAGCCACCTGCGTCGCTCATCAGTTCCAAAGCGTTATACACATTGCCCTGCGCGCTATCGGCGATGGCACGGCCCTTCAGAGGCACAGTGCGATCCGCCGTGCCGTGGATGTGGATCATCGGCACCGGCAGTGCGGCACAGCTTTGCGGAACGGGCTTCCAGAACGTGCCCGCGATTGGGGCATAGGCGGCAAACGTGTCGCCCAGTTCGCAAGCGATGGTCCACGCCACCATGCCACCGGCGGAGAAGCCCGACACCATGATGTTGTCCCCGTCGATGCCATGGTTTGCGACCAAATCAGTCTTGATCGCCTCGAAATAAGCCATCTCGCGCTTCTGGCCTTCCACGTTCGGCCCCCGGCGGGGGCGATTGTGGAGTTGCCAGTCCTGATCACCCGCTTGCGCCGCCACATAAGCCACACCGCGTTCATTGAGCGCGTTTATGACACCCTTATTCCGCATGCTGCCCGCCGCCGTTCCGCGATAACCGTGGGCGAAGATGACCGCGCTAGGCTTGCCGTCTGCCGCATCAGGCATGGCGATGCGATAGGTCCGCTCGCCATCCGGTAGAGACAGTTTGCAATCGCTTGACACACCGCACGCGTGAGACGGCACGGTTGCGGCGCACAGAAACAGACTTGCGGCGACGAGTTTGAGCATGGGGGCGGTCCGGCAAAGAGCGCACTTTAGCGTGAGGGACTGCTGCGCGAAACAGAGCTCGCGCGAATGTGCATGGGTTGACGTGAACGTAAACGTAAGTGACGCTTATTGTTCATTCAGTTGGAGCAACATGGAATGGGTGACCTTGCCGTAAGCGAAACCGCCGTTTCGTTCGACTCCAAAAGCGGGCGAATCCTCGGTGGCACTGTCTTCCAAGGTAATGGCGATGGACCGTGCATCCTCATCTCTGGCGCAACGGCCGTGCCGCACCGTTACTATGCCAACTTCGCCCGCTGGCTTGTCGAGCAGGGCGCGGGTGCGGTTTTAACGTATGATTACAGCGGAATCGGTGCCTCGAAGGGTGCCGATACGATGAAGACCGTCGCCTATCGGAACTGGATGTTTGAAGACTTTCCCGCCGCCTTGGATGAAATCGAAAAGATCGCCAATGGCAGGCCCGTCGTCGGTCTCGGCCATTCCTTCGGCGGGCATACGCTGGGGCTGAACGGCACGGCGCACCGCTTCGCCCGCTACTGCACGATGGGCACCCTGTCCGGCTACTGGCGGCATGTGGGGACGCCGATCTCGGTCTGGCTGCAAGCGCAGATAGCCTTGCCAGTCATTGCTCATCTGTTCGGAGGCATACCGAAAAGCCTGTCCCCTGGCGAACCGCTACCAAAAGGCGTGGCGCTGGACTGGGCCCGCTGGATGCGCATGCCGGACTATTTCTTCTCCGACCCCGACCTGCCTGAAACCGTTGGCTTCAAAGACGTTCGCATCCCGATGCTCAGTATCGGGATGACCGACGATGATTGGGGCACTGTGCGGGCTGTAGAAGGTTTCATGCGCCACTATGAAAACGCCGACCTGTATCAGGTTTGGCTCGAACCGGGCAACAGCGGCCCGGTCGGGCATCTGGGCATTTTCCGCGAAGCGCATCGCGACACGCATTGGCCGTTGATGGGTGACTACCTGCTGAACGGTGCGCTGCCTAGCGGCTCGATCAAGCTTTAGACCAGCCGCCCGTATTGCTTCGCAGCCGCCACGAAACCGGCGAAGAGCGGATGGGGCGCGAAGGGGCGGCTTTTCAGTTCCGGGTGATATTGCACGCCGATGAACCACGGGTGGACATCACGCGGATATTCGATGGTTTCCGGCAACAAACCGTCCGGGCTCATGCCGGAAAAGACGAGGCCCGCCGCCTCCAACCGCTCCTTGTAGTCCACGTTCACCTCGTAGCGGTGGCGGTGGCGTTCGGACACTTCGGTCTTGCCGTAGATTTCGGCAATCAACGTGCCCGGTTCCAGCGGGTGCGGGTAAGCGCCCAGGCGCATTGTGCCCCCGAGATCTCCCGCTTCCTCGCGCTTTTCCAGTTGGCCGCCCTTCATCCACTCGGTCATCAGGCCAACCACAGGCTCATCTGTCGGGCCGAACTCGGTGGAGGATGCGTTCTCGATACCGGCCAGATTGCGGGCCGCGTCGATTACGGCCATCTGCATGCCGAAGCAGATACCCAGATAAGGAATTTTCTGTTCCCGCGCGAAGGTTGCAGCGCGAATTTTGCCTTGGCTGCCACGGGTGCCGAACCCGCCGGGAACGAGAATGGCGTCGACGTCACTTAGGTGTTCGGCGGGGTCGCCACTCTTGAAAATGTCACTCTCGACCCATTTGAGGTTGACCTTAACCCCGTTGGCGATACCGCCGTGTACAAGGGCTTCCATCAGGCTTTTGTAGGCGTCCTTCAGCACGGTGTATTTGCCGACGATGGCGACCGTCACCTCCCCTTCAGGGTTATGAATGGCGTGGCTGATTTGCTCCCAAACCGCCATCTTCGGCTTGGGTGCCGGGTCGATGCCGAACGCGTCCAGCACCTGCTGGTCCAGCCCCTCACGATGGTAGGCCATCGGCACATCGTAAATGCTGGTGGCATCCAGCGCCTGCACCACGGCTTCGGGGCGTACGTTGCAAAACAGCGCCAGCTTGCGCCTTTCGTCGATCGGTATTTCGCGATCGGCACGCACCAGAAGAATATCCGGCTGGATACCAATGGAACGAAGCTCTTTCACGGAATGCTGCGTCGGTTTGGTCTTCAGTTCGCCTGCTGCCGCAATGTAAGGCAGATAGGACAGGTGAACATAAATACAGCCCCCGCGCGGCAGGTCGTTGCCAAGTTGGCGTATGCTTTCAAAGAATGGCAGGCCTTCGATGTCGCCCACGGTGCCGCCGATTTCGACCAACACGAAATCGTAGTCCTCGTTTCCGTCCAGCACGAATTCCTTGATCGCGTTGGTAACGTGGGGAATGACCTGCACGGTCGCGCCGAGATAATCGCCGCGCCGTTCCTTGGCGATAATGTCCTGATAGATACGACCGGTGGTGATGTTGTCCGACTGGTTGGCCGGACGGCCCGTGAACCGCTCGTAATGCCCCAAGTCGAGGTCGGTTTCCGCGCCGTCGTCAGTGACGAAACATTCGCCGTGTTGATAGGGCGACATCGTGCCGGGGTCGACATTGAGATAAGGGTCGAGCTTCCGCAGGCGGACCTTGTAGCCCCGCGCCTGCAACAATGCCCCAAGTGCGGCTGATGCCAGCCCCTTCCCCAAGGAAGAAACCACGCCGCCGGTGATGAATACGTATCGCGCCATGGGATTAAAGCCTTAGGGACGCAATCGATTCACGCCAACCCCAAACGGGGCACCATTCGGTGCCGCGCACATCTTTTCACGCGATATTCTTAATTGCCCGCAGGAACGCCCGTTGCCGGAGCGGCAGGCTGAGTGTCCGTGCCGGGAACGCCCGGGTCGGCCATCAGGTCGTCGAGCAGGCTGTCGGCGGACGAGCCGGCGCCATCTTCCGGCGTAATCGGCACACCGGTCTCCCGTGCGCCCTCGATTTGTTGCAACACGCCATCGACGCGGTTGTCATTCTTGGCGATCACGCCCAGCGCGATGGATGTCATAAAGAACCCAGCGGCGATGATCGTGGTGGACTTGGTCAGCGCGTTGGCCGCACCGCGCGCGGACATGAAGCCACCGCCCCCGCCACCACCGCCGCCACCCATGCCCAGCGCACCGCCTTCGGACCGCTGAAGCAGGACCAGCACGATCAGCGCCAGCACGAGCATGATATGAATGGTGATGATGACGGTCGTCATGGTGCAGAACTTTCGGATAATTTCGCGCAGCCGTTCCGGCCACCGTTTGGCGTGGTCCTATCGAAGACGCTGTATGCCTTCAAGAGATCAAACGTCCCTGTAAGTCTCGCAGATGGCAAGAAAGTCTTCGGCTTTCAAGGACGCACCGCCCACAAGCGCACCGTCGACGTTCAATACCGACAGCAATTCGGCGGCGTTGGATGGTTTGACCGAGCCGCCATACAATATCCGCATCCGCTCGCCGGGGCCGCCGAAACGGTCGGTCAGTTTGAGTCGGATAAGGGCATGGATTGCGGCAATGTCATCCGGCGACGGTGTCTTGCCGGTGCCAATGGCCCATACCGGTTCGTAGGCGATGATCGTGTTCGTTTCGCGGATACCGTCCGGCAGGGATTGGGCAAGCTGGCGGGACAAAACCGCTTCGGCTTGCCCTGAGTCATATTCTTTCTCCGTTTCGCCAATGCATACGATGGCGGTCAGCCCGGCACGGTGGCAGGCAACGACCTTGGTCCGCACGTCCGCATCGCTTTCGCGGTGATCGGCCCGCCGCTCGCTGTGCCCGACAATACAGTAGGTAGCGAAGCAATCCGCGATCATTTCTGCTGCAAGGTCGCCAGTGTGGGCACCGGACGCCTCGCCGTGACAATCCTGCGCGCCCACTTCCAGCGGCGTTTCTTCCGAAAGGGTCGTCGCCACGTACAGCAGTGTTGCGGGAGGACAAATGACCAAATCGACCTTGGCTGCCAATTCCGCGTCAGCGCCGCGCGCCATCAGAGCGAGTTGGTCGAGGCTATCGCGCGCGCCGTTCATTTTCCAGTTACCGGCAACGACGGGTTTGATGTCTGGGGTCATAGTGCGCGTGGGATCGAGGGATTTCCCATCCATCTATGCGGCGACACCGGCGTGGGGGCAAGTCACGCGGAGAAACGGGTGACATTGTCCGCCACGGCCCATATGTTGCGCCCTGCATACCGCCCGAACCAACCCGGATTCTATTTTGCTGAGTTCCCTGCGCACCTTCGTCGGCTCCTGGGCCGCCAAGATCCTACTCGTTCTTCTAGTGGGCTCATTCGCCCTGTGGGGAATCTCCGGCAGCCTCTTAAGCCAGGGCGACCTGAACACGGTGGCGACCATCGGCGAAACCAAGGTGCCGACCCGCGAGTTTTTGTCCGCCTATCAGCGCAATATCAACCAGATACAGCAGACGACCCGGCAACGGCTGACCCGCGAACAGGCGCAGATGTTCGGCGTGGAATTGCGCAGCCTGTCGGACGTCATCGCTTTCGGCACGCTGGACGAATATGCCCGCCGGTCGGGTCTGGCGCTCTCCGATGAGGCGCTGGCGAAAATGATCGGTGACAACCCGACCTTTCAGGACTCGTCCGGTCGCTTCAACCGCGATGCCTTCCGCAGGGCGGTGTTCGAGGCGCAGATGAGCGAGAGCGATTTCATCAATCTGCAAAACCGCACCGCCATCCGCAGCCAGCTGACGCAGGGATTTGCTACCGGCAACATCCTGCCAGCCACCTATACGAACGCGCTCAACACCCATTCCGCCGAGCAGCGCAGCTTTGAATATATCACCATTTCGCCGGAGGTTGCAGGCATCGTGCCGGAGCCTTCCGAAACCGACCTCTCCGCATGGTTCGAGGCCAACAGGGCCGATTACGCCGCCTCGGAATATCGCAAGCTGACGGTGCTGCACATCAACCCGGAAATCGTGGCCGATGAGTCGGTGATCTCCGACGAGGATGTCTCGGCGGATTACGAGCAGCGCTTGGCGTCTTATGTGACGCCGGAAAAACGGCGCGTTCAGCAGGCGGTTTTCCCCGATCGGGCCGTTGCCTACGAAGCGGAAACGAAATTGGCCGGTGGCGCGCTGTTTGAAACGGTGATGAGCGATGCGGGCATCACGCCTGCCGATCTCGGCCTCATTGCACAAAGTGAATTGCCGAACGCTCTCGGTGAAGCGGCATTCGCTTTGGAATTGAATACACCAAGCACGGTTGTGGACGGACCTTTCGGCCCAACGCTCATGCGCGTTACGGAGATTACTTCCAGCGAAACGACCCCACTTGCGGACGTTCGCGACGATATTCGCCGCGACTTGGCGCTGAGAACTGCCGCCGATCGGGTGAATACGCTCTACGAGGAAATCGAGGATTCTCGCGCCAGCGGTGCCACTTTGTTTGAGATCGCGCAGCAGTTCGAGCTGGAAACACGTACCGTGCCCATGGTGGACCGTGCAGCGCGCGACGAAAATGGCATTGTCATCAGTGACTTGCCTTCTTCGCGTGATTTGCTGGCGCAAGCCTTTGAAACCCGCGTTGGCGCGCAGAGCGGCCCGATTGACTTCGGCAGCGGTGAGCATGTCTGGCTGGACGTCGACGAAATTATCGAAGCCCGCGACCGCACCCTTGACGAGGTTCGCGACCGCGTAGCAACCGACTGGACTTCCAGCGAACGCGCTGAAATGGTTCAGAAAAAGGCTGACGAGCTGATAGCGCGTATGGGTGAAGGCGCGACTCTGGAAGCCCTGTCGGCGGAGACCGGAGCGCCGGTCGAGAAAGCCGGGCCGATGGCGAGAACTGGCGCAACGGAGATTTTCGTGCGCGAAGCGGTGGCCGAAGGATTCAAGGGTCAACAGGGTGCGATTTTCACCGCCGCCGCTGCGACACCCGGCAATCTGCTGTTGGCAAAGGTGGCATCGGTGACCGCACCGGCTGGAGAAGCGGAAGAGCAACTCGTTGAAACGGCTAATGAAACTGCGTCGAACGATCTGCTAAACCAGCTCATCATCACGTTGCAGAACTCGTATTCGGTGACGCAGAACCCCGCCTCTATCGACTACGCCTTGACGAACCAGAGATGAGCGATCTGAAGCATTACATCGCGAAGGTCGCCGACGGCGCTTCGCTGGACCGCGCAGAGGCCGAAAATGCTTTCAGTATCCTGATGTGTGGCGAGGCCACGCCTTCACAGATCGGCGCGTTTTTGATGGCCCTGCGGGTGCGCGGTGAAACGGTGGACGAGATTGCCGGTGCGGTGTCCACGATGCGGGCGAAAATGTTGACGGTCGATGCGCCGGAAGGTGCCATCGACATCGTTGGCACGGGCGGAGACCAGTCGGGAACCTACAACATTTCAACGGCTTCTGCCATCGTTGCCGCCGCTGCAGGCGCGGTCGTGGCCAAGCACGGCAACCGGGCGCTTTCCTCAAAGTCGGGTGCCGCGGATACGCTGGAGGCACTGGGCGTTTCGCTGGACGGCGGACCGGATGTTATATCTGCCTGCATCAAAAGCGCGGGCGTCGGCTTCATGTTTGCCCCCGCCCATCATTCCGCCATGCGCCATGTCGGCCCGACGCGGGTGGAGATGGGCACGCGCACGATCTTCAACCTGCTCGGCCCGCTCTCCAACCCGGCCGGCGTAAAGCGCCAGGTGATCGGTGTTTTCGACCCCAAATGGCTGGAACCGATGGCAAACGTGTTGCGTGATTTGGGTTCCGAACATGTCTGGATCGTACACGGCGACGGTATGGATGAGTTGACGGTGACGGGTGAAACGCAGGTGGCCGAGTTAAGAAACGGCGCGGTGAAACTGCTGACCATCACACCGGAAGAGGCTGGCTTGAACCCGCATTCCATCGACGCTTTGAAAGGGGGCGATGCCGTTGAAAACGCCCGCGCTTTGACCGCCGTTCTGGCAGGTGAAACCGGCGCGCACAGGGACATGGTGCTGCTCAATGCCAGCGCCGGGCTTGTCGTTGCGGGCTTGGCACACTCATTGAAGGATGGTGCCGACCAGGCCGCCGCCGCTATCGACGACGGGCGCGCTAAAGCCACCCTTGCCAAACTTGTCGAAGCGTCGGGCGGTGCGGCGTGAACGATATCCTACTCAAGATCGAAGCCTACAAGCGGGAGGAAATCGTTGCCGCCAAGGCTACAACCTCGCTCGCCGACCTCAAAGCGATGCAACAGGACGTATCGGCACCACGCGGTTTCGAGGCCGCCTTGTGGAAAAAGCGAGAAGAGCGCCGCTATGGTTTGATTGCGGAGATAAAAAAGGCCAGCCCGTCCAAGGGTTTGATCCGGAAAGATTTCGACCCGCCCGCACACGCAACAGCTTATGAGAATGGCGGAGCTGCTTGTCTTTCCATTCTGACGGACTCGCCATCGTTTCAGGGCTCACCCGACTATCTGAAACAGGCCCGTGCAGCGACATCTCTGCCCTGCCTGCGCAAAGATTTCCTTTATGAAACGTATCAGGTCCACGAAGCCCGCGCCTGGGGTGCCGATTGCATTCTCATCATCATGGCCTCGGTGACCGATGCCGAAGCCAAAGCGCTGGAGGATACGGCCAGCGAATTGGGGATGGATGTTCTTGTGGAAGTCCACTCGCAGCTGGAAATTATGCGCGCCCTGAAATTGCGCTCAAAGCTGTTCGGCATCAACAACCGCAACCTGCGAACTTTCGAGACCGACCTTTCGACCAGCCAAACCCTCGCTTCGGTCGTGCCGGACGATTGTCTTGTCGTCAGCGAAAGCGGCATGTCGAACCGTGACGACCTCGACCGTTTGGCCGAACACGGCATCTCGACATTCCTTATCGGCGAAAGCCTGATGCGCCATAAGAATGTCGAGCGCGCCACCCGCAAACTGCTTGCATGAGCCACCTCACGCATATCGCAGCGGACGGCACCGCGAATATGGTCGATGTGGGTGACAAGGCCGCGACCAGCCGCCGTGCTGTGGCGGAAAGTTTCGTGCGAATGAAGCCGGAAACGCTGGCGATGATTGCCTCCGGCGACGCCAAAAAGGGTGATGTCATGGGCACCGCACGATTGGCGGGCATCATGGCCGCCAAACGCACCCACGATCTCATTCCTTTGTGCCACCCGCTCATGCTGACGAAAGTGCGCGTGGATATTGCGCTCGATGACACCCTGCCCGGCCTTCGCATCGAGACGGAAGTGCGGGTGATGGGGCAAACGGGCGTCGAGATGGAGGCGTTGACCGCCGCATCCGTGGCGGCACTCACGATCTACGACATGGCGAAAGCCGTCGATCGGGAGATGGAAATCGGCCCGACCCGGTTACTCCACAAGAGCGGCGGCAAATCCGGTTCGTTCGACGCCGAGGGAGCCGAGTGAGCCGGCTGCTCGATGTCGATACAGCGCTAGGGCGCATTCTGCATGGCGTGCAGCCGCTCGAAACGGAAAGCACCCATATCAGCCTTTGCTACGGACGCATGCTTGGCGCGGACATCGTCGCCCACCGAACCCAGCCGCCCTTTGCAGCGTCTGCGATGGATGGATACGCCGTGCGTGCTGCCGATTTGCCAGGCAGATTGAAGGTGATCGGTGAAGCGGCAGCGGGGCACCGGTTCGATGGCGCGATCGGGCCCGGCGAAGCCGTTCGCATTTTCACGGGTGCGCCTCTGCCGGATGGTGCGGATGCGATTGTCATTCAGGAAAATGCAGTTCGGGACCGCGCAGATGTTCATGTGGCGGAAGCCGTGTCCAGCGGCACCTATGTGCGGAATGCGGGGATCGATTTCCGCAGCGGCGAAACGCTGCTCAACGCAGGTCGGCGCATGGATGCGGGCGCACTTTCGCTTGCTGCAGCCGCGAACTGCGCACAGCTTCCCGTCGTTCGCAAACCCCGGGTCGCTCTGATCGCGACAGGCGACGAACTCGTGGCGCCGGGAACTGAGCCCGGACCGGACCAGATCATTGCTTCCAACACTTATGGCCTTGCCGCGCAGATCATATCGGCAGGCGGCGAGCCGATAGATTGCGGTATCGCGCGAGACAACGCAGCATCAATGAACGCCGCGTTCGACAAGGCCGCCAATGCGGACATTATCGTCACGATGGGCGGCGCTTCGGTAGGAGACCACGACCTAGTGCGCGCGACGCTGGAAGCGCGGGGCGTTTCACTTTCGTTCTGGAAATTGGCGATGCAGCCGGGAAAGCCGGTAATTTTCGGAACCGACGGCAACAGTCGCCGCTATCTCGGGCTGCCAGGAAATCCGGTTTCCGGGCTGGTCTGCTCGCAGGTGTTTTTGATGCCGCTCATCCGCGCATTGCTGGGAGATACGACACCGGATGTTTTGCTATCCGGCACGTTGGGGCGCGACCTTCCTGCGTCCGGTGAACGACGGCAATTCATGCGGGCAACGCTCCATTGGGGTGGCGGAAAACCTGTCGTCACGCCCTTCGAGCGGCAGGATTCATCGCTCGTCAGCCTCTATGCCACGGCGGAGTGCCTTTTGGTGAGGCCCGAAAACGGTGCGGCGGCCAATAGAGGCGAACTGTGCCATTATATACCTGTCAGGTGAACGCTTGCAGAACATATTAAGAACCTGTTAACCTGTTCTTGTTTTGTATCACGCGGTGGCGAATCACCCGGAGAAATTGCGATGTTGACCCGCAAGCAGCACGAATTGCTCATGTTCATTCATGAGCGGGTGAAGGAAAGCGGCGTTCCGCCGTCCTTCGATGAGATGAAAGATGCGCTGGATCTCAAGTCTAAGTCCGGCATCCATCGCATCATCACGGCACTTGAGGAACGCGGGTTTATCCGCCGGTTGAAGAACCGCGCCCGTGCGCTGGAAATCGTCAAGCTGCCGGAATCCTACGTGCCGAGCCCTGCCGGTAGGCGACCATTTACGCCCAGCGTTATCGATGGCGACCTTGGTCGCGCGCCTGCACCTGCGGGGCCAGCGGCCAATGACCATGCGACCATTCCCGTGATGGGCCGCATCGCAGCGGGCACTCCGATTTCCGCCATTCAAGAGCATACCCATTCAATCACCGTATCGCCGGACATGCTGGGCTCAGGCGAGCATTACGCGCTGGAAGTGAAGGGGGATTCTATGGTCGATGCCGGTATTCTCGACGGGGATACGGTTGTCATCAAACGCGTCGATACAGCAACGCCCGGGGAAATTGTCGTCGCGCTGGTGGACGATGAGGAAGCGACTTTGAAGCGTTTCCGGCGCAAGGGCGACAGCATCGCGCTGGAGGCCGCCAACCCCGCCTACGAGACCCGCATTTTCGGGCCTGACCGGGTGCAGGTTCAGGGCAAGCTGGTTGGACTTATCCGCCAATATCACTGACAACGATCAGGAATAGTGGTGTAACGATTTGGTTTTGGTAAGACGGGCTGTCGTTTAAAGACAGAACTCTCATCCTTCGGCGCTATCGCGCGAAAGCCTTTGTCCATGGACGGCTGAGCAGCGGTCTGGCAACTTCGATACTGGTCCCGCCCTGCTCCGTGAAGTGCAGTGCGTGGGCGCCGTGTTTCTCGAGTTTTGTCATATCGATTACAAGCGGCCGCTTGTTTGCCGCAACGGTTCCGCAGGTATCAGGTGACGCGAACGGCAGGACAATAATGTCGGCCATTCTGCAATCTTCCCACAGCCGGTCGCCTTGCTCAACGACGAGCACGATACGACCCGTAATCGAAATGGTGCAGCCATGCGGGTCGCATTCGAATTTGCCGTCGTCCGCTGGCGCATCCCCATAAGCTGCTTTCCAAATGCCAGTGGCAAATCGTTCGGCTCTTGGTCTTGCGAGACGAAGAACACCCCCCTCGCCGATGATACCGACCTGCCTGCCGGTGCCGGATATGAGGACATCGGGCCTGTTCACGCCAATCGGTAGAACCACAGCCATCACCATCGGCACCACCGCCAGCATTCGCAGGCGGGTGCGTGACAGGGTGGAGACCAGCAGGGCAATCGTCATCAGCGCCAGCGTTGCTGGCGCGATGCGACCGGTCGATCCTTCCGGCCCCAGCGCCGAAATACGCGTCGCTACCTCCACCACCGCACTGCTGCCCCACCCCATCACCTGCAAGGGATAGCTCTCCAGCCCGAACGGCATAGCCAGCATGGAAACGAGCGCCATCGGCATCACGACGAAGGAAACTACGGGCATCGCCATCAGGTTGGCGGGCAACCCGAGGGGCGCGACACGGTAGAAGTGGTAAGCTGCAAATATGCCCGTCGCCAGCCCGGCGATGATCGACGTCGCCGCAAGCCCTGCCATGTTGCGCCCGATGGCGCGTAGCCAGTGGGGCATGCGGTCATTGATTTTTGCAGTGCTGAGCGCGCGCCGCTCCCGTGCAATCTCGAACATCGCGATGAGCGCGGCGACGGCGGCAAACGACATCTGAAATCCAGGCGAGAGGATTGCGTGCGGTGAGAGCAATAGCACCGCAAAGGCGGCTATAGCCACGTTCCGCATCGTCAGCGCGCGCCGGTCGGCAAGCACGGCCAGAAGCATGATGGCGATCATAATGTAGGCGCGCCTCGCGGACACCCCGCCACCTGAAATCGATAGATAGAGCGTAGCTGCAACCAAAGCCGCGCAGGCCGCCCATTTCTTGACCGGATATTGCAGTGCCAGACCCGGTATCGCTGCAAAGGCCAGCCGCGCGCCAAGAAGGACGGTGCCCGCAACGAGCGTCATGTGCAGACCGGATATTGCCAGGATGTGCGCCAGCCTTCTGCGCCGCAGTGCTTCCGATATCTCTTCGGGAATGCCAGAGCGGTCACCCACGATGAGCGCCACCGCGATGCCGCCCGCGTCGCCCGGCATAGAGGCCCGTATCGTTCGGGCGATGGCGTTGCGGACGCTCTCAATGGACAGACCGGTAGTCGCAACCGATACAAGTTGCGGTGCGCCGAGGAAAAAACCGCTCCCGCCCAACCCGTCAAACCAGGCGTGAAACGCAAAATCGTATCCGCCGGGCATCACTGGTGCCGGTGGCGGCCCGACCCGGGCGCGGCCTGTCAATCTGTCCCCGATGCGGGCTTGCGGCATGGCCTTTCGGGCGGTTAACCGTATGAGATTGGGCACGGTTTCAATCCCCCTGCCGACCAGGCTCGTTTGCCCCTTGTCCAGCGCAAGCGTGTAGCGGGCCGAACCGTTTGCCCGCTCCTCGATCCGCTCGATGCGCGCATCGACCGTGGCGACGGTGCCTGTCGGCAGCGTAAGTGTCGATTGCCACCAGACGTGCCCCTGCGCGACTGCCGCACCACCTGCAACCAGCGCCACCAAGACGGTGCAGCGATACCAAAGCCCTGCCCGCCTGCTGCGCCATGCAGCCAATATTCCCAAGACAGCCAATGTGGGAAAAGCGAAAGCCAGCGGTTCTCTCGGCAGCGTGAAATAAAGCAGGATGCCAGCGGCAAAGAACACGGGAGCCCATAGGAATGCCCCGCCACGCTCTTGCTCCTCGCGCAACAACAGCGCGAAGCCGGCACCAAACTGCTCACGACGATAGGCGACCCGCAATGCAATTCGCCGCGCAAAACTCGGGCGAACGAAGGGCGTAGTGCGCGTCCCACCAACACGCCGGACGCCGCTTTCGTCGATATCGGCAGGCCCGTCGTCGCGCATCGCCAGCCGCCTTTCACCGCCCACCCACGCTTGCATGATTGCAAGCCCGTGCTAGACCGGCAACGTCTCCCTTTGTTCCGCATATGTTACGGTCGGCTACTGGCCTGTAACGCCGCGTTTTTTTGGTGTTCCCATGACCGACACGACATCCATGCCCGTCGTCACCCGCTTTGCCCCATCCCCCACCGGCTTTCTCCACATCGGGGGAGCCCGTACAGCCCTGTTCAACTGGCTCTATGCCCGTGCCAATGGCGGCAAGATGCTGTTGCGTATCGAGGACACGGACCGGGAACGCTCCACGCAGGCTGCTACCGACGCGCTGATCGACGGGCTTGGCTGGCTTGGTATTACGTGGGACGGCGAGCCGGTGTCGCAGTTCGCGCGGGCTGACCGGCACCGGGAAGTGGTGGATGAACTGTTGGCGCGCGGCGAAGCCTATCGCTGCTACGCAACGCCCGCCGAGCTGGACGAAATGCGTGAGAAGGCCCGCGCCGAAAAGCGACCGCCCCGTTACGATGGGCGCTGGCGCGACCGCAACGGGTCCGAGGCACCGGAAGGCGTTGCCGCCGCAATCCGCATCAAGGGCCCGAAGGAAGGTCACACCGTCGTGCATGATGCGGTGCAAGGCGACGTGTCGTTTCCCAATGCTGATCTTGATGACCTTGTGCTGCTACGTTCGGACGGGTCGCCTACTTACAATCTGGCCGTCGTCGTGGACGATCACGACATGGGCGTAACGCAGATCATCCGCGGCGATGACCACCTGACGAACGCCGCGCGACAGACTATTATCTACCGCGCAATGGGCTGGGACGTGCCGGGCATGGCGCATATTCCGCTCATCCATGGTGCCAGTGGTGCCAAGATGTCAAAGCGCGACGGGGCCATCGGTGCGGATGCTTACCGGGCGATGGGGTATCTGTCGGAGGCGTTGCGGAACTACCTGCTGCGCCTCGGCTGGTCCCACGGCGATCAGGAATATTTCAGGCTGGATGAGTTGGATGCACTCTTTTCCCTTGATGCCGTGGGCAAATCCGCCGCGCGGTTCGATTTCGACAAGCTGGCCAATGTGAACGCTCATTACCTGCGACAAACCGAAGATGAAGAGTTGGTGCGCCGGATCGAAGCGATTCTGCCGGAGATCGAAAACGGTTCGTGGTTTTTAGAACGCTGGAGCGAAGCGCGTGCCGCCCAGTTGCAGCAGGCAATGCCGGGCCTGAAAGAGCGAGCCACGACGCTGCTGGAGATTTTGGAAGGTGCCCGGTTCCTCTTCGCAGAGCGACCGCTGGAACCGGACGAAAAGGCAGCAGGCTTGCTGTCGGGAGATGGCGCGCAGCACCTTGCAGCGCTTGTTCCATTGCTCGAACCCCTTGATGACTGGACTGTGGAAGCCGTCGAAACAGTGGTGCGGGAGTACACAAAAGTCGCGGGCGCAAAGCTGGGACAGGTCGCACAACCAATCCGCGCCGCGCTCACAGGCACGACCCAATCACCCGGCGTGTTCGACGTGATGTCAGTGCTTGGCAAGCAGGAATGCATTGCCAGAATGTCCGATAAAGCGGCAGGCTGAATGCTGCACACGCCGCGCACCTTACGTAAGTTGCATCCGCCATCCTTGCCGCGCGACGGTGGATGGCGTATCAGTGGGGCTACTTTTCAAACGATGTGAAGCGCTGTTTCACCATCGCCATTCGCATCGATTGTCCTAGTCCCTTCCGACTTCGCTAAAGATGCCGGTGTCGTGGGAACCGCGCTCTAACGAGAGGCGATACCCATGACAGACCAGACCGCGAAATTGACAATCGGCTCAGAAAGCTACGAATTTCCCATTCGCAAGGGCTCGGTCGGCCCGGACGTCATGGATATCGGCTCGCTCTATAAGCAAACGGACCGCTTCACCTTCGACCCCGGTTTCACGTCCACCGCCTCCTGCGAGAGCGCGATTACCTATATCGACGGCGATGCGGGCATTCTGCTGCACCGCGGCTATCCGATCGACCAGCTGGCCGAAGAAGGTGATTTCCTCGAAGTCTGCTACCTGCTGCTTTACGGTGAACTGCCGAATGCTGAGCAGAAGAGCGATTTTACCGGCCGGGTCACCTATCACACGATGATTCACGACCAGATGACGAAGCTGTTTACCGGCTTCCGGCGCGACGCGCACCCGATGGCCATCATGGTCGGTGTGGTCGGCGCTCTGTCCGCATTCTATCACGATTCGACCGACATCACGGATCCGCATCAGCGCATGATTGCCTCGCTGCGGATGATCGCCAAGCTGCCGACGATTGCGGCAATGGCTTACAAATATTCAGTCGGTCAGCCGTTCGTTTATCCGCGCAACGATATGGATTATGCGGCGAACTTCCTCAATATGTGCTTCTCCGTCCCTTGCGAAGACTACGAGGTCAACCCTGTCCTGGCCCGCGCGATGGACCGTATCTTCATTCTCCATGCGGACCATGAGCAGAATGCATCAACATCCACGGTTCGCTTGGCCGGCTCGTCCGGTGCAAACCCGTTTGCGTGTATCGCAGCCGGTATTGCCTGCCTCTGGGGGCCGGCCCACGGTGGCGCGAACGAGGCGGCGCTCGACATGCTGACCGAGATCGGTACGCCCGATCGCATTCCGGAATTCGTTGCCCGCGCCAAGGACAAGGACGATCCATTCCGCCTTATGGGCTTTGGGCACCGAGTCTATAAAAACTACGATCCGCGTGCGAAAATCATGCAAAAGACCTGCCATGAAGTTCTGGATGCGCTCGGTATCACCGACGACCCGATTCTCGATGTAGCGATGGAATTGGAGAAATTCGCGCTGGAGGACGAGTATTTCAAGTCGCGCAATCTCTATCCGAATATCGACTTCTATTCAGGCATCACGCTAAAGGCGATGGGCTTCCCGACCGACATGTTTACGGTGCTGTTCTCGCTTGCCCGCACAGTTGGCTGGATTGCCCAGTGGAAAGAGATGATCGAAGATCCGAGCCAGCGTATCGGCCGTCCGCGTCAGCTTTACACCGGCCCGACTGAACGGAACTACGTCGCGGTGTCTGACCGCTAGAGTTCAAATTTTGCGCGCGGCGGAGAGAACGATTTCCGCCGCGATCTCTCCTGCCGGTCTGTCGGTCGCCATGATTTGGCGCAGTTCATTGAACGCATCCGTCTGTATTGATCGGGCCGCGCCTGGGACGAGCAAACTCTCGATCCGACGGGCAAGGCGTTCGGGGCGCGCCATATTGTCGATATCTTCCGGCACAACGACGCGGTCCAGAATGAGGTTTGGCAGAACAGCCGTCCACGCCGTGATGAAGGCTCCCAGGCGGCGTGTGATAATGTCGGTCGTGTAAATAACGGATGTGGGAACGCCGTGAATGGCTAATTCCAAAGCGACCGTTCCACTACACGCGAGCGCCGCAGAAGCTGTTTGAAGCGTCTGCCTGTTGTCGGAACCCGTAACAATCGACGCAGGATGTTTCCACTTGCCAACCTGCGTTTCGATGGTGTCACGGTGCCGGTCCACTGCAATGACCACCGGGTCGAATGACACTTTCCCGCGATGCTTCAACACATCCACCGTCCTCTCCAGCAGCGGCAGGATACGTTTAATTTCGCCGCCGCGCGAACCGGGCAGCAACATCAGTTTAGGCACACCCTCGTCCAATTCCGAAATAGGCGGCAAGTTCTCAGCGAGTGGATGGCCGACATAGGTACCGGGCGGGCCATCGAGATCTTTCAGCACCTGCGGCTCGAATGGCAGCAGGGTCAGCACGTGGTCCACATAGGCGCGCATGGCCCTCGCCCTACCCGGCCGCCACGCCCAGACGCTGGGACACACGTAGTTCACAACCGGTATATCCGGACGCGCGCGCCGCACGCGGCGGGCAACGGCATGGGTGAAATCCGGGCTATCGATTAGGACGACGACGTCGGGATTTGCTTTTAGAATATCCCGAACGGTCTGCCGCACCCGTCGGACAATGGTTGGCAAACGGCCCGCCACCGCCGTGAAACCCATAACGGCTATGTCGTCCAGCTCGAAAAGGCTGGTGACACCACGTTGCGCAAGGCGTGGTCCGGCAAGTCCGATGATGCGCGCCTTTCCGCCGGTTTGCTCATGAATGTGATCGGCCAGGTCCGCGCCCAAGGCATCGCCGGACTCTTCACCCAGCACGAAATAGATAGTGGGGTGTTCAGTATCGCCCATTCTAAAAGCCATAGAGAGCAAGGCCGCTCGCATCGGCGTCCTGGATCGTTCTATCACGCTCCAGGACCAACGTGCGCTGCGCTTGCACGGCGATAGCCACAAGCCCGGCATCTCTGGCTGCCGTGATCGTGTCCGGTCCGATGGAGGGCATGTCCACGCGCGGGTCCTGTCCCGCCTTCATCGCTTTCACCAACAGGCACGGATAGGCCTCGTTCAGCACGCCTGCCCGCCGCATGTCAGCAGTTCTCGAAAGTAGCCCTGCCGTGCCTTCCGCGCCTTCGACCGCCACGACACGACGGCCCGCGACAATGCAGGCTTGGCCCACATCGTGGGTAGAAAGATCGTCCAGCAACTGCCTGCCGATATCCAAACCGGCTGTCACGGCTTTAGGTAATTTGAGCTGACCGTTCGCGCCGTTCTCAATTAACAGATGCGGCGCGAGATCGTGGGCACCCACCACCTGAAAGCCACGGCCTTCAAATATCGTGACGACCTTAGACAGAAGCGCGCCATCACCGCCCAGCATTTCACCGAGAATGCGGGGCAAGGTCAGCATGGTGGCGAAGTCCATTTCACGCAGCTTGAACGCAGGGCGGGCGCTCACGCCACCGGCGAGCGCGACACGGGTCACGCCGTAATCGCGCAATATCTTGAAGACGCTTCCAATCTGCTGCCAGCCAATGACGCGATGCTCGAATGCTTCGACGGCACTGTCGACCTCGCCGCCAATACCGATCAGAAGCGGTCTCTCGCCCTGCGATAACAGGTGTCGGGCGATTTCAAAGGGCAAGACGCCGCTTCCCGCAATAATCGCGGTCGCTGTCCTACTGTCCGGTTCTCCGCCCACCGTTAGCCCGGCGTGCAGATCGCACGGTCCTTGGCATCGCGAATGAATGCCAGCATGTCATCCACAAGCGGGTCGTTGTTTTGGCCCGCAAAGCCGCTTGCGGCTTCCTGCACCGGCTTGCCGCCCTGAAAAACGGTTTTGAACGCCGCCCGTAAAGCATGGATCGAACTGCGTTCGATACCGCCGCGTTTCATGCCGATAATGTTCAACCCGGCCAGCTTAGCGCGGTTTCCCATTGCCATACCGAAAGGAATTAGGTCGCCCTCGACGCCCGCGAGGCCGCCGACAAACGCGTGATGGCCGACCCTCGAAAATTGGTGGATCGCCGAGCCTCCACCAAAAATAACGTGGTCGCCAATGAAGCAGTGCCCCGCAATCATCACGTTATTCGAGAGGATAACACCGTTACCGACGCGACAATCATGAGCGACGTGGGAATTGGCGAGAAATACGCAATCATCGCCAATGATCGTTTCGCCCTTGTCAGCACCGGTACCCGGATTGAGGGTGACACCTTCGCGGATGGTGCAGCGTTCACCAATCACGAGGCGCACAGCTTCACCGGCAAATTTCAGATCCTGCGGCTCATTGCCAACGGAAGCAAAGGGGAAAATACGGCTGCCAGCACCAATAGTCGTATCGCCCTGAACGGACGCATGACTGAGCACCTGCACACCCTCGCCAAGACGCACTTGTGGGCCGACATGGCAGAACGGGCCAATGGTGACGCCGTCACCTAGTGTTGCACCATCTTCTACGATGGACGTTGGATGTACCGACAGCGGACTACCCTTCCCCGTGGCGACCGGCCATCATGGCGCCGATTTCAGCTTCGGCAGCGAGAGCGCCGTCGACCATCGCGCGACAGGCATATTTGAAGATGTTGCGGCGCTGCTTCAATTTTTCGATGTGATATTCCAGACGGTCTCCCGGCGTGACCGTCTTACGGAACTTGGCGTTGTCGATGGTCATAAAATAGACCGTCTTCTGTTCATCTCCATAGTGATGTTGGGCACAAATTGCGCCTGCCGTCTGCGCCATACCTTCAATAATCAACACGCCCGGCATGATGGGCATGTGCGGAAAATGGCCGGTGAAATGGGGCTCGTTCATCGTGACGTTCTTGATGCCAATGGCGGATTGATCGCCATTCACGTCGATAATACGATCCACCAACAAAAACGGATAGCGATGCGGCAAAAGCTGCATGAGACGCATGATGTCGAGCGTTTCAAGGTTTTCGGAACCGGTATCAGACATTGCCGTCATCCTTTCTTTTGACCCGTTTCTTCCATGCCCGACGGGCATCGACCATATCGCGGCGCCAGATTGAAAGAGGCCGTGCCGGGTCGCCAGCATATTGCACACCGGATGGAATGTCTTCCACCACAACTGTTTTGCCCATGAGTTGCGCGCCGCTGCCAATGGAAACATGTCCATTTACGGAAACGCCTGCGCCCATCAACACGAAGTCCCCAACTTCCGTGCTTCCGGCAATGCCGCATTTTCCAGCCATGACGCAATGACGGCCAATCGTAACATTGTGGCCGATCATCACCTGACCGTCGATTTTACTGCCCTCGCCGATGATCGTGTCGCGGTTGCTGCCTCGATCGATCACCGTGTTGGGGCCGATCTCCACATCGTCCTGTATCACAACACGGCCAAGCTGAACGATCTTATGGTGCCCGCCCGGCCCCATCGCAAAGCCGAAACCGTCCGCACCCAGGCTCACGCCCGGCTGAACTATAACCCGGTCGCCGAGCATGGAATGGATAATCGTGGCATTCGGACCGATGGTGCAGTTTCTGCCAATCGAAACATTGGGGCCAATCACAGCTCCTGCACAAATCACAGTGCCTTCCCCGATCCATGCGCCCGCGCCGATGACAACAGAAGGGTCGACTGTCACGTTGTCTTCAAGCTGCGCATCGGGATGGATATGGGAGCCTTCTGCAATGCCCGTTCCGAATATCGGCAGCGGGCGCATGGCGGTGGGGACCATATGTGCGGCTGCTATCGCGAAAGCGCGGTATGGATCGGGCGCGATAAGGGCGGGAAGGTCGGCGGGAACGTGTTCTATATGGCTTCGACCGACAATGACCGCAGCCGCTTTCGTGCTTTTCAGCATCGGCGTGTAGCGGCGATTATTCAGAAAAGAGAGCGCGCCGCGTTCGGCATTCTCCAGCGGGGCGACCGTATCGACAGTCGTGGCTCCGTCACGCTCGAACCGCAGTTCAGCGCCGACGACCTTTGCGAGTTCCGCGAGAGACACTGGCGATGCAGGTGGAAAGAATGCGCTCACGAGACACCCGCACTCCGTTCAGATTTGGCCCGCCTCATGGGCGGGCCAAACAATGCTAGAATTTGGTGCTGACACCGAAGCGGAAGAACTGGGTCTCGTCGTAATCCGCCTTTGCGACGGGATACGCGAAGTCTGCCCGCAGCGGACCAAACGGAGAGTCCCAGATGATCGACGCGCCGACGGATGCCCGCAGCTCGTTGCCATCGGTGATGCCGAAGCCGCCAAAATCGTTCTCGAACAAGCTGCCCGCATCGGCGAACACTGCACCGCGAAGGCCGTAGGACCGGTTGATAAGCGGCAGCGGGAACTGCGCTTCGATGGACGCTGCGTAATATGTCGTGCCGCCAACTGGAGTGTCAATGCCGAGTAGGCCAGGGCTGACCGCAGTAATCCGGGGTCCAATACCGCGTGTTTCAAAACCGCGGATGGTTTCGCCACCGATGAAGAAGTGATCAGAAACGCGCAGGCCATCGTCGCCCAAGGGCTGAATATACCCGCCGCTAACAGCGCCCTTCAACACGATGTCAGCGTCTTCGGACAACAGATAGTAGCCCGTCAGCTTACCGACACTCTTGATGTAAGTCGCGTCACCACCGGCACCGGCAAAGTCCTGAGCGAATGTCGCGTAAAAGCCTTCACGCGGGTTCTTGAGGCTATCGATGTCTGAATAAGTCAACGAGTAACCGATGGACGACGTATCGTAGGGGCTGCGAATAAACGTATCGGCCAAGGCCGGTGCGATTGTCGCGGCATACTGCTGGCGTGTCAGGGACTGGTCATCGGACGGCTCGTTCTCCTCGCGAACGAACGTGTAGTTCACTGTCGCGCTTAGATTATCCGTAATCGGCGCAGTTGCGCGCAAGCGGCCCAGCGTTTCAATTGTATCGAAGAACGCGCCGTTCGATGCCTCCGCCTCTTCACGCGAAAGGTCGAAGCCCACTGCGATGCGGTTGCCGAGAAAATAAGGTTCGGTGAACGAAAGATCGTATTTCGTCACATCCTCACCATAGCCGCCCGAAATGCGGAGATACTGGCCGCGGCCGAGGAAGTTACGCTCTGTAAGGGAGATTTCGCCAATCGGGCCATTGTTGGTGGAATAACCACCGCCGATCGAGAACTCGCCGGTCGGCTTGTCCTGAACATTGACCACAAGAACCACACGGTCGGGCGCGGAGCCGGCGCGGGTCGTGATGCGGACCTGCTCGAAGAAGCCGAGAGCTTCCAGACGGCGTTTGGCCTGATTCACATAGACGCGATTATAGGCATCGCCTTCCGAAATATCGAATTCGCGGCGCACGACGTATTCACGGGTGCGCGTGTTACCGGACACTTCGATACGCTCGATATATGTGCGTGGGCCTTCGTCGACGAAGAATGTGATGTCGATGGTGCGGTCGTCAAAATTACGGTCGCCACGCGGTGTGACCTCGCCAAAGGAATAGCCGGTACGTGCAACGGCTTCGGTCAACGACACGAGAGATTTTTCGACATCGCGGGCGCTGTAGATATCGCCTGCTTCAAATTCCAGCGCACCTTCGAGTGCCTCATTGGGCACCTGAGCAAGCGCATTGTCGATCTGCACGTTGCCGAAGCGATACAATTCGCCCTCTTCGACTGTGATCGTGATGACATAGCTGTTGGTGCCGGCGTCGAAATCACCGCTGGCGGAAAGAACCTGGAAGTCGGCATAGCCACGATTGTAGTAGAATTGGCGCAGACGTTCCTCGTCCGCTTGAAGGCGATCCGGATCAAACAGGTCGTCGCGCTTCAGCCAGGACAGGAAGTTGCTCTCGTTGTGCGAAATGACTTCGCCGAGACGCCGGTCACCGAAAGCGTTGTTGCCAACGAAGTTGATCGTGTCGATCTTGGTGCGCCCACCCTCGTTGATGAGGAAGACGATATCGACGCGGTTGTTGTCGAGTTGGTCGATGCGCGCCGTAACCTGCGCGGATGCGCGACCGGAGCGCAGCACGGCCCCCTTCACACGCTCAACGTCGCTATCGACTTTTTCCTGATTGAAGATGCCAAGGGATTTTGATTGCACGATACGTTCGAGCTGCTCTTCCTTGACCTTGTCCTCGCCTTCAAAGCGCACGAGGTTGATCGTCGGATTTTCTTCGACCTCAACCACAAGCGTGCGGCCCGACTGGGTGATGCGGACATCCGAAAACAATCCGGTTGCGAAAAGCGCGGCAAGAGATTCGTCGGTGTCGAAGGTTGTGAAATTCTGGCCCGGCTGGATGGTCACGTATGAACGGACGGTTTCCTCGTCCACACGGCGGTTGCCGCGCACGGAAATGGAGGAGACGGTCGCGGCCTCGGCCATTGTCGCGGAAGCCGCAACCAGCGCACCTGCAAAGGGCACGGCCAGCGTCCAGAAGAATGCCAGACAAAGCAGGGCCTTGAGACCAGTGCTTTTTCGGGGAGCAAATCCGTTCATCAAGTCACTACGCTCTCTGTTGTGCGTTTCTTCAAAAATGCGGCGCAAAAGCCAGGCGATTTCGAATTGTCCTCTACGGGGACAGGCAAGCTGCAAGCACCTTACCATAAGTTCAAAATCCGGCTTCCACCCATCTAAAACGCATTCAAACCTATCGCCGTCTTACAGGCTTTCTTAACCTGTGCAACCGCGCCGGGATTGTCTTAGCGCCAAATTGTTACGACCGCGTCCGATACGCAACACTGGCACCTTTGGTAGTTAATACAAGGTTAATGAAAGCGCTGTCTGGAGCTCGTCACGACCACAATGTGCGGATGATATCGTTGCTGGTGGCGAAAAGCATGAGCATCAGAACCAGTGTCAGGCCGACCTTAAAAGCCCGCTCCTGAACAGTTGCCGACAAGGGTTTCCCCCGCACTCCTTCCAGCGCGTAAAAAACAAGGTGGCCCCCATCGAGCATGGGGACAGGCAGCAGGTTCATGAGCCCGATAGAGACCGACAGCACGGCGGCGAGTGAAATGAGCTGCAGGATACCGAGAGTGGCGACCTGCGAGGTCATTTGCGCGATACCCAGTGGTCCGCGCAGTTCCCGTGCATCCTGCTTTCCGCCGAACAATTCCACGATGAAATTACCCGTTCCCTCGACCACGAGCCATGTGCGGTCTAGGCCTTTCAGGAAAGCATCGACGGGGCCGAGGCGGGTGCGTTCGAGATTCGCGGGGTCAGGATCCGGCGAAATGCCGACCAGCGCAGTGCGATACGTGTTGCCGAAGGGGTCTGTGCGCTCCGTGATACGAGGAGCGGCAATGATGGTCTGTTCCGCCCCATCCCTCTCGATGCGGAAAGCAAGCGGTGCGTCCGAACTCATCATTGTGATGCGCTGCATATCTGAAAAGGAATCGACCCGCGCTTCGTCGATGGCGAGAATTCTGTCGCCCGGCAGAATGCCCGCCTCCTGCGCTGCGGACCCTTCCTGCACGGTGCCGACGACCGGCGCGACCGTCACATGGTCCGTGCCCATAAACAGGCCGGTGTAAAGGACGATGGCAAGGATGAAGTTGGCGATTGGACCTGCTGCCACAACTGCCGCGCGCTTCCATAACGGCTTGTGCTCAAAGGATTGTGCGCGCTGCGCTTCGTCCATTGCATCCAGCGATGTACGGTCCGGCTGGCTGGCCGCGTTTTCGTCACCCATGAAGCGAACGTAACCGCCCAGCGGCACGGCGGCGAGACGCCAGCGGGTGCCCTTGCGGTCGTTGAAGCCCATCAGTTCCGGTCCAAAACCGACCGAAAAAGCTTCAACTTTCACGCCGCACCAGCGGGCGACGAGAAAGTGGCCCATTTCGTGAATGAAAACGACGAGAGTAAGCACTGCGATGAACGGCAGCACCTTCATCAGCAGGAAATCGAAAACGAATTCCGGGGCGGCGAAAATATCCATATAAGTTCAGTCTATCCTGCGAACGGCGAAATGAAGGCGTGCATTGTCGGTCGAGGATCCCAGGCCGATCACACCTGTATCAGCGCGACCACGACAGCGACCGGAAAGGCGGCGGCGATGAGGCCGTCGACACGGTCGAGAAAGCCACCGTGACCGGGGATGAGATTGCTGGAATCCTTGGCATTATGGACCCGCTTGATCCAAGATTCAAAGAAATCGCCCGCCTGCGCGGATACGGAAAGGACGGCGGCAGACAGAACTCCTGCCAGGATCGAAAAGCCTTCGACGTAAAGTCCGAACAGGGCGCCCACGACCATCGCGCCAGCCAGACCTCCAAGACCGCCAGACCATGTTTTCTTCGGGCTGACCGACGGCATTAGTTTCGGCCCGCCCATCGCGCGGCCGGTAAAATAAGCAGCAACGTCCGTCACCCAGACGATAAGAAACAGAAAGAAGATCAAGGCGATACCGAGCGTGCCGCCGACATCGCGTATCGTTGGCAGCGCGACAGCGGCTGTGATGCAATATAACGCGCCCATGCCGATCCACCGCACGTCGGAACGCTCGGGGCCGTGGCGCGTCAGTTCCAGCGCGATGCCAACCAGCACGAAAAGAACCAGCGTAGGCAGGAAGAAATCGAATAGCGCGCCGACGAGCATCAAGCCAAACCCTGCAGTGAGTATGGCTTCAGGCATGTCGAAGCGTGTTACAGCCACGATTCTCTGCCATTCGTAGAACAACACGCCAGCCAACGCGCAGGACATGAGGCGGAACGGCAAGCCGCCAGCCCACGTAGCAAGCACGACAACGACGAGAAGAACGACAGCGGAGGCTACGCGCAAGCCGAGTTCGGTTGCGAGGAACCGTCCGGATCCCGGCTCGGGTTTGACGTCACGCGGGGCGGTCATGCGGTTGCCTGCACGTCAGCATCGTCCAGCCCACCGAAACGGCGGTTGCGACGGGTATATTCGGCAAGCGCCTGTTCCAGCGCAAAGCGGTCGAAATCCGGCCAGTGGCAATCGAGAAAAACGAACTCGCTGTAGGCCGCCTGCCACAGCAGGAAGTTGGACAGTCGCTGTTCGCCGGATGTGCGGATGATGAGGTCCGGGTCGGACCAGTCTCCCGTATCGAGGGCGGCGTGAATGGCATCGGTGTCGATATCGTTTGCCGTCATGGCACCGGCCTCGACCTTGCGGGCGAGGGTGCGGGCGGCGCGGGCGATGTCGTCGCGGCCACCGTAGTTGAAGGCAATGACGAGCCGCGTGCGGTCGTTGTGGCGCGTAAGATTTTCGGCCTCTTCCAGCAGGGACAGGATATCGGCGGGCACGTTGTGACGCGCACCGATAATCGACACGCGCACGTTCTCACGGTGCAAATCGGCCAGATCGCGGCGGATGAACAGTTTCAGCAGGCCCATTAGATCGGAGATTTCCGATTCGGGGCGCTTCCAGTTTTCGGAGCTGAACGCGAACAGTGTCAGTGTCTTGACGCCCAGTTCGCCAGCCGCACGAACGGCGGCCCGAACAGCCTCGACACCACGCTTGTGGCCAGCGGACCGGGGTAGCCCCCTGCCCTGCGCCCAGCGCCCGTTACCGTCCATGATGATGGCGACATGTTCGGGCACGCCGCCAGCGCGCTCACGGCGCAGCGAAACGTCTCGCCTTGCAAAGCCTGCGCCGTTGGCCGTGGTGTCACTCATGGGCATCGCCTCGATACGAACCGGATGGGCCGGTCAGACCTGCATGATCTCAGCTTCCTTGCTGGTCAGCACCCTGTCGATTTCCGACACCTTATCGGAGGTCATCTTCTCGACCTTGTCGGACGTGCCGCGCGCATCATCCTTACCGATATCGCCGTTCTTCTCGGCCTTTTTCAACGTTTCCATGCCGTCCCGGCGCACATGGCGAACAGCGACCTTGGCATCCTCGGCATAGGTCTTGGCGACCTTGACGAGATCGCGGCGGCGCTCCTCGTTCAAATCGGGCATCGGAATACGGAGATTTTGACCATCGACCACCGGGCTCAGGCCAAGACCGGCGTCGCGCACCGCTTTCTCGACAGGACCGACCATTGTCTTGTCCCAAATCTGCACCGTAATGAGCTTTGACTCCGGCGCACTGACATTGGCGACCTGATTGAGCGGCACTTTCGAGCCGTAAGCATTGACCATAACCGGATCGAGCAAGGAAGCGGTCGCGCGACCTGTACGGAGGCCGCCAAGTTCCTTCTGAAACTTCTCGATGCTCGCATCCATGCGCTTTTCAGTGTCTTTGATATCAAGCCCTTCGGCCATATTCTTATCCTCCAGATTCCACCCAGTAAAAACTGTGGCGGACGATGTTGCGGTGCCGCCGGGCTATGCCGGGGTGCTGACTGTCGTGAACGTGCCCTGTCCACAAATCACCTGCGCGAGAGACCCCTTGTGGTGAAGCGAAAACACCACCACGTCAATCGCGTTGTCCCGCGCGAGCGCGACGGAAGCGGCGTCCATGATGGCAAGGCGTTTTTCCAGCACCTCGTCATGGGTCAAAGTGTCGAAACGTGTAGCAGTTTCGTTGGTGCGCGGGTCCGCGTCGTAAATGCCATCGACCTGCGTGCCTTTGACGATCGCCCCTGCCCCGAACTCCGCCGCGCGCAAGGCAGCACCTGTGTCGGATGTGAAATAGGGTGAGCCTGTACCGGCGGCGAATATGATGACGTCACCCGCCTCGCGCGCCTCGATCATAGCCCGCTGGCTGAATGTCTCGCACACTTCCGGCACGGCCAGCCCCGAGAGGACCGTGGCGGAAACGTCCCTGCGGTCGAACTCCATTCGCAGTGCGAGG
This sequence comes from uncultured Alphaproteobacteria bacterium, assembly GCA_963841615.1. GTDB lineage: Bacteria > Pseudomonadota > Alphaproteobacteria > Rhizobiales > Rhizobiaceae > Pseudahrensia. The sequence goes on along the minus strand of CAWJDI010000006.1, from coordinate 385,854 downwards.
GCATTCATCACGATGGCAAGCATACCTATATGATCGGACGTCACCCGGTCCCAGCCGGTCTCTTCCAACTTGGCACCGCGGAAAATATTACCTCCGCCCACAACGAGCGCGATAGAGACGCCGAGTTTGCGAGCCTCGACCACGTCATCGACGATTTGGGCGACCATGGCCGGATCGATGCCGGAAGACTGGCTGCCCAAAAGCGCCTCGCCCGAGACCTTGTAGAGAACGCGGTCGTATCTGGGTGTCATGGAAGTTGGCGTCCGGTCATATGGCTGGGTGCCGAATACAAAAAGGCCGCCGCGATGTCACGCGACGGCCTTGCATTATCGCCGTTCGAAGACAGCTTACTTATTCATCGCAGCGACTTCAGCTGCAAAATCCTCTGCCGGGCCTTTGTCGATGCCGTCGCCAAGCTGGAAACGCACGAAAGTTTTCAGCTCGATCGGCGCACCGACTTTCGCCTCGGCATTCTTCAACGCCTGTTCGACCGTGTTCTCGCCATCGATGACGAATGTCTGCGAAAGCAGCACGTTTTCCTCGTAGAACTTGCGAACGCGGCCTTCGACCATCTTCTCGATGATGTTGTCCGGCTTGCCGCTTTCACGGGCTGATTCGATGAAGATCGCTTTTTCACGCTCGACGACTGCCGGGTCCATATCGGCCTGCGTTGCGGCCAGCGGGTTCGTGGCGGCCACGTGCATGGCGATCTGACGACCTATCGCGCGGAGCGCATCGACATCGCCAGTCGATTCCAGCGCGACCAGCACACCGATCTTGCCGAGGTCGTCGGCAACGGCGTTGTGGACATATGAGGCAACGACACCGTTGGACACTTCCAACACCGCAGCGCGGCGCAGGCTCATGTTCTCACCGATCGTGGCGATGGCTTTGGTGATGGCCCCGGCCACATCCGTGCCGTCCATCGAGCCGCCGGAAATAGCTTCGACCGTGCCGTCCGTAATAAGTGCAGCGTTGGCAACGGCCGTCACGAGTGTCTGAAAGCCCTCGTTGCGCGCCACGAAGTCGGTCTCGGAATTGACCTCTACCACAGCGGCTTTCGAGCCGGATGCAGCGACGCCGATCAGGCCTTCGGCAGCCGTGCGACCGGACTTCTTGTCAGCCTTGGCAATGCCTTTTGCGCGCAGGTAATCGACCGCGGCCTCTACGTCGCCATCGGTTTCCTTCAGTGCATTCTTGCAGTCCATCATGCCTGCGCCGGTCTTGTCGCGCAGTTCCTTGACCATCGATGCTGTTATGGCAGCCATCGGCTCGTCCTTTCGAAATATGGTGAGCGTGGCGCGGAAGGTGCGCCTTTTCGCTCAAATGGGAATTGGTGCGCGCGGCACAAGGCGCGCACCCGTATGACAGGCGGTCGGTTTACTTCGACAGGTCCGCAGCCTGCACTTTCCAGTCCTGCACCTGTGCAGTGGAGAACGGCATGTAGTCATCGACCTTTTGCACTTCTTCCGGCGTCAGCGCGGCGATCTGCGCGTAGGTCGTAATGCCCTGCTCTTTCAACTGGCGTTCGGCGACAGGGCCGACACCGTTGATCTTCTGCAGATCGTCGCCTTCACCAGCTGGTGCGGTAAAGAGCGGACCTTCCTGCGTCTTTTCGATGCCGTTGCCGAGTTCGGCTGCAGTGGTGGAAGCGGTCGCGGCCGCGGAAATCGCGGCATCTTTCGCCGCTTCCCCAGCTGTCGCAGCAGCAGCGGCTGCGCTGTTGGCAGCGGACGATGCCGCTCCAGTTGCGGCTTCGGCAGCATTGGAGGCTGTCTCCTTCGCGGAAGCCGCAACACCGGGAGCTGCATCTGAGGCGTTCCCGACTGCGGAAGATGCAGCTTCGGTAATGCGCGATGCAGCGGCGGAAACAGCGTCCATGATAGAGGAGGCACCGGACGAAGCAGTTTCGGCCACGGCGGACACAGCGTTTGAAGCTGCACCGGAAGCCGTGGATGCCGCACTTGATGCCGTATCAGCAACCGTAGCAGCAGCGCTGGAAGCCGTCGCGGACACATCGTCCAGAACTGTTTCGCGCGGCGCATCGGCGCGGGCGCCAAGGTCGGCACCGGAAGCGCCCTGCTGGCGGGCAAGCCCGTCGATGGCTGCCTTAGCGATCAGGTCGCAATACAGTGCGATGGCGCGGGACGCATCGTCGTTGCCGGGAATCGGCAGGTCGATGCCGTCCGTATCGGAGTTGGAATCGAGAATGGCGCAAACCGGAATCTTCAGCTTGTTGGCTTCCTGAACCGCAATCGCTTCCTTGTTGGTGTCGACCACGACGATCAGGTCCGGCACGCCGCCCATGTCCTTGATACCACCGAGCGCGCGCTCCAGCTTGTCCTTTTCGCGTGTCAGCGAAAGCAATTCGCGCTTGGTGTAGCTCTGGTCGGAGCCATCGAGCAGTGTCTTCCAGCTCACGCAGGCGTTTGATGGAATTGGAGATCGTCTTCCAGTTCGTCAGCATGCCACCGAGCCAACGGGCATTGACGTAATACTGTGCCGAACGGCGCGCCGCATCGGCCACGAGTTCAGATGCCTGACGCTTGGTGCCGACGAACAGCACACGGCCGCCACGGGCAACAGTGTCGGAAATCTGTTTCAGCGCCGTGTGCAGCAGCGGCACGGTCTGGGACAGGTCGAGAATGTGAATGTTATTGCGCTTGCCGAAGATATAGCGGTCCATCTTCGGGTTCCAGCGGTGAGTCTGGTGGCCAAAATGGACGCCTGCTTCGAGGAGCTGACGCATGGAGAAATCGGGCAGAGCCATAGCTTTGCTGGTCCTTGTATTTACCGGTTGAGCCTTGCGCGGAAAAGAACGACGCTTCGAACAGCGCCGCACCGGAGTGGCGGTCATATGCCGTGTTATCGCTAACCGGAGGCTGATGGCCGCAAGCGACCAGTGACCGACACGCATCCGCGTGTGGAATAAGCCCCGACTAAACGGGTGATCGGGGAAAATCAAGCGGGCTATGCAACGCTTTTTACCGCGCGCATAAGCGCCGGATGGACCCGTTCACCATCGCCATCGTCACAGTCGCATTCCTGCTTGGTGGCATCGTCAAGGGCATCGCAGGTATGGGCCTGCCGCTAGTGACTGTGGCGGTGCTGACGTTCTTCTTCGACTTGCCAACCGCGATGGCGTTCATGCTGGTGCCGGGGCTGGTTGCAAACTTCTGGCAGTCCCTTTCAGGCGGGCGGGTGTTAAAGCGCGCGCTCGGCATCTGGACGCTGCTTGTGCCGTGTCTCTTCACCATATGGATTGGCGTTGTCGTGTTGCAGACGGCGGACAATTCCACGCTCATTTTGATTCTCGGGCTAGTTCTGGCCTTCTACGCCGCCGTCAGCCTGGCGAATTTCCGAGTCGATATTCCCCTGCGCGGGCGGGCAATTATTGCGCCCATCTTCGGCGCGGTCTGCGGGGTGACCACCGGCATGACGGGTGTGACCTCGGTTCCATCCGTTGTCTATCTCAACGGGATAGGGCTGAAACGTGATGCGATGATTCAGTCGATGGGCATCTTCTTTTTCACCTCATACGTGGTGCTGAACGCCTGCTTCTATTTCCTCGGGCTCCTGACAGTCGAACTCGGATTGCTGTCCGTCTACGCGGTCCTGCCGGGGCTGATCGGTATGGAAATCGGCAAGCGGTTGCGGGCGCGCACGTCGGAGGAACAGTTCCGCCGCATCTTTCTCATTACTTTGCTCGCCATCGCGCTGTATATGATCGTGCGGTCGGTCTAGCGGCTTCCGCGAACTGCCAGAACGATCCCGGCGCTGACGATGACGACCGCGCCGACCATGCTCCAGAAGACTGGAACGACGCCGAACAGGGCGAAATCGTAGAGCGTGGCGAACAGCAGCACGGAATAGGTGAAGGGCATGATGAAACTGGCGTCGCCCGACCGCAGGGCTGGCACGAACATCGCTTGCGCCGACAGCATTACCAACCCCACCGCCCCGAGCATGAGCCACTGAACGGGCGTCGGCGTTTGCCAGAAATACAGCATTGCAGCGCTGGCGATGATGGTGCCGCCCAAGTTTGAAGCCAGCAGTATTTGGAACACCGGTTCACGCCCCGACAGAACTTTCAACACGGTTATTTCCACCGCGAGCAGGAAGGCCGCCAGCAAGGCGATCAAAGCGTATGGTTGGAAAGCGGAGGTGCCGGGGCGAATGAGCAACAGCGCACCACCGAACGCGATCAGTGCCGCCGTCCACCGCACGGGGCCGACCTTTTCCCGCAGGAATACGACCGCCAATCCCATCGCCACGATGACGTTGAGAAACGAGATGGCAGTCGCATCAGCCAGCGGAATCAGCGTGGCAGCGGCAAACATGGCCGTCACGCCCGTAACCCCGAACGCCACACGAACCGTGTGCAACGGCACGTGCATGGGCGTGATAACCGGTCTGCGGGCTGCATAGAAAACGGCGACCGCCATCATCGCGAACGTGTAGCGGCCCCACGTTATCTAGAAAGGCGACAGTGCGTGCGGCCCGGTGCCGAGCATTTTGGCCAACACGGTCGTCACGGCAATCAGCGAGCAAGCGGCGACAATCACCGCTGCCCCAGCACGCGGTATCATCTACGCGGCTCACACAAGCTGCACATCCACGACGCCGGGAATGGCTTTGATAGCGCCGGCGATCTGCGGCGAGATAAGGCGCTTTCCGGGCAGGCCAATCTCCACCTCCGGCGCGCCATCTCGCAGCACGACGAGGCTAACCTGCCCTGCGCCCTGCCCGTCCACACGCCGTTTGATCGAAGCGATGGGCTTCTCGTCCCTCAGGAAGACGAACAGCTTATGCTCCACATTCTTCGCCACATCGTCCAGCGCCTGCATGGAGCCGATGCGAAGCTGCACCCCTTCCGGCTCGTTCTCGGCGCCCACTTTTAGCAGCACGCTGGTGCCGACTTCCAACAGGTCGCGGTATTGGTCCAGTTGCTCGGAAAACATTGCTGCCTCGAACTGGCCGTTTGGCTCCGATATGAGCACGTTTGCCATCATGTTGCCGGACCGGGTGCGTCGCTTCTGCACTGCGGAGATCGTGCCCGCGATTTCGCGCGGCTTGCCACCCTTGCGAACATCGCGCTCAAAGGATGGCCAATCGCGCACACGCATCTTCTTCAGCATCTCGGCATATTCGTCGAGAGGGTGGGCGGACATGTAGAAGCCCAGCGCCTGAAACTCGCGCAACAGCCGTTCGGCTGGCCGCCATGTGTCAGCCTTCGGCAGCACGACTTCGGTCTCGCCGGTATCGCCGCCAAACATATCCACGATACCCATGGCGCTGTTTTCGCTTACCCGCGTGGCGTGGCCCACAAGCCGGTCGATGCCGGCGCACATCTGTTCGCGCGTGCAGCCGAAGCAGTCCATCGCGCCGGAAGCGATGAGGTTTTCCAACGCCTTGCGGTTCACCTGACGCGGGTCGATGCGGGAGAAGAAATTGGTGATGGACGTGAACGGTCCCCCCGCCTCGCGCATGTCGACCACATGGCGCATGGCCTGCCCGCCAACGCCCTTAATGCCTGCAAGCGCGTAAAAGACCTTGTTGTCCTTCACCGAAAAGCCGACCGCGCTGGTGTTTACCGAAGGCGGCACAACGGTAATTTTCGTGCGCTTCGCCTCGCGGTAGAAGTCGTGCAGCTTGTCGGTGTTGTTCATGTCGAGCGACATGAGGGCGGCGGCGAACTCGACCGGATAATTCGCCTTCAGCCACGCTGTTTGATACGAAATCAGCGCGTAGGCAGCGGCGTGGGATTTGTTGAAGCCGTAGTCGGCAAACTTGGCCAGCACGTCGAAAATAAAGTTGGACCGCGCCTGCGTCAGCCCGCGTTTCACTGCGCCATCGTTGAAGCGGACCCGCTGTTTCTCCATTTCCGAGGCAATTTTCTTGCCCATCGCACGGCGCAACAGGTCGGCTTCACCGAGCGAAAAGCCGGACAGGATTTGCGCGATTTGCATCACCTGCTCCTGATAGATGATGACGCCGTAGGTTTCTTTCAGAACGTCCGCGATGACGTCCTCGTAATAGTCCGGCTCCTCCCGTCCGTGCTTGCGGTCGTTATAGGTCGGGATATTGTCCATCGGGCCGGGGCGGTAGAGCGCGACGAGGGCGATAATGTCTTCAAACTGGTCCGGCTTCATACCGACCAGCGCCTTTCGCATACCCGCCGATTCCAGCTGGAACACGCCCACCGTTTCGCCTCGCTGGAGCATGTCGAAGGTCTTTTCGTCCGTCAGCTTCAACCCGTCGATATCGACCGTTTCACCCTTTTGGGCGATGAACTCCACGGCGCGGCGGATGACGGTCAGCGTCTTGAGGCCAAGAAAGTCGAACTTAACCAGCCCGGCCTGTTCGACATATTTCATGTTGAACTGGGTGACGGGCATGTCGGATTTCGGGTCGCGGTAGAGCGGCACGAGCTTATCCAACTCACGATCGCCGATCACGATACCGGCGGCGTGAGTTGAGGCGTGGCGGTATAGGCCTTCCAGTTTGAGTGCGAGCGCGATCAAGCGCGCCACATCCGGGTCGCGGCGGGCCTCGATCAGTTCCGTCTCGCTTTCCAGCGCCTGTGCCAGCGTCGTCGGGTTGGCGGGGTTGTTGGGCACAAGCTTGCACAGCTTGTCGACCTGGCCGTAGGGCATTTCCAGCACGCGCCCCACGTCGCGCAGCACGGCGCGGGCCTGCAGCGTGCCGAACGTGATGATCTGCGCCACCTGCGCGCGGCCGTATTTGTCCTGAACGTATTTGATGACCTCGTCGCGGCGGTCCTGACAGAAGTCGATGTCGAAATCGGGCATCGACACGCGTTCGGGATTAAGGAAACGCTCGAACAGCAGTGCAAAACGTAGCGGGTCGAGATCGGTGACCGTCAGCGCCCATGCGACGAGCGAGCCAGCGCCGGACCCCCGGCCCGGTCCGACCGGAATGCCTTCGCCTTTTGCCCATTTGATGAAGTCGGCAACGATGAGGAAGTAGCCAGGAAACTTCATGCCGGTGATGATGTCGAGCTCGCGCTCCAGCCGCGCGTCATAGTCTTCGCGCGAAAATCCGGGGGCCCGGTCGTGGACCGTCAGTCGCGCATCCAGCCCTGCACGCGCCTGCGCCACCAGTTCGGCGGCTTCCGCAGCCAGCGGGTCGTTACCTTTGCCGCCGGTGAAAAATGGCAGGATCGGATCGCGTTCCGGCACGGCAAAGGCGCAGCGTTCTGCGATGATAAGGGTGTTGGAGAGCGCTTCCGGCAAGTCCGCGAACAGCAGAGCCATTTCGGCGGACGATTTGAGATAGTGGTCCGCCGTCAGCTTGCGGCGGTCCTCCTCGAACACCTTGCGCCCTTCCGCGATGCACAGCAGCACATCATGGGCTTCATAGTCCTGCGCGTTTGGAAAGTAGGCCTCGTTGGTAGCGACCAATGCAATGTCGCGCTCGTAGGCGAGATCGAGAAGCGCGCTTTCGATAGTACGATCGTAGCCGCGATGACGTTGCAGTTCGATATAGAGACGGTCTCCGTAGAGGCCGTGCAGTGTTGCAGCGAGTTCGCCTGCGAGGTCCGCCTGACCATCGGCCAGCGCCCGGTTGACCGGCCCCGACGGGCCGCCGGTCAAGACGATGAGGCCGTTCGTATAGGTGCGCATTTGAGCCAGCGTCACGTGGGGGCGGCTTTCCTGTGCGCCTTCCATATGAGCCAGGCTCGCCAGCTTCGACAGATTGTCATAGCCGGTTTGGTCCATCGCCAGGAAATACCAGAGTCGGATTGGCTCGCATGGCCGCCTGGGTGGAAACGTGGGCCGGTGTATCAGCCCGCTTCGCGCAACACCACTTCCAGCTTGCAGCCGATAATGGGTTGGACACCGGCAGCTACCGCCTTCTGGCTGAATTCCAGCGCGCCGAACAGATTGGACCGGTCTGTCACTGCGACGGCGGGCTGTTCATCCTCGGCAGCGCGGGCGACGATATCCTTGATCGGTAACGCCCCTTCCAGCAACGAAAACGCGGAATGGACGTGCAGGTGCACAAATGGCGGGGGCAAAGGGCCGCCACTTTCGCGCGCGAGAGCCTTGTTCATGTCGTCGCGTTTGGCCACGGGCGGTTCTGGAATCGGATGATGGGGACCGCCGTACCGTGGGGCGCACTGGCACGCACCGCAAGGCGATAATCCGGCCTGTGGACAGGCGCTTCAGCGCACCAGTATCTTGCCACCCTCGATCGTCACCGTCCGGTCCATCTGTGCCGCCAGCGCGTGGTTATGCGTGGCGATCAGAGCCGCCAATCCCGTCGAGCGAACCAGGTCGGTCAATGCATCGAAGACCAGCGCGGAAGTGCCGGGGTCGAGGTTGCCTGTAGGCTCGTCGGCCAGCAGCAGTTTTGGCCGGTTGGCAACGGCGCGGGCAATAGCGACGCGCTGCTGTTCGCCACCGGACAATTCGGACGGGCGGTGGGTGGCACGCGGCCCGATGCCGAGGCTTTCCAGCAATTCGTCGGCGCGCTGTACCGCATCGGCTTTCGACATACCCGCAATTTGCTGCGGCAGCGCGATGTTTTCGCGCGCATCGAGTTCGGGTAGCAGGTGGTGGAATTGGTAGATGAAACCGAGGTCGACGCGGCGCATTCTGGTGCGTTCACTGTCGGACAGCTTGTTGCACTCGGTACCGCCAATCGTCAGCGAACCGCCATCGGGCCGTTCGAGCAAACCGGCCAGATGTAGCAATGTCGATTTTCCCGCACCGCTGGGCGCAACGAGCGCAACCAATTCGCCGCGGGAAATTTCCAGATTGGCCCCGTCGAGGACCGTTAGCGCCTGTTCGCCGGACCCGTATGTGCGCTGGACATTGTCGAGGCGCAGAACCACATCATTCATAGCGCAACGCCTCCACCGGATCGAGGCGGGCAGCACGCCATGCGGGGAAGATGGTTGCGAGCAATGACAGACCCATCGCCATGCCGAGCACGACAAGGGTTTCGTTCATGTCCAGCTCGGCGGGTATGTCCGACAGGAAACGGATCGTCGGATCCCACACGCTGGTGCCTGTCGCCGAATCCAGGAACGCCTGTATCGAACCGATGTTCAAACAGACCAAAACGCCAATCGCAAAGCCTGCAAGCGTACCGAAAATGCCGATCGCTGAGCCCGTTATGAGGAAAATACGCAGTATCGCGCCCCTGCTTGCGCCCATCGTCCGCAGGATGGCAATGTCACGGCCCTTGTCCTTCACCAGCATAAAAAGACCCGACACGATGTTCAGCGCGGCCACCAAGATGATGAGGCCGAGGATCAGGAACATGACGTTGCGCTCGACTTCCAGCGCCTTGAAGAACGACTGGTTGCGCTGTTGCCATGTGGTGAGAACCACCGGTCTTTCCACCGCCAGTTCGACAGGGCGCCGCAGGTCGTCGACCGCATCGGGGTCGGTCACGAACGCTTCGATGACGGACGCTTTATCCTCCATGTTGAAATAAAGCTGCGCCTCCTCCAGCGGCATGAAGACGAATAGCGAATCGTATTCATTCATGCCGATCTCGAAAATCGCCACCACCGGATAGGCCTTCACACGGGGGCTGACGCCGAAGGCGGTCTGGTTGCCTTCCGGCGAAACGAGCGTGAGTAAGTCGCCAACGCGAAGACCCATCGTGTCCGCCATGCCGACGCCGATTGCCACGCCTTCTGCCGTGTCGAAGCCGTCCAGTGTACCTTCCTGAATGGTGTTGCCGACGCCCGACAGGCGTTTGACGTCGACTTCGCGCATGCCCCGCACCCGTGCCCCCGACCCGCCGGGACCGGCGGAGGCCAGCACTTCGCCTTCGATCAGCGGGAACGCCATCGTGATACCGTTCACCCCTTCGGTGCGACGGGCAACGGCGTCATAATCGGTCAATTCCATATGGGCGGGCTGGACGATGAGGTGGCCGTTGATGCCGAGAATGCGGTCCAGCAACTCCGTGCGAAACCCGTTCATCACGGCCATCACGATGATCAGCGTCGCCACGCCAAGCATGATGCCGATGAACGAGATGATCGAGATGACGGAGATAAACGTCTCCTTACGTGTCGAGCCGAGATAGCGCCGCGCCAGCATCCACTCGAACGGGGCGAATGGTGCGGTTTTGCCGGGGAGAGGTTCAGCCACCGAAGCGGGCCTTTGCATCGGCATGGGCGCTCGTCAGCTTATTGAGCGCGGCGTCGAGCGACAGCGTTTCCTTCTCGCCGGTTCGGCGCTCCTTCACTTCGACGGTGCCTTCCTTCAGGCCGCGCGGGCCGACGACGAGTTGCCACGGCAGGCCGATGAGATCGGCGCGGGCGAACTTACCCCCTGCCCGTTCGTCGGTGTCGTCGTAGAGCGGGTCGAGCCCAGCGGCGGTCAGTTTGGCGTAAAAATCCTCGCAGGCCGCGTCTGTGGCCTCATCGCCTGCGCGCAGGTTGATGATGCCAACATCGAACGGCGCTACGGAAGCAGGCCAGATGATGCCGTCGTCGTCATGTCCGGCCTCAATCAAGGCAGCCACGACGCGGGACGGGCCGATGCCGTAGCTGCCCATGTGGACCGGCACGTCCTTGCCATCCGGTCCGGTCACGTTCGCGCCCATAGCGGCGGAGTATTTTGTGCCGAAATTGAAGATGTGCCCAACCTCTATACCACGTGCGGAGCGTTGCTGTCCGGCAGGAACCTCGGACCATAGCGCTTCGTCGTGCATCTCGTCGGTGCGGGCATAGGCGCGGGTCCAGTCGTCCACGATGCCTGCAATCGCCGCATCGTCTGCGTAGTTCACCCCGGCGTCAGGCACGGGCAAATCGAGATAGTCCGCGTGGCAGAAGACCTCGCTCTCGCCGGTATCGGCCAGAATGAGGAACTCGTGGGACAGGTCGCCACCGATCGGGCCCGTATCGGCGCGCATGGGGATGGCGGTGACGCCCAGCCGGTCGAACGTGCGCAGGTAGGAAACGAACATGCGGTAGTAGGCGGCGCGGGCGGCGTCCGCGTCTATATCGAAGGAATAGGCGTCCTTCATCAGGAACTCGCGGCCCCGCATCACCCCGAAGCGCGGGCGCACCTCGTCGCGAAACTTCCACTGAATGTGGTAAAGGTTGAGCGGCAGGTTCTTGTAGGACCGCACATGGGTGCGGAAGATGTCCGTGACCATCTCCTCGTTGGTTGGACCGAACAGCATGTCGCGGTCGTGACGGTCGACGATCCGCAGCATTTCCTTACCGTAATCGTCATAGCGCCCGCTCTCGCGCCACAGCTCAGCCGGCTGGATCGTCGGCATGAGGATTTCGACGGCACCGGCGCGGTTCTGCTCCTCGCGCACGATCTGCTCGATCTTGCGCATGACCTTCAGCCCGAGCGGCAGCCACGAATAGATGCCCGCCGCTTGCTGGCGGATCATGCCCGCACGCAACATCAGCCGGTGGGACGCGATTTCGGCCTCGCGAGGTGCTTCCTTCAGGACGGGCAGAAAATAGTTCGACAGGCGCATGGAATGGTCCTCGTTTGCCACCGGAGACCACGCGGATGCGCGGAGAATCAGGCGCGACGCATCATCAGGTGCATCGCGCGCTTAAAACCGCATATGGAAGCGGGCGGCAAGCGCTGCCGGTCTTGAGTGGCCTCATCCTCGGCCTTGAGCCGAGGATGAGGGAGTTTGGAGCGGTTCAAAACTTCCGCGTGTCGGAGTGACGCGCCTTGATCCACCGCACGGTGCCTGTCGATGAGCGCATGGCGACGGTGTGGGTCGTCAGAAAGCCCCGGCCGAATTGCACGCCTTTCAGCATACTTCCGTCGGTCACCCCGCAAGCCGCGAACAGCACGTCGCCGGCCGCCATTTCCGTCATGTCATAGGTCTTGTCCGGATCATCCACGCCCATCTTGGCGGCACGGGCCTTCTTCTCGTCGGTATCGAGAATCAACCGCCCCTGCATCTGGCCGCCGATACAACGCAAGGCCGCCGCTGCAAGCACGCCTTCGGGCGCTCCACCGGTGCCCATATAGAGGTCGATGCCGGTTTCGTCCGGGTCGGTCGTGTGAATGATACCGGCCACATCGCCATCACCGATCAAACGGATCGCAGCGCCTGTAGCGCGAATTTCTGCAATCAGATCAGCGTGGCGCGTCCTGTCCATGACACAGGTCGATACCTGATGGACCTCTACGCCCTTCGCCTTGGCAACCGCACGGATGTTCTCGGTCGGGGAGGCATCTATGCTGATCGTGCCGGGCGCGTAGCCGGGGCCAATGGCGATCTTGTTCATATAGACGTCCGGCGCATAGAGCAGCTTGCCGCGTTCGGCAATGGCGATGACGGCGAGTGAATCGGCCTGATTCTTGGCGCAGAGCGTCGTGCCTTCAAGAGGGTCCAGCGCGATGTCCACTTCCGGGCCACCGGAGCCGACTTCCTCGCCTATATACAGCATAGGCGCTTCGTCGCGCTCGCCCTCGCCAATAACGATGCGACCGGAAATCGGCAGGTTGTTTAGCTCGCGGCGCATGGCGTCGACAGCAACCTGATCGGCGGCTTTCTCGTCGCCCTTGCCCCGTTCCCTGGCGGCAGCGACGGCAGCGGCTTCCACCACACGGGTCATTTCCATCGTCAACATGCGGTCGAGACGGCTACCGGTCTCGGATGATTTCATGTCCATTGATAATTCCTTCGTGATTTCCAAATGTCAGACGCTAGCGTCCGTCGGTATAGCGCAAGAGTTCGATAACAAAGACGCCGACCGAAGCGAAGGCGGCGATGAGAGCAATGACCGTAGTGAAGACTGCCTGGAGTCTCGTCAGCTTGATGCGGCTTTCGGTTTTTACGGGTTTTCCATTCCAGTAGAGCTTGTCGGTTGCATCGATGCCAAAATTACTCAGTTCCTCCATTTCAATCCGGTGAACCTGTTCTGGCCAGTCACCTGGACTCGGCCGGCCTAAGGGAGACTTCGATGAACGGTTCGCCCCAGTCATAGCTGCTCGATGCGGATCATCTGCGCCTCGCCCGCGAGACGACCGTCCGATGCGATACCATCGAGAGCTTTACGAATTGCCCCCTCCGTCGTCGCATGGGTGACGAGAATGATTTGTGCGGAGGCAGTTCCCGCCTTGCGCTTGCCGCGCTGAACGATGGAATCGAGTGATATACCCTGTTCGGCAAAGCGGGTGGCGATGGTCGCCATCGTGCCGGGCTGGTCGGTTGCCATCAGCCGCACGAAATAGCCGCCCGCGTGACGTGCCATTGGCGCGCGTTCGTGGGGCGCAAGCGAATGAGCGGGCTGGCCGAGCGCCGGGCCGTGCTGGTGGCCGGGGCGGGCCTTGGCGATGTCGCACAGGTCACCCGCCACGGCGGAGGCCGTTGCCGCACCGCCCGCGCCGGGGCCGGACAGCATGAGCGAACCCACCGCATCGCCTTCGATGACGACAGCGTTAGTGACGCCGGAGATTTCAGCAATCGCCGATCCGAGAGGCACAAGCGCGGGGTGGACACGGCTTTCCACGCCCTCCGCCGTCCGCGTGGCGACGCCAAGCAGCTTGATGCGATAACCGAGATCGTGCGCCGCCTCGATGTCCTCCACCGTGATTTTCGTAATACCTTCCAGATAGATGGCCTCTGGCGCGATACGGGTGCCGAAGGACATGGCGGCGAGAATGGCGAGCTTGTGTGCCGTATCATTGCCTTCGATGTCGAAGGTTGGGTCGGCCTCGGCGTAGCCCAGCTTTTGCGCGTCGGCGAGGCAGTCTTCGAACGCCATGCCGTCGCTTTCCATCCTCGTGAGAATGTAATTGGCAGTGCCGTTCAGGATGCCGAAAATGCGCGTGATGTGGTTGGCTGTCAGGGACTCGCGCATCACCTTGATGATCGGAATGCCACCGGCGACGGCTGCTTCAAAGTTCAGGAGAAGCCCGCCCTGCTCGGCCTTGTCGGCCAGTTCGACGCCGTGCTTTGCAATCATCGCCTTGTTAGCGGTGACGATATGCTTACCCGCTTCTAGCGCGGCCTGCGTTGCTTCCAGCGCGTCGCCATCTTCGCCGCCAATGAGTTCGACCAGCACGTCGATCGTGTCGGACTTCGCCATTTCCATCGCGCTGTCGAACCATGCGATGCCGTCAAGGTCGATACCGCGATCCTTGTCACGGCTGCGTGCCGTCACACCCGTGATGGTGATAGGACGCCCGCACCGAGCAGTCAGCATCTCTTCCTGCTCGCGCAGGATGGTGATCAGAGCCGTGCCAACTGTGCCGAGACCTGCGATACCGATGCGGAGGGAGTTGTTGGGCATTGGGGCAGGTCCGTGGCGCTGAATCGTGGAAACGTCCTGCCCTTATCACGACCGGCAGGCCGGTGGCATCCCGCAAATGTCGGTTGGTCAGTTACTGCGCGGGGTCGGTGATGATGGTCGAGTTTTGTATGCGTTCAAGGCGCTGCTGCGTCAGCGCATCACCCTCCTTTTGCAGCCTGACGATGCCGTCGCGGTATGCGCCCGCATTGTCCGCTGCCGCTTGTGTTGCAGCCGGTGCGGATGCTGCCTGCAGGTCGGCTCTGATCTCAGCCTCCTGCTGCGGGGTGAGTTGAGCAGCAGCGCCAGACGGATTGGCCTCGAAAGCCGGTGTCTGCCCGACCAATGCCGGCTGGCCGAGCGGAGTTTCCGCTTCCAGAACGAGCGCATCCGTCGACTGGCATGCAGTCAGGAAACCAGCCGTGATGAGAAGCGCGATGGCGTAGATCGGGGTTTTCACGTCTCGCGCTCCTTATCTGGAAGTGTGTGCCGGTGGCGTTCTATACCTGTTTCAGCGCCTGATCCAGATCAGCGATCAGGTCAGCGACGTCTTCCAGACCCACGGAAACACGCACAACATCCGGCCCCGCGCCTGCGGCAGCCTGCTGGCCTTCGTCAAGCTGGCGGTGCGTTGTCGATGCGGGATGGATGATGAGCGAGCGGGTGTCACCGATATTGGCCAGATGCGAGAAGATCTCGACATTGGAGACCAGATCGACCCCCGCCTGATAGCCTCCTTTAACGCCGAACGTGAACACGGCGCCGGCGCCCTTGGGCAGGTATTTCTGTTGCAGTTCGTGGTGCGGATCATCTTCCAGCCCCGCATAGGACACCCATTCGATCTTGTCGTGCGATTTCAGATGCTCGGCAACTTTCATGGCGTTGCTGCAATGGCGCTCCATCCGCAGACCGAGCGTTTCGATGCCGGTGATGATCTGAAACGCGTTGAACGGCGAGATTGCGGGGCCGAGATCGCGCAAGCCCAACACGCGGCAGGCGATAGCGAAGGCGAAGTTTCCAAAAGTTTCGGCCAATACCATGTCGTTATATTCGGGGCGCGGTTCGGTGAGGATCGGGAAGCGGTCGTCCTTCGTCCAGTCGAACGTGCCGCCATCGACGATGATGCCGCCCATGGAATTGCCGTGGCCGCCAAGGAACTTGGTCAGCGATTCCACCACGATATCCGCGCCATGTTCGATCGGGCGGCAGAGATATGGCGTGGCCATCGTGTTGTCGACGATAAGTGGGATGTGATGCCTGGCAGCCACTTCCGCGATGGCGTTGATGTCCATGACCACGCCGCCCGGGTTGGCGAGGCTTTCGATAAAGATCGCCTTCGTCTTGTCGGTGATTTGCGCCTCGAAATCCTCAGCCGCTTGCCCCTCGGCCCAGCGTACGTGCCAATTGAACGACTTAAAGGACTGACCGAACTGGTTGATTGAACCGCCATAAAGTTTCTTCGACGCGACGAACTCATCGCCGGGCTGCATCAGGGCGTGCATAACAAGAAGCTGCGCCGCGTGGCCGGATGCGACAGCGACAGCGGCTGTGCCGCCTTCCAGCGCCGCGACACGCTCCTCGAGCACTGCGGTCGTCGGGTTGGTGATGCGGGTGTAGATGTTACCGAAGGCCTGCAAGCCGAACAGGCTGGCTGCGTGGTCCACATCGTCGAACACGAAAGACGCCGTCTGGTAGATCGGTGTGATACGCGCGCCTGTCGCCGGGTCCGGCTGTGCGCCTGCGTGGATTGCGAGGGTATCGAAGCCGGGATCGCGGTTGGTCATGGTGTGGTTCTCTTTGATGGCGTTTGTTGCAGGCGTTATCGTGCAGGCGCGTCATCGCGTCAAAGGCAGTTGTTGCGCGAAATACCCCGTGCCGCGCAAGGGTGTTCTAAAGACGGCTGAGAACGAGGCCGCTTACGACCAGCCCGATAGCGCCCACGCGGGTCCAACTGATCGGCTGGACCGGAACACCGAAAGCGCCGATGGAATCGAGCAGCAGCGCCATGACCATCTGCCCCAGAACGACACCGGCGAAGACTGTGACGACGCCCAGCGTGCCGACGCTGGATACGTTGGCCCAAACGAAATAAGCACCCAGCAGCCCGCCGGTCCAGGCCCACCACGGCACCGACAGTGTTCCCGCTATACCCGGCGCGCCGCCTCGGACGGCGTAGAGTGCGAACAACGCGACGGTGCCGACCCCGAAAGAGATGGCCGCCGCGAGTACGAAACTGCCCGACGCGCGGCCCAGCACCGCATTGATCGGCACTTGAAGCGCAACGGCCATGCCCCCTGCAATAACCGCCAACAGTGGCCAGATCAGCGTTGCATTCAACGTCCGTTTCCAAGCCCGTAATGTTGAAAGCCGCCGCTCATTGTCGGTTTTCTCGCGCTGATGGTGCGGCGGTTGAAACCGGTCCAGGCGATCTCGCCGCACAGACGGGCATATTCGATCTTCGGGCAGCGATCCTGAATGACCGTGATGCCGGCCATTTCGAGCACCGCGGCGACCGCGTCATCGCGAATGCCGAGCTGGAACCACACCACGTCGGGCAGGTCCGCCATCGCCATGACCTCACGGGCGACGTCCGGCAGCGAATTGGTGCGACGGAACACGTCCACCATATCGACGGGTTGCGGCAGGTCGGCGAGGCTGGCGTATGTCATTGCGCCTGCAATCTCACGGCCCGCGTGTCCGGGATTGACGGGGAAGATCGCGTAGTCTTTCGACGCAAGATATTTCGACACGAAAGCCGACGGGCGGTTGGGATTGGACGATGCGCCAATGACTGCAATGCTTTTGACGCGCCGCAAAACGTCGCGCAACAGGGCATCGGAATAAGTGTCGTGGTCACTCATTGTCGTTGTCGGGATCGTTATCTGGCCACTTGGCAGGACGGTCTTCGAGAAAAGCGCCGATCCCTTCTTGAGCGCTGTCGCTCATCATGTTGTCGGCCATGATAGCGGCCGTATGGGCATAGGCGTCGGCGAGGTTCATATCGACTTGTTGGTAAAATGCCCGCTTGCCGGTCTTTAACGTCGATGGTGATTTCAACGCGATCTTGCGGGCATATTGCAATGTGACCTTTTGCAGATAGTCCGCAGGCACGACGCGGTTGACCAACCCAATCTCGCGCGCGTCGCTTGGTGTGATGGCCTCGCCTGTCAGCAACATTTCCATCGCATGCTTGCGGTGGACGTTGCGGGAAAGCGCTACCATTGGCGTCGAGCAGAACAGGCCGATATGCACACCGGGGGTGCAGAACGTGGCGTCCTCGCTGGCAATGGCGAGATCGCACGAAGCGACGAGCTGGCAACCGGCAGCGGTCGCCAACCCGTTGACCTCGGCGATGATCGGGCACGGGTGGTTGACGATGGCCTGCATGACAGTGGCGCATTTTTCCATCAGCGCGCCGAAATAAGCGCGTCCGCCATCGTCATCGCTGCGCCGCGTCGTCAGTTCCTTGAGGTCGTGGCCCGCGCTGAACAGGTGGCCGTTGGCGGCGATGATGATGACCCGCACGCCCTCACCCGGGTCATCCAGAGCTTCCGCAAGCGCGTCTAGCATCGCTTCGGAAAGCGTGTTGGCGGGCGGGTTGTTCAGCACCAGCCGCAACACACCGCCTTCGAGATGCTGGCACGCCAGCGGCGTTGTATTGAGAGCGTCGGGTGTGCGAATGGAGACGATAGTGGCCATGTCGTTGCGTAGCCCCGCAGGCGTTCGGCGGCAAGGCATTCGCAGCTTGGGAGCAGCCGATATGACGCCCGTGATGACGAAAGACGAGTTGGACGCCTTCATTCGTGCGGAGTTTCCGCAGGTCTATATGACCTATCCGGGATTCTCCGTGGAAGCGGTCGATTCGGGCGTCGTGACGGTTCGCATGGAAACGGACGAGAGCCATATCCGTGCAGGCGGCACGATTTCCGGTCCCACTCTGTTCGCACTAGCCGATATGGGCGGATATGCCTGCGTGCTGTCACATGTGGGCCGCGAAGCCTTGGCGGTGACGACTAATCTCAACATGAACTTCATGCGCAAGGCCGGGCCGGGGGCGATTGTGGGGGAAAGCCGGATATTGAAACTGGGAAAGCGGCTGATGGTGTTTGACTGCACGATCACCAGCGAAGTGAGCGACGGCATCATCGCCCATGCGACAGGAACCTATGCGATACCACCGAAATGATGCGGTAAAATCATACCGTATGCATCAAGTATCTGTTTTCGTTGGGTTTCATATATTTATGTGAAAGGAAACAGTCTTGACGCGCCCTTCCCTGCCCCCTAATGCACCACCAACCCGGCCCGCGCCTTCCGCGTGCCGATGTTCGTTCGCGGCCAGCCGGTCGCCGACCCATCGAATTGAAGAGCTGAATTGATGAAAACCTTTACGCAGAAACCTGCGGATGTGGTGAAGAACTGGATCGTGATCGACGCAGATGGCGTCGTTCCCGGCCGCCTCGCATCCTTCGTTGCAAACCGCCTGCGCGGCAAGCACAAGCCCACTTTTACACCTCATGTTGACGACGGCGACAACGTCATCATCGTCAATGCCGACAAGGTTGCCTTCACCGGCAACAAGTTCGAGCAGAAGAAATACTATTGGCACACGGGTTATCCCGGCGGCATCAAAGAGCGAACGGCGCGCGCCCTGCTGGAAGGCCGTTTCCCCGAACGCGTGATGCAGAAAGCCGTCGAGCGCATGATGCCGGGTGGTCCGCTTTCGCGCAAACAGATGAAGAACCTGCATGTGTATGCCGGTCCCGACCACAAGCATGAAGCGCAGAAGCCGGTCTTGATCGACCTTGCCGCGCTGAACCCGAAGAATAAGAGGACTGCCTGATATGGCCGACATCAAGTCATTCGAAGATCTGGCAGCCGCCACGCAGGAAGCTGCGAAAAACGCAGCCGACACAGCAACAGATGCTGCATCCTCTGCGGTCGATGCCGTCACGCCCGAACGCCCGTCCGACGCGCCTGTCTATGAGCGCAAGGTCGATGAGCACAACCGTGCCTATGCGACCGGAAAACGGAAGGACGCCGTCGCCCGTGTCTGGCTGAAGCCCGGCACCGGCCGTATCATCATCGAGGGTGTTCCGAAAAAGCGTGAGGTTCGTGCAACGAACCGCCGTGAAGGCAAGAAGGCCCAGAAGCAGCGGGATTTCGCGGAGTACTTCGCACGTCCCGTGCTGCAGATGGTCGTCAAACAGCCGTTGATCGCGACGGGTCGTGAGACCCAGTTCGACATCATCGCAACTGTCGCCGGCGGCGGTCTTTCCGGCCAGGCCGGTGCGCTGCGTCATGGTATTTCCAAGGCTCTTACATACTTTGAGCCGGAACTGCGTGGCACGCTGAAAGCCGGTGGCTTCCTGACACGCGACTGCGGGTTGTGGAACGCAAGAAATACGGCCGTGCGAAAGCCCGTCGTTCCTTCCAGTTCTCCAAGCGCTAGGCCTCAAACCTTTCATCGATTATGAAAAGGCGGGCCAAGCGGTCCGCCTTTTTTCGTTCAAGGATCTCATGCAATGCCCGATTCCGGTATCGACAACGCTTTTACGGCCTTCGATCTCAAGACGCATTCGACGGACCGCACATTTGCAGGCGCGACGTCATTCGCTCGGCGTAAATATACGAAAGACGTAAGCGGCGCGGATGCGGTCGTCTGGGGCGTGCCACTGGATGTGGCAGTCACAAACCGCCCCGGCACCCGCTTTGGCCCACGGGCCATTCGTGCAGCATCGGTCATTATGGACAACGATCCGCAATATCCGTTCGGCTCCAATATCTTCGACGATCTGGCTGTGGCCGACTACGGCGACTGTCATCTTGACTATGCGCCCCACGCCGAAATTCCGCGCCAGATTGAGGAGCAGGCGAAGGCCATCATCAATGCCGCTAACGCGCCCTATCTGTTGACGCTTGGCGGCGACCATTTCGTTACCGGCGCACTGTTGAAGGTCCACGCCGAAAAGCACGGGCCGCTTTCGCTTGTGCAGTTCGACGCTCATCAGGACACGTGGGACGATGGCGGCGTCTTTGCGCTCGACCACGGCACATTCGTCACGACCGCCGTGCGCGAAGGCTGGATCGATCCGGCGACGTCCATCCAGATTGGTATTCGCACCCATGCGCCGGACGATTGCGGCATCGAAATCATCGACGCACTTGTCCGCGCACGCCATGTCGCAGGAAGAGATTGCCAAGCGTATCTACGAACGCACCGGCGGCACGAACGTCTATCTGACATTTGATATCGACTGCCTTGATCCAGCCTTTGCGCCCGGCACAGGCACACCCGTTTCCGGTGGTATGTCGACGGCGTGGGCGCTGATGATGTTGCGGCATCTGAAGAACCTGCAGGTTGTCGGCTCCGACGTCGTGGAAGTCTCGCCCGCCTACGACCATTCCGAAGTGACGAGCATCGCGGCTAGCACGATCGCCATGTATATGCTGGGCAACCTTTGGGAGCGACGACAGGGTTGAGAGTTTGATTCAAGTGGTTGGCAAACTGATTCCGCCGACCACCCTTTTACCCTTGTAATTGTGGACTTTTCTCATGAAACCGAAAATCTTCATCGACGGCGAACACGGCACGACCGGCTTACAGATCATCGAACGGCTGGCGGGCCGGACCGACATCGACATGCTGTCCCTGCCTCACGACCAGCGGCGCGATACGGATGCGCGGGCGGCCATGTTGCGGGAAGCGGATATCGCCATCCTGTGCCTGCCCGATGAAGCCTCGCGCGAATCCGTGGCCTTGGCCGAAGGGTCCGGCACCCGCTTCATCGACGCTTCGACGGCCCACCGCACGAACCCGGACTGGGTGTTTGGCTTTAAGGAACTGACCGCCGGTCATGCCGCAAAAATCGCCAAGGCCGAGCGCGTAGCCAACCCGGGGTGCTACTCGACCGGAGCGGTTGCGCTGCTGCGCCCGCTGACGGAAGCCGGGGTTGTGGCGAAGGATACGTTCGTGACGATCAACGCCGTGTCCGGCTATTCCGGCGGCGGTAAGGGCATGATCGAGCAAATGGAAAATGGCGAGATCGACGCGCCGTTGTTCCTTTATGCACTAGGGCTGACGCAGAAGCATGTGCCGGAAATCAAGCACTACGCGATGCTCGACCACCCTCCCCTGTTCACCCCTTCTGTTGGGCGCTTTATACAAGGCATGGTCGTGCAGGTGCCGTTCCATGTGGCCGCCTTGAACGCGAAGAGCCGCGCGGATGTTCATGCCGCGCTCGCTGCCCATTACGAGGGTGGTGAGCATGTGCGTGTCGTGCCGCTTGCCGAAAGCGACGCCTTGCCCCGTCTCGACCCGACAATGCTGGCGGGGACCGAAACGATGGACCTGCACGTTTTCGGCAACGACACCCACATCAACCTTGTCGCGGTGCTGGACAATCTCGGCAAGGGCGCAAGCGGTGCCTGTGTGCAATCGCTCGATTTAATGATCGTCTAACTGACGGTAAATTTAACAGGCTTGTCCAGAACGTCGGACAAGCCTTTCAGTCGCTTGTCCAAGCGTTCGCCCTCGAATGAGGCGAGCGATTTCGGAACGTTGATTTGCAGCCCGTCGTCAGAGGCCGCCCATTCAAGCTTCGGCAGCACACCAGGCATCGCGGCGGAAAACAGGTAACCAACTCGGAACAGCGCTCCGAGCAGCCGCGCGCGGGCGGCGAGTCGTTCGTCCGCCAACCCTTCCAGCGGTGGTGCGGAATCGAAGGCGCTCAAGCCCTCGTGCCGGTAGTAGGTCGCCAATGCCAGATAGGCGCGGCCCGCATGGTCCACGCCAACGAAATTGGCGTTGGAAATGAGGTTGAGCGCCTGATCACCGCGATAGTCCGGGTGGGACCGCCATGCGATATCCGCAAGCAGGCAAGCCGCCTTACGGTAGCGTCGCTCGCGTTTAGTTTCATCGTATCCGGCGGCCTTGAACGCATTGTGGGTGAATGAGACCAACTCGCGGGCATGAACGGGGGACCGGGCGCGCAGCACCGCCATTTCTTCCGCCGCCGTAATCAGCGGATCGGCGTTTTGCACCTTTGGTGGCAGCAGAGAATAAAGATAGCCTTCCCGCACTCCGAGCGCAGAGAAAACGATGCGTTCCGGCTTCATGATCTTAATGATCTGTTCCAGTAACACCGCGCCAAAGGGCAAAAGCCCGCGCCGGTTCGTGGAAATATGTTCGATGCCTCGAACCGCAGCGCCGTGGCCTTTCGTCAGGTTCTTACATAGTTTGAGCGCTTCGTCGGCAGTGATTGCATAATCGTGCATGACATGGAGCGGATAGTCACAGCGCGCCATATGCAGGCGCCCCAGAGCGCGCCACGTGCCGCCCACTGCGTAGAATGTCGTGCCCGGATGGTCGCGCAACACATCGACGGATGCCAGCGCCTCTTTGCACATCGTGCGCGCAATCTTCACGTCCCCGCCAGATTCGTCTTGCAGCCGCAGGCCACCAAGCGGCTTGGTCACGCCCTTGCCGAGCGGTTGCCCATCCACCGCCGTGAACTCGACGGAACCGCCACCCATATCGGCGGCCACGCCCACCGGGTCCACGAAACCGCACACGATGCCCAACGCGGCGTAATGCGCCTCTTCCGCACCGGTCAGCACGTGCACTTCGCTTCGCAAAATCTTTTTTGCGTCGCGCACAAACGCAGGCCCATTTTCCGCCTCGCGGGCAGCGGCTGTCGCGAGCGTGTATATGTTGTCGGCACCCGCCTGTTTGGCCAACACACGGAACCGGCGCAGCGCCGCCAGCGCGCGGACGACACCGCCCTCGTCGAGCCTTCCAGTCTCCGCAATATGCGCGCCAAGGCCCGCCAGCACCTTCTCGTTGAACAGCGGCGTCGGCGAGCGGGACAGCCCCTCGTAGACCACCAGACGAACGGAGTTGGACCCGATGTCGATAATGGCGATCGGCGACAGTTTCCGCAGGCGACCCTGCGCCCGCAGAATGGATTTGAGGGTGCGGGCTATGGTTCCACTCCTGCGTCTTCCACCGTTTTGCAAACGGCAACGCGGCGTGTGTAGGCGATGCTTTTGGGGGAGTCTTCCTCCAATGACTTGCCGCGACCGGAAAGACTGGGGTTGGTCATGAACCATTCCTGTGCCGAAAATGGCCGCTCGCCCTCTTCCGGCTCGATCCGCCGGGCGGTGCCATCGGGCAAAATCTCCCAGCTTTGCTGGTTGTCCATCAGATTGGCGAGCATGATCTGGTCCAGCACCTGCTCGTGAATCGTGGGGTTTTCCAGCGGCACCAGCACCTCCACGCGCCGGTCGAGATTGCGCGACATGAGATCGGCGGACCCCACGTAAATAAGTGCCTCCCGAGACGGCAGGCCCTTGCCGTTCCCGAAGCAGAAATAGCGCCCGTGTTCCAGAAAACGCCCGATGATGGATTTGACCCGAATGTTATCCGAAAGGCCCGGCACCTGCGGGCGCAGGCAGCAGATGCCACGCACGATCAGGTCGATCTGCACTCCGTCGCGGGAGGCCGCGTAAAGCGCGTCGATCATGCGCGCATCGACCAGCGAATTCATCTTCATCCAGATATGGCCGGGACGACCAGCGCGGGCATGCGCCCGTTCCTGCTCGATCAATGCCGTCAATTTCTTTCGCAAAGAGCGCGGTGACACGAGCAGGCGATCGACTTCCTTCGGTTCCGCATAACCGGTGATGAAATTGAACACCCGCGCCACATCAAGCGCGATTGTTTCATCGTCGCTGAAAAAGGACAGATCGGTGTATATACGCGCATTGGAAGGGTGATAATTGCCGGTGCCGATGTGAACCAGATTGACCAATTTTCCCTGCTCGCGCCGCACGACAAGTGACAGTTTGGCGTGAGTTTTCAGCTCGATGAACCCATAGACGACCTGCACCCCGGCGCGTTCCAGATCGCGCGCCCAACGGATATTGGCCTCCTCGTCGAAACGGGCTTTCAATTCCACCAGTGCCGTGACGGACTTGCCGTTTTCGGCAGCCTCGATCAACGCCTGCACGATCGGACTGTCGTTGGAGGTGCGGTAAAGCGTCTGCTTGATTGCGACCACCGCCGGATCGCGCGCGGCCTGCGTGACAAAGCGCACCACCACGTCGAAGCTCTCATAGGGATGGTGAACAAGCAGGTCCTTCTGCCGAATGGCCGCGAAGCAATCGCCGTTATGCTCGCGAATACGTTCGGGAAACCGCGGATTATAGGGCGTGTAGCGGTGGGCCGCCGGTCCGGCGTTGACCACTTCGGCCAGATCGGCAAGCGACAGCATGCCTTCCAGAATTGTCGTTTCCGCTTCCGGCACATTCAAGGCCTTTACCACAAAACGGCGCAGACGCTCCGGCGTATTTGACGTAAATTCCAGGCGGATCACCAACCCGCGGCGGCGCTGTTTCAGGGCCGTCTCGAACAGGCGCACGAGATCTTCCGCCTCTTCCTGTATCTCGATATCGCTGTCGCGGATGAGACGGAACATGCCGCGCTCCATCAACTCATAGCCCGGGAAGAGCCGCTCGATGAAGAGGCTGATGATCTCTTCGACGATGACGAACCGCGTCGGCGCGTTGTCCTTTTCGGCAGGCAGCGCGATGAAGCGGGGCATGGCGTTGGGAAGACGCAGCAGGGCCGTCATCGGCTTGGCGTCGGTCTGGCGTTTCAGGCTCATCACCAGCGTAAGACCGAGATTGGGCACAAATGGAAACGGGTGCGCCGGATCGATGCAAAGGGGCGTCAGCATAGGGAAGATTTCGTTGAGAAAATGCTCCCGCGCCCATTCGATTTCGTCAGCCTCCAGGTCGTCCGCGACGACGATGTCTATGCCTTGAGCGCCCATTTCAAGCGCGAGATCATCGTAGATACGCCGCTGCCGTCGTTGCAGCCGGTCGATCTCGTTGGTGGCATTGGCAAGCTGCTCCACCGGCGTCTGGCCGTTATCGGACAGAGTGGCGACCTGTTCGCGCACTTGCCCCGCAAGGCCCGCGATACGCACCATCATAAATTCGTTGAGGTTATCGGCCGAAATAGACAGGAACCGCAGCCGCTCGAGCAACGGATGTCGCTCGTTCTCCGCCTCCATCAGCACTCGACGGTTGAATTGTAGCCACGAGATTTCGCGGTTGATGAACCGTGCAGGCGATGCGTGCAGGTCGCCACCCTCCGCAGGCAATGGGTCAAGCGTATCGGAGGCGTCGGTGTCGTGGTCGGTTTCTGTATCGGTCATGCAGCGGTTTTGCCCTTCCTGAACGCAGGTGACAATCGCACGAACGTAAGACCGTTTAGTGAACGGGCAAAATCAACCCACTAGGCCCAGTTCACGCAGCGCTTCTCCGGCAAGCGGGCGCGTAATAGCGCGTTTGCGCGACAGCGACAGGCGGTCGAGTTCACTCACCAGCGTTTGTGCGGAGGAAAGCGACCGCTCCATGCGCACCGCCAGATAGTCCAGCACGGTAGCATCGACCGTGAGTTGGCGGTCGGCGAACAGTTTGAGCAATACGCCCTTCAGCAACGCGTCGTCCGGCTCGCCTACTTCCATCAGATGCGCCGTGGCGAGGCGGGAGCGCAGGTCCGGCAGGGCGATGCCCCAGTCTCCCGGCCAGCGGCGGCTGGTGAGCAGTAGCGAAGCACCCGTTTGGCGCACGGTATTGAACAGGTGGAACAGCCACGTTTCGCTGAACGCGCCCTGCACCATGTTTTCGACCACGACACAGCCCCCGTGGTCAGGCGGCGGTCGTTCGGGGTCGGTGGATGGCGCTTCGAAACGGGCATTGGCGTTGGCGGCCCAGATATGGGCGAGATGAGTTTTGCCGCACCCGACCGGTCCGGCCAGAATGCCGACAGGACCGGGCCAGTCCGGCCAGGCATCGAGATAAGCAACGGCAGCGGCATTGGCTGGCGCGACAACCAGATCGTCACGCGCGCTGGCAGCTTCCAGCGGCAAGTGCAGGGGCAGTTGTTCGAGGGTCGGCCTCCGCATCAGGCATCCGGCCAGTCGGCCGGTGGTTGAGGCGCCGCGATTTCGTCACCCCTGTAGAGCGGGCTGTCGAGATAGCGTTGCAGCGCAAACCGCACCAGCACGCCCAAAGCTGCCGCCACCGGCACGGCGATCAGCAGCCCTGTGAACCCCAGCAGCACACCGAATGCGGAAAGCGAGAACATCAGCCAGACCGGATGCAAGCCGACGCTGTCGCCAACCAGCTTGGGCGACAGGAAATTGCCTTCCACAAACTGTCCGAAGACGAAGACGCCACCAACGGTAAGAATCCACACGTAATCCGGCCAGAACTGCACAAGGGCAACGCCAACGGCGAGTATGAAGCCGACAATCGAACCGACGAATGGGATGAAGGAAATCAGCCCTGCAATGATGCCGATAAGCAGCCCGAAGTTCAGCCCGACCAGCGTGAGCGAGATGGCGTAGAACACGCCAAGGATTAGGCATACAGATCCCTGCCCGCGTACGAAGCCCGCAATTGCCCCGTCAATATCGAGTGCCAGCGTCCGCAGAGTGCCTTTGTGCTGGCGCGGCAACCAACCATCGACGCTTGCAACCATACGGTCCCAGTCCAACAGCAGGTAGAACGCGACGATCGGCGTGATAACAAAGAGAGCCAGCACATCGACCAGCGCCTTGCCGGACTTCCAGATCGACCCGAAAACCGTCGAAAGCCATCCTGCTCCTTCCGTTACGACCGTATCGAGATTGTCCCGGATATTGTCCGCTCCCTCCCCGATCAACCGTCGCAGCCAGACACTTTCGGTATCGGCGACAAGGGATTGCAAACGGCCGATATAGTTGGGCAGGCGCTCGATCAGGCCGCTTAACTGGCTCGACAGAACGGGAATGACCACCAGCAGCGCGACGACGAAAACGATGATGAAAATGAGCAGGATCGCAGCCGTTGCAACCAGACGGCTCGCGCCCAATTTTTCCAAACGGTCGGCAACCGGGTCCAGCATGTATGCCAGCGCCATGCCGGTGATGAACGGCAAAAGGATGGAGCGGAAAACGTAGAGGAAGAGGCAAAGAATCAGAAAGGCCAGCGCCCAGAACAGGGCTTGCCGCCGCACGTCTGGCGAGAGCGTCAGTTTCGTTGCCATCCTAGATTTCCCGTCCTGCAGCCAAGTTCGTCGTGCCGATGCCGAACAGTGTCCTCACCCCCTGGATGCCATATGCGGAGGCCGACAGGACCGTAAAGGCAACGACCAGCCATTCCAACACGCCGACGATTGTTGGCAAGGGGTAGGCAAATGCGCTTGAACCCAGCACGGTGGCGACGAGTGCTATTTGAAACACGGTCGTCACTTTGGATACGGGTAACGGTTCGATAACAACCTTGCGGCCCAACATTATAGCGAGCGCAATACCGGCCAATAGCAACACATCGCGCCCGATAACGAGAACGGCGATCCAGACCGGGATATGGCCGAGCCAGGCTATCGCCGCAAAACCGCTGACCAGCATCAATTTATCCGCCAACGGGTCAAGAACGGCGCCCAGCGCGCTGCGCTGGTTCATCATGCGCGCTGCAATGCCGTCGAGCGCGTCCGACAATCCGGCGCCGAGGAAAACGAAAAACGCCATCAGCGGACGGTCGTTGACGAGCGCCCAAATCATCACGGGCACGAGGAAACAGCGTCCGATGGTGATGAAGTTGGGGAAAGTCACGGTTTGGTCCGACGCACGCGGTTGGCTGGCCGTGAAAATGGGCGCAACGGGCGCTTATTGCAAGAAATAGCGGCAGCGCAGTGCAAGGTCGGTCGATACCATTCCAAACTCTGCCGTGAACAAGTTTCGATTTGGCGAGACCGAGGCCGACAGGTTCACTAGAACCGCGTCTATGAGCAAGACGCAACACCCCCTCACCTACGCCGATGCCGGTGTCGATATCGACGCCGGAAACGCATTCGTGCGCGCCATCGGCCCATTGGTCGCCGCTACCCGCCGTGCGGGCGCGGACGGGTCCATCGGCGGATTCGGCGGTGTGTTCGACATCGCTGCAGCGGGCTACACAGATCCGCTGCTGGTGGCCGCCAACGACGGCGTGGGCACAAAGCTGCGGCTCGCCATCGAGACCGGGAGGCACGACACGATAGGTATCGATCTCGTTGCCATGTGCGTCAACGATCTGATCGTGCAAGGCGCGGAGCCGCTGTTTTTCCTCGACTATTTTGCCACAGGCAAGCTGGATGCGGGCACAGCGGAGGCGGTCGTTGCCGGTATTGCGGAGGGGTGCCGGATGGCTGGATGCGCGTTGCTCGGCGGCGAGACCGCCGAAATGCCGGGCATGTATGCGGCGGGCGATTACGACCTCGCCGGTTTTAGCGTGGGTGCCGTGGAGCGCGGTGACCTGCTGCCCGCTAACATCGCAACCGGCGACGTGGTGCTGGCGCTGGCTTCCAGCGGAGTCCACTCCAACGGCTATTCGCTGGTGCGCGAGATCGTCAGACGGTCGGGTCTTGATTGGAACGCGCCCGCGCCTTTCGAACAGGGCAAAACGCTTGGAGCGGCGCTGCTGGAACCGACGCGCATTTATGTCGCTTCCGTGCTGAAGGCGATCGAGGCCGGTGGCGTTCACGGGTTGGCGCACATTACCGGTGGCGGGCTGGCCGAGAATTTTGCGCGCGTGTTGCCGGATGAGATCGCAGCACAGATCGACCGCGCTACCTGGAAACGACCGGCGGTGTTCGACTGGTTGCAGGAAACGGGAGGCGTTTCGGATGACGAGATGATGCGCGCGTTCAACTGCGGCGTGGGGATGGTGCTTGTCGTGGACGCCCAACAAGCCGACGCCTTGAGCGCGCTTTTCACCGAAAACGGCGAGACTGTCACACGCATAGGCTCGATTATCCCCCGCGAGAGCGAAGCGGTTTGTTTCGTGGCGACCTCATGAGTCGCCTGAAACTCGGCGTCCTGATTTCCGGGCGCGGCACCAACATGGGTGCGCTGGCCCGGGCCACTCTCGACCCGGATTTTCCCGCTGAAATCGTGCAGGTCATTTCCAACGTGCCGGACGCGCCCGGCATCGAGGCAGCTGCCGAGTTTGACCTTCCCGTCGGCGTGTTCGACCACAGGGATTACGAGAACCGCGCTGCGCACGAGAGAGCAATTTCCGAACAGTTGAAGGATGCGGGTGTCGAACTGGTCTGTCTTGCCGGTTACATGCGCCTGCTGGAAAACGCTTTTCTGCAAGACTGGCGCGGCCACCTCGTCAACATCCACCCCAGCCTGTTGCCCGCCTTTCGGGGCATGGACACCCACGAGCGCGCGTTGGCGCGGGGATGTCGAATTCATGGCTGCACGGTGCATTATGTGACCGCTGAACTAGACGGGGGACCGATCATCGCCCAGTCTGCCGTACACGTTCATCCAGATGACGATGCAAAAACCCTGCGTGACCGAGTGCTAGCGGCGGAACACATGCTCTACCCCCACGCGATCCGGCTTATCGCCGACCGCAGCGTCCGCTACGGCGGAGACGACGGCGTGCGCGCTGGGAACCTGACGGAAGCCGACGTTTCGTTCTTCCATACGGCGCCGGACGAAGTCTAATGCTTGCGACAATCGCCGCCCATCCCTAGCGTGCGCGCAACCATTTCGGAGATTCCGCCATGCTTCGCCTGCTTCCGGCACTGCTGTTCATTTTTGGAGTGTTTGCCTCGTCCGCGCAGGCCGGCCCGCTGGAGCTTTTGCTGCAGAAGACGACCTTCCCTCAGTGCCATGAAACGAAAGTGCTGGGGAAAATCGTCGAGCGCTTCAACTGGGCTGAGGAGGAGACGTGGCATCGCGGCATCTACATGAGCGATCTCGCCGATGTCCGCCCACGTTTGGTACGCGACGCCGAACACCGGTTGGTGCCGCGCCGATATTGCCGCGCCACCGCAACGCTTACGAGCGGCCACCATCGCACTGTCTTTTATCTCATCGAAGGCGGTGGCGGATTTGCGGGCAACGGTTTCAATCTCGAATTTTGCGTCGAGGGTCTCGACCCGTGGCGCGTCCACAACGGTTCTTGCCGCACGCTGCGCTATTAGGAGATTAGTACATGAAAATTCTGACCAGTGGTGCATCGCCATTCGGAGCGAAAGTGGTGATGGCAGCCAAGGCTGCCGGGCTCGATGTGGAATTGGCGGAAGTCGATTCCGGCAATCAGGCACCGGAATTGCTGGCTGCAAACCCGCTCGGCAAGATACCAGCGCTGGTGCTGGACGACGGCATGGTGCTTTATGACAGCCGCACGATCACCCGCCATTTCGACCGGCTTTCCGGCGGCAAGCTGGGGCTTTCAAGCGGTCATCCAATAATTGATCTGATGGAAGCCCATTGGGATGGCGTGAGCGAATGCTCTGTTGCGGGTATGTATGAGAAGCGAATGCGGCCCGAGGAAAAGTGGCACCAGCCTTGGCTCGACCGGCAATGGGGCAAGGTGGAGCGCGGTCTGGACAATGCGCCAGGCGGGCTTCCGTCCGCCGATGCGGAACTGACAGTCGGACACATCGCGATGGCCGCCACACTCGGCTATCTGCGCCTGCGTTATGCGGGGCAATGGGAAAGCGGGCGCGATGGGCTGGTCGGTTGGCTGAACGACTTCGAGGCGGCCTATCCAAATCTCGCAGCGTCCCTCCCGCACGCCTGATAAATAGGCTTCGCCCAATCCGCCCGATGGGCTTGAAGGTGGTAACAGGCGCAACCACCTAGGCGGCAGCTTTCGCAACACGAAACACGCTCTCCATGCTCGTCTATCTTCTGCTCGCTGTCGGGCTCGCGCTCCTGTTGCTCGGTGGGGACTGGCTCGTAAAGGGCGCTGTGGGAATGGCGCAGAAGCTACATATCCCACCACTCATCATCGGTCTTACCATCGTCGCTTTCGGCACGTCTGCGCCTGAGCTGATCGTGTCGTTGCGCGCCGCAATCGGCGGCAATACCGGTCTTGCGCTGGGCAATGTGGTTGGCTCCAATATCGCCAACGTGTTTCTCGTGCTTGGCCTGCCCGCGATCTTTGCCTCCATCTGCTGCAAGGACGACGGCATTCGCGCGAACATGGTCATCCTCTCGGCGGTTACGATCCTGTTTACCGGCATGCTGATGATCGGACCGCTTTCACGACTGGACGGGGTCATTCTTCTAGGCGTGCTGTGCGCGTTTCTCGCCTATCAATTCCTGCAGATGCACAAGCAGAAACCGGCGCAGAAAGCCGCACAGGCTCCGGTCGATGATGTGCTGGAGGACGTGGGCGAGATACCCGCGAGTGGATTGACTGTGGCGGCCTATCTCGTGGCCGGGCTCATTGCGCTGCCCGTCGCTGCTGAACTCACCGTCGGGTCCGCCGTCAGTATCGCTGAAATCTGGGGTGTGCCGCCGGATGTGATCGGCCTCACCATCGTTGCCATCGGCACGTCCTTGCCCGAGCTTGCCACGGCCGTGATGGCCGCGCGGGCAGCGTCGACATCAGTGCTGTTAGGTTCGGTCATCGGCTCCAACCTGTTCAATATCGCAGCCATCCTCGGCATCACGGCCTTGGTCGTGCCACTGCCGGCCAGCGAAAAAATCATGGGATTCGACATATGGGTGATGCTAGCGGCCACCGCATTCCTTGGTCTGGTTGCGGTCACGCGGCTTACGATCGGGCGGCTGTTGGGCACGGTGCTGTTCGTTGCCTATCTCGCCTATCTGGTTGCAACGGTGATGCTGTAAACCGGTCGGTATGGACGATTCGACGGACCTGATAAAAGCCAAACCCCGCGACAGCGGTGACGTGATGTGGGAGGAAACCGCCCCGCTTTCCCCGACCCCCGGCGCTGCCGTGATCGGCGCACTCGTCAAACGGCTGCCGTCCCAGCCAGGTGTCTATCGCATGCTCAACCGTGCGGGCGACGTGCTGTATGTGGGCAAGGCGAAGAACCTGCGTAACCGGGTGCAGAATTACGCGCGCGGCATTGGCCATGGTGGCAACCGCACGGCGAAAATGATCTCCGAAACCGCCGGTATGGAGTTCGTAACCACCCATACCGAGATGGAAGCGCTTCTGCTGGAAGCCAACCTCATCAAGCGCTTGCGCCCGCGCTTCAACGTGTTGATGCGGGACGACAAATCGTTTCCGTATATTTGGTTGACGACGCACCATGATGCGCCGGGCCTTTTCAAACATCGCGGAACCCGCTCGAAAAACGGCGATTACTTCGGACCGTTCGCTTCCGCCGGGGCTGTGAACACAACGATCAACGCTTTGCAGCGTATCTTCCTCGTCCGCACCTGCACGGATTCCTTCTACCAGTCCCGCACCCGTCCCTGCCTGCTGCATCAAATCAAACGCTGCGCCGGGCCTTGCACGGGAGAAGTGACGCCTGACGCCTATCAAGAGATGGTCGGTCAGGCGCGCGACTTTTTGCGCGGCAAGTCCAGCGCTTTGAAGGAGAACTATTCGTCACGAATGCAGGCGGCGTCCGACGATATGGATTTCGAGACCGCCGCGCTCTACCGCGACCGGCTGGCGGCGCTTTCCCATGTCCAGTCCCATCAGGGCATCAACCCGCAATATCTGGTTGAGGCCGACGTGTTCGCCACCTACCACGAGGGCGGACAATTCTGCGTGCAGGTGTTCTTCTTCCGCACCGGGCAGAACTGGGGAAACAGGGCTTACTTCCCGCGCGCCGACAAGAGTTACGACGAGGCGGAGGTGCTGGAAGCGTTCGTGACGCAGTTCTACGACGACAAGCCCGTGCCCAAGCTGGTGCTGCTGTCGCATGACATTACCGAGGCGGACCTGTTGGCTGAAGCGCTGACGTCGAAGGCCGGACAAAAGGTGCAGGTTTACCGCCCGCAGCGGGGCGAAAAGCGTGAGATCATCAAGCAGGTTGCCCGTAACGCAAAGGAAGCGCTGGGCCGCAAGCTGGCCGAAAGCGCGACGCAGACGAAACTGCTGGAAGGGCTTTCGGAGGTGTTCGAGCTGGAAGCGCCGCCCCGTCGTATCGAGATTTACGACAACTCTCACATCATGGGCACCAATGCGGTGGGCGCGATGGTTGTTGCGGGGCCGGAAGGTTTTGCCAAAAATCAGTATCGCAAGTTCAACATCAAGAGCACCGAAATAACACCGGGCGATGATTTCGGCATGATGAAGGAGGTGTTCACCCGCCGCTTTTCGCGGTTGAAAAATGAAGGCACGGAAGCAGGCGATGCTGACACCATGCCGAACTGGCCGGACCTTGTTCTGATCGACGGTGGCGCGGGACAGCTTTCAGCGGTGCGCGAAATCATGCGCGAGCTGGATCTCGAAGACCGGGTGGCGCTGGTGGGTGTTGCCAAGGGCATCGACCGTGACGCCGGGCGGGAGCGTTTTCATGTGCCCGGCAAGAGCGATTTCACCCTGCCAATGCGCGACCCGGTGCTGTATTTCATCCAGCGCCTGCGGGACGAGGCGCACCGCTTTGCGATCGGCACCCACCGCGCCAAGCGTAAGAAAGAAACGCTGAAGAACCCGCTCGACGAGATTCCCGGCATCGGTCCCACGCGAAAACGGGCACTGCTGCATCATTTTGGTTCCGCCAAGCAGACGGCCAAGGCTGCGGTGCCGGACCTGATGGCGGTGGATGGTATCAGCGAGAAGATGGCGCAAGATATTTACGACCATTTTCAAAAGGGATGATGCGGATTTCGACACGCTTTGTCGGTCACATTCCTTGTGTCGCAACGCGGAATGGGCTTTCTGAGGATTCATGACCCAAACGCCCCTCGAACCCGCACCAACGAAACAGGCCGGCCCGTGGAGCGTGCCGAACTTGTTGACCTACGCGCGCATTCTCGTCGTGCCGCTGGTGGTGCTGTGCTTCGATCTGGAAGAGCGCGGGAAATCGACGGATATTGCGCGCTGGTCGGCTTTGGGGCTGTTCGTATTTGCCAGCATCACCGATTTCTTCGACGGCTATCTGGCCCGCACTTGGGAACAGACCTCGTCGCTCGGCCGGATGCTGGACCCGATTGCCGACAAACTGCTGGTCGCCGCCACGCTGCTTCTGCTCGCTGCCGATGGCACGATTGCGGGCTGGTCGATCTGGGCGGGCATTGTCATTCTTAGCCGCGAGATACTTGTGTCCGGCCTGCGTGAATATCTGGCCGAACTGAAAGTCTCCGTACCTGTCAGCAAGCTGGCGAAGTGGAAGACGACATTGCAGATGGTGTCCATCGGCTTCCTGCTCGCCGGCCCTGCCGGGGAAACGATATTTCCCTACACAATCGAGGTCGGACTCGGGCTGCTGTGGATCGCGGCGGCCGTGACGCTCATCACCGGCTGGGACTATTTCCGCGCCGGTGTGCGGCACATGGTCGAATGAGCGGGCGCAGGGTCACGCTAAAATATTTTGCCTGGTTGCGGGAGCGGATCGGCGTGAGCGAGGAAGCAGCCGAGCTCCCTGACGAGGTCACCACGGTTGCCGCCCTGCTCGACTGGTTGCAAGCGCGCGGTGAAGGCTACGCCTACGCGCTCGAAGCGCGGGCCGTCATCAAGGTTGCGTTGGACAAGAATGTCGTACCTGCCGACGCTGCGCTGGGAGATGCGACAGAGATCGCGCTTTTTCCACCCATGACCGGGGGGTGAAGCGTGACTCCCACCATTCGCGTGCAAGCCGAAGATTTTGACGCCGCTGCGGAAACGGATGCGCTGACAGACGGGCGAACGGACGTAGGCGCGGTGGCCTCCTTCATTGGCCTTGTGCGCGGTGAAGGCGAACGTCTTTCGGCGCTGGAACTGGAGCATTATCCGGGCATGGCGGAGCAACAGTTGGCGAGCATTGCACAGCAGGCCAAGGAGACATGGCCTGTGGATGGGCTGACCGTTATCCACCGCCACGGCACGATCCCGGTCGGCGGGCAGATCGTACTGGTAATCGCCACATCGCGGCACAGGGAAGCCGCTTTCGACGCGGCCCGGTTCATTATGGACTATCTCAAAACCGATGCGCCTTTTTGGAAGAAGGAACACGCAATGGATGGCACCGCTACAACCTGGGTGGAGGGAATCTGATGGCGAACGACCCGTGGCCTGCGGATTTTGCGGCGGAAAACGAACACGTGCGCGTCGAACCGCTGACGCAGGGTCATGCCGACGATTTGCGCTTGGCCGCACGAGATTTGGGACAACTCTGGTATACCCCAATTCCAACGCCGGAAGGGGTCGGAGAGGAAATCGATCGGCGGCTCGGTCTGCGGAAGGCCGGTTCGATGCTCCCGTTCGCGATCCTCAATCCGGCCGGACGCGCAGTCGGTATGACGACCTACATGAACATCGATGCGAATAATCGTCGGCTCGAGATCGGCCACACGTGGTATGCTCGCTCGGTCCAGCGCAGCCGCATCAACACGGCTTGCAAATTACTGTTGCTCGAACACGCTTTCGAGGCATTGGATTGCATCGCGGTGGAGTTTCGCACCCACCGGCTCAACGTCCAAAGCCGTCGCGCCATCGAACGGCTGGGTGCGCAGTTAGACGGAATGATCCGCGCGCATATGGTGATGGCGAATGGCACGGTGCGTGATACGGCCTGCTATTCGATCACCGCACCGGAATGGCGTGCGGTGCAGGCCAATCTGGAATGGATGCTGGAGAGGCCGCGCGGTTAGCGCGCGCGGCGCATGGCTAGCCAACCGGCCAAGAGTAATGCACCTCCGATCACCAGAATTGAGCCGTAGATCATGGCACCCTGAATGACCGGGTCGCGCGACATCCAATTGGGGAAACCGGCGAGCCAAAGCAGGCTCAACCGGTAGTTCAGCAAACCGCAATTGTCAGTGCAGGCGGTGCCGAAGGTCAGCCAAACGCCCCCTGCGGCGACGGCCAGATAGGCCGCGCCTGGGAGAAAATAAGCGAGCTTGTTCAGCCGACAATTTCCGTCTCGGAGAACCAGTAGCCGATTTCACGGGCGGCAGTTTCCGGTGCGTCGGAGCCGTGGACCGAGTTTTCGCCCAGGCTTTCTGCAAAGTCCTTGCGGATAGTGCCCGCGTCAGCGTCAGCCGGATTCGTCGCGCCCATGATGTCGCGGTTGGCTTTGACAGCGTTTTCGCCTTCCAATACCTGAACGATCGTCGGGCCGGAGGACATGAACTCGGTCAACTCGCCGAAGAACGGGCGCGCCTTGTGTTCGGCATAAAAGCCCTCGGCTTCCCGAAGGCTCATGTGAACGCGCTTGGAGGCGATAACGCGCAAGCCCGCTTCCTCGAGGCGCTGGGTGATCGCACCCGTCAGGTTGCGCTTGGTGGCGTCGGGCTTGATCATGGAAAAGGTGCGTTCGATGGCCATTGTCTGTCTCGTTCAAATATGAGGAAATGCGTTGGCGCGCCTATAGAGGCGACGCGCCTTCACGGCAACTGGTCAGGCCGCTGCCTTGTAGGCGGCAGCAACCTTGCGGCCTTCGCCGTCATACATGTCGAGCAGTCGGTCGAACCAGTCGGCGGACGGTGTGCCCTTCGGCAGCACGTCTGTCTTGGCTGTGGTTCGTGCCCATTGCATCGCACCGAAAACCACATAGTCAGCAAAAAGCGGGGTTTCGCCACCGATGAAAGGCTGCTGCTTCAGCATAAGGTCCAGCGTTTTCAACACTCCCGCAATTTCCTTGCCGTCCTTTAGGGAATTTTGCGGCAAACTCTTCCAGCGTGGAGCCGAAGATCTTTTCGCGGGTCGTGCGAAAATGCTGCTGATCGGCTGGGGCTAGGGAATCGTAAATGTCCATCAGCGCGACCTTGGTAACGGCGGCGTTGAAGTTCGCCTGCGTCCAGGCAATCACGAATTGCGTCAGCGCCTCATTGCCGATCAGCTCTGCAGCATTGGGATAGGTTTCATCCAGATAGCGTGCGATGGCGAGGCTTTCCTCGACCACAGTGTCGCCAGTCACGGATGACGGGCACGCGGCGGCCACCGCCTTCGATGCTGGCGACTTCGGAAAACGGCACGCCGATGCTCTCGAAATCCAAGCCCTTGTGGGCCAACGACATGCGGGTTTTCCAGCAATGGGGAGAGAAGGTGTGGGCGGCGTCAGCACCGCAAAGTTCGTAGAGTTTGATGGTCATGGTTCGTTTCCCGTTTGGTCGCAGCCGCATTACCACCCTGCCCGCTTGCAATCCAGCGTCGCGACACTCACAAGCCGTTCCATGCTGAGAATCGACGATCTGACATTCCGTATGCAGGGACGGCTTCTGCTCGACGCGACCACGGTTCACGTGCCGATGGGCGCGCGGGTCGGTTTTGTCGGGCGCAACGGCACCGGCAAGACAACTCTGTTCAAACTCATCACTGGTGAATACGCGGCGGAATCCGGGTCGCTGGAATTGCGCCGTGGTGTTACGATCGGGCAGGTCGCTCAGGAAGCGCCCGGTACGGATATTTCCCTGCTGGAGACCGTGCTGGCCGCCGATACGGAACGCACGAACCTGCTCGCTGAGGCGGAAACGGCAAAAGACCCGACCCGCATCGCCGACATCCATACCCGCCTTGCCGATATCGAAGCCCACTCCGCCGAAGCGCGCGCCGGTGCGATCCTGCACGGGCTTGGGGTTTGACGCCAAGGCACAAGCGCAGCCCTGTTCCGCATTTTCCGGCGGCTGGCGCATGCGTGTGGCGCTCGCCGCCGTGCTGTTTGCCGAACCGGACCTGCTGCTGCTCGACGAACCGACCAACTATCTCGATCTCGAAGGCACGCTTTGGCTGGAAAATTACATTGCGCGCTACAAGCACACGGTCATAATCATCAGCCACGACCGTGACCTCCTGAACACCTGCTGCAATACGATCGTCCATCTCGAAAATCTCAAGCTCACGTCCTATAAGGGCGACTACGATTTCTTTGAGAAAACCCGCGCCGAGCGCATGGTGCTTCAGGGAAAGATGAAGGTGAAGCAGGACGCCAAACGCGCCCACATGCAGGCCTTCATCGACCGGTTCAAAGCCAAGGCATCGAAGGCCACTCAGGCGCAAAGCCGCATCAAGGCGCTGGAGCGGATGGGCTCCATCGCCTCCGTTCAGGAAACGGATGTGGCGCCTCTCTCCTTTCCGTCACCGGAAAAGGTGGCGGCCTCGCCGATCATCAATCTGGAACGCGTGTCGGCGGGCTATGAGGAAGGCCAGTCCGTCATCGGCAATATCGACCTGCGGATCGACGCCGACGACCGCATCGCGCTGTTGGGAGCCAACGGCAACGGCAAATCCACCTTCGCCAAGCTGGTGGCAGGGCGGCTGATGGCGGAAGGCGGGATTGTGGATGGCACGATCACCCGTGCCGACAAGATGCGTGTCGCCATGTTCGCCCAGCATAACATGGACGATCTGGTGCCCGAACAGTCTGCGCTGGAACACGTTCGGAAATTAGTGCCCGACGAGCCGGAATCGAAGGTGCGCGGGCGCACAGCGCGTATGGGGCTCGGCATCGAAAAGATGGACACGCCCGCGCGCGATCTCTCCGGCGGTGAAAAAGCGCGGTTGCTGCTCGGCATCGCCACGTTCAACAAGCCCCACCTGCTCATTCTTGACGAACCCACCAACCACCTCGACATGGACACCCGCGAGGCGCTGGTGCTGGCGCTGAATGCTTACCGCGGGGCCGTCATTCTCATCTCCCACGACCGTCATCTGGTGGAAGCCAGCGCGGACAGGCTTTGGCTTGTCAACGAAGGGACGGTCGGCCCTTACGAAGGCGACCTGAACGACTATCGCCGCCTTATCCTGAAAGGCCCCGGCTCTCCCCGTTCGCGACGGGAAGACAAGACCGCTGCCGGACCCGGCAAGCTGGAAATCGCCGACAAGAACGCAGCCGAAAAGCGCAAGCGCGATGCTGCCCGCAGGGCCGATCAATCGGGCACCCGCACACGGGTGAAGCAGCTGGAAACGACGATGGCGAAGGCGTCCGCCGCGATCAAAAAGCTCGACAAATTGCTCGCACAGGCCAGTGCCGAGCGGGACGGTAAACGCATCCGCGATATTGCCACCAAGAAGGCCGAGTTCGAGCGGCGGCTTGTCGAGGTGGAAGAGGAATGGCTGGAACTCAGCGAAGCGTTGGCGGGCTGACACCAGGAAAGATCAGCGCAAACCGGAACTTTCCTGAACAATTACGCCGGGCAGGGAGAAGGCCAGTGATGCACCCTGGCCTTCGCGTTCCGCTTTCCGCACCCACAACTTCCCGCGCCGCGCTTCAATCAACGACCGCGATGCCGACAAACCAACTCCACTGTTGCCGCTTTTGGGTAGCGACGTGTTGACCGATCCATTTTCTGCGAAAATTTCATCCGGCAGCCCCGGACCGTCATCACTGACCGTAAAGTGAAGCGTATCGCTGTCCGCTGCCTCGACGTTGATCTCCACCGACCTGGCGCTGAACTTCGTGGCGTTGTCCAGCAGGTTTCGCAAGGCGATATCGATGACGAACTTCTCGCAACATATAAAGATGTCCGGATAGGTGACATTCTTCGTTTTCAGTGGATCGAGAATTGCCACGGCGTCGGAACACCAGTGCCCGAAATCCATCCGTTCCGCGCTTTGCTGATCGAGATTTGTTTCTGTCACCATCGACAGGTTTTGATCGATCAGATCGAGTGCTTTCTCGATTACGTTTTCCGCAGTTCTCAGGAGTGTCAGCTTGTTGTCGCCAAGATCTTCGAATCCTTCGCCCAGCATTTCCACCAGCAATTTTGCCTGCCGCATGGGCCCGCGAATATCGTGAGCCGTCGTCGATGACAGGATTTGCAAATCGCGGTTCTTCAGACTGACCGTCTCAAGCGCTTCGGCGAGGCGCTTCTCGGTCTCCTTGCTGGGCGTAATATCCGTGGCGATCCCGATGATGCCGGTGACGACATCGCCTTCCATGATCGGTGTCAGTTGGGTGCGCCACCATATCTCGCCGAGCGGCAGGGCGAGCACTTCGTCATAGGCATAGATATTTTTCGACTGCACGCAGCGAAGATAGTTCTGCATCACCGTGTCGGCCATACGGATGGGCAACGCTTCATGAGGCGTTTTGCCAACAAGCGCCTGACTGTCCACACCCGTTATTTGCTCATGCACGGAATTGAGCGCGCGAAATGTGATCGCCTCGCCGTCCACATCGAGTAAAAATGACGGAATACAGAGGAATTGTGTGGTTTCTATCAGGCTATCAGCGAGCATATCAGCAGGGTTCGGCAGGCAGGTTGTCCGGCGTTATGCTAACAAGCCTGACTTGCGCGACGATGGTGCGCACAAAAAGGCGGCGCGCGGTTTCAACCGGCCTTCTTCTCCCACCGTCCGCCGCTTTGTTGCCAATAGGTCAGGTCGCGTCCGGCTTCCTTTTCCACAGTCCACCGTTTGCGCGCGCTCGCCACGGCATCGGCGTCATGGCCGTCGAACATATAGATGATGCGCTGGGCAACCCGCGTATCATCCGGCACCGCGCCTGCAACGGCAAAATGCACGTCGCGGCCCGTCGATTGGTCGGCAGAACTATCGAGCCACACTGGGTGGTCCCGCGCGGTGCCAGGTGCAGATCCGGCAACTCCGTGGGGCAGGAAGGATTCGTCTCGGTACGTCCAAAGCGCTTCGTCGAGCAGTTCGAGCGTCGCATCATCGCCGCACTGGATGAGCACGCGCCACGAGCGGTCCAGACACATTTCCACCAGCTTGGGCAACGCCTGTTCGACGCGGCTTTCTGTCAGGTGGTAGAACAGACAATCCATGCCGGGCATATGGTGCCGGTTGACTGGAGTTGTCCACCGGCATTCTCAGAGGCAAACAGCGCTATGTGCGGCGCTGGCGGGGTTTAATTTTCGTATTCGGCGGCGACCAGCTCATTCAGCAACCGCACACCGAAGCCGGAGGCCCAGCCGGTACTGATTTCCGTTTTCGGGGATCCCATTGCCGTGCCTGCAATGTCGAGATGCGCCCACGGCGTTTCACCCACGAAGCGTTTGAGGAACTGGGCGGCGGTGATCGAACCCGCATAACGGCCGCCGGTGTTCTTCATATCGGCGTTCTTCGTGTCGATCAGCTTGTCGTATTCCGGCCCGATGGGCAGACGCCAGACCTTCTCATTCGACGCGATGCCCGCTGCGGTAATCTGCTCCGCCAGCGAGTCGTCGTTGCTGAAAAGCCCTGCGTGGTGGTTGCCGAGCGCGACCAGAATTGCGCCGGTCAAGGTAGCGAGATCGATGACGAATTTCGGATCGAATGTCTCGATGCAATGGGTCAGCGCATCGGCGAGAACGAGCCTGCCCTCGGCGTCTGTGTTGATGATTTCAATAGTCTGGCCGGATTTCGATACAACGATATCGCCCGGACGCTGGGCGTCGCCATCCGGCATGTTTTCCACCAGCGCGACGATGCCGACGACGTTGGCCTTGGCCTTACGACCGGCCAGAGCGTGCATGAGACCGGCCACGGCGGCAGCTCCGCCCATGTCGCCTTTCATATCTTCCATGCCGGCGGACGGTTTTATGGAAATGCCGCCGGTATCGAACGTCACGCCCTTGCCGACGAACGCCACCGGCCTGTCGCCCTTCTTGCCGCCATTCCACTCCACAATGGCCATACGAGGCGGATTGCGGGAACCGCGCGAAACACCAAGAAGTGCGTTCATATCGAGCGCCTGCATGGCGTCATGGTCGAGAATCGTGACCTTACAGCCGAGTTCGGAGAGCGTCTCCATGCGCGCCGCAAACCGCACGGGGGTGAGAATGTTGGCGGGTTCATCGACCAGATCACGGGCCAGCAGGGCGCCTTCGGCAACCGGCTCCGTGGTTTTCCAGAACGCCTTGGCGTCCGCTTCACTGTCCACGTGGATGGTGACAGTGGCCTGCTTGCTGTTTGTCTCGTCCTTGTCCGCCTTCGTCATGTAGCGGTCGAACTTGTAT
The DNA here is from genome assembly GCA_963841615.1 of uncultured Alphaproteobacteria bacterium. Classification (GTDB taxonomy): domain Bacteria; phylum Pseudomonadota; class Alphaproteobacteria; order Rhizobiales; family Rhizobiaceae; genus Pseudahrensia. The sequence goes on along the minus strand of CAWJDI010000006.1, from coordinate 343,731 downwards.
GCAGCCAGTTTCATGCCCATTGCCAGCGCGGCGTATTCGGCGGGTTTCAGACCGTCCGCAAGAATGGAAACAGCGTCCGCATTGCCAAGGCTCGTGGCGACCTTGCCGCCGACCCGCGCCCAGCGGTCCGCTTCTGTTTTGTGAACATCTCCAATACCCGCTACCATGATGCGGTCTGCGCCCGCTCCTTCGGGTACCCAGACGTCCAGAGTCTTGCCATGACCGCCGGACCATTTGGCTGCATCAATGGCGCGTTCGATTGCGCCGAAACCGGCGACATTCTGCGTATCAGCGGTGAAGACGCCCGCCTTGTCACACAGCAATACGATGAGCCCGGAATCAGGCAGTCTGGCTTCGGTGAACTGGATATCGAGTTTCATGGGTGCGTTTCTATGTCCGGTGTTGTGCCGGCGACACTGCGGTCTTCGGCGGTGTGTGTAAATGGAACAATACGCAAAGCGTTTACCATCTTCATTTGCCGCTTTTTAGCCATTCCCGATGCTTAATGGCACGTTCAAAGAACACGTCGCCCTTGCAGCGTTTCAATAAACCCATTGCCACCACGGAGCGAAGATGTTGCGACTGTCGCTCCTGGAACGCTACGTTTTTCGCAAGGCCTTGCTTGCCGTCACGATGGCGGCAGCAGGGTTGATCGGCGTGATGTGGGTCGTTCGCGCGGTTCAGGAAGTCGATATCATCATGAACAAGGGTCAGGGCATTCTGACCTATCTGTCGATGATTTCGCTCGGCGTGCCCACACTGGCCGCGGCCATCGCCCCACTTGCCCTCGTGATCGGGTTGGTTCGCACGATCAATGGCCTCAACGACGATACCGAGCTGGTCGTCATGCATGCTTCCGGTGCGTCCCGCATCAACCTGATGAAACCGTTTCTTGCCACCGGCGGGATCGTGGCCATCTTTGTTCTTGTTCTTCAGGTTTGGGTGGGGCCGGCCTCAATGTCGACGCTCCGCGATTACGTCACCAATGTGCGCGCTGATCTGGTCTCGCTCATCGTGCGGGAGGGGACATTCAGCGATGTTGGCGACGGCATGACTTTCCACATTGCCAGTCGCGCGCCCGGCGGCGTGTTGAAGGGCGTGTTCATTCAGGATTCGCGCGGTGAGAAAGAAGTTCAGACCTATCTGGCGGAAACCGGCATTGTCACGAAGGTTGGCGAGAAGGCTTTCCTTATTCTCGACAACGGACAGATACAGCGCCAGCCGCGCACGTCGGATCAGGTTTCCACGATCAAGTTCGAATCCTACGCTTTCGACCTGACGACCTACGGTTCCAGTAACAAGAACAGCGCCCAAAGTCAGATGGAAGTGCCCACCGCGCAGCTTTTTCGGCCCGATCCGACGAACCCGCTTTTTCGCCATGCGCCGGAACGGTACCGCGCGGAGTTGCACATTCGCATGAGCGGTTGGCTCTACCCCATCGCCATCGCGTTCGTAGTGCTGGTGTTTTTGGGCGATCCCGTGTCCCACAGGCAAGGGCAGCAATTGGTCATCACCGTCTGCTGCGTCAACGCCATCGGCATGAAAGCGCTGGCCGTGGTTGCGGAAGGTGCCGCGCGGGATACCGACATCGCTATTGCTGCCCTGTGGCTGCTCCCGTTGAGCGCGATTGCCATAAGCGTCACCCTGCTCGCCACCGACAGGAAAGCCCTGCCGGACAGCGTGCGCAGGTCTGTTGAGACCGGCCTGCGCGCAGGCTTCGCGCGGGTGCAAGGCTTGCTTCCAAAGACCATGCGTCCCGATGGAACGGAAAATACCGTATGATCGGCACAACACTCTATCTCTATCTAACGCGCGATTTTTTGCGGAACGTGGCACTTGTCTTCCTGCTGTTTCTCACGCTCGTCATCGCCATCGATCTGCTGGAACTGTCGCGCGATCTTGCCAATTCGCCGGACGTGACGTTTCTTGACATAGCTGTAATCGCCGCCACCCGTGCACCGGTTTTCGCAGGCGATGTGCTTCCCTTTGCTACCTTGTTCGGGGCAACCGCAACGCTGCTTTTGATGAACCGGCGGCTGGAACTGGTTGTGGCCCGCGCTTCCGGCGTTTCCGCGTGGCAGTTTCTCATGCCCCTGCTCGTGGCCGCGGCCCTGTTGGGGCTTTTCGCCTCCACCATCTACAACCCCCTCGCATTGCAGGGGAAAGACTATTCAGCCGGTCTGGAAGCGGCTGTTTTCGGCAAGGTGAAGGGGGCGTTTTCCAACAAGACGGCGAAGTTCTGGCAGCGCCTGCCGTCCAAAGGCGGCGATACGGTCATCAAGGCCGAGGTCGTTGAAGATGCCGGTGCCAAGCTGAGCGGCGTGACCGCGTTTCGTTTCGATAAAGCCGGTGTAACGACCGAGCGGTACGATGCCGCTTCGGCTGTTTTTGTGGAGCGGGCGGACGGGCAGAACGTCTATCGTCTCAAGGATGCCCGTATCAGCCGCGCGGGCGAAAGTGTGACCGACTCCAAGGACATCTCTATTCCCGTTCAGCTTTCACGCGAACAGTTACAAGCCCGGGTGCAGCGGCCTGTGGATGTGAACTATTGGCAGCTGGGAGAAACCGCACGACGTGCGGAAAACGCGGGCAAGAACGGCCTGCCATTCCTCACCCAGCTGAACGCGCTGAACGCGCAGCCCATTACATTTGCGGCAATGGTGTTGATTGCGGGCACCATGTCGTTGGGATTCGCACGGTTCGGCATTGACTGGGGTGCCATCGCGACTGGTCTGGCGTGCGGTTTCGTGCTGTATGTGCTAACGAAATTGATGCTGACATTTGGAAGCAACGGGCTGGTTCCGCCGTGGGTAGCGGCATGGTCCCCGGGGCTGGTAGCGAGTTTGATTGGTATGACGGTGATCCTGAATCGGGAAGACGGGTGAATATGCCCCGGACCGATCACCCCTTGCGGCTGTTGCCGACCGTCGTTCTGGCAGCACTGCTGGGCACGACCGCGCTTGTCTCCGCGCCATCGGTCAAGGCTTACGCCCAGTCTCTACCGCAAGGTAACCCGGATGCCGAGTTGCTACTGAGCGCCGACGAACTGGTTTATGACAACGATGCGAAGGTCGTCACCGCCCGCGGCGCGGTGCAGATGGAATATGACGGCTATAATGTCGTGGCCGAGCGGGTTTCCTACAACCAGCAAACGCGGCGGGTGAAGGCGTTCGGCAATGTCGAAATCATCGAGCCGGACGGAAACCGAATCTACGCTCAGGAAATCGACCTGACGGACGATTTCAGCGATGGTTTCGTCAATTCCCTGCGCGTCGAGACGCCGGACAATACGCGCTTCGCCGCCGAGAGTGCCGAACGTCGTGAAGGCCAGCGCACGATCTTCAACAACGGCGTCTACACGGCCTGTGAAGTCTGTGCAGAGAATCCGTCCAAACCGCCAATCTGGCAAATCAAGGCCGAGAAGGTCGTGCTGGACGGGGTGGAAAAGACCGTCACCTACAGCAACGCCACCTTCGAAATGTTCGGGCTACCGATCGCCTATCTGCCCTATTTCCGGCACGCCGATCCTTCCATCAAACGCAAACGTGGCTTCTTGTTTCCCACCGGCGGGTTCACGGATGAACTGGGGTATTTCTACAGTCAGTCCTATTTCGTGCCCACGTCCCAGTCCTCCGACCTGACGCTGACGAGCACGTATTACACCGAACAGGGGTTGCTCGGTGATTTGCGCTGGCGGCACCAGTTGGAAAACGGGTTCTATTCCATCCGTGCGGCGGGCATTCAGCAGCAGAACAGCGACACGTTCGAGTTCTCGCCGGACAACGAAACCGATGCCCGGGGCATGCTTGCCACAACGGGCCGGTTCGACATCAATCCGCGCTGGTCGTACGGCTGGAACTGGCTGGAACAGAGCGACGCCAATTTCGCCAGCACCTATTCCATCTCCGGCTGGAGCGGTGCGGAAATTACCAACGAGGTTTATCTGAAAGGCCTTGCGAACCGGTCGGCATTCGAACTGTCCCTTCAGCAATTCCTCGTCCAGCCGGACAATTCGATCAATCCGGCGAGCGCGAATTACGGCTTCTACTACGATGAAGACCAACAAGCCTTCGCCCGCCCGTTGCTCGACTACAACTACGAGACGACCGAAGCACCGGTTGGCGGGCTTGTGTCGCTGGATGTGAACCTGCAAGTCATCGAGCGCGACGAGCAGAACGTGTTTTCCGTAAACGGAGCGCAGCAGGTGCTGGGGGTCGAAGGCACGAGCGAACGTGCTACAGCGGAACTCGGCTGGAAGCGCACGCTGACAACGAATGTAGGGCTTTTGCTGACGCCGGAGCTATCCGTGCGCGGCGACTGGCTGAATGTCGATGAAGACTCCTCGGCCTTCGCCAACACGCTACTAGACGGGGATAGCTCACGGTTCATCGCCACAGGCGGATTGACCGCGTCCTACCCCCTGCTGATTACCGGCTCCTCATCCACGCATATTCTTGAGCCGATTGCGCAAATCTATGCGCGCCCGGATGTCAACAACGACAGGCTCTTCGTCAACGAAGATGCCCGCAGTCTCGTGTTCGATACGACCAACCTGCTGCAAGCCAACAAATTTTCCGGTTACGACCGGGTGGAAGAAGGTGTGCGCGCGAATGCGGCTTTGCGCTATGCCGGTTTCTTCTCCAACGGGCTGACATTGAACGCAAAAGTCGGGCAATCCTACCATCTGGCGGGCGAGAACTCTTATGCGCGCATGGACGGTATAACCAACACGGGCGCTCAGTCCGGGCTGGAAGACGACGTGTCCGATATCGTCAGTTCGGTAAGCCTCGGCACCGAAATGGGCGTGAGCCTGAACAACGAGAATCGCTTCGATAAGGAAAACTTCGATCTGAGGCGCACGACGTTGGGCACCACCTATAACGGCGGCCCCATCGCAGCGTCGGTGGCTTATACATTCATCGCCAGCCAGCAGGCCGTTGGCTACGAAGAAGACCGGGAGCAGATAGGCGGAGCCGCGAACTACACGTTTGCCGACCATTGGTCAGTGTCTGCCGGGGCGCAATATGACCTTAACGACTTCCCGCCTTCTCAGTGACAATTACGGCTTCGCCTATGGGGACGAATGTTACACGTTCTCCCTCAATTTTTCCCGCTCTCACGCCGAGGACGGGATTGCAACGCGGGCTATTTCCTTCCGTTTCGGTTTCCGCACGGTTGGCGACTTCGGCTACACGCTGGGCGAATCGCAGCTTGCCAGCTTCGAGGGCAACGGTTTCCTCGGCGGGGCCGAATGACGGGGCTACAAGCGTGAACATGGTCGTGGCCACGCTAAAACCGTAATGATAAACGACATGAAGCCGCCAGTAAGGGCGCGAAAGCGCTTAGGAGTCGACGCAATGCCTGCCTTTTCCGTTTCCGGTATATCTGTTCGTGTTGCCGCACTCGCTTTGGCCGGGCTTGCAGCATCAGCATGCAGCAGCATCGAAAACCCTTTTGAAAAGTCCGATCCACCGCCGGTTATCGCGCCCGGAACACCGTCGGTCGTCGGTGCGCCTGAAAAGCAGCGCATTACCTCACGCGGCGGCAGCGGTATCGCGGCGTTCGTCAACAACGTGCCGGTTACGTCGAACCAGATCAAACGCCGCGCCGCCTTCCTTCAGCTTCGCCGTGTCGGGGGCAACCGCACCGCAAAGGCCAAGGAAGAACTGATAACAGAAGCATTACAGATGCAGGAAGCGCGACGGCTGAATGTCGTTGCGGACGATGCGACGGTCAATGAAGCTTATCTGAATTTTGCCAAGAGCAACCGCCTCACGGCACCGCAGCTTGGTCAGGTCTTGTCACGCTCCGGCGTGACGAAGCGTGGCTTCGAAGAGTATATCCGCGCACAGATCAGCTGGCAGCGTGCGCTCGGACTGCGCCAGAGAGCCGAATCCGGCATCCAGGCCAATGCGGATCCCAATCGTGGCCCGTCGTGGCTTCCAGCGGTTGGCGCGAAGACCTCGCAGATCAATCAATACACGCTGCAGCAGGTTGTTTTCGTCGTCCCGCAGGACAAGCGGTCGCAGATCGGAGCGAAGAAAACGCAGGCCAACCGGTTCCGCTCATCCTGGAGAGGGTGCGAAACGGCCAAGGCGCAGGCCGTCGGTCTCAACGACGTAACGGTGCTCGATCGTGGGCGCGTTTTGGCGAACGAGCTTCCGCCGAGATGGCGTAAAGACGTCGAAGCCCTGAAACCCGGTGGCATTACCTCGCCGAAGGAAACGGAAAAGGGCGTCGAGATGCTCGCCGTATGCGACACCCGCCAGATCGCAGCGGCTGTACCTGCCGGTGGCGAAGCGTTTTCCGATGAAAACCTTCGCAGCGAAACCTCCGCACTCGAAAAGAAATACATGGAAGAGTTGCGCGAAGCAGCGACAATCGAAACCCGCTAGGTCGTGCAGCCTCTCGCCGTTTCAATTGGAGAACCGGCCGGGATCGGCATGGATGTCCTGCTTCTGGCGTTGCGGCAGGCGGCTGACGGGCTGATTGCCCCCCTGCCCGACATGCTGGTGTTTGCCGACCCGGATGCGCTCGCTGTGCGGGCTCGCCTGCTCGGAATTTCCACCAAACTTCCACCTATCGAAATGCTGGCCACGCACTTCATCGCCACACCCGGCACACCGGTCATGCAAGATGCAGCCGGTGTAATCGAGTCGATTGACCGCGCGGTGGCCGCAGTTGCGGACAAGACTGCGCGGGCGGTGGTGACGCTGCCAATCAACAAGAAGTCGCTCTACGACGTCGGTTTTGAATATCCCGGGCACACGGAATATCTCGGTGCGCTCGCCGCCGGTTGGCCTGCGGGACAAGACCGCTTCACGCCTGTGATGATGCTGGCAGGCCCGGACCTTCGTACCGTGCCCGTGACGATCCACATTCCGTTGAGAGAGGTGCCCCAGGCGCTCACGACCGCGCTGATCGTTGATACGGGTCGGATTGTGGCGCGTGATTTACGGGAGCGTTTCGGCATTACAGAACCCAGGCTCGCCGTGTCGGGCATGAACCCCCATGCTGGCGAAGACGGTTCGCTGGGGCACGAGGATGCTTCGATTATCGCGCCTGCTATTGCCGCGCTTCAGGCCGATGGCATCGACGCGACAGGCCCGCTACCTGCCGACACGATGTTCCACGCCCGGGCGCGGGCGCAATACGATGTGGCGCTGTGCATGTATCACGATCAGGCATTGATACCGGCGAAGGCGCTGGCGTTCGATGAAAGCGTAAACGTAACGCTTGGCCTGCCCTTCGTCCGCACGTCTCCTGACCACGGCACTGCATTCGATATTGCAGGCACTGGCCTGGCAAACCCGGCCAGCTTCGTCGCAGCCTTGCGAATGGCGGACGCGATGACGGCATGAGCCATATCGACAACCTGCCGCCACTGCGCGATGTCATTGAGACGCACGGTCTCAATGCAAAAAAGGCGTTGGGCCAGAATTTCCTGCTGGACCTCAACATCACGATGAAAGTCGCCCGTGCCGCGGGTGATTTGCGTGGCCATGCGGTGCTGGAAATCGGTCCCGGTCCGGGTGGATTAACGCGCGCCCTGCTCGCCAGCGGGGCTGACAAGGTTGTCGCCATCGAAAGGGACGCCCGCTGCGTGCCTGCGCTGCAGGAAATCGCAGCTGCCAGCGACGGTCGCCTAACCGTGTTGTCCGGCGATGCACTGGCGCTGGACGATGCAGCTCTGATGGCGGAACACGCTGACGGATTGCCCGTTCGGATCGTCGCCAACCTGCCTTACAACATTGCCACGCCTCTGTTCACGGGCTGGCTTGAGACCGATCCGTGGCCCCCGTGGTGGGCATCACTCACCCTCATGTTTCAGCGCGAAGTCGCCCAGCGCATCACGGCGAAGGTTGGCGACAAGGCGTGGGGGCGGCTGGGGGTGCTGTCGGACTGGCGCACGACCAGTGCCATCGCCTTCGACCTGCCGCCGCAGGTCTTTTCACCACCGCCGAAGGTGACGTCCTCTGTCATTCTATGCCTGCCCAAAGCCACCCCGCTCAAGGTTTCGCGAAACGCGCTGGAAACCGTGACCCGCCATGCTTTCGGGCAGCGTCGCAAGATGTTGCGCCAGAGCCTGAAGCCGCTTGGCGGGGACGCACTGGCTGAGAGAGCAGGTATTGAGTCGACGTTGCGTGCGGAAAATCTCGCGATGGAAGATTTCGTCGCTCTGGCCCGTGCGCTTTAGGACGGTTGATCACCTACCATCTTGCGGCCCTGTTTCAGCAGTCCATCGACGAAGCCATTCATGCCCACCACCCGCCGCTCGCCACGCAGGCGTTCGGCAGCGATGATGGCGCGCAAACGGTCGAAGCAGACGTCAATGTCGTCGTTGATCAGCTGATAGTCGTAAGCGCCATATTGTTTCAATTCTTCGAGCGACCCGGCCAAGCGCCGGTCGATCACCTCCGCCGAATCTTCCGCACGGCGCACGAGGCGGGAGCGTAACTCCTCCATCGAGGGCGGCAGTATGAAAACGGACACGATATCGGCGCGCGCGCTCTGAAACATCTGCAACGTGCCCTGCCAGTCAATATCGAACAGCATGTCGCGCCCGTCGCGCAAGGCGGCCTCCACCGGCTCTTTGGGGGTGCCGTAGCTGTTACCGTGGACGGTCGCCCATTCAAGCAGCTGGTTGTCGTCGCGCAGGTGCTCGAACTGCCGTTGGGTAATGAACTCGTAATCCGTGCCGTTAACCTCGTTACCGCGCCGTTGGCGGGTGGTGACGGACACGGACAGCGTAAGCTGAGGGTCTTTTTGCAGAAGTTTGCGGGCCAGTGTGGATTTACCTGCTCCTGACGGGGAAGACAGAACGAGCATCAGCCCGCGGCGGTCGATCTTCGTCGTTTCGCCCACGCTCAATTTCCTTCGCCGGCAGACGTATCACGGATCTCGTCCACCGCTTCTTCAAGCGCCTTCGCCCGCTCCGCTTCGATTGCGCGCCACTTGCGGACGTTCGCGTTATGCTCGTCGAGCGTCTCCGCAAACGCATGCCCGCCGGAGCCATCGGCAACGAAGTAGACCGCGTTGGTTTCCGCTGGTGCTGCCACCGCTTTCAGCGACGCTTCGCCCGGGTTGGCAATCGGGCCGGGCGGAAGGCCGTCGATCGTGTAGGTATTATAGGGTGTCGGCTTTTCGATGTCCGATTTGTAGATCGGACGGTCGGACGGCTTACCCTTGCCGCCGAAAAGACCGTAGATGATGGTCGGGTCGGTCTGCAGCCGCATACCCTTGCGAAGCCGGTTCACAAACACCCCCGCAACTTCCGGTCGTTCGGAAGCGACACCGGTTTCCTTCTCGACGATGGACGCAAGCGTCAGCATGTCGTTCTTGTCGGCCAGCGGTAGGTCCGGGTTGCGGCTTTCCCACGCAGCATCCAGCGCCTTGGCTTGCGCCGCCTGCATCATTCCGATCAGCTTTTGCCGGTCGAAACCGCGCGGAAAAAGGTAGGTGTCGGGCTTCAAAGTACCCTCGTCCGGTATGCCTTCGACGGTGCCCGTCATGTCGGCGCTGAACGTGATGCGCTCGACCATCTGATAGCTGGTCAAGCCTTCCGGAAACGAGAGTGAATACTGGATCGGGCGCCCTTCGGTCAGAACATTCATCACCTGCCGCATGGACATACCGGGAGCGAAGGCGAACTCGCCGACCTTCAGCGCTTTCTCCTTGCCCGCCGCACGAACGCCGCGGGAGAAAATACGCAGCGGGCCTTGATGGTCGATGATACCGCGCTCGGCCAAAGCGGGCGCGATGGTCCGGAAACTAGCACCGGCGGGCACGTCATAGGTCGTCTCTTCCGCCAGTGGCCCGGGCGCGTCGAAACGCTGGCTGCCATACCAGAAGGCACCGGCGAAGATGAGCGCGATGAGAAAGACGCTGGAAAGCAGCAGGTTCATGCCCCAGATCAACGGACGGCGGGCGCTCCGCGACCGTGCGGCCCGTTTTGGACGTTTGTGGCGGGCGGGCGTATCAGGCGTTGTCACGGCGTTTCAGCCTCTCTTGAGCGGGCAACAGGTCGGTACGAATGGCAGCCAAAGACCAGTTTAATGTGGCAGAAGACGGACGATGCCCCCGGTCAAACCCGCTGAAACACGAGCGCGGCGTTCGTGCCGCCAAATCCGAAGGAATTGGATAGAACGGTGTTGATCTGCATTTTCTTCGGGGTGTATGGCACGAGATCGATCGCCGTTTCCGCTGCCGGGTTGTCGAGATTGAGTGTGGGCGGGGCGATGTTGTCGCGTATGGCCAGCAGACAGAATATCGCCTCCACGGACCCAGCAGCACCCAGCAAATGTCCGATTGCGGACTTCGTTGACGACATGGTGAGCGAGCTCGCCGCATCCCCCATCAACCGCTCGACTGCACCGAGTTCCATCGTATCCGCCATAGTCGATGTGCCGTGGGCGTTCACGTAATCGATCTGGCTGGCTTCGATACCCGCGCGCTTCAGGCTGGCCTTCATGGCGCGAAAGGCACCGGCGTGATTCTCGGCGGGAGCGGTGATGTGATAAGCGTCGCCGGACAGGCCGTAGCCAGTCAGTTCACCGTAAATCTTCGCACCGCGGGCCTTTGCGTGTTCATATTCCTCCAGCACGACGATGCCCGCGCCTTCGCCCATCACGAAGCCATCGCGCGCCGAGTCCCACGGGCGGGAGGCCTTTTCGGGCGTGTCGTTGAAGTCCGTGGACAGGGCCTTGCAGGCCGCGAAACCGGCCATTGCGAGACGGCAAACCGGGCTTTCAGCACCGCCTGCCACCATCACGTCCGCATCGCCCAGCGCGATCAGGCGACCGGCGTCGCCGATGGCATGAGCACCGGTGGAGCAGGCTGTGACGACCGAATGGTTCGGGCCTTTCAGGCCGTGCATGATCGAAACCTGCCCTGCGGCGAGGTTGATGAGGCGGCCGGGAATGAAGAACGGGGATACGCGGCGGGGGCCACGGTCACGCAGCACATGGCTGGTTTCCTCGATACCCTGCAACCCGCCGATGCCGGAGCCGATCAGCGTGCCGGTGGCTTCCTGATCGTCGTCGTTTTTCGGATGCCAGTCGGCGTCGTCCAGCGCCATCGTCGCTGCCGCAACGGCATAGGTAATGAACGGATCGACCTTGCGCTGCTCCTTCGGCTCCATCCAGTCGTCGGGGGAATAACCACCTTCGGAACGTGCGCCAAGCGGGATCTGGCAGGCAATCTTTGCAGCCAGATCATCGACCTCGAAGGTCTCAATGCGTCTGGCCGTGCTCTTGCCGGCAAGAATGTTCCTCCACGACGTTTCGGCGTCTCCACCCGCAGGCGTGACCATACCGACACCCGTTACCACCACTCGTCTCATGGACATCTCACTTTACGAAACTGCCGCACCTCTATGCAAAAAGGCCGGATGGGCGATACCACCGGCCTTCAGCATAGCGATTATGACGGCGGTGGCTGTTTAACGCTGCCGCGCTTAGGCTTTGTGCTTGTCGAGATAAACGACGGCGTCATTCAAAGTCTGGATCGTTTCGGCAGCATCGTCAGGAATTTCTACGCCGAACTCTTCTTCGAATGCCATGACCAGCTCAACGGTGTCGAGAGAGTCGGCACCGAGATCGTCAATGAAGGAAGCGTTGGAAACGACTTTGTCTTCATCCACCGAGAGGTGTTCCACGACGATCTTCTTAACGCGGGCTTCAGTATCGCTCATGGGATTCTCCGGGTCGGCGATTTTGTGTCATGCCTAACTATGCAAGCGGCAACGGCTAATCAAGAACAAACGTCGCAGCCAGTGGGCTGCAAAACGGGGTATCCCCGTCAGATCATGGCCATTCCACCATTCACATGGATGGTTTGGCCGGTAACGTAAGCCGCTTCGTCGGAAGCGAGATACACGACGGCGGACGCGATTTCGTCCGGTGTGCCGAGACGTTTGGCGGGCACATTACCGAGGATTGCATCACGTTGCTTCTCGTTCAGCGCATCCGTCATAGGCGTGGCGATGAAGCCCGGTGCGATGCAGTTGACGGTGACACCGCGTGAAGCGATTTCAGCAGCAAGCGATTTCGACATGCCGATCATACCCGCCTTCGATGCGCAATAATTGCCCTGGCCCGGGTTTCCGGTCACACCCACAATGCTGGTGATGTTGATGATCCGCCCGCCCTTACGGCGCATCATCGGGTAGGCCACGTCCCGCGTGAGGCGGAACACGCCCGTGAGATTGACGTCGATCACGGCGGACCAGTCGTCGTCGCTCATTCGTACGAAAAGGCCATCCTTCGTGATGCCCGCATTGTTGACGAGAATATCAATGCCGCCCAGATCGGCTTCCGCCTTGTGCGGCCAACTGCTTGATGGACGCGGCGTCGCTCATATCGGCTGGAAAGGCGTGAGCGCGCTCGCCAAACTCGGCAACCATCGCGTCCAGTTTTTCCACCCGCGTGCCGTGAAGACCGACGATTGCACCCTGCGCGTGCAGGGCGCGGGCGATGGCTTCGCCGATGCCGCCGGACGCGCCGGTGACGAGCGCTTTCTTGCCGTTAAGGTCGAACATAAACGGGCCTCTTTCCGTGAGTCATTCCAAAGATTTGGGGGTGTTGGTGATCTTTTCGATTCAAATGACAGGCGTGCTGTCGAGTGATTCCAGTGCGGGCTTGATATCCGCAGGAGCATGAATGCTCGCTGTGTCCAGTCCGCGCTCGATACGCTTGGCGAGCCCCGTCAGCACCTTGCCGGAGCCGACTTCCCACACGCGACCGACACCCTCGCTGACCATATAGGTCACACTTTCCGCCCAGCGGACGCGGCCCGTCACCTGCTCCACCAACAGCTTTGCAATGTCGTTGGGGTGTGTGATCGGCTGCGCGGTGACGTTGGCGACGAGCGGCACGATAGCGGCCTTGATGTCGATCTGCGCCAGCGCTTCGCGCATCTTGTCGGCGGCGGGTTGCATGAGCGTCGAATGAAACGGGGCTGAGACCGGCAGTGTAAGTGCGCGCTTGGCACCGGCCGATTTTGCGGCCTCGCAAGCGCGCTCGACGGCACCGGCATGGCCGGAAATGACGAGTTGACCGCCGCCGTTGTCATTTGCGATCTGCACACTTTCGGTGGCGGTGGACGCGTCTTCGCAGACGGTTTCCACCTGTGCCTGTTCCAACCCGATGATGGCGGCCATTGCGCCCTGCCCGGCTGGCACGGCGGCCTGCATAGCGTCGCCGCGAACGCGCAACAGCCGGGCTGTGTCACCGATCGTGAGCGCGCGCGCTGCTGCGAGCGCGGAGTATTCGCCAAGGCTGTGGCCAGCGACATATTGCGCCCGGGTGATCTGAAAGCCCTCGCTTTCCATCGCCCGCAGCACGGCGAGGGATACGGCCATGAGCGCGGGCTGCGCGTTGGCGGTGAGTTTCAACTCGTCCTCGCTGCCGTTCCACATCAGGTCCGACAGGTTCTGGCCGAGCGCTTCGTTCACTTCGTCGAACACGGCTTTGGCTTCGGGATAGGCGTCCGCAATTTCGCGGCCCATGCCGATGGCTTGCGACCCCTGACCGGGAAAAGTGACGGCGAGCATGGCGATTTCCTTCATTCAATTCTTGCGGTTGCGTGATGGACAACGCGCGCCGCGTCAAGCCGTTCAATAGGCGGTTCGGTTTGCCGCCGCTTCGCGCAGGGAGGAGACGGTCGCGCGTGGGGCTAGACCTTCCGGGTCGATCATGATTTCGATTAGCGCGCCGGTGGGCGATGCGAGGGCACGCTCGAACGCGTCGGCAAACTGCGCGGTGGCCTCGACCTTTTCGGCTTGAAAACCGTAGGCCCGCGCCAGCATGACGAAATCCGGGTTCACGAGGTCCGTACCGCTCACGCGCGCAGGATATTCGCGTTCCTGATGCATGCGGATCGTACCGTAGGTGCCGTTGTTGAGCAGCACGATGATAGGCGCCGCACCGTATTGCTGGGCGGTGCCGAGCTCCTGCCCATTCATCTGAAAATCACCATCGCCAGCAAAGCAGACAACCATGCGGTCCGGTTTACTCAGCTTGGCGGCCACGGCAGCGGGCACACCGGCCCCCATGCTACCGGCTTGTGGCCCCACGAGCCGCGCCTTGCCGCCGTGATAGAGATACCGTCCCGGCCAGATGGCAAAGTTGCCCGCGCCGTTGGTGACGATGACATCATCGGCCAGCCGCTCGCGCAGATGGTCCATGATGATGCCCATGTCGACGTTGCCCGGTTGTGGCGGCACGTTGAGACCGGCTTCCCAAGCCTTGCGCGCTGCCCGTGTGCGGTCGGCCCAAACAGCGTCCAGCGGCTTCGTTTTGGCGAGCGCCGACATCGCTGCGTTCGGGCAGGACACCACGGCTTGGGTGGGCGTGAAAATCTTGCCGATTTCGGCTGCGTCGGCGTGGATGTGAACAAGCGCTTTGTCGAAGGTGCGCGGGTCGAACAGGGTGTAGCCGTCTGTCAGCGTTTCGCCGAACCGGACGTTGATAGCGAGGATCAGATCGCTCTCATCGAGAAAAGACCGGATGGCCGGGGCCATGGCGAAGCTGGCGTCGCCGATGTAGGATGGCGAATGGTTGTCGATCAAATCCTGCGAACGGAATGTGACGATAACAGGCAACTCGTTAGCCTCAGCAAATTGTTGCAGCTCGGCGCGACCAGTGTCGTTCCAGCCCCCGCCGCCGACGACCAGCACGGGCTTTTTCGCCTTTGCAACAGCGGTGTGGACGCGCATGATGTCGTCCTCGCTGGCGTGGGCCCGTATCGGCGTGACCGCCCCCCGTGTGCGGGCGTTGCTGGTGTCCACCAGCGTATCCTCCGGCAGTGCCACCACGACCGGGCCGGGGCGTCCTGACATAGCGGTAGTAAACGCCCGCGCAGTCAGTTCCGGCACCCTGTCAGCGCTGTCGATTTCCACGACCCACTTCGCCATAGACCCGAAGACGGCGCGGTAGTCGAGTTCTTGGAATGCCTCCCGGTCCCGCATACCCGTTTCGATCTGCCCGACGAACAGCACCATTGGCGTGGAGTTCTGCATCGCAGTGTGGACGCCGATGGCGGCATTCGTCGCGCCCGGGCCGCGGGTGACGAACGCGATGCCGGGCTTGCCGGTCAGTTTGCCATAGGCTTCCGCCATGAACGCTGCGCCGCCTTCCTGCCGCGCATTGATGAAGCGGAACTCGGTGTCATGTATGGCGTCCAGCACGGCCAGATAGGATTCGCCGGGCACGCCGAAGCCCATGCCGATGCCTTGTTCTAAAATGGTCTCAACGAGAAGCTGTGCGCCGGTTTTCATGTTCTTTCCCGCCGAAGGTCGTTTGAAACGAAAGACCCGGCCACGTTTCCGCAGCCGGGCCGGAATGTCCGTCTGAGCTGGAGCTTAGCGGATTTTGACGGTCTCGAACTTGCCGTCCTTGATTTCAAGTTCCTTAAACGACCCAGCCGCTTCGCCGACGTCGGTGAACTCCACATTGGATGCGCCCTGATAGTCGATCTCACCGCCACCGGCGAGGATTTCGAGGCCTTTGGCCAGTTCGCCGGGGAAGATTTTCTCGCCCGGCGCATTGGCGACGTCCATGATCTTGGCCTGAATGGCAGCGCGGTCCGTGGAACCAGCGGCCTGCATGGCGAGGATGATAAGCGCTGCTCCATCATAGGATTCAGGCATGTAGGGGCCATCGTTCTTTTCGATACCACCGGCGGTCGCCAGTTCCTTGAACATGGCCGAGCCCTCGCTGTCGGAACCAGGCAATGTGCCGATCGTGCCATTCAGGTCGTCGCCGATATCGGCAATCAGGCTATCGCCGATCATGCCGTCGCCGAGAATGAACTTGTCGAAACCGCCGGTGTCGAGCGAGGTCTGGATGATGCCCTTGCCGCCCTGATCGACATAGCCGAACACGGCCAGATATTCTGCACCAGCAGCCGAAAGCGCACCGACTTCAGCGGAGTAGTCCGCCTTTCCGTCTTCATGGGGTGCGGAAATGGCGACCGCGCCGCCGTTGGCCTCGAAAGCCGTCTTGAACGAGTCCGACAGGCCTTTGCCGTAGTCATTGTTGGTGTAGGTCACTGCGACGTTGGTGATGCCCTTGTCCTTCAGCACATCGGCCAAAACCTGTCCCTGACGGGCATCGGACGGCGCGGTGCGGAAGAAGAAGCCGTTGTCTTCGATGGTCGTCAGAGCGGGCGACGTTGCGGAGGGCGAAATGGACACGACGCCGTTCGGCACGGCCACGTTGTTCACGATCGCCGTGGTCACACCGGAGCAATCCGCCCCAAAGATGCCGACCACGTTGTCGGATGTCACAAGACGTTCGGCAGCGGCGGTGGCGGCGGCGGAATCGGTGCAGGTGGAATCGCCACGCACGGGCACGATCACCTTGCCGTCGAGCAGTTTGCCGGAATCGGAGGCTTCCTTCATCGCCATTTCGGCGGAGGCGGCCATGTTGGGTGTCAGGCTTTCGATCGGGCCGGTGAAGCCCAGAATAATGCCCATTTTCACTTCATGGCCATCGGCAAAGGCGGTACCGGAAACGCCGGCGAGGATGGTGCTTGCAAGCAGTAGTTTCTTCATTTTTCGTTCTCCCGAAATGTGGTTCGTTCGTTTGGCATGTTGTTGCGGTTTTGAGGCGGCAACGCAAGATTCAGCGTGAGGAAGGCGCCCCGCCCGTTCGTTCCGGCAACAGCCCGCCGGGGGAAAAGCGCATGATGAGCAGCATCACCACGCCCATCGTCAGCAGGCGCATGTATTGCGCGCTGTCGCGTAAATGTTCCCGCAGCGCGTTGCCCGGTTCCAGCCCTTCAGTCACCGTAATCATCAGCCAGTTGCCCACCGGCTCCGCCTGCACCCAGACGAACCAAACGATGAATGCGCCGAGCACTGCGCCGAGATTGTTGCCGGAGCCGCCGACGATGACCATCACCCAAATCAAGAATGTGTAGCGCAGAGGCTGGTAGGTGCCCGGCGTGAATTGTCCGTCCAGCGTCGTCAGCATGGCACCGGCCACACCCACGACGGCGGAACCGAGGATGAAGATTTGCAGGTGGCGCTTGGTGACGTTCTTGCCCATCGCGGCGGCTGACACCTCGTTATCCCGGATGGCCCGAACCATCCGGCCCCACGGGGAGGCCAGTGCCAGCACGCAGAGCGCCAGAATGATGAGCAACACCGTGGCAAACAGACCCGTGTAGCAAAGTTTCACGAAGATGCTGGAGGCTTCGATTACCAGATCGCGCCGGATATCCGCCTGATCCTCGTCCGCCGCCGCTAGAATGCGGCTTTCGTAGAACGAGCCCACCGCATTCACGAACCATGGCGCGTCCTGCAACGCCACCTCGTAGGGCACGGGGCGCGGCAGGCCGGAGACGTTTTTCACGCCCCGCGTCAGCCAGTCCTCGTTCTTGATGATGGCGATGATGATTTCAGAAATGCCGAGCGTGGCGATGGCGAGATAGTCCGACCGCAGGCCCAGTGCGACCTTGCCGATGATCCACGCGACACCCGCCGCAAACACACCGCCCACGAGCCACGACAGCACGATGGGCAAACCAAACCCGCCGAGGAAGCCGCTTGCGGCAGGGTTGTCGGCCTCTATGGCCGAGACAGCTGGATCGTAGAACTGGCGGATAAGAATTAGGCCGATGAGGACGGCGACGGCAATCGCAGCGTTGCGTTGCCATCCGGCGCGCATGTGGCGGGACAAGAAAACAACCACGGCGATGAGCGCCGCAAGCAGCAAAAGCGCGACCAGCAATCCGCCCCCGCCCGCGCGGATCGCGCTTTCCACCGGCTCGACGGACACCAGCACAGCCGCCACGCCGCCCAGCGCGGCGAACCCCATGATGCCCACGTTGAAGAGCCCGGCATAACCCCACTGGATGTTCGTCCCCAGCGCCATGATCGCGGAGATGAGGCACAGGTTGAAGATCGCCAGCATCAGCGACGGCGACTGGTAGAACCAGACGATGGCGAACAGCACGGCCATGATGCCGAAGGCAAGAGTGGCGCGCAGCGTATTGCTCATATCACCTTGCCCCGCAGCAGTCCGGTCGGTCGCACCAGCAGCACAATAACCAGTATGACGAAGGACACCGCGAACTTGTAGTCGGTGCCGAGCAGCTGCATCAGCCCGTCCGGCGCTAGGTTTTCAGGCAGCAGATAGGTGAAGAACTTCTTGTAGGCGTAGGAGACCATCACTTCCGAAAAAGCAATGACAAAGCCGCCAAGGATGGCACCGAACGGGTTGCCGACACCGCCCACTATGGCGGCTGCAAACATCGGCAGCAGAAGCTGAAAGTAGGTGAAGGGCTGGAAGGACTTGTCGAGACCGTAGAGCGTGCCGGCAATGGTGGCGAGGGTCGCCGATAATATCCAAGTAACGGCCACCACCCGTTTGGGCGAAATGCCGGACAGCAGGGCGAGATCCTCGTTGTCGCTATAGGCGCGCATGGATTTGCCCGTGCGGGTCCGGTTGAGGAACCAGAATAAGGCGGCCACGAGAATGACTGCTACAACCACGGTTAGTGCCTGCGAAGACTTGATCGCCAAACCTTCATCAAGGCCCGTTGCCCGCTTGAAATCTCCGGCGCGGATGAGAAAGCGTTCGCCGTCGAAAAAGGCCCGGTCGTCCGGCCCGATGATGAAACGCACCACACCGTTCATCACGAACATCACACCCACCGACGCCATGACCATGCGGATCGGCACCGCGCGAACCTGCCGATAATGGGCATAAACCAGCCGGTCGGTCAGCAGCACGAACAGCACGGTTACGACGATCGCGAATGGCAGTGCCAGCAACGCGGTCGGCAGGAAACCGAACGATATGCCGAGGCTCTGGAACCACCATGTGAACAGGATCGCCGCCATAGTGCCGAACGCCATCGTGTCGCCGTGGGCGAAGTTTGCGAAGCGCAGTACGCCATAGACCAGCGTGATACCGAGCGCGCCCAGCGCAAGCTGGGAGCCGTAGGCCAGCGCGGGCACCAGCACGAAATTGGCGAACAGGATGAGGGCGTTGAGAATGTCCATCATCAACCGCCGAGGAAACTCTTGCGGACTTCGGGGTTGGCGAGAAGCACTTGGCCCGTGTCGGTAAAGCGGTTCTCGCCCGTCACCAGCACGTAGCCCCGGTCGGCGATTTCCAGAGCCTGCCGCGCGTTCTGTTCCACCATCAGCACGGCCACGCCCGCGGCGCGGATTTCCAGAATGCGGTCGAACAATTCATCCATCACGATGGGGCTGACGCCCGCTGTCGGTTCGTCCAGCATCAGCACGGAGGGCTTCGTCATCAGCGCGCGACCCACCGCGACCTGCTGTCGTTGGCCGCCGGAGAGTTCGCCCGCTGCCTGCTTTCGCTTGTCTGCGAGAATGGGAAAAAGCGCGAAGATTTCGTCCATCGTTCCGTTAATATCGTCCGTTCGCAGAAAGGCCCCCATTTCGAGATTTTCCTGCACGCTCATCGTGGCGAACACGTTCGAGGTTTGGGGCACGAAGGCCATACCGGCGGCGATGCGATCCTGCGGGGACAAAGCGGTAATATCGCTACCGTCCAGCACGACCGTGCCCTCGCGCAGCGGCAACATGCCGAGTATCGCCTTCATTGCGGTGGATTTTCCTGCGCCGTTGGGGCCAACGATCACGGCGATTTCGCCCTTCTCGACACCCATCGAACACCCCTTGAGGATGTCGGCACCACCGTAACCACCTGTCAAATTGTCGGCGCTCAGGTACATCAGGTGACAGCCGTCTTGTTTTTCAAACCGCGTCCCAGATAGGCCTCAATTACAGCCTCGTCGTTCTTCACCTCGTCAGCGGTGCCTTTCGCCAAAACCGCCCCTTCGGCCATCACGATCACCGGGTCACAGAGGCGTCCGATGAAATCCATATCGTGTTCGATCATGCAGAATGTATAACCGCGCTCGCGGTTGAGCCGTTCGATGGCCGTGCCGATCTCGGCCAGCAAGGTGCGGTTGACCCCTGCACCTACCTCGTCGAGCAACACCACCTTGGCATCGACCATCATGGTGCGCCCCAGTTCCAGCAGCTTCTTCTGCCCGCCGGACAGGTTACCCGCTTTTTCCAAGGTCAGGTGCGTGAGGTTGAGAAAGTCGAGCACCTCCTCCGCTTTGTTTCTAACCAGCCGTTCCTCGGCGGCAATCGCCTTTCGCTGAAACCATGTGGCGGTCAGTTTTTCACCGAGCTGGTTGGGCGGCACCATCATCAAGTTTTCGAGTATGGTGAGCGTTGGAAATTCGTGGGCGATCTGGAACGTGCGGAGCAGCCCGCGCCCGAACAGTTCATGGGGCGGCAGGCCCGTCACGTCCTGACCGTCCAGCACAACGCGCCCGGCATCCGGCGTCAATAAGCCCGGCAACGATGTTGAAAAGCGTGGTCTTGCCCGCACCATTAGGACCAATGAGGCCGGTGATCGAGCCTTTGGCGATGGTCAAGGACGCATCGTCGACGGCGTGAATGCCGCCGAACCGCTTGGAAAGATTTTCCACCGAAATCATACGATGCAGCGCGCCCAGCCGTCCGATGCGGCATTCCGATGGCAGGCGGCATAGAAGATGGTGGCAGCGACTTCAACAGCCGCCACGCGCCAATCCTAGCCGGGAAGCGGAATGACACGCTTGCCATCCACCGTGTTGACCGCATCAACGGTGCCCGTGGCCGGCATCACGACTTCCGCAGGTCTGGCGGGCATTGGCGGCATGGTGGACCGGATGACAGGCGTTTCCACCTTCGGCAGCGCGTTCGACGGGGCAGGCAAAACCGGCAGCGCAGCCGATGTGCGCGGCACCACAGGTTGTGGCGTTACCGTTCGCGGCAGGACACGGGGTGTCACCAGTTGCGGCTGCACAGGCGTGACGCGAACGATCCCGCCCGGCGGCAACGGCACGGCCTTGTCCGTCGTAAAGGCGCGCGATGGCTCCTGCACCACCGGTTCAACTCTCCGTTCCCTCACTTTCGTGCGGCGTATAGTGCGGCGGCGTGGTTTTTGCACGACCGGCTCCGCCTTCTCCGGTTCGGAGAATACAGGCGGTGAAGACGTGTAGCCCGCTTCCTGCTCGCCCGGCGAAATGACGTTGGAGCGCACTTGTGCGGGACGTGCCGTCCAGCGCGATTTGTTGGCGCGCAGGGCGGCGGCAGGGTCCGCATCGACGCGCAGGTTCCGCATCAGATCGACGAGTTCACCTTCTGTCGCGCCGGGGCGGCAAAACCGCACCCGCAAGCCGATTTCAGGCTGCTCGGACTTGCGTTCCAAAAACCCCCAGCGGGATGGTTCATTGGCGCGCATACGCTGCCAACCGTAGAAGCAACCGGTTTTGGAACTGCTGATGGCATAGCCGAACACACCGTAGGAATTATTGTGCAGCTTGTTAGAAATGCCCATTGAGGCATAGGGAAATTCGGTTTTCAGCTCTCGTGCCAGATGGCGCTGTGTGGTGGACGCCAGTGAAATCGGCTCCGCTTTTTCCTTCGGCCATTCCGAATTGTTGACCATACGGATGCGAACGCGGTTTTCACCGTTTGCCGATGTGCCCGCGTCATAAACGATCGTTTGCTCAACGCCGTTACCGGCGCGGGTTTCGCTGACATTGATGGCGGTGCCCATGCGCGATGGCATGATGACGAAAGCCGCGTTGAGAGGAACATCCGTCGTGATGACATGCTGAACGGCTGCAACCTTGCGGATGCCGAAAACATCCGTGTTCATACCGGGGTCGTAGTTCAGCGGATTCATCGCAGCCGGAACTGTGCAACCGGCAACGCCGGATGCAAGCAGGACCGTAAGGAGGGAGGTTCTAACGGCCATTGAGTTCCTTAACCGGGTTCAGTTCCAGCCGTGATGCGCCCATCCCGGAGCGGGTTTCAGGTGTGGACAACTGGCTGTCGAGTGTGGCGAACAGGTCTTGCGCGCCGGTGTAGTCGCCCGAATGGTGGTGTGCCCAGGCGCGCATGAAGGACAGGTCGCGGCTTTCGGTCGTCATTTCGCGACGGCGGTTCAGCGCGTGAATAGACGCGGCATAATCCTTGCTGTTGAAGGCTGCACGCGCCCGCTGCGTCAGGATTTCCACGTCGATTTCACGGCGCTGTTTGGCTGGCAGCTTGTTGGAATTGGCGATGTCGAGGGCGCGGTTGGTCTTGCCGTCACGCAAGGCTGCCAGCGCCTGCCCGTAGGCCGAAGGCGAACGCAACTCGCCGCCCATCGCCACAGCACGGCTGAAGGCACGGTCGGCTTCCGACGGGCGTTTGGCGCCGAGCAGACACCAGCCGCGCATCTGGTAATCCTTCGCCAGAAGCGGCGGGCGCAGCTTGTCGAGCAGGGTCAGGCAGCGCGAATACTGCTTTTTTGCATAGGCGCTCTCGATGGCCGTGCGCGATGTGTTGCGCGGTTTCGAACGTACGATACGGCGGGGCTTACGAGGCTGCTTGGTGATGACCTTCTCGATCTCGAATTCGAGCGAGGCGATCTGCGGATAGCTGGCGTAGCCCAGTTTGATACGGTCGAAAGACGTCCGGTCTTCCAGCCGACGCGCAGTGAGCGCGCGGCCATAGACGGCGGTTTCCGTTTCTTCCCAGACGATTGCGCTGTCGAACCACGCGGCCGCGGTCGGTAGTTGGCTGGCGTTATAGGCATACCAGCCCATCGCTTCCGCACCTTCGCCGCTGCTCAATTCAGAAGTCTTGCCCGCAAACTGTGCGATAAAAGTTTCCGGCAATTCCTGCTGGCCTTCCAGCAGGCGCGGCGCGTAGGCGTTGATATAGAGTTTGCCCAGTTGCTCGGATTTATCCAGCCACGCCTGCAGCAACTCACCGGCCCGCACCAGATGCGACGAGCGTTGCGCCGCCATGATCGCCCCTTCGGCGATCTTGGGCGTCGGCTTGTCCATCGCCAGCGTGAACCATGTGTGCGCTGCGGGGTAATCAGCCGTTGCAAAGCGCCACCATGCCATGAGCGTGGCTTCGTCATGTGTCGGGCTGGCGAGCACTTCCTTCTCGTATTTGATAAGCGCGGGAACGAGGCTTTGCGGCAGTGGCAGGCCGAGCCGCGCATTGCGAACCAGCGCACCGCGGACGATGGCTCCATCGACCGAAGGGTCGGCGCCGATCTGCACATCGGCCAGTTCTTCGACCAACTCGATTGGCAAAATCTCCGAGGCCTTGCGAAGCGTTGCGCGGCGTTCGTCGCCATCGCGCGCGACGGCAAAGGCGGCTTTCATGGCGGTGGCGGCGTCTTCCGGGCGTTGGGAATGGCTGTAGGCGTCGGCGACGAACCAGATAAGCTCGACATCCTCGCCCAGCATCAGCTTGGGGTTGTCGTTGGCAACCTCGAGGATTTTCTCCCAGTCTTCAGCAGTCCACGCGACCGCGATGGCATTGCGTTCCAGACGGGCGGCGAACTTGGTCTGAAACTCGATGGAGGGTTCAAAATCCGGCTCTTCCAGCTTCAAACGTGCCAACTCGGCTTCGATGTCGCCCACCACACCGGTGCCGAACAGCGCCCACAGCTTTTCCTCGAAAACCGTGCGGTCCTGAAAGATGTTGGCGGGCTGTTTCCAGTTTGGATAGAGCGACCGCAAGCGTGCGATCTCCGCCTTAACACGGTCCTGCTCGCCGCGCATGGCGTAGTAGCGCAGGGCCGCTGTATCAGGACGCGCTTCGGTGTTCTGCCGATCCGGTTCGACGGCAAGCGCAGGCGTGGCGTGAACCGCGGCAGACAATAACAGGATGGTGGCGAAACGCCTTACCAGCATGACGGATAAACCTGTTTGACTGCCATGATGGACAGCAGGTGAAGACTTGCCGGATAATAAAGCTGATCAAGATTGCCTTTTAGTGAAGATGGAAACCTTTTCGACAAGACTGCGCAGTCCGCCGTTGCGGCAATGGCGCGGTAGCCCATGTCGGCAAACGCACCCGTTGCCCTGCCATTGGTCACATCGACCTGCGACAGCGCTTTGCGGCTTACCCAGTTGGTTTGAAACTGCCGCAGGCTCGGGGAGCCGGGGTTGGCCCATGCGAGATAAAGCGGAATGCGCACCGCATTGTAGGAAAAGTCGTTAGCGAAGTTTTTCGCCGTCGTGGCTTTGCGACCCGCCAGTGCCGTCCAGTCCGCCGGCAGTCCGCCCTTGTTCTGGGACGCGGCGGCGATCAATGCTTCGCCGCTGTCGAACAATTCGAGCCACGACGTGTCACCGGTCAGGTCCGCCAGCCGTTTGAAGGCGGGAAAGACCCAGTAGGACAGGTTGATGACGATGGAGCCTTGCGCTTTGGCGTCGAACCCCTTGGCGGCTGGCATGACGATCGGGCCGTATGGCGCAGGCAGGATAAGCGGCTTGACGTCCGCCAATATCTTGAAGGCTTCCGCGCGATAATTCCCGAAACCGGCCTCGTGCGCTTCCAGCAGCGCCCATGCGACGAGAATGTCACCATCGGTGGCGTTGTTGTTGTCGGTAACTTTCCCGCCCAACAGGCTCGGCGTCCACTTCCACGCAAGCAGACTGTCCTTGCGGACAGCGAGATTGTCCCTCGTGAACGCCCAGAGTTTTGCAAAAGTCGCCGGGTCGTTGGCACCGACCGCGATAACCATCGCAAAGCCCTGCCCCTCCGAATGGCTGATATTGCCGTTGGCGTTGTCAATGACCCGCCCGTTACCCTGTACAAACAGGGTCTTGTATTTTGCCCACAGCGTGGCCTCGCCCAATGTGCCGACGATCGGGCCCGGTGCGGCTATGGCGGGTGTCAGCAAAAGTGTGAAAAAGAGAACGGCAAGTCGCAGCATGTCCAGTCTCCTAGCTTTCTTCACCGACCCGTTTGAGGGTGCGGTTTGTGAGGATGCCAAGGCCCAAAAGAGCGAACAACATCAATCCGGTATAGACAAAGTGATTGCGCGCGAACCAACCGGCAACGACGAGGTGCGTGTTGGAAAGCGTGAAGGCGCGCAGCTGCACGTATTCCCCGCCAGCAATGGCCGAGGTGACGGTGCGGTCGGTTTCCGAAAGCGCAGCGGTCGGGCCATCGAGTGAGGCCTGAATATCGGGCGCGGCGATGGCGTCGACACCGAATTTCAGGTTCTGCGGCTGCGGTGCCATCACGATTGTCCACACACCGCCGGAGCCGTTTGGCGAAAGGCGCTGGCTGATAATGAAATCGGACTGGCCGGCGTCGATGGATGTTGCCTTCTGGGCATCCGGGTTGCGGCTGCTGAGAATGTTGTCGAACGCGGTCACGATCCGTGCGGAAATCGACGGGCCGCTTTCGCCTTCATCGTCGCGCTCCTCGCTGAGAATGAAGCGGTCGAGCGGGTCGACATCGTCTTCCGAAGCCCGAACGGGGACTGGAGCAGCCTTCGGCTTGATGGAGTGCTCTTCGAGAACATCGATGCCATCTGGCGACGCCGTGTTGATTGTGGCGGGCATCGTGAAAGCGCGCGGGCCCTGCCAGGCCTGACGCAGCACATCGGCGTCGAAACCTTTCAGATCCTGTGTCACGGTCGCGTTCACATCGCCGATTGCTCCGATCACGATGGCGTTCGAGACGTTCTGCGGTGGCATTTCATAGGTGAGGTATTGGTCCAGCATGGTGCCGGACCGGGACACGATGCCGGTCGTCAGCGATGCGGCAGCCGACAGTTCGGCATAGCCCGCACGTGCAACCGACAACACGGTCGGGACGGATTTGCCGCCGCGAATATAGGGAAAGCCGCCGGAAATGGTGCTGTGAAGATCCGGCACCCGCGCCAGATAGGCGAGACGCGGAAAGCGCAGAGTGGAGCGGGCGGAGAAGACGAAGCGGTGGGAATCCGCGATCTGCTTTTGGGGCGCGCAGGCTTCGTCCTGTTTTCTGGGCAAGCGCGCTTCGATCTCGACGCTGTTCTTGCCCGCACGAAAGTTGGAAATTGGTATCCGCAGGCTTTTGTTGCGGAAAACATCGCCATCCGGCTTCGGCAGCGAGAAACCTGCAACCGTGACGCCGTTGACGCGCACGATGGACTTCGCGCCCCGCTCCAAACCGGCGGCGTAGGCAATGGCAAGTTTCAGTTCAGCACGATCATAGTCCGCAATGAACGTATCGGCGGGCAGTTCGATGTCGAAAGACGTGCGGAACAGGCGGCCGTTGAACCGTTCGCTTTCCACACCAAACGCTTTCAGTGGCACTTCTTCGCCGGTAACAAGGCGCTTGCTGGCCTCCCCGTTCATCAGCGCCAGTCCCTGCGCGCTGCCGGAGCGGTTTTTCGTGCCGAAGGCGGCGGAGATGGAGTCCGGCAATGTCGGGTCGTCGCTGGCAGCGATTGCGTCGAGAAGCACGATCAGACCCACACGCTCGTGACCATCGCGGGAGATGATCTGCACCGGTCCGCCTTCCGGCAACGAGTTGGCGTAATCCGGCATCGTGGTGCGAAGCTGCTCGCGGGTGCCCGCATAGATGTCGAGACCCGGGCCTTTGCCACCAATGGCGGCAACATCGACAAGCGGGTTCTGATAGCCCGCCCGCAAAGCAACGCGGTGAACGAGTTCGAGGGCGCGGGAAACCTGCGTCTTGTCGGCCGGGTCCGGCACGATCATACGGATACGCACCTGCCCCGCCTTGTTGCGGGCCAGAACGGCCAGATCGTCCAGCGTGCGTATGGCGCTATTGCCACGGTCGAAGATAAAGCCGGTTTCGGTCGGATCGATATCGACCCACAATTCGTGGGTGGCATCCACGCTGCAATCGACACGGTGGCGCTGGCGCACCTTCATGGTCAGCGCGTTGACGCCGGGAACGAGCATCTGGTTGGGCACGTTGATGGACAGCAACCGGCTACGGTCCGGCGACTGGATTGCGTGGCGTTCCAGCTCCTGCCCGTTGATGAAGACTGTGATGTGGGAGGCTTCCGGCATAACCGACACGGCGTTTTTCAAAGCCAGCCGCAACGTCACTTTGTCGGCCAGTTGCGAAAGCGTGAATTCGATGGGCCAGGATTTTGTGGAATCCTCGCCTGCAAACCGCACGCCGCGGTCGTTGATCGGCAGGTGATACAGCACCCGGTCGATACCGTCGGTTTTCACAATGGACCCGGTGGTGAGCATTGCATCAACCGCCGACTGGCCCTGTGCCGACCAGTTGCGCGCGCCGACCTGCCGCAGAATATCCAACGCAGGCTCGCGCACATGCTCGTTGGCCCCCGCCGTGGAGGCGAGAACCAGCATACTGGCGCTGCAGAGAAGGATACGTCTTGGTTTCAAGTCTTCGACACCGTTTGGTTGGTTGGTTTTGTGGCTTTCCGCATCAGGATGCGAGAGCTTGCTTTTCCTGTTGCATTTGCGCTGCCTTCTGCTCTTCCGCCCACGTTCTAGCCTCGATCATCGGTGCATCCGCTGCCGGAACTTCCGGCACGAGCGGTGGTGCATTGACGACTTGCGTTGCCGGAACTGCGGTCTCTACGACCAGCGGTGCGGGTTGTGCCTCTGGCTTAACATCCTTGGGTTTACGGCTCGTGACAGCAGCCATCAGATAGCTGGTGGACCTTACGGTGTGGTAAACGGCCCAGTAGATGAACTCGAACGTGCCACCGCTTACCGCCCTGCCCGTGTGGCGGCGTTTGCGGATTTCGTCGAAACGGCTTGTGTTCGTGTAAAGCAGCGCTGCAATCGCGCGGAAATCGTTGGCCGACTTGTCGCGCAACTGCGCGCCTATACCCGGCCCCTGATCGTCCTGCGTCGTGTGGCGGAGCGTGACCTTGAACGGATAGCCGTGGGCACCGCCGGTTTCGACCACCACGCTGGCCTCTTTGGCCTTCATTCCATCGTAGGGCACCGGCGAACCGGAGGTCGGGCGTATCATCATGCCGTCGAGAGAGACGTCCGAGATCGTGACAGGATAGTTGCCTTCCGGCGTTTTCAACATGCCCTTGCGCGAAATCGGTATGCGATAATGACGACGCCGTTCGCGCAACTCACAAACCGCGCCTAGAGCGACGGCCGCGATAATGAGGTTGAACACGGACCACGCCGTGACGATCACGAGCAGTTCGTTGGCCAGACCCTCCGACGCGATACGGAAACTCGCATAGCCGGTGGTGGCAGTCAGCAAAGTGAACGCGACAAAAAACGGCATGGCGATCGGCGAAAGGTGGGACTCGTCCAGCGTTTGCCCTTTGTCGGTCACCTGAAACGATGGCGCGCGGGGGTTCTTGACGACGAGGAAGATAGATTTGGCGAGGTGGATGGACTGTACGTATTCGTACAATTCAGACACCCAAGGCCAGCGCACGCGGCCGTAAATACGGTTTTGCATCAATATGTTGGAGATCAGGAAGAAGGTCGTATAGGCGACGAATTCCTGAAACGAGGCGTTGTAGATCTGCAGGTCGAAGAAGATGTAGAGCGCCGGCGCGGCCACGAATGTCAGACGTGAGAGCGGGAATAGCCAGAACAGCGGCGAGGACGTGTAGCAGACACGCTGCGGCATCGTCAGGCCCTTGCGAAACATAGGCCGTTTCAGAATGAGGATCTGCAACATCCCCTGGCACCAGCGCGCACGCTGGCCGATGAAGGACACGAAAGTTTCCGGCTGAAGGCCCGCGATCATGGGTTTGTCTACATAGATCGAGTTCCACCCTTTCGAGTGAAGTTCGAGCGCGGTTTCACAATCCTCGGTGATGCTTTCACCCGAAAAGCCGCCTGTTACACGCAAAGCTGCGCGCGAAATCATGGCAGCCGAGCCGCAGAAGAATGTGCCGTTCCACTTGTCGAGACCCTTCTGGATAATCGAATAGAACATCTCGTTTTCCGACGGCATACGCTGGAACGTGTCGAGATTCTTCTCCACCGGGTCGGGGTTGAGGAAGAAGTGGGGCGTCTGCACGAGGAACAGCTTTGGATCGCGCTGGAAGTAGCCGACTGTATTTTGCAGGAAATCCCGCGTCGGGGCGTGGTCGGCGTCGAAAATGACGATGAGATCACCATTCGTCTGCGCCATGGCCGAGTTCATGTTACCGGCCTTGGCGTGCTCGTTGCGCGCACGGGTCAGGTAGGTAACGCCGAGATCCTTGCAAAACGCCGACATTTCAGCGCGGCGCTCGCGGGCGGCTTGCGCCTTCTTGGGGTCGCTGTCGAAGCACTTCTGGTCCGTGCCGCCATCGTCCAGCAGATAGACGTTGAAGCGGTCCGCCGGATAATCGAGGTTCTTGGCAGCGGCCAGCGTCGTGCCGACAAGGTCGAGGTCTTCGTTGTAGGAGGGCACGTAGATATCGACGGTCGGATAGTCCTTCATTTCGCCCAAAATCGGCGCGTCTTTGCGCTCGATCGGGTCGGAGATGAGGAAAAACGAGACGAACAGCATTGAAACCGAGTAAAATTCGGCAAAGAACAGCAGGCCACCGAAGAAGAAGTTCACCGGATCGTCGATGGACGGCAGCGTGCTCGTCATGCGCCAGTACATGTAGCGAAACACGATGGTCGCCCCCAGCACCATGAAAACATGCTGCCAGATGCCCTTCAGCTTCAATGTGCGGATGACGAGCATGAAGGCGATGGCGCTGAGGCCGAAGGTGAACTGTGCGTTGATGCCGACCTGCTGGGCGGAAAAAAGCGCAATGATGCTCAGCACGAACATCCAGGCGTAAACCATGACGCTCATGCGCCCTTTTTTATTGGAAGCCATACAGTCCGCCGCTCTACCCTGCACACACCCACCCCTGGATGCGCTAAACTGGCGTCAAGCTATCGCAACAGCATTAACCGTGTGCGAACCGGTAAGGTTAATGCGCCCTTATCAGCGCTATCCGGCGGTTCCGCAGGCGGCCCAAAAGCCCTTGCGTTTACACGCAGTCGCGCTATATCGCGCTGGCATACAGGTCGGACTTCCGGCTGGTGGCTGAACGGACGGGCATTGCACTTTAGTCGTGCGGTGCAGGAAAGCACCGCTTTCCGTCCTCCCGTGTCTCCGCTCTCGACCGTCTTTTGCTTACGCCTTTCCTGCCCTTACCGGCTGGATGCGTCGGTGAGGCTTTGCGCTGGAAGTCTGATGAACAATAGGAAAGGACGGCCAATGGCCCTCTACGAACACATTTTCATGGCGCGTCAGGACGTGTCCTCCCAGGCTGTCGACGCGCTTGTCGATCACTTCAAGACCGTGCTGGAAGTCAATGGCGGCACGATTGGCAAGATCGAGAACTGGGGTCTCAAAACCCTCCCCTACCGTGTGAAGAAGAACCGTAAGGCGCATTACGCGCTGATGAACATCGACGCACCGTCGGACGCCATCGTCGAGATGGAACGCCAGATGCGTATTCACGAAGACGTGCTGCGCTACATGACGGTCAAGGTGGAAGAGCATGAAGACGGCCCGTCCGCCATGCTGCGTAAATCCGACCGCGATGACCGCCGTGGCCCGCGTCCCGGTGGCCCAGGTGGCCGCGACGGTGACCGCCCGCGCCGTCCGCGCGACTAATTTTCTTGGCGCTCACGCAGTCAGGCGAGGCCTGACGCTACGCGAGTGCGGCGCATAAGCGCCGGGCGGCTTTTCGCCGCCTCTACCGATAAAGTATTAAGTAGGATCGACACGATGATACCCATCGAACAAATGCCAAGCCGCCGTCCCTTCCAGCGTCGCCGGAAGACCTGCCCCTTCGAGGGCGAAAACGCACCGAAGATCGACTACAAAGACGTGAAACTGATGCAGCGCTACATTTCCGAGCGCGGCAAGATCGTCCCGTCCCGCATCACGGCCGTTTCGATGAAGAAGCAGCGTGAACTGGCGAAAGCCATCAAACGCTCCCGCTTCCTTGCTCTTATCCCTTATGTGATTACCTAGGCGTCATCACCTAAGGCCCACTCAAAAGTTGGCCCGCTTCGCATGAGGCGGGTCTAACTGCTATCCCTAGTAGATGGCAGGACAGCGAGACCCATGACCCGACACACCGCCCTTGTTGCAACGATCTGCGGACTGCTCACAGCGGTCCTCTTTCTGTTGCCGTTGACGACCGGTGCGCTTGGGCTGTTCATCTCGACATTTGCCGCAGCACCGCTTTTCGTGTCCGCTCTTGGTTTCGGCACACTTGCGGGCATCCTGTCCGGCGTCGTGGCAGCCGTTGCGGTGGCCGTGTTCTACGGCCCCATCGTGGCCGTCGCGCTCACCATCGTCACCACCGCCCCCGCTATCTGGATCGGCCATATGGCAGGTCTGTCGCGGGATGAGGGCCAGGGCGCGGAGTGGTTTCCCGCATCCGACATTCTATTTCGCATGGCGCTGATCGCCGCTGCAACCACCGTCATGTTCGGCTGGTTCAGTGGCTACAGCCCCGAAAACGCGACCGAACAGATCCGCCTGATCCTCACGCAGATCGTGCCGACCGAAGGACCGGGCGCGTTGACCGAGGCGGACCTTGCTGCGCGCATCGACACGATGGTTGCGGTCATTCCCTTCGTCTTTCCGGTTTCCGTACTGTTTCTGCTGCTGCTTAACTTCACAGTCGCTGAGCGGTTTGCCCGCAAGCGCGGCTGGATACTGCGCCCGCGCGAAGACTACGCGGTGACAATCGGGCTGCCGTTTGTGGCCATCGGCGTTTTCGCCGCCGCCATCGCTCTCAGCTTTCTGCCAAGCACCACAGGACTGGCGGCGCAGGCTGTTGCCGGCGCGATGGGCGGGGCGTTCGGCGTGGTGGGGCTGGCGACGGTGCACATCGTCACCCGCACCCTGCCCCGCGTGGCACGCGCTCCATCGCTTGTCGTGACCTATTTCGCGCTGGTCGTGTCGCGTTTCTTCGCCGTCGCGCTGGCCCTTCTGGGCCTCCTCGACACGCTGCTGGGCCTGCGCGCACGGCTTCTCAATTCTCCGAACAATCAAACTCCGAAGGACTAAAAACATGGATATCATTCTTCTTGAACGGGTCGCAAAGCTCGGCCAGATGGGCGAAGTCGTCAACGTCAAGGACGGTTACGCCCGCAACTTCCTGTTGCCACAGGGCAAGGCGCTGCGCTCCAACAAAGCCAACCGCGCACAGTTCGAAGCCCAGCGCGAACAACTGGAAACGCGCAACGAAGAGCGCCGCGGCCAGGCTGCCGGCGTTGCAGAAAAACTGAACGGCAACACCTATATCGCCGTGCGCTCCGCCGGTGAAACGGGCCAGCTTTATGGCTCTGTCGCCACCCGCGATATCGTTTCCACACTGGAAGAAAACGGCTTCACAATCGGCCGCAGCCAGGTCGAACTGCGCCAGCCGATCAAGGTAATCGGGATGCACGACATCCTCATCATGCTGCACCCGGAAGTCGAAGCAACTATCACCATGAACGTCGCCCGCTCCGAGGACGAAGCCGAACGCCAGGCAGCCGGTGAAGATCTGACCCGCCGCGATGCGTTCGACCGCGACGACGATGTGGCCGAGGAAGACGAACTGTCCATCGAAGACGTGTTCGACAATCCGGATGATGTGCAGCTCGATGCCGATGGCAATGTGGTCAACGCAGAAACCGGCGCTATCGAAGCCGCCCCTGCCGACGCCGACCTCGGCCCGGAAGACAACGCACACGAGCGTTCCGTGCAGGGCTAACTACTGCCCACGATAGATACGAGGAGGGGTCGAGGCGCACGCTTCGGCCCTTCTTTTGTCTCGTCCCCGTTATCCCCGCATTCAGCATGGTATTGAGGTAAACGAGAAATGAATCGCTTGGCCGGTCTCGAATCGGTGCTGTCCGGCTAGACCGACGCTTGAAGCGGTGAACCTAAAGCCGACACCACAAGGGACGACGACTGACATGGCGGACACGGCTACCAACATCGTTCCCGGCCCCGGCTCGCCACCCTCCCCCGACCCGTCCAAGGCCTACCGTTCCGCTCCGCACAATATGGAAGCCGAACAGGCGTTACTTGGCGCGATCCTCGTCAATAACGAGGCCTTCTACCGGGTCAGCGATTTTCTGAATGCCGACCATTTTTACGAGCCGATCCACCGCGACATCTACAAGATTTGCGCGGAGATGATCCGGCTCGCCAAGCGGGCAAACCCGGTCACGATCAAGACCTTCCTGCCGGAAGAGGAAAAGATCGGCGACATAACTGTTGCAAACTATCTCGCCCGTCTCGCAGTGGAAGCGACGACCATCATCAACGCGGAAGATTATGGCCGCTCCATCTACGACCTCGCCACCCGTCGCAATCTCATCGGTATCGGCGAGGACATGGTCAACATCGCCTACGATGCGCCCGTCGATATGGCACCCAACGTGCAGATCGAGGATGCCGAACGACGGTTGTTCGAATTGGCCGAAACGGGCCAATACGATGGCGGGTTCAGCGAGTTTGGCAGCGCGGTCGGGCTTGCCATCGACATGGCGGCAGCCGCCTTCAAGCGGGACGGCAACCTGTCCGGCATTTCCACCGGCCTTCGGGTGCTGGACCAGAAGCTGGGCGGCTTGCAGAAGTCCGACCTCGTCATTCTGGCCGGCCGTCCGGCGATGGGCAAGACGTCGCTTGCTACCAACATCGCCTTCAACATCGCCGAAGCCTACGAGCCGGAAATACAGGCCGATGGCTCCACCAAACCGCTCAACGGCGGCGTCGTCGGGTTCTTCTCGCTGGAAATGGCTGCGGAGCAGTTGGCGACGCGCATCATCTCCGAACAGACCGAAGTGTCGTCGTCGAAAATCCGTCGCGGGGAGATCAACGAGCAAGAATTCGAGCGGCTCGTCGGGTGTAGCCAGGTCATGCACAAGATCCCGCTCTTCATCGATGAGACCGGCGGCATTTCCATCGCGCAGCTTGCCGCCCGCGCGCGACGATTGAAGCGCCAGCGCGGGCTGGACGTCATGGTGATCGACTATATTCAGCTGATGACCGGCCACGGCAAAACCGACAACCGCGTTCAGGAATTGACCCAGATCACCACCGGGCTGAAGGCGCTGGCGAAGGAACTGCAGGTACCGATTATCGCGCTCTCGCAGCTTTCGCGTCAGGTTGAAAACCGCGAGGACAAGCGCCCGCAGCTATCCGACCTGCGCGAATCCGGCTCCATCGAGCAGGATGCGGACGTGGTGCTGTTCGTCTATCGTGACGAGTATTACGCCGAACGGGCGGCCAACGATCTGGAATCCAAGGACTACGAGAAGAATATCGCGCGTTATGAGAACTCCAAGGGCAAAGCGGAGGTGATTGTCGCCAAGCAGCGCCACGGCCCAACGGGCACGGCGGAGCTGACCTTCCAGGCGGAATTCACACGGTTCGGCGACTACATTCCCGATGATCACTTGCCGGACCACCATGATTTCTGAGGGTCGTTCGACCCCCGCCACCAGCGTCCACCCCGACCTCGCGGGCGGGCGGCTGACGATCGATCTGGGTGCGCTGTGCCATAACTGGCGTCTGTGCCGCGACCACGCGTTGCGTGACAATCCAGCTGGCGAAACCGGCGCGGTCGTCAAGGCCAACGCCTATGGCTGCGGCATCGAGCCTGTGGTGGCCGCACTATGGGATGCCGGGTGCCGCACGTTCTTCGTGGCGCTGGTGGAGGAAGGCTTGCGCGTCAAGGCGACTGCGCCGGACGCGACCTGTTACGTTCTCAACGGCCTCTTCGAGCACGCTGCGCCACATATGATCGACGCCGGACTGATTCCGGCTCTCGGCAGCGTTCGGGAAGTCGAATTGTGGGCCGCCGCCGCCAATGATACGCCGCTGCCCTGCGCGTTGCAGATCGACACTGGGATGACACGACTTGGCATGACACCGCAGGAGTTGCAGTCGGTGATCGAGGCCCACATTTCGACGCCCTCGACGTGCGCCTGTTCATGACCCATTTCGCCTGTGCCGATGACATCGGCCACGCCAAGACCCAAACTCAGCGGGCCGTGTTCCTGGAAGCCAGCACCCTTCTGCCCGGCGTGCCCCGGTCCGCCGCCAACTCTCCAGCCACTCTGCAAGCCGACGGTTACGCCTACGATCTCGCCCGCCCGGGCGTTGCACTTTACGGCGGCGAGGCGCTGAACGATGTGGCGAACCCCGCCCGTGCGGTGGTCACGCTAGAAGCGCGCATCATGTCCGTTCGGGATGCCAAGGCTGGCGATACGGTTGGCTACGGAGCGTCGGAAACGCTCGCGCGTAACAGCCGCATCGCTCATGTCTCGGTCGGTTATGCCGATGGCTACCATCGCGCCGCATCGAACGCTGGCGTCGCCATGCGGCAGGTTGCGGATCCGGCTTTGGCAGCCTTCGAGGGAACGCCCATTCGTGGCGTCGGGCGTATCTCGATGGACATGTGCGCTTTCGATGTGACCGACGTGGACGCGCAGGCCGGGGACTGGATCGAGCTGTTCGGCCCCACCATTGCCATAGACGATGTGGCCCGTGCTGCGGGCACGATCGGATACGAGATGTTGACTGGCCTTGGCCACCGTTTTGCGCGCACCTACGCATCCAACGCTGATGGCTAAATCCCGCATCCAGTTCGTGTGCCAAAAATGCGGTGCGACCCATCCGAAATGGTCCGGACGCTGCGAATCCTGCGGCGAGTGGAACACGCTGGTGGAGGAAGGCGACGGTACCGGCGTGGCGGCCGGTCCATCCCGCGCGCGCAAGGGCCGCATCGTCGAGATGCAGGATCTTGACGGCGAGATAGAGGACACACCACGAGTTAAGGCCAATGTAGCCGAACTGGACCGGGTGACAGGTGGCGGCTTCGTGCCCGGCTCCGCACTGCTGCTGGGCGGCGACCCCGGCATCGGCAAATCGACGCTACTCATGCAGGCCAGCGCGGCGCTCGCGCGCAACGGCAACGCGGTGGTGTATGTGTCCGGCGAAGAAGCCGTCGCGCAAGTGCGGCTGCGGGCGCAGCGGCTTGGCGTCGGCACGACCGGGCAGAACGGTGCCTCGGTGAAGCTGGTGGCCGAAACCAATGTGGAAAACATCGTCACCACACTGGAGGCCGGAAAGCCGCCTGCCCTCGTCGTTATCGATTCCATCCAGACGCTTTGGTCGGACGGCGTGGAAAGCGCCCCCGGCACCGTCAGTCAGGTGCGGACGTCCGCTCAGTCCATGATCCGCTATGCCAAGTCATCCGGCGCGGCTGTTGTTCTGGTCGGCCATGTTACCAAGGATGGGCAAATCGCTGGCCCGCGCGTTGTGGAACACATGGTCGATGCGGTGATCTATTTCGAAGGCGAGGCAGGCCACCACTTCCGCATTCTGCGCGCGGTCAAGAACCGGTTCGGCCCGACGGATGAAATCGGCATTTTCGAAATGGGCGGGCGGGGCTTGCGCGAAGTCGCCAACCCGTCGGAACTGTTTCTTGGCGAGCGCCACAAGGCAGCGCCCGGCGCTGCGGTCTTCGCCGGTATGGAAGGGCGTCGCCCGGTCTTAGTCGAAATTCAGGCACTGGTTGCGGAATCATCCCTCGGCACACCCCGCCGTACGGTCGTGGGTTGGGATTCGGCGCGGCTTGCAATGGTTTTGGCCGTGCTTGAAGCGCGCTGCGGTGTTAAATTGGGCGGTTACGATGTTTATCTCAACGTGGCGGGTGGATACCGTATTACCGAGCCGGCAGCGGACCTTGCTGTGGCGGCAGCCCTTGTCTCGTCGCTCACCAACACGCCCTTGCCTGAAAACGGCGTTTATTTCGGCGAAGTCAGCCTATCCGGCCATCTCCGCCCGGTCAGCAACGGGGCGGGCCGGTTGAAGGAATCGGCCAAACTGGGCTTCGAGCAGGCGACCTTCACCAAGGCGTCCGAGAAAGTGAAGCAAGACGGCCAGACGGACGGCTTACGCCTCAATATGCTCACAACATTGTCCGATTTGGTCGTTGAGCTTGTGAGTAGAGGCGGCAACGCCTTGCAGGACAAGGCCGATGCTGGCAAATGACCCTACGACTGGACCCGGATACAACCCGGACGTGACACGCCCATGCCCATAACACTTCTGGACGGCATTTTGATCGTCATCATGCTCATCTCCGCTTTGCTGGCGATGGTGCGCGGTTTTTCGCGCGAGGTCCTGTCCATCGTGTCGTGGATCGCAGCCGCCTTTGCCGCGCTGACATTCTATCCGACCGTCTCTCCCATCATGGCGGATTTCATTCCCTCCATCGCCGACAAGCAGCTTGTGCTCGATGGGCTTTCCGCAGCGCTCGTGTTCCTGTTGGTGCTGATTGTCGTGAGCTATCTCACCATGCTGGTGGCGGATATGATCATCGACAGCCGCATAGGCGTGTTGGACCGGACGCTCGGGTTCATATTCGGCGCGGTTCGTGGAGCCTTGCTCGTCATCATCGCGCTGATGGGCTTTATCTGGCTGGCGGATGAAAATGAGCCGGACTGGGTGGCCAACGCGAAATCACGCCCCATGCTGGTATCCATCGGCACCAACATACGCGATTCTTTGCCTGCCAATCTCGATCAGGTGGTGAAAGACCTGTTCGACACCGGAGACCCTACCCCGGAGGGGCCCGTACCGGGCGAAACGGAAGCCGAACGCGACACCTGATCCGCCTGCACGAACCGTCCGACACCGGAGCCTCATTGCATGTTCGACGACAAGTTCCATGAAGAATGCGGCGTGTTCGGCGTATTCGGTCGCAGCGATGCGGCGGCTATCTGTACGCTGGGCCTGCACTCCCTACAACATCGCGGGCAGGAAGCGGCGGGCATCGTCAGCTACGATGGCACGACGTTTCATGCCGAGCGGCACGTGGGCCTGATCGGCGATACGTTTTCCAAACCCGCCGTCATCAAACGCCTGCCCGGCCACAATGCCATTGGCCACAACCGCTATGCCACGACGGGCGGCGAAGGGTTGCGAAACGTCCAGCCGTTCTATGCCGATTTCGCGGGCGGCGGCTTCACCATCGCCCACAATGGCAACATCACGAACGCCACGGCCATCCGCCGCGCCTTGCAGCAGCGCGGCGCGATCTTCCAGTCGACCTCAGACACGGAAGTCATTCTTCACCTCATCGCCATGAGCGGGGAGCAGAAGGTGCCGGAACGGTTGATCGATGCTGTGCAACAACTCGAGGGCGCGTTTTCGCTGGTTGCCATGTCCCGATCCCGCATGTTCGGCTGCCGTGATGCGCTGGGTGTGCGCCCGCTGGTGCTGGGCGATCTCGACGGGGCTTACGTTTTGGCGTCGGAAACCTGTGCGCTGGACATTATCGGGGCGCGATACGTGCGGGACGTGAAGCCGGGTGAGATGGTCGTCATTACGCAGGACGGCTTGGAAAGCCACTTCCCCTTCGGACCGCCGAAGGACGACGCCAAGCCCCGCTTCTGCGTGTTCGAGTACGTCTATTTCGCGCGGCCCGACAGCACGGTGCAGGGCGAGAATGTCTATGCTGTTCGCAAGCGGATCGGCGAAGAACTCGCGCGGGAATCGCCGTGCGATGCCGATATGGTCGTGCCCGTTCCCGACAGCGGCACGCCCTCAGCCATCGGCTTTTCGCAACAATCCGCGCTGC
This sequence comes from uncultured Alphaproteobacteria bacterium, assembly GCA_963841615.1. GTDB lineage: Bacteria > Pseudomonadota > Alphaproteobacteria > Rhizobiales > Rhizobiaceae > Pseudahrensia. The sequence goes on along the minus strand of CAWJDI010000006.1, from coordinate 305,317 downwards.
CGTTCGAGCTTGGTATCATCCGCAACCACTATGTCGGCCGCACCTTCATCGCGCCGTCCGACAACATCCGCCACATGGGCGTGAAGCTGAAGCACAACGCCAACCGTCGGCTGATCGAAGGCAAGCGCATCGTGCTGGTGGATGATTCCATCGTGCGCGGCACGACGAGCCAGAAGATCGTGGCGATGGTGCGCGATGCCGGCGCAAAGGAGGTCCATATGCGGATCGCTTCGCCGCCGACCGTTAGCGGGTGCTTTTACGGGGTTGATACGCCGGAAAAGAGCAAGCTGTTGGCGTCCCGCATGTCGGTGGAAGACATGGCAGCGTTCATCAAGGTGGATTCGCTGGCTTTTTTGACAATCGACGGACTGTATCGCGCGGCGGGTGAAGCCAAGCGCGACAACGGGCAGCCGCAATTCTGCGATGCCTGCTTTACCGGCGATTACCCGACCCGCCTGACCGACCGCGAAGGTGTCATCGATACGCGGGGCGACAATGTGCGTCCAATTTCGCTGCTTGCGGGTGGGCGCTGACACAATGGCTAGGCGCTTCGACGGCCAAATCGCTTTGGTGACAGGCGCTTCGCGCGGCATCGGCTTTGCCGCTGCACTGGGCCTTGCGAAAGAGGGCGCGCATGTGGTCGCGCTCGCACGCACGGTGGGTGGGCTGGAAGAGCTGGACGATGCCATTCGCACCGAAGGATGGAACGGCGACACTCGTGCCCATGAACATGAAGGACGGCGACGGCCTCGACCGATTGGGCGCGGCAATCTACGAACGCCACGGCAAGCTGGATATGCTGCTCGGCAATGCCGGTATCATGGGCACCGCGACGCCGCTGGGGCATTTGCAACCCTCCGTTTTCGACGATGTGTTCGCAATTAACGTCACCGGCAATTTCCGGCTATTGCGGTCGATGGACCCGCTGCTGAAGGCCGCTGAAAACGGGCGCACGCTTTTTGTCTCATCGGGCATGTCCGCAATGCCGTTTCTCACACCTTATCTCGCCTCGAAAGCTGCATTGACGGAGATGGTGAAATGCTACGCCGCGGAAAACGCAAATACCGCCGTCCGGACCAATCTGATCACCCCCGGCCCGGTTCGCACCAAGATGCGGGCACGCTATATGCCGGGTGAGAACCCTGAAACGGTCCCGGAGGCATCCACTTTGGTGCCGGTCATCCTCGATTTGCTGAGCGTCGATACGCAGCGAAACGGTGATGTGTGGGACCAAACTGCCGGTCAGTGGTTGTAAAGCCTGTCTCATATTTAATGATGCGAGACTTGATATGTCGGTCCGATATATGGTGTAGGTCCATATATCGGACCTGACTATGCTCCGTCCTAAATCGGTCAATCTCAATGATGAATGTTCAAACCATATGCCTTGCCATTCTCCAGTTGGGAGATGCGACGGGATATGAAATCCGCAAACGGGTTGCCGAAGGTCATTTCAGCCATTTTGTCGAGGCCAGCTACGGCTCGATCTATCCGGCGCTCAACAAGCTGGAATCCGAAGGGCTGCTTTCAGCCCGTGTCGAAGAGCAGGACGGCAAGCCCAACCGGCGGGTCTATTCGATGACCGACGCTGGGCGGACTGAACTTTCTCGAACATTTCAACAGCCTGCTCGGACAGATACGTTTCGCAGTGAGTTTCTGTTTCTCGCAATGTTCGCCGAGTATCTGCCGCTTGCGATCATTCGTGGGGCAGTCGAGAAACAGGTCAAATGGCTGGTGGCCGAACTTGATATCATCGATGCGGCAGAAGCCAGCGTTCCTCTCGAAGCTGCATCGTGGGTCGCCGAATGTGGGCGCACCTGCCTGCAGTCCCAACTGGATTATATATACGAACACCGAGACCGGCTCGAAGCCTTGGCCGGCACCGCTTCCTTTTCCTCACCACCCGTTTCTCCCGAACCTGTCGCGTCACCCCTCGTCGCGGCTGAGTAGAAAGCCTTCATTCTAATGAAATTGCGCGGTTCCCACCTCGTCGCACTCGCCATTCTCGCCGGTATCGGTGGTTGGATGTTCACCGGCGATATCATCAGCGGTGGACAGATCGACCCGGACGCCCAATCCATCGCGGAACGGGAAGAAGCGCGGTCGGATGATGCGTTTCGAGTTCAGGTCGCAACGATGCAGCCTGATCAACGGGAAGCGACGCTTGATGTTCGCGGTCGCACGAAGGCCAATGCGAGCGTATCGGTGCGCGCGGAAACGGGTGGCACGGTGCAGGAACGGCTGGTGCGGAAGGGGCAGATCGTTGCTGCTGGCGACCTGCTTTGCACGCTCGATGAGGGTGTGCGCGGAACGTCCATGACGCAGGCCGAAGCCGCGTTGGAGCAGGCGCGGGCGGAGTATGATGCCAACAAACGCCTCGCCGACCAAGGCTTTACGACACAATCACGCATGCGCCAGCTTCGCACCGCGCTGGATTCTGCATCGGCGGCACTGGCCGGTGCGAAGCAGGACATGACACGCACGCAGGTGCGAACGACCATCGCAGGTCAGATCACCGAACCGATGGCCGAACCCGGCGACAACCTCACCCCCGGCGGCATTTGCGCGACCGTGGTGCAGACGGACCCTATCAAGTTCACGGGGCAGGTGTCCGAGGTGGAAATCGGCAAGGTCCGCTCCGGCATGGATGCCAGCGTTACGATGGTCAGCGGCGAGACGGCAGCTGGCAAGGTCTCCTTCATTGCGCCGACATCCGACGAACGGACCCGCACATTCGCCGTTGAAATCGACCTGCCAAATCCCGACCGGACTATCCGTGAAGGCATCACCGCATCAGCCGCGATCCCGCTTGACGTGTCCGAAGCCTACAAGGTTCTCCCTTCCTGGCTGACATTGGCAGACGACGGGCAGGTCGGCGTTCGGCTGGTCGGTGAAGACGATACGGTCGCGTTTAAAGCCGTCACTATTCTGGCGCAGGAGGAGCAGTCCATGTGGGTTGCGGGACTGGAGCCGGGGGACAAGGTCATCACACTGGGGCAGGATTTCGTCGCGGCGGGCCAGAAGGTCGATCCGGTACCGATGACCACGCCGACGGACGAAGCGGACCAATCCATCAATCAGGTCGAGGCGCCGGAGAGCGCTTCCCTCGAAACCAGAACACAGGACTAAAGCCATCATGACATCCGCCCTCGCCGTCATTCTGAGCCGTCCCAAAACGGTCCTGACCCTCATGCTGGTAATGATCATCGCCGGTGCGATGACCTACATTTCCATTCCCAAGGAAGCGCAGCCGGATATCGATGTTCCGGTCTATTTCGTTTCCGTATCTCAGGCTGGCATCTCGCCACGGGATAGCGAACGGCTGCTCATCCGGCCAATGGAAACCAAGCTACGCGGGCTGGACGGGTTGAAGGAACTGACTGCGGTTGCCAACCAGTCCAACGCGCTCGTCGTGCTGGAATTCGAGATCGGCACCGACAAGGATAAGGTGCTTGCCAACATCCGCGACAAGGTCGATCAGGCCAAGGCGGAGTTTCCCGCCGATGCAAACGAGCCGGTGATCGCGGAAACCAATTTCGCGCTGCAACCCACGCTTATCGTCACGCTTTCGGGCAACGTTCCTGAGCGGACACTGTATGGCTTTTCCCGCCGTCTCAAGGACGAGCTGGAAGCCATCGACACGGTGCGGGAAGCCAACTTGCGCGGCAACCGCGAAGAGCAGCTCGAAGTCATTCTCGACCTCGCCAAACTCGAGTCCTACAACATCACGCAAATCGAATTGCTGAATGCGCTGGCGCAAAACAACCAGCTTGTTGCCGCCGGTTTCATCGACAACGGCGCAGGGCGGTTCAACGTGAAGGTTCCCGGCCTCGTGGAAGACGCGCAGGATGTGTATTCCATTCCGATCAAGCAGAACGGCGAAGCAGTCGTCACTCTCGGCGATGTGTCCGAAATCCGGCGCACGTTCAAGGATGCCAGCGTGTTCACGCGGGTGAACGGCGACCCGGCGATCTCGCTGGAGGTCGTTAAGCGCATTGGCACCAACATCATCGAGAACAACGACGCGGTGCGCGAAGCCGTCGCCCGGTTCTCGAAAGACTGGCCATCGACCGTGAAGATCAATTTCATGCTCGATGAATCCGCTTTCATCAACGAGGTTCAGGGCTCGCTACAGGCGTCGATCATGACCGCCATCGCGCTGGTGATGGTCGTGGTCGTGGCATCACTCGGCCTGCGTTCCGGCCTGTTGGTGGGACTTTCGGTGCCTGTGTCGTTCACCGTCGGCTTTCTCATTCTGGGAACGGCGGGCATCACGGTCAATATGATGGTGCTGTTCGGCATGGTGCTGACGGTGGGAATGCTCGTCGACGGGGCCATCGTGGTGACGGAATATGCGGACCGAAAACTTGCGGAGGGGATGGACCCGAGCGAGGCCTATACCCGGGCGGCGCAACTGATGTTCTGGCCGGTCGTGTCGTCCACGGCCACGACGCTGGCGGCCTTCCTGCCGCTGCTATTGTGGCCGGGCGTGTCTGGCGAGTTCATGTCCTACCTGCCGACGATGGTGATTATTGTGCTGTCGGCATCGCTGCTGACGGCACTTATCTTCCTGCCAACGGCGGGCGCGCTGACGGGGCGGATCGCGCAATGGGCCGGTCGGTATTCGGCTTGGTTCACCACCGCTATTCTCGCAGCCTCACTAACGGGGCTGGCCGTGTTTCTGCTCACGCAGGCGGTGGTTTCGAGCGCGATCGGTTTCGGCTGGAACGACGTTCTGGGTTTCGCATCCGCGCAGGCGGGCGCGGCCAATGCGTCCACCGTGGCGAACGTCATCGCCGCAATTGCGGGCCTCGCCGTGGCGATCATCCTGTTCCCCATCGTGCGCCGCTATGTGGCATGGCGTGCAAAAAAGGCAGCACCGGAAGATCAGGTGTCACGAATGTATTCGAGCGGCACACCGCTGGAGATTGACAAGGTGCCCGGCGCGATGGGCAGCTACCTCAAGTTCTTGAAATTCACGTCCGGCAATCTCGTCGGTAATGCGCTGGTGATCGGCGCCGTCGTGTTTGCGGCCATCACGGTCTTCTCCCTGTTCGGCACCCACAACAGCGGCGTCGAGTTCTTCGTGGACGAGGAGCCTGATCAGGCAATCATTCTCGTTGGCGCACGGGGCAACCTTTCCGCCACGCAGATTCGCGATGTCGTCACCGATGTCGAGCAGCAGGTGCTGACCGTCAAAGGCGTCGAAAACGTCGTGATGACGGCGACTGCTCCCGGTGGGTCCGGCGGCTCCGCCGGCGGTGCTCCGCCCGCCGTGCAGGACAAGCCCGCAGATGTCGTTGGTGAATTGCAGATCGAGCTCAACGACTATTGCTGCCGCCGGAAGGCTGTGGAAATCTTTGCGGAAATCCGTGAAAAGACCGCTTCCCTACCCGGTATCACCGTCGAGGTTCGCAAGATCGAGGGCGGACCGCCCACCGGCAAGGACGTGCGGCTGGAAGTGAAATCCACCAGCTACGACGAAATGGTTGCCACCATCGTCCGCGCCCGCGCCTTCTTCAACGGCATGGACAACATGCAGGAAGTCGAAGATGGCCGCCCCCTGCCCGGTATCGAATGGGAGCTGGAGGTCGACCGCGAGCTGGCTGGGCGCTACGGCGCAGGCATCACCTCGATTGGCGCGATGGTGCAGCTTGTCACCAACGGCGTGAATATCGGCAAATACCGGCCCGACGATTCCGAGGACGAGTTGGACATTCCCGTGCGCCTGCCGAAGGAGCAGCGCTCCTTCGACACGCTCGACAACTTGAAGGTGCAGACCAGCGAGGGTCAGGTGCCCCTGGCCAACTTCGTAACACGCACGCCCAAACAGGTGGTCGGCTCGATCACCCGTAAGGACGGGCTGTATGCGATGGAAGTGAAGGCAAATCTGGCCGACGCTTTCAAGGCGGACGGCGGCACGATTCAGACGAAAGTCGATGAGGTTCAGGCGTGGCTCGACGCTCAGGATTGGCCGTCGTCGGTGCAGTTCCGTTTCCGCGGTTCGGATGAGGAGCAAGCCGCTGCGGGAGAGTTCCTCGGCAAAGCCGCGGCAATCGCCCTGTTTATGATGTTCATCATTCTGGTGACGCAGTTCAACTCGTTCTACCAGACAATCCTGACGCTCTCGACCGTGGTGCTGGCCGTGCTGGGCGTGTTGATCGGGTTGATGCTGACGGGGCAGAAGTTCTCGATCATCATGACCGGCACCGGGGTCGTCGCGCTGGCGGGCATCGTGGTGAACAACGCCATCGTATTGATCGACACGTTCAACCGGCTACGAGGCGAGGGCGTTGAAACCCGCGAGGCGGTGCTGAAAACGTCCGCCCAGCGGCTGCGGCCCATCATGCTGACCACAATGACGACCATTCTAGGCCTTATCCCGATGGCGATGCAGGTGAACATGAACTTTTTCGAGCGCACCATCGCGCTTGGCGGCATCACCTCTGTGTGGTGGGTGCAGTTGTCCACGGCGATCATTGCAGGCCTGGCGTTCTCCACCGTGCTAACGCTCGTGGTTATACCATCAATGCTGGCGCTGCCCGCAAACCTCGTCGGTGTCGGCGCTTGGGTCGGAAGTATCTTCACCCGCAAGAAGGCAATCGATGTGGGAGAGGCGGAGGCAAGCCCCTATCTGCCGCTGGACGACCTCAACGCGATGATGGCGAAGGCGCGCAGCGCGGGCATGCCGCCGTTAGTCGCCAACACAAATGCGCCGGTGCGCTATCCGGATGCGGCAGAATGATTCATCCGCCGCTTATGGTCGCGCGCGCTGAACGGTAGCGTCGCCAGATAGACGAGGCTGGCGATGCTGAGGAACGCCCACGGGTAGCTGAACAGGAACGCGACAAGCAGCACGAAGCCGATGAGCGTTAGCGGCACGTTGCGGGCTGAAATACGTTGGCCGGTGCGCTTACCGGACCAACTTGGCCAGCTCGATGCCATGAGCCCGCCGATGCACAGCACGTAGATGCCGGCAGCTAACGCGCTGATGCCGAACCGCTCGGCGCCCAATAGTCCGAGATAGACCGGCAGTAAGGCGAGCAGGGCACCGGCGGGGGCAGGAACGCCGGTGAAGAAGTCCACCTCCCAGTCCTTGCGGTCCGGATCTTCCAACATCACGTTGAACCGTGCCAACCGCAAACACCCGCAAATGGCGAATACGAGCGCGACGATCCAGCCGAGGCTCGGCGCATCCTTGAGCGTCCACAAATAGACGATGATGGCGGGAGCGACGCCGAAATTGACGAAATCGGCCAGTGAGTCGAGTTGCTCGCCGAAGGATGTCGAAGCCTTCAGCATGCGCGCTGCACGACCGTCCAGTGCGTCAAGAATGGCTGCGAAAACGATGGCCAGCACCGCGAACTCGAAGCGGGCCTCGATGGCGAGGCGGATAGCGGTCAGACCAGCGCAGATCGCGCCGAGCGTGATGAGGCTGGGCACCAGCATCCGAAGGGGCACATCACGGAGGCGACGAATGGACTCGACGTCGGTTTCCGCCGGTTTGGGCTCCGTATCGGTCGCCACGTTAGATGGACCGCACGGATGGCGCGTCATCAAACGCACCTTCGTGGGCTGCGAGAATGGTTTCGCCCGCAATCGCCTTTTGCCCGATCGCGACGCGCGGAACGGCTCCTTCGGGCACGAAGACATCACAGCGGGAGCCGAAGCGGATCAACCCGAAGCGTTCTCCCTGTTCCAGCCTGCCACCGGCGTCGGACCAGTTGAGAATGCGCCGTGCCACAAGACCGGCGATCTGCACCGTGCCGACCGGGCCATTTGGGCCGTCGATGGTGATGCAATGGCGCTCGTTCTCCTCGCTCGCCTTGTCCAGATCGGCGGCGAGAAACTTGCCCGGCTTGTGGGACGATGCTGTGACAGGGCCGGCAACGGGCGCGCGGTTAATGTGAACGTCGAAGACATTCATGAAAACGGAAATCCGCATCATCGGCGCGGTGCCCATGTCCAATTCCGCAGGCGGCACGAAAGAGCCGATTGCAGAAACACGACCATCGGCGGGGCTGACGATGATGTCTGCCCCCTGGGGCACTATGCGGACCGGGTCGCGGAAGAAGAGCGCGCACCAGATCGTGAGTGCTAACCCAAGCCAGAAAAACGGTTGCCAGACGAAGGCCAGCGCGATGGTGACGACCGCAAAGCCTGCAACGAAGCGTTTGCCCTCCGGATGAATGGGGACGAGAACGCTTTTGATGGAATTGACGACGGACATGGATCGCGCCCCGCTGGTGATGTACAGCGGTGTTAGCGTGATAGGGCTGTCGGCGCAAAGCGGTTGATAGCCACCGCCGGGCCGTTAATCTCGCGTAGCAATTTGCGGCGGATGGCTTCAGCGAAATCGGCGTAGTCGCGCGCCTCCATTACGAAGGCACCGGAGCCGCCGATAACGCGACGCAGATAGTGTTGATACAATTCGATATCGGCCAACTCGCCGAGATCGTATTCTGTGGTGTGGATGACCAATCCGTTGATGGTGATGCCCAGCGCCAGCGCTACATCCCGCGCCGCGCCGGGGTCTGCGATGTCGGACGAGCCGTCGCCCGAGACGTCGATAGTCCTGCGGCTACCTACATAGGCATTGCCGAGAATGGCGGCGGTGGCGAAACGGATGGCGGTAGCAATGTCGGTGCGGCCTTCCATCTGTCGTGGCATCGTTTCCAGCACTGCGGCGACCGCTTCGATGTCAGTTGCACTTCGAACATGCGCCCACGGCATACCGAAAGCCGCGCTGTCTTTGCCCGCCCACTGGGTGACGGCAATCGCCATCCCTCCGGGGCCGAGTGCGAGGATGGCCTGCTGGACTTGCGGGTGACGGAAGGCTGCGGCCAGACCAAGCCGTTGCAGATCGAACTCCTCGCGATCGACGCTGGTGGACGTATCGAGCGCCAGCACCAGTTCCAATGCGACTGCTTCCTGCGCTTGCGCTGGAGCGCAAAACAGGAGCGCTGCGAGAAGAGCTCTAGTCAGCCGTTTCATGGCTTGGCTTCCGGCCCAGGAACCCGCGATCGTCTGCCGCCCGAGCCGCCTTGAGCGCCGCTTCGGCTTCTGACGCCTCGCGCTGGCGGTTCCACATGGAGGCGTAGAGACCGTTGCTTTCGAGCAACTCTGTATGGGTGCCGCGCTCCGCGATTTCACCGGCTTCCAACACGATGATCTCGTCGGCATCGATGACGGTGGAAAGGCGGTGAGCGATCACCACAGTCGTGCGGTCCTTCGACACGATGTCGAGCGCCGCCTTGATTTCCTGCTCCGTGGCCGTGTCGAGCGCCGACGTAGCCTCGTCGAGAATGAGGATCGGCGGGGCTTTTAGCAGGGTGCGGGCGATGGCCACGCGTTGCTTCTCGCCGCCGGACAGTTTCAGCCCACGTTCGCCCACCGGCGTGTCATAGCCCTGTGGCAGGCGGGCAATGAACTCGCCGATCTGGGCTCGGTCGGCGGCCTCCTGCACCTCTTCCTTGGTGGCATCCATACGGCCGTAGCGAATGTTGTATTCTATCGTGTCATTGAACAGGACCGTGTCCTGCGGAACCATCCCGATGGCGGCGCGCAGGCTCTCCTGCGTCGTGCCGCGCAAGTCCTGCCCATCGATGGTGATCGAGCCGTCCTGCACATCGTAAAAGCGGAACAGGAGCCGCGAGATCGTGGACTTACCGGCACCGGACGGGCCGACGATGGCCACCGTCTTGCCGCCGGGCACGTGGATGGAAATATCCTTCAGGATCGCCCGGTCGGGGTCGTAATGGAAGCTGACATGGTCGAAGCGGATCGCGGCGTCATCGATAACCAACCGCTTGGCGTCGTCGGCGTCGACCACCTCGGCAGGCACGGCGAGCAGGTCGAACATGTCTTCGATATCGGTCAGCGCCTGCCGTATTTCACGGTAGACGAAGCCGATGAAGTTGAGCGGAATGGACAGCTGCATCAGGAAGGTCTGGATCAGCACGAAATCGCCGATCGTCTGTTCCCCGCGCTGCACGGCAAGCGCGGACATGACCATGCAGGCCAACATTCCGACCGAAAAAATAGCCATTTGGCCGAAGTTCAACCAGCCAAGCGACGTCCATGTCTTGGTCGCCGAGACCTCGTATTTCGCCATGGAGACGTCGAAGCGGTCGGCTTCCATCGTTTCGTTGCCAAAATATTTCACCGTCTCGTAGTTCAGCAGAGAGTCGATGGATTTTGTGTTCGCCTGGGTATCGGCGGCGTTCATGTCGCGGCGGATTTGGATGCGCCAGTCGGAGGCCTTGATGGTGAACCACGAATAGGCCCAGACCGTCACGGCGATGACGACGACATACCAGAAGCCGAAGAAATACCAGAAAATGCCCGCGTAAAGCGCGAATTCAAGGATGGTCGGCAAGGTGTTGAGAATCGTGAAGCGCACGATTGTCTCGATGCCCTTGGTGCCACGCTCGATGATACGCGACAGGCCGCCCGTGCGGCGCTGCAAATGAAAGCGCAGCGAAAGCGTGTGCATGTGAACGAAGGTCTTGTAGGCCAACTGCCGAACCGCATACTGGCCCACACGTGCGAACAGCGCGTCGCGCAGCTGCGTAAAACCCCACATGACAAGGCGCGCCACGTTGTAGGCGATGACCATCATGATTGGGGTCATCAGTACCACGGGGATCCAGAACACGTCCGGCTCCAGGCCGTTCAGGGTGTCTGTGGCGTATTTGAAGAAGAACGGAATGACCGCTGTTATCAGTTTCGCAACGACCAGGAAAAATGCCGCCCAGAATACGCGGGCTTTGAGGTCCGGGCGCTCGGCGGGCCACAGATAGGGCCACAGACTGCGCACCGTGGAAATGGAGGAGGCGTCGCGTTTGGGCGCGTCGGTTGTGTTATCGGACAAACAAAATCTTTCTTGTATTCTAGGGCGTTAGGTCAGCGACAGGATGTGTCGCCGGAATGGGCGCAGCAGGATTTGAGGAACGCGCTGGCGGTTTCGGACAATTCTGCGATCAACACCTCGTTGACCGTGTAGCGCGACCGTGGCGGCACGGCTTCCATTTGGATAAGGCCCGCTTCCGTCAGCACCTTCAGATGTTGCGAGATAGTGGATTGCGCCAGCGGCACGACCTGCGTGATGTCTTTGCAACCGCAGTGGCGATGCAGCGCGACGTGGCGCAGAATATCAATCCGCGCGGGGTTTGCGAGTGCGGCGAATGCGTCCGCCAGTTCGGCGCTGGCACTCGGCACGGCGGTGTCACGACACTTACCCATATCTAGTCCATCATCGTAGATTTACGATGATGTAGCGCTCGCAAGCGGGTTTCACAAGGCTCTAGTTTACGGACGGTTCGCCATCCGTGGGCAGCTTGAAAATCTGGCCGATATAGATGCGGTGCGGGTCTCGTATCTGGTCACGGTTGGCGGAGAAGATGGTCGTATAGCGAATACCCTGCCCGTACGTCTTGCGCGAGATACGCCACAGGCTGTCACCACCGCGGATGATGACGGAGGAGCCGGTCTGGAGCGCATTGACTTCCGCGAGTTGCGCGCCGGTCTGGTGCAGCACCGGCACGGCAGCGCGGGCGAGTACCTTGCCGTCGCTGCGCTGTACGACATCGGCCCGCACATCGTAACGACCCGGTGGCAAGTCGCGCGTCGCTTCCAGCAGAAACCGCCCGTCGGACGTGCCGGTGGCGCGGCCAATGGGTTCGTTGTCGAGATAGACCTGCACCGTTGCGCCCTGCTCCGCCGCACCGGCGACGGCAAGTTGGCCGTCCTCGACCTCGACGGCTTCAATAGCGATGGCCGGCGCTGGACCTGCTTCCACCGAGACTGGCGTGGGCAATGCGGTGTCGACAATGGAAACCGGCTCGTTTTCAGGGATGACGGCGGCGAGAACAGGTTGCTCCGCCCGCTTAGGGATGCTGACGATAGCGGCCTCTGCGGAGATCTCCTCCGCCTCTCCGGTTCGCGAATGAAGCCGCAATTCGTGGACACCGGCGATGAGGTTTTTATCGGACAGCAGAACGAAATCTCCAGTCCGGTCCACCGTGCCGCTGGCGACCACTGTTCCGTCGCTGTCTTTCAGGTCGATGGTGCTATCGGGTTCGGCACGGCCAGCGACGACAAAGGAACCGTCGGGTTCCGCGCGCAACACGTCGATTGAGGGGGCCGTGGTGGTAACACTTTCCGGCTCCGGCGCAGGCTCATCAGACGTTTCCGAAGCGGCCATTTCCTGCAGTGTGGTTTGTCGCAAGTCTGGCAAGCCGAACACGTTTTTCGTTGCCGTAATGCCGAATGCGGCACCGCCTGCGAGCAGCCCGAGAACGATGACGCCCGCCAATCCCAAATCCGTCGTCCTCCCTAATGTGCCGCTGCCGCAGGGCGGGGGCACAGAAATCCGAATGAATACAATGCCAGAGCGGACCAGATTAGCCCGAACGTCAAGCCTTCGACCCACGTGAACGCTTCGCCGAATACGGTGAACGACAAAACGAAGATCATGCTGGGCGCAATATATTGCATCAGGCCCAGTGTGGCGAATCTCAGCGCCTTGGCCCCGAACGCGTAGAGTATGAGCGGCACGGCTGTGAGTGCGCCGGTGCCGATGAGCAGTGCGGAAGTGGACGCAACGAGGCCGAACTGCCCCTGCCCTGTCACCGCAAGCCAGCCAAGATACAGCAGCGCGAAGGGCGACAGCAACAGCACTTCCATCATGAAACCCTGCGTTGGGCCCACATCCACCGTCTTGCGGAGATAGCCGTAGACAGCAAACGAGGTCGTCAGCAACAGGCCGATCACCGGCACATCACCGGCAACGATGATGCGGATAGCCACCGCGGAAAATGCAATGGCCACGGCGGCAAGCTGGATGCGCGACAGGCGTTCGCCCAATAGCACGGCCCCGAACAGCACGTTCATCAGGGGTGTGATGTAATAGCCGAGCGCCGCCTGCGAGGACTGGTTGCTGGCGATGGAATAGACATAGACGCCCCAGTTGAACGCGATGAGGCACGCCGTCAGTGTCATCATCATCACGAGATGGCGGTTGTGGAACAGGGGGCGAATTTCGCCCAGACGGCCCTGCACGGCCATGATGGCGAGTGCGAACGGAACGGCCCAGACGATGCGGTGGCACACCACTTCGACCGGTGGAACGTCCGCCAACGGAATGAAATAGAGCGGCAGGAAGCCCCAGATGACGAAGGCGCCCAGCGCGCACCAGAAGCCTTGGCGCGGCGTCAGGTTGGTGGCTCCGGGTTTGACCGGATGGACGATCTCAACCATTCACCGGGGCACCGGATGTCTTCCGCACCAGCCGGTAGACGATGGAATCGTTGAGCGCCTGAAATGACGCGTCGATGATGTTGTCGGACACGCCGATCGTCCACCAGCGCTCGCCGCACTCGTCGGCGCTTTCGATCAGCACGCGGGTGATGGCCTCCGTGCCGCCATTGAGGATGCGGACCTTGTAGTCCACCAGCTCCATGCCTGCGATCATGTCCGAATATTTGCCGAGATCGGTGCGCAGCGCCTTGTCGAGGGCGTTGACGGGGCCGTTTCCCTCCGCGACTGAAATGAGCCTTTCGCCATCGACAACGATTTTTACCACGGCTTCCGACACGCTGATCTTTTCGCCCAGCGCATTGTGGCGGCGTTCGACCGATGTGCGGAAACTTTCGACCTCGAAGAATTCCGGCACGGTGCCAAGCGTGCGACGGGCGAGCAGCTCAAAGCTGGCCTCCGCCGCCTCATAGGCGAAACCTGCCGCCTCGCGTTCCTTGGTGAGCGCGATGAGCGTGTCGAGACGGGGGTTGTCCTTGCCGACTTCGATACCGCGCTTGGCAAGCTGGTCGATGAAGTTCGACTTGCCCCCCTGATCGGACACCATGACGTTGCGCGCGTTGCCGACGGTGTGAGGCTCCACATGCTCATAGGTCGTCGGGTCTTTCAGCAGGGCCGAGGCGTGAATGCCTGCCTTCGTGGCGAAGGCGGAGGAGCCGACATAGGGCGCTTGGGTGTCCGGCGCGCGGTTCAGCAATTCATCGAACCGGCGGGACAGCGCGGTGAGGCCGGACAGGGCTTCGGGCGCGATGCCTGTCTCGAACCGTTCGGCGAAGGACGGTTTCAGCATCAGCGTCGGGATGATGGTGGTCAGATTGGCGTTGCCGCAGCGTTCGCCGATGCCGTTCAGCGTGCCTTGGATTTGCCGCGCGCCCGCGTTGACGGCAGCCAGCGAATTGGCGACGGCCTGACCGGTGTCGTCATGGGCGTGAATGCCGAGATGGTCGCCGGGCACGGCTTCCGCGATTACCGCTTCCACGATGGCGCGGATGTCGATGGGCTGGGTGCCGCCATTGGTGTCGCACAGCACGATCCACCGCGCACCCGCGTCGAACGCCGTGCGGGCGCAGGCCAGCGCATAGGCGCGGTCGGCCTTGAAGCCGTCAAAGAAGTGTTCGCAATCGACCAGCGCTTCCTTGCCCGCCGCCAGCGCCGCCTCGACGGATTCGCGGATGGAGTCGAGATTTTCCTCGTTCGTACAACCGAGCGCCACGCGCACATGCAAATCCCACGCCTTGGCGACGTAGCAGATGGCGGAAGCCGACGATTGCGTGAGGGCTGCGAGGCCGGGGTCGTTCGACGCGGAAACCCCCGCGCGCTTAGTCATGCCGAAAGCGGTGAAGGTGGCGCGTTTGGTACGCGGCTTTTCGAAGAACGCCGTGTCCGTCGGGTTCGCTCCGGGATAGCCGCCCTCGATGTAGTCGAGGCCGAGAGCGTCGAGCATGTTGGCGACGATGATCTTGTCATCGACCGAAAAGTCGATGCCGGGTGTTTGGGCACCGTCGCGGAGTGTGGTGTCGAACAGGGTGATACGTTCGCGGGGGGCGTTGGTTGCAGCCTCGTGCGCCGCGATTTTTGCGTCGTGGGAAGCGGTCAACGGACGACTTCCCAAGTTGTGACGCGCTCGCCTGTTTCGGGGTCTTTTGAGTCCTTTAGCTGGATGCCTTGGGACAGGAGTTCATCACGGATGCGGTCGGCTTCGGGCCAGTTTTCATACCCAATGTAGTCAAGACGTTGGCCAATCAGATCATATAGTTCCTCCTTGGGAATGGTCTTTCTGAAACGCTCATTCCAGGATAACCAATCAGTTGTTATCGCTAACCATGACCCCGCAGCACTAGCAGCCGCATGCGCGAGATCCTCCTGAAGCCTATGAGGTGCGGCCAGTTCTTCAATCAAATGTATCATTGCTCGTATGTCTAAGTCGTTGCAAATCTTAACGATTGCGTCCGGCAGCAGATTTTGCTCTGATCCGCTTTGTCCCGCAGTTGCGCGATGTACTTTCCACAGAACCGCCTCCGCTTCCTCCAACCGCCGAACCGTAAAATCCAGCGGCTCCCGATAGTGCGTCATCAGGATGGCCAGACGCACGACCTCGCCCGGCCATTTTCGCCGGCCGACCTTCTCGGTGTGCAGCAGATCATGCACCGTGATAAAGTTGCCGTCGGACTTGCTCATCTTGCGGCCCTCGACTTGCAGATAGCCGTTGTGCATCCACACGTTGGCCATCTGCTCAGTCCCGTTGGCGCAGCATGATTGGGCGATTTCGTTTTCGTGGTGGGGGAAGATGAGATCCAGTCCGCCGCCGTGAATGTCGAAGGTTTCACCGAGAAACGCCTTGGACATGGCGGAGCATTCGATGTGCCAGCCGGGGCGGCCGTGCACCATTTCGCCGCTAAACTCGCCGTCCCAGCCCGGTTCGTCGGCGGCGCTTTCCTTCCACAGCACGAAGTCGCCGGGGTTCTTCTTGTGGCTTTCGACCGCCACCCGCGCACCGGCCTGCTGGTCGTCGAGCTTGCGGTTGGAAAGCAGGCCGTAATCGTCGTCGGACGTCACGTCGAACAGCACCTCGCGCCCTTTTTCGCCTTTGGCAACATAGGCATGGCGGCGGGTGATGAGAGTCTGAATCATCGCCACCATGCCGTCGATATGGTCGGTGGCGCGGGGTTCATGTGTCGGTTGAAGGCAGCCGAGGGCAGCCATGTCGGCCTGAAACTGGGCGGTCGTCCGCTCCGTCACCTGCGCGATGGCTTCGTTCAGCGGCATATCGGGAAAGTCGCGGCGGGCGCGGTCGGTGATCTTGTCGTCTACGTCCGTAATGTTGCGGACATAGGTGACATTATCCTCGCCGTAGATGTGACGCAGCAGACGGAACAGCACGTCGAACACGATGACCGGGCGGGCGTTGCCGATATGAGCGTGGTCGTAAACCGTCGGCCCGCAGACATACATCCGCACGTTTTTCGGGTCGATCGGCTCGAAGCGTTCCTTCGAGCGGGTCAGCGTGTTGTAGAGGGTCAGGTCGGTCATGGCGGTTTCATAGCCTGTTCAGGGCACTTGGGGTGCAGACCGGAAAACAGAACATGGGAAGACCGGCCCGCGCGACGTCAGGCGGTAATGCAGCAGCGAAGGGCGGTGCGTTTGGTCATTGGCGCATATGCTGCCGCCGGGGGCCTCGCGTCAAGTCAGACCAGTCGGGCAATGAGCGAAAGCGCCAGCAACAGCATCACCAGCGCAATCAGCCCGTCCAGCACGCGCCACGCGGAGGGCTTGGCAAACAGCGGCGTAAGCCAGCGCGCGCCGTAGCCGAGCGAGAAGAACCACACGAAGGACGCGACCATCGCCCCCGCGCCGAACATGGCGCGCGCCTGCCCCTCGTAAGAGCCGGAAAGCCCGCCGAGCAAAACCACGGTATCGAGATAGACATGGGGGTTGAGGAATGTGAAGGCGAGCAGCGTGGTGATAGCGCGGGCAAGCGTCGGCGCGGCCTGTTGCGCGGCTTCCATGATTTTGGGCTGCCACGCCCGTTTCGCCGCAAGCGCCGCGTAGGCGAGCAGGAATACCGCGCCTCCCGCCGTCACGATGGTGAGCAGTGTAGGGCTGGAATTGATCAGCGTGCCAAAGCCCGCGACGCCTGCCAGTATCAGCAGTGCGTCGGCCATGCTGGCGATCAGGCACAGGATGAAGACGTTCGAGCGCAGCAGTCCTTGCCGCAGGATGAAGGCGTTCTGCGCGCCGATTGCGATGATGAGCGAGCCGCCCAGCGCGAAGCCGTTGAGGAACGGCAGCATCAGAAAAGGCCGAGCTGCGCGGGTTCCTCACGCTCGGGCTTGATGTCGACCCGCTTCTGCACGTCCGGCCCAGCGTTGGACACTTTGTTGACTGCCGTGCCGACTGGGATGGCCTCGAAGAAATCATCGTCCACCGGACGCATGAGCGGTTCCATGTCGCGCGGTTCGTTGCGGCGACAATCGAGCCAATCGCTGTAATTTTCCGGCTGGATGACAACCGGCAAGCGGTGGTGGATGGAGGCGAAACTCTCGTTGGCTTCCGTGGTAACGATGCAGCCGGTATCGATTTCGCTGCCATTGGGGTCGGCGTAGGTTTCCATCAGCCCGCCGAACGCGATGATGCCGCCATGGCGCGGGCGCACCCAGTAGGGCTGGCTGCCGCCTTGGTTCTGGCCGGCGTGCCGCCGCCATTCGTAAAATCCGCTGGCGGGAATGAGCGTGCGTCGGTGGCGCATGGCATTGCGGAAAGAGGGTTTGGTCGCAGCCGTTTCGCTGCGGGCGTTGAGCAGCAGGGTGAATTCCGCAGGATCTTCGACCCAGGACGGGACCAGCCCCCAGCGCACCAGCAGCGGCACCCGCGCGCCGCCGCCATCGCTATATATGGCAAGGACCGGCTGGGTGGGTGCGATATTGTAGCGGGGCACGATAGGCATGGCGGGACCGGACGCGAGGTCGAAGGCGCGCACCAGCTCGTGCCAGTCTTCCAGCAATGCATACCGCCCGCACATGATTCCACCCCCGGTCCCGCTTCGGGGTTGCACATAGGACGGCCGCGCGCGAAAGCGAAGCATGAGCGCCCGCGACTATCCTGAACATCCCCTTGCAGGGGTCTGCGCTGCCGTCTGGCGCGACGACAGGGTCGCTATCGTTCAGCGATTCAACCCGCCTTCAAAGGACCGTTGGGCCTTGCCGGGTGGCTTGGTCGAGGCAGGTGAGACGCTGGCCGACGCGGTGGCGCGGGAAGTGCTGGAGGAAACTGGCGTCACGATTGGCACGCCTTCCTTCGTTCGATTGCTGGAAATCATCGTGCGGGACGATGCCGGTGCGGTGGCGCATCACTACGTCCTCGCCGCCTATGTAGCCCGCGCCGAGTTCGGGCGACGGAATTGCCGCTTCGGATGCGGCGGACATGGTGTGGGCGAACTCCTCCGATCTTGCCGCATTCGATCTTTTGCCTGACACCGCCGCAATCATCACAGAAAGCCGCGCGGTTCTGGACGCCGCTTCCGGTTCTGCCGTATGAAGCGTCCATGCGTGCGCTGATCCTCTTTTGCCTTTTGGCCTTGACGTCACTTGCCCAAGCGCAGGACGCGCAGGTTGAAGCGCCCGCCGGTCCTCCCCTGCCCGAACTCACCGCTCCCTATGACCCCTACCTGCTGCGCCTCGCCGAAGTGCTCGGCTCCGTCCACTACCTGCGCACGCTGTGTAAGACCGGCGAGGGCAATGCTTGGCGCGATGCCATGACGGATCTGATCGCGCTGGAGAATCCCGTTCCGGCCCGGCGCGCCCGGCTCGTTGCGCGATTCAACCGTGGATACAGGTCGCTCGATGAGGTGTATCGCGCTTGCACACCCTCAGCGCGGCTGGCGGGAGACCGATACACGCAGGAAGGGCGCACGCTGACGCGGCAGATCACCCAGCGGTTCGGACGCTAGGCGGTCGTTACAATCTCTGTGGACGCATTAACCTTTCGTCCACTCCTCGGTGGCGTGCCACATTTGCGCGGGCTACCTAAAGGCACGGACACACGAACGGACGTTGCCTTGTCATGCTGGCCAATACTGCCGACAATCTGGACGAACTTATCCACGAGGAGAAACACCGCGTGGCGCACGAGTTTTTCCACGAAGCATGGACTGCAGCCTTGCAGGAAGGCATCGAGCCCTCGATAGCCGTGGAATCAGCACTTGGAATGGTGCTGGGTGAATTGCAGCGGCTGGCCGGTGACAACGCGGTGGCGGACGTTATCGATTCCCTGCCCGCGCGCGCCGAAGCCGGGCATTTTCACCCCGACCGGACGCTGCAGTAAAACCGCGCATCGCGAACGCCACGATAGGTTTCAAGCCGTTTTTCGTGCTAGACAGGTTTCGTATCCGAACGGGTTCGTGACCATGCCGCTTTTCGCATTTGTGCTCATCGCCGCACTCTTTACAGTGCCAGCCAGCCAGGCCTTTGCCGGTGGGGACATCGCTCCTGCGCCTGTACAAATGGCGGAGGATTCGTCCGGCACCCATACCCATGATGATGATTCCGCCACGGATGCAATGATTCCGGATGACGCCCTGCCGGACCTGACAATGCGGCCCAAGCGCGAAAAACCGGAACCGCCTGGACCGCCTCCACCAATCCAGCGCGACATCTCCGCCCTACCCGAGCCTGTTCGCGCCACGCGCGACACCTTGATGAGTGCGGCGCGCAGTGGCGATATCGAAGCGTTGCGGGGCTCCATCGTCGGAGGTTCGGATGGTACGATGCTGTCGCTTTCCACCATGGAGGAGGACCCCATCGAGTTGCTCCGCCAGTCATCCGGCGATGATGAAGGTTTCGAAATTCTCGCTATATTGCTCGAAGTTCTGGAGGCCGGATACGTTCATGTCGGCATCGGCACAGATGACGAAATGTATATCTGGCCCTACTTCATGCTTTGGCCGCTGGACTCGCTATCAGACGAAAACCGCGTGGAATTATTCCGCCTGCTGACCGCCGGAGACGTGCAGGATTCGGAACAATTCGGCAGCTATATCTTCTACCGTGTCGGTATCCGGCCCGATGGCGAGTGGCGCTTTTTCGTGGCGGGAGACTGAGATGCCCGGCGCACGTCTTGCCAACCGCACCGTATTTCGGGTGTCGGGGTCCGACGCTGAACATTTTCTACAAAACCTCGTCACCTGCGATGTGGAAACGCTGGCAACGGGAGGGCTGACATTTGGCGCATTACTGACGCCGCAGGGCAAGATTTTGTTTGAGTTTTTTGTTGGCCGCGAGGCAGGCGGCTTCCTGCTTGACACCGCCACAATCTTCGCCGCCGATCTGGCGCGGCGACTGACATTCTACAAGCTGCGCGCGAATGTGAGCATCGAAACAACCGGCCTGCCGGTAAGCGCCGCATGGGGCGATGGCGTTGAGGCCAATGATCCGCGTCTGGCAGGTTTCGCGCATCGCAGTTTCGCAGAGGTCGACGGAACGGACGATTATGAGGCCCACCGCATTGTCAGCGGATTGCCGGAACTTGGGCGCGACTTCGATCCGGAAAGCGTCTTCCCCCACGAGGCGCTGATGGATCAATTTGCGCGCGGCGGAGTCGATTTTCGCAAGGGCTGCTACGTTGGGCAGGAAGTGGTGTCGCGCATGCAGCATCGCGGTACGGCGCGCAGCCGGTTTGTGCAAATAAGCGGGAATGATTTGCCGGTGGTCGGCACGCCGGTCACAGCTGAAAGCCGGGCGATTGGGACGATGGGGTCTTCCGTCACGGGGCAGGGACTAGCGCTGATACGCCTGGACCGTGCGGCCGAGGCGATGGCTGCGGGCACGGACATTTTGGCGGGCAACGCGGTAATCACGCCATCCCTGCCCCCGTTCGTGTCTTTCGACTGGCCGAACACCGGACCCGCTGCCGACGATGGCCCCGTTGGCAGCTAGGGACGGCACGACCCGCGCCTGGCAGCGGATGCTTTCGGGGCGGCGGCTCGACCTGCTGGACCCGTCACCGCTGGACATCGAAATCGAGGATATCGCCCATGGCCTTGCCCGGGTTGCGCGTTGGAACGGGCAGACGATAGGCAACCACGCCTTCAGCGTCGCGCAGCACAGCGTTTTGGTGGTCGATATTCTACGCTACCTGGAGCCGGAAGCGGAGCGCGGCTTGCTGCTTGCGGCTCTGCTTCACGATGCACCGGAATACGTTATCGGGGACATGATCTCGCCCTTTAAGGGTGTACTGGGGGCGGAATACGGCATGGTGGAAGCGCGGCTCATGGCCGCCATTCACGTTCGATTCGGACTGCCCGCCCGTTGCCCGGCTGCGGACCGAAAGATGATCAAAACCGCCGACCGCATTTCCGCCCATCGTGAAGCCGTCGATCTGGCGGGTTTTTCCGCCGCCGAAGCACGCAAGCTGTTTCCGCAGCCAGGTGGCGCTGTTGCGAGCGCCCGCCCGCTGTCGCCGCAACCGGCGGTGGAAGCGCAGGCGGCATTTCTGGCCGCATTCGCGGCGCTTTGCCCGTGACCGTCCTCTACATCACGCCGTTGGCGCATCTAGAAACCACGCTTGCGACATCGGGCGCGCGTTGGCTCGCTTCGTTTGCAGCACCGGGGTCTGCGCTGGAACGGCCGGGTGGGTTGGACGGGTTTCTGGCGCTCGACTTCAACGATATTCCGCAACCGCTGGATGGGTTGCAGGCGGTGACCGCAGAGCAGATTGCAAGCCTGATCGCCTTCATCCGAACATGGAACGGCGACGGGCCGCTCGTTCTGCAATGCTGGATGGGGGTAAGCCGGTCGACGGCGGCGGCGTTGATTGTGACTGCCATCGTATTGCCCCAAACATCACCATCCGTGCTGATTGGCATGTTGCGCCGTGCCGCGCCGCACGCCACGCCAAATCCGCTGATGATTGCGCTGGCAGACGCGCAGCTTGGTTACGGTGGCGCGTTTGTGCAGGCCGTCAAGAAGGCGGGACGCGGGGCTTTCATCACCCAGGCGCCCGCTGCGGTTTTCGATCTGAATGCCGCGCCGTGACCGCGGCCATCGACATCGGGCTGCACGCCGTTGTCGTGTCCTGCCCGGACGCAACACCGCAAGTGCTAACCCTCAGTGATGCCGCACCACCGGCCCTGCCCTTCGGCCCGTTTCAGCCTAATCTGGACCCGACAATGGAGCGCAGCTTGAGGCGCTGGGTTTCCGAACTGACGCGGCGCGACCTCGGCTACGTGGAGCAATTATACACATTCGGCGATCAGGGTCGGCAACGCAGTGACGGCAGGCACGTCGTGTCGGTGGGCTATCTGGCGCTGGCCCGGCAGGCGGACCGGGAAACATTGCCGTGGCGGAACTGGTACGGGCATTTCCCGTGGGAGGATTGGCGCGAAGGGCCACCGGCCCTGTTTGAAAACCAAATCGCTCCCGCATTGCGCACATGGTCCACCGCCGCCACGCGCGACCCGTCCGGGTCATGGCCGGACCGGCCCAGCCGCCTGAAATTCGCCTTCGGGCTTGATGCGGCACCGTCCACCACGCCTTTCCTGCCGGACTGGAATGAGGAGCGCGTGCTTGAGCGCTACGAACTGATGTACGAAGCGGGGTTGGTGCAGGAGGCGGTAACGGATGGGTTCGGGCCATCGGTGGCTGCGTTCGGTATGCCGATGGCGCAGGACCACCGGCGCATTCTGGCCACCGCCATCGGGCGTTTGCGGGCGAAGCTCAAATACCGGCCGGTCGTCTTTGAGCTGATGCCGGAAGAGTTCACGCTCACGGAATTGCAGGCAACGGTCGAGGCGCTATCGGGTCGTAGGGTTCATAAACAGAATTTCCGCCGCATGGTCGAGAAAGCGGAACTGGTGCAACCGACGAGTAACGCGCGGGTGTCCACAGGCGGACGCCCTGCCGCCTGCTTTCGTTTCCGCCGCGAAGTGATGGGCGAACGCCCCGCACCCGGCTTGCGGATTGGCGGGCGCGGCTAGGCGTCGATTGAGATATCGAGTCCGAGATCGAGCGTTGGGGCGCTCATGGTGATCTTGCTGGTGGAAATGAGATCGACGCCGGTCTCCGCAATGGCGGCAATCGTCTCCAGCCGCACGTTACCAGACGCCTCGATCGGGATTCGCCCTGCGACAATGGCCACGCCCTGCCGCAGCTGGTCGAGGCTCATATTATCGAGCATCACCACGTCAGGCCCAGCGTCCATCGCCTCGCGCAACTGGTCGAGCGTGTCGACCTCGACCTCGATCTTGACGAGATGGCCGAGATTGGCGCGGGCCGCATCGATGGCCTGCTTCACGCCGCCTGCGATGGCAATGTGGTTGTCCTTGATGAGCACCGCATCGAACAAGCCGAAGCGATGGTTCGAGCCGCCGCCACAACGCACGGCGTATTTCTCGAAAGCGCGCAGGCCGGGAATGGTCTTGCGGGTGCAGCAGACGCTGGCTTCCGTGTGGGCGACGGCCTCGGCATACTGGGCCGTCAGCGTGGCGATGCCGGACAAATGGCACAGATAATTGAGCGCCACCCGTTCTGCCGACAGGATGGCCCGCGCCGGGCCGGAGATCCGGGCAACATCCTGCCCGGGCGACATCCTGTCGCCATCCGCTGCCAGAGCCTCGAAAATGATTGTGGCATCCAGCGCAGCGAAGGCCGCTTCGGCGAGCGCCATGCCTGCAAGCACACCCGTTTCGCGGCAATCGAGAACGGCGGTCGCCGTCGCATCGGCAGGAATGGTGGCCATGCTGGTGATGTCGCCGCTGAGGCCGAGATCCTCAGCGAGCGCGGCTCTTACAGCATCGGTGATAAGAATGGCGGGAAGCGGAAACTGGTTCATGCGCTGATAGCCACACTTTCGCCAAGCAGGTCAGCCGCGAGTGCGTTGGCCTTTGCGTAAGTCATGAAACTGCGTTTCTCCATTGCGGGGTCGGCCTCGGGATAGTCCAGCCGGTAATGCCCACCCCGGCTTTCGTGCCGGACAATGGCGGACACCGCGATCATTTTTGCCGAGACAAGGCTGTTCTCGAACCGTTGGTAATGATTGCCCTTTTCGAGTTCGACAATACCGCGCAACCCTTCCATCATCCCCTCGCCCGTCCGCACGACGCCGAACTCGGCACTCATTATAGCGCGCAGTTTCGTCATGGCTTCGGAATCCTCCAGCGGTCTCTCCTCGTCCAGCGAGAGGCTGCTCGCCGACCATTCCTGCAGGCGCGGCGCAGGCAGCAGGCCCTGAATGTCTTCGGCAATACGAGCAGCGAATACCACGGCTTCGAGCAGGGAATTGGAGGCCAGCCGATTGGCCCCATGCGCGCCGGTGGACGTGACCTCGCCGCAGGCCCACAGCCCGTCCAGAGACGTGCGCCCGTTGGCGTCCGTCAGCACGCCGCCCATGAAATAATGCGCGGCAGGCACGACCGGAATAAGGTCGGTGACAGGGTTGATCCCCGCTTCCATGCAGGATGCATAGACGGTGGGAAACTCCTCTGCAAACGTCGCGCCGACGGCCTTGCGGCAATCGAGCCACGCGCCTTCGCCAGCCTTGATTTGTGAGAAGATGCCCCGCGCCACGACATCACGCGGAGCCAATTCGGCATCAGGGTGGATGGCGAGCATGAAGCGTTCGCCCGCGTCGTTGACCAGATGTGCGCCGTGACCGCGCAGGGCTTCGGTCGCCAGTGGTGCAGGGTCTTTGCCGACGTCGATAGCGGTGGGATGGAACTGGACGAATTCCATATCCGCCAGCATCGCGCCAGCCCGAGCGGCCATACCGATGCCACCGCCACGGGCCTCCGCTGGGTTGGTGGTGACTGCGTAAAGGTGCCCGACTCCTCCGGCGGCCATGACGACTGCGCGGGTTGGTAGGAACATCTTATTGCGCCCCCGACCCGCATCGTCCCGCGCGACAATTCCGGAAACGTATCTGCCCTCGGTGCGGATGTCCTGAACGACATAGCCTTCCAGCACGCGAATTGACGGGGTGGCGCGCACGGCGGTGATGAGCGCCTGCATGATGGACTTGCCCGCCATGTCGCCCCGCACACCGACGATGCGGCTTTGGCTGTGGGCGGCCTCGCGGGAGGTTGCCAAACGGCCTTCGAGATCACGGTCGAAAGGCACGCCGAACTCCAACAGGTCGTGGATGCGATTGGCAGCTTCGCCCGCCATCAGGCGCGCGATGCGCTCGTCCACGATGCCCGCACCGGCGACGAGCGTGTCGGCCACATGGGACTCGACAGTGTCGCCCTCGGACACTGCCGCCGCGATTCCTGCTTGCGCCCAAGCCGAGGACGCGCCCCGCCCGAGGGACGCAGCAGTTAAAACGGTGACGGGGCGAGGAGCCATCTTCAGCGCGCAAAAAAGACCGGCGAGACCGCCCCCGACGATGACAACATCGTCGGACCCGGTCCAGCCCACGGGGCGGAGGAAAGAGAGCTGTTCAGACATGGTGTTTTCTCGATTTCAGCGGTCGTGCGCTCGGGCGGTCAATTTTTCAAATTGACCATGCGCTCCACCGCACGCCGTGCCTTTTCGGCCATCAGCGGATCGACCAGCACTTCGTCCTTCATCTCCAGCAGGCTGTCGAGAATCTTGGGCAGCGTGATACGCTTCATGTGCGGGCACAGGTTACAGGGCTTGATGAACTCCACGCCCGGAGCCTGCTCCTGAATGTTGGAGGCCATGGAGCATTCCGTCACCAGCAACACCTTTGCACCCGGCTTCTGGCCGACTGCATAGTCGATCATGCCGGAGGTCGAGCCGGTAAAATCGGCCACTGCGGTTACTTCGACCGGGCATTCCGGGTGGGCGATGATCTGGATGTCCGGATCGGCCTCCTTGTAGGCCAGCAATTCGGCGGCAGTGAAACGCTCGTGGACCTCGCAGTGACCCTTCCAGGTGAGGATTTTCACGTCGGTTTGCAGGGCGACATTTTGAGCCAGATATTCGTCGGGAATGAGCAGCACGGTATCGACGCCGAAACTTTCGACCACAGCGACCGCGTTGGACGAGGTGCAGCAAATATCGCTCTCGGCCTTCACGTCGGCGGATGTGTTCACGTAGGTGACGATCGGCACACCGGGGTTGGCTTCGCGCAACAGGCGCACATCTTCACCGGTGATGCTGTCGGCGAGCGAGCAACCTGCGCGCATATCGGGTATAAGCACCGTCTTGGACGGATTCAGCAGCTTCGACGTTTCAGCCATGAAATGCACACCGCATTGCACGATGACATCGGCCTCGACCCGCGTGGCCTCTTGCGCCAGTTGCAGGGAATCGCCCGCAATGTCGGCAACGCAGTGGTAGATTTCCGGCGTCTGGTAATTGTGGGCGAGAATGGCGGCGTTCCGCACCTTCTTCAACTTGTTGATCGCGTACACATATGGCGCATGGATGGGCCATTCGATCTCGGGAATGTGGTGCGCCACCTTCGCGTAAAGGTGCGCCGTCGCCTCGGCGACTTCCGGGGTATATTCCAGCGACGGGCGTGGCAAACGCTCGTGGCTCTTGCCGGATGAGGTTTGGATCGGGCCGGTTTCGGACGCTGAAATCATGGGAAAACTCGCTGACGCCTGTTTATACTCAATATGAGTATAAGGTCGGTGAAAAACAAGTCCGGCAGTGAATTGCCGGACTTGCGGAAACGCTAGCGCGTCGGATTGTTACGGGCAAGCCTGCCCGCCCGATTCAGGTAAAGGTGACGCTCACCGAGCCCAGCCCATCGAACCGCGCCTCGACGGTCTGGCCGGCGACTGCGGGTACGGGCGGCGTGCAGGTGCCGGTGGACACCCACTCGCCAGCTTTCAATCTGTCGCCATCGGCGGCGAGTGTTTTGGCCATCCAGACCAAGGATGTAAGCGGATCACCCATTACAGCGGCACCGCTGCCGGTTTGGATGACCGCACCATCAGCGAGCCCTTCCACCCTGGTGGAAACCAGATCGACATCGTGCCAGTTTTCTACCGCAGGGCCGACGACGAAGGCAGCGTTGCCGCCGAAATCCATCGTCACGCCAATGCCGTTGGCGAAGCTCGCGTCGCCCATGCAGCGGCCGATGACCTCGATTGCGAGATGGACGGACTCGACGGCACCCTTGATGGAATCGGGATTGACCGCTTCTCCCTCAGCGGGAAAATCGCGGGCCATCTTAAAGGCGTATTCCGGCTCGACGGCACCGACGCAGGGCGTCTTCTTCAGGCTTGCGCCGCTTTCCAGCACGCTGCCTTCGGCCATTGGGCCATAGAACGGGCTGTCGATACCGAATGCCTTTTGGGCACCTTCGTTGGCAGCACCGACCTTCCAACCGACACTCTTCTGTCCGTAACGTTCGAACACGAGTCCTTGAATGTCCATCGCATCATTCCGCGTCATCGGCGGGTCGGGCATGGCAACCGCCGTCTGCTGGCCGCTCTTGCGGGCGCGGACGATCTCGTTGGCGAGTTCGGATTTGGTCATGAAATACCTCCTGGAATATCAAACAACGCGCATAGACCTGTTTCGTGCCCTCGCCTACAGCAGCGTTCTGGACTATTTGGTACAAGTCCGCATTTTGGCGAGTGCATTCCATGACTGTATCCACCTCCACATTTCAGCCGCTTTGGCGACCGCCAGTCTGGCTCATCATCACCTGCGGCTGCATCATCGCGCTGCTGGCTTTTGGGCCGCGTTCGGCGATGGGGTTTTTCCAGCTTCCCATGCTGGCGGAAACGGGGTGGAGCCGGACCACGTTCGGGCTGGCGATGGCGCTCCAGAACCTTGCCTGGGGTATCGGTCAGCCGGTCTTCGGCGCATTGGCCGACAGGTTCGGCGCGTGGCGGATGCTGGCGCTGGGCGGGTTGCTGTATGCGCTCGGATTGTTCCTCATGGCGACCGCCACCACGCCGTCCATGCTTTATCTCGGCGGCGGCATGCTTGTCGGGCTTGGCACGGCAGCGGGCTCGTTCGGCATCATCCTGTCGGTGTTTGCGCGCAACGTGTCGCCGGAAAACCGCTCGATGGTGTTCGGGGTCGGAACGGCGGCGGGATCAGCCGGCATGTTCCTGTTTGCACCGTTGTCGGTAGGTTTCATCTCGCTCTACGGCTGGTCGGACACTCTGCTCATCATGTCGGCGCTGATGCTGATAATTCCGGTTCTGGCCGTGCCATTGTATGGCAATTCCAAAAGCGCCGCCTACAGCGAAGCGAGCGTGGAACAGACTGTCGGTGCGGCCTTGAAGGAGGCGCTGGGGCACCAGTCCTACCTGCTGCTGATCGCAGGCTTTTTCGTCTGCGGGTTCCAGGTTGCGTTCATCACCGCGCACTTTCCCGCCTATATCGGCGACATCGGGATCGACGCGAAATATGCCGGTTATGCAATCGCGCTGATCGGCTTCTTCAACATTTTCGGCTCGCTGGCGTCCGGTATCATCGGGCAACGGTATTCCAAGCCGCTATTCCTCTCGTGGCTCTATGTCGGGCGGTCGATTGCGGTGACGGCCTTTCTGCTGATCCCGCAGACGCCGACGACCGTCATCATCTTCGCCATCGTGATGGGGCTGTTGTGGCTCTCGACCGTCGCGCCCACCAATGCGTTGGTCGCCATCATGTTCGGCACGCGGCATCTGGGATTGCTCGGCGGGGTCGTGTTCCTATCCCATCAGGTCGGCTCGTTCCTCGGCGTCTGGATGGGCGGGTTCCTCTACGACATCTATGGCAGCTACGACATCGTGTGGTGGCTGGGCGTGGCGCTCGGCCTGTTCGCGGCCATCGTCCACCTGCCGATCCGCGAGGCGGCGGTGCCACGTGGACTGCCAGCCTAAACCGGTAGTTTGAAGATGGAGCAGGCCTGCGAGCCGTGGGCGAACAGTTTGCCGTTTTCATCCACCAGCCGCGCTTCGGACGTGGCGATCTGGCGACCGGGATGCACCACTTCGCCAGTGGCGAACAGCCGACCGGTCGTGGGCAGGATGGCGCGCACGAAGTTGACCTTCAAGTCGATTGAGGTCGAGGCGTATCCAACGGGGCAGAGTGTATGGATCGCGCAGGCCAGTGCCGAGTCGAGGATCGTCGCGGCCCACCCGCCATGCACCGTGCCGATGGGGTTCATCACGCCGTCATGGGGCGTCCCGGCGAAGGTGACCCTGCCTTCACTCACCTCGACCATGCGAAAGTTCATCGCCGCACCAATGCTCGGGCCGGGCAGGTCTCCGGCAGCGATTGCGCGCATGAGTTCGAGGCCGGTCATGGTTGCGGCCTTGGACATAGGCACCTGCCCGACCTCGATTTCTCTACCGTCGATCATCTGCAATGCCATTAGCCCAACTCCTTCCCGATAACCCGTACCAGCGCGTCCCGCTCGGGCGGCAGGGTGATGCCCCGCACCCCGTGGACATGCCTGTCGAGAAAATGTCCGGTCAAGGCGAAACCGGCAAGAATGTCCTCCAAAGGCGCCGCCTGCGCCCGCTTCGGCTCGTCGTTCATTAGGAAAGAGGGTAACCGTAACAGCCGGTCGGCATAAGGCGCGCCCGCCTCGCGGCTCACGGCGCGGCCCGTGCGGGGGGAAACATGGATGAGATTGTCCCGGCTTCCGGTGGACGCGCAGGCCGTCAAATCCAGCCCGAAGCCCAGTTCGTTCAGGATGGCGCTTTCAAAGCGCACGACCATTTCGGCGGCGATGGCAGGGTCGTCCAGCGTATCCAGTACGATGTCGAGTGTGTCGTGAAGATGAGGTTGGGCGTCGCGTTCGGGCAGCAAGCGCAGCAGGCTCGCAAGCCACTGAACGGCGTAGGTCGCGTGGGCGCTTTCCATCAGCCGTGCTGCGCGTAACCGGCCAGCGTCCAGCTTGAATGTGCCCAGATGGTCCTCCAGCCGCGCGCGCCATACCACATCCACGCTGTTGCCCGGTTGTAGCAGCGGGCGGAGCGTGCGCCCTCGGCCACCCTGCACCAGCCCCATGTGGCGACCGTGGGTGCGGGTCATAATCTCGGCGATGACAGATGTTTCGCCGTGCTTGCGAACGCCTAGAACGATGCCGCGATCCGCCCATTCCATGACCTATTTAGGAAACTCCAGCCCCATCTCGCGGTAGCGTTCGGGATCGTCGATCCAGTTTTCGCGCACCTTCACGAACAAAAACAAATGCACGGGCCGGTCGAACATCTCGCTGAGTTCCGTGCGGGCAGCGGTGGAAATGGCTTTTATCGTTGCGCCCTTGGCGCCGATCACAATTTTCTTGTGGGCGCTGCGCTGGATGTAGATGACCTGATCGATCTTGAGCGAGCCGTCCTTGCGCTCCTCCCAGCCTTCAACCTCGACATGCGCGCTATAGGGCAGCTCCTGATGCAGCCGCAGGAACAGCTTTTCGCGGGTAATTTCAGCGGCCATGATACGGGCGGGAAAGTCTGAGACCTGATCGGGCGGATAGAGATACGGACCTTCGGGCATGATGCCTGCGAGATGGTCCATCAGGTCGTCACAACCGGCGCCCTTTAGCGCTGAAATCAAGAACGTGTCGTCGAAGGAGCAAACCGCGTTGGCCTCCTGCGTCAGTTTCAAGAGGCTTTCCGCAGGAACGCGGTCGATCTTGTTGAGAATGAGGATCTTCGGCAGCTTTACGTCCGCGAGCCGTTTCAGGATCGTTTCCGCATCGCCGCGAATACCACGCTCGGCGTCGATCAGCAGGCACACTACGTCAGCATCATTCGCGCCGTTCCACGCCGCGTCCACCATCGCCCGGTCGAGGCGGCGGCGGGGCTGAAAAATGCCGGGCGTATCGGCAAATATGATCTGGCTTTCGCCCCGCATGGCGATGCCGCGCACCACGGTGCGGGTGGTCTGCACCTTGTGGGAAACGATTGACACTTTCGTACCCACCAGCCGGTTGATGAGTGTGGATTTACCGGCATTCGGCGCACCGATGAGGGCTGCGAAACCGGCACGGGTTTGCGGCATGTCAGTCATGGGTAATCACCGTCAATGCTCCGTCCTCGTTCTTGTGCCAGACACCTTCGCGTAACAGCATGGCTTGTGCCGCCGCCTGTTCCGCGCTGCGTTTGGAGCGGCCAGTGCCGCGTGTTTCTTCCAGCCCATCCGTATGCACCGCGACAACGAAGGTCGGGTCGTGGTCCGGTCCGGACCGGTCGATGAGGTCGTAGGACGGGGTCGCACCATTGTGGGCGTGTGTCCATTCCTGCAACGCCGTCTTGCTGTCTGGCGTCGCGGCGCCTGCCTCATCGAAGCGGCTGGCCCAGAAGCGTTCCACGAACGCGGTCGCTGCTGCAATCCCACCATCGAGATAGATGGCCGCGATAACGCTTTCGACCACGTCGGCGCGCACGCTTTTCATGCGCTTGGTATGGATGTGCCGCGAATCCGTGCCCGCGAAGATGAAATCGGCCAACCCGATATCGTCCGCCACGGCAGCGCAGGTTGCGCCGCTGACGAGCGCGTTCAGCCGCACAGAGAGTTCGCCCTCGCTTGCATCGGGGAAGGATTTGAACAACCGCTCGGCCACGCACAGACCGAGCACGCGGTCGCCGAGGAACTCAAGCCGCTCGTAATGAGCGCGGGTGGCGGTTTGCGTGGCGGCGCTGGTGTGGGTCAGCGCGCGGATCAGGCGCTCGTGGCTCTTGAAACGGTGGCCGAGACGGTCTTCCAGCGCCGCGATACGCGAGCCGTTGAGAACGGCCTTTCGTCCTGATGGACGCGCCAATTATAGCCCCGTGAAAATGCGGGACCAGCGCATGTCGCCCGGCCAGCGCCAGAACTGCCACGCCGCTGCGCCATCTTCCAGCGACAGGAAGATGACCTGCGCCTTGCCGACGAGATTGTCGGCGGGCACGAAACCCACGTCGAAACGGCTGTCGGCGGAATTATCGCGGTTGTCACCAAGGAAGAAATAGTTCCCCTCCGGCACCACGAATTCGGGCGTGTTGTCGATCGGGTTGCCCAGTGTCGTGTCGATATCGAGGGTTTCGTAGTACGCACCGTTGGACAGGGTTTCCAGATAGATCGGTACCGTCTGGACCGCGCCACGTACGGTTTCGGTAAACGTACCAACCTGCTCCCGCATCGCCGGTTCGCCGTTGATGAAGACCTGCGAATTGCGAAGCTGCACCGTGTCGCCCGGCAGGCCGAGAATGCGCTTGATGTAGTCTTTCGAAGTGTCGGACGGGTATTTGAACACCACCACATCGCCGCGTTCCGGGTCGGAGCCGAAGATGCGGCCATCGAACAGTGGCGGGCTGAATGGCAGCGAATGGCGGGAATAGCCGTAGCTCCATTTGGACACGAAAATGTAGTCACCAACCAACAGCGTCGGCTTCATGGAGCCGGACGGGATGTTAAAGGGCTGAAATAGCAATGTCCGCAGCACCAGCGCCAGCAGCAGCGCCTGCACGATGACCGAGACGGTCTCCCAAACGGGGTTCTCTTGTCCGTCGGATTTGCGTTTGGCCACGTGGCTCTCTTTTCAAGGTGATCCGCGGCGTGGGCCGCACCGTTAGCGCTATATGGCGGCAGTGGCCCCGCTCGGCAAGGCTTGCAGCAGGTTGCGGGCGCGCACGAACACGGCGTCGAACATTTCCGGCGTCAGCACGCCCGTGTTCGTGTTGTAGCGGGAGCAGTGGTAGCTGGAGATGATGGTGTAAGGGGCAACTTCATGAACGCGGTTGTGACCGAACGGGTTCGCCGCCACCCGCGCACCCAATCCTCGCACAAGGCTGTCATGGGCGATCTTGCCCAGCGTGACGATGACTTGCAGGTTCGGCAGCGCGTCGATCGTCGGGTTCAGAAAGGCGCGGCAGGTGTTGATCTCGGCGGCGACAGGTTTGTTCTGCGGTGGAACGCAGCGTACAGCATTGGTGATGGCGCAATCGACCAGATGGAGAGAATCGTTCGGGTCCGCCTCATAACGCCCGCGCGCGAAACCGTGGCGCACAAGAGTTTCATACAGCAGATTACCCGCATAATCGCCAGTGAACGGACGCCCTGTCTGGTTCGCCCCTTTCAGACCCGGAGCGAGGCCGACCACCAATGACCGCGCGTCGCTCACGCCGCTTTCGGGATACCAAGTTGGGACGGGAGCATTGAAGAAAGCCGGGTAGTTCCACTCGTTCTGCGCGCGAAACTCTGCAAGGCGGGGGCAAAGCGGGCAATCGAGGGGTGGATCGATCGAAGCGGTGGCGGATGCGCTAATCGTCGTATTCCTCATATTCCGGTTCCCGCTTCGGTGCCCGTTCGGCAGGGTCACGGCCAATAGCGTCCCGCAGGCTTTCCAGATCGATATAGTGATCAGCCTGCCGCCGCAAATCGTCGGAAATCATTGGTGGCTGGCTCTGGTTGGTGGACACGACCGATACCTTTTTGCCCTTGCGTTGGAGTGCTTCAACCAACCGGCGGAAGTCGCCATCGCCGGAAAACAGCACGAAATGGTCGCAATGTGGCACAAGGTTCATGGCATCGACCGCAAGTTCGATGTCCATATTGCCTTTTACTTTCCGCCGTCCGCTGGAATCGGTGAATTCCCGAGCCGGTTTGGTGACGACAGCGTAGCCGTTGTAATCCAGCCAATCGATCAACGGGCGAATGGAAGAATATTCCTGATCTTCGATCAACGCCGTGTAATAATAGGCGCGCAGCAGGTATCCGCGCGCTCGGAATGTGGTGAGCAGTTCCTTATAGTCGATGTCGAAACCAAGCGCGCGTGAAGCGGCGTAGAGGTTGGCTCCGTCGATCAGCAGCACGATTTTCTCTCGGTCATCAAAATGCATCGAACAGGTGCTTTCGGAAAAGATTTGTCCGCCTTTGCGGCTATGTTCGACAACCGGCACGGGGCCGATTGGTTTCAACATTGGCGTGAGACGCACTATCCCGGCGTGAATTTGTGATTTGCCTTGAAGTTGCCGGGGTTTGCGCCTAGGCACCCATGCAGTATCCCGAATTCGTTATGTGCAGGAGACGCCCGTGGCTCGCGTGACCGTGGAAGATTGTGTCGATAAGGTTCCCAACCGTTTCGAACTGGTGCTGCTTTCAGCACACCGTTCGCGCCAGATTTCCGCCGGCGGTGCGATTTCCGTAGAGCGCGACAACGACAAGAATCCCGTCGTCGCCTTGCGGGAAATTGCCGATGAGCAACTGTCTCCCGGCGATCTGAAAGAGGATCTCATCCATTCGCTGCAGCGCCATGTCGAGGTGGACGAGCCGGAAAACAGCGTCGAGGAAGCCCCGGCAGGCGATGGCACCCAGGAGCAACCCGCTCTGGTCGCTTTCGACACCATTCCCGAAGAGGAAATGCTGGCCAGCCTGCAGGGTCTCGTCGCGCCGGAACGCACCGACGATATGTAACTTGGCCACGCCGGCGCGTGCAGGTTTGCTAAACGGATGATGCGGCAGACCGAACTTGTCGAGCGGGTGGCGCAGTACCTGCCCGACGCCGACGAGGACCTGCTCAACCGCGCCTACGTCTATGCGATGCACAAGCATCGCCATCAGACCCGCGAGTTGGGCGATCCCTATTTCAGCCATCCGCTGGAAGTCGCCGCGATCGTAACCGATTTGCGGCTGGACCAGCACAGTGTGGTCGCCGCCCTCCTTCACGACACGATCGAGGATACCGACGCCACGCGGCGCGAGATCGATTCGATGTTCGGCTCCGACATCGGGCAGCTGGTCGACGGCCTGACGAAACTGAAGAATATCGAGCTGGTTTCCAAGAAAACCCGGCAAGGCGAGAACCTGCGTCGCCTGCTGTTGGCGGTTGCCGAGGATGTGCGGGTGCTACTGGTCAAGCTGGCTGACCGGTTGCACAACATGCGGACGCTGGACCATGTGAAGCCGGAAAAGCGCGCCCGGGTCGCGCAGGAAACGATGGACATCTACGCGCCGCTGGCCGCGCGGATGGGTATGCAAACCATGCGCGAGGAACTGGAGGACCGCGCCTTTCGCGCGCTGTATCCCGAGGCGCAAGCGCTCATTTTATCCAAGCTGGATGCCCTCTCGGAAACATCCTCCAAGCTGATTGCGGAAATCGAGACGTCCATCGTCGACAATCTCGGTAAGCGGGGCATCACGGCCACCGTGAAGAGCCGCACGAAGCGCCCGAATTCGATTTATCGCAAGATGGAGCACAATCAGGTGTCGTTCGAGCAGCTGTCCGACCTGATCGGCTTTCGCGTCGTCGTGGATAGTGTGGAGGACTGCTACACGGCGCTCGGCATTATCCACGGGCGATGGCCTGCGGTGCCGGGGCGGTTCAAGGACTATATCTCGACGCCGAAACAGAACGATTATCGCTCGCTGCACACGACCATTGCCGGGCCATCGCACCAACGTGTCGAGTTGCAAATCCGCACCCACGCCATGCACGAGATCGCGGAGTTCGGCATCGCGGCGCACGCGCTGTATAAGGACGGCGTCTATTCATCCCCGACCGACCCGAAGGACACGTCCGGCAGCCGTGCCTATGCGTGGCTGCGGCGTACGGTGGAGACGCTTTCGGAAAACGACCATCCCGACGACGTGTTGGAACATGCGCGGCTGGAACTGTTCAACGAACAGGTGTTCTGTTTCACCCCGAAAGGGCGGCTTATAGCCCTGCCGCAAGGGGCGACCGCCATCGACTTCGCCTACGCCGTGCATACCAATGTGGGCAACGATTGTGTGGGGTGCCGCATTAACGGGCGCGCCGCGCAGGTGATGACAGTTTTGAAGAACGGCGACGAGGTGCTGGTCATCCGGCAGGACGGGCACATCCCGCAACCATCGTGGGAAAAATTTGCCGTTACGGGCAAGGCACGCGCCGGTATCCGCCGCGCCACCCGCACAGCGCTGATGAAACAATATCGCGCAAACGGCACACGGATGCTCACCTCCGCGTTCCGTAAGGCGGGGCAGGAATTCGACGAGAAAAAAGTGAAGAATGTTCTGCCAAAACTGGCCCGTCGGTCGGTTCTGGACGCGATTTCAGCCGTCGGGCGGGGCGAATTGCCGGCCGAGGACGTGCTGCGCGCCGTCTATCCCGACTATCGCAAAGACCGTACCGCGACGCTAAAACCGGGCGCGACCGATGGCTGGTTTTCCATGACCGGCGTAGCGAACTTCGTATTCCGCATACCGGGCCGCAAGAGGCGGCAGGAACGGGCGGCGAAGGCGGAAGACAGCGGGTCCATGCCCTTCAGCGGTATCGACCCTGCCACCGCCGTGCGGATCGACCCGATGTCGGGGGCCGTTCCGGGTGACCGGATCGTCGGTATCGTCGATCCCGGCCACGGTATTGTCGTCTATCCGATCGAAGCCGATGGCCTGTCCGCCTTTGAAGATACCGCCGACGAATGGATCGATCTGCGCTGGGATATCGATGAGGAAAACCCGGCCCGTTTTCCCGCCCGCATCGGCGTAACCGCGCTGGACGCGCCCGGCACGCTGGCGGAAATCACCGATATTATGGCGAAGGCCGATGCGAATATCGACAATCTCTATCTTACGAGCCCGGATTCGGGATTGTCGCGCATGGTGTTCGGCGTCGAGGTCTGGGATCTGAAGCATCTCAGCCGCCTGATGCGGGAAATACGCGCTTTATCGGTCGTGACGGTGGTGGAGCGCGTTTACGGCTGACAATCGGCAGGCGTCGCCGATAATTCGTCACAAACCGGGTGTTAAGGCTCGTGGCATAGTGTGTAGCGAATTGTTCGCAACCCAGCTGCTGAAACCCGTTCCATGAGTTCCCTTCCATGCTGCTGAAACGCCGTTCACCGCCAGGTTGGCTGGAATGGGTGCGCGTGTGGCTATGGCCGCGGCGTTCGTGGATGCGTTCGGGCCAATATGTGACAAAACGGGTCCTGCGGCTGACGGCTTCGCCCCACGCAATCGCTGCCGGGGTGGCTGCAGGTGCGATGACATCGTTCTCGCCGCTGCTGGGCTTTCACTTCATGATCGCTTTTGTGCTGGCATGGATCATTCGCGGCAACTTCCTCGCTGCGGCGCTTGGCACATTCGTCGGCAACCCAATCACGTTTCCGTTTATCTGGGCCGCCACCTACAAGGCCGGTCACTTTCTACTTGGCAGTGCGCCGATTGCTGACGGGGCACCGGGGCTGGGACACGCAATGGCGGGCGTTGTGGCAGGGATGTGGCAGTTTGATCTGGGTCGTATGGGGGAGGCCCTCAACGAGATATGGGAACCCCTGCTCTACCCGATGATGATTGGCGGGTTGGTGCTGGGCCCGCTCATCGCCGTGCCGCTTTATTTCGCCA
This sequence comes from uncultured Alphaproteobacteria bacterium, assembly GCA_963841615.1. Taxonomy (GTDB): domain Bacteria; phylum Pseudomonadota; class Alphaproteobacteria; order Rhizobiales; family Rhizobiaceae; genus Pseudahrensia. The sequence continues at coordinate 268,286 of CAWJDI010000006.1, read as the reverse complement.
CACGCCGGGCGTCGATGCTCTTTCGGGAAGCACGACAGGACAGGCTGATGGCGAAAGCGACGCAGCTTCGGGACCGTGCAAAGGCACTCAAGGCCGCAGGCAAGATTGCCAGCAATTCACCGGGCACACCGGCGTGATAATCGGCCTCGGGTCCGACCTCATCGACATCCGTCGCATCGAAAAATCGCTGGACCGGTTCGGCGATCGCTTCGTGCAGCGGCTGTTCACCGACGTGGAACAGGCCAAATCCAACAGGCGGGCCAATCGGGCCGCATCTTATGCAAAGCGGTTCGCGGCCAAGGAAGCGTGCGCCAAAGCTCTTGGCACAGGGCTTTCGCGAGGCGTGTTCTGGCGAGATATGGGTGTGGTCAATATGCCTGGTGGCAGACCGACGATGGCCCTGACGGGCGGTGCTCTAAAACGGCTGGCGGCTATGGTGCCTGACGGGCATCGCGGCGTGGTACACGTTACCATCACCGACGATTTTCCGTGGGCGCAGGCCTTTGTGATTATCGAGGCGGTGCCCGTCCCCTGACCGAAAAGCCTATCCGCGTTCGCGCAGCAGCCTTGCCTTGTCGCGCTGCCAGTCGCGCTTCTGCTCGGTCTGGCGCTTGTCGTGGTTCTTCTTGCCCTTACCGAGCGCGATTTCCAGCTTCGCAACACCACGCTCGTTGAAGTAGAGTTTCAACGGCACCACGGTCATGCCATCGCGCGCGACGGCCATCGATATGCGGGCAATCTCGCGGGCTTTCAGCAGCAGTTTGCGGCGACGTGTCGGCTCGTGGTTGTTGCGATTGGCCTGCAGATATTCCGGAATGTGGCTGTTGATGAGCCACATCTCGCCGTCCTCGTAACTGGCATAGCTTTCCGCAATGTTCGCCTTGCCGTTCCGCAGGCTCTTCACCTCGGTTCCGGTCAGCACGAGACCTGCCTCCTGCACATCGTCGATGGCGAAGTTGTAGCGGGCGCGTCTGTTATCCGAGATGACCTTGCGGCCATCGCTCGTCTTTTTGGCCATGGGGCGGCTTTCTAGTTCAGCAAGCCCGCATGAACCATAGCATCGCGGACCGCCTGTTTTGTTTCTTCCTGCGGCTCAACGAGCGGAAGGCGCTGATGGTTCTTCATCCGACCAAGCAGGGATAGGGCATATTTGGCCCCTGCCGGGTTCGGTTCAAGGAACAACGCCCTGTGTAACGGGAAAAGGCGGTCGAAAAGATCGAGCGCCTTGCCGGTTTCACCCTGCGCCCATGCCTTCTGAAACTGCGAACACAAGCCGGGCGCGACATTGGCCGAGACCGAAATGCAACCGTGACCGCCCTGCGCGAGAAATCCGAGCGCGGAATCGTCGTTGCCCGAAAGCTGGATAAAATCCGCACCGCAAGCGGCCCGCTGTTCGGACACTCGCTCCATCTGCCCGGTCGCGTCCTTCACGCCGATGATGGTTTTATGGTCCGCAGCGAGACGTGCCATCGTCGTCGGTGTCATATCGATCGTGGAGCGGCCGGGAATGTTATAGATGATGAGCGGCAGGTCCGTTGCCTGCGCCACAGCGCTGAAATGGGCGTAGAGACCATGCTGGTTCGGCTTGTTGTAATAGGGCGTGACGACCAGCACCCCATCGGCACCCACCTTCGCCGCGTGTTCGGCGAATTCGATGGACGCTGCCGTGTTGTTCGAACCGGCCCCTGCCATCACCGGTACGCGACCGGCGGCCAATTCCACCGTCATCTCTACAACGCGCTTGTGCTCCGCATGTGAAAGCGTCGGGCTTTCACCCGTCGTACCGACAGGAATGAGCCCCGTCGTGCCCTCGCCGATCTGCCACTCGACAAAATCCGCAAACGCCTTCTCGTCGAGCTTTCCGGCCGCGGTGAAGGGCGTGACGAGGGCGGTCAGCGAACCGCTGAAAATCGGGTTGGTCACGGATATGTGTCCTGCAAAGGCGTGTTTCGAGGCGACCATAGGGCGGGCGCTGGTGCGTCACAAGCGCGCCGGGCCGATTGAATACGCCTCAAATGGCCCACTTGTTTACCGCCCTTCAACCTTAACGAAATTACACTCACCCTTCACCAAAATGCCGTTTTCATTGGGCGTTATCCGCATATGCACCTATCCCGCTCCCTCATCATTTTTGCGTTGGCAACGTCGCTCTCCGCCGGCGCTTTCACGGTTCCGCTTCACGCCGCAGAAACCTATGGCAGTGTTGCGGGGATCGGAGTGTCGAACGCAGCCAAAGACCGCGCTCCCGCCAGCGAGACATTGAAGGACGGCCTGCGTGCGTTGGACAGGCGCGATATGACTGGCGCACTGGCAGCGCGGGCGCAGCTGCGCGGTGGGTCGTTGGAACGCAAGGTGCTGGCGTGGAACATCGCACTGCTTGGCGACGGTGCGGATGCCGCAACTTTGTCGGCCATCGCAGCCGACCTGCCCCATTGGCCAGCCAGTCGCTCCATTCGCCGCAATATCGAGCAGGCTTTAGTGAAGGAGACTTCCGGTGCGGCGCTGCGGGTCGCCTTCTCTCAAGCCGTGCCTGAAACGGTCGATGCAGCCATTCCACTGGCCCGCGCGCACAAACAGGCGGGCGACACGAAGGCAGCGCGGCGTGTGATCGCGCCTTTCTGGACCGGCGACATTTTGAGCGCTTCGCAAGAGGCCAACATTTTAGCGCAGTTTGGCGATGTTCTGACCCGCGATGACCATCGTAACCGCGTGGAATATCTATTGTCGCGCGACCGCATTACCGGCGCACAACGCATTGCAGGCAAGGCGGGCATGACCTCCCTCGTAGACGCACGCGCAGCCGTGGAGCGGGACCAAAAGAACGCTCAAGCCAAGCTCGATGCCGTGCCATCCTCGCAACGTGGCAGCGCCAATTATGCGCTTTCCAAAGCCCGCTATCTCCGCAAGCGCGAGCGCGTGTCGCAGGCTTCCGCAGCACTTCAGGGCGTCGATTCGGACTCAATACCAAACGACGCGAAGGACGAGTTCTGGACCGAGAGCCGCATCGTCGCGTCGCTGCTGTTGTCTTTCGAGAAGCCGGATATGGCCTATCGGACCGTGCGCCGTAACGTGGCGGGATCCACTGCCAAGCAGATGGATTCCGACTTCTTCGCAGGCTGGATTGCGCTGCGGAAACTGGACGACGCCAAGACGGCCGTCAGTCACTTCAAGGCGCTCGCCGCCAGAGCCGGAACGCCCATCTCACTGTCACGGGGCCATTATTGGCTGGGCCGTGCGCTCGCCAGGGCTGGCAGCCGCGTTGCTGCCGACAAGTCCTACAGCCAAGCCGCGCGGTACGATTCGACCTATTACGGGCAGTTGGCCGCGCAGGAAATCGGCTTGACGAAAATCAGCATCTCGCGCCCGGACGTGACTGCGAAGGACCGGGCGACGTTCGACGATTACGAGCTTGTGCAAGCCATTGCCAAGATGGAATCAGCCGGTCATTTCAACCGTGCCAAGCCGGTCTATCGCCATTTGGCGCAACACCTGAAACAGCCGGGCGAACTGGCGCTTCTGGCGGCCCGCGCTGAAGGCAACCGCGACTACCAGCTTTCACTTCAAGTCGGCAAGATCGCGGTTTCCCGTGGTTTCGATGTCGACACGTTGGCATGGCCTATCGGCGCAATTTCGACGGGCACGAATGTCGGCAAAGCGGATCTGGCGCTCGCATACGCCATCGCGCGGCAGGAAAGCACATTCCAGATCGACGCCCGTTCCCACGCTGACGCGCTCGGCCTTATGCAACTCCTGCCCGCCACCGCCAAACGCACAGCGCAATCGCTGGGCTTGTCCTATTCCCGCAACAAGCTGGTGCAGGACGGTGCCTACAACGCGCGCCTTGGCACCGCTTTTCTGGCGCAGCAGATGGAGCGGTTCGGCGGCAGCCCGGTGCTGACATTCGCCGCTTACAATGCCGGCCCGCGCCGGTCCGTCGAATGGATCGAACGCAACGGCGACCCACGGGGTGCGCCGCTCTATCAGGCAATCGACTGGGTGGAAGAGATTCCCTACGGCGAAACGCGCAACTATGTGATGCGGGTGAGTGAAAACCTGCAGATTTATCGCGCCCGCCTGCAAGGCTCAGGCCTGACTCTGGGCGAAGATTTACGCGCCGGGAAGCGCTAGAGGCTGACGCGGCGGACGGTATTGGTTACTGTTCGCCGAGCCAACCATCCGCCAAGAATGCTGTGACCGAAACCGTCTTTCAATCCGACCTGCTGAGTATCACCCGCACCGCCTTTACCGTCACGACGAGTGACGGTGTGCAGCTTCACGCCATGCGCTATCGCGGCAAATGGCTCGGGCCGAAACGGCGCAATACGGTGACGCCTGTGGCTGGAGGCTTGCTCGTGTTGCCAGACAGCGGCACGGCGATTAGCGGTGTCGACGCCACCATTCTCGCGCTCATGTGCGCACCCGGCGGGCCGGACAAGGCGGTGACGTTTGATCGGCGCGGGCATGGTAAATCCGGCACCGGTGATATTTCCAACATAGGACCGGACAGCAGCGCCAACGACATCATCGCGGTTTGCGACGCCACCGGTTTGCACCACACCAACGCCATCGCCAACGGGCGCGCCGCCTTCGGCCTGCTCGCCACCGCGCCGAAACGACCGACTTTGCTGCGCCGGTTCGTGCTGAACGATGGCGGACCGCAGCTGGACGGCGTCGGCCTTGCCCGCCTTGCCGCGCTTGCAAAACGGGGACGCGTTCCGAAGGACTGGGCGGAGGCAGCCGAGGTGCAGCAATCCATCACGCCCGGTGCGTTTCCCGCGCTTGATGCGAATGATTGGGACCGCCGTGCCCGCGCCGTCTGGCGTGAGGAGAAAGGCAAATTTGTGCCAAATGTCGGCCCCGCAATGGTAGACAGTTTCTTTGATGGCAGCAGCGAAGAAGTTCGGCGGTTCTGGAACGAATTGAAGGTTTTACGTGCCGTTCCCGGCCTGCTCATTCGTGGCGAGACGTCGCCTATGGTGACAGTGGAACTGGCCGGAAAGATCCGTAAATCCCATGGCGATGTTGAGGAATACGTTGCCGAAGGTCAGGGCTTCGTGCCGTCGCTCGACAAGCCCGATCTCGTTACCGCCATCATCGGCATTCTGCGCCGTTAGAACGTCCCCGTCTGCCGTGCCCATAGCTGGGCGTAGAGCCCGTTACCGGCCAACAATTCGGCGTGGGTGCCATCCTCCACGATGCGCCCCTCATCCAGCACGATCAGCCGGTCGAGCCACGCAATCGTGGACAAGCGGTGCGCAATTGCGATGACGGTCTTGCCGTTCATCAACGCCGCTAAATTGTCCTGAATGGCAGCTTCCACCTCGCTATCCAAAGCGGATGTCGCTTCGTCAAGCAGCAAAATCGGCGCGTCCTTCAAGAACACCCGCGCAATGGCAATGCGCTGGCGCTGGCCGCCGGACAATTTGACGCCACGCTCGCCCACATGCGTGTTGTATCCGGTGCGGCTCTTGGCATCCTTCAAAGCTATGATGAAGTCGTGTGCTTTAGCCCGCTGCGCTGCCGCGATGACCTCGTCGTCCGTTGCATCGGGGCGGCCATATGCGATGTTGTCGCGGATGGAGCGGTTGAGCAAAGCAGGGTCTTGCGTCACCACGCCGATCTGTTGGCGCAAAGCGTGTTGAGTGACCTGATCGATGGCGATGCCATCAATCGAAATTGTGCCCGCGTCGGTGTCATAAAGGCGAAGCAGGAGATTGCCGATGGTCGTCTTGCCAGCGCCCGAACGCCCTACAATACCCACCCGTTCGCCCGCAGCAATCGTCAGTTCAAAGCCCGTAAAGACCGTTTCACTGCCGGCATATTGGAAATCGACGTTCTCGAACCGCACTTTACCGGCACCGAAATCGGGGGGAAGCGGGGTTTGTGGATCGTGAATGGACTGTGGTCGGGCGATCAGTTCAGCAGAGTTCTGCACCGTACCGAGATTGCGGAACAGACCGTTCAGCAGCCCGAGCAGACGACCAAGTAGCAGGTTCAGGCGGAGGCAAAGCGCCATCACCACCGCAACGTCCCCTGTTGAGAGCGCGTCTGTCGTGTAGAGCCACAATGCCAGCACACCGATGGCAACCAGCATCGTGCTGGATAGGATTTGGCTCAATATACGCATTCCGGAAACAGCTCGGGTGAATGCGCGCAGTTTATTCAGCGACGTTTTCCAAGCCGCCTGAATATGCGCATCTTGCGCGTCTTCGGCGCCGTAAAGCTTGACCGTGCGGATGTTCGTGTAGCCGTCCACCACCCGCCCGCTGACCGTTGAGAAGGCTTCCGCCAGTGCCTTACCCCGTTGTCTTATCTGCGGAATATAGTTCCGTGCGATCAGGCCGACCAAACCCAACCAAAGCAATACGGGCACGAGGAGAAGCAGATCGAGACGGGCAACGACGATGAGGGTGGTCGCCGCGAAGATCGCGATGAACCAGATGATCTGCAGCAGCGAGATCATGAAATCTCCCGCCGCCTGCCCCGCCTGCATCACCTTTTGCGACACGCGCCCCGCCATCTCGTCATCGAAAAACGCCGTGTCCTGCCGTGAGACGACGCGGTGCGAGAACCAGCGCACCAGCGTGAAGAAATCCGGCACGACGATCTGTTCTTCGAGCACCGCAGTAGCGAGTGCGATGAGCGAACGCCCGATCAAAACAGTCACGGCCATCGCCAAAAGTAGTCCACCGTTTGTGGTGAAGAACGTATCGCGCGACGAACCGGCCATCAGGTCGACGATGATACCGACGAATATAAATAGCGCGGCTTCGACAAGAGCTTGCAGGAAGCCCACGCCCAGCATCGCGGCAAACGGCCACCGCGTCAGCCGCGCGTAATGGAAGATAAACCCGAAGCCGGAATTGGGTGGCGGGCCGGGGTCGACATGGTCGAACGGGCGGGCGATGCCCTCGAACAGGCGCAGAAAACGTTCCAAGTTTCAGGTGTGCTGCGAAGCCCTCACTCCGCCGCCTCCGCTTCTTGCGTCAGTAGAAACCCACCGGACTGACGTGCCCAAAGGCTGGCATAGAGACCGCCCGAATCCTTCAACTCGTCGTGGGTCCCCTGCTCCACGATGCGGCCTCGGTCGAGCACGATCAGCCGGTCCATGTCGGCTATCGTGGACAGGCGGTGGGCGATGGCAAGCACGGTTTTGCCTTCCATCAACGCGAAAAGCTGTTCTTGAATGACGGCTTCGACCTCCGAATCCAGCGCCGAAGTGGCTTCGTCCAGCACGAGAATGGGCGCGTCCTTCAGGAACACGCGAGCGATCGCGACACGCTGGCGCTGACCACCGGAAAGTTTCACGCCCCGTTCGCCAACCTGCGCGTCGTAGCCTCTGCGGCCTTCGTTGTCCTGCAGGTCCATAATGAAATCATGGGCGTTCGCCTTACGCGCCGCCGCTTCGATTTGCTCGTTGGTCGCGTCCAGCCGTCCATAGGCGATGTTTTCGCGCACTGTGCGGTGCAGCAAGGATGTGTCCTGCGTCACTACGGCGATGTTGGCGCGCAGGCTTTCCTGCGTCACCTGCGCGATGTCCTGCCCGTCTATCAGCACCTTGCCCTTGTTGATGTCGTAAAGGCGCAGAAGCACATTCATCATGGTCGTCTTGCCCGCGCCGGAGCGGCCGATGAGGCCGATCTTCTCACCCGGAGCAATGGCGAGATTCATGTCGGTGATGACACGACCATGCTTGTCGTACTCGAAGGTAACGCCCTGAAAATCCACGCAGCCTTCACTGACAGTCAGTGCCTTGGCGTCAGGGGCGTTCAACACGTCGCGGGGTTTCGACAAGGTGTTCATGCCGTCGATGGCCATCCCGATGTTCTCGAACAGGCCGGACAATTCCCACATCACCCAATGGGACATTCCCGACAGGCGGGTCGTAACGGCAGCAGCAACTGCGACGGCAGCTACGGTCGATGAACCATCGAGCCACTGGGCGATCGCAATGAACCCGACCGCGAAGAGGAGCAGATTGTTGATGGTATCGATGATGGAATTGAGGCCGGTCGCAAGCCGCATCTGCGGATACACGGTCTGCAAAAATTCATCCATACTTTCGCGGGCATAGGCGGTTTCGCGGCCCGCATGGGCGAACAGTTTGACCGTTGCGATGTTAGTGTAGCTATCCACCACGCGCCCCGTCATCAACGATCGGGCATCGGCCTGCCGCTTCGAGATTTCCTTCATGCGCGGCAGAAAATAGGCCAGCGTCGCGGAATAAATGACGAGCCATGCGAGAAACGGCAGCATCAGCACCAGGTCGAAACTGGCGACCAGTATCAGCGAACCGATGAAATAGACGACAACATAGACGGCGATATCCAGTACCTTGGTCACGCTTTCGCGCACACCCAGAGCCGTCTGCATCACCTTTGTCGCCACCCGCCCGGCATACTCGTCCTGATAGAAACCCATCGACTGCCCGAGCATATAGCGGTGCGCCTGCCAGCGTATCGCCATGGGAAAGTTACCCAGCACCGACTGGTGAAACAGCAGTGACCACAGCAGATGCACCAACGGCAGCACAACCAGCATGACCGCGCCCATAAGGAATAGCGTCGTGCCCTCATTTTGCAGGAACGTCTCGCGGTCGGCGTTGGCCAGCCAGTCCACCACATTGCCGACGAAGCCGAACAGCATAACTTCAAGCAGCGCCGTGACAGCTGACAGAGTGACGACACAGGCCAGAACGGGCCAGAACGGCTTGGCATAATGCCAGCAGAAAGCGAGCAGCGTGTTGGGCGGCTGTTCGGGCTCGGCATCGGGAAAGGCGGTGGTGAGGTTTTCGAACCGGGAAAAGATACGGTCGAGAAAAGCGGGCATACGCAGTTTGGCGGATGAAGGGTCGGTCATGGCTTGTGTCCAGTCGAAGGTCGGAACGCGCTTTTGGAAAGCGCGGTTTAGGCAACGGCTGGCGAGGTCACGAGCGGTTGCCGGTCAAGCTGTTCGGTGGTCCCGATCAGGGTCCGGAACGGCCATACGGGGAGGCGGGCATATAAACATGGTCAGTGCGCTCTCCCGTTTTCGACTGCGATGGGACCGGCAATACACCCGATCTTCAGCAGCGTCCAGCTAGGTGAGGTTCAGCCGCATCTCGATGTGCGGAATGCCTGCATCGTCGAAAATGTCGCCGTAAGGGCGGTAGCCGAGGCGTTCGTAGAAGCCGGTGGCGCGGGTTTGCGCGCCGAGGGTTATGGTGGTGGCCAGCTTTTCTGCTTCGATGTGACGGCGCATGGCATTCATCAACGCGACGCCGAGGCCGGTGCCACGGGCTTCGCGCAACACGGCCACGCGCTGGATTTTCGCTTTGCAATCAGCGCCTTCGCCAAGCAACCGCACCCGCCCTGTCCCGGTGGCTACACCATTTGCGAGTGCGAGGAAGTGTGTAGCACCGCTGGTGTCGTATTCATCCCGCTCCAGTTCCTCCGGCACCTGTTGCTCGCGCACGAACACGGCATGGCGAACAGCAAGGCATTGCGCGATGTCTTCCGCAGTTTCGGCAATCCTGATCTCAATCATGGCGTCCATCGGTTGCGTCGTGTTTTTAACGGTTCAATAAGACACCGCCATCCCCATGCAAACGAGTTTGTCCATGCGCGACCGCCACGCCCTGCCCGCCGGGCTTCCCGACGATATCGAAGGCAAGAAGGAGACCGCCCGCATATGGTTCGAAGCCTTGCGCGACGATTTGTGCGCGCGGTTCGAGGCGTTGGAGGATGCGGTGGTCGGGCCCAATTCGGAAATGGAATCAGGCCGGTTCGTCCGCACGCCCTGGCAGCGCCAAAACGGCGAGGGCGGCGGCGGCGTCATGTCGATGATGCGCGGGCGCGTATTCGAGAAGGTCGGCGTGCATTGCTCGACCGTCTATGGCGAGTTTTCCGAAGAGTTCCGCAAGCAAATGCCGGGCGGTGCCGAAGACCCGCGCTTTTGGGCGTCCGGCGTCTCCCTCATCGCCCATCCGTGGAACCCGCATGTGCCCGCCGTTCATATGAACACGCGTATGGTCGTGACGTCGCGGCAATGGTTCGGCGGCGGGGGAGACCTGACGCCCGTTCTCGATGCGCGCCGGACTCAAACGGACCCGGATACGGTTGATTTCCACGCCGCGATGAAAGCCGCCTGCGACGGCCATGCGATTGCGGACTACGACGAGTTCAAGGCTTGGTGCGACGCCTATTTCCACCTTGCCCACCGGGACGAACCGCGCGGCGTGGGCGGCATTTTCTGCGACTACGTGCATTCCAGCCCGGAAGAAGGTGGGTGGGATGCGGACTTCGCGTTCATTCAGGACATCGGGCGGGAGTTCGCGGACATTTATCCAAAGCTCGTGGCCCGCAACATGGAAACGCCGTGGACCGAAGCGCAGCGGGACGAACAGCTTGTGCGGCGCGGGCGCTATGTGGAGTTCAACCTGTTGCAGGACCGTGGCACGATCTTCGGGCTGAAGACCGGTGGAAACGTCAATTCGATCCTCAGTTCCATGCCTCCAACGGTGAAGTTTCCCTAGTCGGCCAGCAGATCAGCGCGGTCCAGCGCAAAGCCGCCTTCGATCCAGCGGGTTTCGAGAGCTTTCAGGCGTTCTGAAACGGCGGGGCCGGGCTTCATGCCAGCTTCGATGAGGTCGCCGCCGCGTAGCGGAAATGTGGGCCGTTCGTAGCTTTCGATACGGCCAAGCAGGACGCGGAGTTCGTGGCGGGTCGCCTTGTCGATCATGGCCAGTTTGGTGCGGTCAGCCAGCGCGGACAGGTCCGCTCGGTAGAGTGTTTTTGCCAGTTCATCGTCGCTCTGACCAGTCCGCGGCACGGTGGCATTCGCCCATGCGGTGAGGCGGTCGCGGACGGTATTGGGCAGTTTCAGGCGGAGGGCCAGCGCTTTCATGCGCTCCACATCCGGCGGCAGAATGGCCATCATCCGCAGCACAGCATCCGGCTCCCAGCCTTCGGCATGTTCCAGTTCGACAAAGGGCGCAAGGGAATCGATGCCCCAGCGGTCCCCTTCCGGCAGCACTTTTGCCATCACGCCGGTCGTGCGCATCCACAACACGGCGCGGGTGGGGTCCGGTGCGGCGAGCAGTTTTGAGAACTCGTGCCAGATGCGCTCGACCGACAGCATGTCGATGCCGTCCTTCAATTTGGCACACGCTTTTAGCCCCGCCGCGTCCGGGCGGTGGCGGCCATACCAGGCGAAGAAGCGAAAGAAGCGCAGGATACGGAGATAATCCTCGTTGATCCGCGTTTCAGCATCCTCAATGAAACGCACGGTGCGGCTTTCGAGGTCCGGCAGACCATCGAGCGGGTCGAAGACCGTTCCGTCCGCATCGCAATAAAGCGCGTTCATCGTAAGATCGCGGCGCAATGCATCCTCGCGCCAATCAGTGGTGTAGGCGACGACCGCGCGGCGGCCATCGGTCGCCACATCGCGGCGCAGGGTCGTGACCTCAAAGGCATGGCCATCCACGATGACGGTTACCGTGCCGTGGTCGATGCCTGTTGGGACCGCTTTGTGACCGGCTTTTTCTACAGTAGCGATCACATCGCGTGGCAGAAGCACCGTGGAAATATCCACATCCGCGACCGGCTCTTTCAGAAGCGCATTGCGGACGGCGCCACCGTTGACCCGGGCCGGCGATGCTTCCGTCGACAGCAGCGCCAGCACGTTTTGTAGTGCCGGTTCGATGAGCCAGCTGCCGTCGATCCTCATCGTGCGGTCCCGTATAGCCGTTCCTGCACCATGCGGATCATCCCCGCCGTCACGCCCCAGATGCGGCGGGGCGTTCCATTATCGTTATACGGCATGACGTAGAAGAAACGTTCATTGCCCTTGAAGTGCAGGCTTTCGATTTCGTGGCTGCGCTGGTCCATCAGAAACGACAGCGGCACCCAAAATGCGTCGGCCACCTCGTCCGGGTTACACGCCAATGTCGGCTCCTCGCCCAACACGGCCACGACCGGCGCGATAGCGTAGCCGGAGCCGGAATAGTAGGTGCCGAACTCACCGAGGACTTCCATGTCGTCAGCCTGCAACCCAACCTCCTCTTCCGCCTCACGCAAAGCAGCCTGCAAGCCCGTCTCGCCCTCGTCGATCTTGCCACCGGGAAAGGCGATCTGGCCGGAATGGCTGGACAGGTGCGCGGTGCGGCGGGTCAGCAAGACGCTGGCGGTGCCGTCGATATCCGCAACCGCGAACAGGATGGCAGCATCCTTATAGCCGTTTGGGCGGTCGGCGGGGTCATAGTCCGGGTTCAGGGCGTGGTCGCCCGCGACTGCGGCCATGACGTCGGCGCGCGCCTCGAAGCGCTGTCGCACTCTCTCGGTGAATGCGGGCAGTGCGTAAATATCGGGAGTGTCGAGCACGAAGCGTTCAGTCGCTGCGGCGGGCGAGTTCGGCCAACCGCGCGGCTGGCATGACCGGGAAGACTGCACCGTTGGAGCGCAGGGCGAACATCGCTTCGCCATCCACCTCGATCTCCTCGCCATACTCCACGAGTTCATACATGACCGAGCGGGCAAGTAGCGCCTCCAGCCGCCCGCGCACCAGCACGTAGGGTTTCAGCTGTTCGCCACCGTTCGATTCATTGCCTTCAACATCGAACCGCAACGGGGTGTCGGGACCGGCCTCGACCGTGTCTCCCACATTGGTGCGGAAGGTCAGCACCTGTTTGTCGCCCTCGCCTTCGGCGTTCATTTCCACGGCCACAAAGGGCGCATCCTCGACGGTGATGCCGACTTTCTCCACGGGAGTGACGAGATAGGTACGGCCATCCTCGTCCTTGCGAAGCACGGTGGAGAACAGGCGCACGAGCCGTTCCCGCCCGATGGGAGAATTGTCGTAAAACCACGTACCATCCCGCTTGATGACGATGTCGAGGTCGTTGCAATGCTCCGGTTCCCACAGATGGACCGGCGGCAGTCCTTCGCCTTCATGGCCCGCACGGGCAACAAGGGCTTCCAGAGCCCCGGTTCTACTTTCGCTTTCATTCGTCATATCAGTCGCACCCTTCCGCAACTCCTGTCTGTCGATGCCGCAATACCGGCGCAAACGCGCGCCATGCCGGAGCGAATGAGTCACACGCTTGTAACTAGTCCGGCACGGCGGGACGTGACAAGCTGACATGACGCGCACCGAGGCACACTTTCCGATGAACGACATGAGCAAGCCCCCCGTTCCAGAAACAGACGATACAGCGCTCATCGCGCAAGCCGAAGCGGCAATGGAAACGGTCGCCAAGGCCAAGCAAGGCATCGGTGCTGTCATCTTTGGCCAACAGGATGTGGTGGACAACACGCTCATAACATTGCTCGCTGGCGGCCACGCATTGCTGGTCGGCGTGCCCGGCCTTGCCAAGACTAAGCTGGTGGAAACGCTCGGCACGGTGCTGGGTTTGGATGCCAACCGGGTTCAGTTCACGCCGGACCTGATGCCGTCCGATATTCTGGGGTCCGAAATTCTCGATCAGGATGCGGCGGGCGCGCGGTCGTTCCGCTTTGTGAAGGGGCCTATCTTCACCCAGCTCCTCATGGCGGACGAGATCAACCGCGCCTCGCCACGCACCCAGTCGGCGCTGCTGCAATCGATGCAGGAATATCATGTGACGATTGCCGGCGAACGCCACGACCTGCCCGCGCCTTTCCACGTGCTCGCCACGCAGAACCCGTTGGAGCAGGAGGGCACCTACCCGTTGCCGGAAGCGCAGCTGGACCGCTTTCTAATGCAGATCGACGTGCGCTATCCCGACCTTGATTCCGAGCGGCGCATCCTGCTGGAAACGACGGGTACGCGCGAAGCGAAGGCGCAGGCCGCCATGACGACGCAAGATTTGCAGTCTGTGCAGGAACTCGTGCGCCGTATGCCGGTTGGCGACAGTGTGGTGGAAGCCATTCTGACGCTGGTGCGCTCGGCACGGCCCGGCGAGGGCGACGTTGATGGCCCGACGCGGCATATCGCGTGGGGCCCCGGCCCCCGTGCCAGCCAGTCGCTCATGCTCTGCACCCGTGCCCGCGCGCTGCTCGATGGACGTCTGGCACCGAGCGTGGACGATGTTCTGGCGCTGGCCGAACCCGTCCTACAGCACCGAATGGCGCTCAATTTCGCAGCGCGAGCTGAGGGTATGACGGTGCAGACCGTGATCGCCGATCTAGCCAAGAAGATCGGCTGACGGCGGACGTATGGCATTAGGAACCACCTCGGCTATCGGCGAAAGCCTGCCGCCCGTCGGTTCGCGGGACGCACTTGCCCGCGCCCGCCAACGGGCCGCATTGGTGCCGGACCTGCTGGTGGAAGCGCAGCGCATCGCCAACACGGTCGTGACAGGCTGGCACGGGCGGCGCAGGCGCGGTCCTGGCGATACTTTCTGGCAGTTTCGGCCCTACGACACTGGCGAAAGCATGACACGGATCGACTGGCGGCGTTCGGCGCGGGATGATTCTGTGACCGTGCGGGACCAGGAATGGGAAGCGGCGCACACTGCCTGGGTCTGGGCCGACAATTCGGCGTCGATGCTCTACAAGTCGAATGGCGCTGAGGTTTCCAAACAATCCCGCGCGCTCGTACTGGCGCTGGCTTTGGCCGAATTGTTGGCCCGCAGCGGTGAGCGCGTCGGTTGGCCGGGGCTGACGCGCGCCATATCCGCCCGCAACGCCGCCGAACGCATCGCGCAGGAAATGGTCGTTTCACCGGTTGCGGAAAGCGCGTTTCCCGATACGCGGGGCGTCGGCGGGCGCAGCGATCTGATCGTAATTTCCGACTTTCTCGAAACGATGGACAGTGTCGTTGCCCGCATTGACGAAGTGGCGCGGCGCGGTGTGCGCGGCACTTTGGTTCATATTACCGATCCGGCAGAACACTCGTTTCCGTTCTCGGGCCGCACGGAATTTTCCGACCCCGAAAGCGGTGCAAAACTCACTTTTGGGCGGGCTGAAACGGTGGGAGACGATTACCGCACCGCCTTCGCCGCACGACAGGACGTGCTGGCCGCCCATTGCCGCCGCATCGGCTGGCTCTATGTACCGCACAATACGGATGCGCTGGCGTCCACCGCCTTGGTAGCCGTTCACACCCGCCTATCGGGTGCCGCATGACACTGTTCGGCATCACCTTTGCAGCCCCGCTCATTCTCGGTGCGCTCATTACGCTACCGCTGATCTGGTACCTGTTGCGGCTGACCCCGCCGCGGCCGCAACGCGAAGTCTTTCCACCAACGCGCATCTTGCAGGAACTCGACCCACGCGAGGAAACACCGGCGCAAAGCCCGTGGTGGCTGACACTGCTGCGGCTGTTGATGGCAGCGTTGGTCATCTTCGCGCTGTCGGAACCTGTATGGAACGCGCCGGACAAGAAGCTGACGGGTGAGGGAACCGTCGCAATCGTGTTGGACGATGGCTGGACGAGCGCGCCAGGCTGGAACGCACGCATTGCAGCCACCGAAGCGCTGATCGAGGAAGCCGCCGCCACCGACCGGCCGGTTTCGCTGCTGCTCGCCAGCGAAGATGGCAAAAGCCCGCCGACCGGACCGGCGAGCGACGTTCTCGATCGACTGCGCGGGGCCGAGCCTCAGCCGGTCAATTTCACCTACGCCAATCTGGCCGACCGCATCGCGCGCGACGCACCGGGTTCGGTCATATGGCTAACGCCGGATGTGGAACCGGCGGACATGGACGTTATGAACGCGGCGCTCGAAAATGTCGGGTCCACGTTGATTTTGCAAGATGACGCTACGCCATCCACCGTCACACGCGTTATTAATGAGCCGGACACGATGGTGGTGGACCTGCAGCGGGTCGGCTTGAACGGCGCGTCGGCGGGCACGGTCTCGCTCTACGACACGCAGGGCCGGTCGCTGGCGTCCGAGCCGTTCGCCTTTCTTGACGACGACTTGAACACGAATGTCGCATTCGCCTTGCCAGTCGAACTGCGGAACGATGTGGCGCGGGCGGAGATCGACAATGCCGGCCACGCCGCCGCCGTTCAACTGCTGGACGAACGGTTTCGCCGTCGGCTGGTGGGCTTGATTGCAGGCGGGAATGCCGACCGCGCGCAGCCGCTACTATCGCCGCTCTATTATATCGACCGCGCACTCGCGCCTTTTGCACAAGTGCGGGAGGCGTCCAGCACCAACATTATCGAAGCGGTCAACGAGTTGGTCGAGCAGAATACCTCGACGATGGTGCTGGCCGATATCGGCACACTGCCCGGCGAGGCGGAAACGGCGGTTTCGGAATGGATTGACCGGGGCGGGATGCTCGTGCGTTTCGCTGGACCACGGTTGGCGGGGGCGGAAGACCTCGATACGACAGGCGGCTCGCTCGTGCCCGTCATGCTGCGGAGCGGCGGGCGAAGCCTCGGAGGCACGTTGACATGGGGCACGCCTCAGGCGCTTGCCCGTTTCGAGGATGGGTCTCCATTCGCGGGCCTGCCCGTGCCCGAAGACGTAACCGTAACTCGGCAGGTACTGGCCGAACCCGACGCGGAATTGCCGGGCAAGACTTGGGCGAGCCTGGAAGACGGCACACCGCTCGTGACCGCATCGCGGATGGGCGCGGGCTGGATCGTCCTGTTCCACGTTACGGCCGATGCCAGCTGGTCGAACCTGCCTCTTTCCGGCGCATTCGTGGACATGCTGCGTCGGGTTGTCGCCGTGTCCAACGGGTCGATGGCTTCGGAGCGCGCGAGTGAGGGCGGGGCGGTCACGGACGCTGCGACCGTATTGCCGCCATTGCGGACGCTCGACGGCGAGGGCCGCCTGACCGGTCCCCCCGCCAATGTACGCCCGGCCAGCTTCCCGCCCAACCGCATCCTGCCCGCCACGCTGGACAACCCGCCCGGCCTCTACGGCACCAGCGATGCGTTCGTGGCGCTCAACCTCATTCAGAACACGGAAACGGATTTGCGGCCCTTCGATGCCAGCGGCCTGTCCGGTACGGTTTCCGTCTCTTCGCTGACAACCGGAGACCCGCTGCCTTTCAAACCGTGGCTGCTCGGTCTGGCGCTGTTCCTGCTCGCGCTTGATTGCCTCGCCGTCTTGTGGATGGCCGGAGCGTTGCGCTTCAGACGACGAGCCGCCAGCGCGGCGGCGGTGGTTCTGGCGATCTTTGCCATGCCTGTTGCCGATGCGCGGGCACAGGCGGACACAGACCTCGATTACACGCTGCGAACCCGTCTCGCCTATGTAGAAACCGGCGTGGACCGCCTCGACACGCTCAGCCGCAAGGGGCTGGAGGGACTGACGCGGTTCATCGGTTCCCGCACGTCGCTGGAGCCCGGGCCACCGGTGGGCGTCGATATCGCGACCGATGAATTGGCCTTCTTCCCCATACTTTACTGGCCGCTGGACGATGAAAGCCCTGTTCCGAACGAGGCGAGCATGGCGCGGGTGGACGCGTTTATGAAGGGCGGCGGCACGGTGCTGTTCGACACGCGCGACCAGCTGACTGGCGGTTTCGGCGGTGTTACGGTGAGTGGGGCAACGCAGAAACTGCGGGAAATCCTGTCTAATCTCGATATCCCGCCGCTGGAACCCGTGCCAGATAATCACGTCCTAACCCGCGCCTTCTACCTGCTCGACGTATTTCCCGGCCGCTACCTCAACGGCAACCTCTGGGTGGAGGCGAGCCCGGAAGAGGACGAGACGGACAGGCCGGCCCGAACCGGCGACGGGGTTTCCGCCATCATGATCACGTCGAACGATTTTGCCGGTGCCTGGGCGGTGGAAAGCGATGGGTCGTTCAGCCTGCCTGTGGTGCCGAACGAGCCGACCCAGCGCATCTATGCCTACCGGGCGGGCGTCAATATCGTCATGTATATGCTGACCGGAAACTATAAATCCGATCAGGTCCATGTGCCGGCCCTGCTGGAAAGGCTGGGCCAATGATGGACCTGTCGATCAGTTTCGAGCCGCTGCTGCCGTGGCCGGTGATTGCTGTGCTGGCCGTTCTGGCGGGCTTGCTCGTCCTATACGGTATCGCCCGAAGCGTGCGCGGCTCATGGTTGCGCGCGGGTGCATGGCTGGCTTTGGCACTGGCTTTGATGAATCCCGCTGTGAGCCGCGAGGACCGGGAGCCGCTGAAAACAATTGTCGCCGTTGTGACGGATGAGACGGAAAGCGCGCGGCTGGACGAACGCGGTCCGCAGGGTGAAGCGGCGCGTGCGGCCTTATCCAATCTCATTGAGGCGTTTCCAAATTTCGAACTGCGCCAGATAACCGCCCGCAACGGTGGCGCGGAAACCGGCGATGCCTCGACCACGCTCTTCTCCGCCCTGCGCGAAGGGGTGCAGGATGTGCCGCCGGACCAGCTTGGCGGTGCTATCTTCATCACTGACGGACAGGTTCACGACGCGCCCGAAACTATTGAAGAACTGGGTTTCGACGCGCCCATCCACACGCTGCTGACCGGTAGCGAGGGCGATGCGGACCGGCGGCTGGAGATCATCCGCGCGCCCCGCTTCGGCATCGTGGGCGAAACGCAGGAGGTCGTTTTCCGCGTACTGGAAACGAATATCGATAATGACGGCCTTATCGAAGTGCGCGCCTATATCGACGGGGAACTCACCTCCGTCGAACAGGTGTTGCCGGGCGAAGAAGCCAGTTTCTATTTCGACGTGCCCCACGGTGGCAAGAACGTCATCGAACTGCGGGCCGACGTGGTGAGTGGCGAGATTACGCCGGTCAACAATCAGGCCTTCACCATTCTCGACGGTATCCGCGAAAATCTGCGTGTGCTGCTCGTGTCCGGCGAACCCCATGCGGGCGAACGCACATGGCGCAACCTCTTGAAGTCCGACGCTTCGGTCGATCTGGTCCATTTCACCATTTTGCGCCCGCCCGAAAAGCAGGACGGAACGCCGATCAACCAGCTTTCGCTCATCGCGTTTCCGACCCGCGAATTGTTCATCGAGAAGATCGACGAGTTTGACCTCATCATCTTCGACCGCTACCAGCGGCGCGGTGTGTTGCCCTTGCTCTACTTCGACAATATCGCGCGCTATCTGACGGATGGCGGGGCCATCCTCATCGCCGCCGGGCCGGAACATGCCAACCAGAGCAGCATACACCAGACACCGCTGGCACCCGTGCTGCCGTTCGAGCCGAGCGGCGAGATTTCCGAAGCGCCGTTCAAACCGCAGGTGACAGGCGACGGACGTCGCCACCCTGTTACGCGTGATTTGCCGGGATTGCCGGATGTCGGCAGCAACGCCGACCCGGACTGGAGCCGCTGGTTCCGGCTGATCGACGGTGTTGCGGAACGGGGCGATGTGGTGATGGATGCAGGCGGCGACCGCCCATTGCTCGTGCTGGACAGGCCCGGTGACGGGCGCATCGCCATGTTGCTGTCCGACCATGTTTGGCTATGGGCACGTGGCTTCGAGGGTGGCGGACCGCACACCCAACTGCTGCGCCGTCTCGGCCACTGGCTCATGAAGGAGCCGGAACTGGATGAGGAAGCCTTGCGCGCCGAGTCTGATAACAACCGCCTGACGATCCAACGGCAAACGATGGGCGACACGCCCGGGCCGCTCGATATCGTCGGACCGGATGGCAAGGCTGTGCGGATGGATTTCGAACCGCGCGGTGACGGGCGTTTCGTGGCGGAATACGAAACCGACCAACTCGGTCTCTATCGTTTTGCCAATGGCGATCTGACTGCGCTGGCTAGCGTCGGGCCATCGAACCCGCGCGAATATCGCGATGTGGTTTCCACCGGTGCAGCACTGCAGAACATCGTCGGCCAGACGAATGGCACGATCAGCCGTTTGGCACGAACCGATGTAGCCGCCACCCTGCCCCGCGTCGTGCCGGTGCGTGCCAATGGCGCTGCGTCCGGCAACGGCTGGATCGGCTTGCGGACGACGGATGCAACCGTGCTGCGCGGCATTGATCGGTTGCCGCTGTTTGCAGGCTTCCTCGGCCTCGGTATCCTGCTGGCCTTGTTAGCCGGAACGTGGGCGCGCGAGGGGCGCTAGAACGCTCGCACCACGGCACCGGCTAAGCCGTTGGACAAACCGTCCACACGTTCGCGCAAAAGCACCCGCGCGGCGTCGGCAGGGCGCGGCAACGTCATACGACCCGGCTTGGTCCGATGAAAACCGAACGGGCCATAATAGGCCCAGTCGCCGACGAGGAAGATCATACCCTCGCCCGCGTCGTCCGCTGCCTGAACACAGGCGCGCATCAAACCGCGCCCGATACCCATTCCCGCATGTGACCGGGCAACGCCGAGGGGGCCAAGCATGAGGATCGGCGTTCCCGCCCACACGACCGGTGTAAGACGGCAGGTACCGACGATGGAGGAATCGATGAACGCGACATACGACAGATCGATCCGGTGCGGCACACCTTCGCGTAAAGCAGCGGCGGCGCGGGCATTTGCACCGGGGCCGAACACGGCGGCGCACAATTTCGAGATGGCATAGTCTTCGCCGGGCCGTTCGGGCCGGATGGTGACGTGGGGTAGAGAGGAGAGTGCGCTCGCGGGCGCAGATGTGTTCGATGGCATGGGAATAGCTTTCGACGGCACGGAAAAGATCAGCCGGGTGCATGGCGCCCTGCGTTCAAGTCTTAATCCAGTCGTCGTCGAAGCCGCATCATCACGGTCCAAGCTGGTCGGGTTCGCGCGCTTTAGCCCGCCATCTCACTTCTGTCCACAAAAACCTAAGCGGGGTTTTCAGGCCCACCATCATGCTTTACCGATTGGTACAAAGAAGTGCGGGAACTGCATAATGGGTCTGTTGGTCGATGGGGTCTGGAAGGCCCAGTGGTACGACACGAAAAATAACGGCGGCAAGTTCGTGCGGTCCGATGCCGGTTTCCGTAGCTGGGTAACGGCGGATGGAGCCGCCGGACCCACTGGCGATGATGGCTTCGCAGCGGAGGCCGGGCGCTATCATCTCTACATTTCCCACGCTTGCCCCTGGGCCAACCGCGCGGCAATCTTCCGCCGATTGAAGGGGCTGGAAGACATCATTACGGAATCGGTGGTCGATCACTTTATGGGTGATGAGGGCTGGACGTTTGGCGAGGGCGGGGCTGCGGAAACGGCCGATCCGATTCACGGTTTCAGCCGGGCCCATCAGGTTTATACCGCCGCAGAGGCTGATTTCACGGGCCGCGTGACGGTGCCGATCCTTTGGGACAAGCAGCGCGAGACGATTGTGTCCAACGAATCGAGCGAGATCATCCGCATGTTCGACAGCGCCTTCGCCGCACTGACGCATGACGATACAGACCATTATCCGGTAAATCTGCGGGACAGCATCGACGCGGTCAACGAGCGCGTCTATCACACGGTCAACAACGGCGTCTACAAATGCGGCTTTGCGACCACGCAGGAAGCATATGAGGGCGCATTCCACCCGCTTTTCGACACGCTGGACTGGCTGGAGGAGCGGCTGGCGAGCCAGCGTTACCTCGTCGGTAATCGTATTACCGAAGCCGATTGGCGGCTTTTCACAACGCTGGTGCGGTTCGATCCGGTTTATGTCGGGCACTTCAAATGCAACCGCCAGCGCATCGCCGACTATCCGATCCTGTCGAACTACACCCGCGAGCTTTACCAGTGGCCCGGCGTGGCGGACACAATCCATATGGACCACATCAAGGCGCATTATTACGCCAGCCACGAGACGATCAACCCGACGCGCATCGTGCCAGTCGGGCCGAAAACCGACTTCACGAAAGCCCATGACCGGGCACGTTTCGGCTGAACGGGCGCGCGGCGTCCATCGCCGCCTTGCGGCAAATGCGATGCACCCTTAGTCAGACACAATGTTTCGTCTCGCCCATATCTCCGATATCCATCTGGGTCCGCTCCCGCCCGTCCGGCGCAGCGAACTCGCGTCGAAACGGATCACAGGTTATCTCAACTGGCACCGAAACCGCTCCGGCAGCATGGGCGAGGATGCGCTGGAGCAGCTCGTGCAGCACATGCTGGCAGCGGTGCCCGACCATATTGCGGTCACCGGCGACCTCATCAATCTGGCGTTGAAAGAAGAGATACGGCTGGCACGATTGTGGCTGGAACGGCTTGGTGAACCCAGGAATGTTTCAGTCGTTCCCGGCAATCACGACACCTATGTACGCGGCGCGCTGGGCCGGATCATCGAGGCGTGGCAACCGTATCTGAGTGGCGACACGACGGGTGAAGGCACGCCGTTTCCATATATGCGGCAACGCGGGGATGTGGCACTGATCGGGGTCAATTCCGGCCGCGCCACCATGCCGTTTTATGCCACCGGCAGCTTTCGCAAGCGGCAGGCGCATGACACGGCGGAACTGCTGCGCCAAGCGCGCCAGGATAACTTGTTTTGTGTCGTGATGATCCACCATCCGCCATTTCCTAACGCCACCGCGAGCCACAAACGGTTGATCGGTGCAGAGCGTTTTCGTGCCATGATCGAGCGGGAGGGAGCGGGCCTCGTCCTGCACGGTCACACTCATGTTGTGAGCCATGAGACCATCGCGGGGCCGGACGGTCCGGTGCCCGTTATCGGCGTGCCTTCGGCCAGTGCCGCGCCGCGCCTGAAGGCATCGTCAAGCCACGAGAACAAGCGTCCCGCCGCGCGTTACAACATGTTCGACATAGAGCGCGACGGTGCGGGTTGGCGTTGCACGATGCAGGAATTCGGCTTTCCGCACGGCTATGACACGATCGAACTGATCGCCGAACGCGGCCTATAAGGCACCGTCCACCGCCAAATAAAACGCGATTGCCGCGACACCGATACCGGCCAGGATGCCAAGCACGATAGACACGAACCAGTGCAGCGGGCGGCGCTTGGGCTTGCGGTCGGCTGCGGATTTCACAGGAAGCGCCGAGGCTTTGGTCGCCTTTGCCTGTTCAGTCGGAGCCGGAAGCGCATTGGCGGCAAGCCAGTCGCCTTCCATCATCTTTTCCCGCTCGATGATCCGCTCGGCCATATAGGTCGCCACCGAGTCGGCGGCTTCATCGACATCGACGGATTCGGCCACGACAACACGGCCCAACCGTGTGTCCCGCAGCAGTCGGTAGCCGCGTTTCGGAGTGCCGTCCCGGTCCGGTCCCATGGCGACAAAGGACGTCATGTCTATCCACAGGCGTGGGCGCGAACCGGTGGCCAGCACGAGGTCGAAGCGCTCGTCGCGCGGGTCGACCTCATCGAGCAACGGGCGAACCTTTTCGGCCAGCAGTTCCAGCCGGTTACGCTCCGCTTCCCTCAATTCGTCCGCGACGTCGTCTTGGTCCGCCTCGCGGGTGCGAACGACCGTCAGGGCCGCGCGCAGGGTGCGAACGCGTTCGGGGTCGGACAGGGTGGTTTCCGTTTCGGGGATCTTTTGGTCACTCACGATCGGGGTTCCGTGGGAAGGTTTGTGCGCAGTCTAAGCCCCGCCTGGCACCACCGGCCAGCCCTAAGCGGAATGATGGTTGACGGAGGCAGCGATAACGCTTGCGTGGAACTCCGGCAGCATGTGCCCGGCGCCCTCAATCAGCTCCACCTTGGCGATAGTGCGGAAGTTTTCTGCTTGGCGGAAAGGCAGAACGGCGTCCTGCGTGCCCCATAAAACATGGATCGGGAAAGCCGCATCGTTCAACCGCGACAGGTCGAGCATCCCCTGCTTGCCGTCGCGCATCAGGCTCGGCACCAGCGCAAGCAAAACGGCGCCGGCTTTCGGGCCCTTGCGCTGTTCAACGAGTTGTTCGATGACATCGACTGGAACCGCATCCGGGGCGTAAAGGCTTGTCAACGCAGCGATAATTTCATCCCGTGTGCGCGCTGTGGCATGGGCCTTGAGGTCGTCGCCCGCGATTTCGGGCCCGCATCCGCCGGGGGCGACGAGGGTGAGAGACCCGATCCTGTCGGCGCATTTCAGGGCGACGAGAATGGCGATGGCACCGCCGCGGGAATGACCGACGAGATGCACTTTCGGCAGGTTGCGCTGTTCGATCTCGGCAATCACCGCATCGCGTGTGCCGATCGTGCCGTGGTCGCCCGCCCAATCCATCGCCTTACCATGCCCGGGTAGGTCGAAGGCGATGGAGGGGCTGGTAAGAAGACTTTGAACCTGCGCCCATTGGCCGGAATAGCCGCCAAAACCGTGCAAGAGTACGGCGGTTCCTCCGCTCCCTGTGGTTTCGACGGCTGGAAGATCAGACATCCTTCGTCAATGCCCTGTTGACCGCTGACACGACACCTTCGAGCGATGCCGCCACGATATTGGCGTTGATGCCCGCACCGAACCACGTCTTACCAAGCGTGACGCTGGACACTTCCATATAGGCGATGGCCGTTGCATCGCTTCCATGCTGGAGCGAGTGTTCGGAGTAATCATTCACCACAATGTCGAGACCAAAGGCAGTGTTGAGCGCATTCAGGCCTGCATCGACAGGGCCGTTGCCGACACCTTTCAGCACTTTCTCCTCACCATTGTGCAGAATGGTCAGCTCGATACGGCGACGGCTGCGGGATTCGCCGTCCGTCAGCGTGGCGTGATCGATATAGGTCAGCGGCGCATCGGCCTGCTCCACATACCGCGCCATAAAGCGGGCGTGGATATCGGCTGCGGGAAGCTCGCGCTCCTCTTCGTCGGTGATGCGCTGCACCTCGTTACGCATTTCCACCTGCAGATTGCGCGGCAGTTTCAGCCCGTAATCGGCTTCCATCACATAAGCGACGCCGCCCTTGCCGGACTGGGAGTTGATGCGGATGATCGCCTCGTAGCTGCGCCCTACATCCTGCGGGTCGATGGGCAGATAGGGCACCTCCCATTTCGTGCCATTGGTCTGCTCGTAGGCTTTCATGCCCTTGTTGATCGCATCCTGATGGGAACCGGAAAAGGCGGTGTAAACCAGTTCGCCCACATAGGGGTGGCGCTCGGCGATCTTGAGTTGGTTGCAATATTCGTAAACGCCCTTGATGCGCTCGATGTCGGAGACATCCAGTTCCGGGTCGACACCCTGGGTCATCATATTGAGCGCGAGCGTCACCACATCCACATTGCCGGTGCGTTCGCCGTTGCCGAACAGCGTGCCTTCGACGCGGTCCGCTCCAGCCATGAGGCCCAATTCCGTGGCCGCGATACCCGTGCCCCGGTCGTTGTGGGGATGGAGCGAAACAATGACGCTGTCACGGCGGTCTATGTTGCGGCACATCCACTCGATCTGGTCGGCGTAAATGTTGGGTGTCGACATTTCGACGGTGGATGGCAGGTTGAGGATCATCGGGCGTTCGGGCGTCGGTGCCACTTCGGCTATGACGGCGTTGGAAATCTCCAGCGCGAAATCCATCTCCGTGCCGGTGAAACTTTCTGGCGAATACTGGTAGCGGAAAGCCTCCTGCCCGCCCGGTGTGGCAGTAGCCATATCCATGATGAGCCTGGCCGCATCGACCGCTATCTGCCGGATGCCCGCCCTGTCCTGCCGGAACACAACACGACGCTGCAGTTCGCTGGTGGAATTGTAGAAATGGACAATCGGAGTCTTTGCCCCTTCCAGCGCTTCGAAGGTGCGCTCGATCAGTTCCTTGCGGCACTGGACCAACACCTGAAGGTCGACAGCGTCGGGCACATTGCCCTTTTCCACACACCAGCGGGCGAAGTCGAAATCCGTCTGGCTGGCGGAGGGAAACCCGATCTCGATTTCGCGGAACTGCATATCGAGCAACAGCGCGAACATGCGCGCTTTGCGTTCATGCCCCATCGGGTCGATGAGCGCCTGATTGCCGTCGCGCAGATCGACGGAACACCAATGGGGCGCCTTCTCAATTCTGGCGGACGGCCATGTCCGGTCTGGCAGATTGACCTGCGGATAGGCGGAATATTTCTGGCTGGCTTCCATCATCATGGGAGCGGCTCCTTGAAACAGCGAGGGCTTGGCCCTGCGTAAAAACATCGAAAACGGAGCGCGGGAGGCTGGAGCGTTGCTCTTTCGACCAACTTTTGCGACCGCCGGCGCCTCCTAGATGCGCGCGAACCGACGGCCGCTCGTAAGGAGCGATAGAGCGATGGCCAGGCCGAGTTCGATGGGGCGCTTCATAGTCATGCCTGCACTCTAGGCACGGTTTTCAGTCGCTGCAACAGGCATGTCTTCGGCGGTTTCATATCCGGGTTTAAGTGCCGGTTTGCCGACCAGTGCGGCCAGGGTGAAAGCGACAATGATCGTCGCTATCCACCAGCCTTGAAAGAACTCCGTCGCGGTGGAAGCAGCGGTGAATGCGGCAATGAAAACGTAGGTGAAAGCAATGGCCTGCACCCGAGACAACGCGAGAAAAGCAAAACCCGCCGACACGATCGCGCCGCCCAAAAGCAGTACGCCGACAATGGAAAAATTGACCTGCCATTCGAGCAGCAGCGTGTGCGGTGAGCGAACGAACGGGTCGTAGCCGCCGGATTTCATCGCCTCGGTTACCAGCGAACGTCCGAGACCGAGAGCCTCATCGGCATTCGCCCCCAAGCCATACCAAGGCACGGTTTCCAACGCTTCGGCGTAGGCTTTCCACGTGGCAAGACGGTGGTGGATATGGGCGGCATCGGCCATGCCGCCCTTCGGTATTTCAGCAGCCGGTGGCACAAAGTCCAGTAGATAGGGCGCAATGAAAAATGCAACGGCACATCCTGCCAGCAACACGACGGCCATCCATCGCTTCCAGTAAACCAGCCCGGCGGCAATGGCACCGGCGATACATGCCAGTTGCGCCGATTGCCCCTGCGCCAGAAAGATCGCCCCGAGGCCGGTCAACACTGCCAGAACCACCCACCCCCGCCCTGCCTGCTGGCAAACACCATAGCAAACCACCGGCCCCAGACAGAGCGCCAGCCAGCTCGTCGAGCGGTTAAGATCGTAGAGTTCCGCCCGTTCGGACAACAGGTGTAGAAACGATGTGACCCCCAACAACTCGGCCATGATGAAGACCGCGCCCAGCACGATGCCAATGGCGGCTGCCACCGGTGCGTCCACCGTGATCGTGCGCCGAAGTGCATAGACGAGGGTGGGCGGCACGACGATTATCGACAACAGCATGGCCGCTTCCCGAACCGCATCGTCGGCATCGGGGGCCCAGAACCATGTCAGTAAGATATAGCCCGCCATCGCCGTAGTGAAGGCGGCACAGACCTTGGCAGGTCGGGAATAGCCGCGGAAATCGACCACATTCCGCCACTCGCGCGTTTCGCCGAACAGGGTGGTTAGCAGCAGCAGCGACAGGCAGATGAGGATCGCTATTGGCAACGACCGTGTGGCCGCCACCTGTATGACTGGATACAGGATCAACAGAGACAGCATCACCGTATCGCGGCCGATCCTGTGAACGAGATGGTGGTTCATGCTGTTTGTTCGTCCGCCGCATTCAGTCCAGCCAGGTCATAGGCTGCGAGAAACGTATCGCAAACGTCCTGACGCCCGATAGCCATGGTGTGCAGGTGGGCGGTGGCATTTCTCTGCAGCCTTGCCCGCAAGTCCGCACTCCCCGCAAGCCGCCTAAAGGCCGTTTCCAGTGCGTCCGCGTCGACCGGGTCGAGCAGCAGACCGGTTTCGCCATCCACCACCAGCTGCCGGATTGCAGGCTGGTCGCTGGCGACGGGAATACAGCCGCAGGCAACAGCCTCCAGTAATGCGCGGGGAAAACCTTCGCGTAGCAATGTGGGCAGGCAGACGATGTCGTATGCGCGCAGGGTTTTGGCCATGTCATCGGGATCTACGGAGCCGAGATAGGTCATCGTCCCCTCGGCGCGGGCCGTTTCCAGCACCCGCTCGTCGATCACGTCCGCATCGGTGCGGTCGATCGGTCCAGCCAATGCGAACTGCATGGGGATATCGGCTTGGGACAGGCGTTTGGCCGCTTCGAGGTAAATCCCGACGCCTTTGGTTTCGATCAAACGCGACGCCATGAGAACGCGCAGCGGACCAGTCGTTTTGGGCCGCTTCTTGCCATGAAACACCTCTAGGTCGAGACCCGCTCCTGCAACGGCAATGGCCCGTTTCTGCAGCACGATGCCCAAAGTCACCAGCCGGTCGCGGTCTTGCGGGTTTTCGGTGGTCACAACCGCGCGAGTGCGGGCTGCCGCAATTTTAAGTGCGCGCGTGACAAGTTCCTGTCGAATACGTTTCGAAGCGCCTTGTGCCGGCTCGAAAATTTTGCCGAGGCCGGGCAATGTCAACACGACCGCCGGTCTCGCGGCACTCGACCAAAACGCTAATGCTAGAGCACAGAACAGCACCGGTTTGATCGTGATGGCGTGGACGACATCGGGCGCGATATCCCCGCACACCCTACGGATATGGCGGATAATTTGCACGTCGAGGGGGATGTTCAGCCGGTGCCGGTCTATCCGGTAGGGATGAAAACCGATACTTGCAGGCCAATTGGCCGGTTTGACCGGCAGCACATCCGGTGTGGATGCACCGACCGCCACGGACACCCTGACGCCCCGCTCCACCAGATCCTCCATCAGGATACGGCGGTGGGCCTGAAAATAGCTCAGTTCGTTGACGACCAGCAGAACATGCATCAGGTGCTCATGGAAAGGATGAAGATCGACCGTGTTGTTGAAGCGCGAGGATGGCCCGGGGTGGTGGTCAAGGTTTTCGGCTGGTCAGAATTTCACCCTTATCGACTTTCCTGGCGTTCTCCAACGTGCCGCCTTCGGCCAGAATGCGCGCATCATCCTGCCAACCTTCCCGCTCCGCCCGCCCGGGAAAGCCCAGCGCCGTGTCGAGCCAGCGCAATTCGTCGCTGTTCATGTCCGCGATCTGGTCAAAGTGGAAAATACCAAGTCGCGCCATCTTCGTTTCGATGACGCCACCCACACCGCCGATAGTCGACAGCGTATCTCGCTGACCGCCACGCGGGGCATCGAGCAACAGCCGGTCAGGCTTCGCGCCTAAGCCTACTTCCACAGCCACGCCGATGCTGGTGGTGACGGAACCTGAATCGACGCGACGGGATAGGCCGCTCGCTTCACCATCAGCGAGCTGCGCGGCTTGAATAACCCACTCTTCCCGCTCGATGCGGCCGGGGAAAGCCATGATGTCGCCCATCGCACGCTGGTCCTCACTCGACCAGTCCGCAATCTGATGGAATGTGACGACACCGATTTCATTCAGCCGCGCTTCGTTCTGTGAACCAATGCCCTTGATGCGCTTGAGATTGTCACGCGCGCCCGGTGCGGCTGGTTTGCCAACCGGCGGCGTGGTTGAAGATTGCGGGACGGATTGCGGCTGTTTGGGTTTGGCGACAGGAGATTCCGCCGATGCAGGACGCTCGCTTTGCGATTTGCCAACCGGTGTCGCAGCAAACATCCGCCGGACCACGCAACCGATGATGCAACCGAGAATGAATGCGGTGGCGATGAGCAGGGCGATCTGCACAATCATGGCGAACATGGTCTGTTCCTCGAACGAATAGGCGATTGGTGCGGTCGTTATCGCTCAACAGCCTATCCGGTGGAAGGCCGTCCGCACGTCATCCAGCCGATGAGTGCGCCGATGATGAAGGCGGCAAGTAGGAACCAGATATACTGTTCGACGAGGGAGATCATGGAATTACGCCTTTCCGAATGATAGCGCGGCCTGTGTCGGTGGACGTTTGGCTCTTAGCGACAGCGTTTTTCGTTAGCACTTGTCCAGAATACGAGCAACAAAACGCAAAAAGCCCGGTCATTGCTGACCGGGCTTTCTGTTTCAGATCGGGGTTAGCCGATTAGAATGTGCGGTAAACGCGCAGGGAGTATTCCTGGCCATCACCATCTTCGAAGATTTGGACTTCGGGACGAACTGCAAGGCCAGTAACCGGTGTCCAGTTCAAGCCAACAACGAAGTAGTCATTGTCTTCAGAGTCGCGGGCCGTATAGCCACCGCGAAGCGCCATTGTATCGATGAACTGGTAAGAAGCACCAACGCCCCAAGCATAGTCGCCTGCGCCTTCAACAGAACGGGTGTTGCCGCCGCTGTCGCCCAGGCTATCCGTTACGTAGAATCCAGAGATGGCAAGACCATCAAACGGAGTAACCGAACCGGAAACTTTCAAGGCGCCGTTATCTGCAACATCTTCGTAGATATAAGAAACAGCAACCGAAAACAGATCGGTCGAATAACCGGTACCGACGTAATAGTCGAGATTAACATGTGGATTAGGCGCGTTGGTAACTGCGCCTGTGGTGAAGTTGACAGTATTTACACCGCCAGGCGACGTACCATCACTATCCTGAAGACCTGCAGTAATTGAGAAACCGGCAACAGCAAACGTGTAATCGAGAAACAATGCCTGATCGTAACCGTAGTTACCATCGTATTTCTCAACTGGAAGGCCGTAACCGTGGTGGGTCGTGGTGAACGAGTCAGAATAACCGAAACGGAGACCACCGAGGCTGATCAAAGCACGGTCGATAGCAACCGGGCCATCGCCCAACCGGTCATCACCGGTTCCTCTAGTGGCGAAGTTCTGGAAGTTCAGACCCTGCACGTTCGAACCGCCATTACCGTCAGCCTGCAGACGGATCTGCGAGCGCAGTGTGCCGTAGTCGGTTTCATTGCGAGCATCGATGTCGACACGAGCGCGGTAATCCCAACGGCTGGAAGACTGACCAACATCAGGATCAGCGTAGGTATAATCGACGCGAACATAACCGCCGATATCCAAGCAGGTTTCGGTGCCCGGGATGTAGTAGAAGCCTGGGCCGTAGAGGTCGCAAACGCGAACGTATTCGACGGGCTCTGGCTCGACGATCACTGCGTCTGCAGCGCGGACGCCGGTCACTGCTATCATTGCAGCGGCGGAGCCCAGAAGAAGGGTTTTGAGTTTCATGGTTTTATCTCCAGTGTAGAACCATTCGAAAGGAGGGCGGTTGCCCCGGTGTCAGGTCAGACACTCGGTGCCCTGTCCCTGAGCGCAACCTACGCGGCGACCCGCGGAACGCAATCCGCATATCGGGCTTATCTGGGCCCTACCCCCCTTTCGCAAAATCGCTGTTGCACAAACAACACGTTTTTAGCCGCCAGCCGCCCTGAGAGTATGAACAAGTGGTTAAAACAGCCATTCGACTCGTCGGAATCACCGCAAGGTCGGGCGCGAAAGTGCTTGCGGGTGCAGAATCGGGTCTTAACGGCGGCAAACGGTTGGCCGACCACATTGAGTGCGAAAACGCGCGCGGCATTGCTTGATCGTCCGCCGTCTTTCCCCTAACCACGGCGGTGGACAGGTGGCCGAGTGGTCGAAGGCGCTCCCCTGCTAAGGGAGTAGGCCCCTAAAGGGTCTCGAGGGTTCGAATCCCTTCCTGTCCGCCATTTTCCTTCGCTAAATACTTGATTTTCCGGGCTATTTTTATCCGCAATATATGGAGTGCCTCCGCGGGTGCCACCAACGTGAAGTTGCGATCTGTGGACAACTGAAGCAGCAGATTTGGTGAAGCGACGATAAGAACGATTGCGAGCGTGTCTGAACTTCCACCCAATCCGCCGTTCTGCGCGATTCTATTCCTCAAGTTTGGCAGCCCAAACCCCGGCCGTGAGACTTCTTATATAGGGCTCGTATAACTTCATTCATGCGACACGGCTGTTCCGACCGGCTGGCAAGCCAGAAACCCATTGATCGGGATGAACAATCAAGTGCCTGCTTCGGACGGTCGGACGTAGTTCATTCAAACGTATTTCCATACAGGGACGAAGCCTTCTCGTCTCAGATTAGATAAGGGGGTAGTCTTATCTATTGCAGGAACCGGAGGTCCGGGGGCGTTGGTCAACACACTCGATATTCAGGGTCACCCGATCGGGCGACCCCGTGCAGATTAGGGCTCACGTCAGTCGGTTGCGCGAATTGAACGATCTTGGACAGTTCCTGTGGCGTTCCTAGTGTGAACGGCACCTGATTTTCCGAGCAGTCGGTCCTTTGAGAATGTTAACGCTGTTTTGGCAAACCTGTGGGCATGACGGCTCGAAATGCTATGGTCCGCTTTCGCAAACCTGCGAAGTCGGCCTCGACCGGGTGCTTGTAACACCCAACCGAAGCCTGACCCTGAACCTGTATGAGAGGAATCAAGGCTATGGATAGCTTTACCCCTGTTGAATTCCGTAAGGAATCCCCGAAGATCGATTTCGATCATCCCCTGTCGTGGATGGTCACTGTTCCGGACGTGCTTCGCGCGTGCTCCGCACCATCGGTCTCCCCCATCATCATCTAAGCGCAGCACCGGATGTCCGGTGCGTGGTGTCGATCGAGATTTGATGAGCCCGTTTGATGCGGTGCCGCAGTTCGATTGCTGTCCGGTCCAGAGTTCCTGTCGTCGCGCGGACCATGTTCGCGTGTGCCAGACAGTCTGTGCCTGCGCCTGTCTGATATCCGGATGCTGCCTCTCGACCCCGAAAGGTAATCCATGTCCATTCATACTTCGTCCGATTTCCAGTCCACCCTCGCCTTGCGCGAACAGAACGAGACTGACGCGCCGTCGATTGCGTCCGCAAAACTTGAGCGGAAGATTGCGCAGCTCGTATCCGGCATCGGTGCCAAGACGCGCAAGGGGTCGATCAAGACCGATCCGATCCTGGGAGGCGACAGCGCACTCGTGTCCGTGTCCGCCTCGTTCCAGCGCTTTCACGGCATGCACCTGCCCACCGTTCTGGGGCACGCGCTTTCGAGCGGCGGGCTGGTCGTGATGCACGAGCAGAAGGTGCCCATTCTCAAGGCAGCAAAATCGGTGGTGGCTGCGACCGACATCGCGACGTTGACCACGCTGGCCAAGCTGGCCGTATCCCTGGATGGAGACATCGACGGCTGGTATCGAGCCGATCTGGTCGTCTATTGCCCGAAGACCAAATGGGTCGGCGTTTTCGACGGCAAACGCGGTCTGGGCAATTCTGACAGCGCCCACAAAGCGGTACTGGAGCAGAAGCTTCGGGAGGTGCGCCTGTCGGTCATCAGCTGGATGCAGAACCAGGGCTTCGATGCATTGACGTCCGATGTGCGGATCATCGATTTCTACGGCTGCTCCGGTTACGCGGCCGACCTGAAGATGAATGGCTCGGATCTGGACGCGTATTTTGGCGCTGCCTGCAATCTGCCCCGGGTCATGGCGATGTTCACGAAAGCTTTGGCCGTCGAGTGCGCCACGGTGCGCCATCTTCTGGCACCCCATGCGGACCGTGATCCGGCTCTGATCGAAGCCAGGCCGATGGACAGCTTCGGCTTTCCGGACACGGGCGGCGACACGACCGGCGATTTCCTCGATCCGGACATCGGCTTTCCCAAAAGCCTTGCCAACGCCCGCCTGTGCCTGAGCGCCGCTCATGCACAGCGTGCAGCAGCGTAAGGGGGCCGGGAACGATGAAAGAGTTCTATTCCTACGACCGTGTGAACCGCGGCGGTCGCGATAGCCAACACAGGTTTGACCGGCTTGGCGCGGAGCCCTCTGTAGAGCCACCTGTCCAACAGCGTGTATCGGTAATCAATGATCCGGCGGTTGCCATTGCATTGGCAATGGCTGTGCGCGCAATCTGCATCCACCGAAAAACCCGGCTTCCGGATCCGGTCGTTCGATTGCTTGCCAGCCATGTTGCGGCAGGCGATCCGGCCTGCGTGATGGTGATGGACCTGCTCACATCCAATGGTCTCGTTTGCAATGGCCCCGTTCGTCCCACGGGCACTCTTCGCACCGAAGGGGAGTTTGATGCGTAAGCGCAAGCAGAGCGACAAGAACCGTTCCAAATACAAGGAGCGTATCAAGCGGACCGGACAGGATCGTCTCACCCGGAAAGCGAACGGGTTGCATCTTGTTGGCGGTGCTACGTCACCGGTGTCCAAAATGGCTTATCGGAATGCCGACCGGCAAACGCCGGAGCTGGACGTTCAGAGGAATGGCTTCGGACGGGCACCGTCTGTGAATGCCGGGACAGTTCATCCCGATCGATCTGAATGGTTCACGGTTATCGACAATGACGACCTCACCATGCTGGCCGGTTTGCTGAAACGTCTTCTCATCATTGAAGCCGAGAAAGATACCGAGCCCGAGGACACCCCATTCGTCGGATACTGGAAGCCGGATGCGAACGACCTGTCGTCCCTCCCGACCCTGATCGCGCTCATGGCCGACCTGCCGGTATCGACCAGCCTCGACCGGGCGCAACAGCTCATTCCGGTGGTGCGTGCCCTGCTGCCCGATAGCGGGCTTCCGATCGTTGCCTGTATCAAACAGCATAAGGACGAGGTCACGTGTTTGGCGTTGGTGGACGCCCTGTATGCAAAGGCTGCAAGCGACAACAGCACGTTCGTTGCGGAAGTGGCCGACTTCCTGCTGCACAGGTTCGCGATCATCCACCGCATGACGGGACTTCATCACCGGCTCGTTCAGCGGTTTTACGAGGTTTATCTGGCAATGAGGCCGGCCTTGTCCTCCCTGCACGATTGCATCATCGAACTTGCACACGCCAAATTGAAGGTTCAGCGCCTGGCGAACGGTGCGCCGGCCCATACAGTCCTGACCGACGGTCAAGGTCGCAGCACTTCTCGCAATGGCTCTGTCTTGGAACAGCTTGCGGAGACGGTCGCCGTCGCCGGCAAAGGCTACGCCGACCTCATCGCTGAATGGATGAAAGCCAAACGCAGTCAGATTGCAGAAACCCGTCCCGATCTGGCTGAGATTTGGGCTGAAGAGGATGCACGACTGAGGGATTACGGTGGTGACGCGACCGGCAAGTGGTCATCTGGCAGCAGGACCGCAACGTCTCGGGAGAAAGCGACGATCGAAACCTTGCTGGAACAGCTTACAGAATTGGCGGCGCTTGAGGACCAGTCCATCACCCCTGACGGCAACCAGAACGAGGAGAACGGTAACGGATCGATGGATACGACCGGTGAGAACCCGAACACCATCGGTAGCGCGGCGAAGAAAGGGGCAGAACCATCGTCAAACCGCTCTCTGCCTGTGCCGCCCAAACGGCGCTCCATCAGGACAACGGCGACTGGACGCGACCATCTTGCCTCCTTCCTCTCCCCTAGGAATGCCGAAGCCGATGATCCGGATGATCCGGATGCCCGCCGCCGCTTCGCACAGGACGCCGATGCGCGAAGGGGAGAGCCGGACGAATTGGGTCGCGAGACACTAATGGTCCTGCCGTATCTCGCAGAGGCGCCGAACCGGGACTTGACGGAAAGACTGCAGCCCTATCACGAGCAGCTTCAGCAGCAGTTTCTGCCACTGGTGCCAACGCCCGGTCTGGCTCCCGTCCGAACACGCCTTGTGCACATGCTGCCGCATCTGGAGGCCGTCATCGACCGGATACTGAATGCCATGGCACCCCGCAAGTCGGTCAAGATCCCGCCGGTGCTGCTGGTCGGTGCGCCAGGTTGTGGCAAGACTACCTTGCTCGAAGAACTGGTGAAGCTGACAGGCACTCCCTCTCTGACATTCGATGCAGCCGGTGGGTCGGATGCAAACTTCCTGGGACTGGACCTGCGTTGGTCCACGGGGGCGGCGGGCATTCACCTCGATCTCATCATGGAGCACCGTATCGCCAACCCCGTCATCATTGTGGACGAACTGGAGAAGCTGGGGGGATCAGTTCGCAACGGTGATGCACGCACCAGATTGCTGGGCCTGCTGGAACCGCGTCGGGCGCAGGCGTTTGTCGACCCGTTTCTGTCCGTTCCCCTCGACCTGCGCGCCGTATCGTGGGCCTTCACGGCCAACTCGCTCGACGACATCGCGCCCGCTCTGCAAAACCGGCTGGAAATCATTCGATGCCCGTCACCTGCGTCCAGGCATCTTGAACAGCTGGCCCCCCAGCTATTGGCGGTTGAATACAAGTCTCGTGGTCTTGAGCCGGAATGGGCAGCTGCACTTACCCCGAGCGAAATCGACACATTGAAAGCCCATTGGCCAGGCGGGTCCATCCGAGATCTGCGACGTCTGATGGCGGCCGTGATCAAAACGCGGGAGGTGTTTACGAACCGGGCGTAGGGTGCGGAGGAAGCCGTTCGTCTCGACTGTCGAACCCACCATCGAGAAGACTCATCGAACTCTCTGAATGGACCTGGAAATCACGGTGGGAAACGAACAATCGCACTGTTGTCTAGCTACGGCAGAATGGGGCGGAAGCCAACGAGGCATATGGGCCACTGGCTACGACCGGGTTGGGCGGAAAGCGGACATTGACGCTTGCGGATTGCGAAATCGAGTATGGTCGATAGGAGACGTTGCGTGTCATGCATTTGCAGCTGCGAAGCAGACGTCCCGGTTGTCGGAACGCCCCTTGACCTAACCTCCCTACAGATCGGCTGCTTCGGACATCGATATCGCGTCGTCGAGGTCTACACCTAGGTAGCGAACGGTGCTTTCCAGTTTGCTGTAACCGAGCAGGATCTGCACAGCTCGCAGGTTGCCCGTGTTTTCGTAACTCAGCGCCACCTTGGTGCGCCTCAACGAATGCGTTCCGTACAGGGAGGGGTTCAAGCCGATCTCGGTGACCCAGCGCCTAACGATCCGTGCGTATTGGCGCGTGGTGATTGGGCAATCTTTCCTTAACCGGCTCGGCGATAGAAAATCCTCCAGATAGCCGCCATGCTCTTCCAGCCAAGCTGTAAGGCTTTCCCGGGTTTGCTCGGTCAGCTCGAATGTCACCGGTTTGCCAGTCTTTCGCTGGATGACCGTTGCCCGTCGCTTCGGCTGTCCATCAGCGACCAGGTCTCCAATCAGCAGCTTTACCACGTCGCAACCGCGCAGCTTGCTATCGATTGCAACGTCCAGCATGGCCAGTTCTCGAATGCGGTTCTGCTGGTGGAGATGGAATGGAAGGGCCCAGACGTGCTTTGGCTTCAAAGCAAGCTTGGCTCCGACCAATCGGCCTCTGTTCCAGAGCGTGCCCGTAGAGCCGACGCTACAAACCGGCTATCTTCGAGCAAGAAACTCATTGATTGTCTGGCCGGTACGGAAGTCTGCGTCGCTGTGATTTTGATCAAGTTTGGTCATGCTAATACTCCTGTGGGTCCGTGTTGAACTCCGACAGGATGGCATGTGGTCAGCTGGTTCTGTGCAATACGGCGGCACGGCATCAGGGTAACACCCCAGCATAACGCTGCTTTTGTTAAGAGCGGCTTGAGCTTGTTGGTTCATTCCGCCGAACTGGCACCTGACATCGCCCGAAATCTTCCACGATTTCCGCCCCCTGAAATTTTACCCCCCTCAAGATGAACGAGCCGTTTCCCGTTTGATAGACGATTGGACCCCATTGTCCCCTCACAGCAAGCCGACGAGATGATCGGCTACCAAACGGGAGAATGACCATGACACAAGCTACGACAAACCGCGGTGCCACCAACTACAACACCGCCCGCCGGGCCGGAACTTCGATAGCCATCGCTGCGACACCAATGTTTGCTCCGACGTCTATCAATATTCCCAGTCCACTGGCCATCGTCCGCAAGCTGAGCAAGACAGGCTGGACCAACGTCCGCGACCGTTGGAACACAATGCGCGATACGATGGAGCCCGCTTCCCTCTGCTATTCCCGCCCGACGCTGAAATGGCACGCCGATCCAAAGTCTCCCGAAATGGTCGAGAAGATCGCTGAATGGAATGCTTGCGGCGACGAAGTCCTGAACTCCCTTATTCTGACCAGCAGCGAAACCGATATCGTTGAAGCCGCAGCTCCGCGCGCTCCAATGACGACAGCTGCCCGCCGCTCCACTCCTGCCCATAAACGCATCGAAGAGCGCGCCGAAACGAGCATGGCCGCCTGAACGAGCCCCAGCCGCCTCGAACACCCAGATTCACAAGGACGAACCGATCATGAGCACATTCATCCAATCCGCAGGCGCATTCTCACTACTGGCCGCTGCTGCCTTCGTCTTTCCGGCGCTCGGTGAAGATACCGCGCCAGCCAAGCGCACGACGCAAAGCTTTGGCGAGCTGTCCCAGATATCGTTCCTGTCCGGCACACAAGTGGCCAGCAGCGACCGGATGGCCTTCGGAAGCTTGCCTGGACGAGATCGACGCCACGGCCATTTCCACGAACACACCAGCACGCATCGTCATCGATACCGGGGCCAAGCGCATCGTGCAGTTCGGCAGCGCGGAGAACGGTGGCACCGCCGTGTTTGTGACCTGCGACCTGACCAACATGCGCCGGATCGTCAATGTAGTCACCGACCACCGGCTCGCTGACAGCACGGTCTGACCCGAAGCAGCACCGCGCTTCAACGCCGATCATTGCTGACCGATCATTGCTGCCTGCCGCGATCAACTCCAACAGGCGAACACCTCTCACCACACGGATAATCATGACCAACACTGCATCACAAATGGACTTCATCAACGTCGACTTTCGCGACGAGCTGCGTCCGCCGCAAAGTCACGACGACAACATCGACATATCGGGCGACGAGTTTCTGGATCTGTTGTCCTCGTTCGGCCGGTGTGGTCGTTGGCTCTACGATATCGATACGGGGGAAACGACCTGGAGCGAAGACGTCTATGCCATCCACAACATGGCCTACACACCCGGTCATGTGGATTTGGTAGCCGCCCGCCGGCAGTATCATCATGACGATCGGAACTACCTGTGCAAGGTGGTTCAGGACGCGGCCGCAAATGAAAGCGGGTTCCACTTCGTGCTGCGGATCGAGACGCAAAGGTATCGCTACAAATTGGTACGATCGATCGGGAAATTCCGGGAACTGCCAAACGGCAAGCGCCAGATTATCGGTGCCTTTTGGGAACTCCAGCCTTCAGTCCGCACGGTCGGCGCGGCAATCGGATTGCATTGAGTGTGAGCACAAGGGCGGACGGGAATTATCGGTCCAGTTCAACGGGGCGACGTTTGGCAGGGACGGCTTCGTAGCGATGACTACGAAAGTGTAATTAGGTCAGCAATCGACGGCGCAACGCTTCCGCAACCGCATGAACGCGGTTCGTCGCATTCAGCTTCTGGCCTGCGGTCGTGAGATAATGGGTGGCCGTGTTGGCCGAAATGTCGAGTATGATACCGATTTCAGCAGCCGTCTTGCCGCTTGCAGCCCAGGTCAGGCATTCCTTCTCCCGGGGCGAAAGCAGCTCCTCGTCAGTTTCGATCTGACCTGGCAATTCGGAGTAGTCGGAGATCGCCATAATGCGGTTGAATAGATAGCTCGACAACAAATGGACCTGTGGGAGGTCGACATCCTCAACGGCCAGTTTCTTCGCGGAAAATGAGATACCTCCGTGATGGCCGCCGTTGGCGACAACTGGACAGAGCAGCCCACTTTCCATGCCGAAGTCGTTGAACAGTTCGACCCTGGTCCTCTGGTTCGCGGTGACGGGATCCATTGGGAGAGTGTCGATCAGGAAGTGCAATGGACGGGCACCGTTCTGGCAGTGATCTATAACCGGCGAGCCACCCATAAGGTTCTCGCCATCGTAGATCTGAACCATTTCCGCATCCCAATTATTGGCATACGATGCTTGAGCGATACCAGATGCGCCCGTGTCGACCGCCAGGATCGTAAACTTCTCGGCACCGAATTCCTGACCCAGTTTGCGCGTGTATTTGAACACGTCATAGGCAGTGTTGAGCTTCGTCAATCTTCTCGACATAGTCGCAGAGTTTGTTGGTCAACATTACGGATTCCGGTCGGTCTCGGTTTTGTCGGAATGTTCGATGATGCCGCCAATGGTTTAAGACCCGTTGTCGAAAGCGTGACCAGCCAAGCCAAAAACTTTAGGGGTTTGTAAACTCTGGCGTTCAGACTGTCACAAAGCACCACGGCGAACACATGCGAAGGCGCGACCATTGATGCCAACTGCCCAAGCTAAGGCCGACCAGGAATTCCTGAACATTGATTTCAGGGACGAATTGCGTCCCTCTCAAGCAGTTGACGAACTCAATATCAGCGGACAAGAACTGTTGGACGTCTTGGCGTCCTTCCGGAATTACGGGCTGTGGCGTCTCAATCTCGAAACCCAGAAATCCACCTGGAGCGAGGACGTCTATCGCATCTACGGAATGGCATACACGCCGGGGCGGATCGACATCGAATACGCCATGGGCCAGTATCACCCCGACGACCAGCCGTATCTGTCTAAATTGCTGGACGACGCCGTCGCCCACAAAAGTGGTTTCCAGTTCGTCCTGCGCCTAAAAGGTCTGCGCGGCCGGTACAAGCTTGTTCAGTCAATCGGAAAATACCGTGAACGTGCTGACGGCGTCCGTGAGCTGTACGGCGTAGTATCAGAGTTCCAGCCGGCCGTCCGCATGATTGGGGCTGCTGTCTGATCAGAGCATTCGAATTGTGCATAGCCGAACTTTCAATCCTGTCGGCTGATTGTCTGCGTGTTGCTTCGCCTATCCTCGATCCACCACTTGGTGGACCGCGTCTCGTTTGAAATCGTCACTGAATCTTGGTGTGCCCATAACGGCCTACTTGTCCTCATTGTGTAAGGACCACGGCGTCAACAAGTCGAGGGGCTGTTCAAAACGGCCCGCGAAGCGACGCAAGTTTGATGAGGCACAGGACGAGATTTAGGCTGGGTCCGCGTCGAGCGATAGGTGGCGGTGCAGTTTGATTGGCACTCAGTCATTTCACTTGCTTCAGCCTAATTTGTTTCAAAGATCGAATGATTTCAAATCCGTTCACGGTGTCGGCAGTTTTCGCTTTTCGTTAACCCTGGCGGAAACTCGCCGCTAAACCGGGCTGACAATTCAGAATGTCGCAAGATAATCCTGTGAACTATCTCCTCAAGACCGTTGGATTGCGGTCGTCTGGAGAAATGAACATGAGCGTCCTGAAATTCACTGGCCTTGCCGTTGCGGCAGCGATCGTTGTTGGTGTCGGGTATTCACAGCTTGGCAACAGCCATGCTGCCTCATCCACCTACGTCAACGCCGACAACATCGCTGCCAGTGGCTACGATGTCGTTGCCTACAAAACGGCTCAAGCAGCAGTTCCCGGCAACGCGGCCTACACAGTTTCCGACGAAGACGTGCAGTACCGATTTGCAAGCGCTGCTTCAGCTTCCCAGTTCGAAGCCAACCCCAACGCCTATAAGGCGGAATTTGGTGGCTGGTGCGCTTACGGCATTCGCATGGGCAAAAAACTGCCGGTCAATCCGGACGCGTTTCAGGTCGTCGATGGAAAACTGTACATGTTTCTCGACCCGGCAACGATGAATGTTTGGCTGGAAGACCGGGATGCCAATCTGGAAATAGCCCGCAAAACATGGCCTGAGTTGGGTTAGGCAGGTTCTCTGCAAACCCGATCCGATGATCACATCATGCTGATTGCACCCGTGCGGACACTGCAGAACTTCGTCAGCTCGTGCTGGCGGTCTCTGCCTGTTCACTGGAAGTTTCAGGCGGCTGTTGTGCCCATGATCTGTGCGCTGATGGTAGGCACATTTCTGATTCTGCAAGGGGTGTTCATCTATCAGGAACGCAAGGCTTTGGGGCTGAAGCATGCTATGGTCTCGGCAAG
Organism: uncultured Alphaproteobacteria bacterium; assembly: GCA_963841615.1. Taxonomy (GTDB): domain Bacteria; phylum Pseudomonadota; class Alphaproteobacteria; order Rhizobiales; family Rhizobiaceae; genus Pseudahrensia. The sequence continues at coordinate 226,886 of CAWJDI010000006.1, read as the reverse complement.
TCATAGCCTTCTGCTAGCGGCTCCGCTTCGTATCGGCGACAAAACCAGCGTTCGTCGGCTCATAGCGACAATTATTGCCGATCCCGCATTCGAGCGTGCGTGGGTGGTGACACCGGACGGACAAACGCTGACCCGTGTCGGAATGCTGCCGCTGGAAAGTTCGCTCAGCCATATTCGCAGCGAGCCGATCAAGTATGTTGATATGTCCGGCATAGTGACACTGGGAACGCTCCACACGCAGGCCAGCGAGAACGTCATACGGACCCGGCTTGACGCCAGATCGCACGAGCTGGCGATCTTCGCTCTCCTGCTGGCAGCCGGCTTGGTAGTCGGCGTCTATCTGGCCTATCGCCGGATCGTCCAAATGCCTTTGGACCGTATTGCAGCTTCCGTTGAGTCGCATCCCACACTTAGAAGACCCACCGCGACCGGCCTGTCCAAGCACGACGATCTGGGGCGGTTGGGACGCTCGATCGACGCATCCCGATTGAATCAATGGCGCATGTCACGACGGCTGACCAAACTGAATGCCGGTCTGGAAAGCGCGATTGCGGTGCGAACGCAGGAGTTGAGCACCGCACTCGCTGAACTGAACAGTAAGACGGACGCCATTGCGAAGCTGGCGATGACCGACACATTAACGGGCTTGCCAAATCGCAGGGCGCTTTCGCTGAAGTTGAAGGAATTGGCCGAGGGTTTGGTGTCGAACGATGCGGGTCAACTACATGTCTGCATGGCGATGATCGACCTGGACAATTTCAAGCACGTCAATGATCACTTCGGCCACCCTGTTGGCGATGCAGTGTTGCAGGAAGCCGCAAAGCGCCTGCGGAATGGATTGGATGGTGGGCACACCGTTGCGCGACTGGGTGGCGACGAGTTTGCCGTGATTGTACCCAGTCTATCAACATCACCCGGTGATCAAACACATGCTTGCAAAGTCTTGGGCGAGCGTCTTGTGGAGCTTTTGCGGGACCCGGTAACCGTTAAACGGTTGCAACTGCCGCTTGGCGGAAGCGTCGGGGTCAGTTCGCTTCCGATCAAGGGGCTCAACCCAAGCCATATCATGTCGGAAGCGGACCTCGCGATGTATCGCTCGAAGGAGAATGGTAAGGGAAAATATCAGGTCTTCGATAAATCCATGCGCGCCGGACGCGACCGGGATGAGCGTTTGATCGGCAAGCTTCGTCATGCCATCGATACCAATACTATCGACATGCATTACCAGCCGCAGATCCACCTGAAGGACGGGTCGCTAACCGGCGTCGAGGCACTGGTGCGTTGGACCACAGATGATGGTGAGAACGTTTCACCCATCGACTTGCTTCGGTTGGCCTCTTTGGAAAACCTGATCAAACCTCTCGGCCTTGCTCTGGCGCGGCGCGTTGCCGACGATGTAGACCACTGGCTCGATAAAGGCCTAACGCCCGGTTCGGTAGCAATCAATCTCCATCCAGTGGAGCTGCGGGACGCCAACCATATGGACGTCGTCGCCGACATTTTGGAATCGTCTAAACTTCCTGCCACAAGCTATGTTCTGGAAGTAACTGAAGATTGTGTGGTCGGAGCCGATACCGGCGTAATCGATACGTTGAGCAAACTGCGGGCGCGTGGCTTCGGCATTTCTCTCGACGATTTCGGGACCGGATACGCCTCGCTTCAACATCTGTGCGAACTGCCTATCACAGAGTTCAAGATCGACCGCTCGTTCGTCATCGCATTGACTGATAGCAAGCGCGCGGCAGTTACCAGCGCGCTCGCCTATATCGCGAAAAACCTTGATCTTAAAGTTGTCGCGGAAGGGATCGAAACCGAGGCTCACCGTGCCCAACTCCTCCCTCTCGGCAACATTAGCGGCCAGGGCTATGGTCTGGGAATGCCTCAACCGACGGACGAACTTGTGGACCTGCTAGCTGACGGATTTCAAGCATCAGGCCCCCTGCGCTTGGCAAGCTGAGATCAATTCAGCCTGTTCAGGAATGTCAGGCACCGCTACAGCATGGGCGTATCGTGATAGGCTCGTTTCCTTACTGACGCCCGAGCGCCGAACACTGGCCATTCTTTCTATCCTTCCGTGCTATCCGGGATCGGCGTTTTGGTTCTCATGGTGTTCGAAAGCCGACGCGCACTGCATCTCCAAGAAGCGTTTGGCCCAACGGCTGCTTTGGAGAATTCGACCGATCGCGCCTAACCGGTAGCAATGGGCCGCGAGTGCCGTTGGCCGAACGTAACGGATCGAGGAGTGCGCATAGGTCTGCTTGGAGACCCTAGTTGGACGTACGCCGTTGGCCGCGTGGCGAGCAAACCCGAACAATAGCGCAGTCCGAATGTGTTATAAGTAGTGTTCAAGATCTGCCGTTCGCATCGTAGGCCGTCCACGGTTTTCTGGACGAATCCTATCGAAAGTCGTACGAATAAACGGGTCTCAAGTTAGTTGCACATGGATTCAATTTGGCAACCTTTCATGGTTGGGTACGGTCTGCCCAACCGGCGAAGACGGATTCCAGGAAGACGACGGCGTAGTAGAGCAGGATACCGAGGATCGCCAAAGCGATCAGGACCGCAAACATAAGCGGGTAGTCGGCACTGATCTTGCCGCTGTCGAACAGGAACCCGAGACCTTTGCCATGAGGCTGAATGATCTCAACCAGGTTAGTGCCGATAAAGGCCAGCGTCACCGCCACTTTCAGAGCGCCAAAGAATTCCGGCAGCGTTTTCGGCAATGCGATCTTGCGAAAGATCGTGAACTGGCTCGCACCGAGGGCGCGCAGGATATCACGGTATTCCGGCTCCAGCGTCGACAGGCCGATGGCCACCGAAACGGCAATCGGGAAGAACGATATCATGAACGCCATCAGCACGGTGTTGAAGTCGTCCTGACCCACGAACATCAGCGCGATGACGGGAACCACGGTTGCCTTGGGAATGGCGTTGAAACCCACGAGCAACGGATAGAGCCCTTCCCGGGCCACGCGCGAAAAGCCCATGACCATTCCGACGAGCGAACCGAAAACGACGGCCAGCAAAAGGCCGACGATCGTGCGCCACAGGGTCTGCCAACCGTATTCAAGAAACAGCCAACGGTATTTCCAGAAGGCCGGGCCGAGATCGGACGGCGAGGCCATTTTGTAATCCGGCCAGCCGTTCACCCATACCAGCCATTCCCAGAACAACAGGAAAATGACGACGGCGGCGACGGGTATGCCGATCTGGCGAACGATATTGCTGTTCATCGGATGTCCTCCCGACCCTGGGCGATCTGAATCTCGTGCCTCAGTTCGGCCAGGAGAGCCGTGGGCTCGGGGGTGTAGAGGTCTTCCACGACCCGGTCCGGTCCTAATGGCGAGAGTGCAACGTGCTGGGCAGTGGCCGGACGGCCGGACAGGACGACGATCTGGTCGGCGAGAAAGACGCTTTCGCGCAAGTCGTGCGTAATCAGAAGCGTCGTCGTCTTCTCCTTCATCCGCAAGGCGTGCATGATCTGCCACAGGTCTTCGCGGGTGAAGGCATCGAGCGCTCCAAACGGTTCATCGAGTATGAGAACTTCCGGCCGGTGAACCATCGCACGGCACAGCGACGCCCTCTGCCGCATGCCACCGGACAACTCGGAGGGTTTCTTGTCCTCGAAACCTTCCAGACCGACCATTAATAGCAGTTCCCGCGCGCGGTCTTCGCGCTCGGCACTCGACAGCTTGTTCGGCACGATCTCCAGGGGCAAAAGGACGTTGTCCAGAATGTTGCGCCATTCCAGAAGCACCGGGTTTTGAAACGCCATACCGACAGTGGAACGGGGGGATGTTACCCGTTCACCGTGCAGTCGCACCTCACCATGATCGGGAATGAGCAGGCCAGCGATGAGACGTGTCAGGGTAGATTTCCCGCATCCGGAAGGGCCGACGACGGCGGTGAAGGAGCCTGCTTCCATATCCAGCGACAAGTTGTCCAACACCGGAAACGGACCTGCGGCGGTCTTGTAAGCGTGGGTGACGCCCGCAAGCTCGATTTGCATTTTTCCGTCAGCCATCCAAATCTCTCCCCGACGATCCAATTCATCGCCCGGTGGCGCAGCTTGCCGAAGCAAGCCGGTATGCGAGCCTTTGGCACTTACGTAAATACCGGACGACCTGAGCCGTCCGGGATCTGTGTTTTTCTTACTGAAGTTTCAGGCTGCCGTCATCCGGAAGGTAGGAGCCGTCGAAATAAAGGTCGGCATCGATCTCGTTCTCGATAGCCATATTCGCCTTCACCTGTTCGAGCGCCTCGGAAAAACGTGCATCGTCGATGCCGCCCATGCCGTTTTCCTTCACATGGTCCGTCAGCACGTTGGCGTCGATGGCCAGTTGCAGACGTCGTGTTTCAAGATCGACATCGGCTGCCGGATTGCGTGACTGCATCATGGTGACGGCCGCTTTCGGGTCAGCAATCGCGTCCTTCCAGCCCTTCGCCACCGCGCGGATGAAGCCGGTGACGACTTCAGGATTGGCCTTGGCATACTCCGTGTTCACGATCACGGCGTTGCCGTAGAGCTTCAGCCCGTTATCGGCCATCAGAATGGTCGAGATGTCGTCCTCCGGCACGCCGAGGCGAACGAGGTTGAGATAGCTGGAAAACGAGAACCCGGCGATCGCGTCCACCTTGCCCTCGGCCAGCATCGGCTCGCGCGTCGGGAAACCGACCGGATCGACGGTGATCTTGTCCATATCGAGCCCATTGGCGGCTGCGAAGGCGGGGAACTGTGCCCAGGCACCGTCCGGCGGAGGCGCTCCAAGTGTCCTGCCTTCCAGATCCTTCGGCACCGTAACACCCAACGACTTCCGACCGACGATTGCGAATGGCGGCTTGTCGTAAACCATCATGACGGCGGTGACCGGCGCACCAGGGTTGGAGTCGAGAAATTTCACCAGCGAGTTGATATCAGCGAAACCGAGGGGAAAGGCGCCGGTTGCGACTTTCGGAATGGCGTCCAGCGACCCCTGCCCGGCAGTCACCGTCACGTCGAGGCCCTCGGCTTTGAAATATCCCTTGTCGATTGCAACGAAATAGGGGGCGGACGGACCTTCAAATTTCCAGTCCAATGCAAACGGAACGGCCGTTTGTGCAGCGGCTGTGTTCGTGAAGGCAAACCCGGTCAGCGACAGGGCAAAGGCTGCCCCCAGCGCAAGGTGTTTCAGCATGTAACTCTTCTCCAGTGCGCCAACAGCAGCGCGTTGAAATATATCAAACGCAAATCCGACGCAGCGCAAGCGATTGTGTATTAGGCCTTAGTCTTGATTGCAGACATCACGGAATACGCAGCGTTTGAGCGACATCTCGTGAAATCGTGCAGGCCAGCTGCTGGGGAATGGGCCTCATACCGGCCGACGAAACCCGACACTTTCATGAAAGTCCCAGATCCTGCTCGACGATCAGAGTGGAGCGAAGTCCACTTCCAGTTTCACCAATCACAATTCGTGAAGAGATCGATAGGCCGCATTCCAAGCAATTCCGCTATAAAATCGCTCGTCGACGAGGGTCCGAAAGGTCCGCGAAGCTGACCTCACAGCACTCCTGGCAAAGCCGGATCTGAGTGGCCGCTTTCGGGAAACATGCCATACCGGCACGACCGTCCGCAAAGGGCCGTGAATGCCGATCGGAGCCGATGTAGCGTTCGACAGGTGTGCGGCTATTTCAAGCCCTACCTGGACGATCACTGGCCACCAGATAGGTGAACTAAACCGATTTTAAGATATTGGCTGACTTCAAACGGGGACGATGTTCGGGATTATGTTCAGGATCCAGGCAATCCCCAATCCCGCGCTCGCCGTTGGTATTATACCAAACCAGATATTTTGACGAACGAACGCAAGGGAGAGCGAGAAAGCCACAAAGAAGGCGCTGCCAATGTAAAATGAATTTCTAGTCGCAAGCGCAGAATTGTTCATGCCTGCAATCTGCTCAATCATGCTGAGGAAGTTGAAGACGGTGAACGCGAGTGAGGTCGCAAACCCCACCCATAGCATTTTCTTGTGGTTCCGGGTCATGAAGAGCCTCTCCGCTGCACATCATGCAGCATGAACGAATGGCCCGGGTTCGCATAAGGAACAATGGCAACTTTGTCCGCAAAGCCAACCCTTGCGCCGATCCGAGGGCGCGTGAACTGAGTGGCCGCTTTTGAGAAACAGACCATATGGGCACGAACGGCAGCAATGGGCCGTAGATGCCAATCAAAGGTGCGATTTGGTCGGTGTATTGTCCAGCCGCTTTGAGCCCAATAGGAACATCGGCATTTTGAAGCTCAATGCCGATGGTCTTGGTGCACCGCAGAAAGTGTGCCCCATTTTCATGCGATGGAATTCGTTCCAAATTGGTTGTAGTAGAATGCTGGGACATTCAGGAAGAAGACTGCCTACGCACTTATCGCATTCGAAGAAGTTTGTGAAAGCCTGCCTTATCTGACGCGCGGCAGCTGTTCCCACTGGTGGAACGGCGGCGGGGATGGGAGCTGCCATTCCAACGTGGTTGCGCCTTCGCCCCACGGGTTATCACCCGCCAGCCGCTTGCCGCGGAAAGCCTCGACGATACCGGCTATGAAGATCAGCACGGCCACGGCGGAGATGTAGGAGCCGATGGAGGAGACGAAGTTCCAGCCCGCAAAGGCATCAGGGTAGTCCACGTAGCGGCGTGGCATACCGGCGAGGCCGAGGAAGTGCTGCGGGAAGAAGATCAGGTTCACGCCGACGAAGGTCACCCAGAAGTGGGTCTTCGCGATGAGCGAGTTATACATGTAGCCCGTCATCTTCGGGAACCAGTAGTACCAAGCCGCGAAGATGGCGAACACGGCGCCCAGCGACAGCACGTAATGGAAGTGGGCGACCACGTAATAGGTGTCATGGAAGGACCGGTCGAGACCGGCATTGGCCAGCTGCACGCCCGTTACGCCACCAACGGTGAACAGGAAAATGAAGCCGATGGCCCACAGCATAGGTGTGCGAAGGCTGATCGAACCGCCCCACATGGTAGCGATCCATGAGAAGATCTTCACACCCGTCGGCACCGCGATCACCATCGTGGCGAACACGAAGTAGCGCTGCGTGTTGAGCGACAGGCCGACCGTATACATATGGTGCGCCCACACGATGAACCCGACCGCGCCGATGGCGACCATGGCATAGGCCATGCCGATATAGCCGAAGATGGGCTTGCGGGAGAACGTGGAGACGATGTGGCTGATGATGCCGAAACCGGGCAGGATCAGAATGTAGACTTCAGGATGTCCAAAGAACCAGAACAGGTGCTGGAACAGGATCGGGTCACCGCCGCCTTCCGGCACGAAGAACGTGGTGCCGAAGTTACGGTCCGTCAGCAGCATGGTGATGGCACCGGCCAGAACAGGCAGCGACAGCAACAGCAGGAACGCCGTGATGAGCACCGACCAGGCGAACAATGGCATCTTGTGCAGGGTCATACCCGGCGCACGCATGTTGAAGATGGTGGTGATGAAGTTGATCGCACCGAGAATGGACGATGCACCGGCCACGTGAAGCGCCAGAATAGCGAAGTCCATCGCCGGGCCGGGCGAAGCGGCTGCGTTTGATAGCGGAGGATAGATCGTCCAGCCGTTACCTGCGCCCAACGAACCGGGAGCGGACGGCATGAAGATGGAGATCGTCAGCAGGATCAGCGCCGGTGGCAGAAGCCAGAACGAGATGTTGTTCATGCGCGGAAAAGCCATGTCCGGCGCACCGATCATGATCGGCACCATCCAGTTGGCGAAGCCGCCGATAAGCGCGGGCATGACCATGAAGAAAATCATGATAAGGCCGTGGCCGGTCGTGAACACGTTGTAGACATGCGGATCGGTAAATATCTGCAGGCCGGGCTCTTGCAACTCCATCCGCATGATCACCGACAGCAGCCCGCCGTAGATGCCTGCGAAAATCGCGAAGCCCAGATAGAGCGTTCCGATGTCCTTGTGGTTGGTCGAATAGAACCAGCGCTTGAAAAAGGCCGGCTTGTGGTCGTCGTGTGCCCCGTCGTGGGTTGCTCCGTAAGCCATGCTCTCAATCTTCGCCTTCCAAATTTCAAATGCCTGTGACCCTCCAAAGCCAATGCTTCCGAGTGGCAAGATTTAAACATAGATCGAATCTAGTTGTATAATGGCATGCACTAATTCTGGGTCAAGCGGGGAATGTCGAAATGTGAAGGACCGTACGAAAGCTCGTCGGCCCCGCTAGACCGGAATTAGAAGAGAACCGGGTCAGTGAGATCCCGTATTGCACCACGATGGAAACACCAGGAGAGCAATAGGGCATCGAACCGCCGAGGTTCTTACGGTGCATTTTCTGACGGCTACTAACCCCGTGCTGTACTCTGGTTGCTGCTTCATCAACGCTCGCAGCGGAGGTCATTTTGGCTAAGAAAGCCTCTTCGCTGGTGTCCGGAAGTACGCTACCGCTCTACAATCTCCGTGTAGCAGAAGGTCCGCCGATATATGCGTTCCCGCGAGTGCCCGATTGATCACGCTGAACAAGGCAGGTTTTCCAACGGAGGTTGGCATCGGAACGCAAAGTCGTGAGAACATTGCCGTGGGCGCAATTCGTACTGTCGGCGGTTTCTTCGCGTTCCCGTCGAATGTGCTAAGTGGCGCGGTCGCACGAATAACATTGACGCTTTGAAGGGGATGCATGTGGACCTGTCGCGATTGCGCTCTCGAACTTCTGCTCGGACTACGCACGCGAGCAACAGGCTAGGCGTTGACGATGCGTGAGATCGTGCTGGTCGGACTGGGCCACGCCCATCTGCACGTTGCCTCGCGTGCGGACGAATTTCACCGTGCGGGATTGCGACTGACGCTGATCGACGACGGCACGTTCTGGTATTCCTCGATCGGTTCCGGGCTGCTGGGCGGACGTTATGAACGGGTCGATGACGTGATCGAGGCGCGCGCGTTCGCGGCGCGGTTCGGTGTGCGTTTCGTCGAGGGGCGCGCCGTGTCGATCGATCGGCAGCATCGGCAGGTCGTTCTCGAAGATTGCGAGCGGGTGTCCTACGATCTGGTTTCTCTCAATGTCGGCTCCCGGACGGTGCCCCCCTTTCCCGTGACGGGAAAAGCTGTTGCCTGTCCCAAGCCCATCGCAGGGCTGCTCGAACTGCGCGCAACGCTGCAAGCCGACTTCGAAGCTGGTCGTTCTGTCCGATGGCTGACGATCGGCGGCAACCATTCCGGATGCGAACTGACCCTCAACGCGCTGGCATTCGCGCGCTCAATGGAGGCCAGGTTCGAAGCGACCCTCGTGACTGGCAGCGGCAGCCTCGTTGCAAGCGAACCGCGGGGGGCGCGAAACACCATGCGGCGTGCGCTCGAAGGCTACGGATGTAAGGTCAGGACCGGAACGCGGGTCGTCGGGATCGACAATGGGGTTGCTGAACTGGAGGACGGCAACACCATGGCGTTTGACCGAGCCATGGTCGCAACGGGTTTGCAAGCTGCACCTCTCGTTGGCGCGTGTGGCCTAGACAACGATACGCAGGGCCTTCTGGTCAACGACCGGCTTCACGCTCCCGCGGACGACCGGGTCTTTGCAGCCGGCGATTGCGTTCGCATCGAAGGTTACAATCTGCCGAAGGTTGGTGTCTTCGGCGTTCGCGCGGCACCTGTTCTTGCCGACAATCTGATCAGTCGTGCTGCGGGCGGGCTGCTTCGTGCCTACAAGCCGCAGCGGATATGGTTTGCGGCGCAGAACCTCGGCGACGGAACGGGCCTCGCCTCTTGGGGTCCGATCTGGTGGCGCGGCCGCTCTGCTCTTCGTTTGAAGGACTGGAACGATCGGCGCTTCATGAAGCTGTACCAACCCTAGCCGACAGGGTTGAGAGGGAACTATACGGGCCTTCGACGCTATCGCTTTCGTGCGACCAGATCGATCAATGCGGACATGCCTGAATGTCCGCGCCCCTCGTCCACCTCGCGGTCATAGGAGGCGAGCCGTAAGATCTCCATGTCGCCGAATGCCTCGCGCAACAGCGGTTCGGTGTACATGGCTTCTGCGGAAGGCGGACCGCCGGTGCCGTAGTTGACCTGTTCGGGGCGATATCCGTGGAGAAGCAACGTCCCACCGGGGCGCAGCGTCCGCTTCATGCCCTTGAAAATCTCTGACCGCAGCTGGGGAGACGCGAACTGAATGAATATCGCCACAACGACATCGTAGGTCTCCGGCGCCCACTCCCACAAGGAAATGTCGGACACCTGAAAATCGACGTCCACACCGCGTTCGATGGCCAGGTTCTTCGCCTTTGCAACGGCGACGGGCGAGCCGTCCATGGCGACCACCTTCAGGCCCAACTCGGCCAGATAGACCGAGTTTCTGCCCTCGCCGTCCGCCACCGCCAAGGCCCGCGCTCCGGGTTCGATGTGGTCGGTCTGATCGACGAGGAAGCGTGCGGGTGCCGTTCCAAACAGGTAACCCGGCGCGCGGTAGCGTTCATCCCACATGAAGTTTGGTCCTTGTATCTCGTTCCAGTCGTAAATCGCTTCCAGATCGGCTAGGCGTTTTCGTATGAAGCTGACCCTCTACACAAACTACGTCCTGCGTACGATGCAATATGCTGCGCTCAAAGCGCCGGAGCTGGTGCGGATCGATGATGTGGCGACAGCGCATGGTATCTCGCGGTCAAACCTTGTGAAGGCGGTGCACGAGTTCGGTCGCCTCGGATATCTGGAAACTGTGCGTGGCCGGGCCGGCGGGGTTCGGCTGGCCCGGGCGGCGGACACAATCACCATTGGCGAGGTGGTGCGGATCACCGAAGCGCCGAACGAACTTGTTGAATGCTTCAATGGTCAGACCAACACCTGCCCGCTGCGCGCGGTGTGCAAGCTGTCGCGCACGTTTCATCGAGCGCAGGCCGCCTTCTTCGATGTGCTGGACGAGGTGACCATCGCCGACATCGCCGCCAATCGTGGCGAACTGCTGGAGCGGCTGCAATTCGATACCGCCGCGGATCAGCCCAGTCCGAGCCAGAAGCGGATTCCGTAGGCGATCACGCCGAGAAAGGCGATGGACGCGGTCCACAGGCCAACGAACCACAGCAGACGAGCTGTCCACGAGCGTGGCGCGACATGTTCGGGCTGGTTACGACGGCGTTCGAGCGTTCGCATCAATGGTACCCCACTTCCGGATCGATCTTCCCGCGGAACACCCAGTATGCGTAAGCGGTGTAGGCTAGGATCAGCGGAATCAGCACGCCTGCGCCGATGATCATGAACAACTGGCTCTCATAGGGCGCAGCCGCTTCGTAGATCGTCACTTCCGTCGGCACAATGTAGGGGAACATGCACACGCCAAGGCCGACGAAGCCCAGCGCGAACAGGGTTAACGTCAATAGGAACGGACGGTATTCGTGCTGGTGGATCGTGAGTGAGCGGAACATCAGCAGGGCGACGACGCCGACCGAACCGCCCACCGCCGCAGCAAGCGCCCAGCCCCAGCCGGTGAACCAGCGTGCGAAATAACCGTCCTGCAGGAATGGCGTCCACAGCGACACAATGCCCATGAAGCCGATGGTGGCAAAGCCGAGCACCCATGCCCGGCTGCGCATGCGCTCCTGCAACGGCCCATCGGTTTTCATCACCAGCCAAGTTGCGCCGAGCAGAGTGTAGCCGACCACCACGGCCAACCCGACGGTCAGCGAAAACGGTGTGAGCCAGTCGAACCAGCCACCGGCATAGGCGCGGGCGGCCTTGTCGACTTCGATGCCTTGCAGCAACCCACCAAGAGCGACGCCCTGGCTGAAACTGGCGAGCACCGAACCGCCGATGAACGCGATATCCCAGACCCCGCGCCATCGCTCGGTGCGCCAGCGGAACTCGAAGGCAACGCCACGAAAGATCAGCGCCAGCAGCATGGCGATGATCGGGGCGTAGAGCGCGGGGAGAACCAGCGCGTAGGCCAGCGGGAAGGCTGCAAACAGGCCGCCTCCCCCCAGCACGAGCCAAGTCTCGTTGCCGTCCCAGACCGGGGCGACCGAGTTCATCATCACGTCCCGCGACTTCCGGTCCGGCTCGATGGCAAACAGCATGCCCAGGCCGAGGTCGAACCCGTCGAGAACGACGTAGACGAACACCGCAAACGCGATCAGGAACGCCCAGATGAGGGTCAGGTCGAACGAAATGCCTTCTACAATACCCATGGTCTCTACTCCGCCGGATGCATCGCTTCAGGACGACGCGCGGCCTCCTCCGGAGCGGGGGTGATGCCCGCGGTCCGGATCGGGCCTTTGGTGACGTCCGTCAGGCGTGGTTCATCGAAGACGGGCGGACGGCTCATCAGGCGCAGGATGTAGAACGTGCCGGCGCCGAAGACTGCAAAATAGACCACCACGAATGCGATCAGCGACGTGGCGACAGCAGGTGCCGCCAAGGGGGCGACGGAGTCCGCCGTCGTGAGGAAGCCATAGACCGTGTAGGGCTGGCGGCCCACCTCGGTCGTCACCCACCCGGCCAGCACGGCGATCAGCCCGGACGGGGCCATCGCCACCGCCGCGCGATGCATCCACGGCGCTTCATACAATGTGCCACGCCAGCGCGCCCAGAGCGACCAGACGCCGAGACCGAGCATGGCAAAGCCGATCGTGACCATGATGCGGAACGACCAGAACACGATGCCGACCGGCGGCTGCAAGTCGTCGGGGATCGTATCGAGCCCCGCCATCGGTGCATTGAGATCGTGTTTGAGAATCAGGCTCGAAAGTTTTGGAATACCGAAGGCGAAGTCGAGGCGCTGTTCCTCGTCATTGGGAATGCCGAACAGGTAAAGCGGCGCGCCGTCGGGATGGCTTTCGTAGTGACCTTCCATGGCCATTACCTTGGCAGGCTGGTGTTCTAGCGTGTTGAGACCGTGCAGGTCGCCAAGAAAAATCTGCACTGGCGCGACGATGGCGGCCATCCACAGGGCCATGGAGAACATGGTCTTCGTCGCGTTCGAGGGAATGGTGCCTTCCCGTCGCCGCTTCAGCAGATGCCACGCCGCGACACCGCCGACGATGAAGGCCGTCGTCAAATAGGCGGCCGTCACCGTATGGGCGAGGCGGTAGGGGAAGGACGGGTTGAAGATGACCTGCCAGAAATCCGTTGGCAGGAACTGGCCCGTCACTTCGTCGATCTTGAAGCCAGCCGGCGTGTGCATCCACGAATTGACCGAGATGATCCAGAACGCCGAAAAGAACGTGCCGAGCGCCACCATGGCGGTTGCAAACATGTGCAGGCCCGCACCCACCCGTTCGCGCCCGAACAGCATGATGCCGAGGAAGCCGGCTTCGAGGAAGAAGGCCGACAGCACCTCGTAGGCCATCGGCGCGCCGATGACCGGCCCGGCCTTGTCGGAGAAAACCGACCAGTTGGTGCCGAACTGGTAGCTCATCACGATGCCCGACACGACGCCCATGGCGAACGCTAGCGCGAAGATCTTCACCCAATAGCGGAACAGATCGAGGTATTTATGTTCTTTCGTCCACAGCCACAGCGCGTTCAGCACGGCGAGAAACGAGGCCAGCCCGATGGTAAAGGCCGGGAACAGAAAGTGGAACGAAACGGTAAAGGCGAACTGGATGCGCGCTAGAAGCACGGCGTCGAACTGATCAAACACGGTGAGGGATTCCTGCTTGTAAGCTATAGAAGCTATCTATCTTTCTTTGCTCGTGATCTCAATATACCGGGGGTGAGACATCTGTGCTCATTCTGCAGGCCAGCCATGCATATCCGTCAAGTGGCAATCTTCGGGCTTGGCATTGCGTCCGTGCCTCGGGTCAGTTCCGGGTCCAGATGCGCCATGGCCTGATGCTGTGTGAGCCAGACCTGGCCCGTCAGATGATCGAGGATCGAGCTTCTCCTCAGCCGGTCCATTACCGGTCCTTTCACCTCCGCCAGGTGCAGGCGGATACCCGCGTCGGACAGCCGATGCAGAGTGAGTTCGATCGATTCTAGAGCCGAGGCATCGATCGCGTTGATGGCGGAACATTGCAGCACGACATCGGTGATCTCCGGTCGCGCGGCGACCTGCGTCTGCAACATGCCTTCGAATGCCCGCGCGTTAGCGAAGGTCAGGGATTCATCGATGCGCAGCGTCAGCACATGGGCACTGACCATGACGTCGTGCCGTTCCACGTTGCGATAATGCTCAGTGCCGGGCACCTGCCCGACCACAGCCACATGCGGGCGCGACGTGCGCCACAGCAGCAGCGCGATGGAGACGACGACACCGGCAATCACGCCCGCTTCCACTCCGGCGGTAAGCGTCACGACGATCGTCGCCATCATGGCCGCGAAGTCGAAGCGGGAATAGGCGAAGGTGCGTTTGATCGCGCCGAAATCGACGAGGCTCAGCACCGCGACGATGATCGTGGCTGCAAGCGCCGCGATGGGCAGGAAGTAAAGCAACGGCGTCAGGAACAGAGACGCGAGCGCAATGCCGCCGGCGGTGAACGCGCCGGCCGCCGGCGTCTGCGCTCCGGCATCGAAGTTCACGACCGACCGCGAGAAGCCGCCCGTCACCGGAAATCCGCCGGAGAACGCCGAAGCCAGGTTGGCGCTGCCCAGCCCGATCAGCTCCTGATCCGGTTCGATGGACTGGCGCCGCTTGGCCGCGAGCGTCTGGGCGACCGAGACGGATTCCACGAAGCCGATGATGGAAATGAGGAGCGCCGACGGCAGAAGGGTGATCCAGAGGTCCGGGTCGAGGATCGGCGTCGTGAACGAGGGCAAACCAGCCGGGATGTCACCCACGACCGCCACACCGCGATCGACCAGGCCGAGACCGACGACGGCCAGAATGCTTGCGACGATAGCGAAGACAGGTCCGGTGCGTGCGAGCAGCCCCGCAGTGGAAGGCGATAGCCCTGCCCGTTGCAGCAGCGGCTTCAACCCTTTCCGAACCCAAAACAGGAAGACCAGCGCGACAAATCCCAGCACGAGGGTCGGCACATTGGTGGCACCAATATTGGCCACCAGCGCCTCCAGCAACTCGATGAACGTGTCGCCCTTGGCCTCGATGCCGAGAATATGACGCAACTGGCTGGCGGCGATGAGGATGCCGGACGCGGTGATAAAGCCGGACACGACCGGGTGCGACAGCAGGTTCGCCACGAAGCCGAGCCGCAACAGGCCCATCGCCACCAGCATCGCACCGGACATGAAGGCCAGCACGATAGACGCCGCCACGGCCTCCGCCGTTCCGGGTGCCGCGACCTTCGATACCGCCGCCGCAGTCAGCAGGGAGACGACGGCCACCGGCCCGACGGACAGCGTCCGCGACGTACCGAAGATCGCGTAGAGCACGAGCGGCAGGATCGAGGCGTAGAGCCCGACCACTGGAGGCAGTCCCGCCAGCAGCGCATAGGCGAGCGATTGCGGGATCAGCATCACGGTGACGATCACCGCCGCCAGGCCATCGGCAGCAAAGGTCTGCCGGTTGTATTGCGCCCCCCACCTGAGGATGGGGAGGTAGCGGGAGGCGCTATTCATGGATCGTCTTTCGTTACAGGACTATGCTGCTTTTGGTTCAGGCGCAGGTGCATGGTCCTGAAGGGCCGGTTTCACCAGCGTTTCATGGCCCTTGAGCATCCCCTTCCAATAGAGCGGGGGAAGCATGCGTTCTTTCAGCATCCAGGCTCTGCGGGATGGTCGCGTGCCGTCATTGACCCAGCTCGGGAAGCTCGGCAGCAGCTTGCCGCCATAGCCGAACTCGGCCAGCACGATCTTGCCGCGCTCCACCGTCAGCGGGCACGAACCGTAGCCGTCATAGGCGGCTTCCTGCTTCACCCTGCCCATATCGGCCAACACATTGTGCGCGACGACAGGTGCCTGCTTGCGCGCGGCTGCCGCTGTCTTGGCGTTGGGTGAGTTTGTGGCATCGCCGAGGCCATAGATACTGGCGTAGCTCTTGTGGCGCAGCGTGGCCTGGTCGACATCGACCCAACCGGCGGCGTCCGCGAGCGGAGAAGCGCGCACGAAATCTGGCGCGGTCTGCGGTGGGCAGACATGGATCATGTCGAAGGAGACTTCGTCCAGCGCACCATCGTTCTCGCCGCCAACCGTCTTGAAAGTCGCTCTCTTGTTCGGACCGTCGATGGCTACGAGATTGCGCGTGAATTTCAAATCGATCCCGTAGCGTTCGACATATTCCATCAATGCCGGGACGTATTCCTTTACGCCGAACAAAACGCCACCCGCATTGTGGAATTCGACGTCGATGCCGCTCAACACGCCCTGCTTGCGCCAGTGGTCGCAGGATAGGTACATAGCCTTTTGCGGTGCTCCGGCGCATTTGATCGGCATGGGTGGTTGCGTGAAGATCGCCCGGCCGCCCGTCAGACCCTGTACGAGTTCCCAGGTGTAGGGTGCGAGGTCATAGCGGTAGTTGGAGGTGACGCCATTCTTGCCGAGCGTCTCCGACAGACCCTCGATGCCGTCCCAGTTCAGCTTGAGTCCGGGAGCTACAACGAGACGCTCATAGGCGACCGTCTTGCACCCTTCGAGGACCACGAGATTCTGGCCCGGCATGAAAGCGGCAACACCGGCCTTGATCCATCTAACGCCCTTGGGGATGAGCGCGCCCATTTGTCGGCGCGTCTGCTCCGGCGTGAACACGCCTGCCCCCACCATCGTCCAACCGGGCTGGTAATAATGTTCTTCAGCTGGGTCGATGATCGCGATGTCGAGGGAATTATCGCGTTTCAGCAGGCTTGCCGCCGTTGCTATGCCAGCCGCGCCGCCACCCACGATGACGATCTGGTGGCTGGCGACCGGATCATCCACCGATACGTCGCCACCGTTCATGATGCGCGCGGTGGACCCCGAAACATCATATCCGGCGGCCTTGGCGGTTGACAGGATCTCGTCGATCGGACGAGCTTCGCCCTGAGACATGGCCCATAGCGATGTCGTGCGCATGCCGGTGCGGCAAAACCCCAGCACCGGTTTGGGAAGGCGGTCCACCGCGTCTGCAAATGCCGCAACGTCGCTCGCCTCGATCTTGCCGGACATGACCGGAACGTGCGCGCTTGCCAGACCCGCTTTCTGTGCGGCGGCCTCGATTTCGGCAAAGGTCGGCTGGTCGCCGCTCTCACCGTCCGGGCGATCGGAAATGACCGATTTGAAACCGGCGGCGGCAATCGCCCCCATATCGTCGAGGCCGATTTGCGGCGATACGGACAGCTCGTCCGTGAGTTTGTTGATATCCATAATGGTTCCCCTCCCTATTTTTCTACAATTCGCCCAAGGGCACCTTGAGCGAGCGCCGCCCGAATTTGTCCGGCTCCGGCAGCTGCCCTGCCTTCATGTTCATCTGCAGGCTCGGAATGATGAGCTTGGGCACCGCCAGCGTTGCATCGCGGGCCTCGCGAAGCGCGACGAAAGCGTCCTCGGTCGATTCATCACCGACATGAATGTTGTGCGCCCTCTCGTCGGCGACCGTCGTTTCGTAGGCAATATCGCGGCCATTGGGCCCGTAATCGTGGCACATGAACAGGCGCATCTCGTCCGGCAGGGACAGCACGCGGCGGATGGAACGGTAGAGCGTGCGCGCATCGCCCCCGGGAAAGTCCGCCCGCGCCGTGCCGCCATCGGGCATGAACAGGGTGTCGCCGGTGAAGGCTGCGTTGCCGACGACATGAACCATGCAGGCAGGCGTGTGGCCCGGCGCGTGAATGACGAAGCAGGGGATCGATCCGATCTCGTAGGTGTCGCCATCCTCGAACAGCCGGTCGAACTGCGAGCCGTCGCGCTGGAACTCCGTGCCTTCGTTAAAGATCTTGCCGAACGTCTCCTGCACCATGGTGATACCGGCTCCGATTCCCAGCTTTCCGCCTAGCAGACCCTAAATGTAGGGGGCCGCCGATACGTGGTCGGCATGAACATGGGTCTCGATGATCCAGTCGACAGTCAGGCCGCTGTCGCGAACATGATCGACGATCGCGTCCGCACTGTCATAGGCGATCCGGCCCGCCGCATAGTCGAGGTCAAGGACGCTATCGATGATAGCGCAGTGCTTGGTTTCAGTGTCCGTGACGACGTAGGAAAAGGTGTTCGACGGCTTGTCGAAGAACATCGTCACATCGGGGATCTTGTCCATATGGACGGGAAAGTCGGTCATGCAAGCGCTCCTCCCGAGAGCCTTTCGTATTCTGTTCGGATTATTGATAGAGGCGGACTCAATCTTTGAAAAGGGGCTCGCTCAGAACCTGTTGGCCGGGATCTTGAAGTAGCTGTGGCCGTCTTCTTCCGGCTCGGGCAGTTCACCACCGCGCAGGTTGACCTGCAAAGCGTGAAGCATGCGGTCAGGCAGCGCGAGGGTGGCATCGCGTTCCTCGCGGGTGGCGATGAACACATCCTTGGATGTGCCCTTCTTCACATGGACGTTGCTTGCCAGATGCTCCGCCACGGTCGCTTCCCAAGCAGGCTCCTTGCGGTCGCCCTTGCCGTAGTCGTGGCCGATGAAGACGCGGGTTTCGCCTGGCAGGGTGAGGATTGCCTGGATTGAGTTCCACAGATCCTCCGCCGAACCGCCGGGAAAATCGGCACGGGAAGAACCTGCGTCCAGATACATCAGCGTATCGTGCGCGAATGCGGCGTCGCCCGCCACATAGGTGACCGAACCCAACGTGTGGCCCGGGGACAGCATGACGCGAAAGCTCAAGTTGCCGATCTCGAATGTGTCGCCATCGGCGAAGAAGGCGTCGAAGTGGTCCTCGGCCCGTAACCCTTCTGGCATATGGTAGAAGTCCCGCCACAGCGCAGCGATCTCTTTCGTCTTCTCGCCGATGGCGTTGGGTTTGCCGGTGCGTTTGCGCAGCCAGGCCGACGCCATCATGTGGTCGGCATGGGGATGGGTGTCGAGGATGCGCTTCAGGTCGAGACCGTTCTTCTCGACCAGCGAGAGCATATATTCTGCGCTTTCGGTCGATGTCCGCGCGCTCTTGGGATCGAAGTCCAGAACCGTGTCGATCAGCACGGCCTTCTTCGTTTTCGGGCATGCCGCAAGATACTGGATCGAGCCGGTGTCGGCCTCATAGACGCCCCACACATCCGGCGAACCGGGACCGGTGGATGGGCTGTGCTTGGTGAGATGTTGATGGTCGCTCATCGGGTTTACCTCCGGTCTTCATGCAACGGCCAGATCAGGCCGCGTCATTTGCGGTTTTGAAGAATGTGGCCCCCTTGGCTCGCGTACCAAGCCAGAGCCCTGCAATCATGGCCGGTATGAAGGCCAGCGTACCCGGTGCCAGAAGGGGCAGCGCCGTCCATGCGGGCCCTGGGCAGAACCCACCGATGCCCCAACCGATGCCGAACAACGTAGCGCCTGTCAGAAGCGGACGATCGATGCGGGTGTTGGTGGGGACATCGAACTCGTCCATCAGAACGGGCTGTTCCCTAGCCCATACCAGACGGTAGCCGATGAATGCGGTCACGCTCGCGCCGCCCATCACGAAGGCGAGGCTCGGGTCCCATGGACCGAGCACATCAAGGAAATTAAGCACTTTCGCCGGGTCGCTCATCCCGGAAATGACGAGACCGATGCCAAAGACTAGACCGGATAAGAAGCCGAACAGGATACGCATCAGACTGCCCCTCCGATCACGTGCCGCAGAACGAGCACCGTAAGAAACGCAGCCACCATGAAGGTTGCGACCGCCACCAGCGAACGGACGGACAGGCGCGCCAGCCCGCAGACCCCATGGCCGGATGTGCAGCCGGACCCCAGCGCCGTGCCGACCCCGACGAGCACACCGGCGACGATCATGCCGAACAGGTTCGTCGGCACGGTTTGACGAACCGCGTCGGCATCGAAAAGGGCCACGAGAAGCGGGGCCGCGATCAAACCGGCGATGAAAGCGAAGCGCCATGCATGGTCGCTTGCACCACGCATCGGCAACAGTGCGCCCATCGCACCGGTGGAAATACCGGCAATCCCCGCAATGCGACCGAAGAGGCCCATGACCATCACGGCGGAAAGGCCGATCATAACGCCACCGGCCAACGAGGCCCATGGCGTGAATTCGGTTGCGATGACTGGTTCCATTGAAAGCCCTGTTTCTGCTTAACGCCAACTTGATTTTGGGGCGCGATCCCTCCATTTGTATCAGCATATTCTACATTAGGAAATACAAATGCAAGAGGGTTCTTTTGGACACGACGACAACTCGACCGTGACGCGCGAACTGGCCGAACGGGCGGATCACGTTTCCAACCTTCTCGCCCTTTTGGCGAACCGGAACCGTCTTTTGATCCTGTGCCGTTTGGCCGAAGGAGAAGCGTCGGTGGGCGTTTTGCAGGAAGCGGTCGGCCTGAGCCAGTCGGCACTGTCCCAGCATCTTGCAAAATTGCGCAGCGGTGGCGTCGTCGCCACCCGTCGGGAATCGCAGACGATCCATTACCGTATCGGCGACACCCAAACCGAGCAGATCATGGCAGCGCTCTACGATATCTTCTGCAAGCCGCAAATTTCAGAAGATCCGAACCGCTGACGCTTCAGATGATGAAGCAAATGATTTCCAAAATTTCTAAACAGCGTCCCGCTTGGCTCAAAATGAAATGCACCTAGATTTGTAGATGCCTTGGTCCTTACAAAATGAGGACAAGGAGGCCGTTATGGGCACACCAGGATTCAGCGACGAGTTCAAACGCGGTGCAGTTCATCAAGTGGTGGATCGGGGATATCTGGTTGCCGAGGTATCGGCCCGACTGGGAGTAAGCAGCCACTTGCTCTACAAGTAGGTTCGGCAGCTTTCAAAGAAGCCGGGTCGATCGACCGACGATGACCGCGCCGCCGAGATACGTCGACTGAAGCGAGAGCTGGTGCGGGTCACAGAAGAGCGGGACATTTTAATAAAGGCCACCACGTGACTATCGTTAGAGATGCAAGTTGAAGTACGCGTTCGTGGCCAAGCATCGACTGTCGTTTTCGGTGCGCGCCATGTACCGTTGCCTGCGTGTTCATCCCAGCGGGTTTTACGCTTGGCTGAAGGATCCCTCCAAGACAGATCGGGGAGCAAACGGGCGCTCAAAGACCGGCGGCGAACCGGGATGATCGAAGAAGCCTGGAAGGACAGCGGCAATGTCTACGGCTATCGCAAGCTGCACGACGATCTGCGCGATCAGGGGGAGACCTGCAGTCCGAACCGTGTAGCGCGATTGGCCAATCTTGCAGTTATACGAGCGCAGATCGGCTACAAGCGCCGCCCCGGTTCATACGGCGGACGGCCCCGGTCGTCGTCGATAACCGTCTGGACCGACAGTTCGACGTTGCGGTGCCAGACACTGCGTGGGTGACCGACATCACCACCATCCGCACCCACGAAGGCTTCGCGTATCTAGCCGTAGTGATCGATCTGTTCTCGCGGCGTGTTGTTGACTGGGCGATGCAAAGCCGACAGACGACAGACTTGGTGCTGCAGGCATTGCTTATGGCCGTGTGGCACCGCAAACCAAAGAGCAAGGTGCTGGTCCATTCCGATCAAGGAACGCAGTTTACTATCATAGAATGGGCGTCGTTCCTGAAGCACCATAATCTGCAGCATTCGATGAGCCGACGCGGCAACTGCCATGACGACGCCGTTGCGGAAAGCTTCTTCAACCTGCTGAAGCGGGAGCGGATCCGCCGTTGACCGTACCCCACTATAAACGACGCCCGTCAGGACGTGTTCGACTACATCGAGATGTTCTACAATCCAGAGCGCAAGCACGCGCGCAACGGAATGCTGTCGCCAGCCGACTTCGAACGGCGGCAGAAAACCACGACCGAGAGTGTCTAGGAAACTCGGGGCAATTCACTGCTATCAATGCAAGACACCACGAAATGTGCTTACAGGTACGCTTTCAGATAGGTTTTAGAGATAGATTCCGACATTTTGGGTGAACGCCCCCGTTACTTCTTCAAATAGTAACGCAACATCTTCACGAAAGTAACGCATTATCTTCTAAAATGTAACGCAATATCTTCAACAAAATGAGGGTGAAGATATTGCGTTACCCGATTTTTCCCTTGGATTTCCGACACCATGTGACTTCCGTGTGCATGCTTCCGGAACCCTTGGGAAGTCAGAAAACTGACCTAGATTACGACTTGTTGTCCGAATAGCTTCCGGCCGGAAAGTGAACCATTTGAAGCCTGGTCTTCGTCACAGTGTCCCAAATTGGTACATAAGTGGCCTGCCCCATCAAGGTGGTCCGCCGTTAGAGTTACAGTTCCGGCGGTTATGACGGATCGGGATTGGCCTTTCGGGGTCTAGCGTAGGGCAGTGCAATCGGCTTCGGCAAGATGGCTTCCGGAGCTGGCGGACGGTCAGAGCATCGCGGCATTCTAAGTCCGTCAAATTATGCCGAGTGAAACGCGATCAAGGTTTCGGTGGACAAGCCCCCTAGGATACGCCCGAATAGGCCAGCTCTTCTACGGTCGAGTAACGCGCCTGACGAGTGAGGAAGATAATGCCTCAGTTGCGGGTTCCGGTTCATCAGCGCATGTGTCAACGCCCGAGAAAAATACCTCCTGATGTAAGGCGGCTACATGAAGCTAAGAGCAGAGAAACGGTTCCCGCCTCCGACTTTTGCGGCGCAGTCGGGAGGCCGGAAACCGGATCACTGAGAGGATAACCGAGATCAGAAATCGGCAACCGGACAGTGAGATGTTCCTACAGGCTTCGCCCAGTTCGCGCCTCGGCAAAGCCCGCAAATTCCTTCAGATGGAAAACGCTATCACACCTATACGGATCGAGCGGGTTGCCTTTTCGGCAAGCCGCTCGATCCCAGTCTTGCTTGAACCTGCCCATCAGTCCCACGAAGGTTCAGGCTCCCCGCGTTCGCGGCTTTCAACGAGATATTGCAGGGCAGCACTGAGAACCACGATCCGGTCATCCCATGATATGCCGGAACTGGACATGAAGTCCCGATCCAACTCGATGCTGACGATCACCAAGCTCTGGCTGCCGACGTAGCGGAAATCGACATTTCGGGCGATACAGCCGAGTTTTACTTCGTCGGCATCGGAGAAGCCCAAATCTTCAGCGTCGTCTGGCCAAGGCCCTTGGTCTAGGATGTTCTGGACGTACTCGCGAAATTCTTCAGAAATGTCAGCTCGTGAGCCCTTTTGCCCAAACGCATCGGTCTCAGAACTCATGCTTGGCGCATTCCGGGCATAGGCTGGAAGGGCTCCGGCCATTTTCGTCGCCCGTGCCTCTTCACCGCTTGCACCGCACCCATCGTCTGTACCCTTTGCAGCCGTGGACCCATTTTGATCCACATCGACAGGGCCGATCTTCACAATTGAACCCTCCGATGCGCCAGCCGCAACCATCTCTGGCGTATCGACTTTCTTGGCTGGACGCCCTCGACCGCTGGTCTTCGGCATGTTGCGATACCAATCGGTCAGGCTGTGGTGAACCTCCGTGAGTTCATTTCTGATCGCATCTTCGGTGAGATCATCATCAAGGGCATGCTGAACATAGGCTGAGAACGCCGTCAGACCCGATGTGCCGCCAAGACCGATGACGCAATCTTTCTCCACCCAGGGCGACATGGCATAGGCCCGCACAAATGCAGATGCTTCATAGACTTCCTTGCCGGTCTTCTCGTAGCCGAGAAACTGGCAAATCCGCTCGTAGTCGCCTGGAAAGGGGGCGACGGCTTTCGCCAGTCCGACGAGGCTGATCACGAGGGTGATCTTGGCGTCTCGCAACCGCCTTCCAATACCGCCTACCACCGAGATGTTGTGATGAACCGTTTTGACGGATGTCAGGACTGCGGCATGGACATCAGGGAAACCATCGTCGTCGTAGAACGCGCCGTCGAGGTGGTCCGGTGGCGCCGAAGCGCCACCGGGGTCGTTGCTGTGCCAGGTATCGTTGCTCACGACGCACCTCCTTCATTTCCGCCGGAAATGACAGTGTTGTCGTTCGCTGCTGCCGTACCCGCTGCCAGCAGTGCATCGAGCTCCGCGCGCAAGATGACGCGCCGGTAGCCGATACGGACGGCAGTGAGAACCCTCTCGTTCAGCATCCGGTAGATGGTGGATCGGCTGACGCCGATGTAATGCCCCGCATCGGGGATAGAGAATGCCGCCCGCTCGACGGCTGTTCGCTTGTTGGTCATGATGAACTTCCTTGATCACATGCTGCGGTTTGCAAGCCTTGGCGCTGTGATAAGGAATGGGAGACTCTGCACTACGGCATCAGGCAAGCAACATCTATTCGGTTAACAAGACCTACTCGGTGATGTCTCGAATTTTAGCAATCCAAAGGCGTTGCGTTGCAAGAATTTCAAGATACGTGACGAGTGCTTTCAAATTCATTACCTGCTTCGGCTGCCTCTTCTGCGAAGAACTCCTCTTCTTGTCGACAATTCAGGTGATACTGGCTGTACGAATCCAGGATATTTTCCAAGTGCCCACCACTCAGGCTTCGGGCGCGCTTGATGGCCGGCCTAATGTAGGTTTTCTCGAAACTGGCAGGATCGGTCTTGTCCAGGTTTTCCCCGCATTCGATCAGGATGGCTCGCACGAACTCATGCACACCGCCGGTCGGCAGATCACTCGAAGCGGTGACATCTGCGATCGACACGTCATTGAGGTCGGCCCAAACTCCCACGAGCTGGCTGCAAAACCACTGCTTCGCATATCTTCTCGACGACCTGCTAAGTTTACCATCGTTCGTTGTCTCATGTCCGTTGGCGGCCACTTCGGCAAAGTGATCCTTGCCTTCCATCCACGGTGACAGGCGCCCTGGATCGGTCTGGAACGTCGCTGGTAAGCTCGACTTCAGATGATTGAGATCGACGGTCACGGCATCCAGCAGTTCGCCGACGAGGTAGCGCATGCGCAGATCGCTTCTCTGGCGTTGATCGGTCCACAATCTCGGCGAAACGAATATTTCGTCGTAGAAGAAATCCTTCTCGCGCACGAACTGCATTTTGGAAAATTCGATGAGCGCGGCCTGAATTTTCTGTCGTGACCGAACATCGGATTCATACGAGTTCATGACCCCGGCATCCGTTCCAGCGAGATGCGAGCGATATTTTTCGATGGCCTCCTCGATCACGAGAACCGCAAGTTGAATCGGGTCTTCGACCCTCGATCTCAAAAGGCGCTGTCTCGCGGCCCGGAGCTCGGACAAATGGAAAAGACCGGCTTTCGATTTCGATGATCTGGCTGGCTTTGGGGAGGGCTCTGTGGCCGCAGTGTAAACGCTGCTGGCGTTCAGCACGATCCTTTCGATCCTATCGCGTCTTTCGTGGACATCTTCGCAGGTGGAATGTGCAGTCATGGCGTGGTCCAAGGGATCGGTATCAGAATATCGGTGCGAGAAACGCTACCGGAGATCAGTTAAGCCTCGTTAAACGCCGCGCACTTCGAGCAATCTGCGCCCACCTAGGGATGACACGTATCGTTGCCCGGTAAGATATCCGAACGAAACGAGTGGCGACCCGTGTCGTCGCGGTTTGCTCTGCATCCTATGTCATCATCGGACCCATCTGCGTCGGCTAGTCACTGAAAACGCGTAGCCCTCACGCTTTTGCGGAACGACTGCGTATAGGTCGGGGCATGTTGCAGCCGAAGTTCCGAAATCGAGAGCACCTAGATCGCCACGCGGTGCGCCTGCTGAACGAGGCTGGATCGCGCAGCCAAAAAGGCGTGCAATGCTTCATCCGCATCGATTTCCTCTTTGCCATCGAGATGGCTTTGCCAAAACGTGAGAAGTTGTCGCCGCAGTCCCAGACCTTTCGCGCGCCGGTAGACCTCCTCGATGTGGGATCCGATCCGATGACCCAGTGAGATCTCGCCGACGTCCCCGGCAAAGGGCGTGGCTTCCATGCACCAGCTGCGGAAAGTCGAGCGAAAGCCATGCACCGTCACATCACCGTACCCGGCACATTTAAGGACTTTGCTCATCGACATGTTGGACAGAGGCCGCCCTTCTTTCTGGCCCGGAAACAGGAATTGCATCCCGTCATCCCGTGCCAAAGGGTTCTTGGCCTTCAGCGCAGTCAGATCCTCCCACATGGTATCTGTTAGAGGCACCTGATGCTCACGGCCCTGCTTAGTTCGTTCTGCGGGGATGGTCCAGACACGGGCGTCGAGATCGACTTCAAGCCATCTCGCCTCCAGAACTTCCGAAGTGCGGCAAGCCGCCTGGATCGTCAGCCGCAGCGCTTGCGCGCTGACGCTTGATCGGTCGTTCAGCTCTGCCCAAAAATCGGGGATGTCCTGATACGCCATGCTTGCGTGATGGCCGCGTTGGATCTCTCGCTGCGACAGCAATTCAAACTCCAGCTTCTCCTTCCACACAGCCGGGTTCGAAGACGCCGACCAGCCTTTGTGAATGGCGTATGCAAAGACGCTGTGCAGGCGACCGCGAAGGCGGGAGGCTGTTTCCGGTTTGGCAAGCCAGATCGGGGCGAGAATATCGACGATGTCTTTCATCGTAACCGATCCCACAGGGAGCTCGGCAATCGACGAGCAGTAAAGCGGACCCAAGGTCGTCTTCCACTGCGCGATATGCTTCTCATTGCGCCACGCCGGCTCCTTCCATGCGATACAAGCGCGAGCGGCCTCACCGAATGTGGTGCTGGTATCGCCATGCGGTTTCTGAATTCCCACCCTCTCGGAGACCCCTCCGCCACGCAGCGCCGTTTTCGGCTGGCGGCCTGTGGCGACAGCCGCCCGGCAATCCGCAGCGATCTCACGCGCTTTCGCCAAAGTGACCTCAGGGTAGGAGCCCAGTCCGAGTTCAGGGCGTTTGTCACCATCGGCCCATTTGAACGACCAACTGCGCGCTCCGCTCTGTTTCACCCTGAGGTATAGCCCGCCGCCGTCTGAAATCCTGCCGGACCTATTGGCCGTTGCGACCTGTCGATCTGGAAGCCTGTGCATTCCCGTAGCCATCGTATCGAGCTCCTTTCCAGTGCCTCCGCGTGCCTCCCGAAGGCGCAGTTTTAGGTGAAACAGAGTGATACGGAGAAAACGGTATCGACCGCAAACCGTTTGTAATCGTTGAGTTAAATTAATCGAAATGGAACTGGATGGAACGGAAAATGGCGGTCTTCCTGTCCGCCATCATCACAAACCAAGTCAGCCATTCGGGCCGATCGCTCCGGGGAACCGGACGACGGTTCGGGCCAGTTCGTGACCCGCGCACAGACAGGCGGCTTCGGGTTTGCCTTCTATCAAGGCTGCAAGATAGCCACCGTTGAAGCTGTCTCCGGCAGCCGTCGTGTCCACGACCTGTTCGGCGGGCGGGAACGTGGGGAGCGTTCCCGCGAAGTTGGGGGAGAGCGGGCCGTCCTCTCCCCGTTTGATCGCGCAGGCGCGCCATTCCATTTTAGCGAACCGCGCGATGACAGTTTTGGCGGCTTCACCAAACAGTGCCATCTCATCGTCAATCGACGGCAGTGCGATAGTGGCGATGGCCCACATTTGCTCGGTTGCGGCTTGCGCTGCCTGGCGGCTTTCCCAGAGTTTGCGGCGATAGTTGGAATCGTAGGCCACCGAAACCGCCCCCGCATCGGAAAGGGTTGCAAGCCGCTTCATCAGCCGGTTGCGGGCCTGCGGTGCCAGAATGGCCAGCGTGATGCCGGAGAGATAGATGATCGGCGCGCGGTCGAGGCTGTTTAGTTCATTGTCATCGGCAAACAGCGCACGGGCTGCGGAACGGTCGCGCCAATAGTGGAAGCTGCGCTCGCCGGTCTCATCCGTCGAGACGGAATAGATACCGATTGTGCGGTCCGGCTCCGTCACCACGCCGGACGCCTCGATGCCTTCCGCAGCCATGTTGGCATGAAGCCCCAGCGACAGCGGGTCGGTGCCGATGCGGGTCAGGTAGCCAACACGGTGGCGGCCGCCCAAGGCGCGGGCGCAGTAAACGGCGGTGTTATATGTGTCGCCCGCGAAGCCGACGGAGAACGCCCGGTCCTCACCTTTCCGGATTTCCGCCATCACTTCACCGATTGCGAGCAGGTCCATGCCTTGGGCTCCATTTCTATAAGCGGACAATTTCCCGCCCTTTCTTTACGTGGCGGGCTTGGAACCGTTGGGCAAACCGGTTCTTGTTCTGCCACAACCCCGAAAGCACGGTTTCCGCCCATGTCCGATACCATCCTGACCCTCAATGCCGGCTCATCGTCGGTCAAGTTCGCGCTGTTTTCCACCGACAACGAGCCAACAATGGTGTTGCGCGGGCAGGTTTCGGGGATCGGGTCGGACGCGCGGATCAAGGTGAAAGACGCGGACGGGCAGGTTTTGGACGACCGCGATCTTGAGGAAGGCGCTGTGGCGGACCCGAGCGCGGCGCTGGCGGTTGTGTTGGACGACATGGAGACGCTGGCTCCCGGTTCGAAGATCGTGGCGGTCGGCCATCGCGTCGTACACGGTGGGGTGCCTTTCGATGGGCCGGTGCTTGTCGATGACAGGACAGTGGAGGCGCTGGAGGCGCTGACGCCGTTCGCGCCGCTACACCAGCCGCATAATCTGGCCGGTATCGCCGCTGCGCGGGCGCAATTCCCCGACGCTTCCCAGGTCGCCTGCTTCGACACGGCCTTTCACCGGTCGCACCCGTTTGTGAACGATACTTTCGCCCTGCCCCGCAAACTCTACGACCAAGGCGTGCGGCGGTTCGGGTTTCACGGGCTTTCCTACGAATATATCTGCCACCGCATGACGGCCGTCGCGCCGTTCCATCTGGATGGGGGCGTCGTCGTCGCCCATCTGGGCAACGGAGCTTCCATGTGCGCGATACGGGGCGGACAATCGGTCGGCTCGACGATGGGGTTTTCGGCGCTCGATGGTTTGCCGATGGGCACCCGCTGCGGGCAGCTCGATCCGGGCGTGGTGCTTTACATGATGGACCAGCTGGGCATGGACGCCGATGCGATCGAGCAGATGCTCTATAAGGAGAGCGGTTTGCTGGGCCTTTCGGGCGTTTCCAGCGACATGCGGGTGCTGCTGGAAAGCGACGATCCGCATGCGAAGGACGCCATCGATTATTTCATCTTCCGCATCCGCCGTGAGATCGGTGCGATGGCAGCTGTGCTGGGCGGGTTGGACGGTGTGGTGTTCACCGGCGGCATCGGCGAAAACGCGGCCTATATAAGAGAGCGCATTTGCGACGATATGGATTGGCTGGGCATCGAGCTCGACGAACGGCGCAACCGCGGTAACGCTGAAGTCGTCAGTTCGGACCGGTCGCGGGTGCGCCTGTTCGTCATTCCCACCAACGAGGAACTGATGATCGCGCGGCATACGCAGCGGCTGGCGCGCTGGGAGCGGTTTATTTGAAGGCAGCCGCGTGTGCCCTCTTGTAAGCGGTTGGGCAAGCGCCACTGTATTAACGTTCTGCCCCACCGATGGTGGCAGCCTGGTCGCCGACGACATGGAATCTCCTGATTCAACTCCCCAATCCACCTCGATCATCCGGCGTCCTCGCGGGTGGGCGGGCATTATTCTCATTATCTCCATCGTTGTCATAGTGGCGACGGAAGCGGGCGCGGCTTTCTTAGCCGCGGCTTGGGGATTGGTGGGTTTGGGACACCTGCCTTTTCCAGCTCAGGTCGTGTTGTATGGTATTGCGGCAGCAGCAACACTGGCAGTGACGGTCTATGCCTTTCGCCGCGCGCTCGAAAGTGACGACGACAACGACGAGTGATGGCACCCCTCTGCCGGGGTCATCTTGATGTTCATTGAAATTCTATTAGTGGCGGCTGGCCTCGTCCTTCTGGTGGCGGGAGGAGACGCGCTGGTGCGCGGTGCCGTTTCAGTCGCCTCGAAGATAGGACTTTCACCACTGGTGATCGGCATAACGATTGTTGGCTTTGGCACATCCATGCCGGAATTGCTCGTTTCGCTTCAAGCCGCACTTGATGGCTCCCCTGATATAGCGGTCGGCAATATTGTTGGTTCTAACATTGCCAACATCGTGCTGATCCTTGGCGTTACCGCTGCGATCTCGGCTATTGCTGTGGAGTTCAGCTCCGTCTCGCGTGACCTGGCTGTTATGATAGCCGCGTCGGCTGCGCTGTTTGTTCTGGGCCTGCTCGGACACGTAGATCGTTTGGTGGGATTGTGCCTAACCGTCGCGTTGATCGTCTACCTGTTCACCGCGATGCGGCGTTCCGATAGCGAGAGCGCGATGTCCGCAGCCCCCGTGAAGGCCAATGTCACGTTAGCCAGCGTCCTGGTGCTGAGCGGGCTGGTTGCGCTGGTGGCGGGGGCGGCAATGCTGGTCAATGGAGCGACCGGGCTGGCCGTTCGCGCCGGAGTGAGCGAAGCCGTCGTCGGCCTTACCGTGGTCGCCGTGGGCACGAGCCTGCCCGAACTGGCGGCCTCTGTCGTTGCCGCCTGGCGCGGGCAGTCGGCCATCGCGATCGGTAACGTGGTCGGCTCCTGCATTTTCAATATCTTAGTTATTCTCGGCATCACCGCCCTGGTGCTGCCGTTGAATATCGCAGACCGAATGGCGGCCATCGATATACCGATCATGCTGGGTGTATCGGTGGGGCTTGCAGTGTTCCTATGGGCGCGCAACGGTATCGGACGCTTGGCAGGAATTGGGTTGATCACACTTTATAGCGGGTATATCTGGTCGCTTGTCTGACGCCTTCGCGCGCGTTTTGACGTCAGACGTTTTCCTTACATATTCGGATAGACCGGACCTTCGCCACCCTGCGGGGGCACCCAGTTGATGTTCTGGTTGGGGTCCTTGATGTCGCAGGTCTTGCAGTGGATGCAGTTCTGCGCGTTGATGACGTATTCCGCGTTTGGATCGTCGTTCTTCGCGGCATCGCCCTTCTCGTCCACCCATTCATAAACGCCGACCGGGCAGTAGCGGCGCGACAGCCCGGCGTAATCCATGAATTCGGACGACTTCTGCAACGCCGGGTCGAGCAGTTGCAGGTGCTTGGGCTGGTCTTCCTCGTGGTTGGTGTTGGACAGGAACACGGACGAAGACCGATCGAAGGTCAGCACGCCGTCCGGCTTGGGATATTCCAGCGGCTTGTGCAGGTCTTCCTTCTCGGTCGCTTCGTAATCCGCCTTTTTGTGCTTCATCGTGCCGAGGGGGGACCACGAACCAAAGATGGTGTTGATCCACATCTCGATGCCGCCCGCGATAGTGCCGCCGACCTGACCGAGCTTGGTCACGAGCGGCTTGACGTTGCGCACCGGCTTCAAATCCTTGCCCACATCGCTGGTGCGCCATGCGTTTTCGTAGCTCTCGATCTCGTCATTGGCGCGCCCGTCCGCCAGCGCCTTCGCTACATGCTCGGCGGCCAGCATGCCTGTGAGCATCGCATTGGCGGAGCCCTTGATGCGGGGCACGTTCACGAAACCGGCGGAACAGCCGATCAGCGCACCGCCGGGAAACGACAGGCGCGGCACGGACTGCCACCCACCCTGCGTGATCGCGCGCGCGCCGTAGGAAATGCGCTTGCCGCCTTCGAGCAGGTCAGCGATGGCCGGGTGTGTTTTGAACTTCTGGAACTCACCAAACGGGTTCAGGAACGGGTTCTTGTAACCGAGCGCGACCACGTAGCCGACATAAACCTGATTGTCCTCGATGTGATAAACGAAAGACCCGCCGTCCTGACTGTCCTTTAACGGCCAGCCGAGGGAGTGGAAAACGGTGCCTTCCTTATGCTTGGCCGGATCGATCTGCCAAAGCTCCTTGAAGCCCAGACCGTATTTCTGAGGGCTGGAATCTTTCGCCAAATTGTAATTGGCAATAATGCGCTTAGCGAGCGAGCCCCGTGCGCCTTCGCCGATCAGCGTATATTTGCCGTGCAATTCCACGCCGCGCTCAAAATTCGGGCCCGGCGTGCCATCGCGCTGGATGCCCATGTCACCCGTTGCGACACCGATCATCGCGCCCGTTTCGTTGTAAAGCACTTCGGAGGCGGCAAAGCCGGGGAACACCTCGACGCCCAGCGCCTCGGCCTTTTCCGCCAGCCAACGGCATACGTTGCCGAGCGACACGATATAGTTGCCGTGGTTGTTCATCAGCGGCGGCATGGCCCACGTGGGCAACGGAATCTTGCCGCCCTCGCCCAACAGATAGAACTTGTCGGTCTTGACCGGCACCTTGAACGGATGGTCGGCCTCTTCGCGCCAATCCGGAAACAGGCGATCAACAGCGACGGGGTCGATGACAGCACCGGACAGGATGTGCGCACCGATTTCCGGCCCCTTTTCCAGCACGACGACGTTTATATCGGCGTTGATCTGTTTCAACCGGATTGCGGATGCGAGACCGGCGGGACCACCGCCGACGATCACAACGTCGAACTCCATGCTTTCGCGGGGTTCCATGCTTTCGCTCGCCATCTCTTCGCTCATCGTCAAAACTCCTTATTTCTCACCCCGGTCTAGCCCAGCAGGCGACCGGCAATCAAACTTTTTGCAGCGTGTCGAGGTAGTCCCGACACCATGTCACAACGTCGCCGTCTTCCACGATCCGTTTCAGGTCCGCATGCCGCTCGCGCCGCTCTTCCAGCGGCATGTGGAGCGCGCGTTGCAGGGCATCCGACGTGTGCTGGATGTTGTATGGGTTGACCAGCAGCGCCGATGTCATCTGTTCAGCGGCACCGGCGAACTCCGAGAGCACGAGCACGCCCGGGTCGTCATCGTCCTGCACGGCCACATATTCCTTGGCCACGAGGTTCATGCCATCGCGCAGGGGAGTGACGAGGCCGACCTTGGAAATGGCGAAGATCGCTGCCAGCCGGGTGCGGGATACGTGGCGGTGGATGTAGCGGATCGGGGTCCAGTCGATCGTGGCGAATTCGCCGTTCACGGCACCGGACAATTTTTCCAGCTCCTCGCGGATGTCGGAATAGGCTTCCACCTCCTCCCGGGTGGGCGGGGCGATCTGCACCAGCGTGGAGACACCCTGATTCTGGGGATACTTGCGCAGCAATTCGCGAAAGGTCTTGAACCGTTCCGGCAGGCCCTTGGAATAGTCGAGCCGTTCGACGCCGCTGATCCAGAACCGACCCGAGGCCTTGGCATGAAGCCGGTCCCGCAATTCCTTCGCCTCCGGCTCGTCCAGCAGAGCGCGAAACTGTTCCACATCGATACCGATGGGAAAGGCCTTGACCTCGACCGATTGCCCGAATCCTTCGACCACGGAGGTTTGAGGGGACGCCGGTTTCGGTTCGTCCAGCTGGCGTTGCGCGTATTGGCGAAAATTGGCGACATCGGCCTCGGTTTGAAAACCGATCAGATCGTATGCGAAGAACGACCGCATCCACCACCGGCTATTGGGAATGGCCGCGACAATCTGGTCCGGCGGGAACGGGATGTGGAGAAAGAAACCGATCCGGTTCTTGACGCCCATTCCGCGCAGTTCGTGGGCCAGCGGAATCAGGTGATAGTCGTGAACCCAGATGATATCGTCCGGCTGCAGCTGTTTGGCGACAATCTCCGCATAGAGCCGATTCACCTTGCGGTACTGCTCGAAAGCCTTTTCGTCGCTGTCCATCAGGTCGATGCGGTGATGGAACGCGGGCCACAGGACGGAATTGGAGTATCCCAGATAGAAACCGTCATGCTGTTGCGGGGTGAGGTCGAGACCCGCCAGCGTGATCTTGCCCAGTTCTGTAATCTCGGGGACCTTGCGTGCATTGTCCTTGATCTTGCCGCTCCAGCCGATCCAGACGCCGCCGAGTTCCTTCAGAGCGCCATTCAACGCCACCGCGAGACCACCGGATGCCGGTTTGCTCGGGTCGCCAAGCCGGTTGGAAATGACGACGAGGCGGCTCATCTTACCGCTGCTTCGAGCCAGCGATAAACGGAGCCCACATCAGGCAAACGGTGTTGCGCTGCCGATGTCCCTTCGCCGACCTTGATGGCAAAGCCGCCCAGTTCCTGCGCGGCTTCCATGCCCGGTTCATCGTTCAAGTCGTCCCCGATGAAGACGGGAACACGGCCTGCAAATGGCGCGCGCTCCATGTGGGCGCGCAGGGCTGTGCCCTTGTTGGAATGGGCGTCCTTCAGTTCAACCAGCATCTTGTGGGGCATGACAACGATATCATCGCGGCCATCGGCCAGCGTTGCCATGAAGGTTTCGACGGCTTTCTGTCGCTCCGGCACCTTGCGGTAATGCAGCGCCACCGCGCCTTCCTTCCGCTCAATCAACAAGCCGGGATTGTCGGCTGCAAAGCGTTCGATGGCCTCCAGTTCAGCGGTGATGTCGGGAATGATGGATGGTTCGAGCGACCCGTCGGGCCACCGCATGTCCCGCCCGTGGTTGCCTGCGCCGGGGAAGGTGAGACCGGCAAGAAAGGCGTCGAGTTCTTTCAAGGTGCGGCCCGACAGAACAGCCAATGCTCCACCGAGGCGACCCTGCACCCGCGCGAGCAGTGGCACCAGCGTCTCCGGTATCGTCACGCCGTCCGGTGTTTCGGCAAAATCGATCAACGTGCCGTCGAAATCCAGAAAAACAGCCGCGTTGTCGGGAAGATCGGGGGGCGTGGTCATGGACATCCGAACGCCACCCGACAGGGGCGGTTCCGTCTATGCTGCACGGTCCAGCTTGATGATGCGTTCGAGGTGGTGGTCACAATCGCCGAACAGGTGGTCGATCATGATGACGCGCTTGGCGAAATGACCGGCGGCATATTCCCACGTCATGGCGATGCCACCGTGCATTTGAATGGATTCTTCCGCGATCATCCGACCGGAACGCCCGACGAGATTTTTCAGCGCGGAGATGTGCCATTCAGCCTCGTCCGTTTCCAGATGGCCGGCAGCGTTGATGAGCGCGGAGCGGATCTGCTCGCGCTCCATCATCATGTCCGCCATGCGGTGCTGTAGCGCCTGAAACTTGCCGATGATGATGCCGAACTGCTTGCGGGTTTTCAGGTAGTCCAGCGTCATGTTGATACACACCTCAATGGCGCCCATCGCCTCAGCGGATACGGCAAGCGTGCCCGCGCGCCATGCTTTTTCGACCAAGGCAAGGCCCTGCCCCTCCTCGCCGATCATGTCTGAAGCGCTGACATCCTTTAGCGCGATCTCAGCAGCCTGATAGCCGTCGATAGAACCGAAGCCGCGGCGGTGGATGCCACCGGCGTCGGCGGGCACGAGGAACAGCGAGATGCCATCGCGGTCGGTCGTGTTGCCGGACGTGCGGGCAGAAATGATGAGATGGTCGGCGCTATCGCCGTTCAACACGACGGCCTTGTTGCCGTTCAGCACCCAGGCATCGCCGTCTTTTTCGGCGGTGGTCTCCACATGGGACGTGTCGTAGCGACTGCCCGGCTCGCCGTGGGCGAGTGCCAGAAGCGTTGCACCGCCGATCACTTCCTCGATCAATTCGCTACGGTCGGACAGGATGGTCCCCGCCAGCAGGTTGGCGAGGAATGGCTCGGTCACCAGCCCCTTGCCCAGTTCCTCGAAGACGACAGCGATATCGAAGCCCGTGCCGCCAAAGCCACCGGCGTCTTCGGTGAACAATGCGCCGATCAACCCCAGTTCGGCCATCTGCGCCCAGGTCTCGCGTGAAAAGCCCTCGTCGAGAGCCGCATGCTTGTGGCGCGTGTCGATTGAATATTGCTCACGCACAAACCGCCCCGCCATATCGGCAAGCATCTGGCGTTCTTCTGTGTGGGAAAAGTTCATATCGTCCTCAAAGCCCCATCATCATTTTTGAGATGATGTTGCGCTGCACCTCGTTGGACCCGCCATAGATGGTCGTCTTGCGGTGGTTGAAATAGTCGGCGGCAATCGGGTTTGCGTAGTCCGGGCCAATCGGCTCGCCGTTCCAGCCGTCGTCCAGTGCTTCAGATACGAATGGCATGGCGTAAGGGCCAAGCGCGCGGCGGGTGAGATCGTTGATCGACTGGCGGATTTCCGTGCCCTTCACCTTGAGCATGGACGTTTCGGCACCGGGAGGGGCACCGTCGGCGGCCTTTTGCATCACGCGTAGATTGGTGGTCCGCATGGCCGACAGGTCGATTTCGATTTCCGACAGGCGGGCGGCGAACATCGGGTCTTCGGCCAGCGCCCTGCCGTCCTTCTTCTGGTCGCGGGCGATGTGTTTCAGATGGTCGATGGACGCCAATGCGTCGCCCACACCGGCGATGCCGGAGCGTTCATGGACAAGCAGATATTTCGCGTAGGTCCAGCCCTTGTTCTCTTCACCGACCAGGTTCTCGACCGGCACCTTCACATCCGTGAACCAGACCTCGTTCACCTCATGGGTGCCTTCGAGCAAAATGATCGGACGCACTTCAACGCCCGGCGTATTCATGTCGATCAACAGGAACGAGATGCCCTCCTGCTGCTTGCCTTCTTTCGATGTGCGCACGAGGCAGAAAATCCAGTCTGCGTGTTGGCCAAGCGTCGTCCATGTCTTCTGACCATTGACGATGTAATGGTCACCGTCGCGCACAGCGGTGGTTTTCAGCGAGGCCAGATCGGAGCCTGCACCGGGCTCGGAATAGCCCTGACACCACCAGTCGGTGCCGTCGAGAATACGCGGCAAATAGTGGTTATTCTGCTCTTCGGACCCGAAGGCCATCAGCACGGGTGCCAGCATGTTGACACCGAATGGCACGACGCGTGGCGCGCCCGCGATGTTGGCTTCCACGTCGAAAATATCGCGCTGGATCGCATTCCAGTCCTTGCCGCCGAAATTTGACGGCCAATGAGCGTTGAGATAGCCCGCCTCGTTGAGAATGGCGTGCCACTCCTCGCTGTCGGCTTTCGTCAGCCGCTTGCCCTGCTTCATCTTGTCGGACAGGCGTTTTGGCAGCTTGTCGCGGAAGAATGTGCGGACGTCCTCGCGGAAGGTCTGTTCTTCAGGGGTGTAATTCAGGTCCATCGTGTCGTTCCTCTCAAATCGCTATTCGCAATGTTACATCGCGCTTGTGCCGCCATCCACTGCGACCGCCTGTCCCGTCATGAATGTATTGCGCGGATCGCACAAAAACAGCCAGCTTCGGGTAATTTCGTCCGGTTCCGCCAAACGTCGCATGGGGATGCCGCGGGTGAGGTGCTTTTCCGCGTCGGCATTGGCCGCCATGCCGCCCATCATGCCCTCGGTCACGATCGGCGTGCGGGCGAAGGCGGGGCAGACGGCGTTGATGCGAATGCCGTAGCGGACATATTCGAGCGCGGCGGATTTCGTCAGCCCGATCACGCCATGCTTGGCCGCCGCATACATGCCGATTGTCGGCGCACCGCCGATGCCGGCCAGCGACGAAACGTTGAGGATCGCATGGGCACGGTCGTGCTTTTCTTTCGCCTCGACCATGGCGGGAAGTTGGTGCTTCATGCCGTAGAACGTGCCCATCAGGTTGATGTCGATGGTCTTGCGTGCCCATTCGCTATCGACCTCATGGGTCTTGCCCGGCTTGTGGCCCATGCCCGCATTGTTGATCGCCACATCGAGCCGCCCGAAAGTCTTGAGCGCCAGTTCGACGGTTTCGGCACAGTGGTCCTCATCAGCCACCGAACCAGCCAAGGTGGCGACTTCGACGCCATCGGAACGCAGCAGCGTGGCGTGTTCCTCAAGCCCTTCGGCGTTGAAGTCCGTCAGCACCAGTTTCGCGCCCTCGGCTGCAAACATGGGTGCGGCCGAACGGGCGAACCCCCCTGCCCCGCCGGTGATGAGAACCGTCATGCCATCATAAATCATGCGTCGATCTCCTGTAAGGCGGCTTGCGCCAGCAGCGGCACGGCAGTCGCCATTTCCTTCGCCCGTTCGGGATTGGAAGCGTTGCCGTCCAACGCCCGCTTGTAAACGCCTTGCAGAATTGCGGTGAGCCTGAAGAAGCAGAAGGCGACGTAGAAAGACCAGTTGTCGATGGTTTCGACACCGCGCCGCGCGCAATAGGCAGCGACGTATTCGGCTTCGGTCGGAATGCCGAGCGCGCTGCGGTCGACGCCGCCGAGCCCGCGCATGCCGGACCCGTGGGGCAGCCGCCATTGCATACACTGGTATGCGAGGTCCGCCAGCGGATGGCCGAGCGTGGACAATTCCCAATCGAGAATGCCGATGATCGTCTCGCTGTCCGGTGCAAAAATCATGTTGTCGAGGCGGTAGTCGCCGTGAACGATCGACGTTTGCCCATCGTCCGCGGGCATATTCGCTTCCAGCCATGCGATGAGGCGGTGAACGTCGTCGTTCCGCTCCACTTCGCTGGCAATGTATTGCTTTGTCCAGCGCGAGGTCTGGCGCTCGAAATAGCTGCCCGGTTTACCGTAATCACCAAGACCGACAGCTTCCACATTGACCGAATGAAGTGCGGCGAGCGCTCCGTTCATGGCGTCGTAGATACGGCCTCGCGCGGCGGCATCCACCTCCGGCAAAGCCGGGTCCCAGAAGATGCGACCGTCGAGATGTTCCATAACGAAGAACGTGCGGCCAATGGGAGAGTCATCTTCCGCCAGCGCCAGCATCTTCGGCACTGGAACATCGGTTGCAGCCAGCGCTTTCATCACACGGTATTCGCGGTCCACAGCATGGGCGGATTTTAGCAATTCGCCGGGCGGTTTAGCGCGCAACACATATGTGCCGCTGGCCGCGTCGATCCGGTAAGTCGGGTTCGACTGGCCGTCGCCGTATTTGTGCAAGCCCTTGAAGCCGGAAAGCCCGGCCACGTTGGCTTCAAGCCACGGACCTAAATCCGTTTCATCAAGGGCGTTGGCGTCGCTCACTTCCCCGCCATCGCCTTTCCGACGATTTTTGTGACGTGGTCGTTGCCGGACATCATTTCGCGGGCATCGCTCATGTCCGACAGCTTGTCCCAATGTGCGGCAATCGCTTCGGGCGTGCGCTCGTCCTCGGCCAGATGAATGCCTTCGGCTTCCATCAGCTTGGCGATGGTGTAGCCACCGGCTCCGGCCAGCATGATCGAGCGCGATGGCGCATCCTGCGAGGCGAGATACAGCACGGCGGGCGTCACCCATTTCGGGTCGAGCGCGTCCAGTACGTCGCCGGACATGAGGTCTTCCGTCATGCGCGTGGCGGCGGTTGGCGAGATGCAGTTGACGCGGATGTCGTTTTTCGCGCCCTCGATGTGCAGCGTGTTCATCAGACCCCACACACCGGCCTTGGCCGCGCCGTAGTTGGCCTGACCGAAATTGCCGTAGATGCCGGATGTGGACGTCGTGTTGACAATACGTCCATAACCACCCTCTTTCATGTGGTTCCAAACAGCCATCGAGCAGTTCGCAGTGCCGGTGAGATGGACGGCTACGACCGCGTCCCACTCGTCCGCGCTCATTTTGCCGAAGGATTTGTCGCGCAGAATGCCAGCGTTGTTGACCAGCACATCGATGCGCCCGAACCGCTCCATCGTCTTGGTAATCATGTCCGCGACCTGCGTGCGGTCCGTCACATTGGCACCGTGGGCCATCGCCGTGCCGCCAGCGGCTTCGATCTCTGCCACGACCTTTTCAGCCGCTTCCGACGAGCCGCCCGTGCCGTCACGCGCGCCGCCGAAATCGTTGACGACGACGTTTGCGCCACGCTTGGCGAATTCGATTGCGTGGTTGCGACCAAGGCCGTTGCCCGACCCGGTGACGATGACCGTGCGGCCTTCGAATGAAATGCTCATACTCGTTCTTTCCAAATTCAGGACGGCATCATGAAGACCATGGCGAGCCATGTTGCCTTCAATGCCGGCTTTTCTTCGCCTTCGATTTCCACCGTCACGTCTCGCGTGATGAGCAGTCGGCCGGGGCCACCGGCTTCTGCCACGTCCGCCGTCTTGAAGATGCCCCGCACTTTCGCACCGGACTTGACGGGGGAAATGAAGCGGACCTTGTCGAACCCGTAATTCACGCCCATCGCCGTGCCTTCGACGGTAGGCTCTGCATCGATAGCCATGGCCGACAGCATGGAGAGCGACAGGAACCCGTGAGCAACCGTGCCACCAAACGGAGTTTGCTTGGCCTTTTCCGGGTCTACGTGGATGAACTGCCAGTCCTCGGTCGCGTCGGCAAAGACGTCGATCTTGTCCTGCCCGATCTCGATCCATTTGGAGTGGCGTTCGTCGCTTCCGACCTGCGCTTTCAATTCATCGACTGTAACGGTCTTTGCCATGCTTATTTCTCCATTTCAGCGAAAAGGTTGGATTGCCCGATCTGCACCGACGTGCCGCCATCGATATTCAGCGTCGAGCCTGTGATGTAGCCGCCACCCGGGCCGCAAAGGTAGAGCGTGGCGGCAGCGATATCGCGCGGTTCGCCCATGCGACCGAGGGGGTTACGCTCCGCCGTGGCGCGGGCACCTTCCTCGCTGGCGGTCGCAAAGGCCGTCATCTTGCTGGGGAAAGGCCCCGGCGCGAAGGCGTTCACGGTGATGCGGCGCTCGGTGAATTCGGAAGCCAGAATTTTGGTAAGATGAATGACGGCGGCTTTCGATACGGCGTAGGAATACGCCCCGCCCGCCAGTGGAACAACGCCCATGACGGAGGCCGTGTTGACCACGCGGGCGGGGTCGGCGGTCGTGCCGGCAGCTTCCAACAGGTCGGTCAGGTCGCGTGTCAATTCGAAGATGGCGGTGACATTCAGGTTCATCACCTTTTCCCAAGCCGAACGGGGAAACTCTTCGTAAGACGCACCCCAGCTGACGCCGGAATTGTTCATGAGGATGTGAAGTGTGTCGGTGCGGGAGCGAACCTCCGCAACCAATGCCGCGTGGCCCTCAGCTGTCGACAGATCGCCGCCAAAACCTTCCGCCGAACCGGACGCGCCCAGCGCATTCAACTCCGCTGCAACTGCCTCGCAGGCATCGCCCTTGCGGGAGCAGATGAGAACGCGGGCACCGGCCTGCACCAGCGCTTCGGCCATCATCCGCCCGATGCCGGTCGCGCCGCCCGTTACCAGCGCGGTCTTACCGGAAACGGAATAGAGGCTGTCGAGATAGTCGCTCATTTGGATGCGCTCACTGGCTTGGGCGGATTCGATGGATGAAGACTAGAACAGCCGTTTCACATTGACAACATACTCGGTAGTATGTTGTTTTCAGCATGTCTCGGAGAAGGATTCTGACACTGCCGCTTGCGTTGAAAGAGATGGGGGAAACCCGTGCGGACCGCTCGCGCGCCGATATTCTGGCGGCGGCGGCAGCGTGCTTCATGGAGCACGGATATTCCGCAACCAGCATCGACGGGGTTGCTCGCAGTCTCGGCGCGACAAAGGGCATGATCTATCATCATTACCCGTCCAAGACAGACCTGTTCATTGCCGTTTACAGCCGTGGAATGGACATCAACTTCGAGGCGGTCGAGCCGTTTATGCACGACGGTATGCCGGTGCAACGGCTCGAAAATATGGCCCACGCCCATGCCGTGACGATGATGGCGCAACAG
The DNA here is from genome assembly GCA_963841615.1 of uncultured Alphaproteobacteria bacterium. GTDB lineage: Bacteria > Pseudomonadota > Alphaproteobacteria > Rhizobiales > Rhizobiaceae > Pseudahrensia. The sequence continues at coordinate 185,563 of CAWJDI010000006.1, read as the reverse complement.
GCTTTTCAGCGCACCGTGGCGCAGGGCGTCATCATGCACCAGACGGGCGCAACAACGCGCGCGCAGCGGGACGCACTGGCGAGTCTCATTGCCGAACGGGACCGTTATGAGACGCTGTTTTCCAGCGCCATCGTCGCCGCGGTCGAAGCCGAAGGGCGGACGGTCGATGATGTTTCGCTGACGACCAAGAGCCTTTTAGCCGTATTGAACGGGGCGGTTCACTGGTATCGGGCGCGCGGCGAAAACCAGACTGCCGAACAGAACATGATCGCCGAAAAAATAGTGGCCTTCGCCCTTCGCGGCATCGGCCTTGAACCAACGAACGCAAAACCAACGAACGGGAGTTCGACATGAGTGCAATGGACCTTGGCGTCAGTGACAAAGTGGCGGACCTGCGTTCGCGCATCGCCGATATGGTGCGGGACGAAATCCTGCCGCTGGAGGAGGAGTATCTCAAGGAGGTCGATACCGGCAGCCGGTGGGAATTCACCGAACGGCAGACCGAGATACTTGAAAGCCTGAAAGCCGAGGCGCGCAAGCGCGGCTTGTGGAACTTCTGGCTGACTGATTCCGACAAGGGCTACGGCCTGACCACCGTGGAATACGCCTATCTCGCGGAGGAAATGGGAAAGGCACATCTGGGCGCGGAAGTTTTCAACTGCGCCGCACCCGACACCGGTAATATGGAAGTGTTCGAGCGCTACGGCACCCCGGAAATGAAAGAGCGCTGGTTGAAGCCTTTACTGAACGGGGAGATCCGTTCTGCATACGCCATGACCGAGCCGGACGTCGCCTCGTCCGACGCCACCAACATTTCCATGTCCTGCGTGAAGGACGGGGACGAGTGGGTGCTGAACGGTGAAAAGCACTGGATTTCGGGCGCAGGCGACCCGCGCTGCAAAGTCTATATCACCATGGTGAAGACCGGCACGGACGACGACCCGAAACACAAGCAGCATTCCCAGATCGTCGTGCCGGCCGATACGCCGGGCATCGAAATTCTCCGCGCCATGCACGTCATGGGTATGGACGATGCGCCCCACGGCCACATGCACATGCGTTTCACCGACGTGCGGGTTCCACTCGACGCCATGTTGCTTGGAGAAGGCCGTGGCTTTGAAATTTCACAGGGCCGCCTCGGACCGGGTCGCATCCACCATTGTATGCGCGCCATCGGTCAGGCCGAACTCGCACTGGAACTGATGTGCAAACGCTCCGTGCGCCGCGAGGCGTTCGGCAAGCCATTGGCGCAGCTCGGTGCGAACTTCGACACGATTGCGGATGCACGCATGGCCATCGAACAGGCCCGTCTGCTCTGCCTCAAAGCGGCATGGATGATGGATCAGGGCGACGCCCGCGCTGCCGCACCGTGGATTTCGCAGATCAAGGTGGTCGCTCCGCTGATGGCGCTGAAAGTCACCGACGATGCAATGCAGATGCACGGCGGTGTTGGCATTTCGCAAGACACGCCGCTGGCGACCCAGTGGTCGCACCTTCGCACGTTGCGCTTTGCCGACGGCCCCGACGCCGTCCACCGTCGTCAGGTAGCGCGGGCGGAACTGCGTCAATACACGCAGGAGAAAATGGTTTGATCCTGCCGATCACAACCTTCGCCACGCTCCTGCTTGCAGGTTTGTATGTCGCGCTAACGATGCGGGTGATCGATGCCCGACGCGCGTCCGGCGTGTCGCTTGGCGATGGCGGCGATACGCGGTTGATCCGCACCATGCGCGGTCAGGCGAATTTCGTCGAGAACGTGCCGATCGCCCTCCTACTGGTCCTCGTCACCGAGATGCAAACCGTAGAACTGTGGACCGGCGCGTTCGAGATCGTTTTCGTTGCGACCGTCCTAGCTTTCGTGATCGGGCGAACGCTGCACGGCATTGCCTTCGGCTTCACCATGAACTGGCCGTTCGGGCGCATGGCCGGAATGATGCTCAGTCTTTTCTCAATACTTTTACTGCTCGTTCTCAACATCTTCGCCGTATTCGCCTGAACCGCTGATCCATAAGGAAATTTCCATGAAATCTCTCATTCTCAAGAACGACGGCTACACGTCCGACAAGCCGGACAGCGCTGTGCTGAAAGACATGACGCCGTTCGTGGAATATGGCGACCTGCCCGAGCCGGAGCCCGCGAAGGGCGAGGTAAAGGTGCGTGTCATTCTCGCTTCGGTAAACCCGTCCGACGAGATGTTCATTCAAGGGCTGTATGGCCAACCGCGCATTCAAGGCAACGGCGCGGGCTTCGAAGGCGTGGGCGAAGTCGTCGCTTCCGGCGGCGGTTCCCACGCGGATGGGCTGATAGGAAAGCGCATCGCGTTCTTTGGCACGCCCGGAAAGCCCGGCACTTGGAGCGAATTCTCCATCGCGCAGGCAGCGACAGCCATTCCGCTCATGGATGGTGTGCGCGACGAGGACGGGGCGGCCATGATCGTCAACCCGCTCACAGCGCTGGCCATGTTCGACATTGCGGTGGAAGCGAAGTCCGAAAGTTTTATCCTGTCGGCGGGCGCGAGCCAGTTGTGCAAGCTGATGATCTCGGTTGCCAAGGAAAAGGGCTATAGACCTATCGCACTCGTGCGACGTGACGAGCAGATCGAGCCGCTGAAGGTACAGGGTGCTGCCCATGTTCTAAATGTAAAGAGCGATACGTTCCTGGAAGATTTTGCGGCAATCAGCAAAGCGGAAAAGCCGCGCATCTTTCTCGATGCGGTGGCCGACCAGACATCCGCCGACATTTTTGACGCCATGCCGAACCGTGGCCGCTGGATCATTTACGGCAAACTGTCGGACGAATTACCGACCATCAAACAACCCGGTTCGATGATCTTTCAGATGAAGCAGATCGAAGGTTTCTGGCTTACCCGCTGGATGCAGGAAAGCGAACCGGCCAAGGTGATGGGCGCAATCAAGGAAGCACAAACGCGGTTTGCGTCCGGTGAATGGCAGACCGACGTGATGGCCATCGTGCCGCTTTCGGAAGCTGTTGAAAGACTGCCGGAAGAACTGGCCAAACCGAACGGTAAAGTGTTTATAAAACCGTAGTTTATCAATAATTTTGCCATGCAGGGTTGTGCATGGCGAGAGCGGCTTTAAGGTCGTGTTTCATAAGGGTTTGGGAGGACCAGCGGCTTGGATGCCATTCAGCTTATCGTAAGCGGCCTAGCCAACGGCTGCGTTTACGGTCTTATCGCGCTCGGCTTCGTGCTGATCTACAAAGCGACAGAGGCCGTGAACTTCGCTCAAGGCGATTTCATGATGCTCGGTGCCTTCATGTGCATCGGGTTCACCAACGAGGCGTTTTTCGGGTTGCCCTTCTGGGTGTCCGTTCCCATGGCCATCGCGGCGATGGCGGCGTTCGGCTACCTGTTCGACGTGACCATTCTGCGCCATATGTTCGGGCAGTCGCAGACGGCCATCGTTATCCTCACCATCGCCTTCGGCTTTGTGCTGCGGTTCGCCGCCGGTGCGATCTGGACCCACGAACCCGTGTCGCTGGAGACCCCGTTCGCGGGGCAGTTCATACGCAGCAACGGGGTGGTGCTGGGGGTCAACGAGATCATCATAATCGCAGTGACGGCGGTGCTGACACTCGTATTGTATCTGTTTTTCTCGCGCACAAAACTCGGTGTCGCCATGCAGGCCGCGTCGCAGAACCAGCTGGCCGCCTATTACATGGGCATTCCCGTCAAGCGCATTCAATCGATGGTCTGGGCACTTTCCGGCGCGGTGGCTGCGATTGCGGGTATTCTATTTGCATCCAAGGGTGCCATCGATCCGTCCGCGGGACTGCTCGGCATCAAGGCGTTCGCCGCTGCTGCCATCGGCGGGTTCGGGTCGCTGCCCGGCGCTCTGCTTGGCGGTATTATCATCGGGTTGGTGGAGCCGTTTGCGGCCCGCTACGGCCCCGTCGGCATCAGCCAGATCGCGCCGTATGCCATCCTCATCCTGGTTCTGATCTTCCGCCCCGGCGGTATTTTCAGCCAGACCCAGCGGAAGAAGGTGTAGGCCCATGCGTTTCGTCTTCAAGACCGACTACGACGCCGATATCAACTGGTTCCGCCATCCGGCGCAGATGTTCTGGTACGGCCTGCTGCTGCTGATCGTGCTGGTGCTACCGCTCTATTTCGTGTGGACAGGCAACGCCTATCTGCTCGGTGAGATCACGGCGGTCCTCATCTTCTCGATCGTCGGCATGGGGCTGATGCTGCTGGTCGGGCAGACGGGCCTCGCCTCGCTTGGCCATGCCGCTTTTATGGCGATGGGGTGTTACGCCAACATTCTGTTGCTCAATGCCGGTGTGCCTTGGCTGATCGCTTTTCCACTGGCCGGCCTGATCGCAGGCGTGGCGGGTACGATCATCGCGCTGCCGGTGCTACGCCTGCACGGTGTCTATCTGGCGCTGGCAACGCTCGCCATGTCCATCCTGACCGGTGATTTCATCGTGTTGGGTGAGAAATGGACCGGCGGTGTCGCGGGCATCGTGGTGCCGGACATTTCGATCTTCGGCTATGACATCAACAAATACGCCAATCCGTTCGCCTTCTACTATGTGGTGCTGGTCGTCGTGTTGGTTGTGCTGGCTGCCTATCGCAACGTCTTGCGGGCACCATCGGGCCGCGCCTTCGCGGCGATCCGCGACAGCGAGATTTCGGCGCGGGCAATGGGCATCAACCCGACCAAAACGAAAGCGGGTGCGTTCTTCCTGTCCTGCGTTGCGGCCGGTTGGGCCGGTGCCCTATTCGGCCATTCGGCGACCTACGTGACGCACGAGACGTTCGATATCGTCATGTCGATCACGCTTCTGCTGATGATCGTTATCGGCGGGTTGGGCTTCATCCACGGGGCGTTTTTCGGTGCCATTGTTGTCGGCATCATTCCGGTCGCCATCGCCAACCTGCGCGGCGGGCTGGCGCAGGCGTTCGACGTGAACCTGACCATTCCCGGCCTGGAGAGTTTCGCGTTCGCCGCCATCGTGATGGGCTTCATTCTGCTGGAACCGATGGGGCTTTATGGCCGCTGGCTCAAAATCCGCACTTATTTCGAACTGTTCCCCTTCTATCGCAAAGACATGTTCAAGCGGCAGAAAAGCTACCTGAAAACGGAGCGCGTCCAGTGAGCCTGCTCGAAATCAAGAACGCGACGCAGAAGTTCGGCGGTGTCGTCGCCGTCAACGACGTCTCGCTGCATGTGAACGAAGGCGAAGTCTTCGCGCTGGTCGGACCGAACGGTGCGGGCAAGTCGACGGTGTTCAACCTTATTTCGCGTTTCTACACGCCGGTGGAAGGTTCGATCACCTTCGACGGGGAAAACCTGCTCGAACACCCCGCCGACGATATCGCCAAGCTGGGCGTGGCGCGCACGTTCCAGAACATCGAACTGTTCGAAAATGCGTCCGTGCTGCAGAACCTGCTGGTGGGCCGCCACCGGCACAAGCGCACCAACATCCTGTCGGAAATGTTCTTTGCGGGCTCCGTGCGGACGGAAGAAAAGCGCCACCGTCATGCGGTCGAGGAAGTGATCGATTTTCTCGACCTGCAGGCCTACCGCGACCAGCGTATCGCGGGCCTGCCCTATGGTGTTCGCAAGGTGGTCGAGCTGGGCCGCGCCTTGGCGACAGAACCGAAGCTGCTGCTCCTCGACGAGCCCGCATCCGGCCTCTCGGTCGAGGAAACGCAAGACATGGCATTCTGGATCGAGGACATTCAGAAGCAGATGGGCATTACCGTTCTGATGGTGGAACACGACATGGGGTTGGTTTCCGCTGTCTCCAGCCGGGTGTTGGCCCTGTCGGAAGGCAAGGAACTCGCCACCGGCACACCGTCCGAAGTGCAGAGCCATCCCGCCGTCATCGAGGCCTATCTCGGCACGTCCGGCATTCAAAAAGGCGGCAAGACCGCCGAGCAGGTGACGGCATGAGCAACACCACAAGCGCAGTCGGCGATATCGTCCTGCGGGTCGACAATCTGGAGTCCTATTATGGGCCGATCATGGCCATCCGCGGCGTGTCTCTTGAAGTCCGCAAAGGCCAGATCGTCACCGTGCTGGGTGCGAATGGCGCGGGCAAGACCACCTTGCTGAAAACCGTATCCGGCGTCATGGACCCCGAAAAGGGCACCGTGAAGCTGGAAGGCGAGGAAATTCAGGGCAGCGAGCCCAACAAGATCGTCGCCAAGGGCATGGTGCATGTGCCGGAAGGGCGCGAGATTTTCCCGCTGCTGACGGTCGCCGAAAACATTCAGATGGGTGCCTACACCCGCAACGATTCCGCTGAAATCAGTCGCGATATCGAGATGGTCTATGACTATTTCCCTATTCTGCGCGACCGGCGCTCGCAGGCGGCGGGCACCATGTCGGGCGGCCAGCAGCAGATGCTCGCCATCGGGCGTGGCCTTATGGCGAAGCCGAGTATCATGCTGTTGGACGAGCCGTCGCTCGGCCTTTCGCCGCTGTTAACGGAAGAAATTTTTACGATCATCAAGCGCCTCAACAAAGAGCAAGGCGTGACGATGATGCTGGTGGAGCAGAATGCGTCGGTCGCTCTTTCGGTGGCCGATTTCGGCTATGTAATGGAGCTTGGCCGCATCGTGATGGACGACAAGGCCAGCACGCTGGCTGCGTCCAAAGACATTCAGGAATTCTATCTCGGCGTGACGCAGGAAGAAAACCAGCGCGGGCAGAGACGCTGGAAGCAGCGCAAGACCTGGCGCTGATGGAAGCGTCGAATAGACCAACAGGAGGAGCCGTGCGATGAACACTGACACACTCGTTCGTGAGACGAAAACCATCGTGCCGCCGTCGCAGACCATGCACGGCATCAAGGTCAATGCCGACCTGACGCAAGGGCCGTATTGCATAGACGGCCACGACACGCTGCCGAAACTGTTCGCCGACCGTTGCAAGGAAATGGGCGAGGCGACCGCGCACCGCGAGAAAGACTATGGCATCTGGCTGTCGTTCTCGTGGAACGATTTTTACAACGCCTCCCGCCTGATCGGGCTCGGTCTCAAGAGCCTGGGCTTTGAACGGGGCGAGGCGATTTCCGTGCTGTCGGAAGACAACAAGGAATGGCTCTATATCGACATGGCCGCCCTGTGCATGGGCGGCATCTGCTCCGGCATCTATACGACCGACAGCGCCCAGCAGCTCGACTATCTGGTCAACAATTCCGACAGCAAATTTCTGTTCGTTGAAAACGACGAGCAGCTCGACAAGTATTTGAGCGTGAAGGACAAACTGACCGATCTTCGCAAGGTCATCGTGTTGGACGATGATGGTCTGCACGGCTTTTCCGATCCCGACGTGATCTTCCTCGCGGACCTCTACGATATGGGTCGCGCCCAGTTGAAGGAAACGCCGGGGCTCTACGAGGACGAAATCGAGAAATCGAAGCCCGAAGACACGGCCATCCTCATCTACACATCCGGCACCACCGGCATGCCTAAGGGCGCGATGGTGAGCCACGCCAACATCATGTATTCGCTGTCTGCTACGCTTGAGAACGCGCCGACCTACCCCGAAGACGACATCGTTTGCTTCCTGCCGCTCTGCCACGTTCTGGAGCGGGTTTTCTCCGGCTACACGCCGCTGATGACACGCATGACAATCAATTTCGCGGAAAGCCCGGAAACCGTGTTTGATTGCATTCAGGAAGTGTCGCCGCAAACCTTCGTGGCCGTGCCGCGCTTGTGGGAAAAGATCTACTCGCGCGTTGCGATCCTGACGCAGGATTCAACGACCATTCAGAAATGGGCTTACAAGCAGGCCGTCGGCACCGGCATGAAGATCGTCGATCTGAAGGAAGCCGGAAAGCCTGTGCCCGCAACCACGAAAGCCGCCTACGCCTTCTGGGACGCGATGGTGCTGAAGAACCTGCGCCGCATGTTGGGCATGGACCGCATCCGTCGCGGCGGCTCCGGTGCAGCACCGATTTCGCCAAAGCTGATCCGCTGGTTCCACGCCATCGGCGTGCCTTTGCTGGAAGGCTACGGGATGACGGAGTCCGGTGGTGTCATGTCGATCAATACGCACAAGGACAACAAGTTCGGCACGGTCGGCAAGCCCATTGCAGGCGCGCAGGTGCGGATCGCGGAGAACGGCGAAATCCAGTACATGGCGGGCAACGTCTTTCAGGGCTACTGGAAGAACAACGAGAAGACCGCCGAGACCTTCACCGCCGATGGCTGGTTGAAAACCGGCGATGTGGGGTCGGTGGACGACGAAGGTTACGTCTCCATCACGGGTCGTCTCAAAGACATCATCATCACGGCTGGCGGCAAGAACATCACTCCTGCCGAGATCGAGAACCGGCTCAAGTTTTCGCCGTTCATTTCCGATGCGGTCATCATCGGCGACAAGCGCAAGTTCCTGTCGTGCCTTGTTATGATCGACCAGGAAAACGTCGAGAAATTCGCGCAAGACAAGCGTGTGCCGTTCAGCAATTTCGCCTCGCTTTGCGCCGCGCCACAGGTGCAACAACTCATCCGCGAGGTCGTGGAAGAGGTGAACAAGGATTTCGCCCGTGTGGAACAGATCAAGGATTTCCGCCTGATCGACGTTCTGCTGACAGCGGAAGACGACGAACTGACCCCCACGATGAAGCTGAAACGCTCCTTCGTGGAGCAGAAACATGCCGCACTGATATCGGATATGTATTAGCGCGGAATTGGTTTAGACTAACGACAAGCGCCGCCCTCGAAAGCGCGGCGCGCAACAAACTGGGAGAACTCCATGAAACTTCTTAAATCACTCGCAATCGCCGCAATGGCAACGACCATCGCCGGTGGCGCGGCGTTCGCACAGCAGATGCAGGGCGTGACCGATACTGAAATCAAGATCGGTGGCAACCACGACATGTCCGGCATTTTCGCCGCCTTCAGTGCACCTGCCGTGCAAGCTGCCAACATCGTGTTCGACGAAGTGAATGCCAATGGCGGTGTGCATGGTCGCAAGATCACGTATATCGTGGAAGACCACGGCTATCAGATGCCAAAGGCTATTGCCGGTCTGAACAAGCTGCTGAACTCCGATCAGGTGTTCGCCATGCTGCTGTCGCTCGGCACACCGATGAACATCGCGGCCTTCCCGCTGATGGAATCCAAGGGCGTGCCGAATGTCTCGCCGCTGTCCGCTGCGCGCCAGATGAACGAGCCGTTTTCGCCACTGCGTTATGCCGGAACGGCCTCCTACTACGAGCAGATCCTCAAGGGCGCTCCATGGCTGGCCAAGGAGAAGGGCGCCTCGAAGCTCTGCTCCATGTATCTGCCAACCGATTTCGGTGAAGAAATCCATCAGGGCACGATCGATGCGGCAGCAGCCGGTGAAGGTCTGGAATACGTCACGGAAACCACCCACAAGCCGGACGATGCCGATTTCGTCGGTGCGCTTCAGAAGCTGAACGAAGCCGGTTGTCAGGTCGTGACCATGGCCCTCGGCGTGCGTCAGGCGATCACCGTTTCGGGCACAGCCAAGAAACTCGGCTACAATGAGATGTATTTCATGAACGCATCCGCCGGTTTCCACACCGTTATGGCCAAAGTGCCGGGCGGCGTGACCGAAGGCATGTATGCGTCTGCCGGTTGGGCTGACCTGCTGGAGCGCACGAGCAACGAGGAAGTTGCCAAGTTCATGGCAGCCTTCAAGGAAGCCACGGGCGAAGAACTGCCCGGCACGGGTGCCGTTCTCGGCTATTCCGCGGCGCAGACGATGGTGAAAGCCCTCGAAGCTGCCGGTAAGGACCTCACACCAGCGTCCTTCCAAGCCGGTATCGAAAGCCTGAACTACGAAGACCCAATCTCCGGCAACACGGTCGACTATTCCGCCGAAGACCATCAGGGCGCTGACGAAGTGATCGTCTCGGTCATCACGGACGGTAACTGGAAAGAAGTGACACGCCTCGACTAGGCTTTTCACTCAATGACTGTCTTGGGGCATCCTTCTCGCGAAGGGTGCCCCTTTTCTTTGGACGCCGCACAATGATTGCCGACCGCCCGACGCGTGGCATTCTTCTCATGATCGTCTTCTGCGCGCTCGCGCCGTTGGGCGATGCGCTGGCGAAACTGCTCGTTACCGGCGGCGTAGCTGTCGACGTGCTGCAAATACTGCTGGTTCGCTATGCTGTTCAGCCGGCGCTGTTGGTGCCTTACGTATTGTTGTCCGGCAAACCCCTTGCCATGTCACCACGTCTGCTGGCGCTTACGGCCCTGCGGACCGCACTGCATATGGCGGCAATATTCATGATGTTCACGTCGCTCCGCTACCTGCCGCTCGCGGATGCAATCGCCATCGCTTACGTGGAGCCGTTCATCATGCTGCTGCTCGGGCATTACGTGCTGAACGAGATGGTCGGCACGCGGCGGTTCATGGCCTGCGTCGTCGGTTTCGTCGGGGTGCTGATGGTGGTGCAACCCAGCTTTGCGGAAGTGGGCGCGCCTGCCCTGCTGCCCATCGGCGTTGCCATCGCTTTCGCGCTGTTTTTGGCCGTGACGCGCACCATTGCCAAGGAGGCCAACCCCGTATCGCTTCAAGCCGTCAGCGGCTTGATGGCGTTCGGCGCATTGGCTGTCGCATTCATCGTCCTGCCATTTCTCGGCTGGCAGCCGGTCGATACGACGCAATGGCTGCTGCTGCTTGCCATCGGGGTGCTGGGAACGGCTGCCCATCTCGCCATGACGGCTGCCATGCGGTTTGCGCCGACGACCGTGCTGGCCCCTATCGGCTATCTCGAAATCCCGTTCGCCACAGCCATCGGCTTTGCGATATTCAGTGACTTCCCGAACGGGCTCGCGTTCATCGGCATCGTCATTACGCTCGCGGCGGGATTGTATATTCTATACCGCGAACGCGTCGCGGATTGAGGACCGGCTATGTTCAACTTCAAAACCTTCGCCTGCAACGGGCAATCGATCCACACCGCGCTTGCGGGGCCGGACGATGCGCCCATAATGCTGATGCTGCACGGCTTTCCCGAATATTGGGCCGCGTGGGCTGACGTGGCAGCACATCTGGCTGACGATTACCGGCTCGTGCTGGCCGACCAGCGTGGCTTCAACCGCTCTTCGAAACCCCACCGTGTCGAGGACTACGACGCCAAGCATCTGGTCGCCGATATGGTCGCGCTGCTCGACCATATCTCGCCAGACGAGCCGGTCGTATTATGCGGCCATGATTGGGGTGCGTCGGTCGCTTATGCGTTGGCGATGCGCCACCCGGACCGCGTGTCGCGGCTGATTATCGCCAACGGTGTTCATCCGATCTGCTTCCAACGCGCGCTCTACGGTGACCCGGTGCAGCGGGAAGCGAGTCAGTATATGCGCCTGCTCCGGCAACCGGATGTGGCAGACCATATGGCTGCGGATGGCTTCGCCAAGACTTTTCGCATGTTCGAAAAGTTCTCCAGCGCCCCGTGGCTGAATACAGAGAAGCGCGCGGCATACCGCGATGCTTGGGGCCACGACGGTGCCATGCGAACCATGCTGCACTGGTATTCGTCCTCGCCAATGGTCGTGCCGGACATGGAAGCTCCAGCCACCACTCTGGACATCACCGATGCAATGCGCGCGAAATACGCAATAGCGATGCCGCATCTCGTCATCTGGGGCATGGACGACACCGCCCTGCTCCCGTCCGCGCGAGCCGATCTTGCCCAGTTTGCGCCGGACCTGTCGGTGACTGAACTTGAGGATGCGAGCCACTGGCTGCTGCACGAACGACCGGCAGATATTGCGAATACCATCCTCGCATTTCTCGGCAAGTCCGTTTAGGCCGCCCGCTTAGGACAAACCAGCTTCCTTCAAAAACGCCTTGATGATCTCCGTCAGCATTTCCGGTTGTTCCACACAGGGAATGTGGCCACAGCCTTTGATAACCTCATAGCGGGCGTCCGGTATCATCCTGGCCGTTTCCAGCACGACCTCCGGCGGGATTGACCCGTCGCCGTCACCGGCAATGCAAATGGTCGGCACTTTGGTTTGCGGCGCTGCGCCGCGCAGGTCGGCATCACGCAGGGCCATGCTGGTGCCGATGAAGCCCGCGACTGGCTGGCGCACGAACATGTTGGTGTATCCGGCCAGATCGTCAGCGCGGTTCTGGTGGAAGTCGCTGGTGAACCACCGCTCCATGTTCGCCGAAACGATCGCTTCCAGTCCACCCTCCTTAACCTGTGCAATACGGCTGTCCCACATTTCCGCATTGCCCACCTTCGCTGCAGTGCAACACAGAACCATGCCCGCGACGAGATCCGGGCGCAGGAAATTGAGCCCCTGAGCGATCACGCCGCCAACTGATAATCCGCAGATCACGGCTTTCGAAATGCCGAGATGGTCGAGAAGACCGGCCAGATCGTTGACGTGATCGTCGATCTTGTAGGGCGCAGGCGTCGCCTCTGAAAGTCCGTGGCCGCGCTTATCGTAAAGCACGATCGAGCAGTCCCCCACCATCCGCACGATCACGTCACGCCAGATGCGAAAGTCGGTCCCGAGGGAATTGGAGAAAACCAGAGTCGGTTTGCTCTCCGGTCCGGCGATGACCTGGTAATGAAGCGTGATGTCGTTGACGGTGGCGAATTGCATGGTGGAACTCCTGAAAGTATCGCGTGACTCTGCCTATTCCAGACAGACGGAGCAAGGATTTCGCCCTCAGAACCCTGCGGGAACGCTAGCGGCAGGTATTGGCACCAACCGGCACCGTTTCCGAGATAAAATCCACCGTCGTGCCGTATGTCGGTGCCTTGCGCCGTAACACGCGCGCCATTGCAGCAATCGTCTCGGCATGGCTGGCACCATCGAACACGACCTTCTCCACACGGTTGCCGCCCGCCCGCAATTTGCGGGTCAAATTGTCGATATTCTTGACCTTCACCACCTCGTCGTCACGGCTGTAGATCAACAATGATGGCGGGTGCTTGCCGCCTGCGAAATTGATCGGCGCTATCTGCTGGCGGGTGGGCTTCGGAAAGATCGGGAAGAATTCCGGGTCATTTAGCGGCAGAAAGTCATATGGGCCGGATACACCCACAAGGCCCGCCACATCGCGGCAAGGCGACAAGCGGTGGCGTGCCAGATAGCGCGGGTCGAGCGCAATCAGCGCCGCTATCTGCGCCCCTGCCGAGTGGCCCATTATGAAAACCGGACCGTCACTATCCTTCCGCACGGCAGCGAAAGCGGCGGCAGCATCGTCCACGAAGTCGGGGAACTTCACTTCGGGAAACAGGCGGTAGTCGGGAATGGCGGTTGTGAAACCCGCATTCGCCAGCGCCTCACCAACAAACGCGTAATCGCCGCGCTCACCTTCCTGCCACGAACCGCCATAAACGAACATGACGGTCGCCTTCGACTGGCCATCGGGTCGGTAGATATCGAGTTCCTGCCGCTCCAGCGCCCCGTAAGATACGCCCTTTTCCCTCTGCCCGTCCAAGACGGATGTCATGTTCAAGAGGTCCACGCCGGAACAGGCGGTGAGCAACAGGGCGGCAAAAGCGAGGGATACTAAACGATGCATGGGAAACAGGCCTGAGAGGATTCGACGTGGCAAAACGCGACAATCGCGCGGTGGATGCATGAAGCGCAACCCTTTCACCCGTTCCCCTTTTGCCCCATATGAACAGGATGAGCGACAAATCAAAATCGACTGGCTTCTCCGAAGCCCCGCAAGCGCCTTTCGAGGGCACACCCTTGTCCGGTGATCTGTCGTCCTGGGCGCAGGAAATCGCAGACGAGGCGGATGCCGGACCGCAGGGCTCGCGGGACCATGTAGCGCGCGAGGCTGAGGCAAAAGCGGTGAAGGGCAAGGCGAAAAAGCCTGCCAAGAAGTTGAAGAAGAGCGAGACGGTTGGCGAGAAACGCACCAGCGGCGGCACGATCATCGGTGGCTCCAACGACGTGAAGGAGCGCGTTGCCGCCGGTCTCAACCCTGTCGCCGGTCTTGATGTGTCCGCCGAAGAAGCCATGGTGATGGCCAACACGTCCGGCGTCACGGCCACCGTGCAGGCGCTCTCCGACCTCATCGAGCATGGCCGCGACGAGATGAAGGGCGATATCTGGGTGCCCCACCGGCCTGCGCGGCCCGACAAATCCGAGGGCGGTATCCCGTTCCAAGTCGTCAGTGAATACGAACCCAAAGGCGATCAGCCTACCGCGATCAAGGAGCTTGTCGGCGGGTTGAAAAGCGAAAGCGGGTCCAACCAGGGTGGCGAGCGCACACAGGTGCTGCTCGGCGTCACCGGCTCGGGCAAGACGTTCACGATGGCCAAGATCATCGAGGAAACCAACCGCCCCGCCCTCATTCTGGCACCGAACAAGACGCTTGCCGCACAGCTTTACGGGGAGATGAAGTCGTTCTTCCCCAACAACGCGGTCGAATATTTCGTCTCCTACTACGACTATTACCAGCCGGAAGCCTACGTGCCCCGCTCCGACACGTTCATCGAGAAGGAATCCTCGGTCAACGAGCAGATCGACCGGATGCGCCACTCCGCCACCCGTTCGCTGCTGGAGCGAGACGATGTCATCATCGTCGCCTCGGTTTCCTGCATCTACGGTATCGGTTCGGTGGAAACCTATACCGCCATGACGTTCCAGTTGAAGATCGGCGACACGCTCAACCAGCGCCAGCTTCTCGCCGACCTCGTGGCCCAGCAATACAAGCGCCGCGACATGGACTTTCAGCGCGGCTCCTTTCGCGTGCGGGGGGACACGATCGAGATTTTCCCGGCGCATTTGGACGACCGGGCCTGGCGCATCAGTCTGTTCGGTGACGAGATCGAAGCGATCACTGAGTTCGACCCGCTGACCGGCCAGAAGACGGACGAGCTGAAAAGCGCGAAAATCTACGCCAATTCCCACTACGTCACGCCCCGCCCGACGCTCAATCAGGCGGTGAAGGAAATCCAGAAAGAGCTGAAGTGGCGCATCGAGGAGCTGACCAATGCGGGTCGTCTGCTGGAAGCCCAGCGGCTCGACCAGCGCGTCACCTTTGACATGGAGATGATACAGGCCACCGGTTCCTGCGCCTCCATCGAGAACTATTCGCGCTATCTGACCGGTCGCAAACCCGGCGAACCGCCGCCGACTTTGTTCGAATACCTCCCCGACAACGCCCTCGTTTTTGCCGACGAGTCACACGTCACCATCCCGCAGATCGGCGGCATGTATCGGGGTGACTTCCGCCGCAAGGCGACGCTGGCGGAATACGGCTTCCGCCTGCCCTCCTGCATGGACAACCGCCCGCTGCGTTTCGAGGAGTGGGACGCCATGCGTCCGCAGACCATCGCCGTCTCCGCCACCCCCGGCGGGTGGGAGATGGAGCAGGCCGGCGGCGTGTTCGCCGAGCAGATCATCCGCCCCACCGGCCTGATCGACCCGCCCGTCGAAATCCGCCCCGCCAAGGCGCAGGTGGACGACGTGGTGGACGCGATCCACGAGACCACGCGCAACGGCTACCGCACGCTCGTCACCGTGCTGACCAAGCGCATGGCGGAGGACCTGACGGAATACATGCACGAGCAGGGCATCAAGGTGCGCTACATGCACAGCGACATCGACACGCTGGAGCGTATCGAGATCATCCGCGACCTGCGGCTCGGCGCGTTCGACGTTCTGATCGGCATCAACCTGCTACGCGAGGGGCTGGACATTCCCGAATGCGCGCTGGTCGCCATTCTCGACGCCGACAAGGAGGGCTTCTTGCGCTCCGAAACCTCACTGGTTCAGACCATCGGGCGCGCGGCGCGTAACGTGGACGGCAAGGTCATTCTCTACGCCGACCAGATCACCGGCTCCATGGAACGGGCGATGGCCGAGACCGACCGCCGCCGCGAGCGGCAGGAAGCCTACAACGCCGAACACGGCATCACGCCGCAGAGCATCAAGCGCGATATTTCCGACATTTTGGGCAGCGTCTACGAGGCCGACCATGTGCGCGTGAGCGCCGGGCTGGTGGACGAAGGCGCGTTGGTCGGCAACAACATGAAGGCGCACCTCGCCGCGCTGGAAAAGGACATGCGCGACGCCGCCGCCGATCTCGACTTCGAAAAAGCCGCCAACATGCGCGACGAGATCAAACGCCTGCAGGCCATCGAACTGGAAGTCGCCGACGACCCGCTGGCGCGCAACGTGGGCGTCGAAAACACGCAAAAATCCCGCGCCGACGCCGCCCGGCGGTTGAAGCAGGCCGGACGGGCCTCGGGTCCACGTGGTGGCGGCGAACCGAACACGGTGCCCACCGCCACGCCGTCATCCTCGGGCAAGCAAAGCGCGACCCGAGGATCTCAGGATGCGGGCGCAGACACGTCTCTCTTCCGCAAGCCGCAACTGGACGAGATGACGGTCGGCCGCACGGAAAAGCCGGTCGGGAACGGGCAAGGTGCCGGAGAAACCGAGACCAGTGGCGCGGAGCAGCAGCGGGAAACCGGGTCAGCGCGGTGGTTTCAAGGCGAACAAGCGGGGGCGGTAGGGTGAATACGGACAGCGCAACGGAAGCGACCGAGAAAGATATGGCGCAAGACGAGATCGAAACTGCGAGGCTGGCTGTTGTAGCGGATATCGGAATAGACGGGCCAATCGACGAGTTTCACGTTCACGAAGCCCTGCATGTCAGCAGTCTGGTCATGAACCTCGTCGAACGGGAACTGATGGAAGCCCCTGCGATTGCGGCGGACCCAGACTGGTTTCGAAGGGTATACTCCATCCGCGAGGCGCTGTTTGACCTCTATCAGACTATCGGTGCGCACGAAGCAGAAGAAGCAAAATGACGGGACTTCGTTTGAGTTTTAAATGCGGTCGCCTTTCTGCGGTATGCCGGAACTGAACGAGATGACGGTCGGGCGCACGAAAAAGCCAGTGGGAACGGACAAGGTGCCGGAGAAGCCGAGGCCGGTGGCGCGGAGTTCCAGCGGGAAACCGTGTCAGCGGGGCGGGTTTAAGGCGAACCAGCGGGGGCGTTAACTCATCATTTGAATTATAGTTTTAAAAGGCGGTTGCCTAGCCACGCAGGCTTCGACACCATGATGCGCACTTTTTATTGTTCTGGAACGATATGCAGCGTTTAGAAATTTACAATTTTCTGACACTTCGCGAAGCCTCGGTGAAGGTATCAGGCCTTACTGTCTTGATTGGCCCGCAGGCCTCTGGGAAGAGTGTCATTGCTCGACTTTTTCACTTCTTCGTAGGCTATTTAGCGGATATGTCAGGACCCGCGATCGCAGGTCAAGAACATAAAAGTTCGTACGACAAACGTAAGCGAGAGCAATTCCGGCAAATCTTTCCAGATTATTCTTGGGAGAAGGAAGCATTTCGTCTAGTATACGTAAGAGACGATTATTTTATTGAGATTAGCTCACCAAAAAATTCGTCTCAACTCTTGATAAAGACGTCGAGCTCTGTTGCGCACGCCTTTCAGACCTTAAAGCGGCAATACGCCAACTTTTTTAAAAGAGCAACGTTCGACCTCGGACAGACCACGCATTAGAAGTTTCTTCGAGTATCAACAGGATGGTCAAGAACATATTCGTGGAGTTGACCAAAGTCTTTTCGTTCCAGCAGCCCGGTCATTTTTTGCGACAATTCGCGATGAAATTTTCTCACTGCTGCAAATGGACACGAACATCGACAACCAGATACTCGAGTTCGGCGAATTCTATGAGTTTGAAAAGCGACGTTTTGGCGCCGTGGGTTTACGCGGGCATCGCGGGCTGGACCGTGAAGTATTTAATTCAATCGTGAAGGGACAATTTCGTCGATCTGACGGACGAGATTGGATCGTGTCAGGTAATAATCGTGTGGAGCTATCTAAAGCGTCGTCGGGACAACAAGAGGCCCTACCACTTCTGTTCGCGATCGGACGTTTTCCAGGACCCAACAGAACACTCATCATTGAGGAACCGGAAGCCCATCTTTTCCCTAACACCCAAGTGGAAATTCTTAAGCTAATTCACCACCACACGCTGATAGAACATTCGGATACTATTATTACGACCCATTCTCCATACGTCCTGACAGCTTTAAATAACTGCATAGCACGTTTACAGGCTGCTGATGATAAAACATCATGGATACACCGAGACAGAGCGTACTGCATTGACAATGGAAAGTCGCGCGATATCGTAGACGAAGACGGTTTCGTTGATACGGATTATATTGATAGCGTCTCAGAAACATTGATAGACGAATTCGTCGAGCATCTTGATGTCTGAAGAATGCTGTGCCGTATGTGAGAATCCAATTACGGTTCTTAAGGAAAATCAAGCGAGGATCACGATCCTTAATCCAAGTCGAAAGGAGTACACAATTTGTAAGGTTGACGGATGTCTGATTCAAAATGAAGGCAAGTCGTGCGATTTCTTATTGATCCTTCCAAATGGTGACGAACTCTTCGTAGAGTTAAAAGGCCGAGCCGTAGAGAGTGCTCTATCGCAGATCTTAGAGTCCGCTCGAGCCATCCCAAGAAACAAGATCATGGGAATCCGTCACAGCTTAATAGCTACATCACGGTCCCCTGCTGCACCAAAATTTCAAAAGGCCCTTCGCCGTTACGCCAGACAGTTTAAAGATGCCAAAGTCGGAATGCCTAGATGTGTTGGGCGTAGCGGAGCATTTGAGATCGCATAAATTGAGTTTCGGCTCGCTTCAACAAGTTTGTCTTAATAATTCCTGATACTTTATTGATGCGGATTTAATATTGCAGTTTCAGTGAGTTTCCTATCCGAAAATTTTTCCGTTATACATTTAGAACTAAGAGAAGAAGGAAACTAGGGGGTTTTTTCATATTTTATGAAACGGAATAGGTATCCAACTCTTGAAGTGTCCACGTAGAAATACGGCTTAATCTTCGACCACTGCCAGTGGGCTATTTCCCCTCACTCCCGCCATCATCCCACCGCACACCGCTCCCCACCGGGCACCTTCGCCCGGCCACACACCGGGAGACTCCACCATGTCCGTCGCACGCGTTACTGAAATCATTTCGTCCTCCACCGTCTCCTTCGAGGATGCGACCAGGCAGGGGATCGAGCGGGCTTGTTCGACGCTGAAGGGCGTTCAGGGGGCTTGGGTGAAGGACCAGAAGGTCACTATCGAAGACGGCAAGGTCACCGAATACCGCGTCGGGCTGAAGGTGACGTTTGTGCTGAACGACTGACATCCGCTCCAAACGCCCGCCGGTCATTATCGGCGGGACCGTTTGGCGGTTTGGTCGGGCAAAGGGCGGTTTGGTCCGGCCTTCTGCCCCGCCGAAGCGCGGGTCGGGTGGCAGTAAACAGCCATTCGCATTCCGCTAAACGCCGTTTAGTTCCGCGTTTGGCCATTTGCTTGAATGTGAAACCGCGCTCTTGCGCCGTCTCACGACCCCATATAATTTACGTTTACGTCAATAGGTCGCATACGGCCATCAATACGCCTGGTCCAACGTCCGGGTTCATGGGAGAGACTATCATGACACTGAAACTCACACTCGCAGCACTCGCTTTTGCCGCTGCCAGCATCACACCATCCTTCGCCGCCGAGCCTATTGAGGGCAACTGGAAGACCGCCAGCGGCGAAACCGCTGCCATTGCCAAGTGCGGCGGGGCGTATTGCGTCACGCTGAAGACCGGCAAATATTCCGGCAAGCGCATCGGCAAGATGTCCGGTTCGGGCGCCAGCTATTCCGGCACCATCACCGACCCAGCCGACGACAAGCAGTATTCCGGTTCGGCCAAAATTTCCGGTTCGGCTATGAAGATGCGCGGCTGCGCGCTGAAAGTGTTCTGCAAGACGCAGAACTGGTCGAAGCTCTAGGAATTACAATGCGTTGGCCCGCGCCTCGTGTGCGGGCCAACGCCCTATGACTACCGCGCGATCTGCCCGAACAGCACGCTTTTTGCGTCTTTATCCGATGCGATATTGAACCGCGCACCCTCATCCGCCCCCAGTGCTAGCCCCCGTTGAACTGCGGGTCTCGCCATTACTCTTTCGAACCAGCGTTGCAGCGCCGGAAAATCGGCGAGATCCTGCCCCTGCCGTTCATGGCGGTGGACCCAGCCGATGCACGCGATGTCGGCGATCGTATAATCGTCCCCCGCCAGCCATTCGCTTGAGGCCAGCCGCCGTTGCATAACGCCATAAAGGCGGTTCACCTCGTTGGTATAGCGGTCGATGGCGTAGGCAATCTTGTCGGCAGCATAGATGCGGAAATGGTGCGCCTGCCCCGCCATCGGCCCAAGCCCGCCCATCTGCCACATCAGCCATTCATCGACAACCACGCGGGCCCGTTCGTCCGCAGGATAGAACAGGCCCGTTTTGCGCCCGAGATATTGCAGGATCGCGCCGGACTCGAAGACTGAGATTGGCTCACCACCCGGCCCGTTCGGGTCTACGATAGCGGGCATGCGGTTGTTGGGTGAAATGGCCAAAAAGTCCGGCTTGAACTGGTCGCCCGCGCCGATATCGACGAAGCGTAAAGTGTAGGGAAGGCCCGCCTCCTCCAGATAGATCGATATTTTCCAACCATTCGGCGTGGGCCAATAATACAGCTGGATCGGGTCCGCTTGATCACTCATCGCCTGCTTTCCGCCTGAACGCTGCGTGAACGGCATTCTCAGCACCCGTTCAGCCAGACTCATATATTCCTGTTCCTACGCTACACATACTGCCACAGGAACCAAACATGCTCATCCGCCGCTGCGCCATTCTCGCTCTCACGCTGGCTACCGTCGGCATGCTGCTCGGCCAGTCCATCGAGCCGAAAGGACAGTATTGGCAGGATGGTATGGTGAACGGACGCCTGATCGTGGCCGATCTTGGTTGAAAGGCGCACGGGACGGGTGGAACCGTGGCGCAAAGTCGTTAAATACGGTGGATGACAACAGACCATTCCCCCGACCACCGATCCGAAATCACCCGCCACGAGCAGATGCTCGGTTCGGAAAGCCCGCAATCCAACCCCGTCGCGATGGGTTTGCCCCTCAAGACACCCGGCGATCCCGGCGACAAGACATTCACGACGCCAAACGAGGCGGTGAATTATCTCAAAGAACTCTATGATCTCAGCACCGGCTTCCTACGGGACCGGTTCGACGAGGCGATGGAGAAGGGCGCGGTGACGGCGCGATACCGCGCTTTCTATCCGCGTATCGAGATCGAGACGACCAGCTACACCCGGGTCGACAGCCGCCTCGCCTATGGCTATGTGTCCGGGCCGGGCCGTTATTCCACGACGATCACGCGGCCGGAACTGTATGCGGAATATCTGGAAACGCAGCTGGGGCTGCTGTTGCAGAGCCACGGCGGTAGCCTGACAGTCGGACTGTCCGACACGCCCATCCCGCTGCATTTCGCGTTTCTCGAAGGCACCCATGTTGGATCTTCTATCGAGGAACGGCTGAACCAGCCGTTGCGGGACGTCTTCGACGTGCCTGACCTTGGTTCAACGGACGACAAGATCGTCAACAACCGGTTTGAGGACACTGACGGGGACATGCACCCGCTGGCACCGTTCACGGCGCAGCGGTCGGACTATTCCCTGCACCGGCTGGCGCACTACACGGCAACATCCCCGTCGCACTTTCAGAACTACGTGCTGTTCACCAACTACCAGTTTTATATCGACGAGTTCATTTCCTACGCCCATCAGGCGCTGGCCGACGAGAGCAGCGGTTACACGGCGTTCGTGGAACCGGGCAACCGCATTACCTATGCCGACGGCAGGGTCGAGGGCGACACGGTTTTGCGTCTGCCGCAGATGCCGGCCTACCACCTCATCCGTCCCGGTTCGTCCGGCATCACGATGGTCAATATCGGCGTCGGGCCCTCCAACGCGAAAACGATCACGGACCACGTGGCCGTGCTGCGTCCGCATACATGGCTGATGCTCGGCCATTGCGCGGGGCTGCGAAACAGCCAGCGGCTCGGCGACTACGTGCTGGCCCATGCCTATGTGCGCGAGGACCACGTGCTCGATGATGATCTGCCCGTCTGGGTTCCCGTGCCTGCGCTGGCCGAAGTTCAGGTGGCGCTTGAAAGCGCGGTCGAGAGTGTAACGGGGCTGGAAGGCTACGACCTGAAACAGGTGATGCGGACCGGCACGGTGGCGACCATCGACAACCGGAACTGGGAATTGCGCGACCAACGGGGACCGGTGCAACGCCTGTCGCAAAGCCGTGCCATCGCGCTCGATATGGAATCTGCGACCATCGCCGCCAACGGCTTCCGCTTCCGCGTGCCCTACGGAACGCTGCTGTGCGTGTCCGACAAGCCGTTGCACGGGGAGTTGAAACTGCCGGGCATGGCGACGGATTTCTACAATACGCAGGTGCGGCAACATCTCGAAATCGGCGTGAAGGCACTGGAGAGTCTGCGCGAGATGCCGCCGGAGCGGTTGCATTCCCGCAAGCTGCGCTCGTTCTTCGAAACCGCGTTCCAATAGGCCGATAGTGGAGAGCGTCGATCTGCACGAACTGATCGCGTGGTATCACGATGCCGGTGTCACGGTCGCGCTGTCCGACAAACCGATCGACCGGTTTGCAGCATCTCAGGAACCCGCTAAGCCGAAGCCGAAACCCGCTGTCGAACCGCATCCCATACAGGCCGAGCCGCAACGCCCGTCGGTCCAAAGCAAGCCGGTCGTGCCCACGGATGAGGTTGCGCGACGTGCTGCTGGATTGGCTGCTGCCTGTTCTACGCTGGCGGAATTAAAGGACGCAATCGCTGGTTTCGACGGGTGCAACCTTAAGGCCACCGCCCGCAACACCGTGTTTGCCGATGGCAATCCGCAAGCACGGCTGATGATTGTCGGCGAAGCGCCCGGACGGGACGAGGATGAGCAGGCGCTGCCGTTCGTCGGCAAATCCGGGCAACTGCTGGACCGGATGCTGGCTGCCATCGGGTTGGACCGGACCGGCGTTTACATCACCAATGTCATTCCGTGGCGGCCGCCCGGCAACCGCACGCCAACGCCTGCTGAAGTGTCCATCTGCAAGCCCTTCATCGACCGGCACATCGAACTGGCCGCGCCGGAATTTCTTATGCTGGTGGGCGGTTCCGCGGCCAAGGCGATGCTGAATACGACAAAAGGCATTATGAGCCTGCGCGGCGGTTGGACGGAAACGGATATCAACGGACAGTCCATTCCGGTCATGCCCACATTGCATCCCGCTTACCTGTTGCGCCAACCCGCGCACAAACGCGTCGCATGGTCCGATCTACTGGCCGTGAAAGCACGTTTGGCCGAACCTGCACGTGTCGGTGTCGCAGGAAGAGTGATCGTGTCGCATTCTTCGTTGGACGCGAAAGCGATGAAGGCGTAAGGCCGCGCAAACGGGTGAGCCTGCCCGATCTTCGTTTCGGCACCGACCACCAATCCGCCGCTTTGAAAGTTCTACCCATGACGCGGCAAATCCTCCCGCTCGTTTCGCTGCTGTTCGGTATGGTCTTCCTCATGATGGGGGGCGGACTTCATTCGATCCTCATTCCCGTGCGCGGTCAGATCGAAGGGTTTTCGCCGTTCACGCTGGGCTGGATCGGCACGAGCTGGGCGGTCGGGTTCACCATTGGCTGCATCTTCATTCCCAAGCTGGTGCGCCGGGTCGGGCATGTTCGCACCTTCTCATCGCTCACTGCAGTGCTGGTGGTTTCCGTGTTGCTGAACGCGATGTTCGTGGAAAGCGTCACCTGGATCGTGCTACGCGCGCTGTCCGGCTTCTGCTTTGCCGGCTGCTACATGGTCGCCGAAAGCTGGCTCAACGAGCGCGTGACCAACGAAATGCGCGGGTCGATGTTCTCGATCTATGCGATCACCACATTCGTCGCGATGGGCGCGGGGCAATATTTGTTGGTGGTGGCGGATGCCGATGCGGACACGCTGTTCATGCTCGGCGCCATCCTCTACGCGCTGGCGATCATCCCCACTGCCGTGTCGAAGGCGCAATCGCCAGCACCACTAAACAAGGTGAACCTCGACGTGGTGGCGCTGTTCCGCAATTCGCCATCGGCTGCGGTCGGCGCATTTCTGTCCGGTATCATCTCGTCATCCTGGTCCAACTTCGGGCCTGTGTTCGGGCAGCAGGTCGCGCTGTCGAGCGCAGGTATCGCCTCGCTGCTGGCGGCGGCGATGCTGGGTTCGATCATCTTCCAGTTTCCGATGGGCAAGCTGTCCGACATGGTGGACCGGCGCTATGTGATGGCGGGCGCGGGCATCGTGGGCATGATCTTCGGGTCGTTGATGACGTGGCAGACCAGTATCGGCCAGTTCGGCACGCTCTTCTTCATTTGCGTCGTGGGCTATGGTGGCGTGATCTACTCGATCTATTCCCTCGCGGTCGCGCTCGCCAACGACTATGCGGACCCGAGCGAGTTTGTGAAGGTCTCTTCCGGCATGCTGATCCTCTACGGCTTCGGCACGATGGTCGGGCCTTTGATGACCGCGCAGCTGATGGACATTTTCGGTCCGTCGGGCGTGTTCACCTCAACGACCATCGCCCATGCGGCAGTCGCGATTTATGTGATCTACCGGACGTTCCGGCGCAGCAGAGCGTCCGAGAAGGACCGGCAGGACTATCAGACCGGCCAGTTGGCGCGCACCGTCACGCCGGAAAGCTACCGGCTGGACCCGCGCGCGGATTACGAGGAAGAGGACTGGAAGGACGGCCTGCCCCCCATGCCTGCGCCGGTAAAGGTGGACTTGGCCGACTAGGCTGTCGCTTTCGTGTGCAGCATTTCCCATAGCGCCAAGGGCGTGACAGGCATGTCGATGTGCTCGATGCCATGCTCGCGGTGCAGAGCGTTGACGATGGCGTTCATGACCGCCGGGCACCCGCCGATCGTGCCCGCCTCGCCCGCCCCTTTCATGCCCAGCGCATTGGTGGTTGACGGCACGTTCCGGGTCTCGAAGGAGAAGTTTGGAATATCTTCCGCGCGGGGCATGCGGTAATCCATGAAGGATGCGGTGATCAGCTGGCCGTCAGCGTCATAAACCGTGTGTTCCATGATGCACTGGCCGATTGCCTGCGCGACGCCACCATGCATCTGGCCCTCCAGCAGCAGCGGGTTCACCACCGCGCCGTAGTCGTCCACGATCGTGTAGCCGACGATCTCTATCTCGCCGGTGGCCGGTTCGATCTCGACCTCGCAAATATGCGTGCCATTGGGATAGGTGGCTTCCGCTTGCTTGAATGTGCCGGTGGCCGACAGTATCCCGCCCGCAGCGACGGCGACTTCAGCAAAAGTCATGGAACGGTCGGTGCCGACGATGCGCACCGTGCCTTCCTGCAATTCCAGATCACCGGCTGATGCTTCCAGCTTGTCTGCGGCGATCTCGCGGATGCGCTCGGCCAGCTTTTCCGAGCCGTAGCGCACCGATACGCCGCCCAGCGGTATGGAGCGCGAGCCACCTGTGCCGCCGCCGGTGGGCAAGTCGTCGGTGTCGCCCTGTTTGACGTCGATTGCGTCGATATCCATGTTCAGCGCCTCGGCGGCAAACTGGGCGTAAGCCGTCTTGTGCCCCTGCCCGTTCGATTGCGTGCCAATGTGCAGCGTGACCGTGCCGTCCGCATTCAGGTCGAGTTTCGCAGGTTCGGACCCGGCAAAGGCGCAGGCCTCGATATAGGTGGACATGCCGATGCCGCGTATGCGCCCGTTACGTTTGCGCTTCGGCAGCGCGGGCGTCGAATCCGTTCCAGTCGGCACGCTCGATGCAGACATCCATATGCGCTTCTATCTCGCCGGTGTCATACATACGGTCGAGGGCCGTGGTGTAGGGCATCTGCTCAGGCTGGATGAAGTTGCGCCGACGGATTTCCTCCGGCGCAAGACCCGTGTCGCGGGCGCACTGGTCCACCAGCCGCTCCAGCGCGTAGATTGCTTCCGGACGCCCTGCCCCGCGATAAGCGTCGGTGGGCGTGGTGTGCGAATAGACGCCGCGAAAGCGGTAGGCACAGGCCTCGATGTCATAGACGCCGGTGGCGATGGTGGTACCGAGGGATGGGATGTATGGTGCATAAGTGTGCAGATAGCCGCCCATTGCGGCGATGAGATCGACATCGAGCGCGAGGAACTTTCCGTCCTCGTCCATTGCCATTTTCATGGTGGTCACATTGTCCCGCCCGTGGGCATCGGCAACGAAATGCTCGGACCGATCGCACAACCAGCGCACCGGGCGGCCAAGGGTTTTAGCCGCGATCAAAGCCACGGGATATTCGCGGTATGGAAACACTTTGGTGCCGAAACCGCCGCCGACATCCGGCGTGATGACCCGTAGTTTCGCCTTGTCCACATCGAGACACGTCGCCACCCGATCGCGCATTCCGTGGGCACCCTGGCTCCCGACTGTCAGCGTGAAGCGGTCGTCTTCGTCAGACCATTCAGCGAGGCATCCACGCACTTCCATGTAGTTGCACACGAGGCGGTTGTTGATGAGTTTCAACTCGGTAACGCACGGAGCCGTCTTGAAGATGTCGCGGGCGCGGTCGGCGTTGCCGCGTTCGGCATCGAAGGCGAGATTGGTGCCCGCTTCGGGATAGACGAGGGGTGCGTCTGCGGATAGCGCGCCTTCTGTATCGGCCACAGCAGGCAGCATGTCGTAGTCGACCTCGATCGCTTCCGCCGCTTCCCGCGCTTGCTCCACCGTGTCGGCCACGACGAAGGCGACCGCGTCGCCCACATGGCGCACGGTGTCGGTGCAGAGAAGCGGGATGTCGCGGGTTTCATGCTGCGTGCCGTCGCGCTGGGTAACAGTGCTGAGGCATTGCAGCGGCTTGTAGGGCGTCATGTCGGCACCCGTCAGCACCAGCTGGACGCCGGGCATGGCGCGCACATCGTCCAGCGCGCCGATGGTGAACGTC
Source organism: uncultured Alphaproteobacteria bacterium (assembly GCA_963841615.1). GTDB lineage: Bacteria > Pseudomonadota > Alphaproteobacteria > Rhizobiales > Rhizobiaceae > Pseudahrensia. Next base: position 158,755 of record CAWJDI010000006.1, on the reverse strand, counting down.
GCGTGGGCATAGGGTGAACGCAGCACAATTCCGTGCAGCGCATCCGGGCGGCGCACATCGTCCGTATAAAGCCCGTGGCCCGTGATAAAGGCTGCGTCTTCCTTGCGCCGGACGGACTTTCCCATGCCGACATGGGCACCAAATTTCAGCGGTGTGTGAGCGTTCATGGCGTGGCTTTCGGACGGGGTATTCGTTGCCCAGAGTCTGGCGATGATGAGGTGCGAGCGCAAGGTTCGGCTTGCGATGCAGGGTCGCGGCTGCGACAAGTGAGCGGTCGCCCTCCGGACCCTCCCGATGCTGTCGCCCGCCGCCTATTCGCGCCGCTTTCACGCCATGCCCGACAACCTGAAGGGTGCCGCGACGATCATGGTAGCCGCACTGGCATTTGCGGGCATGACAGTGCTGATCAAATTTGCGGGCGAACGGCTGCCCGTGACGCAAATCCTGCTGGTGCGGCAGCTCATTATGACTGGCATCGTGTTACCATCCATCGTCTCACACTTTCCCGGTTGCCTGAAAACGGAACGGCTCGGGCTGCAATTCGTGCGGGTGGGGTTTGCATTGGTGGCCATGCTGTGCGGCTTCACCGCGATCATTCACCTGCCACTGGCCGATGCGACGGCACTGGGTTTTGCAAAAGCGTTCTTCACCACGATCTTTGCAGTCTGGCTGTTGCAGGAAGTCGTTGGCTGGCGGCGGTGGATGGGGGTCGCACTCGGCTTTCTCGGCGTTTTCATTATGATGCGCCCGGGACTTCAGGGCTTCGACCCCATGTCGATATTGGCCGTTACGGGTGCGGCTGGCGCAGGCATGGTGATGGTCATTATCCGCATTCTGTCGCGTACCGAAATGCCGATTACCATACTCAGCTATCAGGCCATTCTGGTGGGGCTGGCCGTTGCGGTGCCTGCCTATATTTACTGGGTGCCGCCGACTATGAACGAATGGCTATTGCTGGGCGCTATCGGCATCATTTCTTACGGCGCACAAATGATGAATATCTATGCGTACAAATGGGGCGAGGCATCGCTTCTGGCCTCACTCGACTACGTGCGCCTGCTCTACGCGACCTTGCTGGGTTTCGTGTTTTTCAACACGTTGCCAACAATTTGGACGGGCGTCGGAGCGTTCGTCATCATCGGCGCGTCGCTCTACACCGTTCACCGGGAACGCAAAAAGGCTGCAAACATCGCGCGCGGCCCGCATGGCAGGGGCTACACAAACACCTAAGGATTCCGCATATCGGCGAAGGCCGCGAGCAATCCTTCGGTCGAACCATTTCGGGCAACGCCGCCTTCGCCCTTTACGCGCGGCAGCAATTCGCCAGCGAGTTCCTTGCCCAGTTCCACGCCCCACTGGTCAAAGGAGTTGATGTTCCAAATCGTGCCCTGAACAAACACCTTGTGTTCATAGAGTGCGATGAGCTGGCCGAGAATGTGGGGCGTCAGCATAGGGTAAAGGAACGTGCAGGTCGGGCGGTTTCCGGGGAATATCTTGTGCGGTGCCAGTGCATTGGCGGCGTCTTCGGTCATGCCGTTTCGGCGCAGTTCGGTCGTCGCCTGTTCCAGCGTCTTGCCGCGCATCAGCGCTTCGGTTTGCGCGAAAGCATTGGCGGCAAGTTTCTCATGGTGGTCTCCCACGGGGTTGTTGGCTTGCGCTGCCAGTAGGAAATCGGCGGGGATGACGGAGGTGCCCTGATGGATGAGTTGGTAGAATGCGTGCTGCCCGTTCGTGCCAGGTTCTCCCCAGACGACAGGACCGGTCTGACAGGTGACGGCTTCGTTGTCGCGTGTGACGCTCTTGCCGTTGGATTCCATATCAAGCTGTTGAAGATAGGCAGGAAACCGCGCGAGGTGCTGGTCGTAGGGCAGTACTGCGTGAGTATCGTAACCGCAGATATTGCGGTGATAGATGCCGACCAGCGCCATGAGAACCGGCACATTCTCGGTCAACGGCGCGGTCTGAAAGTGGATGTCGACCTCGTTGGCCCCCGCCAAAAATTCGGCGAACCGTTCCGGCCCGATGGCGAGCATGAGCGACAGACCGATGGCGGACCAGACCGAGTAGCGCCCACCGACCCAGTCCCAAAACCCGAAGGCGCGGTCATCGGAAATGCCAAATGCTGCCGTCCTGTCGAGCGCTGTCGAGAGCGCCGCGAAATGGTGCGGGACGGCGTCTTCGCCGAGCGCATCGACAACCCAATGGCGGGCGGTCGTGGCGTTGGTCATTGTTTCCTGTGTGGTGAAAGTCTTTGATGCGACAATGAAAAGTGTCGTTGCCGGGTCGATGCTCGCCAGCACCTTGAGAATGTCGGCGCCATCGACGTTGGACACGAAATGGGTGCGGGGGCCGTCGTGATATGGGGCCAGTGCAAGCGTCGCCATCTTGGGGCCGAGGTCGGAGCCGCCAATGCCGATATTGACGATATCGGTGAACTGCCCGCCCTGCCCTACAATCTCGCCGGAGCGAATACCGGCAGCGAAAGCTGCCATTGCATCGCGCACCGCGGCAACGTCCGGCATGACGTTTTCGCCATCTATTTCAATGGTTTCGTCGACAGGTGCACGTAGGGCCATATGCTGCACGGCGCGATTTTCGGTGGTGTTGATCGCCTCGCCGGAGAACAGCGCATCGCGACGGGCCTCTAGACCGGCGGCTTTGGCGACTGCGAATAGGCCATCGCGGGTCTCAGCGTCGATTGCAGTCTTCGAATAATCGTAGAGGATCGCCCCGCAATGGGCGCTGAATGCGTCGAACCTGTTGGCGTCCGCATCGAACAGATCGGCGATAACAGGTTGGGATGCTACCCGCTTTTGCCGCAGGTGCTCGATGGCGCGCGTTGTGTCGTTGTTCATAGCGGGGATCCCTGCAAAGCGGTCGTTTTAAGTTTCCAAAGACTAGCAGACCGGTTGGCGGATAAGAACCGTGACTTGCGGCAAACGGCGAAGCATAGAGACATAAACGCATCATCGGACCGCCGACCATGAGAACCAAAACCGCCCCGACCATTCGTTTGGAAGACTATGCGCCGCCCGCTTTTCTGGTGCCGCAGATCGATCTCGATATCGCGCTGGACCCCAATGCCACGCGCATCGTGAGCAGTCTTGTAATCGAGCGAACACCGGGTGCGAACGGGCCTTTGGTGCTGGACGGGGATGAATTGACGCTGATTTCGGTGCGGGTGAACGGCGCTTTGGTCGAAGCGAATGGCTATTCGCTCACTGAGAACAGCCTTTCGATCCCGACGGACGGGCTGGGCGACCGGTTTGAGGTCACTATCGTTACCGAGGTTTCGCCGCAGGCCAACCGCAAGTTGATGGGGCTGTATCGCAGCAGCGGAGTCTATTGCACCCAATGCGAAGCGCAGGGGTTTCGGCGGATAACTTTCTTCCCGGACCGACCCGATGTGCTGTCAGTCTATCGGGTTCGGCTGGAGGCGAATGCAGCGGATTGCCCGGTGCTTTTGTCCAACGGCAACCCGGGCGAAACCGGCTCGCTACCCGGCGGTCGTCATTTCGCCGTTTGGAACGACCCGTGGCCGAAGCCCTGCTATCTGTTCGCGGCGGTGGCGGGAAAGCTGGATGTGCTAACGGACACCTTCACCACCGCATCGGGCCGCACCGTTGCGCTCAACATATATGTGGAGCCGGGCAAGGCACCGCTCGCGGGCTACGCGATGGACGCGCTGAAGCGCTCGATGGTTTGGGACGAGCAGGTCTACGGGCGCGAATACGATCTCGACGAGTTCAACATCGTCGCCGTGTCGGATTTCAACATGGGGGCGATGGAGAACAAGGGGCTTAACGTCTTCAACGACAAATATGTGCTGGCCAACCCCGAACTGGCGACCGACGCCGACTTCATGCATATCGAGGCGATCATCGCCCACGAGTATTTCCACAACTGGACCGGCAACCGCATCACCTGTCGGGACTGGTTTCAGCTGTGCATGAAGGAAGGGCTGACCGTCTATCGGGACCAGGAGTTTTCCGCAGACCAGCGCTCCCGAGGCGTGCAGCGCATCGCGCAGGTGCGGGTGCTCAAGGCGGGGCAGTTCTCAGAGGATGCAGGGCCGCTGGCTCATTGTGTTCGTCCATCGTCCTATAAGGAGATCAACAACTTCTACACGGCAACCGTCTATCAAAAGGGTGCGGAACTGGTGCGGATGTTGGCGACGCTGGCCGGTTCGGAAGGCTACCGCGCCGCGACCGACCTCTATTTCGAGCGCCATGACGGGGAAGCCGCCGTCATGGAGGATTTCCTGAAATGCTTCGAGGATGCCTGCGGGCTCGACCTGTCGCAGTTCATGCGTTGGTACGAGCAAGCGGGAACGCCGGAAGTGCTTGTCGAGGACGACTACGATGCCGGGGCCAAGACCTACACGTTGAACTTGCGTCAAACCGTTCCCGACACGCCGGGACAAACGCACGAGCAGCCGATGGTGATACCGATACGGTTTGGCTTACTCGATGCGTCGGGCGCTGAACTGGAAGCGCGCACTGAAAGCGCTGCTGTCGATGGGGATGTGATCGTTTTGCGCGAGGCCGAAACGGAGGTCGTCTTCACCGGCCTCGACGCAAAACCCCTGCCTTCATTGCTGCGCAGTTTTTCCGCACCGGTGCGGCTGATCTACGAAGAAACGGCGGAAGCGCGGATCGTACGTGCGGGGGCGGATGGGGACCCATACAATCGCTGGGAAGCGGTGAACGGGCTGGCGCTCGATCTGCTGACGGGAATGGCGCGGGGCAAGGACGTCGATTTCGATCAGTTCGCCACGCTCGCTGCGGACCTGGCTTTCAACAAGACGCTGGAACCTGATTTCCGCGCGCAACTGCTGACATTGCCGAGCGAACAGGATGTGGCACGGCAGCTTCGCTCCAACGTCGATCCGGACGCAGTTGCAACCGCGCGCCGCGCGATGCTGAAGGCGGTCGGCAACCGGCTCGGAACGGACGGCCTCGCGCTGTGCGAGGCGCTTGCCGACACCAGCGCTGGCGACATCTCGCTGGAGGCGGCGGCACGGCGAGCCTTGAAAAACGCGCTGCTTGTGCCGTTGGCGGCGGCGGGGCTTGCGTCGAAAGCTGTCGAGAAGCAGTTCGACACGGCGACCACCATGACGGACAAGTTGGCGGCGCTGACCATCATCACGCAGGTGATCGGTGATGAGGCGCAATCGCATCGCGTGCTGAGCGCTTTCCATACGCAATATGCCGACTTCCCGCTCGTCATCGACAAATGGTTCGGGGTGCAGGCGATGATCTCCGGCGCAGGCGCGCTCGAACGGGTCGTGGCCTTGGCGGCATCGGACAACTTCACCCTCGACAACCCCAACCGTGCCCGCTCGCTGCTGGGCGCTTTTGCCATGGCCAACCTGACCGGCTTCCACCGCGCAGATGGCGCCGCCTATCGCTGGTTCACGGAGCAACTCGCAGCGATGGACGCGATCAACCCGCAAGTCGCAGCGCGGTTGCTGACGCTGATGGATAGCTGGACCATCATGGAAGATGGCCGAAAGATTCACGCACGCCAAGCCCTTGAAACACTTGCCGCGAGGGACGGCCTGTCCCCGGACGTATCGGAAATCGTGGAGCGCGCGCTGGCCTGAGCCTGACTATTTCTGCCGTCGGCTGTGGACACGGGAATCGGTGTGGATTCAAATACACCGATTCGCGGGGGCGCCGGAGACGTTGCATAATGTGCAAGACACACCAGTCTTTTCACACGGGTTTAGCGGGCATCACGCCATGAACACCCATCTCGCCCTCGATGAACAGATTTGGGACAGCCAGCCGAGAACGCCATCCCGCCCTTGGTGGGAAAGGGCTCAATCCCGCCTGCGTGCATTGATGGCATCGCCCCGTGCCATCAGCAGCGCCAAAGCCTCCCGCACGGAGCGCGCCTGGCTGCGCGCCATTCCCAGCGGATTGATGCTGCTGTTTACCGCGGTTGCACTCCTGCGCGCCGGTCTTGTGTTAGAACAGTCCGGTACGGTGGAAACCAGTGCGTATGTGAATCTCGCCCGCATTTCCGAAGTGGTAAGCCTGCGCCTCGCCGCCACCGGTCAGGGTGATGTGGCGACCTCTCCCCCCATTGTCGCGCAGGACATGCTGAACGCGGCACTGCCGAAAAACGCCACACGCAACGGGCGACGGGTGTATCATCTGGACAGCAACGGAGTGGTGCGAGCCGAGCGTGGCATCGGGCCAGACATGTTCGGCACCTCACTGTTCGATCTGACCGGCGGTGCCTACACGATGACGACGCTGGGCGCGGAGGAAACGCAGACGGCGTTTCGGATGGGTGGAGAACAGCGGGTCTTCGCCATTCTCAACAGGTTGCCCCTTGAGGCTGGCGGCGGTGCGCTCGCCGTGACCCAGACGCGGGATTCCGTTTTCACAGACTGGTGGGGAGACCTGTATGTGGAACTGTTGCTACTAGCGCTGTTTTTCCTGATTACCGGCGCTGTCGTGCTGCTCTACCTGCGCGAAGCCGGGCGGACGCGATTGGAGCAGGAAGCGAAATCGTGGCGCAGTGCGCAGTTCGACAGTGCCCTGCTGCGCGGACATTGCGGGCTCTGGACATGGGACATCGCGCGCGGTCGGATCTCATGGTCGAAATCCATGTTCCAGTTGCTCGGACTGCCGCTGCACGAGCGCACTTTGAGCTACGCCAGACTGACCAGGCTGTTGCATCCCCGAGACGCCGATCTCTTGAAGGTGATCGACAAGACTTTCGGTGGCGACAACCATGTCGACCACAGGTTCCGCATTCGCGGTTCGGAAGGTGCATGGGTATGGATGCGTTTGCGCGGCGAGGTCGTTCACGGAGATGACGGCGACTGCCGGTTGGTGGGCATCGCGTTCGACATTTCAGAACAGGAAGCGCTGAAACAACAATCCCGTAACGCGGGACGGCGGCTCGCCGATGCTGTGGAGAGCATTTCCGAGGCTTTCGTGTTGTGGGATTCCCAAAAGCGCCTCGTCATGTGCAATTCCAAATACCGGCTGCTCTACCAGTTGGAAGAAAAGGACGCGGCACCCGGGCGGCATTACGACGAGCTTATGAACCTCGGCGTGCGCCCCAGTGTGCGGATGCACAAACCGCTCGACCAAACCTCAGACGTGGCCACCCGCGTATTCGAAGCGGAAACGGAGGATGGTCATTGGCTGCAGATCAGCGAACGCAAGACCCATGATGGCGGGTTCGTTTCTGTCGGTACCGATGTGACGCAATTCAAACGCGCGCAGGAACGGGCGGAGAAGACCGAGCGCAACCATGAGGCGACGATCGACGCTTACAAGCAATCGCAGAAGCAGCTCGAATTGCAGGCACTGCAACTTGTTGAACTCGCGACCGAAAGCAAACGCCAGCGCAACCGGGCAGAAGCTGCGAACCGGACAAAATCCCAGTTCCTCGCCAATGTCAGCCACGAATTGCGGACACCACTCAACGCCATCATTGGCTTTTCCGACATCATGAAATCCCGCACCTTCGGGCCTATAGGATCCGACAAGTATGGCGAATATGCCGAGGACATCCACCATTCCGGCACGTTCCTGCTCAATGTCATCAACGATGTGCTGGATATGTCGAAGATCGAGGCGGGCCGGTTGAAACTCCAGCCGGAGGAAATGAACGTCCACACGCTCATCACCGAGTCCCTTCGCATAGTTCATGTTCAGGCCGATCAGGCGAATATCGAGATCAACCATAAGGTTCCCGAAGACCTCATCATTACGGCCGACAAACGGGCCGTGAAGCAGATCATTATCAACCTGCTGTCGAATGCGGTAAAGTTCACCCCTGAGGGTGGCCGTGTGGATGTGACGGTCAAGCCGCTGCGTAACTCGGTCAATATTGTCATCGAGGACAATGGTATCGGTATCGGTAAGGAGGCGCTGAAGCGACTTGGTCAGCCATTCGAGCAGGTGCAGGACCAGTTCACCAAGGACCACAAGGGCAGCGGGCTTGGTCTGGCAATCGCGCGGTCACTGGCGCAACTGCACGGCGGCGCGCTCAAAATTCGCTCTCGAGTCGGCAAGGGCACGTTGATCGCAGTCCGGCTACCAAACGAATGCCAGCAGCCGGACGCGGAGATTGAGAAAGGCGTCGCGGCCTAGAGGCTGTCTTCGGAACCACGCCGTTCTTTGCCGTGCCGCTTTCCGTGCTTTCCGCCGCGCTTCATCATACGCGCAGCGTGCCGCATCTCGTCCTTTTCGATAGAACCGCTATCGTTGCGATCCATGAGCGCGAAGCGCTTGCGAGCCTGATTTTCGATTTCACCCTTCGTGACCTTGCCGTCGCCGTCGATATCCATGCGGCGGATCATGCGGTCGGCACGGCGTTCGAGCTTTCTGCGCTCCATACGGGCAACAATCTCATCGCGTGTCAGTTCGCCGTTCCCGTCCGCATCCGCGCTGTCAAACCGTGTGGTGCGGGCGGCGATGAACTCATCGGCGCTGATGGTGCCGCTCTTGTCGGAGTCGATGCGCTCGATCATTTTCGCGCCGCGGTCACGCTTTTCCGCATATGCGGGCGCGGCAAGCGTGAGTGCGAGGGTTACGCCGATGATGGCGGTCGTCAGTGTCAAAGGTTTCATGGGAGACGTCTCCTATTCAGGCAGACCCGCTCAGATGGGCCAAAAACACGGCCCGGACCTGTTTTTGCAGGTTCTGCAGATGTGCTGCCGCTGTCGGAAGGTCCGGCAGAGACAACTCGTCCAGCAGCAGATCGATAAAGCCCTGGGGCGTATTTTCGCCGTCGAACCCATCTTCCAGACAAAGCCGGATGAGCTGCGCTGTTGACCGGAATGTAGCCAGCGCCTCGCTCACGGTCACGTTATCATCATGTAATGCTGCAGCCGCACTTGCGACGATATCGGCGGTTGCATGCCCAGCGCCCTGCCCTGTCAGCACGAGGTATTGGGCAAGAAACTCAATATCGACGAGGCCACCCTTGGCGAGCTTCACGTCCCAAAGACCAGTGGGCGCGCGGGCGTCATCCATCGTCAGGCGCATGTCGAGAACGTCTGCCGCCACCTTTGCCCGGTCGTCACCGCGCACGAGCACATCGTCTATGACGGCCTGAACCTGCGTCACGAAATCGGCTGACCCGGCTGACGCGCGAGCGCGGGTTAGCGCCATGCGCTCCCACGTCCATGCTTCCTCGCGCTGATATTTTTCGAATGCGGCCAGCGATGTTGCTATCGGCCCGGCCTTGCCGGAGGGGCGAAGGCGGAAATCGAGTTCGTAGAGAATTCCTTGTGCGGTAGGCGCGGTCATCGCTGCAATGAAGCGCTGGGTGACACGCCCATAATATTGCGAAGCGTAAAGCGGGCGCGGGCCATCGGATTCAGGGTCACCGGGGTCGGTCCGATACAGGAGCAACAGGTCGAGATCAGACGAGGCGGTGAGTTCCCCCGACCCGAGGTTGCCCATTGCAACGATGCAGCAGGCACCGCCCGCTATCGTGCCGTGCGCCTGTTCCATCTCACGCAAAACGAGTTCAAGCATCGCCTGCACCACCACATCCGCCAAACGGGTGTAATGCGGCGCGGCATCGACCGGCTTCAGCGCCTTGGCCAGAACCCGCGCGCCGATAAGAAAACGTTGTTCGGCTGCAAAGATGCGCGCCCGATCGAGGGCGTCTTCGTAATCCCGCGCCTGTTGTAGTGTGACGGATAGCTGATCGCGCATTTCTTCAGATGTGGCGAGACGACGAAAGAATTGCGGCTCCAGCATTCCGTCGAAGACGTGCGGGCGACGCACAATCAGTTCCGCCAGACGGGGCGCGGCGGCCAATATCCGCACCAGGAGGTTTAGCAGGTCGGGGTTGGAATGCAGCAGATGGAACAGCTGAAAACCGGACGGCAGGTTGGTTAGAAAGCGATCGAAGTCGCTCAACACGCCATCCGCCCGCCCGCTCGCGGCAATCGCTTCCAGCAGACGCGGTGTGAACTCCGTCAGCCGTTGCCTGGCCTCACTTGTCTGCACGGCCGGGTAGCGGCCGAAATGCCAATTCTTGACGGTCGAGATGACACGTTGTGGATTGGCGTAGCCTAGTTTCGCCAGCGTTTGCAGCGTCGCCGGGTCGTCCTCGGAACCGGCGAAGACCAAACTGCCGCCTGCTATGGCGAGCGTGTCTTCCGGCTCGAACAATACGGAGTAAGCATTCTCGACATAGTCACAATGGGCGCGGAAGGCTGCCTCGAAATTCGCAAGACTGGCAAACCCGCTCAAGGTTGCGATGCCGGAGCGGGCTTTCTTGTCTTCGGGCAGCGTGTGGGTCTGCTCGTCCGCAACCATCTGGATGCGGTGCTCGACGTCGCGCAGAAAACGGTAACTGGCTTTGAGACCGGCAGCGATATCGTCATCGACCCACCGCGCGAACGCCAGTGCATCGAGCGCGTTCAACGTTTTCTTCACACGCAAAGCAGGCGCGCGGCCACCGGCGATCAACTGCTGGGTCTGCACGAAAAACTCGATTTCGCGGATGCCGCCACGACCGAGTTTGACATTGTGACCGGCTACGGTCTTCTCCAGCAGGTCACGATGGCTCTGCAACTGCCGCTTGATCGAATGGATATCAGCGATAGCTGCATAATCGAGATATTTGCGCCAGATGAAGGGCGTCAGCTCATGGAGGAAACGGGTGCCAAGCGCGATATCGCCCGCGACTGGGCGGGCCTTGATGAGCGCCGCGCGCTCCCAATTCTGCCCCCGTGCTTCATAATAGACGAGCGCGGTGCCGATGGGCACGGCAAGGGGCATGGAACCGGGGTCCGGGCGCAGGCGCAGGTCGGTGCGGAACACGTAACCACCTGCCGTGCGGTCCTGCATAATGCGCGTCATGGCTTTGGTCATACGCACGAACAGCGTCAGCGCCTCATCCCTGTCCGGCACCCGCGCGGCATCGGGGTCGACCAGCACGATGAGGTCGATGTCGCTGGAATAGTTCAGCTCGGCCGCACCATGCTTGCCCATTGCGAGGATGGTGATGCCGGCTTCATGGAGCGGGTCGTCGGTGATTTGGGGAAGCAGTTTGCCACGTGCGGTGGCATCGTCGACGAGGTGGCGCATGGTGAGGGTGAGCGCGAGATCGGCGTAGCGGGACAACCAGTCCTGCACCATGTCACACGACCACCAACCGCCAAGATCCGCCAACGCGGCCAGCAAATGCACCTGCTGCTTACCAGTGCGAAGCGCGGTGGATAGCGCGGCTTCATCCATGAAAGGGACGCTGTTTTCGAGATCGGCAAACAGCGTTTTCAGGGTAAGGTCGAAGCCATCCGTAGCCAGTTCGACGGTTTCGGGATGGCGCTTTATCAAGCCACCAAGATACGGCGATAGACGGGCTACGGCTTCAAGGAATGTCGCAGGATCGACCGCGCCGGCCAGAGCGATGACCGGTGTGCCCAGTCGTGCATCGGGGTCTGTTTCTGCGGGCTTGATCGTGGGGAGCGGCTTTTTCACGCGCCCGTTGTGCGCGTCTAGACGATGCGTGGCAACCGCAGTATCGCGCGCAAGCCCGGTTCGTTGTCATCCAGCATCAAGGAGCCGTTGTGGACACGCGCCACAGCCTCGACCATCGCAAGTCCGAGACCAAAACCTTTCGTGGTGCGGCTTTCGTCCAGACGCACGAACCGCTCCCGCACGATTGCGCGATCCTCCTTGGCGATGCCAGGGCCATTGTCCGCCACGACGAGGAGAATGTCGTCGGACGTGCATTCGACACTCATTTCGATGGCCGCGTCCTTACCGGCGGCGTATTTTAGCGCGTTGTCGAGCAGGTTTGTAAGAACCTGCGCCAACAGTTCCCTGTGCCCTTCCACCTGCGGCTCACATTCGACGTTGAGGGTCAGTTCCACGCCCGCTTCCTCGGTGCTTGGCTCGAACAGTTCAAACACGCTTTCAACGATCGGAACGATTTCGAAGCGCGCAAGGGCTACGGGACGCGCGCCGGATTCCGTTTGTGAAATGAGAAGCAGCGCATCGAATGTGCGAATGAGACCATCGGCTTCGGCCACGATATTCTGGGCCGTATCCACCGTTTCCTTCGGGTCGTTGGAACGCGCGAGGGCATCGGCCCGGTTTCGCAGGCGGGTCAGCGGCGTTTTCAGATCGTGGGCAATATTATCGGACACATTCCGCACGCCGCTATCGAGCCGTTCGACCCGTTCCAGCACCTCGTTGAGCGCAACGGACAGGCGATCAAATTCGTCCGCCTTGCTGGAAACAGGCAGCCGCTGCGACAGGTCACCTTCGACGATCCGCCCGGTCGTTGCCGTGACCGTGTCGAGCCTGCGCACCGCACGGCGGCCCAACACGAGAACGAGAAACAGACCGGTGAGAACGAGTACGGTGATCGAGATGCTGGACGCACGACGCACGATGCTGCGGAAGGTGTTGGCATCACCGATATCACGGCCTACCAGCAGTTTTGCGCCGCCCGTCAAATCGAACACGCGCCCGATGGCAAGGGGTGGCGGGCCGGGGGTTGGGGTTCCACGTTCATACCGGAAAGGATGCAGCCGCCAGCCTGTATGGTCCAGCATCCGTTCGTCCATGCTCGCCACGTTACCGGCCAGTACGATTCCATCGCGCGACATCACGCGATACAAATTGGCGCCGGGCTGGCGGGAGCGGCGTTCGATAGTGGCGATCATCCGGCGCGTGCCGAAACGGCGATAGATGCGGGCAAGTTGCTGCACCTCCTCATCCACCGTCACACGCACCTGCTGAATGACGAGGCGACCCGTCGAGATGCTGATATAGGACACGACACCTACGGCGAGCACGCCGAAAATCAACGTGTAGAGCAGCGTCAGCCGGGCGACTGTCGTACCGAGAACGCGCCGGATGTTGTGGAATGCCACGGGTCCGCCCCGTCAGCCTTCGTCGGACAGCTTGTAGCCGCGACCGCGCACAGTGTGCAGCAGTGGGGTGTCGAAGTTCTTGTCGATCTTGGCCCGGAGGCGGGAAATGTGAACGTCGATCACATTGGTCTGCGGGTCGAAATGCAGGTCCCACACCTTTTCCAGCAGCATGGTGCGGGTGACAATGCGGCCTGCGTTCTGCATGAGGTAGTCGAGCAGCCGGTATTCACGTGGCAGCAAAGCAATCGCCTGTTCTCCCCTTTGCGCGCGATGCTCGATCCGGTCGAGGGTCAGGTCTCCCACCTTCAAGCTGGTGTTGGAAGCGCCGTCCATCTGCTCCTTGCGACGACCGAGCACTTCAACACGGGCCAGCAATTCGGAGAAAGCGTATGGCTTGGTGAGATAATCATCCCCGCCAGCGCGCAGCCCCGTCACCCGGTCGTCCACCTGCCCCATAGCGGACAGTATGAGGACGGGTGTGGTGTCGCCCGCCTCGCGCAATTCGGTAATAAGGGCAAGACCGTTCATGTTTGGCATCATGCGATCAACGACCATGACGTCGAATGTGGCGACCTTACTGGTCGCCAGTGCCTCACGCCCGTCGGACGCGGTGCTGCAGGCGTGGCCTGAATCCTCAAACGCCTGAACAAGCTGCTCCGAAAGGGCCGCATCATCCTCGACGATCAGGATATTCATTGGGAACCTGCGTGCTGGTGGCGAAGTGGTCGGCGGGGCGCATTGGATCGCCCCGCCGTAGGCTGATCGAGGATTAACCCCGAGCCACCGGCAAGGCAACGAAGCGGTTGCTGTCGCCGCTCTGCACCTGCAGCAGGACGGCTTTGCGGTCCGCCTGCATCGCTTCCGACAAGGCGCGACCGACCGATTTAACGTCCGTCACTCCCGTACCGTTGATTGACACGATGCGGTCGCCCGGCTGCAAACCGCGCGCTTCGGCAGCGCCGTCAGGGGCAACGGAGGTGACGGAAACGCCGTCCCCGGTTTCGGTCAAAGACATGCCGAGATCGTCCAGGTCGACCGATGCGTTCTCCTGCGGCGCTCTATCACGCCGCATTGCCGCGCTGCGCTCCTGACCCGGCAATTCGCCAAGTGCGACCTCGATTGTCTGTCGCTTGCCGTCCCGAACGAATGTCACATCCGCGCTCTGGTCGGGGGAATAGGCCGCGATGGTCCGCGACAGCTCCTTTGGTCCTTCAATGGATGTCCCGTCAACTTCCACGATCACATCACCTGCCCGCAATCCGGCGATGGCCGCCGGGGCGTCATCGGTCGCTTCGGCGATGATCGCGCCATCGGTCGATGGCAGGTCGAGGGAGTTCGCGATGTCCTGCGTGACAGGCTGAATGCGAACGCCGAGATAGCCCCGCGTTACTTCACCATTGTCGATCAGATCTGCCACCACCTTGCTGGCGGATTTGGCTGAAATGGCGAATGCGATGCCGACATTGCCGCCCGACGGTGAGAAGATGGCCGTGTTTACGCCAATCACTTCACCATTGAGATTGAACGCCGGCCCGCCGCTGTTGCCCTTGTTGACGGCTGCGTCGATCTGCAGGAAATCGTCGTAAGGGCCGGAGCCGATGTCCCGGTTTTGGCCGGAGACGATGCCAGCGGTCACTGTGCCGCCAAGGCCGAACGGGTTGCCAACAGCAACGACCCACTCTCCGACACGGGCGAGATCCTTGTCGAACTCGACGTAGGTGAAGTCATCACCCTCGACTTTCAACACGGCAAGGTCGGTCTTCGGGTCCGTGCCGACGAGCTTTGCGTCGATCTCTTCACCATCATTCATTACGACAGTGTATTGTGAGCCGTTGTCAATGACATGATTGTTTGTGACGATGTAACCGTCGGCGGAAACGAAGAAGCCGGAGCCTTGGGATGCCCCGAAGCGACGTGGGCCATTACGGCCACGCTCGTCGCGGTCCATGCCGCGGTCACCAAAGCGCTCGTCAAAGAACCGGCGGAACGGGTGGTTTTCCGGCAGTTCCATACCGCCGTCAAAGGCTGCCGGTTCCACGGCGGTCTTGACGCGCACCGAAACGACAGCGGGTGAAACGGCGCTGACGACATCTGCGAAACCGGGCGCCTGTGGGGCTTCAATTTTCACCGCGTCGGCAAGCACGGGGGTGGCCGGCGCAACGATACCGCCTGCAATGAAAGCACTGCCAAGGGCTAAAGCCGTTGCGCTGCCGAAGAGGCGGGATCTGATTTTCGTGGATTGGGACATGATGGACCTCATATTATCCGGGGAGTCGAGGCGCTCGATGGGCTGCGCCGCTGGCCGGGATATGAGATCTTGAATGCGGTCAACCAACGGCGGGGAAATTAAACCCCTGTAAGGCTGCTACCGCTTTTGCGATGCGTTTCCGTCTAGCATACGCGCAAGCCGCGCTTCTTCTTCTGGTCCGAGGGGCACGATGAGTTGCGGCTTCGATGCGCGCACCCGGACTATGAGAAAGATACCGAACAGAACGATCAACACAGGCGATATCCACAAGACGATCGTATGCGCCGAAAAGCGTGGTTTGAGCAGAACGAATTCGCCGTAGCGGTCCACGAGATAGTCGATGATCTCCGGGTCGGACTTACCCGCGTCGATCTGTTCGCGCACGAGCTGCCGGAGGTCTTGCGCAACGCCGGCCTCGGACGAGGCGATGGACTGGTTCTGGCACACGACACATCGCAACTGGTGAAACAGCTGTTTTGCGCGGGTATCGTCTTCCTGCGCAGCAAGCGGTGGAAGTGTCACCGCCAGCATCATACAGGCGAGGAGTGCCCTAAGCATGGCTTGGGGCTCCTGCCGTTGTACGCACTGCTTTGCGCGCTCTGCGGCGGCTGAAAAGCCCGATCGTTCCGGCCAGCGACATGATGATCGCGCCGATCCAGATGAGCGTGACAAAAGGTTTCCACCAGACCCTAATAGCGACCGAGCCATCTTCACGGCCCTCGCCCAGCGCGATGTAGAGCTGCGAGAAACCGAAGGTTACGATTGCAGCTTCAGTCGTCGGCATCTGGCGCGCGGGATAGAACCGTTTCGACGGTTCCGCCTCCGCCACGACCAGCCCGCCTTCCCGTATGGTGATGCGTGCGATCTGTTCCTCGAAGTTGCCCCCGCTCCGGCTGCTGTATCCCTTATTAGTGATGGAGAAACCCGCTGCTTCAGCGCTCGCGCCGGGCGCGAGTTGCACGACATGCTCGCGCTCGAAGGCTGTTACGACGACTATGCCAAGCATGGTTACGCCAACCCCGAAATGGGAGAGCGCCGTGGACCAGACCGAGCCGGGTAAGCCTAACAGACGGCGTGACGTAACTGAGACCGATTGCCGCCCAAGCCCGACGCGCTGAACTATTTCAGCAAACGCCCCGACCATAAGCCAGACGGCAATGCCAATCGCCAAAGGTGCCAGCCAACGCCCGGGAGCCACGAACGCGGCGATGATGATAAAACTGAGAATTGCAACAAGCCCGGCAAACCAAAGCCGCTGAAGCGCGCCGCGAATATCTCCATTCTTCCATGCCAAGAGCGGACCGAGCGGCATCAAGAGAACCAGCGGAATCGCAATGGGGATGAATGTTAGATTGAAGAACGGCGCGCCGACCGAAATCTTGTCGTCGGTCAGTGCTTCATAAACGACCGGATAGAGCGTGCCGATCAGAACGGTGACCGTCGCTGTCGCCAGCAGCAGGTTGTTGACCACCAATGATCCCTCGCGGGAAATCGGCGAGAACAAGCCGCCAGCCTGAAGCGAGTTTGCACGCAGTGCGAACAGCACGAACGATCCGCCGACAAAGATCGACAGAATTGTGAGGATGAATAGACCCCGCGACGGGTCGCTGGCGAAGGTATGCACAGACGTCAGGACGCCAGACCGCACCAGAAAAGTGCCGAGCAGGCTGAGAGAAAATGTCAGGATGGCGAGCAGCACCGTCCAGATTTTCAACGCATCGCGCTTTTCCATGACCAGTGCGGAATGAAGCAGAGCGGTGCCTGAAAGCCACGGCAGAAACGAGGCATTCTCGACCGGGTCCCAAAACCACCAACCGCCCCAACCAAGTTCGTAATAGGCCCAGTAGGAGCCCATCGCGATACCGGCCGTCAGGAACACCCAGGCCACAAGCACCCACGGGCGGACCCACCGCGCCCAGGCAGTGTCTATACGCCCTTCGATCAGCGCGGCGACAGCAAAGGCAAAGGTGATGGAGAAACCGACATAGCCGAGATACAGCATTGGCGGATGAATGGCCAAGCCGATGTCTTGCAGGATGGGGTTGAGATCCTGCCCCTCGATTGCGGGTAACTGGCGCTCGAAGGGGTTCGATGTGAACAGGATAAAGGCGAAGAACGTGAAAAGCAGCCAGCCCTGAACGGACTGAACCGTCGCTTTCAAGGTCTCTGGAAGCTGTGAACCGAACCAACTCACCGCAGCCGCAAAGAGTGCCAGTATGAGCACCCACAGCAGCATCGACCCTTCATGGTTGCCCCATGTGCCGGTAAGTTTGAACAGAAAGGGCATCTGCGAGTGGCTGTTCTGCCAGACGTTAAAAACCGAAAAATCCGACACGGCATAAGCGTTCATCAGAGCTAGGAAGGCGATGGCCGTGAACAACAGGATACCGTTGCTCGACGCATCGCCCGTTGCCATCAAACGGCTGTCACCGACACGCGCACCCCATAACGGCACGATGCTTTGGACGAGCGACAGGGCGAAGGCCAACACAAGGGCGAAATGGCCGAGTTCTGCGGTCATGGCTTGACGGTTTCCGTGGCATTGCCCTGCCAGACGCCTTCGGCCTTCAGCTTCTCCGCCATGTCGGCTGGCATGTAGTTTTCATCATGTTTGGCCAGCACTTCATCGGCAGCAAACGTGCCGTCGGCCTGCATTACGCCTTCGGTAATGATGCCTTGGTTTTCACGAAACAAGTCCGGCAGAATGTCCTCGAACGAGACAGCGACGCGGTTGGTGTTGTCGGTCAGGGCGAAGGAAACCTGGAGGCCGTCACCCCGTTCCACGGATCCTTCTTCGACCAACCCGAACAGGCGTATGCGCTGACCAGCCGAGGGCGCAGCTTCGCGCAATTCGCTGGGGCTCATGGCGTAGGAAATGCCGGATCGCATGGCAAAGACCGACAGGCCGACAGCCAGCGACAGAACGCTACCAACAATGCCGATCCACATCAGGCGGGTTGCGCGGGCGGTCATTGGGACGAACCCTCCACAGTCGCTCGAAGGGCGCTCAATTCTTGTCTCACCTCCGGCTCAAGATCGTCTCGCGCCAACGCAAGATCCAAGGCCATTGAAGCGTCTGCCGGACGATTGAGAACTTCGTATGACCGCATCAATCGGGTCCAGCCTTCCAGATCGGTTGGGTCATTCATCAGTTTCTCGCGCAAACTGGCGACCATGCCTTCGATCATGCTTTGCTGCCCTGCAGACTGATTGGAGAAATCCTCCAGCCGCGCGATGCGTTGGTTCACGAGGGTCTGCCATTCCCTATCGTCGGGGGTCGTGTCGCGCAGACGTTGCCACGATATCCGTGCATTTTCGAACTCACCGGACTGCTCCATTGCCACCGTCCGGTAGTAAGCGGCCTTACGATTGTTCGGATCAGCGGCCAGCGCCTCATCCAGCATGGCGCGCGCGGAGGCAGGAACCAGATTGCCATCGATCTGTATTTCGGCTTCGGCTAAATCGGCGAGATTGACGGGCGTGCGCCCCTGCAAGCGCACCAACTCAATGATTGCCTGCCGGCGCTTGGCATATTCGCCGGACGTCCCGAAAACACGGGCCAGTATTGTCCAGCCCTGCACATCATCCGGGTTCGTTTTCAGGTGTTGTTCGACCCGCGCCACCATGGTCTGCATTGTCGCAGCATCGCCGGTTTTGGCCTGCTGTAGTGCGAGGGGCACGTCCGGCCGCTCCGGCTCTCCGAGCGAGAAATAGACGCCGAGAGCAAAAGCCGGCACGCCAATCAAAGCGACAATGGACACTGCTTTGCGGTGGAGTGGACGTCCGCTTGTCGCTACGCCGCCGACTTCCTCCAGCCGCAAAAGTTGGCGTGCGGCGGCGGTGCGCTCTTCTTTTAGCGTTTCGTCAGCGGGATTGAAGGCAATCAGCCGGTCAAGCTCGTACAGGCGGTGGCGGTAATGATCGAAATAGGTTTCATCGCGCATCTTTCCTGCTCTCGCTAGAGGAACGAGAAGAAACAGAACGGCAACGCCGAGCATGGCGCAAATGATGACCCAGAATACCATGAGGCGTTCTAACCGCTCATGGTGTCAATTCAACGGCAAGACTTTCACGAGAACGCGACAAATCAGCATTCTCATACCACTGGCACCCAGGCCTCGCCTGCCCGTCGGCAAACCGTTACCTGCGATTGCGTGACAGAACCTGCTCCTGTCGAGCTTTCGTAATCCAAGCCGTCGACAGTCGCGGCCAGCAATACGGAACGGCTCAGAGGCCTGCACCGATCCACCAGTGGAAGCATCGACCGCCCACGGATACGCGACGTTTGGCTGCCCGAACTCAAGTGCGCTGCGTTCTGCTGCGGCCAAGGCGGTCGATTCCGCCCCATTCAAAGGCTGAGGTCTCGGCTCACTCGACAAATAGAAGATGCCTGCACCATCCTGCGCCGGCGCACTCGAACTTCCGATGGAGCTTTCGATTGGGCCGACTGTCGTGCAAGCGGACAGCATCATGCTGAGCACGATCAATGGTGGTGCTTGTCTCATATCAAAGCCGTGTTCGAAATAGATGGCAGTTTGACGACGCAGCGTAGTCCACCCAACGTGCGGGATCTTTCGAGGTTGAATTCCCCGCCATAGTCTTCCGCCATTTCGTTCACAATCGCCAATCCCAATCCCGATCCTGCCTCCGCCTCGTCGATCCGCTTGCCGCGAAGCATGGCATTGCCTCTGTCCTTCTCGTTCAATCCATTGCCATCGTCTTCGATGACAATGAAAATTGCGGCTCGCCTCATCTGTCAGAACACTAATATCGACCCGGCTTGCAGCGAAGCGGGCGGCATTATCCAGCAGGTTGCCGAGAGATTCTTGAAGATCGTCCCGCTCGCATGAGACAAGCACATCACCCGCTTTGGAAAGGTTGAAGGTCAGCTGCGGGTGCAACTTTCGCATTACCTTGGTTAACCCTTGCAGAACGTCGCTCACAGACGTGCGGTGGGCAATGCCCTCCCGCCGTGCGCCCCGTCTGGCCCGTTCGAGATAGGCAGCGATCTGGCTCTGGATGGATTGCAACTGGCCAACGATCGCTTCGCCGCCTTCCATGGTTCTTGCCTCATTGATCGCAGCCGAAAGCGGGGTCTTCAATGCATGGGCGAGATTGCCGACCTGATGGCGCGCGCGCTCCATGGTCGCCCGGTTTGCCGTTGCCAAGGCGTTGATCTCCTCTGCCAGCGGAGCGATTTCGGGCGGCAATGGTCCGTTTAGCGTGATCTGTTCTCCGGCCCGCATGGCGGCAAGGGCGGCGCGGGCATTCGTCAACGGTCGCAAGCCGCTTCGTATCGCAAACCACGTCGCGGCCAAGGTGCAGGCCACCAACAACAGAAAGATGATGGCGATGATACGCAGCAATTCGTTGCGCGCATTTTCAAGGTCCGCCACGGCGGCGCCTACGCTGACTTGATAGAGGTCGCCGTTCTCACCGAGATAGACCTGCGCGTCGAGTTGCTGCCCTGCGCCGCCGGCGGTCTCCACACGCCAGTAGCGCTGAAACGTATCGTCGAACGGTGCTTCACCGTCGGATGGCATCGGCAAGGCGTCACCAGCGATAGACGGGGAATGGGCGAGCGACACGACGGGATCATCGGCCTTCGCAATGGCCCAATACCAGCCCGAAAGCGGCAATCCGAACCGTGGGTCGCCGATATCCGGACTGGCGGAAATGGCGCCGTCCGTGCCGACGACCGCCGAGCCCATCACGTTGTAGGCATGGGCGAGCAGCAGGCTCCGAAGGGAATTGTTGGCGTCGCGCTGCAGGACGACAAACAGAACCATCGTGACGACGACGAGGCCGAAACCGAGACTGATCACTATGGTCGCAAACAGCGTTGAAGTGAGCGAGCGCGACCTGGCAACAGATTCAGGCTTGGGTGGCTTCAAACCTTGTATCCGAGACCGCGCACGGTCTGGATAAATGCCGGGTCGAGTTTGCGTCTCAACCGGCCGACAAAGACCTCTATCGTGTTGGAGTCCCTGATCAAAATCCTGATCGTAGAGATGTTCGATGAGTTCGGTGCGGCTGACCACCTTGCCTTCATGGTGCATCAGATAGGATATCAGTCGCAGTTCCAAGGAGGTGAGTTTGACCGCTTCGCCCTTGAACGTAACGAGCGATTTTGCGGTATCGAGTTCGACATCACCAATGGCGATCACGGAAGCCGCATGTCCTGCAGAGCGACGGATCAACGCCCGCAGACGTGCCAGCACTTCCTCGATATGAAACGGCTTGGTGACGTAATCGTCCGCCCCGGCGTCGATGGCCGCGACCTTGTCGCTCCAGCGGTCGCGTGCGGTAAGCAGCAGGACCGGCATCAACCGACCGTCTGTCCGCCATTTTTCAAGAACCGTGATGCCGTCCATGACAGGCAAACCGATATCCAGCACAACAGCGTCGTAAGGTTCCGTATCACCAAGAAAATGGCCGTCTTCGCCATCGCTGGCCGTGTCGACCGCATAACCGGCCTTCGTCAGCGACTCTGTCAACTGGCGGTTTAAGTCAGCATCATCTTCGACGATCAGAATACGCACTGTCGGCTCCCTATTTTGACACCATGAATGTGCGCCTTACCGGTGGACCATCGGGCGAAGGAATTAACAGCTTTATCTCGCATTCACTGCCAACCGCGCGCACGGAGACGACCTTGCCGCCTTCAGCGCTCGCCAGCTGGCTGGCGTGTTGGTCGCAGGACGCGGCCTGGCTTGAATTACCGGCGGCGAAGAGCATCAGAGATGCCGTGAGAAGGATGCGAAACATGGGGGTCTCCGTGGAACAGAGGCGACCATATCGGCATCGGTGTGAACTGCAAATGAATGGCCGGGATCCGACCATTCAAATTTGCGGTTCGGGAGCCTGAAATCAGGCGATCTGTTTCGTGGCCGACAACCGCCCGACAATGGCAAAAAGTGACGCTACCACCCCGACCGTTTGAAGCAGAACTTCCGTCATTGCCACCTGCGCGCCATCGTCAACTTGATAGCCGAAGGCGGACAGCAGCATGGAGCCGACAGCAACGAGAGAGGCCAATACGGTTTTGGACGCGTACCAGGGTTTCTTGCCGTTCATTGCTATATTCCAATCTTGGTTTGGGGTCAGTTGAGGGAGAGGGTTGCGCGGGCGCCTGCACCCGTGCGGCGGGAGACCTGTGCAACATCGACAGTGGTTGGCGGCATGGTGCCGAACACTGCAGCGAGGTCGGTGGCTTGTATTGTGATGCGTGGTTCCGAGGCAGACAGGCTGAGCGACTTGTCATTGGAATGGACACGGATTTCGTAGCGTTCCGCATCCTCGCTCATGGGAATGTCGAGGGCGCTCCAGTTCTCGTCGGACAGGCGATCTCGCCTGATCCAAGACACGTTCAAACTACCGGATGAGAGTATATTCGCGCGCAAATGGACCGGGCGGTACGGTTCGTAGCCGCGCATTCCGGGCGTATAGTCGATACGCGAATACGTGAATGCGTCGATCGGGTCGCGCGAAGGACCAACCAGCCATTCGTGAGGCGAGCCTGCCCGGCTTTGTCCGCCAACGAGTTCCGGAACGCGCGCGTCGAGCAGGACGACCAAAGCGGCTTCGTCCGCACCGGCTTCCGCTTCGATCTCCGTGCCAGCCTGCCCGCGCAGAAGGCCGGACAGGCGATAGGTTTTTGCCTCTATGAGTTCGACGAATTGCGCTTGCACAATCTCATAGCGCCCCGTCCTGCTCATGATGGCGAAGGCATTGCCACCGGCCAACAGCGAAACGGGATCGACTGATTGCAGGCTTCCACTAACAATTTGCACGTCGATGACATCACCTTCCGCAAACCGCGACACGACCGTTGATGCCGACAGGGCCGTTAGAAGCGATCCCATGACAGCGCTTTCCGGCACAACTTGCGACAGGGCGTGGTCGGCTCCGGTGGGGGATACGAGAACGGCTGCCTCTCCCGGCCAAGGGTTTGCCGATACAGCGATGCGGTTGGCCTCCCTTTGGTCCGGGCGGAGAAAAGGCAAATCCAGCAATGCGACGCGTGGCTTCGAAATGTTGGCGAGCGCCGACGGCACGCGCCCTTTTGGAACGTCGATAGAGGGATTGCGCGTTCCCCACGCCTTCGGTTCACCCTCGACATGGGCCGAAGCCGTGATCTTGTGTATCGCCCCGTCTTCAATGGCTTCGATGCGCCAGATGCGTTCCTGCGAAAAATCGGGGAGCTGGATGACATCCCCTACGCTTGTTGCCAGGCTCGATGGAGGTAAGGCAAATGATATGGCCTCACGACCAAGGCGGAGCCCCTCGATATAAGCCTTTGCGACAGGCTCGATAGTATCACGATCCGCAACGAATGGCAGAGACAGCGCAATGTCGCCGTCCACGCCCTGCTCCAGTATCCGTGCGCTCGTCTCCGCCTCTTCGTAAATTGTCTGCGGGTCTATGTGCAGAACACGCACACGCACGGGCAAGTCCGCGCCGTGAAGACGTTCTATCGAGGCTTCGACGGTGTCCTTTTCGAAGGCCAGCTCGCCATTGTTGCAGTATTTGACCGCACCCCAAGCAGGCGAGCGAAAGACCAGCGTTCCACGGTCCTCATGCACCGCGATACGGTAGAACGACAGCACGGATTCGAGCACGGAGCGGGGCGACGCGGCTTCGCCCAGAATGTATCCGTCGATCATCCCCTGCACGCCACGAACATCATAATCCGTTAGGCCCGCGTGGGTCAGCACTTCAGCGATCAAATCCTTGATCGGCAGCGCGTCCAGCCGCCCATTGAGCCAATGGCCAGTCCGCCAGTTCCGCGCGTCCGCCCACAGGTCACTGCGATCGGGGAAGGAAGGGAACGGTCGGGCGTCCCAGGCCCATAATTGTGAGCTGGCCATGTCGACCGTACGTCCTGCGTATGCTTGGGCAGCAGGGTTGTCGGCAGGCTTGAAAAGCGGGTGGCTGTCATCCCAGTGAGACTGAACCGCGTCGATGCAGTTCATCATGGCAAGGTCGTCGCGCACGCCACTGGAAAAATAGGGAAATGTCGTTTCGCTCGACTTCGCATCGACGAAAGCGTTCGGCTGCACGGCGGCATTGTTGACAGCAGGAAAGCCGTATTCGGTGAAAATGATCGGCTTGGAGCCCGGCACCCACGGGGATGCTTGTGACTCTTCCACCCCGCCCCGGCGGTCGAAATGCGGGTTCGACCACCAACTGGCAAAATCCTTGTAGCGATAGACCCAGGGCTTGCCCGCGCCATCGCTTATCGGCGTTCTGGTGCCAGCCATTCGATCTTGGGTCGAGGCATAATACCAGTCATATCCCTCGCCCCGCGCAATGTTGGCTTCCAGCATGTCCGGGTCGGTGCTGAACGTGCCGGTACCGTCAGGCGCGCTACGGTCACGCCAGTCGCTGATCGGCACATAATTGTCGATACCGACCGCGTCGATATTGGCATCGGCCCAGAGCGCATCGAGGTTATAGAAGACGTCGCCGCTGCCATCGGCAGGCTGGTAGCCAAAGTATTCCGACCAGTCCGCGCCATAGGTTATGCGTGTTTGCGGGCCGAGAATGGCACGCACCTCCGCAGCCAACGATTTCAGTGCGTCCACGAACGGAAACGTGTCACCCGGTCCGCGCACCGATGTCAGCCCGCGCAATTCCGAGCCAAGGATGAACAGGTCCATGCCACCGGCCTGTGCGGCAAGGTTTGCGTAATGCAGCACCATCCGGCGGTAGTGCCAACCATCCGCACGTCCGCTCACAAACGCTGCGACCTGAGCGGCTGCAACTGCCGTGCCATCCGGCGAACCCGGGTCGCCAGTAGCGGGCGAGCATGTGATGCGCCCGCGCCACGGAAAAGCGGGCTGGCCAACATCGCCATACGGTGATGGCAAAGTGTTGTCGGCAGGCACATCCATCATCACAAATGGATTGAGGGCCACGCGAAGACCCTTGCTGCGGATTGCCTGTATAGCACGGATGACAGAGCCATCGGATGGCGTTCCACCGTAGGAAGGCTTGCCGTTGATTTGCGTCACCATGCTGGCCCCACTGCGCATCAGCCCGGCGACCTGCCAGGGCTCTCCCTGCGCCAGCGCCCGGCTGCTCACCTGAACGCGCGGTTCGACCTTGCACGAACCGGCGCGCAAATCGTCGCCAAACCACGCGACGACCAGCGCCACCTGTTCGAGGTTCGGGCACGTGGCGACAAGGTCTTTTAGCGAGGCGTTGAAATCCGTATCGGCGATCGTTTGCGTCACGTTCAGGTGTTCTACGCTCGTGTCGCCGATGAGTTCGGAAACGGGAGCGGTGTCGTACCCGAACTCGGTCGCGCCGGGGATCATGTTGACCGCACGGACACGCTTGGCCACCGGGCTGACCGGTCGCATGATCTCGACGGCTATTTGCGGTATGCGATTGCCATAGTGCGCCAGCGGCAGATGCTCGAAGACGACGTAGGCCAGCCCGCGATAGGCCGGAGCAAGACCGACGCCCTGCCTGCCCCCAATCAGTGGGTCCGGCAACTGGTCTTCGGAACCCGTATAGACGCGGATCGTGTGGTCCGGCTGCATAAGTTCCTCGCCATCGGCCCAGATACGCCCAATGCGTCCGATCTCACCTTCGCAAAGGCCGACCGCAAAGTTGGCGAAATAGCTGTAGGTCGTGGTTGTCGTCTTTGGTCCGCCACCGGTACCCTTCCCGCCTCGGGATGCGCTCGACGTGGTGGTTTCCTCCTCGAACGCCGTGGCCCAGATAATTTCGCCCGACACGCGTCCACGGGCAAAGATGCGGGCCACCGGCGCACCCTCGCGGGACGACAGAACACGGGTGCTATCCAGCCGCGGCCCCTGAATGGACCTGTCGCCATTCGTGCCGAAAATCTGTTGGTCGACATAGCGCCCGGCCAAGGCACCGGCAGCACGGCCAAGCACCGCACCGAATGGGCCGCCGATAAGCCCGCCGACTGTTGCACCGGCAGCTTGAAGAACAAGGGTCGCCATGGGCTACCTCTTTCAGGTCAGGTTATAGGGGTTCGGGAAAGCGGAACACGCCGGCCAGCCGGTTCTGCCAGAACGGTGCCAGCGCACCTTCGACGACGCAGTTTCCCTCATAGGCGTGGATCAGCGTTTCCGTTCCGTCCCCAGTCGCCAGAATGCCGATATGCTTGGCGACGCTGCGAGGCTTCATACGGAACAGCAGCACGTCGCCGGGCTTCCGGTCTGCGAGATCGACAGGGTCTAAATGCTTGGCTGCCGCGCCGAACAAGCGCTCAGTGCCGGACGTCTCCGCCCAGTGGGACCCGTATGGCGGCACCTGTTCCGGTTCAGGTCCGATAACAATACGCCAGACGCCGCGCACGAGCCCAAGGCAATCGCACCCCACGCCCTGCATGGAAGCCTGATGGGCATAGGGCGTGCCGATCCAGTCCCGTGCCGTGAGAACGACAAGGGCACCAATGTCATTCGACCGGTTCATGTGACGAGCGGTCGGCCGTCGTGCACCGCGTCCTTTACCGCATAGGCAAGCGCCTTCTGCGAGCCGGGGATGTGCGGGTGGCCACGAAAGTTGAGATGGTTTGCAAATTTTGAGCGGCAGGTTCCGAACGTCTGGTCGCATCCTGCATGAAGTGTGAAGCTGTCACCGATAGCAAATGGTCGGCCTGTCGGTTGTTGTAGGGTGATCGTGGTAGTCAACCCCGGGTCCAAAAACGCGGCGCGGGAAACGTGCCCGGCATTGTCGCCGGACGTCCAGCGTAATGCGCCGCCGTCGAACCAGCCGGTTAAATATGTTCCAATATTGGAAACGACGAGTGTTTTCGCATCCAGTGTATCGACTATCGTGCCCGTCGTGAAGAAACCCGCAGCCGCCAGATCGAACCCGCACCGCCCGTCCCCGACGACTGCATCGCAGGTGCGCGCATAGCTGCGTCCTTGCACCCTATCGAGCAACGATGTCAGTCCGCGCAATTCCACGCGAAAGGTCTGCGCGTCGCGGGAAATTTCCCCAACGATCATGGTGCGCAGATGAAAAGCCTGGCTCCAATCCGCCCAGTTGACCGTCCATATCTCGACTTTGGCACTGTCGTAGAGGCCGGCCGCGATGTCGTCGGCGCTGATCGCATCGGATTGCAGGGCACCTTCGATGTCCTGCGTATCGGACGATAAGCCAAGACTTCGCACTGCCTCCGTAGCATTGAAACCACTGGTCGCCAGGCAGGTCACGCCGGAAACGATGACGGCATCGTCATGATCGGTAAAACCCTGCGCCACGCCATCGCCGCGGCGCACGATCCAGCAGGTGCAGAGCGTCGTGCTGCCGGTTGCTAGATGGGCTTGAAGCCCCTGGTCGACCTGTCTCATAGCAATATCTCCAGCAATGGAATCGACGGCATGTCGCCTGCTTCGAAGCTGGCAAGATTGACCTCGATCCGCTCGGTATCGAACCGGACCGGGACGTCGAATTCGTAGCCCGCGGTGATGAGCGCGCCGGTTGCTGGAGCACTTGCGAAGGTGACCGTTCCAAGCGCGTGGTCGATAACGGTATTGATCGCCGGAACCCCGTCGACGGCGACAAGAACGGAATTCGCAACGGTTTTGTGAATGCGGCGCTGGTATGCGTCGCCGCCATCACCATAGGACTTCATGATCTCGAAAGTTCGGCTCGTCCCATCTCCGGTTCCGATTGCCTGATCGGTGACACGGGGTGTGGATTGTGGCGGGCAGGATTTCCAGTCGACGGGATCGCGAAAGCGGAAGCCAAAGAGCGGGCCGCGTTGCGCTTCGAAGAAGGCGACCACCGCGTTTAACTCATCCAGCGTTTTCACGCCGTAGCCGGCCTCGAACCGCCTGCGGGACCTCCGCCAACGCTGGTTGCGCTCCTCCCTGCCGGAGCCGAGCGTGACAATATCGGTTTGCCGCTCCGGCCCGCCGGACGAGCCGAAACCGATATCGAGAGGAAAGCGGTTTTCGCTAAAATTGCTCATTATTCATCCTTTAAAGACCGCGGCGACCGCGATTGACGGTTCGTGCCAGCAATGCCGAAACCTGCCCCTGCGATTTGGCAAAGCCCGCCACGTCGGGTGTGGAGATGTTGAAGGTCACGTTCACCGCCTGCCTGCCCACGCCGGACCAGACGCCAAGGCTGCCATCGCTGCCCCGCGCGAGCGGCAAAATCGCCTCTGCGCCCGCCTCGCCCATCAGGCCGGTACCGGTGGACATGGGGAAGTAGGTCGGGGCCGACACGACGCCGCCCTTGGCAAAAGGCACGATGCCGGAGCTTGCCACGCTGCCCGAGCCACCGCCCAACCCGGAAAACAAAGACGAGATGGCAGTGGACGCCAGCGATTCCAGCGGACGCATGCCCACTTTCAACGCCACGTCCGACAGTCTGAGCGCCATCGTGCGCAGCGTATCCTCGAAAGACTTTCCGCTCGTGACAGCACCGCGCATAGTGGACGAGAACACCGACGCGAATGAACGTGATTGTTTGGACAAGTCTGTCAGCGCGGACGAAAACCCGCTGAGATCGGCCTCGACGGGTATGCTGATCGTCTGGTCGTCATTGCTCATGTTTCGGCTCCATCCTATCGGGATAACGTTCTTGCAGGGCGGTCAGGTCCGCACGTTCAGGAGTTGGCCGTTGGGGGGCATGCGCTTCCATCGCCGCATGCAGTTCACGCACCGACAGCGACCAGAATGCATCCGGCGAGAGGCGCAGAACGCCAAAGCCGAAGCGCATGGCATCGGCCCACGGAAACGGCCTCATTGCGGCGCGTCCGCCGTGCCAAATGTTGCGGTGAGTAGATCGGCCACCAACCTCGCATAGCCCAGCGCGCCGCCCTCGACCTGCATCTCACCTAACTCGGCATTCGTGATCGTGAACCCCGCGCCACGCAAACCCGCACCCAGAATGCAAAGCATGTCTGTCGCGCGCAAATGGCCGGATCCGAACCGTTCAGTCAGCGCGCCAAGGTCTTCGGCATCGAAGGCATCTTCCAGTTCGGCCAGTGCGCCAAGGGTCAGACAAAGGGTGTAGTCACGTCCGTCCAACCGCGCAGCGACTTCGCCCCTGTGCCGGTTCACCATCAGGCGTCCGCCACGAAGGCGATGGCACCAGCGGATTCCAGACTCATCTCGAACGTCACCTCGCCATTGTGTTCGCCCGCATATTCCATCGATACGATCTGAAATGCTCCGGTCACGGTCCCGAAATCAGGGATGACAAGCGACCAGGTTTCGATCGTGCCGTTGAAGAATGTGGCGCGTATGAGCGCGTCCGAAGCGGCATCCTTGAAGATGCCGGAGCCGGAGACGGCGGCACGTTTGACGCCCGCACCATCGAGCAATTCGCGCCAGCGACCAGCGGATTGCGAGTCGGTCGTATCCACACTTTCCGCGTTGAACGAAAGGCGGCGCGAGCGCATGCCTGCAACGGTGACAGGGAATGCCTGGCCTGCGGGCTGAAGTTTCAACAGCAGGTCTTTGCCTTTTTGAGCGGCCATGCGGCTCTCCTTACATTGGATTGTGATTTAGGCCGTGCGGTGCTCAATGACAGCACGGAAGCGCAGCACGCCGTGGACATATCCGCTGGGGCGGTCGCGGCGCGTTTCGGCAAGCTGAAAGCGCAGTGCGACGAGGTGATTGTCGGCCAGAGTCAAGCCATCCTCCAGCGCGCTACGGACGGCGTCCTGAACGGCGTGGCTTTCCTGCCGGTCATGCCGCCGCGACCATGTGTGGATAAAAAAGACGATGGCATCGCCGTCGTCGGTCGCCGTGTTCCAGTCGGAAACGGTACTGCGTCCGAGCACGATATAAGGCGGGCGCACCCGTTCTGGCACACGGTCAAACACACGGCCGGGGCCGGTGAGCGCCAGCAGTGAGGTGTCGTTGGACAGCGCCTGAAAACAGGCGCGTTGGAGATCGGCTGCGGTGTCCATCAGCGGTGTCCCCTCACGTCACCCACAACCGCCGCAACATCGCCGCGCGCCGGTTCATCAAACGAGCCGTATTCGCGCTGCCACAGGTTCGGTCCGGTCATCTCGATCGTCGTTTCGCCATCCCGCGATACAGCGGTGGCCGTTGCTTCGACCCCGCGGCGTTTCAAACCCGCCTCCAGCTTTGTCGCCAGCCTGTCAGCGTGCTTGTCGAGACCGGAGCGCAGATGTGAAGGAGATAATGCGCGGATGAGACCGCTGGCGGTCAAGCCGAGCGCAGCACTCATCGCCCCTCCTCCGAACACTCGCATTCGATATATCGGCGGCGTTCTTCGGGGTCATGCACGGTGGAAATCTCGAACATCCGGTATCCCATCCGCATCCGCCAACCGCTCGCCACATCTTCTCGAAAGCGCAGGATGATGCGGTGGGTGGTTTCCTCGTCAGTCTGCTGGGCTAACTGCCGCGCCTTGGCCGATATGGGGCGCAACGCGCCCCAGACCTGTGCGACTTCGACCCATTGAACCGAAAGCCCGCCGAAGCCGTCCGCCGTTTCCACAGGCATTTCGACTGCAAAACGGTGCGACAACTGGCCGGGGTCTCGAAACACGCTAAAAGCCGAACCCCGCGATAATGCGCCACCAGCTTGTCGAAGCCGGGGGGTAGCGAGACCGGTTGTTGGCACGGCGGCACAGCACCGCGGAACTCGTACCAGTGGGCGACCAGCAGCAGGATCGCGCGTTTCAGCGTGTCTGGCACATCGACGCCGAGGTCGCCAAAGCCGATGATCAGGTCGATTTCCAACCCGTTTTGCATCGGAGCGGTCGGGCGGTCCCGCGACAGTTCCAGCGATACCGGTTCGGAACGATCCAGCCGGTAGGCATCCATGTCGAGCACGGACGGGTTGCCCTCGCGGTCATAGGCAGTAACCGCCTCAATGCGCTGAACCGGCCCGACGGTCAGCCTAATGCTACCGTTCTGCGGCGCGGCATCGGTGTATTGTCGCCACGCCTGCGTGATGAGGCGTTGGCCGCTGGCGAATTCCACGTATTGCCGCGCTGCCTTCAGAGTGTCGGCAATGAGGGTGTCCTCGTGGTCGTGATCGACGCGCAGGTGCGCCTTCACCTCGGCCAATGAAAGTGGTTCCATTGCCGGGGCGGTCGTGAGTGCGATTGTCATGGTAGTCTCCCGAAATTATCCGATCTGAAACGAAGGCGGCCCCGCCTCTGGAAAGGCGGGGCCGCACGGGCACAAGCGAGGAAAAGGCGGGCGACCGGAGTGGAACCCGCCTGTCCGTTTCGGGTGGGAGGAGCCCTACGCCGTGCCGAACTTGATGAGCTTGATAGCGTCGAAATCCTGCACGCCACCGCCAACGCGCTTGGTCGTGTAGAACAGCACGTAGGGCTTTGCGGAATACGGGTCGCGCAACACGCGCACGCCAGTGCGGTCCACCACCAGATAGCCGCGCCGGAAATCACCGAAGGCGACCGCCGTGCTGTCGGCGGCGATATCCGGCATGTCCTCGGATTCCACGACCGGAAATCCCATCAGCATGGCGGCCTGACCGACTGCGGACGGGGCTTGCCACAGGTAGTTGCCATCGGCATCCTTCAGCTTGCGAAGCTCCGCCTGCGTGCGCCGGTTCATCACGAAAGTCGCATTCTGCCGGTATCCGGCCTTCAGCGAGTAGATCGTATCGACCAGCACGTCGCCGCCATTGGCAGGTGCCAGCGCACCGTCCTCACCGGTGGCGATGGTGCCGAGCGACCCCCACGACCAGTTCGCATCGTCCACCTGCGGCGCGTTCAAATAGCCGGTCGGTTTGTTGATGCCGTCACCGATAACGAAGGCACGGCTCTCCTGTTCGGCAAACGCGAGCTCCACCTCTTCGGCGAGCCATGCTTCCAGATCGACGGCGCTATCGTCGAGCAACGTCTGCGTTGCGGCAGGCATGGCGTAAAGTTCCATCGCGGGGAACTGGAGTTCGGAAAGCGAAGGTGCTGCCGTCTCGGGCCGGACCTGCGTTTCGCCGACCCAACCGACCGCCGGGCCTGTGCTGGCAAACGGTTTCTTGAAGACTGTGGATGAGACCTGCCGCACCGTCGCCAGGGCACGGATCGGAGAAATCACTGCCAGGCGGCGACCGATCTCGGTCGACAGCTCTTCCGGCACCAGATATCCGCCATCAGGGTCCGAGGCGACGGACATAGCCTTTTCTTCCAGCCGTCGCAGACCGGTCTCGCGACCGCCGCGCAGATAGCTGTCGAAGCCGGTCTTGTGTTCGAGAGAGCCGATAGTGCGGGCACCGGCTCCTCCCATCGACGGGCGTTGCTGCTTGAGGAGCAGGTTGTCGATATGCCGCTTCTGCTCGTCCATTGCCGCGCCGATGCGGGTCAGGCGGTCTTCCGTCACCACGTCGGTGGAAACGTTGCTTTCGATCTGCGAAAGGCGTTCGTCGTTGGACTGCTTGAACTGCTCAAAGGCGTTCATGAAGTCGTCGAAGGCGACGGCGACATCGTCGCCCGTGCCCATCTTGGTTTCGGGAGCTTGCATCAGGAATGTTCCATTCTGGCTGTTTGAAGTCGTTCGGTGGCGCGGCGAAGCGATGCTTGCAGCGCGTTCTCTCCGGCAGCGTCATGCGTGCCATTGAACCCGGCAGCGTCTTGCGTGCCGAGAAGATGGGTAAAGCCCTTCGTGATGATCGTGCGGGCTTGCGAGCGGGTGAGCCCGGCACCGCGCATCAACCACTGCTCGAAGGTGCGCACATTCGGGATCGCTGCCGCTGGCGCGCTTTTGACAGTGGATACGCGGGCCGCAGGCAGCATGGGGAAGGTGACGATCGACACCTCCCACAGGTCCGCTTCCAGGATCGTGCGGATACTCGTCTTGCGGTCCGTGCGGCTGCGGTCGGTGCGAAAGCCGATGGACAAACCGTCGACCGCACCGGAACGCAGCAGGCTCAACACCTCCCTGCCCCGAGCGCTGTCGCTGGTGATACGACCGCTGACAAACAAGCCGGTCGCGTCCTCGCGTACCACGTCCCACACGCCGATTGGTTCGTCCGGCGCATGTTGATACAGCATCCGCACCGCAGACGGTTTGCGCGATGCGAGGCAGCGCCGGAACGCGCCGTTGGCGACCCTGTCCTTGCCGAGGTCGACGACCCCGAACAGGCTCGCGTATCCGCTGAACGAACCGTCCTGATCGACGGTGCGAACCGGCACGGGCGCGCGTTTCCGCTCCGGCGCGGCGCGGGCCGTCCGGTCAAGTTTCATATTGGCTGACATCCGTTAGTCCTTGTCTTGCCGTTTGGGTTTGCGAGGTTCGCTGGTCATCTTGCGGGCGGCGGCCTCGGTCCAGGATTCCAGCAGCCGTTGCAGTCCGCCGATGGACCACCACGCGGCAAGACTGGCCGTGGTGGCGCCGACGAGGGCGATTTCATTGGGCGAAATGCGACCCAGAATGCCGAGATAATCGGCGATTTTCACACCCGCTGTTCCGCCGAAAACAAGTCCGACGATAAAGCCGACGCAAAACCGTACGAACGCCTCGCGCCGGTCACGCGGCAGGATGAAGGCGATTGAGATAAGGGAACCCGCCACTGCGCCGCCGAACTTGGCGATCAGCAGAAACAGACCCACCGCTTCCAGCGTGCTGCCCTGTTCAGCAATGACATCCCGAAGGCGCTGCATCACCGGTCTCGCTCGGGCGTATAGCCCACGGCCTCACGCTGTTCGTCTTCGGTCAAGAACGTCGCCTCTCCGACACGACGCCAAAGGGCATCCCGTTCCGCCGACAATCCCTCCACCCGGTCCTCGTCGATGGCGATGCGCAGGTCGGCTGCGTAGAGCGGGGCGAGCCAGTGATTGAACGTCGCCAGGATGCGCCCGATAAGCGGCAGAAGTGTCTGCCGGGCAAAGGCGCGGTTGGCCTCCTGATAATTCGAATACGTGTTATCGCCGGGAATGCCCAAAAGCATCGGTGGCACACCAAAGGCCAAGGCGAT
Organism: uncultured Alphaproteobacteria bacterium; assembly: GCA_963841615.1. GTDB lineage: Bacteria > Pseudomonadota > Alphaproteobacteria > Rhizobiales > Rhizobiaceae > Pseudahrensia. Next base: position 124,716 of record CAWJDI010000006.1, on the reverse strand, counting down.
GTCGCGGGCGGCGGCGTTGCGGGCCTCGACGAAATCCATGTCCTGCGGGCTGTAGCCCATTGCCTTCCAATCGAGGCCGCCTTCCAGAAGCAGCGGACGCCCCGCACGGCTCGCGCCGGTGTAGCCGTCTTCCAATTCCTGCTTCAGTCGCTCGAACTGGTCGTCCGACAGGTTCTGCGATGCCTCTCCAGCATAGACCAGCGCGCCGGATGGGCGGGCGGAATTGTCGAGCAGCGCCTTGTTCCACGTGTTGGCCGCATTGTGGACATCCAGCGCCATGCGGGCTGCCTGAAGCGGGGGAAAGCCGTAATGGTCGTCGAGCGGATGGAACAGCGCGAAGTGGGCGATCGCGCACCAGTCGGTCGTCTCGTCGCGATCGTAGCGGATGGTTCTGTCGCCGACCCGGTGTTCGTAACCCCGTACCCAGCCGTCGGACCCGCTGACGACGGTCACACGGTCCGGTCGCAACAAGTGGAGTTCGCGCGGCGTGTCGGTGGGCAACAAGCCCTCAACATAAGCGTTGCCAGAGACCAGCAGATGCCCGATCAGGCTTTCAAAGAAGTCCTTGCCGCTCTGGCGTCCATTAGGCCGACGCAGCAGGTCCAGCACAGGGTGCGCGTCAAGTTCATCGGCTCCGTCGTAGGCCAGCAGCGGAATGGCCGCCGCCGTTTCGGAAATCAGCCGAATGCAGCGGTGGGCGACCGGGTTGGCCATATAGCCGGAGCGAGCAAGCGTCGCATAGTCGGCTTGCGACCATACGGCATCGCCGAGCGTATTGAGCGTGAACAGGCTTGCAGAAAGCGCCTGTTTTCGTTCGGGCGCAGACACGTTTGAGCGGGCCGGCCGGAGCCAGCCAAACGGATTGACCATAGTGTTTCCTGTTCATCAGTGTAGCAGCGCGCCCGGTTTCGGGCGGCGTCAAAGAGGCCGTGCGCGGGGACGCGGCTTGGTGTTCAACATCAGGTCAGTCAACGCCCAAACGAGCGCGTCCAACCTGTCCGGCGAGCGTCCGGCGCTCAGCCCGTCGAGCGTGAAATCGCACATCTCGTCTTCCAGCAGGCCCAGATCACCGCAATGGTTGACGAGACCGCGTTCGTAGAGATGTGCGACCGGTTCGGCCCGCAGATACTTGCCGCGTGTCGCCTTCACCTGCCGGATGGCGCAACTTGGATCGCCGGCGCGCAGCACGCTTTCGGCCATGTCGCCGCCCTGGTTGGTTTCCACCACGATCCGGTCGGCCGCATAGCGATGATAAAGTTCCGCGGCCCGTCCCGACCACCGTTCCGGTGACACCGCGTTCATCGTCGCATCCTGCAAAATGTGGCCCCCGCCGTTAGCGTCGATGCCTGCCACGATGATGCCGCAGGCGTCCGATTTCGAATGCCCCGTCACCGGCGGATCGAGTGCCACGACAATGCGCGCCAGGTCGGTCGGCGGTGGCGAGCGATGTCGTTCGAGCAAAGCGCGCGTCCACAAAGCACCCTCACGCTCTTCAATGAGAAGCCCGTCGAGTTCCTGTCGTCCCAGCGCCGTGCCCTGATACCGTGCAATGATACGGTCGAAGAAACCGGCGGCGAGATTGGCGCGGTTGTCGTCGGTCCGCATGACCGAAACCAGTGTGTCGTCCGCCTGCAGTATGTCCTTCAGCAGTGGCACGCGCCGTGGCGTCGTCGTTACCAGTTGGCGTGGGTTCTGCCCAAGCCGCAGGCTGAATTGCAGATTGTCCCACGTCATGCGCGGGTTGTTCCATTTTGCCAGTTCATCGCACCACGCGGCCGCAAATTGCGGACCGCGCAGGGCTTCCGGATCTTCAGACGAGTAAAGCTGTGTGACCGACCCGTTGCACCACTGCAGGCGGCGGCGCGATGGCTGCCATAAAGGGCGTTCGGACGGGTTGCAGATGGCAAGCAGTCCGCTTTCCCCTTCCACCATCACGTCGCGCCCGTCTCCATAAGTCTCCGCCACCAGCGCGATGCGCTCCATTGGCTCGCCACCCAGTACCGGATCGCCAAGGGAGAGGGATTTCACCCATTCGGCCCCGGTGCGCGTCTTACCGGCCCCGCGACCGCCTAGAATGAGCCACGTCGTCCAGTCCATCGCGTCCGTGCGTTGTGCGGAACGGGCCCAGAGAGGCCAGCGGTCATTCAGAAATTTGAGTGCGTCCGGTGCTTGCGCTGCAATGAACGCCTCAAGTTTCCTGTCGTGTCGCAGCGTCTGCAAGAAGAGACGCGAGGCGTCGGTCGAGTTCTGCGGTGTGGTCCGGTCCTCCAGCGAGGCCGAGGCTGAAGTCCGGCCCGATTGATTCGATCTTGTTTGTTTGGTCCGGGATGGCGTCGAGACCATTCATCTGTTCCATGCTCTTGAGCAAATGAGTGAGCGTGCGCGCCAGTTTCTCGTCGTCCCCAGGGTCCGCGTCCGCAGTTGCGAAACGGGCCACCAATGCGGCTATCTTCTCGATCAGCCTGTCGCGGATATCCAGCAGCGGATATGCGACGACCCAACCCTGGCTGCGCGCGTATCGTTCAATGGTGTCCGTTTGGTATCCAGCGACCATTGCGATCGTTTCGGGGGCGATGCGATATTGTTCGAAAAGCACGCGCATAGCTGCGCGACGCTCAGATGTCGGTGCTGCCATATCGGTTCACTTGTCGGTTGGAAGGGAGTGACAGGCGCTTCGCCCAGTTCTCCGATTGTGCCTGCAGCATACCCAACAACCGCACCGCAGTCAAGCATGTTTTCCTATAATAGGAAATTATTCTGCTAAACCCAATCGACCAGATGAAACTCGTAGGCATCGGGCGGAATATCATCTTCGCTTACGGTCGCCTTGCGGGCGCTGATATGATACGTGTGAACCTGCTGTCGATCGCCGCAAACCAAATGGTGCCATATTGGCAGATCGCCGCCTTCATCGAGAATGCGATAAGCGCAACTGCCGGGCAGCCATTGATATTGGCTGATCGTTTGCGGTGTGAGCTGAATGCAATCGGGCACCGTGTCGAAGCGTTTTTCGTATTGCTTGCAGCGGCAGGTATCATCATCAAAAAGCGTACACGCGACATTGGTAAAATGGATTTCGCCCGTGTCCCAGTCTTCCAGCTTGTTGAGACAGCATTTTCCGCAGCCGTCGCACAGGCTTTCCCACTGAGCGGGGCTCATTTCGTTGAGCGGCACGGTCTGCCAGAAGGGCTTTGGTTCAGCCATCACCTTGCCTCAGTCGCGTGTTTGGGGAACAACCGGTCAGGCAACGCGCAACTCTTGCCCGCGCCGCACCTTTCCAACCGGATGACCCACCATGCGTAATCCATTCGCACCGAAACGAAAATGGAATCTCCGCACATTTCTTATGGGGCTGGATTCATCGGTTGACGATTTTATGTATCGCTCCAAGGCAGGCGGTGGTGAGACCTGGGAAAACCTGACGATCTTCTTCCGCCGCTTCCGCGTCACGGGCTTCAAAAAGGCCGTGTTCGAATTGGCCGGTGAAGGATTTACGCTCGGTGTCGTTGGCGCGGCCCTTCTGTTGGCGCTCGCCAAACCCGCATTTGAGGAAACAGATAAAAACTGGCGTGCAAGCCAGCAGATTTCCGTTACCTTTCTCGACCGGTTCGGCAACGAGATCGGGCGGCGGGGCGTGTTGCACAACGATGCCGAACCGATTGAGGATCTGCCCGACCATTTCATCAAAGCCGTTCTTGCCACCGAAGACCGCCGGTTCTTTGAACATGTGGGGCTGGATTTTGCAGGTCTTGCACGCGCGATGGTCGAAAATGCGCGCGCCAATTCCGTTGTACAGGGCGGTTCCACGATCACCCAACAGCTTGCCAAGAACGTCTTTCTAACCAACGAGCGCACGCTGGAACGCAAGATCAAGGAAGCGTTTCTGTCGCTTTGGCTGGAATACAACCTCAGCAAAAGTGAGATACTCAAGCTCTATCTTGACCGCGCCTACATGGGCGGTGGCGCTTTCGGTGCGGCGGCGGCAGCCGAGTTTTATTTTAACAAGAACATCAAGGACGTGACGCTGGCAGAAGCCGCTATGCTAGCGGGCCTCTACAAGGCGCCGGCAAAATATGCGCCGCATATCAACCTGCCCGCCGCCCGTGCCCGTGCCAACGAAGTGTTGACCAACATGGTGCAGGCGGACTTTATGACGGAGGGTCAGGTCATCTCCGCTCGCCGCGCACCGGCCAGTGCGGTGGAGCGTGCGAAGGTGGATTCGCCTGACTATTTTCTCGATTACGCATTTGAAAAGGTGAAGGATCTGGCTGTCGGGTTCGACACCAATTCACTCATCGCCAAAACCACCATCGACACCAGCCTACAGGCCGCAGCGGAAGACGCGGTACTTTCGCACCTGCGGCAGTATGGCGAAGAATACGAGACCGATCAGGCGGCCATCGTAGCCATTGAGAATGGCGGCGCGGTGCGTGCAATGGTCGGCGGACGGGACTACGGTGAAAGCCAGTATAACCGCGCCACGCGCGCCATGCGCCAACCCGGTTCCACCTTCAAACCCTACGTTTATGCCTACGCGATGGAACGCGGCTTCACCCCGTCCACCCGCGTGTCCGGTGCGGCAATCACAATCCGCGGATGGACGCCGAAGAACTACAACAACCGTCGCTTCGGCACAGTCGATATGACAACTGCTTTGGTGAAGTCGATCAACACCGTACCCGTTCGCGTCGCAGCGCAGATTGGTCGCGGGCCGATCGTGGAACTTGCGGCGGCTATGGGCGTCGAATCTCCCCTTACCGCCGAGCCCGCCATGCCATTGGGCACGAACGAGATGACCTTGATGGATCAGGCCACCGGTTACGGGGTCTTCATGTCCGGCGGGTTGCAGACCAACCGGCATACGATCACGCAGATATCCGATTCATCCGGCAACACGCTCTACGATTACGATACCGAAAGCCAACCGCCTAAACGGGTGCTTTCCGAAGAAGCGACCAAGAGCATGAATGTCATGCTCAGTCAGGTGCCGGAATGGGGGACAGGCAGGCGTGCCAAACTGGATGGTATCAAGACGGCCGGGAAAACAGGCACCACGCAGGCTTACCGCGACGCATGGTTTGTCGGTTACACCGGCAATTACACGGCAGCCGTCTGGTTTGGAAATGACGATTACGGCCCGACGAAGCGCCTGACCGGCGGTCGCCTGCCTGCGATGACGTGGAAGAAATTCATGACTTACGCCCATCAGAATATCGAGCTGTTGCCCCTGCCCTATGTGGAGGCGGAACAGCAGGGTCCGGCAGCACCTGTTGCGGAACCGACCGGCGATGCGGATATTCCCGTGGCCGTTTTGCGCCAACGGCCACTCTCACTGCAAACCGCCAACAGGGTGCGCGCGCTAGAGCAGATGTTCACGGCGGCGCCGCCTCTTCAGGCTCAACCTGTGGCCGACAGCGGCACCGACAGACGCGCGGTTTTGACCGCACCTGTTCGGAATATGACTCGCTGAAATACGTCCCATGCGTTTCCTGACCGCCTTGATCTGCGTGATTGTTTGCGGCGTGGTGCTGGGCAGCGCCATGACGTGGATTTCCGTGCAGGAAACGCGCGGCTTCGGCGCGTTGAAAGTTGGAGAATGGACCGCCTGGCCCGACGCCGGCAGCGCTGATGCGGACCCCTATACCGATGCCCGCATTGCAGTGGACGGCAGAGTGCCACTCGGGGCTGCCGAGGGCGTGTTATTCATTGCCAAGAAGGACGCAGACGGCCAGCCTCTTCAACGTGCCTGTGATTATCGCATCAACGGCAAGTTGCCCGCTGCACGATATTGGACTCTTACCGCGCAAAACAGCGATGGCGCAGACATCGCCGACCCGTTCGGGCGTGTCGAACCCGTTATCTCTGAACATAGCATCTGGCAGGATGGAACCGTCGATATCCTGATCGGTGCAACGCGCCGTGGCGGAGCGGAGTGGTTGCCACTCTCGGGCACCGGCCCGATGCAACTGTCGCTTCGCCTGTATGATACGCAGGTTACGGGCACGGGGGCGGTTGGGCAGGTCCGCATCCCCCAGGTTGAACGCATCCGGTGTGCCGCATGATCCGGTACGGGTATTTCGCATTGCTGCTGGTCGTGATTGCCGGATTGACACATCTGGTCAGCCTGCTTGCTATACCAGCCTTCGCGGAAAGGGATGCGTGGGCCAAACTCTCGTCGGCGGGGCAGTCGTGGTCATTCACCCGCATCTCCTCTCCACAGCAGACCGAGCGGCCCGTCACGGGCCTCGACCCATCGCTTCATGTTGCTGCATGTCGTTTCGACCTGCGAGAGGGCGCGGTGCGTGTAACGGCGGATGGGAAATTGCCGTTCTGGTCTGTGTCCATTTTCGACCGGAGAGGGCGTAACGTGTATTCGTTCAACGACCGCACGGCTGTAGATCGCCAGCTGTTTCTCGTCGTGGTGGACCCCGTTCAAATGGCCCAGCTTCGCACCGCTTCAACCGACAGCATCGAGCAGGCCGTGCTGATCGAAGCCCCTATCGAGGAGGGTTTCGTGCTGATCCGCGCGCTCGAACACGACCCAAGCTGGCAAGGACGGCTCGATGCTTTTTTCAACAGTGCCCGCTGCGAACGGTTGGACATTACTGACAGCGAAAATGCGCTGTCGTCATCCTAGCCATATTGTGAGACCTGCGGCGAATTAACGACGCATTAACCATATCGGACCGAAGGTGAGCTGGTGAAAATCCGCCCCGGTCAGTGTCATGCAGCCTGCAAAAATCTCAACCGCACCGCATCTCGACAGCAGCGAAGCTGACACACTCATGCTGGAAGTGGTTCGCCGCTTTGCCGCGCCGAAACGGTATGGAGAGGTTTCGCCCCGTCAGTTCCTGAATGCATTCTACGACCTCATCGACCTCGTGGCCCAACGCACCAAAGCTGAAATGTCAGCGATTTTGTGCCGCTCCGCGCGCACACCGAGGGCGATTGCCCACTACCTTTCGCTGGAGCCGATCGACATTGGCGGGCAGATGCTGATGTATTCGCCTTCCCTCGGACATCTCGACCTGCTCCGCATTGCCCATGCGGGGACGCAGGAGCACAGAGCGTTGATTGCCAAACGCCGGATGCGGGATGGCGCAAGTGTCGATCACGCACCTGATGCCAATGCAAATGACGCCATCCTGCAAGCCGCCGCGCGTGGCGGGCGGTTGGGCGAAACAAAAACAGCGGCGATTCCAGCGAGAGCACAAACGGATTTGCCGCAGCCAACCCAAATCAGCGCAGGGGAATTCCGGCTTGCCATCCATCAGGCAGCACGGAACGAAGACGAAGATGCGATCATGCAACTGCTTTGCGACCGGTTCGGACTGGACCGGAAAATCGTGGCGAAGGTGGTGGACGACGAGAATGGCGATGCGCTCGCGGTTCTCCTGAAGTCCGATGAGACACCGGCCTCCGAAGTTCACCGGTTGCAGATCCTCCTGTTCCATGCCGTTGGTTCCAGCACGACCAATGCCACCCGCGCGATGCGCGTTTACGAGGCGCTGACGGTCGAGGAATGCAGGGTTTCGGTCGCTTCATGGAAGCAGATCGCAGCAGAGCGTTCGCAAAGCGTCGCCCCTGCCAATACCCCTGCTCCGAGACGCGAGAGCCATGCGGAGGCTATGCTGGACCGCAATGTGCCAACCGCGAATGCCGACCGCCCCGCACAGGTCGAGATTGAACACAGGCGATACGCCTTCTAGCGTGACTGTCAATGGCCAATTACGGCAAACGGTAGTTCAGTAACCGCCGGTTCCAGTTCGACAATCCAGAAATCCGGATCGAACCGGCTTTCCTTTTCGATAAACGCCGGAAGGTCGGCGTCTGCGATGACACCACGTTCCTCAAAGAGCCGGTCTGTCGTGTCCGCACCCTCATAGAGCGACTGGTTGGCCGGTGCGAAATGGCGACATTCAGATAAGCCGGTGCGCACCAGAATGTGGATTGCGCCCGCCTGTGCTTCGCCTTTCTTCACCATTGCCCCGAAACCGCCTTCGCTTTGCACCTTTCGCAAGATTGCCGAGACGACTATTTCAGAACGAAGGCGCATGAAATTCCGCGCGCCTTACGCGCCCACTTCTTCCAGCTTCTGCAACACGATCGGAGAAGGTTCGCCGGTGATCTTCATGCCGAAGTCCAGCTGGAAACGCTGGATAGCCGTTGCGGTCTGCTGGCCCATGCGCCCGTCCACCACGACATCGTCGTAACCGTATTTCCGCAGTCCGGCCTGAATGCGTGCAACCATGCCATCGGCCACCTGGTCCGGTGCGCTGGCAACCTGCTCGGATGATTCAGTGGCCGCAACGACCGTAGCCTTTGGAACAGGCACCTCGGATGGCGAAGAAGATGCCGACATCAAGACCTGCGTGAGCAGGCGAACACTCGCTTGGCCGTCCTGCGGCATGGAATGGTCTTTCTGGAACGTCTCGATGGCGCTTTGGGTGCGCGAGCCATAAACACCGTCCAGCTTGCCCTCGTAGTATCCACGACTGGCCAGCGCCGTCTGCACTTCACGTAGGATTTCTTTCGAGGCTTGTGTCGGAGCCGCCTTCACATCTTCCGGTGCGGACTTAACCGCAACGGTTCTCACCGGCGTAGCAACGACCGGCGCAATGGCCACATCGGCAGTGCGCGGCGTGAACATCGGTGCCGGGTGCTGACCGGGTTGAAACCACATGGCGTTGACGAAGATCGCGCCCATCACACCGAGCGAAATGACCGCACCGCCGAACAGAGCGGGGGCCTCGGAAATGAAGGCGGGAACGCGTGTTCCGGTTGGTTTGGAATGGTCGCGGAATTGAGCGTATGCGGGTTTATCAGCGTACACGACAGTCTCCTTCTTGAACGCAATACTGGGAGGAAACGGAAGGATTTCCGTAATAGTGGGCGCGCGAAACACGGGTTTCGACGGGCATTGATGGACGCGGCGTCATGGCCGGTGTCCGGCGAACGGGCGCGGACGCGCGGGGCATTGGCGGAACGGGCATGGCCGCCGGTTTCTCGGTGTGTGCGACGTTTGGAGCAGTGAGCGCCAAGAAATCACGCGACACCGAAGCGGTCGCATTGAGTGCAACGATGGCCGCATAGACCAAGGCCGCACAGCTGACGAGCAACGCGCTGGTCGGGCTCGGAATGCCATCGAAAATGACGAGAAAGACGAAAGCCGACGCGGCGGAAGCCAGCGCAAGATTGATGAGACGCCGATCCCGCAGCCGTGCAGCCTCCAGCGGTGCCAATGCCAGCAGTATCAGCACAGGCCCGTTCAGCCCGCTGGAACGCAGGCATATCCAGGCAACCAGCATGGCAAATGCGACGATGGACGCGCAGCGGACGATAAACAGTGCGCCGGACCGAATGAGAAAAAGCGACAGGGCGAGTGCGATGCAGCCCAGTGTGAGGAACGAGCCCGCCAGCGCCGGTTCGGACGGCAGCAATGTCAGAAGGACGACCGCCGCTAGCGCCAGAGCGATGCCGACGGCACAATGAACCAGCACGAACCACGCTTGAGCGCGCCCTTCCTGCCGCACGACCGCATCGCGATTGACGACACGATATGCGCTTTGAAACAGGACATTGATGATGATCGGCAGACGCAAAACACACAAACCTTCGCACCCGACGGGGTGTTGATGGCCTCATTGTGCAGCAAGGGCTTTAACACTTGACTAAACATAAACCCGCGACCGTTTGCGCCGTGGTATTCCGTTGCGCCGGTGCGCTCACGGCTTACATAACAATCGCACCATCCCCTGTTTGTCCGATGCCAATGACCGATTCCGCCCAGCCTCTCACTCTCGACACCTCGATCGAGGAAATCGTAGAGAATTTTCAGATGCTGGACGATTGGGAAGACCGGTATGGCTATCTGATCGAGCTGGGCCGCGCGCTCAAGCCGCTGGATGCAACGGAGACGGTCGACATGCACAAGGTCAATGGCTGTGTTAGCCAGGTCTGGGTCGTACCAGACCCATTGCAGGACGGGCGTATGTCGTTTCGCGGCGCTTCGGACGCGCATATTGTCAGCGGCTTGGTAGCGATTGCGCTGACGCTGTTTTCCAACCGCACGCCCGATGATGTGCTGAAGACCGACGAGCAGGCCGTCTTTGCCGAGATTGGCCTCGCTGAACACCTGACGCCACAGCGGTCCAACGGACTGCGCTCGATGGTCGGGCGCATCAAGGAGATGGCGCAGGCGGCTGCCTGATTCTCACAATACGCGCATGGCCGCACGCCCGTTCGGGCCTGCCCGCGTTCCATAGTGCGAGGCGAGCAGGTCCAAACCGGTCCGCAGCATCAATTTGGCAGAGCGGGGTGGCCAGCGGCGCTCCCGTTCCACACATTCGAGCCCTTTGAGGAAGCAGCATACGTCCACCACCACGCCGGACAGGTCCGGCCCGAGAATGGAGACTGCCCGTTCCAGCCGTTTGCGGGCATCGAGCGCGTTGTCTGTCAGGGCCGCCTTGGCGCCGTTTGCCGATGATTTCGCGCTGCCCCCGGCAAGGTTCCAGTTTGAGGACACACTCTGTCGCAAGTTTCCGAACTCGAAATCTCGCCGTAAGCGCTCACCGGCTTCATAACCGGCATCGCTTACCCATTTGCGCCCGTCGGCCGCAGCACGGGCACGCAGGCGGTTGAGCGGGGATTCGTTCTCATTGACTGCGAGCGTTTCCCAACCAGCGTTAGTTTTCACACGTTTGGTTGCGACCGAGCGGTGCTGTTGGAGGAACGCCTCATCTTTCGTACTGGTCGCGCGTTTTACCTCCGCACGTCCGACCTCGGTGAGTGACAGATTGTTCTGTTTCCAATGCAAAAGCTGATCGTTGCTCATCTTTTGCAAGACGAATGTCGTGGCCAGCAAGCGTGGGCCGGTTGCATTTCCGGCTTCGGTCAGCAGCTGCTGATCGTCGCCTGCGCTCAATGGTGCAACGCGCACATCTTTGTGTCGGGCGCAGAATGTGAGGATGCGCCGCTCCAGTGTAAACCCTCCGGCGAAGGCCGCCTGTCGGGTGTGGTGGTCTGTCGCCTAAGTGACCTTATGGCCGCCCATAAGGACAGACCGCAGGTAATGAGACTGGATGTCGTCAACACGGGCCGGCGTCGTCGCTGGAGCGAGGCAGAGAAGCAGCGGATTATCACGGAGAGCTTTTCAAGGCCACGATTGGTTGCAGCGACGGCTCGGCGCAACGGAGTGTCTCGATAGCTTCTGACGACGTGGCGGCGACTTCACCGACGCGGACTGCTTCAACATGCTGGAACGGATATGACAGGTTTCACGTCGCTCTCGGTAGAACCCGAACAGCAGGCTGCTCCCGCAGCGCTGGTTTCCGAGATTGGCCGTGTGGAGATCGTTCTTCGCAACGACCGCAGGTTGATCATCGGCGCGGGCATGGACGCTTCGGCTCTGGCGCAGCTGATTGCGGTGGTGGAGCGGGCATGATCGCGCTGCCGCCCGGCGCGAAGGTTTGGCTGGCCAAAGGTGTCACCGACATGAGGAAGGGCATGCCGGGCTTGGCGCTGCTGGTGCAGGAAGGTTTGGGTCGCGATCCGCATGCAGGCGATCTGCACGTGTTCCGCGGGCGCAGCGGGTCGCTGATCAAGGTGTTGTGGCACGACGGGGTCGGTATGCCGCTTTACATCAAACGGCTGGAGCGTGGCACGTTCATCTGGCCGGTTCCAAAGGATGGTGCGGTCGCGATCTCGGCGGCGCAGCTGACGTATTTGCTCGACGGGATCGATTGGCGCAACCCGCGCCATACCTGGCGGCCTGCATTGGCTGGATAAGTTCGCCGCGACCGTCGAATCTTCTCTAACATACTGGCGGCATGTGCTATTATTGCGTCATGTCCGACACACCTTCCGATATCGAAGCCTTACGCGCCGCTCTCGCGGTTGCTGAGGCTCGGGCCGACGCGATGGAAGCCAAGGCAACGCGTGCGAGGGCCGCAGCGTCGGGCCGGGATGCGATGATTGCGGCGCTCAAGCTGGAGATCGAGAAGCTGCGCCGCGCCCTTTACGGTCACCGTTCCGAGCGTGGGGCGCGCCTGCTCGATCAGCTTGAACTGCAACTGGAAGAGATCGAGGCGGCGGTCACCGAGGACGAACTTGCGGCCGACCGCGCTGCAGCGAAGGTTGGTCTGGCTCCGCTTGTTCCTTCGCCGTCCCGTCACCGTGGACGCAAGCCGTTTCCGGCGCATCTGCCGCGTGAGCGCGTGGTGATCGAGGCGCCATGTGCCTGTGAAGCCTGCGGCTCGAACCGGATCGTCAAGCTGGGTGAGGATGTGACCGAGACCATCGAGGTCGTCCCCCGATCATGGCCCAATCCGGGGAAAGTGATCCAGACCGTTCGCGAACGCTTCGCCTGTCGCGCCTGCGAACGCATCACCCAGCCACCGGCTCCGTTCCATCCCACACCACGAGGTTGGGCAGGTCCAAGCTTCCTCGCCATGCTCTTGTTCGAGAAGTTCGGCCAGCACCAACCGCTGAACCGCCAGGCGGAGCGCTATGCGCTCGAAGGCGTGGATCTCAGCCTGTCGACGCTCGCCGATCAGGTCGGTGCCGCGACGGTGGCGCTTGCCCCGCTGCACGCCCTTATCAAAGCCCATGTTATGGTAGCCAGGCGCCTGCATGGCGACGACACCACTGTTCCGGTGCTGGCGCGTGGTAGAACGAGAACCGGACGGCTCTGGGCGTATGTCCGCGATGATCGCCCCTTCGCCGGTCAGGCGCCACCGGCTGCCCTGTTCCACTACTCGACCGACCGGCGGGGCGAACATCCACAAGCGCATCTCGATAGCTGGGCCGGCGTGCTGCAGGCCGATGCATACGCAGGCTACGGCGGCCTCTATGCGGCCGATCGCAGACCCGCCCCAGTCGTCCCGGCACTCTGTTGGGCTCATGCACGGCGCAAGTTCTTCGAACTGGCCGACATTGCCGCCGGTACGCGCCGAGGCAAGGCCGCAACGGCGATCTCACCGCTCGCCCTGGAGGCCGTGCGGCGCATCGATGCGATCTTCGACGCCGAGCGCACCCTGAACGGTACGAGCGTAAACGAACGTCTTGCCGCCCGGACCGGGACTGTCGCTCCCATGATCGCAGATCTGGAACGCTGGATGCGCGACGAACGCGGCAGTCTCTCTCGCCACTCGCCCGTCGCCAAGGCCATGGATTACATGTTGCGCCGTTGGGACCAGTGCACCACCATCCTCGCAGACGGACGCGCTTGTCTGACGAACAATGCCGCCGAGCGGGCCTTGCGTGGCATCGCGCTTGGTCGCAAGGCTTGGTTGTTCGCCGGATCCGACCGCGGCGGAGAACGCGCCGCATTCGTCTATACCCTCATCGCAACGGCCAAGCTCAACGCCGTCGATCCTCAGGCGTGGCTCGCCGATATCCTTGCCCGCATAGCTGATACCCCAACATCACGCCTCCACGAAATGCTCCCGTGGAACTGGGAGGCCAACCGGATCATCGCGAAAGCCGCGTAACCGTGGCCTACGCCGGAGGCTTACGCTCCAGTTTCGAGGGGCCGGTCATCACTGCATTCCCCCGATACGATTTTGGTTCCTGTCCCGGGCGACGGAGTGAGCGACTTCGCTGGACACGGCCTGCATGGCATCGAGCATCGTTTCCAGCTGGGAAACCATCTCGTCGAACGGCACTTCGTCCCGCTTCGTTTCGACCGACTGACAAGCGTGGGTCACCGTCGATTTGTCGCGTCCAAAGTGCAGCCCAACCTCGGCTTGAGAAATGCTGAGTTTGGTGTGTGCCAGATACATGGCGATCTGCCGCGCAAGGGCGACATCCGCTACACCCCTGCTCGCTCCACGCAACTCGCGCAGCGGCACTTCCAATGCAAAACTGACGAGCTGGATGCAAAAACAGCACGCTGCACCACGCAGGCAGGTCGTGCCGAGTTCCTTCTGTCGATCCAAACGATAAGACAGGTCGAAATGGCTGTCGGCGGCAGCGAGAAAAGCATCCCTGGAAAGTTATCCGGGGCAACATCTGATGCCTAAAGCTAACCTACGTTAGCGTGTGTTGGATAACTTTCCTAAGATTTAATTCCTAATTCACAGGAGCCGACGTGTCGGCGTCCCCCGTGACATCATCAGGAAGCCCGTTTCTTCTGGCCCAGGCCCATTTCCTTGGCGAGGCGCGAACGCTGCTCGGCATAAGCGGGCGCAACCATCGGATAATCGGCTGGCAGACCCCATTTTTCGCGATATTGGTCAGGAGACATATCGTAGTGGGTTTTCAAATGGCGTTTAAGCGATTTGAACTTCTTGCCGTCTTCGAGACAGATCAAGTAATCCTGTCCCAGCGACTTGCGGATAGAAACAGGTGGCTTCGGCTTTTCGACTTCTTCAGGTTCGGGCTCACCAGCCAAACCGCTGAGGGCGGCGTGAACATCGCGCAAAAGTGCCGGCAGGTCGGAGGCTGCTAGAGGGTTGTTGCTGACATAGGCTCCAACGAGTTCGCTGGTCAGCTCTATGAATACTGAATTTTCTTCTGTGGTAGGCGTCGTCATTTGATATGCCCCTATCAAGTCGTCAACGGTGAATGTTGTTGAAGTGTTGAACGTGTGTATTCGTGCATCATCCACAAATGCGGCCTGAGTGCGTCGAATTAAACGCCATCTATTGTGCGAAGGTTTTGAAGTCAACGCGATCTTTATTATCGAAACCGTCTCGCTTCAATGTAGATTGATGGCGCCGGTTTACTGCCTCAGCCACTACCCTGCTCACCTTGCCAAAGAGGTGGCTTCGGTATGAGAGGCTTGTTAAGAGCGCACAAGATTCCGATGGAAGCGCATGGAGGTGCTTCGGTGACACGCATGCTCTTGATATTCGCCACGCTGCTTGCGCTCTGGCTCGCCATGTCCGGCATCTATGACAGCGGCCTGATACTGGGCCTCGGTGTCGTTTCCTGCTTTCTTTGCGTCTGGATTATTCACCGGCTTGGGCTCGTGTTTCCCGAAAGAACATTTGGTGCCCTGCGCCCGTTAGCCGCAGTTCGATACATCTTCTGGCTCATCGTCGAAATCGGCAAGGCCGACTGGGCGGTGGCTAAAGTAATTCTGTCGACCGACCTTCCAAAACGCCAGCGGCTCATCAAAGTCGTCTGCCAGCAATCGACTGATCTTGGACGTGCGCTCTTCGCCAATTCCATCACCATCACGCCCGGGACAATAACCGTAGAGACCGAAGACGATTGCTTCATCGTACACGCCTTGACGGATGAGGCTGCTGACATGGAGGCTTTGGATTCCATGGGCGCGCGCGTCGCCGCGCTGGAGGTGCGGGCATGATCTGGGCATTTGCGACAGGCGCTGTCTTCATTTGCATGTTACTGCTGCTTATCCGTCTGTTTGCAGGGGCCACGCTGTATGACCGTGTGCTGGCGCTGAACACATTTGGCACCTGCACTGTCCTGTTCATTGGAACGACAGGCTTCCTGTTTGAGCGCCCCGATTTTCTCGATATCGCCCTACTTTACGCGCTGATGAATTTCGTCGGCACCATCGCGGTGCTGAAGTTCTTTCGATACAGGCGGCTGGGAGACGACTTCGGGTCGGTCGAGGAAAAGCAAATGGTCATGGACCCGCCTGTTGCGGAGACGGTCGAAGGTGCGCCGCGATGATGCCGGATTGGATCGCTTCGGGCTGGCTGACATCTGACTGGCTGACGTGGGACTTCGCACGCGACGTTGTGGCGTGGGTATTCGTGCTGACAGGGGCATTCTTCCTGTTTATCGGCTCGCTCGGCATGGTGCGGTTGCGCGACTTCTGGGCGCGCCTTCATGCCGCTTCCATCATCGATTCCGCTGGCGTCGGCCTGCTGTTGGCGGGTATGATGGTGGAAGCCGGGTTCTCGCTTATCACGCTGAAACTGGTTTTAGTTGTGATATTCCTGTTTCTCACCGGCCCCACCGCCAGCCATGCGGTTGCCAATGCGGCTTTCACATCCGGCTCGCGCCCCATGGACATCGTGGAAGACGTGACGGCGAAGCGGGACGGCGCATGACCGACCTTGCGCTTACAATCATGCTGTTTTTCGCACTGGTGAGCGTCGCCATCGCCATCGTTCTGCTGCGTTCGCTCTTTGCCGTGGTTATGCTGTCGGGCGTGTTCAGCCTGCTGGCCGCGCTGCTCTTCATCGTCATGGACGCGGTCGACGTGGCTTTCACCGAGGCTGCCGTTGGAGCGGGCATTTCGTCGGTTTTGATGCTGGGCACTATCGCGCTGACCGCGCGGCATGAACAGAAGATTCGGAAATGGTCGCCGACGCCCTTGTTCGTCGTTTTGCTGACCGGTGCAGTGCTGATCTATGGCACGCTCGACATGCCTGCATTCGGCGATCCGAATGCGCCGGTGCAAACTTATGTTGGACCGGATTATATCAAACGCACGCCGGAGGAGATCCATGTTCCCAACATCGTAACCGCCGTTCTCGCAAGCTATCGCGGCTACGACACGATGGGGGAAGTGACGGTCGTTTTCACCGCCGGTCTGGGTGTGATCCTCCTCATTGGCGGCAGTGGCGCTGTACGACGGCGTTTTCCGCGCCGGGACGAGGACTAGATGGACCATCACCTCATCCTCCGCGTCGCCACCAAACTGCTGATCGCGCCCATTCTGCTGTTCGGTCTCTACGTGCAATTCCACGGCGATTTCGGACCGGGCGGCGGGTTTCAGGCGGGTGTCATTTTTGCGGTGGCATTCATTTTGTATGGCATCGTGTTCGGCATTGCGCCGCTGCGCGTGGCATTTCCAGACAGGGCAATACAGATCCTGATCGCGCTTGGCCTGCTGCTGTATGCCGGCACCGGCCTCGTCTCGCTTTTTCTCGGTGCCAATTTTCTTGACTACAATGTGCTGGCGGAAAAGGGCTATGAGGGCCAGCACATCGGTATCATTCTCGTGGAACTCGGCGTCGGCGTGACGGTGTTCGCCGTGATGCTGGCGATCTTCTACGCCTTTGCCGGTCGCCCGCCGTCGCTCGACGACAAGGACTGGTAACGCCGTGTCCGTTTTTCTCGACATCGATTTTGTTGTCGGCCATCTCAACTACTGGCTTTTTGTCGTGTTGATGATGACCGGGCTTTACGTCGTGGTGGCGCGGGGCAACCTGTTGAAGAAAATTGTCGGGCTGAACATGTTTCAGGCGGCCGTTTTCATGCTGTACATCTCGATGGGCAAGGTGGCAGGGGGCACGGCGCCGATCACCATCGACGACCCGACCGCCGTTTATTCCAATCCCCTGCCCCACGTTCTCATTCTCACCGCTATCGTGGTCGGCATAGCGACCACCGCACTGGGTCTCGCGCTCATCGTGCGGATCAACGAGGAATACGGAACGATCGAGGAAGACGAAGTGCTGCTGATCGACGAGCAGGATGCTGCCGCCGATGCCGCCGGGAAAAGCGCGTGATGGATGGCGCGCTCGCTATGATGGCGTCACACGCACCGCTGCTGGCGATCGTCGTGCCGCTGCTTGCCGCGCCTTTGGCCGTGCTGTTCAGCAACCGCACGGTGGCATTCGTCATCAGCTGGCTATCCTGTCTCGTTTCGTTCGCCCTGTCGGCCTATCTGGCCCTGCTCGTCTCGGACGGGGCGGTGTTGTCCTACGCCATCGGCGGGTGGGCACCGCCATTGGGCATCGAATACCGTGTGGACGCCGCCAATGCGTTCGTGATGGTCATTGTTTCCGCCATCGCACTGGTCGTGTTCCCCTATGCACGCACGTCGATCGAGCGGGAAATCGCGCAGTCCAGCCATACGTTGTTCTATGCCTGCATGATGCTGTGCTTCACCGGCCTGATGGGCGTGACGGTGACGGGCGATGCTTTCAACGTGTTCGTGTTTCTCGAAATATCGTCCCTCTCGACCTACGTTCTGGTAGCTCTGGGCGCGAGCAAGGATCGGCGCGCGCTCTCCGCCGCGTACGATTATCTGGTGCTGGGCACGATTGGCGCGACGTTCTTCGTCATCGGGCTGGGCCTTATCTACATGGTGACTGGCACGCTCAATCTCGTGGACCTGTCGCAGCGGCTCGAAGGGCTCGATGACAACCGTACAGTGCGAACGGCGTTCGCTTTCATCGTAATTGGGCTCGGGCTGAAAATCGCGATCTACCCGCTGCACCGCTGGTTGCCCGGGGCTTACACCTACGCGCCATCTGCCGTATCCGCGTTTCTCGCCGCGACGGCTACGAAGGTCGCCATATACGCGCTGTTGCGGTTCGTGTTCTCCGTCTTTTCGCCCGATGTCGGGTTCGAGCGGGACACGCTGCATTTCATCGTCATGCCGCTCGCGATTGTCGCCATGTTCGCAGGCTCGCTCGTGGCGACGTTTCAGACCAACGTTAAACGCCTGCTGGCCTATTCCTCCATCGCGCAGGTCGGTTACATGCTGCTCGGCACGACTATGCTGACCGCGACGGGGCTGACCGGGTCCATTGTCCACCTGTTCAACCATGCGGTGACAAAGGGGGCGCTGTTTCTCGCGGTCGGTGCGGTCATTTATCGTCTTGGTTCCGCGTCGCTCCCGGCATTTTATGGCCTAGGCCGCCAGATGCCGTGGACGGCGGCGGCCATTACGGCTGGTGGTATGAGCCTGATCGGCGCGCCGGGCACGGTGGGCTTCGTATCGAAGTGGGTGCTAATGCAGGCCGCATTCGAAGCTGACCTGTGGCCTATCGCCTTTCTGATCGGCGTGTCGTCCCTCATCGCCATCGCCTATGTCTGGAAGCTGGTGGAAGCCATGTATCTGACCGCTGCACCAGAAGGGGCCGTGCGACAAGAAGCGCCTTGGTCGATGCTGATTCCGATCTGGATTCTCACACTCATCTCCATCGGCTTCGGGTTCGATGCGGAATACACGGTCGGCATGGCGCGCACTGCGGCTGAGTCCCTGTTGAGCGGGGCGTTCACTGCCGACGGGGCCATCATCCTTGGCACACCGGGGCGTCCCTGATGTTCCTGTTTGCAACTCTTTCTCCCACGGAACTGATGCTGCTGGCGATGGCATTGCCGCTGTTTGCTACCGTTGGCTGCTTTGCATTTCGTGATATGCCGAACCTGCGGGATGGGCTCACGCTGGCTCTGGCGGTCGCGACATGCGCCGTCGTGGTGGCGATTTATCTCCGGTTCGATGCGGGAGAAGCTTTCGCTTTCACCGCTTTCGCGTTCCAACCGCAGATTTCCATTTCCTTCGAGATCGAACCGCTCGGCATGATGTTCGCGCTGGTCGCGTCGTCGCTGTGGATCGTCACGCACATCTACGGCATCGGCTACATGCGCGGGAACGGGGAGACGAAGCAGGCGCGATTCTTCGCCTGTTTTTCCTTTGCCATTTTCGCCACGCTGGGCATCGCGTTCTCCGCCAATCTGGCGACGCTGTTCGTGTTCTACGAACTGCTGACGGTCTCCACCTATCCGCTTGTTGCTCACAAGGAGAACGAGGAGTCCAAGCTCGGTGCGCGCACGTATCTGGCCATCCTCATGGCAACATCGATCGTATTCCTGCTCACTGCCGTGATCTGGACCTATGTGGTCGCAGGGCGGCTGGACTTTGTGGCAGGAGGGATCATCGGGCCGGAGCTCGGCACGCTGTTGCCAGTCCTACTGGCGCTTTACGCCTTCGGCATCGGCAAGGCGGCGCTCATGCCGTTTCATCGTTGGTTGCCTGCCGCGATGGTTGCGCCGACGCCCGTATCCGCTCTGCTTCATGCCGTCGCCGTCGTCAAAGCGGGCGTGTTCACGATGCTCAAGGTCGGCGTCTACGTGTTCGGCATCGACAATCTTGCCAGCACCGGCGCGAGCGTGTGGCTGATGTGGGTGGCGGCGTTTTCCATTCTTGCCGCTTCGATTATCGCGCTCCAGCAGGACAATTTGAAACGCCGTCTCGCCTATTCGACGGTCAGCCAGCTGTCCTACATAACACTTGGCATGGCGCTGGCGACGTCCATGGGCGTGCTGGGCGGTGGGCTGCACATCGTCACCCACGCGGTCGGCAAGATCACGCTGTTCATGTGCGCGGGCGCAATCTACGTGGCGACGCACAAAACGAATATCTCCGATATGCGTGGGCTGGGGCGGGCCATGCCGATCACCTTCATCGCTTTCGGTATCGCCTCGCTGTCGATCATCGGCCTGCCGCCGCTTGCTGGCTCATGGTCAAAATGGCTGCTTGATGTTGGGAGCTGCCGATGCCGGGCAGTGGGTGATGATCGGCGTGCTGATGGTCTCATCGTTGCTCAACGTCGCTTATCTCGTGCCGGTTTTTGCGCGCGGCTTCTTCACGCCTGAAGCTACCGACCATTACGGCGGCACGCTTCGGCAGAACTTCGCCGAAGCACCGTTGTTGTGCGTTGTGCCATTGGTCATCACCGCGATGGCTTGCTTTGCGCTGTTCTTCTATGCCGATAGCATCATGGCATTTCTTGAACCGATCACCACCACTAACATGCCAGTTCCGTTATACCTGCGGGAGATGGCTCATGAGCGACCACCGGTCCGCCTCCATCATCACGCGCGCACTCTCTTGGGTGGACGATCCAAGGAAGGTGAAGCGCTTCTTCTGGGGGCTGGTCGTGGCGGGCGCGGTGCTGACAGTGTTCGACCTGTTCTACAAAAAGAAGGTCTATTTCGATATCGAATACGTCTTCGGCTTCTATTCCCTCTACGGCTTCTTCATGTGTGCCGCCCTTGTGGTGGCAGCGCGTGGCATGCGCTTTCTGTTGATGCGGCGGGAAGACATTTACGGGCCGACGGATACGGCGGCGGAACACCATCCCGCTTTCGATCTCGACATGAAGCAGGCGCCCGGACACAAGCGCGAGAAAGCTGATGTCTGAGTGGTTTCACCCGGCCCTGATCTACCTCATCGGCGCGGCGCTGACACCGCTCGTGCCGAACGGTCGTTTCCGCGCTACCCTGCTGCTGGCGGTGCCGATCATCGGCGTCATTCCGCTCCTCATTTTGCCTTATGGCACGATGGGCGAACTGACATTTTACGGTGAGACGCTGACCCTGTTCCGGCTCGATCGGTTGAGTTTTGTCTTCGCGCTTATCTTCTCACTCGCAGCCTTCCTCGCAACGCTTTACGCCTGGCATATCCGCGATACGGTGCAACAGGTGGCGGCTCTGGCCTATGCGGGCGCGGCGATCGGCGCGGTGCTGGCGGGCGATCTCATCACCCTGTTCGTGTGGTGGGAAGGCACGGCCATCGCGTCCGTCTTTCTCATCTGGGCGCGGCGGACCGAAGGTGCGTATGCCACAGGTATGCGCTATCTCATCATTCAGATTGCGTCTGGTGTGGCCCTATTGGCGGGCGCTGCGATCCACTACCGCGAAACCGGGTCGATTGCATTTGAGGCTTTCTCGCTGGAAGGCTGGGGGGCTTGGATCATCCTGTTCGCCTTCGGTATAAAATGCGCCTTCCCGCTGCTGCACAACTGGCTACAGGATTCCTACCCGGCAGCCACTGTCACCGGCACGGTGGTGCTGTCCGCATTCACCACGAAACTGGCCGTGTATTCGCTGGCGCGCGGTTTCGCGGGAACGGAGTTTCTCATCCCCATCGGCGCGACGATGACGCTGTTTCCGATCTTCTATGCGGTGATCGAAAACGACCTTCGGCGGGTGCTGACCTACTCGCTCAACAACCAGCTGGGCTTTATGGTCGTCGGTGTGGGTATCGGCTCGGAGTTGGCGATCAACGGCACGGCGGCCCACGCCTTCAGCCACATACTCTACAAGGCGCTGCTGTTCATGAGCGTTGGAGCGGTGCTGTTTCGAACCGGCACCGCGAAAGGATCGGAACTGGGCGGGCTTTACAAGACTATGCCGTGGACGATGGTGTTTTGCACAATTGGCGCAGCGTCCATTTCGGCCTTTCCGCTCTTCTCAGGCTTCATTTCCAAATCGATGATCCTGTCCGCCGCCGGATACGAGGGCTATTATGTGACGTGGCTCATCCTGCTGTTCGCCTCCGCCGGAGTGTTTCACCATTCGGGCATCAAGATCCCCTATTTCGCATTCTTCGCCCACGACAGCGGCAAGCGTCCTGCCGAAGCACCATGGAATATGCTGCTGGCGATGGGTCTGACAGCATTTCTGTGTGTGGCAATCGGCGTCTACCCAACGGCGCTCTACGATATTCTGCCTTATGACGTGACTTACAGCCCCTACACCGCCGGCCATGTCATCACCCAGCTGCAACTGCTGTGGTTCTCCGCACTTGCATTCGGCACGTTGATGTTGACCGGCATATACCCGCCGGAACTGCGGTCCACCAATCTGGACACCGACTGGACCTACCGGCGGTTTCTCCCGGTCGTCATCGGGTTCGTAGCGCGGGTATTTGCTACGGTTTGGAACGAGTTGGTGCGGGGCGTTCATGTGTCGCTTGGTGCAGGGCAAACCGCGCTGAAGCGTATTTACGGCCCGTCCGGCATCGCTGCGCGTGCATTGCCCACCGGACAAATGGTGCTGTGGCTTGCCATCCTGCTGGCTGTCGCTCTGTTCCTCACATTGCTGGATGTGCGCTAGCGCCCCTGTTGTGGCGGCCCCGTTTGCACCCTAATTGAAGCCAAACGCCATAACGGAGACGACCCATGTCCAAAATCGAGAAATCCAACGCCGAATGGCGCGCTGAATTGACCGCCGAGCAATATCGTGTGCTGCGCGAAGAGGGCACCGAGCGGGCCGGCACATCGCCGCTCGACCGCGAGAAACGCGATGGCACCTTCACCTGCGCCGGTTGCGGCAAACCGCTGTTCGGCATGGACACGAAGTTTGATTCCGGCACCGGATGGCCGAGCTTCTACGCGCCCATCGACGATGAGGCCGTGACGGAGAAGACTGACCGCAAGCTGTTTATGAAACGCACCGAAGTGCGATGCGCCGATTGTGACGGACATCTGGGACACGTCTTCAACGATGGTCCGAAGCCGACCGGCTTACGCTATTGCATGAACGGTGTGGCGATGGATTTTAAGCCAGCCGAAGGCGAAGGCTAAACGTGGCGTTCGACCTGTCAGCCAAGGTTCCGGTTGCGGAAAAACGGCCGGTTTCGGTTACCCACCACGGCATCGACAAGACAGACGACTATGATTGGCTGCGGGCCGAAAACTGGCAGGAGGTTATGCGCGATCCGTCCGCGCTGCCGGACGATATCCGCGCCTACCTTGACGCCGAAAACGCCTACCAGGACGCGCAGATGGCCGACACGGCTGGCCTGCGCGATGCGCTGTTCGACGAGTTGAAAGATCCGGATGAAGCCGGACGATTCGTCCGTGCCTTCGCCGCACGGTGCCTATTCCTATTGGAGCAGTTACGGTGAGGGCGACGAGTATCCCCGGTTCATGCGCGCCGGACCCGATGGCAAGACCGTGCTGTTCGACGGGCCAAAGGAAGCCGAGGGAACGGATTATTTCGCATTGGGTGCCATGTCCCATTCGCCGGACCACCAGCGCCTTGCATGGAGCGTCGATACGAATGGATCGGAGTATTACCATCTGCGAATCCGCGATCTGGCGACCGGTACGGATAGCGATGATATCACCCGCGACGTCGGCGCATTCGCATGGTGCGCCGACGGGCAATCGTTCATCTATGTGAAGGTGGACGAGAACCACCGGCCCAATAAAGCCTTTCGCAAGGCGGCCGACGGCACCGAAACGCTGATCTACGAGGAGACCGATCCGCGTTTCTACGTCAGCGCAGGACGCTCACTCGATGGGCGCTGGATCATTCTCCACACCGGACAGAACGACGAGGACGAGGTGCGCCTGTTGCGCGCCGACGCACCGCTCGACGCACCGGTGCTGGTGTCGCCCCGCCGCTCAGGCCACGAATACTCGCTCGACATGCACGGCGATACGGCTTTCATCACCACCAATTCCGGCGGCGCGCAGAACTTCCGCATCATGCAGACGTCGGTCGACGCACTGGGCGAGGAAAACTGGACGCGAAGTTGTGGCGCACCGTGACGATGTGCTGATCGACAGCGTCATCGTATTTGCCCACCATCTCGTGCGGCTGGAACGGCAAAACGCCCTGCCACGCATCATCGTCCGTGATCTGAAGAGCGGTGATGAGCACGCCATCTCCTTCGATGAGGAAGCCTATTCGCTGGGCATTTCATCGGGCTACGAGTTCGACACGACCACCCTGCGCTTCCATTACTCTTCGCCGTCCACACCTTCGCAGGTGTGGGACTACGACATGGCGAGCCGCGAGCGCGTGCTGCGGAAAGAGCAGGAAATCCCGTCCGGTCACGATGCCAACGACTATATCGTGCGCCGTCTTCGCGCGCCTTCCAGCGACGGCGTGTCCGATCCCACTGACAGTATTGCACCACCGCGATACGCCGCTCGATGGCTCCGCGCCGTGTCTGCTCTACGGCTATGGCAGCTATGGAATGGGCATGTCGGCGTCGTTCTCCCCGAACCGGCTGAGCCTTGTGGATCGTGGCTTCGTCTATTGCACTGCGCATATTCGCGGCGGCGACGAGTTGGGGCGTGAGTGGTACGAACAGACCAAGAAGGGCGGCAAACGCCGTACATTCGAAGATTTCATTTCCGCCGGTCGGTTCCTGCGCATCCGAAAATTACACAGTTGAGGGCAACATCGTCGGCATGGGCGGTTCGGCTGGCGGGCTGTTGATGGGGGCCGTAACGAACATGGCGCCCGCACTGTTTGCGGGCATCATCGCGCAGGTGCCATTTGTCGATGTGCTGAACACAATGCTGGACGACAGCCTGCCGCTCACCCCCGGAGAGTGGAGCCAGTGGGGCAATCCAATTCAGAGCGCGGAGGATTACGCGACGATCGCGGCTTACTCCCCTTACGACAATGTAGCCGAGCAGACCTATCCAGCGATCTTCGCACTGTCGGGCCTTACTGATCCGCGGGTGCAGTATTGGGAACCATCGAAGTGGGTCGCGAAGCTGCGTGAGAAGACCGGCGGCAAGACGCCAATTCTGCTGAAGACGAATATGGGCTCCGGTCATTTCGGGAAGACCGGCCGTTTCGCTTATCTGGAAGAGGTCGCACTGGTTTATGCGTTCGCACTCAAGGCCGTCGGCAAGGCATAAAAAAGCCCGCTAAGAAAGCAGGCTTTTTCTTCATCGAGGCTGAGGTTTAACTCGTTGCCTTCTCATACATCTCGCCGACATAGTCCCAGTTGATCAGCTCATCGACAAACGCTTCGAGATATTTCGGGCGGGCGTTGCGATAGTCAATATAGTAGGAATGCTCCCAAACGTCGCAGCCGAGAATGGGGTGCGCACCGTGTGGCAACGGGCTTTCGCCGTTGGGTGCATTCGTCACCTGCAACTTGCCATCCTTAACGGAAAGCCATGCCCAGCCGGAGCCGAACTGAGTCTTGCCGGCATTGATGAAATCGTCGCGGAATTTGTCGTAGCCGCCGAGATCGCTCTCAATGGCCTTTTCCAGCGCGCCCGACATTTTCTTGCCGCCGCCATTCGGAGCCATCCAGTTCCAGAAATGCAGGTGGTTGTAGAACTGACCGGCTTGATTGAACAATTTCGGATCGTCCTTGAACGACTTTTTGACGATCTCCTCCAAGCTCATATCGGCGTAATCCGTGCCCTCGATCATGCCCGTCATGGCATCGAGATAGGCCTTGTGGTGCTTGTCGTGGTGGAATTCGAGCGTTTCAGCCGACATGTGCGGGGAAAGCGCATCGTAGGCGTAGGGAAGGTCGGGAAGCGAAAAAGCCATTGGAAACTCCTGAAAATTGATAATTACGCGAGACGAAAACCGCGCCTTGCTTTGTCATAGGACAACGGAACTTGTCGGTGAACCGTTCCCAACGGGAAAGGGAAAGTGCAATCTCAGCACCACACGATGCCCACCGGACCATTTCATGCCCCCCGTTTACGCCTTCGACGCCTATGGCACCCTATTCGACGTTCATTCCGCCGTCCGCAGGCACGCAGAAGCCGTGGGGCCCGATGCGGACCGTGTTTCGGAAATCTGGCGCGGCAAGCAGCTTGAATATTCGTGGGTGAGGACGCTGGCAGGACGCTACGTTGATTTCTGGACCATCACGCAGCAGGCACTGGATTTCGCCCTCGCCGCCGTGCCCTCCGCCAATTCCGCCGCGCGGGACGATTTGCTGGACGCCTATTGGTCGCTCGATTGCTATGCCGAAATCAGAGGAGTTTTGCGGACGTTGCGGGAAGGGGGTGCAAAGACTGCCATCCTCTCCAACGGTTCCCCGGAGATGCTGGACGCGGCGGTGACGAATGCCGGGCTGGATGACCTGTTGGACGCCAGCATTTCCGTGGACCGTATTCGTCAGTTCAAACCCGTACCTGCCGTCTATCAACTGGTGTGCGATGCGTTCGGTTGTTTGCCAGCAGACATCTCGTTCCAATCCTCGAACCGTTGGGACATTGCGGGCGCAACCGCGTCAGAATGGTCCTGCGTCTGGGTGAACCGCACGGGTCAGCCGGACGAATATGCGGACCTCCCGCCGGTCAAAACCATAAGCGACCTGCGCGGCCTGCTCTAGCGACCGCGTTTGAAGCTGCCGAGAATACCTCGCACCAGCGCGCGACCAAGTTGTGTGGCGACTGTGCGGGCGACGGATTTCATCGCCGCCTCGCCGACGCTTTGGCGGTTCGACGCGCGCTTCGGACGGTTGGCCTTCGCTTCTGCCCGCGCCTCGGTTTCCCGTGCGTCCTCCTCCGCTTCCAGCCGCGCCTGCTCTTCTTCAGCCTTGGCTTGCTTTTCCGCCCGTTTTGCCAAAATCTCGAAGGCCGACTCCCGGTCCAACGCCGTATCGTATTGGCCGGCAACAACGGACGTTGCAACGAGTTTGGCGCGCTCGGACTCCGTCAACGGGCCAAGTCGGCTCTGGGGTGGACGGATCAGGGTGCGCTGTACCATCGATGGGATACCCTTGTCCCCCAGCGTGGAGACCAGTGCTTCGCCGACGCCGAGATTGCCGATGCAGTCCTCCGCATCGAAATCCGGGTTCGGGCGGAATGTTTGCGCTGCCGTCTTCACCGCCTTCTGCTCCCGCGGCGTGTAGGCGCGGAGCGCGTGCTGCACCCGGTTGCCAAGCTGCGCCAGCACACCGTCCGGCACGTCCAGGGGGTTCTGTGTGACGAAATAGACGCCGACGCCTTTTGAGCGAATGAGTTTCACAACCTGCTCCACACGGTCGATAAGTATCTTCGGGGCATCGTCGAACAGCAGGTGTGCCTCATCGAAAAAGAACACGAGGCGCGGGCGGTCCGGGTCGCCGACTTCCGGCAGTTCCTCGAACAGTTCCGACAGCAGCCAGAGCAGGAACGTGGCGTAAAGGCGCGGCGACATCATCAGCTTGTCGGCAGCCAGAATGTTCACCATGCCGCGCCCGTCGCGTGTGGTTCGCATCAGATCGGCAATTTCCAGCGCCGGTTCGCCGAAGAAGTGCGCGCCGCCCTGCTCTTCGAGCACCAGCAGCGAGCGCTGGATAGCGGAGACGGAACGGGTGGAAACATTGCCGAGACGGGCCGACAATTCCTTGGCGCGGTTGGAAACTTCCAGCAGCAGCGATTGTAAATCCTTCAGGTCGAGCAACAACAGCCCTTCCTCGTCCGCGATGCGGAAAGCGATATTCAGCACCCCTTCCTGCGCGTCCGTCAGGTCCATCAAGCGGGAAAGCAGCAGTGGCCCCATCTCGGAAATGGTGGTGCGGATCGGGTGGCCCTTTTCTCCGAACAAATCCCAGAAAGATTGTAGGGAAGGCATCGTAGGAATAGTTTTCGAGCCCGATATCGGCGGCTCGCTTTTCCAGAAAATCCTTGCCTTCACCCGCCATCGCAAGGCCGGACAGGTCGCCTTTCACATCGGCGCAGAACACAGGCACGCCCGCGTTGGAAAAGCCTTCGGTCAGGATCTGCAATGATACCGTCTTGCCCGTACCGGTCGCGCCCGTAACGAGGCCGTGACGGTTGGCGAGTTTCAGGTTCAGCCACTCCGGCCCCTGCAGCGTGTCGTCCGGCGCACGGCTGGTGCCGAGATAGATATGGCCCTCTTTGTCGGTTGCGTTGACCATGAATCTTAAGCTCTCCGTTGCGTTGCGGCCTTATAGGTCGTGCGTGCCGGGGTTCAAAGCCTGTCGGCTGCGATTGTCCGGAGGCCGCGCGTCCCGTTGTGGGACCGGGAAACTGGCACGCGGATTGCGGGTGGAAGCCTATGAACAGACGTGCATTTCTCACAGCAACCGCCGCTCTGGCTACCGCTCCCGCATTCGCCCAACAGCAGCTGGCCGGTTTGCGCGGCACATTGGATGTTGGCGAGCACGGGGTGCGCCCGGACCTTTCGACCGATCAGGGACGGGTGATCCAGAAGTTGCTCGATCAGGCATCCGACGAGGACCGTCCGGTCTTTCTGCCGCCGGGTCGGTATGTGGTGTCCAACATAGACCTGCCGGTCCGCACACGGCTTTTGGGGCTTTCGGGCACGGCAACGCTGGTTTTCGGAGGCGGTGGCTCATTCATCACGGCAACTGGCTGCGAAGTGGTCGATATCGACGGCGTTACCTTCGACGGCGCAAATCGGCTTTTGGATGACCCGTTCGCCGGCCTCATCCACGCCCGCGCCTGCCCCCGCGTCCGTATTGAAAATTGCTCGTTCATCGGCTCACAGGCCGTTGGGTTGTCGTTGGAAAAATGCGGCGGCGATGTTTCCGCCAATCGTATTTCCGGCGCAGCAGGGCTGGCTGCGCTCTATTCAGTGGAAGCGAGCGGCATGACCATTCGGGACAACACGGTAACCGATTGTGCCAACGGCGGCATACTTGTCCATCGCTGGAACGCGG
Organism: uncultured Alphaproteobacteria bacterium; assembly: GCA_963841615.1. Taxonomy (GTDB): domain Bacteria; phylum Pseudomonadota; class Alphaproteobacteria; order Rhizobiales; family Rhizobiaceae; genus Pseudahrensia. The sequence goes on along the minus strand of CAWJDI010000006.1, from coordinate 95,867 downwards.
GACGCGACGACACGATCATTTCCGGCAACCGCATCAGTCGCATTCGCGCGACAGAAGGCGGTACAGGGCAGCACGGTAACGGGGTGAATCTGTTCCGTGCCCATGGCTGCATCGTCTCCGGCAACCACATCAGCGACTGCGCCTTTTCCGCCATTCGCGGCAACTCGGCCTCGAACGCGCTGATCTCCGGCAACAGCTGCTTCAATTCCGGCGAAACGGGCATCTACGCGGAGTTCGCCTTCGAGGGATCGGTCGTGGATGGCAACATTGTCGATGGGGCAACGATCGGCATTTCCATTGCCAATTTCGACAAAGGCGGGCGTATGGTAGTTTGCTCCGACAATTTGGTGCGAAATCTCAAGACCGATGGCCCCTACCCGGCGGAAGTGGCCGGTTTCGGCATCGGCATCTTCGCGGAGGCCGACACTATTGTGTCCGGAAATGTGGTGGAAGGCGCGCCGCAATACGGTATCGGCATGGGTTGGGGGCCGTATCTTCGCAATGTCATGGCACGGGGCAATATCCTGCGCGACTGCGGGGATGGCATCTCCGTTACGGTGGCGGAGGGCGCCGGTCCCGCCGTTATTTCAGACAACATTATCGCCCGTCCGGCCCGTGATGCAATCATCGGCAAGCGCTGGCTCGAACGGGCGAGCGGCGATCTGGCGCAACATGGTGGCGAACAGTTCCCGCACCTGACAATCCGCGACAATACGGTCACGACGGCTTGATCCGGCGGGCCTGACATAAGCGCCGGTCGTCACCATATACCGGCCAGCTTCCACCGTTCCGGCACCATGACCCGCTTGTTCACCTATCCATTGCTGTTTCTGTTCGTCGTTTTCATCGCGCCCGCGCTACTGCATATTGGCGTGTGGTGGTGGTCTGACCCACCCCGCTCCTGGCGGGATGCAAACTGGGCTTCCGCGCAACTTTTGAAGCAACCTCAACAGGATGGCGCTGAAGTGTATCTCATGTCGGCCCGCACCGGCGGCATGAAGGGCGCGTTGGCGACCCATTCCTGGATCGTGCTAAAGCGTGAGGGCGAGGCCCGCTACGAACGCTACGACAAGGTCGGCTGGGGACAACCGGTACGGCGCAACGCCTTCGTAGCGGATGGAAACTGGTATTCAAACCCGCCGAAAATCGTCTGGCAGGCCGAGGGAACCACCGCGCGGGAGTTGATGCCCTCGATCGATGCCGCCATCGTTGCATATCAATACCAGCAGACTGGCGATTACGGCATCTGGCCCGGACCGAACTCCAATTCGTTTGTCGCCCATGTGGTCCGGTCCGTTCCGGGCTTCGCATCGGACCTGCCAGCGGAAGCGGTCGGACGGGATTTTCCCAAAGATAAGAGATGGATATGGCGCGATGCCGCCGGTACGTGGCGCGCGTCGCTCGGTGGCTATGCTGGCTTGTCCATCGGCGGCACCGCTGGATTCGAGATGAACTTTCTCGGTCTCGTCACCGGCTTCGACTGGCGACGTGGTGAGATTAAGCTGCCAGGCTTTGGTTCGATGAAGGTTATTTGATGCGTTCCAGCACGCTGGTGTAATTCGCCACCGCCGCGCCGCCCATGTTGAAAATTCCGCCGAGGGTCGCAGCCTTCACCTGCATTCCTTCCGGCGCTTCGCCGCATAATTGCATCGCGGTCAACGCGTGCATGGAAACGCCGGTGGCGCCGATCGGGTGGCCTTTGGCTTTCAAACCGCCGGACGGATTGACCGGCAGGCGGCCGTCCATCGCCGTCTCACCGTTCAGCACAACGCTGGCCCCTTTACCCGGTTCGGCCAGACCCATCGCCTCATACTCAATTAATTCGGCGATAGTGAAACAGTCATGGGTCTCGACGAACGACAGATCGTCGATGGTCAAGCCTGCTTTGCCGAGCGCCTGACGCCACGCTTGCGTGCAGCCCTCGAACGCCAGAATATTGCGTTTGGACATCGGCAGAAAATCCTGCGCATGGCCCATGCCGCGAAACGCGACGGCGCGTTTCATGCCGAGCGACGACTGGATGTCGGACAGCACGATGGCCGCTGCGCCGTCGGAAACGAGCGAACAATCCGTGCGTTTCAGCGGACCGGCGACGAACGGGTTCCTGTCGCTTTCGGCACGGCAAAACTCGTAGCCGAGATCCTTGCGCATCTGGGCGTAGGGGTTATGCACCCCGTTGGCGTGGTTCTTCGCCGCAATCGCTGCCAGCGCGTCGGACTGGTCGCCGTAGCGCTGGAAATAGGCGCTGGCGATATTGCCGAACACGCCCGCAAAGCCGCCCTGCACCTCACCGTCTTCCACCAGATAGGATGCCTTCAACAGGTTACGCCCGATATCCGGCCCCGGTGTCGTCGTCATCTGTTCGACGCCCACCACCAACACATGGCGCGCCCTGCCCGCTTCGATGGTCTTCACGCCCTGCTGAACGGCGGCGGAGCCGGTGGCGCAGGCGTTTTCGACCCGCGTTGCCGGTTTGAAGCGAAAGCCGTCGTCGGCCTGGAAGACGAGGCTGGCTGTAAAGTCCTGCGCCGAAAAACCCGCGTTGAAATGGCCGAGATATATCTCGTCCACATCGGCTGCATCGAGCCCGGCATGGTCGAGCGCATCACGGGTCACTTTCACCACAAGGCTTTCGACGGTTTCGTCGGCGTGGCGTCCAAAAGGGGTGTGGGCCCATCCGGTGATTGCAGCGGTCATAACGCGCGTCTCCTGTTGTCTTTTGTTCAATCTAACCGTGGCAAAAGCCTATTCCAAGCGCGGGCGTGAGCGTTGACGCCCGTTCCATCCGGTGTTCAAAGCCTGACAAGCCGGTTTTCACAATTCACGAAGGGTTTTCCACCATGACCGTAAAAGTTGCCATCAATGGCTTTGGCCGTATCGGCCGCAATGTGCTGCGCGCGATCGTTGAGTCGGGTCGCACCGATATCGAAGTCGTCGGCATCAACGATCTGGGCCCGGTGGAAACCAACGCCCACCTGCTGCGCTACGATTCCGTGCATGGTCGCTTTCCCGGCACCGTCGAAGTCGATGGCGAAAGCATCACGATTTCGCACGGCAAAATGTCGATGGGCCCTATCCGCGTCACGGCCATCCGCGACCCGAAAGATCTGCCATGGGGCGACCTCGGCGTCGATGTGGCGATGGAATGCACCGGCATCTTCACCGACCCCGGTAAGGCCAAGGCGCATCTGGAAGCGGGTGCCAAGAAGGTGCTGATCTCGGCACCGTTGTCCAACGCTATCGGTGCGGACAAAACCATCGTCTACGGCGTGAACCACAACACGCTGACGGCGGACGATACGATCGTTTCCAATGCTTCCTGCACAACCAACTGCCTCGCCCCGGTGGCCCACGTGTTGCAGAACGCATTCGGCATCGAAAAGGGCTATATGACCACTATCCATTCCTACACCGGCGATCAGCCGACGCTCGATACGATGCACAAAGACCTCTATCGCGGGCGCGCCGCCGCCATGTCGATGATCCCCACCTCGACGGGTGCTGCCAAGGCCGTTGGTCTCGTGCTGCCGGACCTTGCTGGCAAACTGGACGGTTCCGCCATTCGCGTGCCGACACCAAACGTCTCGGTGGTCGATCTGAAAATCGTAATGTCGAAGGACGTAACGGCGGAACAGATCAACGATGCGATCCGAGAAGCAGCCGAAGGAGAACTCAAGGGCATTCTCGATTACGACACCGCGCCAAAAGTTTCGATCGACTACAACCACGACGCCCATTCGTCGAACTTCGCAGCCGAGCAGACCAAGGTTATCGGCGGCAACCTCGCGCGTATCCTGACATGGTACGACAACGAGTGGGGGTTCTCCAACCGCATGTCGGACACGGCCGTGGCGATGGGCAAACTGGTCTAACAGCCTCTGGCAATAACGAAGCGGGCGGTTCATCATCGGCGCAACAGCCGAACGAGAACCGCCCGCCATGTCGATCACCCGTTTTTCCGTTGCTCCACTCGCAACGATGACCCGTCACCTTGTCCGATGTCGCTGCGCTCCGCGCCGAGCCGGACCATGTGATCCGCAATGCGCGGATCGTCTCCACTTATTCCGAACGCACGATTGCCGACCGGGATGTGCTGATTTCGGGCGGGCGCATCGCCGCCGTTCTGCCCTGTGGAAAATACAAGGGTAACGCACCCTCTTTTGACGCCGGTGGCGCACGCATCGCGCCAGGGTTGGTCGACCCCCATCTCCACATCGAATCGTCAATGGTCACTGCCTGCGCCTACGCGGAAGCAGCCCTGCTCAACGGCACGACGACGATCTTCTGCGACAGCCATGAAATCGGCAATGTGATGGACGTCGCCGGTGTCGAAGCCATGCTGGAGGACGCCCGCGAGGCGCCGCTCTCCATTTTTCTCACCGTCCCGTCCACGGTGCCTGCGACCTCACCTCAATTCGAGACAGCGGGCGGTGACCTGACGCCTGAGAAGATTGCTGCCCTGTTCGACAAATGGCCCGAAGCGGTAGCGTTGGGCGAAAAGATGGATTTCGTGCAGGTGGCCGGCTCCGACGAACGCTGCCACGCTATTATTGCCGCCGCGCTGGAACGTGGACGCCCGGTTTCCGGTCACATTTATGGTCGCGAATTCGTTGCGCCCTATGCAGCGGCGGGCGTGACCGACACTCACGAGGCCATCGACCGGGAGATCGCGAACGACCTGATCGAGGCGGGCGTCTGGATCTTCCTGCGCGGCGGTCCGCCGACGACCCCGTGGCACTCCCTGCCCCACGCCATCAAGGCGCTGACGGAACTGGGCGCGTCCCACAAGCGCGTCGCCGTTTGCACCGACGACAGGGATGCCGACGATCTGCTGACCTTCGGGCAGGACTGGGTGGTTCGCCAAGCCGTCGAGGCGGGAATGAGCGCCGAACAGGCGTGGTCGATGGGGTCACTGCACGGCGCGACGCGGTTTGGCATGGAGAACGACATTGGCGGTCTTGGTGGCGGACGGCGCGCTGACATCGTGCTGCTGGACAACGATCTGGACCCGACCTGCACATGGTATGGCGGGGAATTGATGGTGGAGAATAATGCCATCACCTCGACGCTCGATGCCACCCTGTCCAAACGCTATCAGTATCCCGAAGCGGCCTACCACACGGTCAAACTGCCCCACGGTTTGAAATTGACGCCCGATCTGCCAACCGGACCGGTGGCCGCAAACGCCATACGCGTGGAATTGCCCGGAATTGAGCTGTTCCATGAGCGACTGCAACTCGACGCGCTCGGCTCATGGAAGGAACAGTTCGAGGCCCATTCCATGTGTTTTGTCACAGTCGTGGAGCGCCATGGCAAGTCGGACGGCAACGTGGCGCATGGGCTACTCAAGGATTTCGGACTGACGGATGGTGCGGTCGCCTCGTCGGTCGGGCACGACAGCCACAACATTATCGTGGCGGGTTTCGATAAGGCGGACATGCAGGTGGCTTTGGACGAAATCGAACGTAATCAGGGTGGCGTCTGCGTCGTACGGAGCGGAAAAGTCGTGGCCAATGTGCCGCTGCCGATCGCCGGCTTGCTATCCGACGAACGGGTGACGGTCGTTGCCGACCAAATGCGGGCGCTGAAGATCGCATGGCAGGACGCCGGTTGCGTGTTGCCCTTCATGGGCTTCAACCTGATCCCGCTATCGGTCATCCCTAACATCCGCATTACGGACAAAGGCATCGTGACAGTGCCCGGGATGGAATCGCTGCCGCTATTCGAGGCAGGCTGATTTGAAAGGATTGGCTGGGGCGGCAGGATTCGAACCTGCGAATGGCGGCACCAAAAGCCGCTGCCTTACCACTTGGCCACGCCCCAGCACGATCGCACATTTACGATTGCGACGCGGTGGTGCTTAGGCGGAAATCGCCGCGACGACAAGCGCCGAGTGACTATGTGGCGTCATCTTCACCATTATCGTGGTGCAACAGGTCTTTCAGCCGCAAGCGTGCGATTTCGCTGATTTGGCGCAGAGCTTCACGTTGCTCGGCGGCTCCATCGTTTTCCAGGCGGGTTTCGAAGGCGGCCAGGATGGAGTGCTGGTCGTGGCCCTTTACGGCGATAATGAAGGGGAAGCCAAACCGGCTCTTGTAGTCAGCATTCAATTCGGTAAACCGCTGTAGTTCTTCCTCGTCCAACCGGTCGAGACCAGCGTCATATTGTTCGCCGGTGGAGGCATCGGTGAGATCTCCCGCCAGCGCCGCCTGTCCAGCAAGATCCGGGTGCGCGCGGATGAGTTCCAGCTGCTTCGCGCTCGCTCGCCTTGCTCACTTCCTCTGTCATGGCTTGATGAAGACTACGGATCGAGGTGAATGGGCCGATGCTCAACCACATGCTCGGCAATCCACGGGGAATGCTCGAAAACATCGGCAAGTGCGGCGACAAACTCCGATGACGACATGTCGTTCAGGTCATCAAAGTCGATTTGATTGGTCATTCAAGGCATTCTCTGCGTGGCGGGAAGGCTTGTCGAGAATAGTTGAAACGCTAGAAGGTGCCATGGACAAAGCGAGACCGCGCCGCACCGCGCACGGCTTGTCAGGCTACTGGCGGATAGCCGAGCCATTCGTCCTGACGCAGCCGCAGGGCATAGAGTGGCGTATCACGGCGGACATCGACAACTTCACGTGTGATCAGCCCGCCCTTGGGAATGTCCCGCGTGACCCTGCCTTCGTTCAGCAGGCCGACCGGAATCGCACCCTGTTCGCGCGCCTCATCGGCCCGCATGGCCCAGGAGCGGTATGATGTTTCGCCGATGAAATCGAGCGTGTCTCCAACCTTCAAATCGCGCTTGGCCAGCGCGCAAACTTCACCCACCGGGCGCTGCAAGGGCCGCATGTCGGACGTACCATAGAGAACGGCACGTGCAGCCGACAGCGGCACTTCCAGGCTGGTGAGATGGTAGGGGCGATAGAAAGTGTAATACGGCCCGGGGCCCAGATGCAGGTCGTTCAGCCGTTCGCGCACACGGGGGTGGTGCATGTCGGCGATGACAAAGACGCCGGGGGCGACGTCCTTGCTAACGGTGAAATCGACACAACCGTAGCTTTTGAGAATGCCACCATCGGCTTCAGGAACAAGGGTGGTGCAGAGGTCGTCCAGCAGGCAATCGGGACCGTGCATTCCCGGCCTGTCGGGCATCAGGCCCGTGGCGTTGGCAATGGCGATCATTTCCACCATCGTCTTGGAGCCATCGACGAACTCCACCAGCATACGCGGGTTCATGTTGCGCCGTTCGGCTTCCACGCGGTAGTCGTCTGGCACAGCGTCGATGCGGAAAGCGTTGTTCTTACCTTTACCAGCGGCGACGACGGGATAGCCCAGTGCGGTCACGAAATCATACAGTTCCATGACACTGGACGGTTCGTCGCCAGCGCCGACCGTATAAACAAGCCCCTTTTCTTCGGCGATATGCGACAGGATCGCGCCAACGGTCACGTCGGCTTCCACATTCATCATCACCAGATGCTTGCCCGCTTCCAGCGCGGCGAGGCCATATTCCGCACCAGCGGCGGGACTGCCTGTGGCGTCTATCACGACATCGACAAGGTCATGGGACAGGCCGAGGTGGGCGTCGGCCACAATGGGAATGTGACCGGCTTCAAATGCCACTGTGACCGAGAACGCCGTCTCGCAAATCCTGCCCATGTCAGAGTTATAGCCGGCAATCTGTATGGCATCGGGCGCGCTGGCGAGCCTGCGGTCAACGATGTTAGCTATGGCCATGCCACGCATCTGGCGGATGGCGAGTGACGAGATCGGTGCCCATTTCACCCGCGCCGATGATGCATACGCGGATGTCGCGCCCTTCATCAGCCCGGCGTGCCAAGTCGGCAGCGAGGCCGCGCACCTGCAATAGAGGCGCGCGGGAGCTATAGGGGGATGTCACGCCTGCGGTATGAACTGCTCGCTCAAGCCTTGCGGGCGGACACTTTCCACAGCGCCGCAACGATGGAAGCGGCGAGCACGATCTTCACCAGACCGCCCAGAATGAACGGCATGACACCGGCTGCGTAAGCCGCAGACGCGCCGATGATTGTTGCAAGCCAGGCGAAGCCAAGGCCGAATACGACCAGGTTGCCAAGGATCATGGCCGGCAGAATGCTCCAGATGCTCCGGCTCCAGCCGCGGTCTGCGGCTTCACCGACGATTGCTGCCGACAGGACGAAGCCGACAAGATAACCGGCGGTCGGGCCCATGAGGTAAGCGGGACCGGCGACAGGACCGGCAAAGACCGGAAGACCGGCGAAGCCTTCGGCGAGATAGAGCAGCATCGTCGCGACGGCGAGGTTGCGGCCATAGGCAGCTGCAATGCCGAAGACGGCGAGGGTCTGAAGTGTTTGCGGAACAGGATAGAACGGCACATTGATCTTGGCGGCAATCGCCATGATGGCCGTGCCCGCCACCGCGAGCGCGGCGAAAAGCAGTGCATCGCGCGTTGCGCCATTGCCCATGAAGGTCGTGGCGAGTGCCCGGTTTGCAGTTGTATCGGCCATGGTATCTGTCCCGTTCCGTGCGGCCAGCGCCGCGTTTGGGTCAGCTATATTGACTTGCGCTCCGCCTCACAAGAAGGTCCATCGGTTCTTCCTGTACCTTCGGACACCTTATGGCCGATAAAACGCCGAGTTTCCGCACGACGTTCGACCCGCGCTATGGGGAGGCGATTGAAATGGTGCCGGGCCTGTCGCGGATTGTGTGCAACAACCCGTCCGCGTTTACCTTCCACGGCACCAATACCTATCTGCTGGGCCACGCTGCTATTGCCGTTATCGACCCCGGGCCGGCGAATGATGCACATTACGCAGCTTTGCTGAAAGCCATCGGCGGGCGCCCCGTCAGCCATATCGTCGTAACGCACACCCATGTGGACCATTCACCGCTCGCGACCAGGTTGGCTGCGGAGACGGGTGCGAAAACTTATGCCGAAGGGCCGCACCGTTCGGCACGCGCGTTGGCGTTGGGTGAAACGAACGCGCTCGACGCCAGCGGGGACGCCGATTTCGTGCCGGACGTGAAACTGGCACATGGGGACGTTATCGAAGGCGACGAGTGGACGCTAACCGCGCTTTTCACCCCCGGCCACACCGCCAACCATATGGCTTTTGCTTGGAATGATACGGATTACCTGTTGTCCGGTGACCATGTTATGGCGTGGGCGACCAGTATCGTCGCGCCGCCGGACGGGTCGATGAAGGACTACATGACATCGCTCGATGTCATGCTCGACCAGCCGCAACAGACCTACTTCCCAGGTCATGGCGGACGGCTGGAAAACGCCCATGCGTTCGTGCGGGCCTTGCGCGCCCACCGCAAAATGCGGGAGACCGCAGTTCTCGATCAGGTCCGCAAAGGCAGAGACACGATACAGGCCGTTGTCGCCGTCATTTACCGGTCGACGGACCCGCGATTGCACGGCGCGGCGGGCCTTTCTGTTTTTGCCCATCTGGAAGATCTGGTCGAACGGGGGCTCGTTGTCACCGACGGCGCGCCGATGCTGGACGGTCACTATAAGGTAGCCGGAACCTAGCTCCCCGTTTGTCCCTGCAAGGCTTCGTCCAGATCGGTAAGAAAATCGATGATGCGGTCGGCATTGGAGCCGAGGTCATGCGGCCCCCAACGGGAAGACGAGCGCATGTCAACCAGTGTGCCGTCTTCATCGTCAATCAGCCGCACGACGATATCCGATTCGAACCCCATCACGAACGATGATGCAATGGACTCAATGTAGCGTTCGTCCGCAGTCTCCGCACTGTCGTTGCCCTCCCGTCCAATGGGGGAAACGGATACCGGATCGACTGGGCCGGTCGTTGTCGTCAGATTTTCGCGCAGCACAGGCCTCGAACTCGGCACTGCGGGCCGGAGCGCAATGCCTTCGTTATTAGTGAGAGGACTTGCAACGAGACCGGACCCTTCCTCATCGACCGGCGCCTGCCCCTGCTCTACTTCCGTAGCGAGAATTGTCCAATTACGGTCGGTCATCAGGGCCACAACTTCTACAAATACACGACCGGACCCCAATGGATAGCGGCGGGCTGCAACCTGGGGATAGGCGCGGATTTGCACATCCCTCAGCGCCAGGTTCATCTCGCCCAACGGGTTCATGCCGGGACCGCGATCAGCGATTGCAGCTTCAAATACCGGAGGTGATTCCAGATCGGTGGAAACGTCGTGCAGTTGCGGCAGCGCCAGCGCGTTGAAGGCGAAATAAGCGAAGGGCGCGAGCAGCAGAACGGCAAGTGTTGTTCCGCGAAGGGAGCGCATTCCTCCTGTGTTTCCATACACCCATAATTCGTAAAACCCGCGCACACCGAAGCCGATTGCGGCAACGAGCAGCACGATGCCCACGCCCAGAAGCCAGAAGGCTTGCAGGGTCTCGATCATGTTAAACCTGTGGCCTAAAATCACGATTGCCAGATACGGCACAGCGAACATGGCGAGCCTCTCGCACCAGCGGGCGGGTTCGCTGGTGCGGCGTTGAACGCGCTGCAATCGCATGTCGATGGATGTCATGGCCCGGCGTGCCCCCTGCCGGCCCTATGCGACTGGAAAGCTGTAGTCGGCGAACTGGTCGCGCAGGGTCGTCTTTTGAATCTTGCCGGTCGCCGTGTGGGGGATCTCGTCCACGAATGCCACCGCATCGGGCATCCACCACTTTGCGATTTTGCCCTCCATGAAGTCCAGAATATCCTCCTGCGAGGGGTCTGCACCTTCATTCTTCACGATGACCAGCAGCGGACGCTCGTCCCATTTCGGGTGCGCGATACCGATAACGGCGGCCTCCGCCACACCCGGCGCGCCAACCGCGAGGTTTTCCAGGTCAATAGAGGAAATCCACTCCCCGCCGGATTTAATGACGTCTTTGGAGCGGTCGGTGATCTGCATGATCGCGTCGGTTGAAATGTGCGAAACATCGCCAGTGTCGAACCAACCTTCGGCGTCGAATTGCTCGGCGCCGTCCCCGCCGTAATAGGCGCTGGCAACGGCGGGACCACGCACTTTGAGGCGTCCGAAGGTCTTGCCGTCCCACGGCTGCTCGACATCCTCGTCGTTAGTGATCTTCATTTCCACGCCGTATGGCGGAAAACCTTGCTTGGCCTTGATATCGTACTGCTTCTCAAGCGGGAGATCGACGTGTTCGGCCTTCAATGAGCCAAGCGAGCCCAACGGTGACATTTCCGTCATGCCCCAGGCGTGGCGCACCTCCACGCCATACTTACCCTCCAATGTCTCCGTCATGGAACGCGGGCAGGCCGAGCCGCCGATAACGACGCGCTTCAGATGGGGCAACTCATTGCCGGTCTTTTCCAGAAACTGCAGCAGGCCGAGCCACACGGTTGGCACGGCGGCGGAGAAGGTGACCTTCTCCGTATCCAGCAATTCGAACACGGACGCGCCGTCCATTCCGCCGCCGGGCATCACCATCTTGGTACCGTTCATGGGTGCGGCGTGGGCAATGCCCCATGCGTTGGCATGGAACATGGGCACGATCGGCAGCACGGTCTCAGCCGACGCGAAGCCGAGCGAATCGGCGGGGGTGGCAAACAAGGAGTGCAGCACGTTGGAGCGGTGGGAATAGACCACGCCCTTGGGATTGCCCGTCGTGCCGGAGGTGTAGCACATGCCGGACGCGGCGTTCTCGTCCACCTTCACCCACTCGAAATCCGCGTCTGTGCCCTTCAGATACGTTTCGTAGGAAACGGCATCGAACGCCGTTTCCGGCATGTTTGCGTCATCCGTCAGCACGACGATCTTTCGAAGCGTCGGCACCTTCTCGACGATGGCCGTAACGATGGGCAGGAACGTTGTATCAACGAACAGCGCAGCGTCTTCCGCGTGGTTCATGATCCAGGCGATCTGCTCGGCGAACAGGCGCGGGTTCAGCGTATGATAGACGCCGCCGATGCCCATTGCGCCGTACCAGACTTCCATGTGCTTGTCGGTGTTCCACGCGAGTGTGGCGATGCGGTCGCCTTCCTTGAACCCGTCGCGCGCCAAGGCCTGTGCCACACGCAGCGCGTTGTGGCGCACGGTGCGGAAGTTGGAGCGCGTGATCGGGCCTTCGGTCGAGCGCGTGACGATCTCGCGGTTACCATGAACGCGCGCGGCATGGTCGATGATCGTGTGGCACAGCAGCGGCCAGTCCTGCATCAATCCCTGCATGTGAAAGTCTCCCAAATCCATTTTCGCGAGAACGTAGTGGGAAGCCGGCGGAGACGCAAAACCTTTGCAGCGGTTGGCCGGTGAAAAGTCCTAGCCTTCCACACCCTGCTCCCGTGCCCATTCAAGCAGTGTTGCCACATCGCCATCCGGTTCCGGGTGTTCGATAGGCTGGGCACCGGCGTAGATGTAGCCGGTCGTCCCATCGATAGTGATTGTGTCGCCAGCCTTGATGACGGAGCCCATGACCTCGCAAATGTTGCGGTCGAGATCGATCGCCACCGACAAGGCCGCCGTGATGCAGGGCTTTCCCATAGAGCGCGCCACGACTGCCGCATGGCTCGTCAGGCCGCCGCGGGAGGTCAGAATACCCACGCTGGCAGCCATGCCGTGCACGTCTTTCGGGTCAGTGGTTGGGCGCACGAGAATTGGTGTCCCACCCTGTTCTTTCAGGGCGACCGCTGCATCGGAGGTGAAGACCGTCTGCCCGCTTACCGCGCCGGGAGATGCTGCCAGCCCTTTGGCCAAGGGCCGGTCGGCACCTGCCGCGATGCGGTCGATCAAGTGCTCTCGCAAAATTGCTGGCGGAGACAGGGAGACGGCTTCTTCTCTGGAAATAATGCCCTCGCCCGCCATGTCCACAACCGCCTTGGCCAATGCCAGCGGTTGCAGCTTGGCGGAGCGGGTTTGCAGCACGAACAGCCGGTCGCATTCAACGGTAAACTCGATTTCCTGCACGGACCGGAAGTGGGATTCGAGGTTGCAGCCGGTTTCAAGCAGTTCCCTAAACGCCAGCGGAAAGGCGGTTTCCATCGGTTCGCCGGTCGAAAAGCTCTCGGTCGCGGCGGACAATGTGAGATCGTAGCCCGTATGAGCGCCGCCCACGACATCTTCCCCCTGCGCCACCGGCATGTATTCGCCCCACGGTTCGTTGGCACCGGTCGACGGGTTGCGGGTGTTGTACACGCCGGTGCAAGACCGCTTGTCGCGGTTGCCGAACACCATCGACTGCACCACAGCCGCCGTGCCTGAGCCGCCGTCGATGCCGGAAATCTCTCGGAACCGCTTGGCAGAGGGTGAATTCCACGATTCGAAAACGGCGACCATGGCCCGCTCCAACTGCTGTTCCACGTCGTCTGGAAAGGCTTCGCCGCTTTCCTCTGCGACGATTTCCCGGAATGCCTCGGTCAAAGCGCGCAAGTCTTTCGTCGGCAGGTCACCATCGGTTTCCACACCACGCCGGGCGCGGGCTTCCTCCATCACGCTGTCGAACAGGTTCGGGTCGATACCCAGCACGACGGTCGAATAGCTCTGCACGAAGCGGCGGTGGGTGTCCCATGCAAAGCGTTCGCTGCCGGTTTCCACCGCCAGTGCGTCGGTCGTCGTGTCGTTGAGGCCGACATTCAAAACCGTATCCATCATGCCTGGCATTGAGATGGCCGCGCCCGACCGCACGGACAACAGATAAGGCGATGGGCCTTTGCCGAAGGTGCGGCCAACATGGCCCTCCATCAGCCGCAGGGCAGAACGCACGGCTTGACTGACCTGCCTGCGAAACGGCTCCCCTTCCCGCGCGATACGCCGCCCGGTCTGGGTGCCAACTATGAAGCCCGGCGGCACCGGCAAACCGAGTGCAGACATGGCAACGAGACCGGCACCCTTGTTGCCATGCACGAGCGGGTCCGGCGTGGTTCTTAATCTGCCGAAGCCGAACGGATAGACTGGAATTTCAGAAATCGGATCGGGCATAGTGGCCTCAGACAGCTTCGCGGAACGTCTCCGCTGTCTGTAGATCAACCGAGACCAACTGGCTAACCCCCCGTTCCGCCATCGTGACCCCGAACAGCCGGTCCATGCGGGCCATCGTGATCGGGTTGTGTGTGATGATCACGAAGCGCGTGTCGGTGTCGGCGGACATGCGGTCCATCAGGTTGCAGAACCGTTCGACGTTGTGGTCGTCCAGCGGCGCGTCCACCTCGTCCAGCACGCAGATCGGTGCGGGGTTGGTGAGAAACACGGCGAAGATTAATGCCATCGCAGTCAGTGCCTGCTCACCTCCGGAAAGAAGCGTCATCGTCTGCGGTTTTTTGCCGGGCGGGCGGGCGAGAATTTCGAGGCCGGCTTCGAGCGGGTCGTCGCTTTCGACAAGCTGAAGTTCCGCCGTGCCGCCGCCGAACAGGTGGGCAAACAGCGTTTGGAATTGCGCGTTCACCGCGTCAAAAGCCACCAGCAGGCGCTCGCGCCCTTCCTTGTTTAACCCCTGAATACCGTTGCGAAGCTGGCGGATCGCTTCGGTCAGATCGTCTCGCTCCATGACCAGAGTATCGCGCTGTTCCGCAATTTCGGTCTGCTCGATTTCCGCCCGCAAATTGACCGCGCCAAGCCGTTCCCGTTCCGCGCGGTAGCGTTCCAGTTTGGCTTCCAGCGATTCGCGGTCGGGCAGATCGTCTTCTTTGTCGGCACCGGACAGGGCAAGCGTGACGTGGGGTTCTACCGACAGGTCTTCGCGGATACGGGCTGCGATTTCATCGAGCCGCTGTTGCGCCGCCTCCAGCCGTTCCTCGGCCCGCGCGCCGTTCTGTTTGGCATCCGAAAGCGTAGCGAGTGCCGCGCTGGCGGTTAGATCGGCTTGCCGCAAAACCGCCTCCCCACGGGCCAGGGTGTCCGCCGCCTTGCGCCGGGCCTGTTCGGCGGTTTCGATCTCCCTCTGAAGGCCCGCCTGCCGCTGGTGCAAATCGTCGGGGCGCCCGACGAGTTTTTCGAGGTCATCGCGCGCTTTCTGTTGCCGGTCCTTCAGCGTGCGAATGTGGCGGTCAGCATTGACCGCCCGATCGTTCCAAGTGGTGCGCTCGCGCCCAATCGCGCCCAGCCGCTGCTGCCGCAGCACGTTTTCGCGGGCCAGCGAATCGTAGGTCGTGCGCGCTTCGGCATAGGCTGCACGGTCCGTCGCGATGCGCTGGCGGGCGGTTCGGTCGTTCTCCTCAAGACCAACGAGGTCCGGCAGCGACACTCTTTCCTGTTTCGCAGCCTCGACGGCCGCTTCCGCTTCAATGACGTCCTGCGATACCCGTTCACCGCTTTCCAACAGCGCGGCACGGCGGGTGGTGAGGTCTGCAACGGCGCGTTCGGCAGCCGCCAGATCACGCCTTGCCTGCGCCAGATCGTTCCGACCTGACTTGAGGACCGCGCGGGCGGCTTGCTCTGCCTGCCGCGTGATTTCAGCAAGCCCCTCGGCGTCATCCAGTGAGGCTTCCGCACCAGCGAGGGTCGCTTCGGCCTCGCTGGCAGCAGCGTTCAATTCCGCTATCCGGTTTTTCTGTTCCAACTTGAGGGCCGCCGCCGTCTTGGCGTCAGCACCGGCGCGGTAGCCGTCCCAACGCCACAGATCGCCGGTGAGGCTGACAAGGCATTGGCCGGACGCGAGATGCTGCTGCAGGCGGTCGCCCGTGTTGCGGTCAACGATACCGATTTGCGCCAGCCTGCGATGCAGTTCGCGCGGTGCTTCGACCCGGGCTGACAGCGGCTCGACACCTTCCGGCAGCGGTGCATCGCTTTCGGAAGCATTGAGAATCCAATGTTCGGCGGAAGTTCTGTCAAGCGGTACGTCGAGGTCTTCACCAAGCGCGGCACCCAGTGCCTGCTCATATCCGTTGGCGACCCGCATGGCGTCCACCACGGGCGCAAACAGGTCGCCATTGTGACGTTCGACAATGGCGGAAAGCGTTTTGGCTTCGGTCTGGATCTGAGCCAGCGCCTGCCGGGCTTCATTCGCGGGCCCCCTTGCCTCGGTCAGGCAGTCCTGAGCGGCAGATGCACGGCTTTCCAAATTGGCATGCGCACTCTCATGATCCGCAATCTGCGCTTCCAGTGCATCAGCCTTGATGCGGTGTGTTTCCACTTCACTGGTAGCTGCAAGGCGCGTTTCCACATCAGACAATGCGGCCTGTGTTTCATCGTGCCGTTTTGCCACTTGGTCGCGTCGGCGTTCGGCATCCTGCAACCGGCGCAGGACTGTTTCGCCGTTGGCCCGCGCGGTAGCAAGCGAGACGGTTGCGTCGGCGCCCGTGGCCTCGGTCTGCTGCAAACGCGCCGTGGCCTTCTCTAACGTGGCGGAGAGATCCGCTTCCCGTTGCTTGCGCGCGTCTTCCTCGGCGCGAAGCTGGGTTTCCTCCCGGTCGAGATGGCCGATGATGTCGCTGTTTTCAGTGACCATGCGTTCTTCGCGGGCAATGTCCGCATCGAGCTGTTCGATGCGGCCTTGAATGTCACTGAGACGGCGCTTGATCCGTTTTGCCTCATCTTGCGTCTGTTCACGCTGGATGGTCTTGTGCTGCAACGCAGCCGCTGCTGCCGCTTCCGTCTGCCGCAATTCCGGCAGTTTGGCGGCGGCAATGGCCTGCTCTTTTGCAGCTTCGCCCTGTGACAATCCGGCCTTCGCCACGGAAACTGTGGTTGACTGCAACGCGGCAGATGCTTCACGCGCGCCACGCCCGGCGGAGGCCCATCGCAGATAGAAAATGCCTGCCTCCGCACGGCGTATCTCCGCTGCCAGCGTGCGAAACCGAATGGCTTGACGGGCTTGTCGTTTCAGACTTTCCAACTGGGAGTCCAGCGCTGTGACCACATCGTCCAGCCGTTCCAGATTGGTCTCTGCCGCGCGCAAGCGCAGTTCCGCCTCGTGACGGCGGGAGTGGAGGCCGGAAATGCCCGCCGCCTCTTCCAGTAAGGCTCGCCGGGCCTGCGGTTTGGCGGAAATCAGCTCCCCGATCCGCCCCTGCCCAATCATCGACGGCGAACGGGCGCCGGTGGACACATCGGCAAACAGCAGCTGCACGTCCTTGGCGCGCACATCGCGCCCGTTGATACGATAGACGCTGCCCGCCTCCCGCTCGATGCGGCGGGAGACCTGCAATTCGTCGCTGTCGTTGAAGGCTGCAGGCGCGGTGCGGTCGTCGTTATCGAGAAACAGCGCCACTTCCGCCATGTTGCGCGACGGTCGGCTTCCGGAGCCGGAGAAAATGACGTCATCCATCGAGGATGCACGCATATTCTTGTAGGAGTTTTCACCCATCACCCAGCGCAGGGCTTCGACAAGGTTAGACTTGCCACAGCCATTTGGGCCGACAACACCGGTCAGACCCCGCTCGATGGCAAACTCGGTCGGTTCTACGAAGGACTTGAACCCAAGGAGGCGCAGCTTGTTGAATTGCAAGATGCCACCTCCGTTTTCAAGCTCTCTACCCTTGCGCTATAGCACTATAGCGCGGCTTCGATGGCTTTCGTGACCGTTTCCAGCGTGGAATCCCCAAGTTTCTGGTTATTGACGAAGATAGTCGGGGTAGACGTAACGCTAAACTTCTCAACCGCCAGGTTCCGCCCTTCGATGATCTGCGTCAGCAACTCCTGGTTGGACAGGCATTCCTTGAAGGTCGCCTCGTCCATGCCGGACAGGGCTGCCATCTGCATGAGTTCCGGCACAGGGTTCTGCGCGGAGGCCCAGGACGACTGGCTGGCGAAAAGGGCGTCGACCATCGCGTAGTAATTGTCGTTGGGCGCGCATTTTGCGAGCATGAAGGCCGCTTCGCCGCGACGGTCGCCGTTGAACGGGAACGGGCGCAGGATGTATTTCACCTTGCCGGCGTCGATGTAGTCCGCCTTCAGCTTCGGCATGACGGCTTCGTGGAACGTGCGGCAATGAGGGCACGTCATGGAGGCGTATTCGACGATCGTGACCGGTGCGTTGACATCGCCCATTACGTTGTCGGCAATCGGAATATCATCGAACAAACCGGTCACGGTATCGGAGGACTGGGCGAACGATGGGGCGAAAGCCGCAACGGCTGGAATGGCGGCAGTGGACAGCAGAGCTGCAGCGAATGTGCGTCGTGTGAGGGGCATGGTCGGTTCCTTCAATGGTTCTATATGCTGCTTTACAACCGCAGAATGCGGCCCGCCAATGACGCTTTTGTCAGACGGGTTTGTGGGTCGAGGAAATTAGTCCTCGCGCCCTGAACCGCGACTGAACACACCATCGCCCAGCCGCTGCAAGGCAGCGCGCAGGTTTTCATCATCGATGCCGTGCAGCAGGTGGTCGATACTGGCGGGCGACGGGGCGGACAGTCTTTTTCGTGTGGGCGCAGAGTGCTCCACCGGCTTCTGCTCGATCCGCAGACGGGCAATGGCGCGATAGCCAAAATAGGCGTTGGCGCGGCGGATGATCGCGTCGCTCTCATGTTGCAGAAACAGTGCCTTTCCGCCTTCGCAGGCGACCACGAGCGTGGCCGGCTCGGATGACGATGAATGGCGCGCCTTGTTGGCCCATTCGAGCTTTTCGGGTCGCGACCACGCCGTCATGCCTGCGCCTGCAATTTCCGGCCATTGAGCAAGGATGTCCAGCGTCATGCCTGCGCGTTGTTCAATGACCGGATTGAGGAGTTTGCCCGCCAGATCGCCCACCGTTCGAGCACTGTATGAGCGCCCCTTGGATGACGAGGAGTTCGGTTTTGCCATTGCCTTCTCCTCCCGTCCGCGCCACCCGTGCGGCATGTCAAAATTCAGCGATAATCTGCTCGGCTGGTACGACCGGCACGCCCGGACCTTGCCGTGGCGAAAACCGCCGGGGTCGGCTGATCGTGCAGAGCCTTACCATGTGTGGCTGTCGGAAGTCATGCTGCAACAGACAACGGTGGTTGCGGTGGCTCCCTATTTCGAGAAATTCATCATCCGCTGGCCGAGCGTTGGCGATCTGGCGGCCGCCAGCAGCGAAGACGTCATGGCCGCATGGGCGGGGCTTGGCTACTATTCGCGGGCACGCAATTTGAAAGCGTGTGCCGATCTTGTTGCAACTGAAATGGACGGACGAGTTTCCCGACACGCAGGAAGCGTTGCTCGCGCTTCCCGGCGTCGGCGATTACACGTCCGCTGCTATCGCCGCCATCGCGTTTGGCAAACCGGCACCAGTGGTCGACGGCAATATCGAACGGGTCGTGACGCGGTTCACCGCAGACGCGACGCCGCTGCCGAAAGCGAAAGTGGTATGCCGGTCGTTCATGGCGGTAGAAACGCCCGCCGACCGGCCCGGTGATTTCGTGCAAGCCATGATGGATCTGGGCGCGACGATCTGCACACCGCGCAAGCCGATCTGTGCGCTGTGTCCGGTTTCAAATGGATGCCGAGCCTTCGCCTCTGGCACGCAGGAAGATTACCCCGTCAAACCCGCCAAGAAAGTCAAGCCGGTGCGTGTCGGCGCAGCCTTTGTTGCAACACAAGGTGATGCCGTCTGGTGCATCCGGCGCGCGGGGAAAGGACTACTCGGCGGAACGGCAGCGGTGCCTTCGAGCGACTGGTCGTCACAGGCCGATGGCGAGACGGGGTTTGGTGCGGCACCCTTCAATGCGGACTGGCAAAGGGCCGGAACCGTGCGGCATACGTTCACCCATTTTCATCTGGAACTGGAAGTCTGGACAGTTCATGTTCAGCCAGAGATGCAAGGCTGGTGGGAACGTGATTTCAACACGTTACCCACACTTTTTCGCAAGGTGATTCAGACCGCCGTTCAGGCGGCGCTACCGAGCCGTTCGCGGTAGATCGTCCGCAGGGCGTCGATCGGCTCGAAGCCATTGCCCTTATCTATGTGCCAGAACGTCCAGCCATTGCAGGCGTCCAATTCTTGCACGAGCGCCCCGGTCTTGTGGATGGATGCGGCCTTGCCTTCGTATTGCAAAGACCCGTCGAGGCGCACGGTCGCCTTCCAGCGCTTTTTGGAATCGCTCAGCACGTCGCCGACATTTATCAGGCCGGTTTCGATCATAGTTCCAAACGGCACGCGGGGTTCGGCGCGCTTGCCGGTGGTGACGACGAGATGGGCCGCCTTTTCCGGTTCGATCGCGTCGATGCGGGCCTGTGCCGCGTCGATATAATCCTGCTCCCGCTCCACGCCGACGAAATGACGGCCCAGCTTTCTTGGCGACCGCACCGGTCGTGCCGGTGCCGAAGAACGGGTCGAGAACCACATCGCCGGGTTTGGTGGACGACATCAGCACGCGGTGCAGCAACGCTTCCGGCTTCTGTGTCGGATGGACCTTCTTGCCGTCTGCACCTTTCAACCGTTCACCGCCATTGCAGATGGGGAAAACCCAGTCGGAGCGCATTTGCACGTCGTCGTTGGCCATTTTCATGGCGTCGTAGTTGAACGTATAGGCCTTGGCGTCAGCATCTCGCGAAGCCCAGATCATCGTCTCGTGGGCGTTGGTGAACCGGCGGCCACGGAAGTTGGGCATAGGGTTCGTCTTGCGCCACACCACGTCGTTCAGGATCCAGAACTCCATGTCCTGGAGAATCGAGCCAACGCGATAGATGTTGTGGTAGGAGCCGATGACCCAGATCGTGCCGTTGGGTTTTAGCACACGGCGCACGGCCAGCAGCCAGGCGCGGGTAAAAGCGTCGTAGGCTTCGAACGTGTCGAACTGGTCCCAATGGTCGTCGCAGGCATCGACCTTCGATTGGTCGGGCCGCGACAGGTCTCCGCCAAGCTGGAGATTATAGGGCGGGTCGGCGAACACCACGTCCACCGAATTTTCCGGCAGCTTGGACAGGGCGGCAACGCAGTCGCCCTTGATGATGGAATCAAGCCAGGCCGGATTGGCCTGGGCAGGGGAAATTGACCGCTTGGCGGCAGCATTGGTAATTGGCATCTGGAACCCGTACGCAAAACAAAATCAGGCTTGCCGTAGAGTTACCGGGCGCGGTGAATATTTGCTTAAGGGCGCGTCAAACGCAGCTGGCTGCGCTCGGTTCAGCGCCCGATGTTTCGTCGAAACCAACGAATATCCGCACATTCGTGGCGGTTGGGGCCGGCATGACGATCGTATCATCAACGAACTCGAACGCTGCAAAGCCGGAGCCGCCCGCGATCGTCGCCTGCTGCCGTTCCAACCGGAAATGGCGGGAGCAATCGCCCTCCTGCACGGCAACGCGGATGGGCAGTTCCACCGTTCCCGGGCCGCCCTTTGGGCCGGTGATAACACGGCCCCGCGCGCCCACGCGGATACGCAATTCCTGACCAACATACTGGCATTCGCGCGCGGCTTTGGTGATCGTGGCCTGATAGCGGATATCAGCCGCGTTGCTTGTATCGGCGCCCGCGCTCGCCACGCGATAGGTTTCGGTTCCTGAACGAATGACGATGCTCGGGCAGTAATCGGATAAAGCGTTCTGCGTATTGATCTGGCGCAGATTCGCGTTCGGGTTGCGGCCCTCCTGCACGGCCACCGCCTGCTGTTGGGCTGGGTCGGCAGCACTGCCGAGAACGCCGTCACCATCACCGACCGATTGGCAGGCGGCCAGCAGGCTGGTTGCGGACACCGCAAGCAAAAGACGCAGTTTCATGGGAACTCCAGACACGATCAAACCCGATACACGCCTACTGTCCTAGCAAAGCGGCGCAGGCGTGGCGAGTGATCGTCTGCAGGATTCGCGCGTCGCGGTTTGACACCAGTGGCCACCGGTTTAACAACCCGCACGCGGCACACCCCACATCCGGGCCAAAACGGTTCCCATGAAATACATCAGCACACGCGGCGAAGCGCCGGACCTTGGCTTTTGCGACACTATCCTTGCCGGGTTGGCGCGCGATGGTGGTCTGTATGTGCCGGAAACATGGCCGCAATTTTCGCAAGCCGATCTGGAGGCTCTTGTAGGCAAGCCCTATGGCGAAGTCGCCAAAGCGGTTCTGACGCCTTTTCTGGGCGGTGAAATCGACGAAGCGGCCTTCGCGCGCATGGTCGACGATGCCTATGGCACCTTTACCCATCCGGCAGTCGCGCCACTGGTGCAAAGCGGGCCGAACGAATGGCTGCTGGAACTGTTTCACGGACCGACACTGGCATTCAAGGACGTGGCGATGCAGCTGTCTGGCGCGTATCGTAGACCACATTTTGCAAGAACGCGGCGAGAGGATGACCGTGGTGGGTGCGACGTCCGGTGACACGGGCGGAGCGGCGATCAGCGCCTTCAAGGGTCGCGACCATTCCGACATCTTCATCCTGTTTCCGCACGGGCGGGTGTCGGACGTTCAACGGTTGCAAATGACAGGCGTGAAGGATGCCAATGTCCACGCGCTCGCCATCGAAGGCACGTTCGATGATTGTCAGGCGCTGGTGAAGGGCATGTTCAACCACCATGCGTTTCGCGACGCCAACCGGCTGTCGGGCGTGAACTCAATCAACTGGGGCCGGATCATGGCCCAGATCGTCTATTATTTCACTTCGGCTTTAGCGCTTGGTGCCCCACAGCGAACGGTCTCGTTCACCGTGCCGACGGGCAATTTCGGGGACATCTTTGCAGGCTACGCGGCCATGCGGATGGGGCTGCCGATCGACAAACTGGTGATCGCAACCAATTCCAACGACATTCTGGTGCGGACACTGGAAACAGGGCGCTACGAAACGGCAGGCGTCCATGCCACCACATCGCCGAGCATGGACATTCAGGTGTCGTCCAATTTCGAACGCCTGCTGTTCGAAGCATCGGGGCGCGATGCAGCGATGGTGCGCGCCAATCTCGGCTCGCTGGCACAGTCCGGTGCCTTTGAACTTCGGGATGATGTGCGCTCCGAAATCGCCACGCATTTCTCGGCCGGACGGGCCGATGAGGATGCGGTGATTGATACGATCCGCACCGTTCATGCCGACGCCGAAATGCTGCTTGACCCGCATACCGCTGTCGGTCTGCACGTCGCGCGAACCCTAACCCCATCATCGTCGCCGATGGTGGTGCTGGCGACCGCTCATCCGGCAAAATTTCCCGATGCTGTGGAAGCGGCCTGCACCGTACGCCCTTCCCTGCCGGAACGAAGCCGGGACTTGATGGCGGGCAACGAACGCTTCACAGTGCTGCCCAACGACCCTGCCGCGGTGGAAGCTTACATCGCCCGCAACACGCGCGCGGGGAAATAGGTGGGGTTTGCCCCAAAATGCGTTGGGAGGCGCTTGATATGAAAAGCAGCCTGCACACAGTCCCATCCACACAGCCAAGCATAAGCCCGAATCGGGACATCCGCACATCGACCCTTGCCAACGGGCTGACTGTCATGACTGACAGGATGGACCATCTGGAGAGCGCTTCGCTCGGCATCTGGGTGCGGGCTGGATCGCGGGACGAGCGTGCCGATCAACACGGCATTTCGCACCTTCTGGAACACATGGCGTTCAAGGGCACAGGCTCCCGTTCTGCGCTGGAAATCGCCGAGGCCATCGAGCGTGTCGGTGGCGAGTTGAACGCGGCAACCAGCACCGAGACTACCTCGTTTTATGCGCGGGTTCTGAAGAATGACGTCCCGCTGGCCATTGATCTTCTGTCCGATATTCTGAACGACTCTGTCATAGACCCGACCGAACTGGAGCGTGAGCAGCATGTCATCCAGCAGGAAATAGGCGCGGCGCAGGATTCGCCGGAAGACGTGGTCTTCGACGATTATCTATCTGCCACTTTCGCCGACCAAGCTCTCGGGCGCCCCATCATGGGCACACCGGATTCCGTCAACAGTTTTAACGCAGATGGTCTACGCGGCTATTTGCAGGACCATTACCATGGCTCGAACATGGTGCTATCCGCTTCGGGCGCGGTGGACCACGACGCGATCGTAGCGCAAACCGAAAAGCTGTTAAGCAAACTGCCCTCCGAGGATGTGGGGGAGCCGGAGGCTGGGCATTATTCCGGCGGTGAAAGTCGCTCGGACAGGCCGTTGCAGGAAGCGCAGATCGTGCTTGGCTTCGAGGGGCGCGCCTATCAGGCGAAGGATTATTACGCTAGTTCCGTGCTTTCCACGCTTTTGGGCGGGGGCATGTCGTCCCGCCTGTTCCAGCAAGTGCGCGAAAAACGCGGGCTTTGCTATTCGATCTACGCCTTTCATTGGGCCTTCTCCGACACCGGCACATTCGGCATTCACGCCGCAACCGAGGCAGGCGATGTGTCGGAACTGATGTCCGTGTTATGCGAGGAATTGCTGCGCTGCGCCGATACGATTTCGCAGGAAGAACTCGACCGGGCGCGGGCACAAATTGGCGCGAGCCTTCTCATGGCGCTGGAAAGCCCGGGCGCGCGGGCGGGCCAGATCGCACGGCAGCAGCTGCTGTTCGGGCGATTGGTGAGCAACGAGGAACTGATGGAGCGGTTGGCCGCGTTGACCGTTGAGCGGATGCGCGAACTTGCGGGTAATCTGTTCACCAACGCACCGCCGACCATTGCCGCCATCGGCCCTATCGACGGGCTGCCCACGCGCGATGCGCTGGGCGAGATGCTGCATGTCCGCGCTTCTTCGAGCGCCGCCGGTTAAAGCTTGCACGTGAGGCTACTCAAGTTCTCGGAAGCCCACGAGGGGCCGGCATTCCTCACCACGGATAGACTCATCCTGAGACGGCCTGAACCGGGTGATTTCGATCAATGGGCCGCCTTGCGCACGGAAAGCTCCAGCTTCCTGCAACCGTTCGAGCCGCGATGGACGGATGACGAACTTTCCAAACAGTCATGGCGCGCGATCATGCGGCGGCAGCAATCGGACATCACCGGCGGGTGGGCACTGCCGTGGTTTATCTTCATGCACGACGGCACTCTCGCCGGTGGTCTGGCGCTTGGAAACATCCGCCGCAAGGTCTCGCTCTCGGCAACGCTGGGCTACTGGATGGGCCATCCCCATGCCGGACAAGGCATTATGACGGAGGCGGTCGGTGCCGTTTGCAACGATACGTTCGCCCGCCTTGGACTTAACCGCATTGAGGCCGCAACGTTGCCGGAGAACGAGGCGTCGCGACGGGTTCTGCTTCGCAACAGGTTCCAGCAGGAGGGTATCGCCCGCTCATATCTGCAGATTGCAGGGCAATGGCGCGACCACCATCTCTTCGCCCGATTGGCAAGCGACTGACCGTGGCCTAGACAGGCATTTTCCGCGTGAACGGGTTTCATCGCGCCGGATGGGGCACAGTGTATGGCATTCGGATTGGTATCGGGCGTTTTGAGAAGACTGTGCTGCGCCCTCGTTATCCTGGTTTTGGCCGCAACGCAGGCCGTGGCGCTGGAGCCGGTGGATGTGTCGGGCAACGTTCCGGCCATCGACCTGACCAATGTTACGGAAAGCTATCAAGTCGACGGTAACGGCATCAGCGTCACCGCTGCACCGGACGCAAACGGCGTCGTCAACCGTATCGAGGTGCGGTCCGAAAGCGAAACGGGCGCGGGTGGCTGGCTCGCCTTCGCGCTGGCCAACCCGTCCACCGAACAGATCGACCGCTTGATCGTCGCGCCGCATTTCCGCCTGCCGGGCTCCGGTCTGTTCTGGCCCGAAATGGGCCATGCCCGGCTCGTGTCGATCACGCCATCGGCAGGCTTTGCACTCGACCGGCAACCGGCTCAGGATGCGGACATCTTCCGCATCACACTTAACCCTGAAACAGTCGTCACCTTCGTTGTGGAACTGACGCGCCCGGACGTGCCGCAGCTTACGCTTTGGGAGCCCGACGCCTACAAGGATGCCGTCAATTCCACGTCGCTCTACAGCGGTATCGTCCTTGGTATTGCCGGTCTTCTGGCGCTGTTCCTCACCATCCTTTTCGTGGTCAAAGGGTCAATTATGTTTCCGGCCACGGCAGCGCTGGCTTGGGCGGTGCTGGCTTACGTGTCGGTCGATTTCGGGTTTATCACCAAGATCGTCACTGTCGATCCCGAGGCGCTGAACATCTATCGCGCCGGAACGGAAGTGTTTCTGGCCGCTTCGCTTGTGCTGTTTCTGTGGGCATATCTGCACTTAAACCGCTGGAATGTGCGCTACAGCTATCTCGTTTTCCTGTGGCTGGTGGCGCTCGGAGTATTGGTGGCCATCACAGCCGTGGCACCATCGGAAGCGACGGGACTGGCGCGGGTTTCCATCACCATGACGGCGGCACTCGGCCTGTTGCTGATCGTGCGAATGGCCATTGGCGGCTTCGACCGCGCGGTGCTGCTGGTGCCCACATGGATATTGTTCGGCGTATGGGTCGTCGGCGGGTGGATGACAGTCACGGGGCAACTCGATAACGACATCATCCAACCCGCCCTCGGCGGCGGGCTGGTGCTGATCGTGTTGCTGGTCTCGTTCACCGTGATGCAGCATGCCTTCGCTGGCGGTGGGGTCAATCAGGGGCTGGTGAGCGATATGGAGCGGCAGGCGCTGGCGCTGGTTGGCGCTGGCGATTCCGTGTGGGATTGGGATGTCGACCGGGACGAACTGATCGTCGGGCCCGAGGTGGCTGCCATTATGGGTTTGGAACCCGACGCGCTTTCCGGGTCTCCCTCGAAATGGAGCGACCTTATCCACCCGCAGGACCGGGACCGGTTCAAGGCCTGCCTGGACGTCGTGTTAGACCACCGCCGGGGCCGTATCGAGCAAGACTTTCGCCTTCGTGGCAAGGGCGGCCAATACCACTGGCTCAGCCTGCGCGCGCGGCCTGTCATCGGCTCCGATGGCGAAGTGTTGCGCTGCGTCGGCACGTTGAGCGACGTGACGAGCGCGCGCGTTTCACAGCAAAGACTGTTGCAGGACGCTGTCTATGACAACGTTACCGGCCTGCCCAATTCGGAACTGTTCAACGACCGACTGAAAAGCGCAATCTCGCTGGCGGGAAGCAACAAGGGGCTGCGGCCGACGCTGTTTATGATCGACCTCGACGGGTTCGAGGATGCCGACGAAGGGTTCGAGCTGTCGGTAGAGGATTCCATACTGATGACGGTTGCGCGGCGCATGTCGCGGCTGCTCAAGGGCCACGACGCGCTGGCGCGGCTGGGAGGCGAGCGGTTCGGGCTGCTGTTGCTATCAGAGTCCGAGCCGGAGCGGATTGCTGTCTTCGCCGATGCCCTGCAGCGCGCGCTAAAGGCGCCTGTCACGTTCTCGAAGCAGGAATTGCTCATTTCCGCTTCCATCGGGCTCGTCACATGGTCGGCGGACCAGAGTTCGCCCGAAGGCCTGCTGCACGATGCGGAACTGGCGATGATGCAGGCAAAGCGCGCCGGTGGCGGGCGTATAGAGCCGTTCCGCCCCGCCTTCCGCACTCATCTGGGCGCGTCCGGCGAACTGGAAAAAGACCTCGAAACCGCGTTGGAACGCGCGGAAATCGACGTCTATTACCAGCCGATCGTCCGGCTTGAGACAAACCACATCGCCGGTCTCGAAGCCCTCATGCGCTGGAATCACCCGCAGCGTGGCACGATCAGCCCGGCGGAGTTTATTCCGCTGGCCGAACGCAATGGCCTGATTGGTCGTCTCGGCCACCATATCATGCAACGTGCCGCGCAAGATCTAGCGCAATGGCACCAGCTTTATGACGACACGTCGCTGTTCGTTTCCGTCAACATTTCCAGCCGCCAGCTGCTGCGCCACGATCTCGTCAACGATGTGAAAGCCGTTCTGGAGGAGACGAAGGTGCCCCATGGCACGCTGAAACTGGAACTGACCGAGTCGCTCGTGATGGAAAACCCGGAGCAATCAAGCCGCATTCTTCAGGAAATCCGTGATCTGGGAACGGGCTTGTCGATGGACGATTTCGGCACCGGCTACTCCTCGCTTTCCCAGCTGATGCGATTCCCGTTTGATACCATCAAGATCGACCGGTCCTTCGTGACCAGCCGTGAAGGCGTCGGGCGACCGGTGATTTTGCGCTCTATCGTCGGTATGGCGCACGATCTCGGCATGGAAGTCGTCGCAGAAGGCGCAGAAGATGAGAACGACGCTCTCGAATTGCTGCAGCTTGGCTGCGAATACGGTCAGGGGTTTGTCTTTGGCGAACCAATGAACGCGACCAGCACCAGCCGCGCCCTCAAGTTGGATCGCGCGAACCGCTGATCAGGCATTCCCGGCCTGCGACGACAGCATTTCCTCCGACACACCAAGCGTCGCCAGCGCCGCCGTGTAGCGGGAATCGTATGCCGTATCGAACAGCAACTTCGGCGTGGCAGGCACCGTCAGCCACGCGTTTTGCGCGAGTTCCTGCTCCAGCTGTCCGGCGCTCCAGCCGGAATAGCCCAACACAACGATCGACTTTTGCGGAGGGTGCGGGCCGGACAGAGCGCGCAACACATCAAGTGTCGCAGTCACACCGCCTAAATCACCAACGCGGGTCGTGCCGGGCGAGCCATAGTCGAGCGTGTGGATGACGAAGCCCCGGCCCTGCTCCACCGGTCCGCCTGAGAACACATCGATCTCGGACCGAACACGCTTTTGGCGGGCGATTTCCATGTCGAGGTCGAGTTCCTCCAGAATCTCCATGAAAGTCGGCGTGACGACGCGCTTGTTCAGCACAAACCCCATTGCGCCTTCATCGGAGTGAGAACAGACCAGCACCACCGACCGTGCAAAACGGTCGTCGCGCAAGCCGGGCATAGCGATGAGAAAATGGCCGCGCAGATCGAGCGTGCTGCGCTGCGCCGCTGGCTCAGACGGTATCGACGGTCGTTTTTGCATGAGGCGAGCCTATCGTGCGGTGGCAGGGTGGTCACGCATAAATGAGAACGCCTCCATCGTATCGCAACCATTGCGGCCTTATCGTTGGTCATATGAAATACATCCTTGCATTTCTTTTGATCTGGCTTCCGCCAACCGCCCATTCAGCCAGTTCCGAGTGGCTGGCAACGTCAGGTGCGAAGCTGCGGCTTGTTGCGCGAGACCTGGGCGCAGGCCGGATCGAAGCCGCATTCCAGATCGCGTTGGAAGATGGCTGGAAGACCTACTGGAAGGTGCCGGGATCGTCCGGTGTGCCGCCGCATATCGTATTTGCCATCGATCCGTTCGGCAGCGCCCTGCCTGCCGGATCGCAAACGACCATCCATTATCCGGTGCCGACAGCTTTCAGCGACGGGGCCGGATGGGCTGCCGGTTACAAACGGGACGTGGCGTTCCCGATCGACATCAACGGAGCCGGATCACTCAAAGCACTCCACGCATCGGGTTTGGTGGGCATCTGCGCCGATATCTGCGTTCCGGTGCAGTTCAATTTGAAGGTCGATCTGGACGGCAGCGCCCAGAGCAACGCCGAGGAGCAGCGGATTTTCGCTGACGCCCGGGCGCGTCTGCCTTCAGTCGACCCGGCGGAAATTACAGTAACGAGCGTCGATCAAGAGAGCGGCATTGCGACTGTAAATCTTACGTCGACCGCAACCAAAGCATTCTGGTTCGACCTCGATAGAGGCTCACCTGTCGAGGCCGAACAAGTGGGGAATGGAACAGCGACATTCAGGCTGCCACCACACGCGGTTGCGGCGCAGCGCGCGTTGGTCGTTGCTGACGATGACGGCGTGATCGTCACCCTGCCCTGAATCAGCGGCTTGACGCCTGCTGCGGGGATTCACATGGTGCCGCAACACTTCATGCAAGCGAAAGACGACCGATGAGCATTTCCAAAGGCGACACCATTCCCGCACACGAATTTGTTTCGATGGGCAGCGACGGGCCGATCAAGATTTCCACTACAGAGCTATTCGACGGCAAAACCGTCGTTCTGTTCGCAGTGCCCGGTGCTTTCACGCCCACCTGCCATCAGAACCACCTGCCCGGCTTTTTGGAGCATTACGATGCGATGAAGGAAAAGGGCGTCGATACGATTGCGGTCACCGGCGTCAACGATGTGTTCGTCATGGAGGCTTGGGCACAGCAGACGAAGGGCAAGGGCAAGATCGTCTATTTGTCCGATGGCGCTGCGGACTTCGCCAAGACCATCGGCCTGGAAATGGACATGTCCGCCCACGGCATGGGCGTGCGCTCAAAGCGCTATTCGATGCTGGTCAAGGACGGTGTGGTGCAGGAACTGAACGTAGAACCCAATCCCGGTGAGGCCGACACCAGCGGTGCCGCAACTATGCTGGGGCAGCTATAAGACGAAACCTCAAGCCGGGCTCGGATCAGCCCGGCTTGTAGGGTGCCATGCCCATGCGCGCCAACTCGTCGGCACGCTCGTTTTCCGCGTGTCCGGCATGGCCTTTGACCCAGCGCCAATCGACATCGTGGCGCGTCACGGCTTGGTCCAGCGCTTTCCAAAGCTCGTCATTCTTCACGGGCTTTTTCGCTGACGTGCGCCAGCCGTTCTTCTTCCAGCCGTGTATCCAGCCTGTAATGCCACCCTTCACGTATTGGCTATCCGTATGCAGGGTGACGGCGCAAGGCTCCTTCAGCGCATTCAGCGCCTCGATTGCCGCCATCAATTCCATACGGTTATTGGTGGTTTCCCGCGCGCCTTCGCACAATTCCCGCTCGTGCTCGCCGTAGCGGATGAGTGCGCCCCATCCGCCCGGGCCGGGATTGCCGGAACAGGCCCCGTCGGTCCAGATTTCAACGGTCTTTTTCACGCGCCATAGACCTCCGGACCTGAAACCCGCTGGTGAAACCGCAAACGTGCGGAAAACGGTTTCGGGTCGTGGGGAATGACGAGAGCGTCGGCGGGCACGTCAAGCCAATCGTTCACGCGGGTCAGCAGAAACCGCAAAGCCGCCCCACGGCACAGCACGGGCAAAGCCTCAATTTCATGGTCCGATAGTTGTCGCTCACTGCAATAGCCTGCGATCAAGGCCGCCGAGCGTTCGGGATAGAACACGGCCTTCTTATCGAAGGCCCATGCGTTAATTGCGATGGCGAGATCGTAGGCGAGAAAATCATTACAGGCGAAATAGAAGTCGATGACGCCGGAAAGTTTGCCGTCGAGAAAGAACACGTTGTCGCAAAACCAATCAGCGTGAATGACGCCGGTTGGCATGTTTTGCGGCCATCGGGATCCAAGATCGTTCATCTCGCCGGCCATCAGGTCCGTAAGGCCGCGCTCGATGCTATCGGCACCGTCCGTCGCCGTCTTCAGCAGCGGTGGCCAGCCTGACGGGGAAAGCGCGTTGGCGCGGCTCAAGGTCATACCGTGTGCAAGCGCGTGCATACGTGCCATGCCTGCGCCCGCCTGATAGCATTGGTCGGTCGAGGGGGACGATGTGTCCACGCCATCGAGAAACGTCACCAGTGCAGCGGCACGGCTTTCAAGGCGGCCGAGAGCCTGTCCACTTCGATCAACCACAGGTCGCGGGCATGGAAAGCCGCGACCGGCCAGATGGTCCATCAGCTCCATGAAGAACGGCAGGTCAGCCTCGGCCACGCGCTTTTCATACAGGGTGAGAATGTAGCTGCCGGTCGTGGTTCGAAGCAGGTAATTGGTGTTCTCCACACCCCCGGCAATGCCTTTGAAGGCGGTCACATCACCGAGATCATATCCGCGCAAAAAGCCGGCGAGCGCGGTGTCGGAAACTTCCGTATAGACCGCCACGGAATGTCAGGCCGCTGCCGGCTTGACGACCGGCCCGTTCACGAACGCCATGTCGGCGGCATCCAGCGGCACAGAGCGCAATTCGCGCATGACGAGAAACTCCTCGTCTTCCACGGTGGTTGTCGCCAGTTCGACGGAAAGCTGGTAGCGGGTGCGAAACGCTTCGATAATGGCTTCCACCAGCACTTCCGGAGCGGAGGCACCTGCCGAAAGGCCGATCGTCAACGGCCCTTCCGGCACCATCGTCCAGTCGATTGCGGACACATCGGCAACCAGCGCCGCCGCTGCGCTCCGGCCCTAAGCGCGGCCTCCACCAGCCGCTTGGAATTAGACGAGTTCTCCGCACCGACCACCAGGAACAAATCCGTGCCGGGAGCGGCCGCCTTGACGGCCTCCTGCCGGTTGGTCGTCGCGTAACAGATGCTTTCCGCTGACGGTGCGTTGATGTCGGGAAACCGTGATCTCAATGCGTCGATGATGTCAGCCGTGTCATCAACGGAAAGGGTCGTCTGCGTCACGAATCCCAAACCCGCGCCCGTCTCACCGGCAGTCACATTGAGCGCCGTCACATCCTCGCGGGTTTCCAGCAACGTCACTGCACCGGGCTCAAGCTGCCCCATCGTGCCGACAACTTCCGGATGGCCGCGATGGCCGATAAGCAGCACACGCCGTCCGCGCCGCTCATGCAGCATGGCCTGTTTATGAACCTTGGACACGAGCGGGCATGTTGCGTCGAGATACAGCATGTTCCGCGCCCGCGCGTCAGCAGGAACCGATTTCGGTACGCCGTGGGCGGAAAAGATGACCGGCTGGTCGGTCTCGGGCACTTCCGCGAGATCTTCCACGAAAACGGCCCCCATCGTCTCCAGCCCTTCGACCACATATCGATTGTGGACGATTTCGTGACGGACATAGACCGGCGCGCCGTATTTCTTCAGCGCCAGCACGACGATCTGAATGGCACGGTCCACACCCGCGCAGAAACCGCGCGGGCCGCATAGGCGCAGGGTGGCTTGGGGCTGGGTGCTCATGGCGCAGGACTAGCCGTTATTCGCCGCCACAGGAAGGTGCCTCCGACGCCGAGCAATGCCGCGGCGAGGCCGAACCACGTGATCGCGTATTGCAGGTGGGAATTTGAAAAAGTGATCCGCGTCACGCCGCCGATCGGGGCACCCTGCCCCGCCACGATAGTCGCATCGGCATCGAGGAAGAACGGCATGATGCGATCTTCCATTTTATTCAGCCCCTGCCACGACATCTGGTTGACGTTCTTCCAATAATACACATTGGCGGTTGCATCGTTGTTCGGCACGAACATGTTTGGCTTAACCTGTTGGTTGGAACGGGCGAGACCCTCGACGATCACAACACCCTCGACCTGTCCTTCCAGGCGCGTTTCCGGTTCCTTGCGCTCCATCGGCACGAACCCACGGTTCACCAACAGGTTGGACCCGTCCCCGATGAGCAGGGGGGTGTAGACGAAATATCCCGATGCTCCGTTGTAGGTTGCAAAGTAGTGGGCTTCCTTATCGTGGCGGAAGACCCCCTTGGCCTGCATCGGGCGATACTCGATATCCCGTCGTGCCTGAACCTCAGCAAGAATTTCGTCCGACCCCTATCGGCGGACGCGACAGACCTGTCTCGACCCGCTCCATCAGAGACTGCTTCCAATGAAGCCGATCAATCTGCCAGAATCCAAGTCCACACAGGAAGGCAAACCCGGCTGCGATGCACGTAGCCAGAATGATGTTCGACAGTTTCATGGTGTGGAGATGAGGACTATCGGTCTAGCGATCAAGACGACCGGGTGCGGCATCGTTTGCATATTGCAGGGCAATCAACGCTCCCTTCACAGCGCGTATGGCCGGTAAGACCGATGGCGACGATCATCAACGGCCAGATGAGAAAATGAACCCAGCCGGGCGGAAGATAGGTGAACTCCAGCCACAACGCGCTTCCCAGAACCAAGAAACCAAGTGCCATGATGATGAAGACGGTGGGACCGTCGCCCGAATCCTCGAACTCGAACGGTAGGTCACACGCTTCGCACTTGTCCCGGACCGTGAGGATGCCTTTGTAGAGGTGCCCTTCACCACAGCGAGGACACCGGCCACGCAAGCCGGTGGGAACGGGGTCTAACGGAGGATAGGACGACACTTGTCTAGTGCGCGTAGATTGTGGCTCCGGTCGACGCCCAGATATACATGGCGAAGAACAGGAACAGCCACACCACATCGACGAAGTGCCAATACCAAGCGGCGGCTTCGAAGCCAAAATGCTGTTTGGGCGTGAAGTCGCCACGAACAGCGCGGACCCAGCAAATGCCAAGGAAGATCGTGCCGATAATTACGTGGAAGCCGTGGAAGCCTGTCGCCATAAAGAACGTCGCGCCGTAGAGCGAATTCTTGAACTCGAACGGGGCGATCGCATACTCGTATGCCTGCACGAAGCTGAACAGAACGCCGAGAATGACTGTAAGCGCGAGGCCCCAGATCAGCCCCTGACGGTCGCCCTTCAGCAACGAGTGGTGCGCCCATGTGACCGTCGTGCCGGAAAGCAGCAGCGTGATCGTGTTGAACAACGGGAAGTGGAGCGGGTCCAGAACCTCGTCGCCCTGTGGTGGCCATGTGCCGCCTGTATAGGCCTGCCGGGCAACCTGAATGGCTTCATCGGGATAAAGCGCCGCGTCGAAGAATGCCCAGAACCATGCGACGAAGAACATCACTTCCGAGGCAATGAACATGATCATACCGTAGCGCAGGTGAATGGAAACCACGCGCGTGTGGTGCCCCTCATGCGCTTCCTTCACCGTATCGGCCCACCAGCCATACATGGTGTAAAGTACGATAAGGAGACCGATGATGAAGACCCACGGGCCTGTCATGGGAAGGCCAAGCAGGCTGAAATCTGCGCCCTTCAATCCCTGCATCCAGGCAATGGCACCGACCGCCATTACAAGGGCACCAATAGAACCGATCAGAGGCCACGGGCTTGGGTCGATGATGTGATAATCATGGTTCTTGGAGGAAGCGTCGGCCATATCGGGTCCAGTTCTTACCGTTGGTACGAAACCCTATCGGGCTTTCGGTGCATCTGCTGGCCTGTATAGGCCGTGACGTTTTTGTTTCAAAGCCTCATGCCGATTGGCGGGGCCTAAAGTTTGGTATTGTTCACCTTATTGAGCCGAGCGGTTTCCGCGTCGCGACTGGCGGTCTCGTCCTCGAAAAACGTGTAGGAAAGCGTGATCGCGTCGAGGTCTTTCAACAGCGGGTCATCGACGATTTCGGGATCGACAAAAAAAACGACCGGCATGTCCATTGCCTCACCGGCAGCAAGATATTGCTCTGTGAAGCAAAAGCATTCGATCTTGTTGAAATATGCCCCGGCCTGCGGCGGAGAGACATTGAAGGTGGCAGTGCCGAACGAGCCGGAAGTACCCTTATTTTCCGCGCGATACATAACTTGCGTCTTCGCACCGATGGGTAGTGTCACATCGCGCTGTTTGGGAGCGAAATCCCAGTCCAAACGGTTATCGATGTTGGCATCAAAGCGGACGATGATCGTGCGATCCAACACATTGCCGCTTGTGTCATCTGCGCGCTGGGTAGTTCCGGCGTAACCCGTTACCTGGCAAAACAACTGATATAGTGGAACGGCAGCATAGGACATGCCCAGCATGGCGACCGTCATCCCGGCGCAAAGAACAGCAACGCGAATTTTGCGGTTGTCGGAAATCGGCTGCTGCCGGGGTTCGACTGTCTCGCTCATTGCCCGACCACCACGCTGCCGGGAATTTCAGGTGGGTTGGACCCGAGCTTCACCAGAGTCGCGCCGTAAAACACGACGACGAGCAGAGCGAGGGCGATGCCGATGGCAATATTGCGCTTCCGCTGCGCCTTCGCGGCTTCGGGAGTGACTTCGATCGTTTCGAGTTTTTCGCTCACAGAACACCTCCACGGCGCAAAACCGACTCGACCAACAGGGCACCGAACACGGCAAACAGGAAGAAAATCGAATAGGCAAAGAGGCGTTTTTCGGCGGCAAGTTTAGGGTCACTGCCTGCGATAGCCCAAACACGCCACGTCAAATAGAGAAACACAGCCGCCAAGACCCGCAGCAATGAAGCCATAGACGGGTGAGGCAAAACCCATCGCCCAAGGTGCGATCGTGACCGGAACCAGCAGCGCGGAATAAGCGAGCATCTGGTTGCGGGTGGACACTTCACCGCGAGCGTTGGGCATCATGGGCACATGAGCATCGTCGTAATCCCGCATCTTCCACAAGGCGAGCGCCCAAAAGTGGGGCGGCGTCCAGATGAAGATGATGGCGAAGAGTACAAGGCTTTCAATGCCAACCTGACCGGTCGTCACAGCCCAACCGATCATAGGCGGGAAAGCACCTGCGGCACCGCCAATAACGATGTTCTGCGGCGTGCGCCGTTTCAGGCCCATCGTGTAGATGACAGCGTAGAAAAAGATGGTGAAGGCCAGCCAGAAGCCGGCGGTCCAGTTGACCAGCAGCCCGAGTGTCATGACGGACAGAACCGACAGCACCATGCCAAATGCAAGTGCCTGACCGGCGGTTACTTTGCCCGCTGGAACCGGCCGCTTCATCGTGCGGGTCATCACCGCATCTATATCGGCATCGTACCACATGTTGAGTGCGCCGGACGCACCGGCACCGACGGCAATCGCGAGTATGGCAACGACAGCCGTTACGATATTGAGTTCACCCGGTGCCAGCAGCATGCCGGTCACTGCGGTGAAGACGACCAACCGCATGACCCGCGGTTTCAGCAGCGCGATGTAGTCTTCCGGTGTGGCGAGGGAGAGCGACTGCTCGCTCTCCCGCAGGATGTTTGCGTTCATTGTATCAAGCAACCCGGGTTACTTCACCCGTGGCAGCTGTTCCCACTGGTGGAACGGCGGCGGGGATGGAAGCTGCCATTCCAGCGTGGTTGCGCCTTCGCCCCACGGGTTATCACCCGCCAGCCGCTTGCCACGGAAGGCTTCGACGATACCGGCGATGAAGATCAGCACGGCGACGCGGAGATGTAGGAACCGATCGAGGACACGAAGTTCCAGCCCGCAAAGGCATCGGGATAGTCCACGTAACGGCGTGGCATACCGGCGAGGCCGAGGAAGTGCTGCGGGAAGAAGATCAGGTTCACGCCGACGAAGGTCACCCAGAAGTGGGTCTTCGCGATGAGCGAGTTATACATGTAGCCCGTCATCTTCGGGAACCAGTAGTACCAAGCCGCGAAGATGGCGAACACGGCGCCCAGCGACAGCACGTAATGGAAGTGGGCGACCACGTAATAGGTGTCATGGAAGGACCGGTCGAGACCGGCATTGGCCAGCTGCACGCCCGTTACGCCACCAACGGTGAACAGGAAAATGAAGCCGATGGCCCACAGCATAGGTGTGCGAAGGCTGATCGAACCGCCCCACATGGTAGCGATCCATGAGAAGATCTTCACACCCGTCGGCACCGCGATCACCATCGTGGCGAACACGAAGTAGCGCTGCGTGTTGAGCGACAGGCCGACCGTATACATATGGTGCGCCCACACGATGAACCCGACCGCGCCGATGGCGACCATGGCATAGGCCATGCCGATATAGCCGAAGATGGGCTTGCGGGAGAACGTGGAGACGATGTGGCTGATGATGCCGAAACCGGGCAGGATCAGAATGTAGACTTCAGGATGTCCAAAGAACCAGAACAGGTGCTGGAACAGGATCGGGTCACCGCCGCCTTCCGGCACGAAGAACGTGGTGCCGAAGTTACGGTCCGTCAGCAGCATGGTGATGGCACCGGCCAGAACAGGCAGCGACAGCAACAGCAGGAACGCCGTGATGAGCACCGACCAGGCGAACAATGGCATCTTGTGCAGGGTCATACCCGGCGCACGCATGTTGAAGATGGTGGTGATGAAGTTGATCGCACCGAGAATGGACGATGCACCGGCCACGTGAAGCGCCAGAATAGCGAAGTCCATCGCCGGGCCGGGCGAAGCGGCTGCGTTTGATAGCGGAGGATAGATCGTCCAGCCGTTACCTGCGCCCAACGAACCGGGAGCGGACGGCATGAAGATGGAGATCGTCAGCAGGATCAGCGCCGGTGGCAGAAGCCAGAACGAGATGTTGTTCATGCGCGGAAAAGCCATGTCCGGCGCACCGATCATGATCGGCACCATCCAGTTGGCGAAGCCGCCGATAAGCGCGGGCATGACCATGAAGAAAATCATGATAAGGCCGTGGCCGGTCGTGAACACGTTGTAGACATGCGGATCGGTAAATATCTGCAGGCCGGGCTCTTGCAACTCCATCCGCATGATCACCGACAGCAGCCCGCCGTAGATGCCTGCGAAAATCGCGAAGCCCAGATAGAGCGTTCCGATGTCCTTGTGGTTGGTCGAATAGAACCAGCGCTTGAAAAAGGCCGGCTTGTGGTCGTCGTGTGCCCCGTCGTGGGTTGCTCCGTAAGCCATGCTCTAAATCCTCAGTCCTGTGTCACGGCGTCGGCGGCGTTGGCCACATCGACACCCGTTTTCATGGCGGCTTCGATGGAAGCGACCAGCGATTCATTGGCGGCCTGCACATCTGTAGCAGCAGCCGTGCGCCATGCAGCGTATTGCGCTTCGGACACCACACGGATGCCGATTGGCATATAGGCGTGATACTTGCCGCAAAGCTCTGAACACTGCCCGTAATACAGTCCCTCGCGGGTCGCCTGGAAGAAGGTTTCGTTGAGGCGGCCTGGATAGCCGTCCATCTTCAAACCGAAGGCAGGCATGGCGAAGTTGTGTATCACGTCACCGGCGGTGACGAGGACGCGCACGACCTTGCCCACCGGCACAACAAGTTCGTTATCGACGGCGAGCAGACGCGGGTAGAGTTCGAGGTCCGTTTTGTTGAGCGCAACCCGTTCGGCCTGCGCATCGGCTTCGCCAACCAGAATGGGGAGACCAATCGGACGGGAGTCGTAGGCGAGTGCTTCAGCGGTTTCCCCGCCGGGGGCGACCGGGTCGGTCGGGCTGTCAGCCAGCGCCGCGTCCCCCGCTTCCGGCACGCCGGTCGGGTCCTGATATTCGTAGTTCCAGTACCACTGATAGCCCGTCGCCTTGATTGTCAGCGCCGGCGGCTCCGGCGGATTGAACTGGGACGACAGAAGCTGGAACGAGGGAATGGCGAGAAACACCAGAATAGCAACCGGACCGAGCGTCCACACGACTTCGATGAGCGTGTTGTGCGTCGTCTTTTCCGGAATCGGATGGTTGCTGGCGCGGTAACGGAACATCACCCAGCCCAGCAGACCCATGACGAACAGCGTGATCGGCACGATCACCCACAGCGTCAGAACGTCAAAGGAATGGATGGCTTCCATACCCGGCGTCGCCGCTTCCTGATGATACATCTGCCAATCTTCGGGCTTGCCCACATAGGGCGCTGCCGCAAAGGCCACGGTGCTGCTGAGGGTGGCGGCCAGTGCCCCCGCCAACATTCCATACAGCCGAGCCAACGAACCGCTCGCAACCATCATTCGAAACTCCATCGTTCTTTCAATTCACCGCTGCCGACATTCAAGCCACGCGTACGGTCATATGGGCCTGTAGAACCATAACAGCCGAAGCCCCGCAAGCGTCGTGACGCCACAGGAGGGGCGCAAGCCGGTGTCTTTGTGCCACACCCGTTGAATGAGAGACTGGAAAGAGCCGCCATCTGCCCCAGCCATGCCGCATTCGCCACCGATGGCCGTGGGAAAATCCGCAGCGCTTTCCCGTTGCGTAGCATCCGCCTAGAACGGACCGAGACCGAGGAACATCGATGGCAACCATGATTCGCAATTTTTCCCGCTGTGCCGCGCTTGCCGCGCTTTTCATCGTGGTGCTTTGGTCGGTCATGCCGCGCAGCGCATTCGCTCAGGCCACCGCGCCGCAGGCATACGGAGCGTGGAACATCATCTGCGAAACGCCTGCCGGTGCGTCGAGCGAACAATGCGCGCTGATGCAGAACGTGGTGGCGGAAGACCGGCCCGAAGTCGGGCTTTCCGTGGTCGTGCTGAAGACCGCGGACAACAAGGCCCGCATCTTACGGGTACTAGCCCCGCTTGGCGTTATCCTGCCGAACGGGCTGGGCCTCAACATCGACGGCAATGATCTAGGCCGCGCCTATTTCGTGCGCTGCATGGCGGATGGCTGCTTTGCGGAGGTCATTCTGCGTGACGATCTGCTCAACAATATGCGTGACGGCACGAGCGCGACGTTCATCATCTTCGCCTCACCTGAAGAGGGAATCGGCATTC
This sequence comes from uncultured Alphaproteobacteria bacterium, assembly GCA_963841615.1. Lineage (GTDB taxonomy): Bacteria > Pseudomonadota > Alphaproteobacteria > Rhizobiales > Rhizobiaceae > Pseudahrensia. Next base: position 56,079 of record CAWJDI010000006.1, on the reverse strand, counting down.
CGGTCGATCTCAACGGGTTCAAGGACGGTTTCGCGGCGCTGCCGTAGGGGAGCGATATGAGCGACTCACTGATCGACCGCTTCGATTGCGACCGCGCACGGCTGGAACGCCTTTTGGGCGATACGCTCGCCGGTGCCGATGACGGCGAACTGTTTCTCGAGTCGAGCGAGAACGAAAGTCTCGTCTTCGACAACGGCAGGCTGAAATCCGGCACTTATAGCAGCGGGCACGGGTTCGGCCTGCGGTCGGTCGCGGGTGAGGTGACGGGCTATGCCCATGCGGGCGATCTGTCGCTGGCAGCACTATCGCGCGCGGCGGATGCGGTGCGGGCGGTGGCGAGCGGTCACGGTGGAACCTATGGTGAACCGCCCGTGCCGACCAATGCCCGCCGCTATGGCGATCTCAGTCCGCTGCTGGAACCCACATTCGAGGTGAAGGCAGCGCTCCTAGCGGAAATCGATGCCCATGCCCGTTCGCTCGATCCGGAGGTCCGGCAGGTTTCGGTGTCACTGGCAACCTCATGGCAGATCGTGGAAATTTTACGCGCAGACGGGCATCTGGTGCGCGATGTGCGCCCGCAGGTGCGGCTGAATGTTTCCGTGGTCGCCGGTCGCGGGGACCGGCAGGAAACAGGCTCGTTCGGTGTTGGCGGGCGACATGAACTGGGCCGCTTGATCGACAAAGCCACTTGGCAGGAATGTGTGGGCGAAGCGGTGCGGCAGGCCAGGGTCAATCTGGAAGCCGTGCCCGCACCGGCTGGAACTTTCGACGTGGTGCTCGGCCCCGGCTGGCCCGGTGTCATGCTGCACGAGGCCGTTGGGCACGGGTTGGAAGGAGATTTCAACCGCAAGAAGACGTCCGCCTTCGCAGGCCTGATGGGCGAACAGGTGGCGTCGAAGGGCGTGACGGTCGTGGACGATGCGACCATCGACGAGCGGCGCGGCTCCATCACCGTCGACGACGAGGGCACGCCGGGTGAGAATACGGTTTTGATCGAGGACGGCCAGCTCGTCGGCTACATGCAGGACCGGCAAAACGCGCGCCTGATGGGTGTCGCAGGCACCGGCAACGGTCGTCGCCAGTCCTACGCCCACCCGCCCATGCCGCGCATGACCAACACTTACATGCTGGGCGGAAACCACGATCCGGACGAGATTCTCGCCAGCGTGAAAGACGGTATCCATGCCGTGTCGTTCGGTGGTGGGCAGGTGGACATCACGTCCGGCAAATACGTTTTCAACTGCACCGAGGCCTACCGCATCCGCGATGGCAAGGTGTGCGAACCGCTCAAGGGCGCGATGATGATCGGCTCCGGCCCGGCGGATATGCAGCGGGTCCGTATGGTCGGCAACGACCTGGCACTCGACCGTGGGCAGGGGAATTGCGGCAAGGCGGGCCAGTGGGTGCCGGTCGGCGTCGGTCAGCCCACCGTGCGGATCGACGGCATCACCATTGGGGGAACGCAGGCATGAGAATCTATGTTCTGAAGAGCTGCGACACTTGCCGCAAAGCGCTGAAATGGCTTGATTCTCAAAAGCTGGATTACGAACGTAGAGATGTGCGCGAAGACGGGTTGAGCCACGAGGATGTGGCGCTGTTCGTTAAATCCGCGGGGCGCGATGCTGTCGTCAACAGGCGCAGCACCACATGGCGCGATTTGCCGGATGATCAGCGCACCAAGGCTGACAGTGACGCCGGGGCCGTCGCGCTGCTGGTCGAGCATCCCACGCTTATGAAGCGCCCGGTCTTCGTCAGCGGGTTGCAGGTCTATATCGGCTTTGACGATGGCACCAAGCTGGTGCTTTCCGAAGCCTGATCACGGGTCCAGACTTACGGGTTCAGGCGCAATCCCTGCCATTCTCCGCCGGTCTTGGTGAAAAGCACACGATCATGCAGGCGGTGGTCGCCATCCTGCCAGAACTCGATTTCGCTTGGCACGACACGAAAGCCGGACCAGTGCGGCGGGCGGGGAATGGTCTCGGTGCCGTATTGCGCCTCGTACCCTACTTGCCGGTCCAGCAGGGCCTGCCGCGATTCGAGCGGGCGGGACTGGTCCGACGCCCATGCGCCCAACCGCGACTGGGGGTGGCGGGAGTTGAAATAGGCGTCCGCCTGTTCTGCACCGACGGTTTCGACCGCACCGCGAATGCGGATCTGCCGCCGCCGTGTCTTCCAGTGAAATAGCAGCGCCGCCTTCGGTGTTTCCAGCAGTTCCCGCCCTTTCGTGCCCTCGAAATTGGTGAAGAAGACGAATCCTTCCGGCCCGTGCCCCTTCAACAGCACCATGCGCGCATTCGGCAGGCCGGACGCATCGACCGTGGCCACTGTCATCGCGTTCGGGTCGTTTAACTCGCTCGCCGTCGCCTCCTCCAGCCATTCGTCGAACAGGGTGAACGGGTCCGTGCGCTCCACAAAGGCGGCGTCGCGGGAAACGTGTTCGGTGGCGGTGGGTTGTGGCATGAGTCAGGTCGCGGGAAAAGCTGAGATATCTGCTCATAGCAGGCATCGAAGTGATGGAGAACTGTTCCATTTGCGACAGATTCCCGCTGCCGCACCTTCAACACGATGCTTCCGGCCACCATATGATTGGCAACAATGCCCGAAAAAGGCACAATGGTGACGAATGGCGCGCTTTACGCGGTGCCTGAGTAAACGAACGGAAGACAAGCATGCGCGACCCATATTCAGTGCTCGGCGTCGCCAAGGACGCGGGCGAGAAAGAGATCAAGTCGGCCTTTCGCAAGCTGGCAAAGCAGTATCACCCCGACCAGAACGCCAAAAACCCGCAGGCCAAAGACAGGTTCAATGAGGCCAATCTGGCCTATGAGATCATAGGCGACAAAGCGAAACGCGCCAAGTTCGATGCCGGCGAGATCGATGCCGAGGGCAAGGAGCGCGCCTTCGAGGGGTTCGGCGGCGGCGGCAGTCCATTTGGTGGGCGCGGTGGACAAGCCGGTGGCTTTAGCGGTGCCGAAGACATTTTAAGCCAAATGTTCGGTGGCGGCGCGCGCGGCGGCGGCAGCCCGTTTGGTGGCATGGGCGGTGGAGGCGACCCGTTCGCGCAGGCCCGCCAACAACAGGCTCGCGCCCGCCCGCCAAAGGGTGCCGACCGAAAAATCAATCTCACCGTCTCCCTCCCCGACTTCGCGGCAGGCAAGGCACCCGTCCGTCTGGCCCCCGATAGAACGGTCAACGTGTCCATTCCCGCCGATGCGCGCGACGAGCAGGTTATTCGGCTGAAGGGTCAGGGTGGCGAAGGCCCGGGCGGGCGCGGCGATGCGCTCATTACCCTGTCCATCGCCACGTCATACGAGAAAGACGGTGCTGTCTTCCGGCGTGAAGGGGCAAACCTGCGCGTTCATGTGCCGGTGCCGCTCCGCACCGCTGTTTTGGGCGGCAAGGTGCGGGTGCCGACTTTGACGGGCGCGGTGTCTCTGACCGTGCCCGGATGGACGACCTCCGGCACCACGATGCGGGTTCGCGGCAAGGGATTGCCCAAACCGGACGGTGAAACCGGCGACATTTTGGCCGTCACTGCTGTCGATCTGCCCACGGAGCGTGACGATGCGTTGATAAACTTGATGCAGGACAAGACAGCCGACGCGGCCTGACCCCTTTTTAATTCCGCCCTGCCCTGCCATACCGCGCCAGGATTGAATGACGGGGCGTATGGCATGGCTGGAACGAACGGACTGATGGCGGGCAAGCGGGGTCTCATAATGGGCCTTGCCAACAACCGCTCCATCGCCTGGGGGATCGCCAAGTCGCTCGCTGACGCCGGTGCCGAGCTTGCCTTCACCTATCAGGGTGATGCGTTGAAAAAGCGGGTCGAACCTCTCGCCAACGAATTGGGCGGCTGGGTCGTGGGTGACTGCGATGTCAGCAAGGCCGAGACGATCGACGCCGTATTCGATACGATCAGCGAGAAATGGGACACGCTCGATTTTGTGGTCCATGCCATCGGCTTTTCCGACAAGAACGAGTTGACCGGACGCTATGTCGACACGAGCGCGGCAAACTTTGCCCGCACGATGGATATTTCCGTCTATTCCTTCACCGCCATCATTCAGCGCGCCGAAAAGCTGATGACGAACGGTGGCTCCATCCTGACCATGACCTATTACGGTGCCGAAAAGGTCATGCCCCATTACAACGTGATGGGTGTGGCCAAGGCTGCGCTGGAGGCCAGTGTGCGGTATCTGGCGGTCGATCTTGGCGGCAAGAATATCCGCGTCAACGCCATTTCCGCCGGTCCTATCAAGACGTTGGCCGCAAGCGGCATCGGCGATTTCCGCTACATCATGAAGTGGAACGAATACAACGCGCCCCTGAAGCGCAACACGACGATTCAGGAAGTGGGGGGTGCCGCGCTCTACCTGCTATCCGACCTGTCGACCGGTGTTACCGGGGAAATCCACCATGTCGATTCCGGCTATCATACGGTCGGCATGAAGGCGGTTGATGCACCCGACATTTCGGTGGTGAAGGACACGGACTCATAGGGTCGCAAGATCGCCGTTTGAAACCTTTCGCGGTGATTGCATGTTTGCAATGATAAGCAACCGCGCCCACAAGCACCATCCATGACCCTTCTTCTCATCTACATCGCCATTGCCGTTGGCGCATCGTTCCTCTGTTCGGTGCTGGAAGCGGTGCTTCTCTCGGTTTCGCCCTCCTATCTCGGTGCACTGAAAGAGCGCGATCCGGCGCTCGGTGAGCGGCTGCAAGTGCTGCGGGACGATATCGACAAACCGCTCGCGGCTATTCTGACGCTCAATACCATCGCCCACACGATTGGCGCTGCCGGTGCGGGCGCGCAGGCGGCCAAGGTCTTCGGCGACGCCTCGCTCACCATATTTTCCATCATTCTGACGCTGATCATCCTGTTCGCGTCCGAAATCATTCCGAAAACCATTGGTGCGACATACTGGAAATCGCTGGTACCGTTCGTCACCCGCACCCTGCCCCCGTTGATCTGGATCCTGTTTCCGCTCGTTTGGGTGTCGCAACTGCTGTCGAAACTCATTTCAGGCGGCAAGAAGAAGGGCGGCGTCACCCGCGAGGAAATTGCAGCACTGGCCGATATCGGACGGCAGCAGGGTGTGGTCGGCGAGCAGCACAGCCGCATCGTCCGCAACCTGTTCCGCTTTTCCAAACTCACCGTGGAAGACGTCATGACCCCGCGCACCGTCGTGTTTGCACTGGACGAAAAGACGACGATTGGCGCGCTGGTGCCGGACCTCGGCAAAATGCAGTTCTCGCGCATTCCGATCTATGGCGAAAGCATCGACGATATTACCGGCATGGTGCTGAAGAACGACATCTATGCAGCCGCGCTGGACAAGAAGGACAAGACCCCACTGTCCGCCATCAAGCGCGACGTTTTCCGTGTTCCGGCCGCTACGACGTTGGAAGATTTCTTCACGCAACTGCTCGAAGGCAGCCACCATCTTGGCGTGGTCAATGATCCCTATGGCGGCATCGACGGTGTGGCGACGATGGAAGATGTGGTCGAAACGCTGCTCGGCTTGGAGATCATGGACGAAGCAGATTCCGCCGAAGACATGCAGGCCTTTGCCCGCCTGAAGGCGAAGGAGCGGGCCGAGCGGTTGGGTCTCGTCGTGTTGGACCCGGACGTCACCGATCCAACGATACCGTTGGCGGACAAGCCGAACACGGCAGCCGCCCCCTCCCCCGCCTCGCCAAAAATCACGGGCTCCTGATCGTGGCTCGTCCGACGCTCTACTTTCTCCGCCACGGTGAAACCGACTGGAATGTCGCCTATCGCCTGCAGGGCCAGATGGATATTCCCATCAACGCCAATGGGCGCGAGCAGGCGGCGCGCAACGGCAAACGGCTCGCTTCACTTAATCGACGATCCGGAACGCGCATGGCCTATATTGCCAGCCCGCTCGGGCGCACCCGCGAAACAATGGAAATCGCGCGGCGGGAGCTGGGTTTGCCAACTTACGGCTACGAGACCGACGACCGCTTGAAAGAACTTTCATTCGGACTGTGGCAGGGTTTTACGTTCGAGGAACTGCGCGGACAGCAAGACCCGGCGGTCGAGGCACGCTTCGCCGACAAATGGGACTTTCGTGCCGGCCGGTGGTGAAAGCTACGCCATGCTGCTGGAACGGCTGAAGGGATGGCTGCCCTATCAGACCCGCGACGCGGTCGTCGTGACCCATGGCGGCGTCATCCGCATTCTCATGCACCATCTCGGCGGCATGTCGACCGAACAAGCGGTGCGGGAAAAGGTGCCGCAGGATAAGGTTTTCGTATGGGACGCCGATGGCGTGCGGTGGCTTGACTGAATAATCGCCGCGCCCACGCGGTCAGTCTCGATTTCGCCCGAATATCCGCTACGCTGTGTCTGCGAACCACCCGTCCGGCCACCGCTTCGTGAGCATTCTTGACCGCCCTGCAACCCTGTTCGGACGCGCCGCCTTGGCGCTGGCGATGCTGTGCGCGACAACCACCGCCCTGCAGGCGCACCCCCACGAATTCATCACAATGCATGTTGGCGCAGCGTTCGACGATGCCGGACGGCTGGCGGGCTTTCGCTACCATTGGACATTCGACGAGTTCTTCTCCGCCTATGCGCTGGAGGGGCAGGATGCTAATGGCAACGGTACGTTCGAACAGGATGAGATCGACGCCCTGCACGCCGAAATCCTCGGTAATATCAAGGAAATCGACTATTTCACGACCTTCGACAAGGAACATGTCGTTGGCACGTTTGCGACCGCCGTTCCGATCAGCGCGGGCATCGTGGCCGACCAGCTCTCCATTGTGTTCGATCTTGCTTTGGCGGAGCCGCTCGACCTGACCGGCCGCTCGATACGGTTCGCCATCTATGACGGTTCCTTCTACACGGCGATGAACTTTCAGGTGGACGGCGACGCAGTGACGCTGACCAACGCCCCGAAGGGTTGCTCGACCGATCTGGAAATCCCTGAGCCGGAAGAGGACATCATGGCGTTTGCGAATTCGCTTTCGCAAAGCGAGTCCGGCGGGGACGACCTCGGGCGGGCGTTTGCCGAAACGGTCATCATAAAATGCTAGCTGTCGCAGAGCGCAACCGGGGCGCAATCGTGCTGTGTCTTGCGCTGGCGGCGCACCGCGCTGCTCGTCTGGTTCGCCGCCGATATTTTGCGCGCCGCATACATTTCTGCGCTTGGCTACATCTACGGCGAACAGCGGGCTTTTCACCAAGGTCTTGTGGCCGCTGTGCGTGCCCATGCGGCGGAGGCGACATGGGCCACGGGTTCCGCCATCGTCGTGGGCAGTTTTCTCTACGGCGTCTTTCATGCCGCTGGACCGGGGCACGGAAAGGTCGTGCTGTCCGCATATCTGTTGAGCCGACCGGAAAAATTGCGCCGGAGCGTGTGGCTGGCAGGCAGCTTCGTCGCTGGTTCAGGGGCTGGTGGCGGTCGTGCTGATCTACGGCCTGTTCCTCGCGTTCGGCATCGTCGCGCGGGACGCGAAGCTGGCGGTGGCGTGGAGCGAGCGGCTGGCCTTCGCCATGATTTGCGGCCTTGGGCTGTTGCTGATCTGGCGCGGCGTCCGGTCCCTGCCCGCGTGGCGGACTGCTTCGGAAAAGCACGGCCACGATTCTCATGCCCATACGCATGACGCCCACAATCATAACGAACACGCGCAACATGATCATGACCATCATCATCATGGCCACCACACGCACGCCCATTCCCACGACGATGCTGGCGTTTGCTCCAGTTGCGGCCACGCCCACATGCCGACGCCCGCGCAGGTCGATCAGGCCGGGGACTGGCGCACGGCGCTGGGGATAATTCTGTCGATAGGCATGCGCCCCTGCACCGGGGCCGTGCTGGTGCTCGTGTTCGCACGGGTGGCGCAAATTCCGTGGACCGGCGTGTCTGGCCGTGCTGGCCATGTCGGCGGGCACGGCGATCACCGTTTCGGCGCTGGCGATCCTGTCCGTCCACGCCCGCCGCTTTGCACTGCGCCTGCTGGGCAGCGAAACCGGCGCGGCGGTTTGGGGCGGCGCTGTTCTGGCCGTACTGGGCGGCGGGTTCCTGTTGCTGATGGGAACCGGCCTGCTGACCGCGTCTTTCGACGCGCCGGTACGCTCGTTGGGGCTTTAGCCCTCACGCGCTCCCGTAGGCAGCGCTCCATTCCTTCGGCGCGTTGAGAAACTTTTCGACCTCATCCAGTGTCGCAGCATCGAATTTTTCCGCCCGTCGCGCCTCGGCCAACACGTCCCACCACGTTCCCAGATGGTGCAGCGTGATGCCCTGCTCGGCCATCGTTGCAGGCGTGTCCTTGAAGATGTCGTAGTAGAACACCGCGAATGTATGGTCGATCCGCGCGCCCGCCTCGCGAATTGCCTTGGCGAATTTCAGCTTCGAACCGCCATCGGTGGTCAGGTCTTCGACGAGCAACACGCGGGCACCGTCGGCGAAATCGCCTTCGATGAGCGCGTTGCGGCCAAAACCCTTCGGCTTCTTGCGGACGTAGATCATCGGCAGGCCGAGCCGTTCGGCCATAAAGGCCGCGAAGGGAATGCCCGCCGTCTCGCCACCTGCCACCACGTCGAACGCTTCGTGACCCGCTGCTTCCAGCACAATGCGGCAGGCTTCGTCCATCAGGCGCGAGCGGATGCGCGGATAGGAGATCAGCTTGCGGCAGTCGATATAAACCGGCGAGCGCAGGCCGGAAGTGAAAGTGTAGGGCTCGTCGGCATTGAAATGCACCGCGCCGATTTCCCACAACATGCGGGCGAGCAGTGGGCCGGTTTCGGTCGGTCATCGAATCGTCTCCACTTGCCAGAATACGGGAAAGCCGGGGTCGAAGAGCGTGACAGGACCGGCTCCGGTTTCGATGTGCGCTGGCCATTCGACGGGCGTATCGCGCTTTGAGAGGGTGATGCGTCTCGTCGTTGACCGGCAGGCCGTAGAAGGCCGGGCCATTGCGGCTGGCAAAGCCTTCCAGCCGGTCCAGAGCGCCCTCCTCCTCGAAGACATGCGCCAGCAACGGCATGGTGTTGGGTGCGGTGAAGCACCCCGCGCAACCGCAGGCGTTTTCCTTCGCATCGGTCGGATGGGGTGCGCTGTCGGTGCCGAGAAACACACGCTCGAAACCGCTGGTGACAAGTTCGCGCAGGGCCAAGCGATGCGTTTCGCGCTTGGCGACCGGCAAACAGTAATAATGCGGGCGAATGCCACCGGCGAGAATGTGGTTGCGGTTGATGATGAGGTGGTGGGTCGTGACCGTCGCGGCCAGAGTTGTCGCCACCGGCGCGCACATAGGCGGCGGCATCGGCAGTGGTGATGTGTTCCATCACGACGCGCAGGCCGGGCACGGCTGCGCGCAGCGGTTCCAGCACCCGCTCGATGAACACGGCCTCGCGGTCGAAAATGTCGATATCTGGGTCCGTCACCTCGCCGTGGACGCACAACGGAAGACCGATTTCGGCCATGCGTTCCAGCACAGGCATAACACGGGCGATATCGCGCACACCGGCATCGGAATTGGTGGTGGCTCCGGCTGGGTAAAGCTTCACGGCCTTGACTAACCCGCTCGCCGCCGCCTGCGCCACATCGTCGGGGTCGGTCGTTTCCGTGAGATACAATGTCATCAACGGCTCGAACGTCTGCCCTTCCGGCAAGGCTGCCAGAATGCGATCGCGGTAGGCGGCGGCCTGCGCGCCTGTCACCACCGGCGGCACGAGATTGGGCATGATGATGGCGCGGGCAAAGTCGCGGCTTTCGGGCAGCACGCCTTCGCAGCATCGCGCCATCGCGCAGGTGCAGGTGCCAATCGTCGGGGCGGGGAATGGTGAGCGTGTCCATGCCGCCTTTCCTGCCCCAGCCATGCGCGACATGGAAGCCGTTTGACGCAAGGAAGGCGCAGTCATACACAACGCGAACGAACGCCCTCCGCAGCCCCGCCATGTCCCACAACAGTTTCGGCCATCTGTTCCGCTTCACCACCTGGGGCGAATCCCATGGGCCTGCGCTCGGCGTGGTGGTGGATGGCTGCCCGCCGAACATCGCAATCAGCGAGGCGGAGGTTCAGGCGTTTCTCGACAAGCGCAAACCGGGGCAGAGCAAATACACGACCCAACGGCAGGAAGCGGACGCGGTGCGGATCCTCTCCGGTGTCATGCCGCAGGAGGATGGTTCGTATCTCACCACCGGCACGCCGATCTCGATGATGATCGAGAACACGGACCAGCGGTCGAAGGACTATGGCGACATCAAAAACCGCTACCGCCCCGGCCATGCGGATTTCGCCTACGACGCCAAATACGGCATCCGCGACTATCGCGGTGGCGGACGGTCTTCCGCACGCGAAACGGCGGCGCGGGTGGCGGCGGGGGCGATTGCGCGCAAGGTGATTTCACGGTGTCACCGTGCGCGGGGCGCTGGTGCAGATGGGGCCGCACAAGGTCGATCGGTCGCGGTGGGACTGGGAGGCGGTCGAACGCCAACCCGTTCTTCTGCCCGGACCCGGTGGCGGCGCGAAGAATGGGCGGACTATCTCGACGGCGTCCGCAAGGCGGGGTCGTCCGTTGGCGCGGTGATCGAGGTGGTGGCCGAAGGCGTGCCCGCCGGATGGGGCGCGCCGGTCTATGGCAAGCTCGATCAGGACATCGCGTCGGCCTTCATGTCGATCAACGCCGTCAAGGGCGTGGAAATCGGCAACGGCTTCGAGGCGGCCACGCTTTCGGGCGAGGACAATGCCGACCAGATCCGCATGGGCGCGGACGGCAAGCCGGTGTTCCTGTCCAACCAGTCCGGCGGCGTGCTGGGCGGCATCTCGTCCGGCCAGCCGGTCGTGGCACGGTTCGCGGTCAAGCCCACGAGTTCGATCCTGACGCCGCGGCAGTCGATCACGTCAGAGGGCGAGGAAGTGGACGTGATGACCAAGGGTCGGCATGACCCCTGCGTCGGCATACGCGCCGTGCCGATTGGCGAGGCCATGATGGCGCTGGTGCTGGCGGACCACATGCTGCGGCATCGGGGGCAGAATGGGTGAGTTGATCCTGGACACTCTTGTCATCCCGGGCTCGACCCGGGACCCAGAGCGACACGCTAACAACCTGCTATTCGGCCAGCAGGTTCAGCCAACGCGGGTTGTCGGCCTCGATCAGTTCCAACTTCGCACGCACGCGCCCATCGCTTGATCCGCTTTTCCCGCAGGATCGCCACTTCGATGTCGGAATGTTCTTCGAACCAGACCAAACGGGTAACGCGATATCGCGTAACGAACTTGGAACCTTCACCACTTCGGTGTTCCGACCACACGGCGGTTCAGATCGTACGTGACCCTGGTGTAGAGCGTCCCGTTACGATCGGAGGCGAGGATGTAGGTGAAGTAATGATGGTCGCGGGCCATAGCGAAAATGGTGACACAGGGCGCAAGAACAGAGCAAGCGGCTCTGGGTCCCGGGTCAAGCCCGGGATGACAGTTGAGAGTATGAGAACATGACCGAAATCGAACGAGTCGAAGCGGCCATCGCGGCCTTTGCAGCCGGGGAAATCGTCGTTGTCATGGACGATGACGACCGGGAGAACGAGGGCGATCTGATCGTGGCGGCGGTGCATTGCACGCCGGAGAAGATGGCGATGATCGTGCGCCACACGTCCGGCATCGTGTGCGCGCCCATGCCCGCTTCCGAGGCGCGGCGGCTCAACCTGACGCCCATGGTGGCGGACAACGACGCGCCCCATTCCACGGCGTTCACCGTGTCCGTCGACTACAAGCACGACACGACCACCGGCATTTCGGCGGAGGAGCGCTGCTCCACCGTTCGCGGGTTGGCCAACCCCAATTCCGGCGCGGCGGATTTCGTGCGCCCCGGCCACATCTTCCCGCTGGTCGCGCGCGAAGGCGGCGTGCTGCTGCGCTCCGGCCATACGGAAGCCGCCGTGGACCTGTGCCGTCTGGCCGACCTGCCGCCGGTGGGCGTCATTTCCGAACTCGTCAACGACGATGGCACCGTGATGCGCGGGCCCGCAGATCGACGCTTTCGCCACCGAGAAAGGGCTTGAAGACCGTCACGGTCGCCGACCTCATCGCCTACCGCCAGCGCCGCGAAAACCTCGTGGAGCGGTGAAGGACGAGACCATCGAGACGCCCAACGGCACCGCCCGCGCCGTCACCTTCCGCGCCGAAATGGACACGATGCAGCACCTCGCCATCGTCTATGGCGACATCGGCGACGGCACGAATGTGATGGTGCGGTTGCAGATCGAAAGCGTGCTGGACGATACCTTTGGCGCGGCACCCAGTCTGCACCGCTATCTCAAACGCATCGCCAATGAAGATGGCTGCGGCGTGTTGGTCTATCTGCGCGAAGGTTCCGTCGGCGTCGCCCGTGAGGCCAGCCCGCGCAACGAAACTTCCGTTCCAGGGGGTGCCGCTTTTGGCGAAGAGCGTGAGGCCCACGGCACCGCACAGAGCCGCAAGGAAGAATGGCTGGAAATCGGTCTCGGCGCGCAGATCCTGCGCGATCTCGGCGTCCGCACCATTCGCCTGCTGGCTTCGCGTGAGCGGCATTACGTGGCGGTCGAAGGGTTCGGAATCGAGATCGTGGAAACGGTGACGGATTGAGGCTCGCTGCCGCCGCTTTCTCTGCCTGCTGGCAGCGCCAGCCCTGGCGAACGAATGGACTGCCACGCAGGTTTACGGGCCGAGCGGCGCAGACAATGCGCGAGAAGTCGACCGGATTGCGAGGTCGTGAAAACCTCGCCGGTACTGGTGCCCTGCCCCTACGCTTCACCGCCCTTCGCATACGATTGCGCGGCTCCCGAGACCCGACCGGAAGGCACCGAAGCCACGCTTCCGCCCGAAAACGGATTGCCGGATGGGATCCTGACCTTCGCGCCGGACACGTCCGGCCTCAACGCCGCCTGGTATGCCGACCCGACCGACCGCTACGGCCACGGTGCGCTGGGCGACCGGATCGAAGCCGCGACGCTTGTGGTCGAACGCACGGATGGCAGGCGCGACCGCTTCACCCTGCCCGACACTGAAGTGTTCGAGGATCGCGCACCCCGCATTGTCGATTTCGACGGGTTCGGGCGCTTTCATATCGTCACCATCGTCGCGGATGTGACGAGAGGGCGCGGCGGTGGTCGTGTTCGCCGTCACCGATAATGGCATCGAGCGGGTGGCCCAAACGCCATTCATCGGCCGCGCCAACCGCTGGCTGAACATCGCGGGCATCGCCGATTTCGACGGCTCCGGCAGCACGAGCATCGCGCTGGTGGAAACGCCACATCTGGCGGGCGTGCTACAATTCTGGCGCTGGTCGAAGGGCGCCCTGACCCTGACAGGCGGAGGCCGCCGGTTTCTCGAACCATCACAACGGGTCACGGGAACAACGCCTATCCGCCGTCGCGGATTTCGACGGGGATGGCGTTTCCGACCTCGCCCTGCCGAGCCTCGACCGCAAATCGCTTGTTGTTCGTGCGCTTTGCTGACCGCAAGGCCAAAACCTTCGACATTTTTGCCTCCATGCCCCTGCCCGCCCGCATCGACAAGCCGATCGGCGTTCACTCAAATGGAGTTGCGGCCATCCTGACCTTGGGATTGGACGACGGATCGGTTTACGCGGTGCACCGCAAGACGCAGAGTGAGTGAAACGGGAGCCATTGCATGACGACTCACCTCTATACCCACGACATTTTCGCCGAGCATATTACGCCGGAAGGCCACCCCGAGCGACCGGACCGTATTCGCGCCGTCTCGCAAGCGCTATCCGATGAAGCCTTCGATCAGCTGGTCCGCTTCGAGACACGACAGGCCGACGAGGCGACTTTTCTCTACGCTCACCCCGAGCAGCATATCGACGCCATGCGCGCCGCCGTGCCGGAGGAAGGCAGCGTGCAACTCGACCCCGACACCCATATGAGCCCGAAAACGTGGGACTGCGTGCGCCATGCGGTCGGCGGCGGGTTGGCAGCGGTGGACGCGGTGATCGGCAGCAAAGCCGACAACGCCTTCCTCGCCGCCCGCCCGCCGGGACACCATGCCGAAAAAACCACCGCGATGGGGTTCTGCGTCGTCAACACGGCGGCCATCATGGCCCGTCACGCACAGAAGGTGCACGGGCTGGAGCGCATCGCCATCGTCGATTTCGACGTCCACCACGGCAACGGCACTCAGGACATCTTTCAGGACGACAAGAGCGTCTTCTATGCCTCGTCCCACCAGATGCCGCTCTTCCCCGGCACCGGCGCGAAGCATGAAGAAGGTGTCGGCAATATCTGCAACGCGCCCCTGTCCCCCGGCACGGCTGGCGAAGGGTTCCGCGAAGCCTTCACCTCCCGCGTTCTGCCTGCGCTCGATGCATTCGCGCCGGACCTGCTTATCCTGTCCGCCGGGTTCGACGCGCACAGGCGCGACCCGCTCGCCAATATCGATCTGGAAGACGACGATTTCGATTGGGTGACGGGTCGCCTGATGGGCGTCGCTGAGAAACGCTGCGGCAGCCGTGTCGTCAGCCTTCTGGAAGGCGGATACGACCTGGAGGGGCTGGCTTCGGCTTGTGCCACCCATGTGAAGCGGCTTATGCACGGCTGAACGATTTGGAGCGGCATGATGGCTGAGAAAAAGACAGACGACGTAAGCAGCCTGACCTTCGAGCAGGCGCTGGAAAAGCTGGAAACGATCGTCGCCAAGCTGGAGCGTGGCGACGTGGCGCTGGAAGATTCCATCCGTATCTACGAAGAGGGCGAAGCGCTGAAAAAGCATTGCGCCAAGCTGCTGACCAGCGCCGAGGACAAAGTGGAAAAGATCCGCGTCGGGGCCGACGGCACTGCAAAGGGCACGGAACCGCTCGACCCATAGGGTTCCGCGCCCTTGTCACGCATGGTGCCGTGACCGATATTCACGTCGACTGGAAATTCGCGCCTTTGACGCCGTGAACAAACCCGAACGTCAGGACCGTGCGTGCCAGAAACTCCGCTTCTCGATAAGGTCGTCATTCCGTCCGATCTGCGCCGTCTGAAGGACGAGCAACTGCCGCAGCTTGCAGCCGAATTGCGGGCGGAAATGGTCGATGCCGTGTCCGTCACCGGCGGGCATCTGGGTGCGGGGCTTGGCGTTGTCGAACTGACCATCGCGCTGCACCACACGTTCGACACGCCCCACGACCGCATCATCTGGGACGTCGGGCACCAGTGTTACCCGCACAAAATCCTAACCGGCCGCCGTGACCGCATTCGCACGCTCCGTAAGGAAGGCGGCCTGTCCGGCTTCACCAAGCGCTCCGAGTCCGAATACGACCCGTTCGGTGCGGCCCATTCCTCCACCTCCATTTCCGCCGGTCTCGGCATGGCGGAAGCCAGCAAGCTGGCCGGTATCGAGCGCAATGTCGTCTCCGTCATCGGCGACGGCTCGATCACCGCGGGCATGGCGTATGAGGCCATGAACAATGCCGGTGGTTTGGACGCGCGGCAGATCGTCATTCTCAACGACAACGACATGTCCATCGCCCCGCCGACCGGGTCCATGAGCCATTATCTCGCGCGCCTCGTTTCCGGCAAGACATACCGCTCCATCCGCGACGTGGCGAAGCAGTTGAACGAGAAGCTGCCGAAGTTCATCGCGGAAAAAGCGCGGAAAACCGAGGAATACGCCCGCACCTACTGGATGGGCGGCACGTTGTTTGAGGAACTGGGCTTCTACTATGTCGGCCCGGTCAACGGCCACGACCTGACACAGCTTCTGCCCATTCTGCGCAACGTACGCGATGCGAAGCGCGGCCCCATCCTCGTCCATGTCATCACCGAAAAAGGCAAGGGCTACGCGCCTGCGGAAGCGGCGGGCGACAAGCTGCATGCGGTCTCCAAGTTCGATGTGATCACCGGCGAACAGTCGAAATCCATTCCCAACGCGCCGAGTTACACGAAGGTTTTTGGCCAGTCGCTGGTGCAGGAGGCCGAGCGCGACGACAAAATCGTCGGCGTCACCGCCGCCATGCCGGGGGGCACGGGTATCGATATTTTCGAGCAGGCGTTCCCGGACCGCACCTATGATGTGGGCATCGCGGAACAGCACGCGGTCACGTTTGCCGCCGGTATGGCGAGCGAGGGTTTCAAGCCGTTCTGCGCCATTTATTCGACGTTCCTGCAACGGGGCTATGATCAGGTCGTCCACGACGTTTCCATCCAGCAACTTCCGGTACGCTTTCCACTGGATCGTGCCGGTTATGTCGGCGCGGACGGCTCCACCCATGCCGGTTCATTCGATTTGGCATATTTGTGCTGCCTGCCCGGTTTCACGGTCATGGCCGCTGGCGACGAGGCAGAACTGAAGCATATGGTGGCCACCGCCGCAGCCTACGATGAAGGGCCGATCGCGTTCCGGTATCCACGCGGCGAAGGGGTGGGCGTGGACCTGCCGGAGCGTGGACAGATTCTGGAGATCGGCAAGGGGCGCATCGTTCGGGAAGGCAGTAAGGTCGCGCTGCTGTCCCTCGGCTCGCGGCTGAAAGACTGCCTGCTGGCAGCGGAGGATCTGGCCGACCGTGGTCTGTCGACAACCGTTGCCGACGCCCGTTTCGCCAAGCCGCTGGACACCGATCTGATCGAACGACTCGCGCGGGACCATGAGGTTCTGGTGACGGTTGAGGAAGGGTCGCGCGGTGGCTTTGGCGCGCATGTGCTGCAGCATCTGGCAAGCGTCGGGCTGCTTGATGACGGCCTGCGTATTCGCACGCTCACGATGCCGGACGCCTATCTCGACCAGATGGCCCCGGAAGCGATGATCGTGCAGGCGGGGCTCGACCGCGTCGGCATACGCGATGCGGTCATCGCTGCTCTGGGTTCCAGCGCGAACAAGGCTTTGCGCGCGTGATTGCCGCATGGTCTGCCGTGCTTGTGAGATGACTTCGTTGCCACGAATGACTACATATTTCCCATGAGAAATCTTCGCATCGTTCTTTGGATTGCCGTTGCCGCTCTTGCCGGTTGGTTGGGCTATGAAACCATCAACCGCACGATGATGGCAGGTACGAACACGCCCGCATCATTTGGCGTGGCCGATATTGGTGGGCCGTTTACCGCTGTTTCGAGCGATGGAAACACGATCACGCAGGAAGATATGAAGGGCCGCCCCCACGCGCTGTTCTTCGGCTTTACCCACTGCCCTGACGTTTGTCCGACGACGCTGTACGAGGCTTCGCAATGGCTGGCCAAGCTGGGCGACAAGGGTGACGATGTCGACGTCTATTTTGTCACTGTCGACCCGTTACGGGACACCCCCCAACTGATGGCGGACTACATCTCCGCATTCGACCCGCGCATTCGCGGCATTGCGGGTAGTGAAGCGCAGATCGCCACGATGGTCTCGGAATGGCGGGTGCTCGCTCAGAAGGTTCCGCTGGAAGGCAGCACGGAAGACGACCCGGACTACACCATGAACCACACCGCCACGACGTTCCTGATGAACGCCGACGGGTCGTTTGCCGGAACAATCGCCTATGGCGAAGACAGCGACGTCGCCATCCGCAAATTGGAACGGCTTGTGGAGCGCAACACGTGACGGCCGCGCAAACCGGGTTTGCCGGTGCCGGACTGGCGCTTGTCGGCGGAGCAGGGCTGGCCTTGTGGCAATCATTCGGCGGCGATGTGTGGTTTTCCTATCTGGCAGGTGCCTTCCTCGCCTGCTTCTGATACTTGCGCGGCCATGACAGGCCAACGCATCAGACTGGACGCTCTACTTCCCCTTCGCGGTCTGGCCCCCAGCCGGTCCCGTGCGCGGGACATGATTTTGCGCGGTTGCGTGCAGGTATCGCGCAGCGTTGCGACAAAACCCGCTGCGATGGTGGCGGACGACGTCGAAATAGACGTCACCGACACCGGATCCGCCTATGTGTCCCGCGCGGCGCTTAAGCTGGTCGCCGCACTCGACACATCCGGTTTCTCCGTGTCGGGCAAGCACTGTCTCGACCTTGGTGCATCGACCGGCGGGTTCACGCAAGTCCTGCTGGAACGCGGTGCGAAGCATGTGGTGGCGCTGGATGTGGGGCACGGGCAAATGGTGGCGTCGGTTGGTGAGGATCCCCGCGTAACCGTGCTGGAAGGTTTCAACGCCCGCGATCTGACGCTGGACGACATGCCGTTCGCGCCCGAACTCATCGTCAGTGACATGAGTTTCATCTCTCTACGGCTGGCAGGCGAACCGGCACTGAGGCTGGCAGCGAATGGAGCGCGCGCCGTCTTACTGGTGAAGCCGCAATTCGAGGTCGGGCGTGAAGGTGTCGGCAGCAATGGTATCGTGCGCGACGAGGCTTTGATCGAGCGAACGGTGGCGAATATCACCAGATGGTTCGACGCCTTGCCCGGTTGGACGCAGACGAACCTGTTGCCGTCGCCCATTACGGGTGGTGACGGCAACCAGGAATTTCTGCTGTGCGGAGAACGGACATGACCGAACTGACGATCCGCGCCCTTGGTGCGCTTGGCGATGGCATCGCTGAAGAAAACGACCATCCGGTCTTCGTACCATTTTGCCTGCCCGGCGAACTTGTTGAAACGAACAGTCATCGGCCACATGCCGGACTCAAATCGGTCGTGCAGCCATCGGCTCACCGCGCCGTGCCGCCGTGCCGGCATTTCGGCACCTGCGGCGGCTGCGTTGCCCAGCACATGGAGTCCGGGCTTTATGCGGACTGGAAACGCCAGATCGTCGTGGACGCATTTGCGCGCGAAGGTATGGAAACGTTGGTTGAACGCCTCGTCACCATCAAGCCACACAGCCGCCGACGGGCGGTGTTTTCCGCTCACAAGGATGGCGCGCATGTGGTGCTGGGCTTCAACCGTCGGGGCAGCGAAGACATCATCGACATTGCGGAATGTCCTGTTTTGACTCCATCCATCGAGGCTGCACTGCCAACGTTGAGAGCAGTGCTGGCCACGATCCTCCGCGGTAAGGACCACGCGCAGATCAACGTGCTTCAGTCGCAGACCGGGCTTGACCTGGATTGCGTGCTGCCCGTGCCGCCCGGCGAGGATATGCTGGCGGCGTTCGTGCGTGCCATCTCACGGTCTTCGTTCGTGCGCGCAAGTATCGATGGCGATGTGGTGTTCGAACGCGCACCTCCGGTGCTGCAGTTTGGCGACGCGCAGATAACGCCCGCGCCCGGCGCGTTCGTGCAGGCCGTAGCGGAGGCTGAAGCGGCGATGGTGGATGTCGTCACGCGCCATTTGAAACCGGCCAAGCGTGTCGCAGACCTGTTTGCGGGCTCGGGCACATTCTCGTTTCCCTTGGCCCGGCGCGCTGCGGTTTCGGCTTATGAGGGTGACACTGTCGGCGTCGATGCCATAACAGCTGCTGGACAGCCGAAGGGCCACAAGCCGCTTACGGCCATCCAACGGGATCTGTTCGATACGCCCCTATCGGTGCGCGAATTGAATACTTTCGACGGCCTCTGCCTTGATCCACCCCGCGCGGGCGCACGGGAGCAGATGGCCGCGCTGGCGAAGTCGGAGATAGGGCGCATCGCTTATGTGTCCTGTAACCCTACCACGCTGGCTCGGGACGCTGCGGTTCTGGTGAAGGGCGGCTATAAGCTGGAAACGGTCGTGCCGGTGGACCAGTTTGTCTGGTCGCACCATGTCGAGGCGGTCGCTTTGTTCAGCAAGGCCGTGTCGAAGCGACCAACTTCAATTTTTAAGAAACGCTAGGCGGCGTAAAGCCCCGCGCCCGCATCGAGCAGGCTGTCGCCGCCTGTTTCGATGGTGCGCCGCAGGCTGCCCGTTTCGCCGCACAGGTTGGTCGCCATGAAGCGCGCGATGGCAGCACGGTTGGCCACGTTGCCATCGGCCAGCGCGGATTTGGCAAGATAGACCCCGCCAGCCGCCAGCCCGAAGAGGCGCAAATAGGGTGTTGCCCCGGCCAGAGCGCGGTTGCGCTCGCCATCCACCTGCCACTGCAGCAGCAAGTCCGTTGTCTCCGCCAGATCATCGAGCGACGTGGATAGAGCGTCCGCGATACCCGCGAGATCGTTACGGTTAGAGCGGGCGGTTTCTTCCACAACTTCGCGCAATTCCGCGATGTAACCGCGCACCGCATCGCCACCGTCGAGCGGCAGCTTGCGGGTCACAAGGTCGATGGCTTGAATGCCGTTGGTGCCTTCATAGATCGGTGCAATCCGAGCATCGCGCATCAGGCGGGCCGCACCGGTTTCCTCCACGAAGCCCATGCCACCGTGGACCTGCACGCCAATGGATGCGACCTCGCAACCGATATCGGTGGAGAACGCTTTTGCAATAGGGGTCAGCAGCCCGGCACGGTTGGTCCAGTAATCATGGTTGTGTTGTTCCACACCTGCCGCAGCACCCCGGGCGGAAACCTGATCAGCGCCTCCATGAGAGCGGTCGATTGCATGGGCGCAGTTATAGGCGATGGCGCGGGAGGCGTTGGTCAGCGCGCGCATGGTGAGTAGATTGCGCTGAACGTCCGGGTGCAGAACGATGGGGGCCATGCCCTCACCATCATATCCATCCGCGCGCCCCTGCCGCCGCTCGTTTGCATAGGCAAGCGCCTTCTGCGTTGCAGCTTCGGCGACGGCGGTGCCCTGAATGCCGACCAGCAGGCGGGCATTGTTCATCATCGTGAACATGCAGGCGAGGCCGCGATTCTCCTCACCTACGAGCCAGCCAACAGCGCCCGCATGGTCATTTTCGCCCTGGGGAAACTTCCCATCGCCGTAGATCATCGTGCAGGTGGGAGAACCGTGAATGCCCATCTTGTGTTCGATACCGCTGCAAAACACATCGTTGCGCGCGCCGAGCGAACCGTCGTCTTTGACGTGCATCTTGGGCACCAAAAACAGCGATATACCCCGCTGTCCCGCAGGCGCATCCGGCAGGCGGGCCAGCACGAGGTGGACGATGTTGTCCGTCATGTCATGCTCGCCATAGGTGATGTAAATTTTCTGCCCGAAGATGCGGTAGGTGCCGTCGCCTGCCGGTTCCGCACGGGTTTTCAGCGCGTTCAAATCGCTGCCCGCCTGCGGTTCGGTCAAATTCATGGTGCCGGTCCATTCGCCGGAGACCAGCTTGGCGAGATACTTTCGCTTAAGGTCATCACTCGCATGAGCGTCGACCGCCTCGATAGCGCCTGTCGTCAATGTGGGTCCAATACCAAAAGCGAGAGAGCCCGAGTTCCACATTTCATATGTCGCCGTAGCGAGCGCCATGGGCAGGTTCTGGCCGCCGAAGGCTTCGGGGCCGGTCAGCGCGTTCCAGCCGCCCTCCCGCCAGCGGGTGTAAAGATCTTTCCAGCCATCTGGCATGGTCACGGCACCATCCTTCAGGGGTGTGCCCTGCCGGTCGCCATTTTCCGCCAGTGGGGCGACTTCCTCGGTGGCAAACTTTCCCGCTTCTTCAAGGATCGCTTGCAGCAGGTCGGCAGACAGGTCGCCGGTGGCACCCTGCTCCATCTGCGCGCCGAGCCCGGTAACAACTTTCAAAGTGTGGAGAATTTCATCGACTGGGGCGCGATACATAGCAATTTCCGTGGCTGCACAGGTTTTGCAAGAGGTGGCACGGGTTTCCGTTTACGTCAAAGCATCGACTGTCGCATAAGGCGGGCATGAGCCATGTCGTGTCCCTTTCCGCTGAAGCCTTGAACAAGGCCGCCGACATTTTGCGGGGCGGCGGGCTGGTCGCCGTACCGACCGAAACGGTTTACGGTCTCGCCGCCGATGCGACGAATGCGGATGCGGTAGCGCGCATCTACAAAGCAAAGGGCCGCCCTAGTGCCAACCCGTTGATATGCCATGTGGCCGACATCGAAATGGCGCTGCGCTTTGGATTACTTGACGAGACGGCGCGTAGGCTGGCGGAAGCATTCTGGCCCGGGCCGCTCACGCTGGTCGTGCCGGCTGGTTCGGTGCAAACTGCGCCCGCCGTTCGCGCGGGGCTTGCTACCATCGCGTTGCGCCACCCCATCGGGGCAATGGCGCAGCTTTCCGCGCTGCTCGGTAAGCCAATCGCCGCACCCAGCGCCAACACATCCGGCCGCCTCAGCCCGACCCGCGCGCAACATGTTGCCGCCGACCTTGGCGACCGGGTCGATCTCATTCTCGATGGCGGCAGTTGCGCAGCGGGGCTGGAAAGCACGATTGTCAAACCGGAAGGCAACTCGGTTCGACTGCTGCGCGAAGGGCCGGTTACGCGGCCGATGCTGGAAACGGTGGTGCGGCTTGCCGACGAGGCGCCAACCGGTACCACCCCGGAAAGTCCCGGCACGCACTTCCGCCATTACGCGCCGGATACGCCTTTACGGCTAAACGCTGAAAGCGCAAACGAAGGGGAAGCCTTGCTCGGCTTTGGCACCGGCAGCGGTGTCACGCTCAATCTCAGCCTGCGCGGAGATCTCACTGAGGCGGCGCACAACCTGTTCCACATGCTGTGGGAGTTGGACCGGCAGGGCCATGCCCGCATCGCCGTCGCGCGGATCCCCGAATATGGGGCAGGCCGTGCAATCAACGATCGTCTGCGGCGCGCCGCGGAAGCCAACCGGTAAGAAATCAGCAGGCTTACCGGTCCGTTACAGGGTGTGACGAACCGCTAACCCTGCGCGGCGGCAATTTCTCTTAACCGCAATCCTTAAGCCAATTCGGCCTCCCAGCCGCTAGGTTGCATGTGTGACCGGCCATAAGAGCCAGCACGACAAACGCATCGAAGAGACCGGGCCAAAAGGCCTTTCCCATAAGGGCGGCTCTCGAAGGGTTTCAGGAAGAGAGAGACGAGACATGCAAACGGCAATTCAGGGCCAAGCGCCCGAAACAGTGCAGACATTCGAGCCGACGCGGCGCGACTTCCGCGTCGATCCCTATGGTGGGCGTCAGCGCATTTCATCTGCTGAAGGCGTTGAAATTGTCCTCGACGACAAGGGCGCGGTGATGAAGCGCATTCTGCGATGCGGTGCGCCACTTTCAATGGCCATGCCGAACCGGGTGTTTCAGGGAATCGCGGCGCGCTCCATAGAACAGGATGACGGCACCAGTTCCGTCACGCTGCACCTGCACCATGCCGACCCGGACCTTTGCGTGCCGCTGATGACCAGCGACACCGTGGAAAACGCCGCTGCCGACTGGCATTCCTGGGCACGCCGCACGGGTTTGCCAATGTTGATGGTCACGTCTGACGGTGCGGTCACGGTCGTTCGCGAAGCGGGCTTGCAAAGCCGCGCGCCGAAACAGCGCCGCGCCCGCATCACGCAGCTCGCCCGCCGCCCCCGCTTTCTACGCCGCCGCAAACCCGGCATCGTTGGCCCCGTAGAGCGTCTGGACGCCAGCGAGATCATCGCCCGCAACTAGATCAACAGATCGGCCGTCAATCCTGCGAACACGATCCAACCGAGGTCGCGGTTGGATTTGAAGATGGTCAGGCACGCGTCGCCATCATCGATATCGAGGCGCATAAGCTGCCGCGTCATATGCGCGGCATGCAACGAGCAATCCGACATAGGCAGGCCAACCGGAATTGGCTGTCATAAAAGCCACCGCCAGAAGCAGAACCGTCGCACCATACAACACGATGATGGCAGCCTTGGTCCGTTCTCCAAACAACCGCGCCGTCGAGCGCACGCCGATCAGAGCGTCATCCTCGCGGTCCTGATGGGCGTAGATCGTGTCGTAACCGATGGTCCACAACACCGCACCGCAATAGAGCCAGACCGCCGGTGCCGCGACGGTGCCTTCCAACACCGCCCAGCCCAACAACGCTCCCCACGAAAAAGCGAGACCGAGCACGAATTGCGGCCAGTCGGTCACCCGCTTGGCGAAGGGATAGGCGGCCACTACGGCCAGCGAGGCACTGGCCAGCACGAAGGCCAAGGTGTTGAAGCCGTCGGCTGACCAGTTCAACAGGCACAGGCACACAAGAACCAGAAATCCGGTCAAAACCTGCGCAGCGACAAACATGAGTGCCTCTGCCCGCGACACGCGACCGGATGGAATGGGCCGGGATGCCGTGCGGGCCACGCGGGCGTCGATGTTCACATCCACCATGTCGTTATAGGTGCACCCCGCCCCGCGCATGGCTACAGCACCAAGCCAGAACAGGGCCAGCGCGGCGATGAACGTGGGCCAGTCGATAAGCGCATCCTGTCCCGCCGCCAGCGCCAGTGACCACCAACAAGGCCACAGCAGCAGCCACCAGCCGATCGGCCTGTCCCACCTTGCCAGCTGGGCGTAAGGCCAAAGCGCGCGGGGCAGAAGGCGATAGACCCAGTTGCCGGACGGTGCATCGGCCACGCGGCCCGTATCGGTTGGAGTTTTGGCGCTTTCCATTGCGCGGATGTGACGGGCGTTGGCGTGAGGGTCAAGCAGGAGGTCTGTGCGAAAGACGGTGGACAATGGCAGCGACGCGGTGCGCTGAACCGGTCCCGTGCTAGGGAGTCGCATGAACATTCTCCTCATCGGCTCTGGTGGCCGCGAACACGCGCTGGCCTGGAAAATCGCGCAATCGCCACATTGCGACCGGCTTTTCATTGCGCCGGGCAATGGCGGAACCGGCGCGCTGACTGAGCATGTGGCGCTGGACGTCGAGGACCACGGTGCTGTCGTCGCCTTCTGTCGCGGCAAGCAAGTACGTCTTGTGGTCGATCGGACCCGAAGCGCCGCTCGTGGACGGGCTGGCGGACACATTGCGGGCGCAATCCATCTTGGTTTTCGGGCCCTCGGCCGCTGCCGCGCAGCTGGAAGGGTCCAAAGCGTTCACCAAGGCACTGTGCGACCGGATGGACATTCCGACCGCAGCCTATGCGGCCTTCGATACGCTGGAGCCCGCTCTCGACTATCTGAAATGGCGAGACGTCCCAATCGTCATCAAGGCCGATGGTCTGGCGGCGGGCAAGGGTGTGACCGTGGCGCAAACGCAGGAGGAAGCGCAGTACGCTCTGCACGCGATATTTTGCCGATGGGGCGGCGTCCGTCGTCATCGAAGAATGCCTCGCGGGCGAAGAGGCCTCGCTCTTCTTCCTGTGCGACGGCACGACCGCCTTGCCCTTCGGCACCGCGCAGGACCACAAGCGGGTGGGTGATGGCGATGTGGGGCCAAACACAGGCGGCATGGGCGCCTACTCGCCTGCAGATGTGCTGGACGCCGCGCTCGAAGCGCAAATCCTTGACCAGATGATCGAACCAACCCTGCGCGGCATGGCCGAAGCAGGCACCCCGTTTTCCGGCGTCCTGTATGCAGGCGTAATGTTGACGGCGGACGGGCCGAAGCTGATCGAATACAACGTGCGGTTCGGAGACCCTGAATGTCAGGTGCTGATGGCGCGGCTGGAAAGCGATCTTGTGCCGCTGCTGCTGGCTGCCGCGAACGGGGAACTGGATGGCCATAGCGCACAATGGTCGAACGATGTGGCGTTGACGGTCGTTATGGCAGCGAAGGGCTATCCCGGTGCCTATGAGAAGGGCAGCCGCATCGACCTGCCGGAAGACGGGTTGATTTTTCATGCTGGCACGGCGCTGGAGCACGGCACACTCGTGGCATCTGGAGGGCGCGTGCTGGCTGTGACGGCGTTAGGCGACACGGTCCGGGAAGCGCAGGAGCGTGCTTACGCACAGGTGGACCGTGTCGATTGGCCAGAAGGCTTTTGCCGCCGGGATATCGGCTGGCGGGCCGTTGCGCGTGACCGAGATTAAGCTTTGTCGGTGTAACCCTTCAACGTGCCGTCGATGACGTAGCGCAGAATATCGACCACCTGCTCGGCGGTTTCTGCGACGGCCAAGGCGGCTGCATCCACTTCCTTCAGAGCATGGGCATGGTCCGGGCCGTGAATGACGATCATGGGGATCGAGAGCGCCGCCGCCTGCCCGGCGTCGAAAGCCGCGTTCCACTGCTTGTATTTCTCGCCGAAGCGCACGACCACGATATCGGCGTCCGCGATCAGCGTGCGGGTGCGGATGGCGTTGATCTGCGCGCCCTTGCGGTCGTGCCAGACCTTGTTCGGCTCCGCGCCCAGAATGGCCACGCCGCAATCGTCGCTGGCTTCGTGGTGGGTGACGGGGGCGGTGAGCGTGACGGGCAGGTCGGCGGCTTCGCAGCCCTGTTCGATGCGCTCGCGCCAGTCGGTGTGGATTTCGCCGGAGAGATAGATCGTCCAGTGTTTCATGGTCTTAGCCTGCAATTTTGGAGAAATCGGCGACCGTGCCGGTGGCATCGCGGATGCGGCGCATGAGGGCGAGACGGTTGGCCGCGTGGCCTTCCTCCGTCACCATCACATCGTCGAAGAACGTATCGACCGGGGCGCGCAGAGCGGCGAGCGCCTTCATCGCGCCTTCGTAATTGCCGTCTTCTACTGCTTCACGGGCGCAATGTTCGGCGCTTTCCAGCGCGCTGAACAGATCGCGCTCGGCGTCGGTGACGAATTGCGTCGGATCGACGGCATCGGCGATGGCCGTGCCCTTCTTTTCCTCCGCGGCGAGAATGTTGGCCGCCCGCTTGGTGCCCGCAACGAGGTTCTTGCCGTCTTCGGTGTCGAGGAAAGCGGTGAGGGCTTCGACGCGGCGGGTGATGGCGAGGATGTCGTCGGATTCGGGCGTGATGACCGCGTCGATGAGGTCGTGGCGCGCGCCGGTATCGCGGAGATAGGTTTTCAGACGGTCGTGGAAGAAGGCGAGGAGGCTATCGGCGTCCTCTCGTTCGGCATCGGTCAATCTCAGAGTCATCAATGCAACCGTTGGGTCACTTCAGACATTGATGTTTTCCAGTCAGCAGTACGGTCGAATCCAACCATGTTTTGCTCCGGTTAGCACGCCAACGCCCTCTGTCCCCGTACGCTAAGACCCGAAAATATTGAATCAAAGTACGCCTACCCGCAGAATAGCAGCCATTCGAACAATCGCAAACTCTAGATTATTCTCCAGAACCAATCGAATAACCCCAAACGCCGCCCGCCGCAGCGCAAACGGATCCTTGCTCCCCGTCGGCTTCTCATCGATCGCCCAGAACCCGACCAGCGTGTCCAGCTTGTCGGCCAGCGCCACGGCCACGCTCACCGGATCGGTGGGCACAGTCGTCGCTCGGCCCGAGCGGAGAGTAATGCTCCTGCGCGGCGCGGGCGACGGATGGCGTCCTCGCCTGCCCGCTCCGCATATTGCCGTCCCATGAAGCCCTGCAATTCGGGGAACTCGTAGACCATCTGGCTCGACAGGTCGGCCTTGGCGATTTCGGCGGCGCGGCGGGCTTGTGCGGGGTCGGCTCCGACGATTGGGGCCAGTTCCTCGGCCAGCGCGGCGATGCGCTTGATGCGCTCGCCCTGGCTGCCGAGTTTGGCGTGGAACGTGACGTCGTCCAGCTTGTCGAGCCACGGCTGGAAGCCGTGTTCGCGCACGGAATGCAGGTCGGTTTCCCAGAAGAATTTCGCGTCCGCCAGCCGTGCATTGACGACCTTCGCGTTGCCGCGTGCGATTTCCACCCCGCCGTCGCTGGCCGCGATATTGGCGACCAATAGGAAAGAGTTGGAGAGCGCCTCGCCTTTGCGAAGCACAAAACACTTCTGGTTTTCCTTGATCGTCAGGCGGATCACCTCGTCGGGAATGTCGAGAAACGCCGCATCGAACTCGCCCATCAGCGCCACGGGCCATTCGACCAGATTGGCGACTTCCTCCAGCAGCGCTTCGTCCTCCACCAGTTCCAGCCCGCGCGCGAAAGCGAGGTTGTTGGCGTCGGCGCGGATCGTGTCGCGGCGGCGTTCGGCGTCCAGCATGACGCGGGCCTTGTCGAGGCTGGCGGCGTAATCGTCGAAACGGCGCACCTTGATCGGCGCGGGCGCATGGAAGCGGTGGCCGTAGGTGATGTTGCCGGATGTCACGCCGCCGACCTCGAAGGGCACGACCACCGGCTCCTCGGTTTCCGGCCCGAATGTGCAGAGGATGGATTGCAGCGGACGCACCCATTTCAGGCTGCCCGCCTCAGCGGATTTCGCGCCCCAGCGCATGCTTTTCGGCCACGGGAAATTGCGGATGATGTCCGGCATCACCTCGGCGATGATCTCCTCCGCCGCCCGACCGGGTGTGCGGATGACGGCGACGTAGAACTCGCCTTTCTTGGGGTCGGATCGGGTTTCGGCTTCATCGACCGACGCCAGCCCCGCACCGCGCAGAAAACCGGCTATCGCCTTTTCCGGCGCGTCCGTGCGCGGCCCCTTGCGCTCCTCGGACCGGTCGGCGGACCGCGCCGTCACGCCACGCAGATCGAGCGTCAGCCGTCGCGGCGTCCAGTATTCCTTCGCGCCTTCATAGGTCAATCCGGCATCGACCAGCGCGTCGGTGACGAGTTTCCGCAAGTCGCCCGCCGCCTTGCGCTGCATGCGGGCAGGGATTTCCTCGGAGAATAGTTCGAGCAAAAGATCAGGCATCTAGGCCGCCTCCGCCGCAGACATGCCACCGGCTTCCGTCGCCAAAAACGCCTCGCCGCAGGCCTTCGACAGTGTCCGCACACGCAAGATATAGCTCTGGCGTTCTGTCACCGAAATCACGCCGCGCGCGTCGAGCAGGTTAAAGACGTGGCTGGCTTTGATGCACTGGTCGTAGGCCGGGTGGGCCATGACGATGGCGCGGCCTTTTTTCGGGTCGACCGGGTCGGCGGCGAGGATGCGCTGGCACTCGGCTTCGGCGTCCTTGAAGTGCTGAAACAAGGTTTCAGTGTCCGCGATGTCGAAATTCCAACGGGAATATTCCCGTTCGGTCTGCTGGAACACGTCACCGTAGCTGACCCGATCGTTGCCGGTCGCGCCGTTAAAATTGAGATCGTAAACGTCATCGACGCCCTGCACATACATGGCGAGGCGCTCCAGACCGTAGGTTAGTTCGCCTGCAACCGGTGAACATTCCTGCCCGCAAACCTGCTGGAAATAGGTGAACTGGGACACTTCCATTCCGTCGCACCACACTTCCCAGCCCAGCCCCCAAGCGCCCAATGTCGGGCTTTCCCAGTCATCTTCTACAAAGCGGATGTCGTGCAGGAGCGGGTCGACACCGATCGCGGCGAGGGAACCGAGATAGAGCGCCTGCAGGTCGGGCGGGGAGGGTTTGAGCAACACCTGATATTGATAATAATGTTGCAACCGCATGGGGTTTTCCCCGTAACGCCCGTCCGTCGGGCGGCGTGAAGGCTGCACATAGGCTGCATTCCACGGCTTCGGACCGAGCGCGCGCAGGGTCGTGGCCGGGTGAAACGTGCCCGCACCAACTTCCATGTCGTAGGGCTGCAGGATGACGCAGCCATATTTGGCCCAGTAATCATGGAGCGTCAGAATGAGGCCCTGAAAGGACTTTTTCGGGTCGTGTGACATGGGTTTGATTGCAGGTAGCGGGGACAAGCGATGCCGTGCCACGGAGGCCGTTGCTTATCAAGTTTACTTCTTGGGGCGGTAGCGGCCCGTTTCCTCGTCGCGTTCCAACTCGCCACTGGCGCGCGGGCCTTCGGCCTTGCGCCGTTCCTCCGCCTCGATCTCAGCCATATGCTTTTTCAGCGACGTCCATGCCACGTAGGCGACGCCGCCGATGCCGAGTGCTGCGATGAGGGGAACCATTGGCGTTGTCCGTTCAAACGATATGCTCTCAACCTATCAAAGACCGATGCGCATCCACAAGGCGCGGCTGTCGGCCTCCGCCACCATCCGGTCAGCGATTTGGTCGCCTATACCGAAAATGGAACTGCGTCCGAACAGACCTTTCTTGGCCTCGATAAGTTTTATCCGCGTGTGCTTGCCATACAGCCGCTTCAGCGTGCCGCGCAGGTCGCCGATGGAGTCCACAAGTCCCAGTTCCAGCCCCCGTCCACCGGTCCAGAACAGGCCGGTAAAGAGGTCGGGATCATCTGCCAAGCGGTCGCCGCGGCTTTTCTTAACGAGGTCGATGAAGATGCCGTGGATATCGAGTTGCAGTTCTTTCAGGTGTTCGACGTCGCTCTCTTTTTGCGGGGAGAACGGGTCCAGCACGGCCTTGTTGGTGCCCGCAGTATAAAGCCTGCGCTCGATGCCGAGTTTGTCCAGCGCCTCCACGAAACCGAAGGATGACGAGACCACGCCGATGGAGCCGACGATGGAGGACGGGTCGGCGGTGATATCGTCGCCCGCGCAGGCGATCATGTAGCCACCGGAGGCCGCCGCATCCTCGACGATGATGTGAACCTTCTTCTTCTTCTCGACCGCGAGATCGCGGATGCGCTGATAGATCAGCCGCGACTGGACGGGAGAGCCGCCCGGGCGAATTGACGACGATGGCGACCGCCGGAGCATCCTTGAACGAAAACGCCTTCTGCAACGGCCCGGCAACGCTCGCCAGATTGAGCGCCGGGCGCAGAGGCGAACCGCCCGACATGATGGCACCCGCCATCCGCACGACTGGAATGACGTCGCCTTTGGCGCGGAAGCGGGCGGGGATGAGGCGGTTGAGTTGCAGGGCCAAAAGGGTTCGTCCGAGATTGAGTGTGCTTTCCGTCGAAGTGGTTGCCGCGCGGGCCGATTGCAAGGCTACAGCGCTGATTGCCGCCTTGCCGCGCAGCACCGCGTCGACCTCACGCGCGCCACTGGCCGTCGGCTTCATGCAGAACCAATGGTGGGAGGAGTTGCAACGGTGCCTTGGTGCCTTTTGTCGCGCGGATGAGAATGCGGGACGCGGGTTGGTCCGCACGGGGCTGGACCGAGCGGATTCGCAAGGTGGCGAAGCGGCCCTGAATGGCTGTCAGAACGTCCGGCAGGGCTTCAGGGCGCAGGATGAAGGTGATCTGTCCGTTCGGCTTCAGGCATGAGGCTGCAGTTCGAAACCACGGCTCCAGTGACGGCGGCGCAACGTGGGCGGACGCGCGCGCCTCGTCCGGCGATGGCTGGTAGGCGGGCGGATTGTAGGGCGGGTTGGCGATAATGTGATCGTAAGTGTTTGCGCGCAAACCGGCGGCCTCGCGCTCCGCACCGCGCGTTGTCAAGTCGGCGTCGATCACGTGGACCCGACCCGACAGTGCTTCATTTTCGGAAAGATGCAGGGATTGGCGCGCCAAGTCCAAATCTGCTGGTCGCGCTCGACAAGATCGACGGTCACACCCTGCAACCGTGATGCGACCGCCATGCCCGCCACGCCGCAACCCGCTCCGAAATCGGCGATGCGAGTGCCAGCCGGTGCATCTACGCAAGCGGCCAGCAAAACGGCATCGAGACCGGCGCGGTGACCGCCCTTGGCGGGTTGCAGAACGTAAAATGCGTTATCGAGAAAGCCGTCTTTGGTGACGGCATCGTCCTGCAGCATCAGGCCGGTCGGATCGGCTTGTCCGGCAATTCCTTGCCGAGCCCTGCCTCGGTCATCAGTGCGCGGGCACGCAACAGGCGCTCACCATCCACCATGATGCGGCGCGGCAAAATGCCGATCGAGCCGTCCAGCACGCTCATGTGGGTATCGGCCACGAAATGGGTGATCCCCTCCTCCTCCAACAGGCTGGTGGCGAAGGAAACGGTAACGGCGTTGTTGGTGCGAAGCAGCTCTTCCATCTGCCGACCGTGGCTTGCCCGGTATGGTCTGACAAGAGCCTGACCTGAAACGGGCACATAATGCCGCCTTGCCGATGCCACGACAGCTACTTATTGAATAATTTAACACTATCGCAGCTTTGCAGAGATCGTATGGGCGTCGTCATTCCGCTGAAGGACACGAAAAAACCGGCAGCGGGCATCGAGCCGCTCGTCGCGCTGACGGCGGACGACATGGCGCGGGTCAATGCGCTCATCCTGTCGAAGACCGGCAGCGATGTGGAAATGATTCCCGAAGTCGCCAAGCACCTGATCGATTCCGGCGGAAAACGCCTTCGCCCGATGCTGACGCTCGCCGCCGCGCGGCTTGTGCGGCTATGAGGGCGAGCATCACATCACCCTGTCGGCGGCGGTCGAGTTCATGCACACCGCCACGCTGCTGCATGACGATGTGGTGGACGAGAGCGACATGCGGCGCGGCAAGAAATCGGCGCGCATGGTCTGGGGCAATCAGGCCAGCGTGCTGGTGGGGGACTTCCTGCTCGGTCAGGCCTTTCGCATGATGGTGGATGCGGGGTCGATGGACGCGCTCGACGTGCTGTCCCATGCCTCGACCGTCATCGCCGAGGGTGAGGTGATGCAGCTTGCCGCCGCGCAATCGATGGACACGACGGAAGACGATTATCTCACCGTCATCCGCTCCAAGACCGCCGCGCTGTTTTCCGCCGCCGCCGAAGTCGGGCCTATTCTTGCCGATGCACCAAAAGGCCAGCGGGATGCGCTGCGAAGCTACGGCATGAACCTCGGTGTCGCTTTTCAGCTTGTGGACGATGCGCTCGACTATGGCGGTTCCAAAGCCACGCTTGGCAAGAATGTCGGAGACGATTTTCACGAGGGCAAGATCACGCTTCCCGTTTTGCTCGCCTACCGCCGGGGCACGGCGGAAGAACAGCAGTTCTGGCGCGATGCGATGGAATCGGACGCAGCCGACGATGCCGCGTTGGCAAAGGCAACGGCGCTGCTGAAGAAGCACAATGCCGTTGGCGACACGGTGGAACGGGCCCGCCATTACGGCGGTATCGCGCTCGATGCGCTCGGCCCCCTGCCCGCAGGCGACATCAAGAATGCGCTTGGCGATGTCGTCGCATTTTGCATCGACCGGGTGCATTGACGCACTTTGGCAAACCGCCACGCCTGTGACACAAGAGGCGTGGCAAATAGCATGAACGCGCGCGACGAGGGTTTTCGACTATGACACTATGGCTTCGCCATTCCCGCTTGCTCTTTGGCAGCGTTCTCGCCGGTGCCCTGCTGCTGGCACCCGTATCTCATGCGACCAATACGGAAGACGCGGTGAGAGCCAGCGACAGCCTCGCAGGCAATTATTTGGCCGCGCGGATTGCCGCAACGGACCGTAATACGCGGGCCGCCGCCACATTCTACCGGCAGGTGCTGAAACTCGACCCGGACAACGAAGAGCTGCAACTGCGCGCGTTCCTCACCTTCATCGGGAACGGCGATTTCAGCGAAGGTGTCGCTTTGGGCGAAAAACTCACGACCTACGATACGACGCCGGAAATGGTGTCCATCGTGCTGGCCGTGGACCGGATGCGGTCGAAAAACTGGCAGGGCGCGACCAAGCAACTGGACAAGGACTGGGAAAGCGCGCTGGACCGTCTTGTGGCCGGTCTTGCCGAGGGTTGGGCGCATTTCGGGGCCGGTGATACCGACAAGGCATTGCTGACCATCGACGGCCTGAACGGCCCGAGCTGGTTTGACCTGTTCGTACAATATCATGGCGGGCTGATCGCCTTGGCCGCTGGTGATGCAATCGACGCTGCGAAGCGATTGGACGTGGCCTACAACAATCGCGGCGGGGCGCAGGCGAGCGTTGCAACCTACGGGCGCGTCATCAACGCCTACGCTCTCGCACTGGCCGGTGCCGGACGTCGCCCAGAAGCGCTGGAAGTTATCAACCGCGTGTTGAATGACCAACCGCAGAACCCGGTGTTCCTCGAATTGCAGACGGCGTTGAACGGTGCCGGCCCTCTGCCGAAGGGCATCACCAACCCGCGCCGTGGTGCGGCGGAAATGTTTCTTAACGTGGCGTCGGCGCTGAACCGCGATGGCGGCGAGAATTTTGCGCTGATCTACATGCAGCTTGCCCGCCAACTGGCCCCGAAGGACGAGCTGGTAACGGCGTCACTCGCAGACTTGCTGGACCGTCAGGGCGTGCTGGACGAGGCGAATGTGCTGTTCGATTCTCTGCCGGACAGTTCCATCTATGCGCCGATTGCACGGCTGGAGAAGGCGCTCAACCTGGACGAGATGGGCGAGGAGGACGAAGCCCGCGCCATTTTCGAGCGGCTGATGAGTGAGCGCCCGGACGACATGATTGTCTCCATGTCATTTGGCGCAGTTCTTTCGCGCCACGAACGCTATGACGAGGCGGCCAAGGTCTATCAGGCGGCAGTGGACCGGTTGCCGGAATTGGAGCCGATTCACTGGAACCTCATCTATCGTCTGGGCATCTCTTATGAGCGCACCAAGCAATGGGAGAAGGCCGAACCCATGTTCCGCAGGGCGCTGGAACTGAACCCGGACCAGCCGAGCGTGCTCAACTATCTCGGCTATTCGCTGGTCGATATGGACGTGAAGGTGCCCGAAGCGCTGGATATGATCCGCCGCGCCGTCGCTCAACGCCCCAACGACGGCTACATGGTCGATTCGCTGGGCTGGGCTTACTATAAGCTGAAACGGTTTTCGGAGGCCGTTGTGGAATTGGAGCGCGCGGTGGAACTGCGACCGGGTGATCCGACGATCAACGATCATCTGGGAGACGCCTATTGGCGCGCCAACCGCAAGCTGGAGGCCATCTTTCAATGGCGTCATGCTCTGGCGCTGGACCCGGACGAAGCCAACATCCCCGAGATTACGCGCAAGTTGGATGAGGGCATGAAGCCGTTGCCGAAACCCGGCGAGCGCGAGGCTTTGACGCCTGACCAGCCGTCCGATGACGACAAGGAAGGCTGATAGCGAAACGGAGCGCGGCGACACCGCTTCCGCCTTTGCCGGTGCCAAAATCAACCTGAGCCTGCGCGTCGTCGGCAAACGGGCCGATGGCTATCATCTGCTGGAAAGTCTGGTGGTTCACGCCTTGGATGTGGGCGACCGGCTGACAGCAGAACCCGCTGACATCACGTCTCTAAAAGTCAGCGGAGAATTTGGCGCTAGTCTAACCGCAGGCGACGATAACCTCGTTCTACGCGCGGCACGCCTGCTCTCGCCTCACCACGCCGCACGCATGACGCTCGATAAGGCTTTACCGGTGGCGGCGGGCATTGGTGGGGGGTCTGCGGATGCGGCCGCCTGTCTTCGACTGCTGAACGATATGTGGGGTCTGCAAATGAGCGATGATACACTTCGGCTGTTGGGCGCAGACCTGGGGGCGGACGTTCCCATGTGCATTGACCCGGTTCCGGCCTTCGTCACTGGCATTGGCGAAACTAGTTCAGCTGGTGGACGTACCGCCTCTTCATTTGGTGCTGGTGAACCCGAATGTGCCTGTTTCGACGGCGAGCGTGTTCTCCCGTCGCAATGGCCCGTTTAGCGACAGTCTGGGTCCGCCACGGACATTTTCAGGCCACTCTGACGTCGCCGACTACGCGAAGCGTACCGGTAACGATCTTGCCGATCCTGCCTGCTCATTGCAGCCGGTAATTGCCGATGTGTGCGACGCACTTGCGACACTGCCCGACTGTCTGCATGCCGCCATGTCGGGCTCCGGCGCGACCTGCTATGGGTTGTTCCCTTCAGGGGATGCCGCCACGTTTGGCGCAAGACGGATCGGTGAAGAGTACCCTGCATGGTGGGTGCGTGCCGCCACGACACGAGGAAGCAACAGATGAGCACAATCGACACCAGCCGCCCTTTCATTCCGGTCAATATCGCTGTTCTCACCGTCTCAGACAGCCGTTCGCTCGAAGATGACCGCTCCGGAGACACGCTGGTGTCGCGGCTGACCGAAGCTGGACACACGCTGGCCGGACGGACGGTGGTCGTCGACGATCGTGAGGAAATCACGGAAGTTATCGGAATATGGGCCGATCGAAGCGATGTGGATGTGATCCTCACAACCGGTGGCACCGGCTTTACGGGGCGGGACGTAACGCCGGATGCGATCGAACCGCTATTCGACAAGCGCATGGACGGGTTTTCCATCGCGTTCCATATGGCGAGCCATGAAAAGATCGGAACGTCCACCATCCAGTCCCGCGCAACCGCCGGTTTGATCGGGACAACCTTCGTCTTCTGCCTGCCCGGCTCCCCCGGCGCCTGCCGTGACGGGTGGGACTGGATACTGGCAACCCAGTTGGATTACCGGCACCGCCCCTGCAATTTTGTCGAGATCATGCCGCGGTTGGACGAACATCTGAAACGCTAATTTGTTCTTGTAATGTTCTCTTTCCATCGCTAGGAATTGTTTCCGCACTCATGCGCGAAACAGGAGCTTGGTCATGGCAACACAACAATCGGGTCTTCAGGCGGTCAAAGAGGCCGACCGTTTCGCGTTTGCACCTGTCAATGGCGCGATGGGCGGTCAGCAGGCAGATAGTTTCGTCGAACGGCACGGGGAGCGCATACGCGACGCACGGCGGCGAGGGCGCGGCGCGGGTATCAATCCGGCTGGCCGTTTCGAACCCATTTCACGGCATGTCTTCGACGATGGCTGGCAGGCATTCGATGATTTGCCGCCGTTCAAAACCGAAGTGCAGGTGGAAGCTGCGCGCAAGATTGTTACCCGCAACGAATCGCCGGACGTTCCCTTCGACCGGTCGATTAATCCCTACCGCGGATGCGAACACGGCTGCGTCTATTGTTTCGCACGTCCGACCCACTCCCATATGGGCCTGTCAGCAGGGTTGGATTTCGAAGCCAAACTGTTCGCCAAACCCAACGCCGCAAAGCTGCTCCGCAAGGAACTCGCCGCTCCCGGTTACGAGCCGCGCTGTATTGCGATGGGCACGAATACCGATCCTTATCAGCCCATCGAAAAAGACTGGCGGGTAACGCGCGAAATTCTGGAAGTGCTGGAAGATTGCAACCATCCGGTCGGCATCGTCACCAAGGGCGCGTTGGTGACGCGGGACATCGATATTCTGGCACGTATGGCGCGCAAGGGTTTGGCGCGGGTGGCTATCTCCGTGACGACGCTGGACCGTAAATTGTCCCGCTCGATGGAGCCAAGAGCCGCGACGCCAACACTGCGGCTGGAAACGATCCGCAAGCTGACCGATGCGGGTATTCCCACGTCTGTCATGGTTGCCCCGATGATTCCTGCGATCAACGATCAGGAAATGGAGCGCATTCTGGATGCTGCAAAAGCCAACGGGGCACAGGATGCGGGATATGTTCTGTTGCGCCTGCCCCATGAAGTTGCCGGGCTTTTCAAGGATTGGGTGCTGCGTAACTACCCCGACAAATATACCCACGTGATGTCGCTGATCCGCTCGATGCGGGACGGCAAGGATTACGATTCGGAGTGGGGAACGCGGATGAAGGGGGTTGGGCCATATGCCTGGCAGCTTGGGGCGACGGTTTGAGATTGCCACCAAGCGGTTGAAAATGAACACTCTCCGCCAGCCACTGCGGACCGACTTGTTTGAAAAGCCCGTATTGGCCGGAACTCAACTCTCGCTGTTCTGATCGCTTGCCGGAGGGGGTGCGGCCTGCCATCTTCCGACGATGAAACGCCAATTATCCAGTTCGACCGGACCAACATTCGCTCTTGAAAACAAAGCGTTGGCGGAAGGAAACCCTCCGGTTTGCGGGGTCGACGAAGTTGGGCGCGGCCCGTTGGCCGGACCTGTGGTTGCTGCGGCTGTCATTCTCAATCCAGCGCAAATTCCTTCTGGTCTCAATGATTCCAAGAAACTGACTGCTGCCAAGCGCGCCGCTCTTTACGCTGCAATTTCGGAAACTTGCATCGCCTGGTGCGCCGTTTCCATAAATGCACCAAATATCGATCGAATGAACATTCGCGCGGCTTCGCTGGAAGCGATGCGGCGGGCGGTGGCAGGGCTTTCGGTCATGCCGGACCATGCGTTGATCGATGGGAATGTCATTCCTGATGGCCTTGATTGCAATGCGGAATTTGTAATCGGAGGAGACGGCATCTCCTGCTCGATCGCTGCGGCTTCAATTATGGCAAAGGTCATCCGCGATGCCGTGATGGAGAAGGCCGATCCGATCTGGCCCGCCTACGGGTTTGCGCGTCACAAGGGCTACGGCACTGCCCATCATAGAACCGCAATTGAAGAAAATGGCCCCTGCCCGCTCCACCGGATGAGTTTTGCACCGCTGCGTCTTATGGTCGAGCGTTCCTGAAAACGCGCTATCCAAAGGGCGTTTTGCCGACATGAAAACGTAAAAAGGGCCGAGTGAACGGCCCTTTCAAAACGTCGGAAGCAGGAAGCGAAACGCGTTTTGTTCAGTTCATTCGCGCTTTCACTTCCGACAGGCTTTTCGCAAACATGTCGTCGGAACCGGACCCGGCCATACGGTCGGAAATTATCCGCGCTGCGGCGTCGATAGCCACATCGACGGCCCGCGCCTTCACTTCGGCGACGGCCTGCCCTTCGGCTTGTGCAATCTTCTGCTCGGCCATAGCCGTGCGCCGCGCAACGTAGTCGGCGGTCTTGCGCTCGCTCTCCTTGGCCAATGCTTCGGCCTCGCGACGCGCCGATGCAACGAGTTCTTCGGCTTCCGCTTCAGCATCCTTCCGCTTGCGCTGATACTCAGCGAGGAGGGACTGCGCCTCTTCGCGCAAACGGCGCGCTTCATCAAGATCGCTGCGGATCTTGTCAGCGCGATCGTCGAGAGATTTGTTGATCATCGCCGGTACGCCGAAATAGACCAGCACACCGATAAAAAGAATGAGGGCGACGAGAGCCCAGAAGGATGCGTCCATAATCGGCCCCTACGCTGCGGACTGCGAGACCGCAGCCTTGATTTCCGCCTTCGACACCTTGCCATCCAGCAATACGTTTACGAGAGCCTCGGTCGTTTCCACAGCAATACCGTCAACTTCCGCCATCGCAGAGTTTTTAGTCGCTGCGATCTCCGCTTCAGATTTGGCAATGAGATCGGCCAACTTGGCCTCTTCCCCCGCCCGGCGTGACTCAGCATCCGCCTTGGCAGCATCCGTCGCTTCCTGGCGAATAACCTGCGCATTGGCTTGCGCCTCTGCCGCAGACTGTTCGTAGGCTGCAATAGCCGCGTCCGACTCACCCTGCATCCGATTGGCTTCATCGAGATCCTGCTCGATCCGGTCCGACCGCACTTCCAGAATGGAGGAAATGCGCGGCAGAGCCACTTTCGCCATCAGATAATAGAACAGCCCGAATGTGATCACGAGCCACAGAAGCTGTGATGGATAGGTTTCGGTCTGGAACGGCGGAAACGGTGCCGGCCCTTCTGCAACGCCTACTTCACTGTTGAGCGTATCTGTCGTGCTGGACGCCATGCGAGCCTGCCTCAATCGTCACTGAAAATGGCGCGGCCAAACGACCGCGCCCTGTAGAACTGAAACTCAGGTGAAGAGCAGCAGCAGTGCGACGAGCAATGAGAAGATGCCCAAGGCTTCTGTCACGGCGAAGCCGAAGATAAGGCGACCGAACTGGCCGTCGGCAGCCGACGGGTTGCGGAGTGCGCCGGAGAGATACTGACCGAACATGTTGCCCAGACCGATACCGACACCGCCCATGCCGAGGCATGCGATACCGGCGCCGATTGCTTTTGCTGCGTCTGCTTCCATGATGTTTTCCTTCAAGATGCTTGGAAGTGAATTTTTGAGTTCCGACCGATGCGCGATGGCATCTAGTGGGAGGGATGGATCGCGTCGTTGATATACATGCAGGTCAGGATCGCAAAGACGTAGGCCTGCAAGAAAGCGACGAGAAATTCGAGACCGGTCAACGCCACCGTAAAGGCAAGCGGCAGGGCCGCGCCAACAATGCCGAGAAAGCCGAGCGACCCCAGCGACGTCACAAAACCGGCAAACACTTTAAGAGTAATGTGCCCGGCAAGGACGTTGGCGAACAAACGGACGGAAAGGGAGATGGGGCGTGACAAAAACGAAATAATCTCGATGAGCACTACGATCGGCACAAGCGCACCGGGCACGCCATCCGGCACGAACAGCTTCAGGAAGCCGATGCCGTTCTTGTAGAACCCGTAGAAGATGACCGTTCCGATGACGAGAAATGCCATCGCTGCGGTGACGACGATGTGGCTCGTGAAGGTGAAGAAATACGGGAACATGCCGAACAGGTTCGCCACCAGAATGAAGGTGAACAGGGAGAAAACCAGCGGAAAGAATTTCATGCCTTCGCTGCCAGCTGCATCCCGCAGCATGTTGGCCACGAACTCATAGACCATTTCCGAGATCGACTGCAGCTTGTTCGGTATGAGGCCGCGTCCGCTTGTCGTCATAACAAGAAATGCCGCCGTCACACCTACCGTCGCCACCATGAACAGGGCGGAATTGGTGAACGAGAAATCGAAACCGCCGACCTGAAGGTCGAGAATCTTGGAAATCTTGAACTGATCGATCGGGTTGTCGGCCAAAGTCGCCTCGTCTGCTTTCGACCGTCTGCCAATCATGTTGTCAGGCAGCAGTCGCAATAAATCCATCTGTTCCACATGAATGCGAACCAGCGCCGTTCGTTTGGCATGGCGGGCCGCGTTTCTCAAGGGGTAAAGGCGCGTTCATGCGCCTTGCGATGGCGGCCCAGGCGATCAGGCCATTGGTTCCTGCGAACTTTGCCTACGGCCGGTCGGAGCGCTTTTCGTCAGCCGGATCGATTTTCAGGCGTGAAGGGGCGAGCTGACCTGCTGAACGCAGCACGTTCAGCACCGCAGCGCAGAAACCAAGGAGAACAAAACCGATCAATCCCCAGGGAGAAGTGCCGAACATCCAGTCGAAGCCCCAACCGAGGGCGAACCCGACCAGCACACCGGCGAGAAATTCGCTGGACAAGCGCCAGGCCTGCGCGATTCCGCCGCGTGCGGAGCGGGTGTCGGTTGAGCTCTGAGCGCTGGCTTTGCGCTCGCTGGTGCGGTTCTTCAGGCTGTCGCGCAGGGCATCTCGCCGTTCATCGGACGAATCGTCCGGATCCTGCGTCATGAGGGTCTTAGCTCCAGCCGCCGCCATAGGTGCGGTAGAAGATGTGACGGCCGATCTTGACCATCCGCTTCATGCTGCGACGCCAGCGAGGCTTCACGTAATCGGCGTGGTAATGGCTGGAGGAGCCGATCGAGGAAAGCCAAACGCGACCGTCGATGGCGTCGTTGGCGACCTTCTTGGCCATTTTCCAGTGCCGTCCGGCAGAAACGCGGTCGCGGATACCGTCGCAGGCGAAGGAGAACTGGCAGGCGTTTTTCATGTGCTTGTTCTGATAAACGACGCCGCAGACGGAGTTGGGATAAGCGGGGTTCTTCACGCGGTTGACGATAACCTGCGCCACGGCCTTCTGGCCTTGAACGGATTCGCCGCGGGCTTCGAAATAGATGCCGTTTGCAAGGCAACGGCGCTCGGCGCTGGTGCGGGCGCGGGCGGGCAGCGGGTTGGCAGCCCATTTGTGGTCACCGCGACCAAGGTGGATCTTGCCGCTTGTCGCGCCGGGGTTCAGCACGGCCTTAAAGGCGCTGGCGATGTCTTTTTCCTGCGGTGCATAGGCTGCGAGCGTGGTTTCACCGGCTTCGACGGCTTCTTTGACCTTGGCCATAACACGGGTCATCTTACCGGCGGCTGCGCGGGCTTGGGTGAGCTGTCCTGCCGAGATACGAACGCGATCTTTTTCAGTCCCGGCGTCGTAGATGTCCTCTTCCATGCCCTTGGTGGCGCGGAAGGCGGAAGCCATGCGGGTTGGCTCGGAAATAACGCGGCTGGCGATTGCGATACCCTCTTCCAGTTCGTGCAATGGAATTTGCAGCTCTGGTGAGGTCAGTGCGAGCGCGGCAGGTGCATAAGAGGCCGTGACGGGCGCGATGGAAACGGTCTGGGACGTCGTGGCGTGGGCAGCGCGGACGCTGTCACCCTTCATGGACCGGTCGAGCACTGCGATCTGTTCGGAGCCGAGCTCCTCACTGCGGTTCAGGAAGTGACGCCCTTCGAAGGTTTGGACGGCCATAGCGTGATTGACGGTTGTCTTGGCGCCGGACGAAGCGTGGACCGAGCCGC
Source organism: uncultured Alphaproteobacteria bacterium (assembly GCA_963841615.1). Lineage (GTDB taxonomy): Bacteria > Pseudomonadota > Alphaproteobacteria > Rhizobiales > Rhizobiaceae > Pseudahrensia. The sequence continues at coordinate 14,348 of CAWJDI010000006.1, read as the reverse complement.
GCGGAACAGTGACGAGGCGCACGAGCCAGCGGGCTTCGGCGCTCGTTTGCGTGCCGGTCATGTCAGCAATGTCCTGCAACGCTGCCGTGCCGGATGTGGCCCCGAGCATCGCCATGGCCAACGAACCGGCCAATGCCGCCCGTGCAACCTTTTTGCCAGTGAACTTGTTATTGAAACGCATGCCGAACTCCGAGATCGTGACGTCATATGTCAGAAAGCCCGAAACGGTGGGCAGACATATGCGTCGGATTGGTTTCGAAGGTGCGCCGTTAACCTTGATATTCGGTTAAATGCTTGCGCCAAAAATACCGGCGACTGGAACCCCCATCACACGGCAGCGTTTCATGCATCGGAGCGGCGAGAGATTGACCCGAACGTGGAGGTGGCGTGACAAGTTTGGGGCGATACCGTGGCAGCGGCTTTAGTGTGCAAACTGAACGATAGCTGAACAGTTTCCGCCCCTCACACAGAAGTCAGCCGATCTTGCGGGCTTTCTTTGGCTTGTAAGGGTTGTTCCCCTTCCGCAAAAACAGTCGCAGCGGCACGCCCGGCAGATCGAATGTCTCCCGCAATCCGTTCAGCAGATAGCGCTCGTAGGACGCGGGCAGCGCTTCCGGCATGGAACATTGCGCCACAAAAGTGGGCGGACGGGTTTTAGCCTGCGTAATGTATTTGAACCGGATACGCCGCCCGGCAACCGCTGGTGGCGGATGGTGGGACTGGACGGATGACAGCCACTCATTGAGCCGCGCTGTCGGCACACGCTTGTTCCAAATGCGATCGACCTCGGTGACAGCTTCCATCAGCCGATCGATTCCCTTGCCGGTCTGACCAGACAGCGTGACCGTGCGAAGACCACGCAGCTGCGGCAGCAGGCGCTCGGTCTTTTCGTGCAGGTCCGTCAGCAGTTTTTGCTTATCGGGCACCAGATCCCATTTGTTGAAGGCGATGACCGGTGCCCGGCCTTCTCGCGCAATCAAATCGACGATCTGCAAGTCCTGCTTCTCGAAGGAAATCGTCGCATCGAACACCACGATGACCACTTCGGCATATTGGATGGCACGAAGCGCGTCCTGCACGGACAAGCGTTCCAGCTTTTCCTGCACCCGTGCCTTGCGGCGCATACCGGCGGTGTCGTGCAGGCGGATGGGGCGGCCCTGCCACATCCATTCCACCGCAATCGAATCACGGGTAATCCCCGCTTCGGGGCCGGTGAGCAGGCGCTCCTCGTCGACCATCGTATTGATGAGGGTGGATTTGCCCGCATTGGGTCGACCGACGATAGCGATTCGCAACGGTCGCTTGGGGTCATAGACCTCCTCGACCTCTTCTGCGGATTGTGCGGCTTCCAGGTCGAATGCGTCCGGGTCGAAGCCGTGTTCGGCGTCCTCATCAAGCGGTTCAGCCTCGACCAGGCCGTATGCGACGTCTTCACCGACTGAGGCCACCAGCGCGTCGCGCAGATCGGCCATGCCTTCACCGTGTTCGGCGGAAATCGGCACCGGCTCGCCAAACCCCATGCTGTAGGCTTCATAGAGCCCCTCGTCGCCGCGACGGCCCTCGACCTTGTTCGCCACGAGGATGACAGGCTTACCCGCCCTGCGCAGTGCCGTGGCAAAGGACGAGTCCAGAGGCGTGACGCCGGCACGGGCGTCGATGACAAACATGGTTACATCGGCTTCGAGAATGGCAGCTTCGGTCTGCCCGCGCATCCGGCCTTCCAGCGACGTTTCAGCGGCATCTTCCAGCCCTGCCGTGTCGATGACTTCGAACTTGATGTCGCCCAGCCGTGCGGTGCCCGGCCTGCGGTCGCGGGTGACGCCCGGGGTGTCATCCACAAGCGCGAGCCGTTTGCCGACCAGCCTGTTGAACAGTGTCGACTTGCCGACGTTGGGCCTGCCGACGATAGCGGCGGTGAAGGTCATGTCAGCCAGCGACCGGTTCGTCGGGGTTCCGCACGGGCCCACCCTGTGAAGCAATGACATCCAGCATTACACCAGCGCGCTGGCGCAAACCGGATGGCAGGTCGTCGTCGTCCGCAATCGTGGTGAACTGGGTAAACGCGCCTTGCAGATCACCCGCTTTATAAGACGCCAAACCCAGCGCTTCCCGTGCGGACCCGCGCCACGGCGCGCCGGGGGCTGTGAGGCGCTGCACGCGGCTTTCCACATCGGCCAGGTTGCCCGTATCGACCAGCACCATTGCAGCGCGGATGGACGCGATAGCCCTTAATTCCTCGTCAACGGCGTTGTCGGCGGTGACGGCATCGTAGAGCGTGACCGCCTCAGCCTGATTATCGGAAGCAGCCAGTTCGGCGGCACGGCGCATGTCGGCCAGTGCGCGGTAGGTTGTGGGCGCGTCTTCGGCGATTGCGGCCAATGCGGTGCGGGCCTGCTCGCTCTCTCCAGCCTCGGCCAGATCGATGGCCTGCATATAGGCATCACCCATCGTTTGCGCGCGATTGGTCTGATACCAGTCCCAAGCCCGCGCGCCCGCGATCACGAGGACGATAAGGACGGCAGTGGCGATGATGATGCGTCCGAACCGCGCCCAGAATTGCTGCATCCTGTCGGAACGCAACTCGGAATCGACTTCACGGAAGAAGGAATCGTCGGACATCGTGCTCTCTGGCGGCGTTGGTCGGGAGAATTACAGGCGTTCTACAGCAATGCGGTTCGGTTGGAAGGGGCAAGGCACGCCGCGTTCAGGCTACTGATCGCCACCCCGAACAACCATTCGTGCAGAAACGCGACGAAGGCCCATGTGAGCACGACGGTGATGGCAAGGCTCACCACATCCGGCCAGATGGCGGTGCCGACACCGGCGGGCACGGCATGGGGGTTCTTGCGCGACCGCTGGATCGACGAAACGAGAGTGATAACCGCCCAGACTAAGAAGGTGCCGAACAGCAAGACGGACGCCATATCGCCATTGTTCGCCAGATGGACGGCGGCCCACAGGATCGTGCCGACCAACATGGGATGGCCGACCGCGCGTCTCAAATAACCGGCTGGGAAATTGGAAGCGACAACGAGCCAAAGCGCGAGCGGTACGGCGATGAGCGCAACGCCACGGGCACCGTCGACGGGTGGGTAAAGGAACGCCGGGTCGTCATAGGTCGCATAGCCCCATACGATAAGCACAAGACCTGCGAAGGAGACGAGCGAGTAGATGCCCTTCCAAGGTCCGTCGCCCCGTTCGGCGATAAAATTTGCGCGATAGCCAGGCGCGATAACACGCACCAGATGAATGCCGATAAACAGAACGAGGCCTACGATGAGAAGGATCATTGCGTGCCTTCGTTGGCGAGGCGCGTCTGCGTGCTCTAGCCCTTTCCCAGCCATGTCGCGGATGAATTCCGCAACGCGGTCCGGTTCTGGAAAATACGGCATGTGGCCGATTCCATCGAGCAGCACCAGTTCAGTCTCGGGCCGCCGTTCCTTGAATTTTTCGCCCTGTTCCCGGTAATTGATGACCCTGTCTTTGGTGCCATAGAGAATACCGACCGGCACCGCGATTTCCTCATACCGCTCCTGCAAGCGCGGCAGATGTTCGATCAGCGCAGCGACGTCGGTGGAACAGGCGTAGAAATGGTCCGGAAAATATGAGACCATCCCGCCGTTTGTCGTGCCGAAATCCGCCGGCGCTTCCTGCGGGCCGAAGATGAAAGCAAGCGTTTGCTCCCGACGCTTTTTCGACGTGGGCACGGCGAAAGTGTCCGCCACAAAGCGGCGGCGTTTGTTCGACGTTATGAGCAGCGCCTTCAGTGCTGGAGAGATGTTTTCGACCGCATGGGTGAGTGGTGAAATGAGCGCCAGCGCGCTTACCCGTTCGGGGTGCGAAACGGCTGTTTGCAATGCCACCGCTCCCCCGAGGGAATGGCCGACCAGAGTGGCATTTGCGATCCCCAGATGGTCCAGCAAACCGGCGATATTGTCGGCATGGTCGGGAAGCGAACCTTCGGCGTCGAAGGGGCGCTCGGAAAACGCGGACCCGGCCCGGTCCAGCGCGATAATGCGAAACCCGGCTTCCAGACGCGGAAACAGTGTGTCGATGAAGTTGAGCAAATTGCCGCCGAGGCCGTGGATGAAAACGAGTGGCGGACCGTCAGGATTACCGGTGTCGAGATAGTGAATGCGGTCGGAGCCGATCTCCACGAAGGTGCCGACCGGCCCGATCATCGCCCGCGCTTCGCGTTCGATCTCGCGGGTTTTGCGACGCAGATACAGGATCAGCACTGCAATGACGGCAAACGTAAGTGCGACTGCTATGAGGAAATAGGTCACTGGTTTACTCCCATTCGATTGTGCCGGGCGGCTTCGATGTCACGTCATAGACCACCCGGTTGATGCCGCGCACCTCGTTGATGATGCGCGTGGCAGCGCGGCCAAGGAAGGCCATATCGTACGGGTAGAAATCCGCTGTCATACCATCGACGCTGGTGACCGCGCGTAGGGCGCAGACGAATTCGTAGGTCCGCCCGTCGCCCATCACACCCACAGTCTGCACTGGCAACAGCACGGCGAATGCCTGCCAGATCGTGTCGTAAAGACCGGCCTTTCGGATCTCATCGAGATAGATCGTGTCGGCCTTTCGCAAGATGTCGAGCTTCTCGCGCGTTACGCCGCCGGGCAGGCGGATGGCGAGGCCCGGGCCGGGGAACGGGTGGCGACCGACGAAACTATCAGGCAAGCCAAGTTCCTTGCCGAGCAAGCGCACCTCGTCCTTGAACAATTCCCGCAGCGGTTCCACCAGCTGCATGTTCATGCGCTCCGGCAGTCCGCCGACATTGTGGTGGCTCTTGATGGTCACGCTCGGCCCGCCGGTAAACGACACGCTTTCTATCACGTCAGGATAAAGGGTGCCCTGCGCGAGAAATTCTGCGCCGCCCAGTTTCTTGGCCTCCGTTTCAAATGTCTCGATGAACAAACGTCCGATGGTTTTGCGCTTCGTCTCCGGGTCCGCCTCCCCTTCCAGCGCGGATATGAAGGCGTCGCTCGCGTCCACATGGACGACTTTGAGGTCTGTCTCGCGCGCAAACATCGTCACCACATCGCTGGCCTCGTTTTCGCGCATCAGTCCGTGATCAACCAGAATGCAGGTCAGACGGTCACCGATGGCTTCGTGAACCAGCATGGCGGCAACGGAGGAATCGACACCGCCGGAGAGACCGCAAATCACGCGGCCTTCGTCTCCCACCTGCGCGCGAATAGCGGCCACCGCTTCGTCGCGGTAGGCGGCCATCGTCCAGTCGCCTGTAATACCGGCGATGCGGTTCAGGAAGTTGGCAATCAGCCCCGCCCCGTCCGGCGTGTGGTGCACTTCGGGATGGAATTGTGTTGTGTAATACCGCCGCTCCTCATCCGCCGCGACGGCGTTCGGGGCATTGGGCGATGTAGCGATAACCTCGAAACCGTCCGGCAATTTTGTCACACGGTCGCCGTGGCTCATCCATACCGGATAGGCCCCGCTTTCGCTCCACACGCTGTCGAATAACGGGCTCATTTTGTTAACCGTCACATCGGCGCGGCCGAATTCGCGGTGGTGGCCGCTTTCCACGGTGCCGCCGAGTTGCGCCGCCATGACCTGCTGCCCGTAGCAGATGCCCAGCACCGGCACACCGCTGTCGAAAATGATTTGTGGCGCACGGGGGCTGCCATCGTCCGGCACGCTGGCGGGGGAGCCGGACAGGATGACGGCCTTCGGGTCCAGCCGCGCGAACGCACCATCCGCCTTGTCGAATGGCACGATTTCGCAAAACACGCCCGCCTCGCGGACGCGGCGGGCGATGAGTTGCGTGACCTGTGAGCCGAAATCGACGATGAGCACCGCTTCATGGGCGGCTTCGACACGCTCTTTGAGCGATATGGGGGGAGATGCTTTTTCCATGGGCCGAGTTAAGCCCATGCCCGCCTGCCCGCAACGCCCTGCCGCGCTTTCCGCACAGGCTTAAGTCGTGCGGCGGTTCGCGCCGACCAGCTTGCGGAGCAGATTGGCGGAGAACGCTGCCTCAAGTGCGTTGCGCAATTCGGGATCCTTGGCCAACGCGGCCTTCAAAGTAGCACGGTCGAAACTCATCGCGCGGCCGGAATGAGTGACGATGGCCGTCGCAGTCGCAGCGCCGTCGTTCATGAAGCCGATTTCGCCCAAAATATCATCGTGGCCGCACACGCCGACCATAGCGCCGTCGACATCCACGCGGGCCGCGCCGCTGACGATGAAATAGAGCCGGTCAAGCGCTTCCCCCTCACGGGTCAACACGTCGCCTTCCGCGAAATCATCATGTTTCGCCAGCGCCATGAGCCTGCGGGCCTTGCCCGGTTCGACGCCTTTTAACGCGGCTGCGACGAACCTCTGTTCATCTTCGGTAAACCGCGCGCGCCGGTTGGAGATTTCCAGCAACATCAGCTGCACCAGATTGACCACGGTGAAGACGGCTTCCCAAAACACCGTCACCGGATCGCCGAGAATGACCCCTCCATAGATAATCGAAACTATGCCCGAAGCGATGGCAAGAATACGCAACCGCTTCATGGTCCGCATCAGCATGGATGCGATCAGCAGCACATAGGCAACGTGGCCGATCAGCTTGTCGGGGGTGAGAAAGTCCGTCGCCAGCGCCAGCAGTTCCATACCGGCACCTTATGTTTGAACCGCTAGTTCAGCCACCAGATCGACACGTTGAGCAGCAGCGCGAAGGCCAGCCATGCCGTGTAGGGGATGAAGCAAATGGCTGCGATACGGTCCCGGTCCCATGTGGTTGCAATAAAGGCCATCGACAGCAGCACTGCGCCGAGAATAACCCATATGCCGAGGAACATCTGGTGCAGGCCGAAGAAAATCGGCGTCCACGCCCAGTTCAGCACCAGCTGCCCGAGCCACAGGCCCCAGCCTTTGATGCGAAGAGTAAAAACACGCCAACCGGCGATGGCCACCAGCAGATAGAGCGCAGGCCAGACGTAGCCGAAAATCCAGTTCGGTGGGTTGAAGAACCGGCTTTTGCAACGCCGCATACCAGTCGCCCGCCGGAAAGCCGAGACCGATCGCCATGCCGACACCTTCGACGACGAGGATGAACACAAGCAAGAGGATGAAGCGCATGGGGTCTGTTCCGTAAAAAGTGGCATTGGGAGGCCGGTATCAGCCGACCGTAAGATCGCTGGCTCGCTTATGCTAGCCGGTTCGGCCCATCACCGCGACAAAGAAACCATCCGTTCCCGTGCTGGCGGGGGTGAGCGTGACGCTTTTCATATCCGACGACCAGGGCTGCGGCTTGTCGAATCCGAACAGGTCCTGCCAAACTTCGCCGACCGAAAGCAGCTCGAATTCGGGGTTGTCGGTGGTGAAAGCGACGACCTGATTCTCGTTTTCCTCGGGCAGGATTGAACACGTGACATAAATGAGAAACCCGCCGGGTTTCACGAAAGGCGCAGCCTGTGACAGCACCTCTTCCTGCTCCGTCAAACGGGTTTCCAACTGCTCTTTGGTCAGTTTCCACTTGGCGTGGGGGTGACGCCGCCATGTGCCGGTGCCGGTGCAGGGTGCGTCGATGACCACCCGGTCCATCGCGCCGATCAGATCGGACAGGTCGCTGTCCGGCTCATGCACCTGCGCGTTGCGGATGCCCGCTCGTTTCAGCCGTTCGTGGATGGGCTTGAGGCGGTGGCGGTCGCTGTCATAGGCGTGGATCTGGCCGCGGTTTTCCATCGTCGCGGCCATTGCCAGCGTCTTGCCACCGGCGCCCGCGCAAAAATCCAACACCTGTTCGCCTGGGCGGGCGAAGACGAGATCAGCGGCAATCTGGCTGCCTTCGTCCTGCACCTCGAAGGCGCCCCGCTGGAAGGCAGCGTCGGCGGTGACATTGGGCAGACGTTCCGGGCCTTCGCCCGCTTCGACGCGCAAGCCGAAGCGGGAGATAGCAGCGGGCTTGGCCTTTGCTCGCTCCAGCTGTTTCGTTACCTTGGCAACGGTGGATTTGAGCGTGTTGGCGCGCAGGTCCAGCGGTGGGCGACGGGTAAAGGCTTGCGCCTCGGCAATCCATTCATCGTCGAAGTTGGCCTTCAAAGATGGCACCAGCCATTCCGGCACATCGGCCTGAATGTGCTCCGGCGCGTCCGACAGCTTGCGGCTGGTGAATGTTTCCACCTCGTCATCTGTCAGTGGATCAGGCGCATGGCGGTCGTCCACAAACGCTGCATTAAGCGACGCGGCGTCATAGCTCCAGGACCGCATCATCGTGCCAAGCACCAGCTTGCGAATACTGTCGGAGTTCATCAGGTATTGCGTGGACGACCGGCTTCGCAACGCATCGTAAACCAGATTGCCAATGGCCGCGCGGTCGCCGGAACCGGCAAACCGGTTGTCGAGGCCCCAGTTCTTCAGAGCCTGCGACACCGGGCGGCTGCGCCGGTCGATATCGGCGATGACGTCGATGGCCGCCTGTGCGCGTCCGCCAATCCTCATGGCGTCTAGGCCCAAAGCAGCGTGGATAGAGCCAGCTCGACCATCATGACGAGCAACACCTGAAACGAGCAGCAGGAACAGCTTGCGGCGCTTCATCACGTCATGCGCGCCGATCATCTCGTTGCCATGCATCCAGCGGAGACCGACGTAGGCGGCGGCCAGAATGACCGTAATCCAGCTCGACACGTTCAGCGCCAATGCGATGGCGACGATGGCGTAAAACAGTACCGGAGCCTCGAACTGGTTGACGACCGCACGGTTGTAGACGGCCACGTCCTCCGGCTCGTTCTGGGTCGCCTTGTAGGTCTCGGTCGTCACGCGCCCTTCTTTGGCGGCCTTGAACCGCTTCTTTGCCATCACGCTGTAAAGCCGGATGGCCAACGCCATATTGGCCAGCACGATGAGGACCAGAATGCGGACCTTCCAGTCGTAAGCGGCGGTCCAGAGCGGTTCGATGAAGTCCATGATGCTGTCCTAACGGCCCGAATAATTCGGGCTCTCGCGGGTGATTGAAACGGAGTGGGCGTGGCTTTCGGAAAGCCCTGCCGATGAAATGCGCACGAACCGTGCCCGGTCACGGAAGTCCGCGAGTGTTGCGGCCCCCACATAGCCCATAGAGGCGCGAAGGCCACCGGCCAACTGGTGCAACACGGAACCGACCGGCCCTTTGTAGGGCACCTGCCCCTCGATGCCTTCGGGCACGAGCTTCAACTCGTCCGTCACTTCCGACTGGAAATAGCGGTCCGCAGACCCGCGCGCCATCGCGCCGACGGACCCCATGCCGCGATAGGCTTTGAACGAGCGGCCCTGATGGAGATAGACCTCGCCGGGAGATTCGTCCGTGCCCGCGAGCAGCGAGCCGACCATGGCGACCGACGCGCCTGCTGCCAGCGCCTTTGCGAGGTCGCCTGAATACTTGATGCCGCCATCGCCGATGATGGGAATATCCGCGTCGTGTGCCGCTTCGACTGCCGCCATAATGGCCGAAAGTTGCGGCATGCCGACGCCTGCTACCATGCGCGTGGTGCAGATGGAGCCGGGTCCGATGCCGACCTTCACAACGTCCGCGCCTGCGTCGATCAAAGCCTTCGTGCCATCGCCTGTGGCCACGTTGCCCGCTGCGATCTGCACCTTGTTGGAGAGTTTCTTGACCGCCGCCACAACGTCCAGCACCCGCTGGCTGTGGCCGTGGGCGGTGTCGATGACGAGCAGGTCGACGCCTGCGTCGATCAACCGTTCCGCCCGCTCCATACCGTCCGGCCCGACCGTGCTGGCGGCACCGACACGCAACGAGCCGTGGGCATCCTTCGTCGCGGACGGGTGCAGCTGGCTTTTCTCCATGTCCTTGACGGTGATGAGGCCGGTGCAGTTACCCTTCGCATCCACCACCAGCAGCTTTTCGATACGGTGATGGTGCAGCAGTTTCTTGGCCTGCGCCTGCTCGACACCCTCCTTCACCGTCACCAGACCTTCGCGGGTCATCAGTTCATAAACCTTCTGCGCCGGATCGTCGGCAAAGCGCACGTCGCGGTTGGTCAGAATACCAACGAGACGCCCCGTTTTCCGCCCGCCCTTGCCACCGTTTTCCACCACCGGAATGCCGGAAATGCGGTTGGCGCGCATCAATTCCATCGCATCGGCCAGCGTCGCGTCCGGGCCGATGGTGAGCGGATTGACCACCATGCCGCTCTCGAACTTCTTGACCTGCCGCACCTGCTCGGCCTGCTCTTCCGGCGTAAGGTTGCGGTGTACGATACCCATGCCACCGGCCTGCGCCATCGCGATGGCAAGGCGGGATTCGGTGACGGTATCCATCGCTGCCGACAGGATCGGCAGGTTGAGGGTAATCTCCTTCGTCAGACGCGTGGAAACATCGACCTCACCGGGCAACACCGTGCTGTGGCCGGGCTGCAGCAGCACATCGTCGAAGGTAAGCGCGTGCTCGCCTGTAAGGGTGGAAATGATCTCGGCCATGAGGAGTGCTCGATTCGTGTCAGGTGCGGACATGCTGGTTCACGCCCGTTTGACAGCTCCGCCTAGCATGGCAACGGGCACTGCAAAAGGCGGTTCAGCACCCAGAACACAGGAAGCTGTGCATGGAAAGACTGTCCGTTTAACGGCATATTTACCACGATTGTCTTTGCTGCCCGCAACAGGGTGAAAGTCTCGGCTGGTGTGTTCCCAGTACAGCCGGACTGGCCCAATGCATATCGGGAACAGCCATGCTTTCATCAATCGTTTCGCGGACCGGCATTCGGCTCGGTCTGGCGCTCACATTCGCCATCGGTTTCACCGCAGCAGCCCACGCGGCCTGTCTCGGTGTCTCGCGCTCCATCAACGTGACGAAGTTCCAGCCCCATCTGGGTGCCAGCCCGTCCGGCAGCATCGGGCTGCGCCACAAGGAGGTGGTGCTGACATTCGACGACGGCCCCAACAGGGGAACCACCGACCGCGTGTTGGCCGCGCTTCGCACGGAATGCACGAAGGCTACCTTCTTCGTTGTCGGCGGTATGGTGCGCAACAATCCCGCACTTTTGCGACAGGTGAAGAGTGCGGGCCACACGATTGCCCATCACACCCACGACCACGCCAATCTGGCGAAACAATCGTCGGCGGCAGTGCGGGCGTCTATCCTGCGCGGTATGGGCGCGGTCGATGCTGCACTGGGCCGCGGGAAGGCGTCGCGGATGTTCCGCTATCCCTATCTCGCCCGTTCGTCGCGCACGGATCAGGTCGTCCGCAATCTCGGGCTGCTACCGGTCTCCGCAGCCATCGACTCGCTCGACTGGAAGGGCGGGGACTTCGTCGGCCGCACCATGAGCAAGCTTGCACGGAAAGGGCGCGGCGTCATTCTGTTGCACGACCTGAAGTCGGGCACTGCCAGCAAGCTGCCGACCCTACTGCGCCGGTTGCGGCAGGGCGGCTACAAGGTGGTGCATCTGCGTGGTGGCCGTTCCCGCCCGGCAAAGACAGATCTGGTTGCGTCGCTGGACGAAACGAAAGCCAAGCGCGGCAGGGGCCTTACCCTGACTGTGACACCGCGCAAGGATCGCCGCCGTTCCACGGTGACGGTCGCCAAGGCGAAATCGGGCGGTGGGTTCTTTGCCCGCATCAAGGCGCGTCGCTTGGCGCGATTGGCTGCACGGAAAAGGGCATTTGGATTGTCTGCCAATCCGCGCGAGAAACAGGGTCGAGTCGCCAAGGCTGCGGGGAAGCGCAAGACATTCCTCGAACGCATGCGGGAACGCCGCGCCGCACGTCTTGAACGCCGCCGCTTGAAACAGGAAGAGCGCGGAACGCTGGTTGCCAAAGCGGGCGAAAAACGCCCGTCCTTCTTCGAGCGCCTGCGCGCCCGCCGCCTGGAACGCATCAAGGCCCGCGATGGAAAGCGCGTTGAGACGCAGCGGGTGTTCGCCCTATCGCTCGCAACCTTAAACCCGCAGGTCGACCCACTGTTGGCCGAAGCTGAACTGGCTTTTCTCGAAGCGAACGCCATGACGGATTTCGATGCCGTCAGCGAATTGCAGAAGGCGATCCCGAACTTGGACGAGTTTGACGCCGAAGCGCTGCTCGACGATGCGCGTGAGATTTTGAACGACAACCGCTAGGCAGCAACTTGACGAAATGAGAGCGCGGAACCGGAAACGGTTCCGCGCTTTTTGTTTCAGTCTGCCTACTTCCGGCTTTTCGCCAACAGATACAGTTCCACCGAACCGTCCCGGCTGGCCGGCGGTTTGACGTGGTGGATGCTGGTGAATGCACCTTTCATCTGGTTCAGCAATTCCGCCTCGGTGCCGCCCTGAAATGTCTTGGTGAGAAAATGCCCGCCGGGCTTCAGCACCTTGAGCGCGAAGTCCAGCGCCACTTCTACCAGCGCCATGGTGCGGATGTGGTCCGTGCGCCGGTGGCCGGTGGTGGGAGATGCCATATCGGACAATACGATGTCCGGCATGTGCCCGCCCAGCGCTTCGATCAATGCGTCCGGTGCATCGTTGTCGAGAAAGTCCTTCTTCAGAATCGTCGCCCCCGCGACCGGGTCCATGTCGAGATAGTCGATCCCGACGACGAGCGGATTGTCCGCCGTCGAACCCGTTTCTGCTGCCGCGACCTGACACCAGCCACCGGGGGCGGCGCCGAGGTCGACAACCCGCAGGCCGGGTTTCAACAGGTCGTAGCGCTCGTCCATTTCCAGCAATTTGTATGCAGCGCGGGAGGCATATCCCTCCGCACGGGCACGCTGCACATAGGGGTCGTTCAACTGGCGCTGGAGCCAGAGCGTCGACGACAATTTGCGGCCACGGGCGGTTTTCACCTTCGTGTACATGTTGCGGATGTTCGGCCCTTTGCTGGCCGACCCGCCCGCCGCGCCTTTGCCACCACCCTTCGAACTGCGCCGTGCCATTATGTCGTCTGCCTTACTGCTGGTTTGCCGTTTGGTTTGGGGGGCGGTTTCACCCAAGCGTCGTCGTCATCCATCATGCTGGTCAACAGCCCTTCACGCAGGCCACGGTCGGCTACGCGCAGGCGCTCGCAGGGCCAGCGGTTCTGAATGGCGACCAGTATGGCACAACCGGCCAGCACGAGGTCCGCCCTGTCCTGCCCGATGCACGGGTTGGCCATGCGTTGCTCGTAGGTCATGGCGACCAACTCGTCCACGATGCGCGTGACCTGCCGCCCGCTCATCCATGTGCCGTCCACGCGGCGGCGGTCGTAGCGCGGCAATTCGAGATGGATACCGGCCAGTGTCGTCACCGTGCCGGACGTGCCAAGCAGGTGCACATCGCCGCTCTTCACCGCGTCGGAAAGACTGTTTGCCTCGTCGAACCCGACCAGCATATCCTCGACCTCCCGCACCATGCCGCGAAACACATCCGGCGTGACCATGCGGCCACCGCCGTGACGTTCCGACAGGGTCACGACGCCGATTGGCAGTGACGTCCAGTCGGTAATCGCCTTCGTGTAGTCCGGCCTTGCTCCTTGGGGGCGGGATTTCGAGAGGTCGAGCAAAGCAAGCTCCGACGAGCCGCCACCGATGTCGAACAGCACCACGCCGCGCGTTTCGGGATCAACGAGCGAGGCGCATCCGGCTACCGCGAGATGGGCTTCGGTCTGCCGGTCGATCAGTTCCAGTTTCAGGCCGGCTTCCCGCTCAACCCGCTCCAGAAACGCGAGACCATTATCCGCCTGACGGCAGGCCTCGGTGGCAATCAGTTTCATGCCGCGCACCGGCCTGTTGATGAGCTTTTGCGAGCATGCTTTAAGCGCTTCCACTGCCCGGTCCATCGCAGCCTCGCTGAGAGAACCGGACGTGCCGAGACCTTCACCGAGGCGCACGATGCGACTGAACGCATCGACTACCCGAAATCGCCCCGTCTGTTGGGGTACGGCAATCAGCAGGCGGCAGTTGTTTGTGCCGAGGTCCAGCGCCGCATAGGCATCGGGGACGTCCGGCCCGACGTTGCGCGTATCCAGCCGCACTGCGATACCCTGCCGACGCCTGCTCCTGCGGTTACGCATTTTGGCGACAGGCTCTGTTGCCAGTGCGAGCGTTTGCAATGGCTGGTTGGAAGGAGCTGCATCCTTGGACCGCCGCCTGCGTCGGCGGCGCCTTTTGGACGTGCCTGCGGGGGTGGAAGCGGATTCGGATGATTGGGTATTTTGGTCAAGAGTTTGCCTGGCCGCTTCCGCAACCGGCTTTACGTTGTCTGTCCCAACATCCGTCCCATCAGTGGATGCAGCTTGCGCCGCTCCACCTTCCCCGACAGCTGCCTTGTTGCGCCTGCGCGATCTGCGGCGGCGACGACGGCGGCGACCGGACGGTTCAGAGCCGGAACCGGGTCCGGGCCCCTGCCCGTCCTCATCGTTCCGCACCTTCGTCCTGTTCC
>CAWJDI010000005.1:500000-548054 GCA_963841615.1 uncultured Alphaproteobacteria bacterium | reverse complement strand
TCGGGCGTCACGGAAGTTTACCCTAAATCACCCCTGGGATCCCCGTACTTCGACACGCCGCCGTCATCGGAGGTTACCCCGATTTTCACGAAAGCTTACCCTTAGCGGGGGTCTCCGTCACGATAGTTTACCCCTACTTCATCCACGCAACACATTTGCTGTTCTTGCGTGTAAGTATCAGGCGGCCATGCCAACCTCGGTTCGCACCTGCAGTTCCCTGACACAGTCACTGATTCCCACGTGGGGCGGTGATGCGATGAGAATGGGCATTGCTTCTATCAACATCGGCAGCGAACGGATACCGAGACACTGCATGCGTTGCATTTCCTGTTCATAACGAGAGCTATCGCCAAGCGCGTACCCGTTGCGCCACGGATTACTGTCAGGCGTCCAATACCGAAACTCGTCAATAAAATCGATCTGCTCCCAAGGATAGAGGCGCATCGGGCGTCTCCCGGCAGTAAGCCGCCACATCGGCATATAGTCACGTGAAAAAACGACCCTGGATCCCCCATTCTCCAACCAATAGCCGCAAGGAAGATAAAACCGGCTTGGTATGAACAGGCGGCACTGGTCTGGCGCCGGATCAAACTCGAAATCCGCAACACAGGTGTCAAAGCATCCATCGTCCATACAACTCGGAGCGATGGAATGTTCTCTCAGGACGAGGCGGTCAATCGGATGACTCAGTGTTTTATCGCCGTGTGGCAAAAACCGGCCGGTTGACCCTGGTGCATCTACACCCAAAAACGGAATTGATGTTTTCCGGAAGACAAGAGCGCAGACACGCACGTGGTCTTCATAGGAGATTCCAGCCAGTGGCCCCATCGGCGCTTGGGAAAGCGCATACTGAACGTCACTACCGGCGACATCCAAATCCATTGAAATGCGAACGATCATTCTGGCAAGCAAGGCGTAGTCAACGTTGGTGACATCACGCCCGCTCGACCGTTGAAACCCTGACTTCTCGAATTGGTGCCAGTCGCGGAAACCATAGCCTACGGCAATTGCGCGCTGGCATCGTGACAGTTTGATGTTGGTGATCCTGGACAGTGCCTTGGCCGACGCCTTCGCGGACGGCATGTCGATAGTCGAAAAATCCATCGTTGGTCTCAATCGTGCAGATGCCTTCGACGTGTCCACTTGGTCAGGCTGCACAATTGTCTGGAACAGCAATTGGGTCAGGAAGTTGCCATTGGCTTCGCCATTGTGGACGGCGCGGGCATTCTCGGGACCGCAGGGCAACAATGCCTCGGAACATGTGGATTGACAACAGGTGTTGCCGACATCGGATCTTCGCAATACCCACTAACGATGCGGAAGCGCACAAGTGATCCTGGGGTCTGACATGGTAGAGGCATCAGTGTTCACGGGTTCGGTCCGGAGCCAGTATGTTTATACGCTGCTGCCCTGACGGCCAGAATACCAGGAAGGACAACACCGTTCCGTCTGGCGTTTTGCAATCAAGGCGGACTTCCTCGTTACGGATTAGTTCAATTCCATTCGCCGCAGCTTGCGTAAGCAACATTTTTTCCAGAGCTGGCTCCGCTTCGGACCAGCGCATTCGCTGCCGTGAAAACCGCTCGTCACCAAAGGGTACATGGTTAGTCATCATACAAAATATCCGGAATTATCCGCCACGGTGTGCGCACAGGAAACCATACACCCGGATCCAAACCCAGCCTTCGGGCTTATGGCCACCGGTTGGGTTTCACGTTTTCGGTAGGCGGGATTTCATGGGCACAACTGTTAACCGCGAATCGAGCTAATTGACAATTTCACAAAAAACCGCGTTACTTATCCAGTAATTGACCGGGGAATACGACCCGGTAAACAGGATCAAGTCTCCATGCTCGATACGCCAGAGCCGCACTCCCTGAAGGTCAAGCGACTTCGCCAGGCACGTGGGCTTTCACAAAAGCAACTCGCCGACTTAATGGACCTCGGTCCGGGCGGGGAGCGCACGATCAGTGGCTGGGAGCGGGGCGAACATAAAATCTCTCCCGCAAAACTCAATGTGCTTGGCTGTCTCGATTCCGACGTTCCTTTCCTGCGTGGTAACGAACCAGCTAAGTTCAGGTTTATCGATCTGTTTGCCGGGATCGGGGGAATGAGAATTCCTTTCCAGGAGATCGGAGGCCGTTGCGTATTTACCTCGGAATGGGACCGTTTTGCGAAGAAAACCTACGCTGCGAATTTCGGCGAGGTTCCGGATGGCGACATTACAGAAATCAGCGTGGGGAATATTCCGAAGCATGATCTGCTTCTGGGCGGTTTTCCTTGCCAGGCATTTTCCCAGGCAGGCCTGGGAAAGGGCTTCTACGATACCCGCGGGACTATGTTCTTCGAGATACAGAGGATCCTCGCTGCTTGCCGGCCCAAAGCCTTTCTCCTTGAAAACGTCAAACGGCTTCGTGGGCACGACGAAGGCAGAACCCTCCAGACAATTCTGTCGACGCTGCGTGGCGACGAGGTGCCGGAAATTCCGGACGATGTGCCGATGTCAGCCGAGGCGAGGAAATATCTCGCTACGCGCCTGAACTACGAGGTCGACTGGGTAGTGTTGAAGGCAACCGACTTCGGGGTGCCGCAGGCGCGGGAACGTGTTTACCTCATCGGCTATGACAGGGATGTTTATGTTGATTTGGATTTACGTCCGATAATTGACGATCTTAAATCGCGCGTGGCGGAAACCTCGCTTGGCAGGGTACTCGAAGACAACCGGCAGGTGGACCAGAAATACGCCATGTCGGACAAGCTGATGGCTGGTCACGCACGCAGGATGGCCTCCCACACAGCGAGGGGGAACGGGTTTGGTTATACCGTCTTCAATAGGGACAGCACCCACTGCCACACTATGACTACACGGTACTATAAGGACGGTAGGGAGATCCTGATTGACCAAGGCGATATCGGTGGGAATCCGCGCAAACTGACGCCAAGGGAGTGCGCGCGCATCCAGGGGTTTCCCGAGCAATTCCGCATCGATGTTGTCTCCGATACCCAACTCTACAAGCAATTCGGTAACTCGGTCTCTGTTCCGGTAATTGAAGCGATCGCAAAACTCATGGTCCCTGTATTGATCGAGGGAAACAAGCGGAAAAGTGGCTGACACCGTATCTGTTGAAATCCGCAGCAGGATGATGTCCGGCATCCGACACAAGGATACCAAGCCGGAAATGATCATAAGAAAGCTGCTTCATTCTGCCGGCTACCGGTTCAGGCTGCATCGCAGGGATCTGCCGGGCAAGCCCGATATCGTGCTGCCGAAATACAAAGCTGCAGTTTTTGTAAACGGTTGTTTCTGGCACGGACACGACAACTGCGCCCTCTTCCGGCTGCCCAGGTCACGGGTGGAATTCTGGAGCGGAAAAATCGAAAGCAACATCCGGAGAGACAAAACAAAACAACGTGCCCTTCTCGATGCAGGATGGCGGGTTCTGATAATCTGGGAATGCGCGACGAAAGGGAAAAACAGGTTACCGGAGGAACGGCTCCTTGCGGGAATGGTCGACTTTTTAAATGACGGCAAACTCGGGTACACCGAACTTCGTGGATGATAAATCCAAGGGCACATTGAGTATTTGACGAAATTGTGAGTCACTGCAGTATTCAACGAATTTGGCTTTGGCTGGCATGTCAGACATTTACGAGAAAATTTCCACTGTAGAGGGCGACCAAAGGTACAGGGTCACCAGCCTGGCCATAGGTTTGTGCGTTCAGTTCTCGAACCAGAACGAACTGGAGTTCCAACTCACAATCAGCCAATTGATTTCCGCAATGGATGATATGATCGAACACATTGGCGTGTTTTCAGCAGAGCCCTATGAAGAAAAACACTGGCGAAGAATCGGAAAGGAAAACTTCAAGGATCCTGTATTGAAGGGTATGGCTGGTAGTCAAACCAGACCAATGTTCGAGACACTGGCCAAAATAATACACTGCGCGAATACCGGCGGCGACGATTACGACCACAAAAAAGTTGTGATTACCGTAGAGACTTTACTTGCTGCCAAAACGGAACTTGTTAATTTTCTAGAGACCAACGACATTTGGCGGGCGGCAGTTGCACAGGGTCTTAAATCAGAACTTTTCCACTCTACAGGGGCCCCTCTACCGTTAAAGCCAGCTTCGAAGAGCGATGCCGACCGCATCGAGGGCGGTTACAATCGCATTGACTACGGTGCTCCCGGTATCGGGAAATCCCACGGGGTCGATATCGAAACACGTGACCAGTTGCTCGTCCGGACTGTTTTCCATGCCGATACACAAAACTCGAACTTCGTCGGCTCGCTGCGGCCTGCCATCGAGAACGGGCAGGTCACCTACAGATTTTCACCGGGGCCGTTCGCCCGCGCACTGGAAATGGCAGAAAACAATCCTGGCAAAAAGGCATTCCTGATTATCGAAGAGCTTAACCGCGCGTCCGCAGCTTCGGTGTTCGGAGAACTCTTTCAATTGCTTGACAGGGTTACCGTTCCAGTCAGGCAAAGCGATGGGCGAACCACCAAACCCGGCGAAAGCAAGTATGCTGTGGACCACCCGAGTGAGGAATTCGCCGCTTGGTACCAAGCCAGCACCGGACGCATCGCAAAACTACGGCTGCCGTCCAACCTGTGGATCTATGCCACAATGAACAGTGCGGACCAAGGTGTCTTTCCTCTCGACACAGCCTTTAGAAGGCGCTGGGACCAACGATACATCCCGATGGACTACGACAATGCCCCTACTGGCTCGGTGGCCATCGCCGTGGGAAGTGGTGTTATGGAGAAAATATCCTGGCGGGAATTTGTTCGCTGTTTGAACAATTTTCTGTCGGGATCACTTGAGGTGCCGGAAGACCGTCTTGTCGGGCCCTGGTTTGCTACTGATGCCGAGATCGAAGCGGCAAATTCCGTGCCGCAAAAAGTTCTCCTGTATTTATGGGATGACGTATTGCGGCACGAAGGGCGCGAAACCCTGTTTCTCAATGGTACCAGCCTGACGATAGGTCAGGTTATGAGAGCCGTTGAAAGTGACCGTCAGATTTTCACAGACGCATTTCTGAACGGGTTGTCCTTTCCGGATAGCTCCGTCCCGACCCCTGCAGCAGCAGAAGTTTGATGTGACTGGAAAACCAGCTATCGCCTATGACGGTGGGGCACTGGAGAGACTGGATCCGGAAACTCTACGGACGCTGGTCGATAAGGGAGTCGTCACACAGGGTAAGTCGGCCTCGATACAGTTTTCCGGTTTAGTCATCGGCCCAGGTGGCAAGGCAACCTGCTTTCTTCCGCACGGATTAAGACCCGATGCCGAGATGTCAGAGTTGGATGTTGCAACACTTACAGTAAAAACAATTGCAAAATACGCCTTCGAAACGCCTTCCCGCACAGGTGAGGAAAAGACAGATGGTAAATTCACCCGCCTGCTTGCGTTGATTTATTCTTTGGTCGGGGATTTCCGGCGCAACGGCCTTCATGTCGAGCGGAGACGTACGCGGGCCAAGGAAGAAGGTCACCCGAACTGGCTACGATCGCTTGAGCGATCCGAGACAATGGTTGCGCCGAACGGTGCACTCGTGTTCGCAGACATCCACACGGACCGAACCTCCCACGACCACGATACCGTTCTTGGCCGGATTCAAGCTGCTGTCATGCAAGAGATTCTGGAAGAACATGGCTGGTGGGCAGGAACCGTCATAGGCCGCAAAAGCGAAATCAGGAAAGCGCGGAAACCGCGGTCTGCAAGAAGATTGTGGGGCGTCCAGCTAAAACGGGAACAACGGCGGCTCTACTCAATTCGCGCTATGCACCTTTCTGCTATGCTGGGGCAATATCTTGACATGTGTAGCGACGAACGGCCTGGCTCCGTGCTGTTTGGCCTGACCGACTTTTCTACCGTTTGGGAACACATGCTTCGTTCGACATTGAGCCATGTTGCATCCGGCTGGAACACCCGTCTTCCCAAACCTGGTTATTCGAACGAATCAGGGGTTCAGATACTGCCAAGAGGCATGCTCACTGACATAATTCTGGAGCGTGACAGCGGCCTGACAATCCTGGATGCCAAATATTACAAGGCTGATTCTATCAAAACAGTTCCAAGTTGGCCCGATATCGCCAAACAGTACTTTTACGGATTTGCAGTAAAATCGTTGGTTCCTGCCGGAACTCATTTAACGAATGCGTTTGCGTTCCCGTCTGTAGCAAAAAGCATGCGATTGGATAGGTCTGGAAAGCCCGTTTCTGTTTTCGACAACGTGATGATGTATAGGGCAGATAATACGGTTATGCCTGGTGAATTCGGCGAAATTATTTGTTACTATCTGGATATTCAGGCTGTCATGGAATTGTATATGAATCGTAAAAAGGTTGAGATGGAAGAAATCTGCATTTAGATTATTTTTGGAGACTTGTATTTCATGCACACGTTGGCATTAAAAATCCTCGGGGATTAGGCTGTTAAAATTGTCGTGTTATTTCCCTGTTTTACGGTCTACTCGACTCATATTACGAACAGCAGCGCTTATCTCACTTCTCGAATAGAAGTTAGTGCTTTTTTGTCCGCGCAGGATCAAGGCTGGCGACAAATTCAATTCTGCAAACGACAAACCTGTGTCGGTGTCGTTTAGTTCGATTCCTGCGCGCTTTCTGGTTACAAATCGGGCTCCGAACTTTTCGACTTCATCCTTGCGAAATAGCCTAAGCGGTATTTTACTGGTTAAGGCCCGCTGTAGTTCGTATTGATGGAGATGCCCCTCGTTGACCAACGCCCTTAATGTCGGGTGCTGAGTGTGCAGGGCTTTCACAACAGCTTGTGAATCGCAGTGCTGATCGTAGCCCGGGCAGATAATTTCCCTCAAAGCAGATCTGCTGACCATCACAGCTTCAAACTGTTTCTTTCCGGTAACAACTCCACTGCATTTCAAACGTCCTGAAATCAACAATTTGACTGTGGTCACTACGTCAATCTTGTATTCGAGCGATATTCGTGAAAGCTGAATATCGTCCGGATCCATTTCCTCGACCAGTGCTGCTTCCCCTATGAGGTTGTCAAAGAACTGTTTGCCATCCGACAGTGTCAGGCCGAGACCAAGTCCTTTCCGGCCCCTCTGTAGTGCCGGTTTTACCAAGCCGCTAAGCCTCAGTGTGCGAAGAATTTGGGGTGACATTCCGTAATGGAAACAGAACTCGGTTCCACGCATCAGTGTTGCTTTGAACGCCTGAATTGTTGTCAGATCAGTGGCTGAAACCAGCGGTTGCGTATTTTTATGGTGGGTGTGCAGGTTGAGATGCCGCAGCACAACGCGCAGATCCGGAACTGCCATTCCTAATTTTTCGGCGGCCGCCCTCATTCGGTAAACCTCTTGTTTCTCAAGCTTGGTGCCTAGAATACTACCCTCCGCACCCACACAGAAGGTGGACCGGCAATAGTCGAACATCGCATCCGCTACAGCCTTGAAATTGCTCTTCGAGAAGCGCTGTTCCTGATGAAGCCAGGAATAGTATTTTCCGAACGAACCGGCGATTGTTGACATTCCATCAGAATTCTTACCGGCCCTCATGAGTTCTTCGAGAAATTGATCGAAGCCGTTGCGGCCCCGGCTGAGAATTTCCCATCCTTCGGCAACACAGCGGCGCATCTGGATTGGATCTGCGACCGGATCGAAGAGAATATTCACTCCGGAAAGGACGGCATGCCCCGTACGCGGTACGACTATCTGGACTTCCGAGAATGTTAGTTCATCCAGCATATCGATTTCTATGCGCGGTCCGTAGCCTAACCGTCCTAGTATATATCGTTCAAATCCAGCGTCGGCCGGAATGCCGGCTTCAAAAGATAGGTCAATCTCGCCGCCGCAAAACCTCGGATCCGGTTTGCGTGGATCAAGGTACACACCGGAACTCGGACAACGGGATAGCATTTGCACATTATGTAACGGGCAGTTTGTGAAGAGTGGGAAGGACCACCAGGTTCTGTAATAGCTTCGCAGTTCCTTTCTACCGCTTCCGACGGACTGATCTTCGGCAAGGCAAATAGGGCAAATGTGGATCTTCCGGAACTGAAAGCCAAGTGCGCCAATTGGATCAATTCGCTCCGCACCCACCTGGAAGCTTCTTCCCTCACGCCGAATTGGCGAGGAAAAGACCAGTTTTTCAGGGTCGAACTCGCATAGTTCGGCTAGGCGTACGACGTCTTCCCGCTCCTTGGCAAAACGGCGGCTCTCCAGATTGTACTCCCTGCAGAAGCTGCCGGCGTCTGAATGGCCGTGGAGTTCTGCCAGCCTTTGGACTAGCGACCAAACCGGCTCGTGGTCCATCTGCACTACACGTATGCCAAGCGTTTCCTGCATTTTAGGTCCGGAAATTCCCCTTGGCCGGAGCGTCCCACAACTTGGTTGACAAGCTATAAATGCCAACATGATGGTTTGTTTGCTAATCGAGCGTTAACCATCGAACGACACTGGATTTGCTACCTAACGGTTTTCCGCTAAAAACCCAACTTATCTAATTTGCGGAAACTCAATGTTGCACACTGACACTCATTCCGGGATCTTCGAGAAGGCTGCCACCCTATGGGAAGCGACGGCCCCGACGATGGACGACATTCGGGAACTGGGTGGCGGTCTGAGTTTCAAGACCGTCAACGGGGCTGATTATCTCGTCCGCACCTGGACGGACTTGCCCTCGGGGAAGCGCAAGACGAAGAGCCTGGGTCGGCGTTCGCCGGAGACCGAGGACTTTCTGACACAGTTCCAGGAGCAGAAAGCGGCGACTCTGGATCGCTGGAACGAGTTGAATGGCGAACTGGACATGACGTGCCGTATGGCAAAGGCACAGAGGATCGCCCGCGTACCGGCACCGATCGGCTTCTTTCATCGCGCTAATTGGCTTTCCAATTCCTTCAGCGGCGCCATTGCGACCGCTGGACCGTTTGCGCTTTCCGGGTACGAGGTTCTGGCCGGTCGAATGTGCGATGTTCCAGCACAGAGAAGGGCTGAACCGGCGTACTTGCGTATCGTGACCTCAGACCCTTCGGAGTTCATGATGATCGGCGCGTATGCCGCCATGTTGGCTGTGGATGAACTGAAGACCGACAAGGTGACCGAGGAGGGCTATGTTCGCCTTACCGCTCCTGATGGACCTGTTCTGGAGATGTTCGACCGTGGGCTCTTCGCCCACGGTGATCTGCCGGACCGTTACTCGGTGGCGATTGCGAAGGATTGCAAGGTAGCTCCTATTCTTTCGGTCCACCCGGAACTCTGGCTGGAAATCGAAACGCGTTTTCCAAGAGACCATCCGGATGTTGCGTCCCAGACCGATTTCGTTGTCGCGAATGCTACCCGGATTGCTCCGGGAAACGCCGCAGTGGCCAGCACTCCGGCTCTCGGATGCTAAGGGTTGGGAAAGCATAGCGTCATGACATCTTCGAAAATACAGTCACATCACGATGAATCTAAACACTTCCGGGTAACCCTGTTTCCGGTCAAGGTTTGGAGAATGGTCGAATGAGTACGCGCAGGGGATCGGCATATGTCGCCACGCCCAAGCAGTCCCGCGCTATTCTGACCGGCGCCAAGGATTGCTTTACGGGCATTGTTCCTTCCCAGAAGGAAGGGAACGAGTACCGTTTGATCGGTTACGAGGGCACGCTCGAACGCGATTTCATCTACCTGCTTGAGGATGACGACAACGTTGTTTCCTATCAGGAGCAGGACGTAAAACTGCGCTGGCACGATGGCGACCGATGGCGCCGCTATACGCCGGACTTCTGCGTTCAATATGGCAACGGTTGGCGCGTTTGTGTTGAAGTGAAGCCCCTCGACATCGTTGAGAAGCTCGATCTGCTGCCGGTCTACGCGCTCATTCAGCACTATGCTCTCGCAAGCAAACGTTACGACGAGTTTCAGCTTTGGACTGACGAGGACATCCGCGAAACGCATGACTTGGCCAACGCCGAACTGCGCTTCTCCGAACGTCATCAGCATGATGGTGAAACCGAAGGCATGGCGGTGCGGACGGCGTTCGCACGTTTGAATGGCCGCGCGACAGTTGCAAGATTACGTTTTGAATCCGGTCTCGGGGAGCGTGCCTATCGCGGCATTCTGCGCTTGATGGCGGAAGGTGACTGCCAGCTTGAAAATCCCGACCAGCTGATCGAGGACGATTCCGTTGTTCTCTGGAAGGCGGTCGCATGACCGTTCTTCCGTTCCGGCTCCAGAAGGGCGATCTTCTGACCCTCGACGGCACTTTGTACGAGTGGCGTGCTGGCAATGCACAGAGTGCCACGCTGCACCCTCTCAGCAGCTGCAATGCCCTCGTTTCGCTGACCCATCAGGAGATGAAGGATTGCTATTTCGGCAATGACCCTGCCGGCCGGCGTTTGAAAATCGAGCGTCAGGCCATGCCCAACGTGCCGCAGGGTATCCAGGATAATATCGATCGTGCTTTCGAGTCTTTCCCTGTCGCCGATCAGGAAACCGCTCTCATGCGGCTGGATTACCTGACCCTCGCCAGAAAGATGTTCGACCGTAAACTTGTTTCGATCACACCCGGTGGATTCAAGCGCATTTCCAGGATTGGTGCCTGGCAGAGAAGGCGTCAGATTGCGGACCTGGAAGGCAAGTCCTCCCTGACGATGGAGTTGGAGAACTATAGCGGCGAGACGCTGAAGAATTGGTGGCGTCGCTGGCGCAAGGGCGGCTTTGAATTGAATGCTCTTCTGCCGGAACACCGTTCAAAGGGTGCGCAGATCGACGACACCATGACGACGGAAGTTGCGATCGTCGTCGCCGACTATATCCGCAAATACTACCTGACGTTCGAGGCGGTTCCGTTGTCGGTGGTGATCGAAGCGATCGAGGCCGAACTCACACGCCAGAATAACGACGAGAACGCTTCCCACGTCATTCCAAGCGAATCCACGATCCGCAGGTGGAAGGCTCGCAACATCTCCGATTTCGAGGAGACATGGCACCGTGAAGGCAAGAAGGTTGCCGAGCAGAAATACCGCAACGTCAAGATAGCCCCGCGCGCAACGCGCCCTCTGGAACGGGTACAGATCGATCACACCAAGTTGGATATCCTGCTTGTGGCCGGCTACAAAACGGACAAGCAGGGCAAGAAGAAACCTGTTCTCAAACGCCCCTGGCTGACCCTGGCTATCTGCGAGGCAACCCGGTTGTTTGTGGGATTCCATATTTCGTTCGAACATCCGTCGTGGTCGTCGGTGATGGCTTGCCTGCGCATGTTGGTCCTTCCAAAGGAACCACTGCTCGAAGGCCTCGATATCGCATCCCCGTGGCCGATCTTCGGTGTGCCGGAGTTGCTGATTGTCGACAATGGCAAGGAGTTCCACTCGAACTCCCTGAAGGCTGCCGCGGGACATCTCGGCTTCGAAATTCGCTGGGCTCCGCGGTACAAGGGTAAGCTGAAAGGTAAGGTCGAGCGTGGCAACGGAGAAGTTGCCCGCAACTTCCTCGCATTCCTGCCGGGCAAGACGTTCTCAAGCGTTCACGAACGTGGCGACTATCCTGCGGAAAAACGTGCTGCTGCGTCCATCGAGGAACTCATCGAGCAGTTCACGATCTGGACCTGTGACTACGTTCACAACCGCGAACATTCGGGAATGATGATGCAGACCCCGCTGCAGCGTCTTGAGGCTGTCAAAGGCTTTGGCGTCAAACTGCCGTCCGAACCCGAGCAGCTCGACGCCTTGCTCGGATTGGTGGTGAACCGCACCATTCAGCCCAAGGGTATCGAGCATCTCGGTCTTTGGTACCAGATGCCGGGCTTGACGCTTTTGAAAAAGCGTCCCGGTCATCTTGGAAAATCGTGGATGGTCAAAATGGATCCCTGCGATCTGAACCAGATCATGATCCTGGATGAACTCAAAGGCAAATGGGTTATCGTTCCTTCGGTGGACGAGGAACTTACAAAAGGCCTGACGCTCGCCCAGTGGCACCAGATTTGCCTGAAGGCCAAAGAAGACACGCTGAAAGGCCGCGCTATTACGCGGGATATCCTTCTGAAAACACGGCTACGGCTTCTTGAAATGGGGTCCGAACTGGGGGCTGGCAAGAAAACGCGCATTACCCAAACCGATATCGAATGGGCGAACCAGTATCAGAGCCAGGACGGTCCGAAGGTGCTCAACAACAAGGCCGCGAAACAAGCACCAGTGGATGAAAGGCGCCATGCCAACCGCGAGCAGCCTGCGGCTTCAAAGGGCAAGGTCAGCGAGCGTACCGGCACCAAACTTCCGAAAGTAGGTGCGCCGCCCATACAGACGACAATTCCCGATGAAGTCGATCCAGATGGAGCAGAGAGCCGGAGACGACAGGAACTTCGATAATATCGAAGATAACGAAAATGATCTCACGAACTGGAGCTAACGAATGCAAAGGTTCAACGGCAAAGAAAACGATCCGGACGCTACGCATAGACGTGTGAAAAGAAGGCGGTGATACGGGCAATGCACAACAATG
The DNA here is from genome assembly GCA_963841615.1 of uncultured Alphaproteobacteria bacterium. Taxonomy (GTDB): domain Bacteria; phylum Pseudomonadota; class Alphaproteobacteria; order Rhizobiales; family Rhizobiaceae; genus Pseudahrensia. The sequence continues at coordinate 535,585 of CAWJDI010000005.1, read as the reverse complement.
ATGCGACGCGAAGGCGACCAAGCGGAAGCTGGAAGCGTTGATTGAAAACGCTTCCAGTGGTGGTGAAGGCAAGGCGGTTCTGATTGTCGGTCCGTCCGGTTCCGGCAAGTCGCATGCACTGGATCAATTTCGTGCCCGTAGTGAGTTTCAACCGTTCAAGACCGCCGAAGCAACGATCCGGCCGTTGATCTACGTGGTGGCGCCTTCACCCTGTACACTGCTGTCTCTTGGACATGTCATTTATGCAGCGCTGAGCGGGAAGGAACTCAACGGAAGAGTCAAAGGCTTCACAGGTTTGGCGTATGGTCAAGGCTCAGCTGCGTGGTCGTAGGGTTTCGATACTGGTTATTGACGAGATGCACCATGTCCTCGCCAGCAAGGGCAGCGCGGACCGCGACGTAATCTCGGAAACCCTGAAAAGCATGCTGGTAGATGACGATTGGCCAATGCAGCTGGTGTTGGCGGGAATGCCGAACGCACGCGATTTCGTAATGCAAAATCCCGCAGTTGAACCGTCGCACGACGATGTTTCAATTCTGCGCTGTAAAGGGTGACGCAAATGGTACCGCGAAAGGATTTCGACAGTACTTGAACTGTTGGAGACAAAACTACCCGCGGGCATGCGTTTCGATTTCGATGAAGCCGACATTGTACAGCGGTTCCATCTGGCAACAAACGGATACCTTGGCCATGTTGCAATGCTCGTGAAGGACGCAGCATGTCTGGCTGTGGAGAATGGGCAGAACGCTGTAACGCAAAAGGAACTCGCGGCGGAATATGCCGATATCTACGAGTGCGCCCGAGCGACCGGAATCCGTTTTTGGTGGAATCCATTGCCAAGCTGAAGCCAGCTCTCGGTGGACATGACGTTTCGCAACGCACGCGCATGAAAGGGACTGCAGCAGCATGATTGACCTCAGACCCATGAGACTGCCCGACGAGGGTGCCCCTCAGTATTTCGCACGGCTTGCCCAGACCAACGGGTTTGAAGGCGCCGAGGCTATGGCGACATCTATGGACCTGAACTGGTTTTTGATCGCGGATGGAACCTGCGTCGACTGGATGGAACGCTCCAACATCCGGCTCGGAACAAATGCTGGCTGCGAGCGCGGTCGTTGATGGACGCTGGGTGATCATCAACGGCGTGAGGATCAGGCGCAAACAGTGGTCGGTTCAAGCCACCCCGCAGATTTGCCCCCATTGCTGGTCGGACGATCTCGCCAGCAAACCGACACCGTCTCAGTTTGCGCCAAACTGGCAAAGAACGTCTTGGGACATCCGGTCATTGTCGGTCTGCGATAAACACCGTTGCCAGCTGATCTCGGTATGTGCGTGCGGATTGCCACTGTCGCGGAAAACCTGGTTGGCAGACCGGTGCGAGTGCGGTCGGGTTTATAGCGCTCAGGAAAGCGCCAGATTGCCCGACAGCGAGATTTCGGGTGATCTCTACGTGCACAGCCGCCTTTCCGGGAGGAAAGTGCCTGACGGGCCTCTGAGCACTGTGCGTCTTGGTGATGCCATCGCGGCGATGGAAGTCGCAGGAAAGGCTGTGCTCCACCAGCGGTGAAGACCAGGACGTTGCACAATATCGAGCTCTTACCGAAGGTCTGCGGTTCTGGACGGGCTGGCCGGACAACGCGACAGAACGCTCTCGATCTGATCACGGCAGACCGGGATAGCCAAAACGGCTGGGGAGTTGTCGGCGCGTATGGCGACCAATACGAGCAGTTCAATCGCTTGCAGCCGGAGAGACTGCGCGATCAGCTGGTGGACCTGATACACGATCACGGGTCCGCGTCCGGCATTCTGAGGTCCAGAAAGTCAGCTTTCGGCAAAGTGCCAGCACAACAGGAGTTCATGTCACTGCGTTCTATGGCCAAAAGGCTGGGTTGGTCTCATTCCAGGGCCCGAAAGGAAGCTGTTGCGGCCGGGATCGACTTCACGTCCATCCGGCGTGGTTTCCCGGCCAGGATTCCTGCAAGCCTTGTGGCTGATCTTGCCCGCCAACAAGAGGAGGTTGGGCTCGATGCCACGGCAATGCGGGCGCGGTTGGGTATGGGCAAGAAGACGTTTCAAGCGTTCGTTGCTGCTGGATATCTGAAGGCTCTGCCAGCGAGTTTGGATGTCCAGGGGCCGGCAAGGTTTGCGGCGAACGAAGAGTTGGCGATGGTCGACCGACTATTCGGCGGATCCCAGCGTTCGAAACCGTCGAAGCCAATTTCGATTGCAGATGCGAGCAAGCGATTGGCGAGGCAGGCCGTCGATATCTGCGAAGCGGTCCGCAACAAGCGTATCTGCAGCTTGCATCTGGCTGGTACCGGCTCGTTCCTGGAGCGTATTATCGTCGATCAGGACGAGTTGAATACCGCTTTTCCCAAAACCAGCGGCAAATGGGTGTCGATCAATGAGATCTCGACCATTCTGTCAGTGAAGTGGGAGGTTGCATCCAGCCTGGCGGACTTCGGGTTCTTTGGATCGGCTCGGGATCGCAGGTATTCGGAGTGTTACGTCCGAAGCTTCAAAAAAGGGTATCGCAAGAACTCTGAAATTGCTCGCGAGATCGGCATGAGCCCGAAACGTCTTCTTGAAATGGCCGAAAATTTGGAGATTCCGTCCGCGATCGCTCCACCGCTCATCCGGCAGGCGTATTTTACGAACGAGGACGCCGCGTTACTGGAAATGCTGGCCGGAATTGGCCCCGACAAATGGCAGGCGGCGTTTGATCTGATACCCCAGTATCACTGATACGAACCTTGTTCGTCTGAAAACGAAAGAGATTTCGCCAATAAACCCGCCGTAGGCCAGCGGATAAGACCCTGTAATAGAATGTAAATACCGCCACTTGGGCGGTATTCTTTTGCGCCAGGATCTGACAGGGGTAAACTTTCGTGACGTTTAGGGTAAGCTTTCAAAGTCGTAGGGGTAACATTTCGTGACGCCCGACATGACCCCCCTCAAAAATCCAAATTCGCCACGCTCAACGCATTGTCCGTAATGAACGCCTTCCGTGGCTCCACCTCTTCCCCCATCAGCCGCGTGAACAGGTCGTCGGCGTCGGCCGCGTCGCGCACTTTCACCTGCAGCAGGCTCCGCGCATCCGGGTCCAGCGTCGTTTCCCACAGCTGGTCGGCGTTCATTTCGCCCAAGCCCTTGTAGCGCTGGACGGAGATGCCTTTTTCACCGGCGGCGAACACGGCTGACAGCAGGGCGCGGGGGCCGTGGACGGGTTTTTCGGTGCCGCGACGGGTTAGGGTGGCGGCTTCGGCGTAGAGGGCGTTGAGATGGACCGCATGGCCGTTGAGCGCGCGGGCGTCGGGGGAGTGGATGAGTGCCGGGTCCAGCGTGTGGACCTCGCGCACGCCGCGCACGGTGCGGGCGAACACGAGCGCACCGGCGTCGGGCTGTCCCGCTTCGCGCACAAAACCTTCCCAGCCGGTTTCGGTTTCCTCGGCCAGTGTGTCGAGACGGCGGGCGATTTCGGTGACGACGCGGCCAGCCTCGTCAGGGTCTTCCATGCGTTTGGCGTCCAGCCCACCGGCGACCGCCGCCTGTTCGGCAATGGTGCGGTCGTAACGGGTGTGCAGGTCTTCCAGCAGCTTGCGGACGGCGAGTGCCGTGTTGACCGCCGCGCGCAGGTCCGGCCCGGCCAAGACTTCGCCGGAGGCCAGCTTGAGTGATGCCTCTTCCAGACCGGCCTCGATAAGATAATTCTCCATCGCCGCCTCGTCCTTGAGGTATTGACCGGATTTGCCGCGCTTTACCTGATAGAGCGGCGGCTGGGCGATGTAGAGGTAGCCCGCGTCGATCACCTCCCGCATTTTGCGGAAGAAGAAGGTGAGCAGCAGCGTGCGGATATGGGCGCCGTCCACGTCGGCATCCGTCATGATGATGATCTTGTGGTAGCGCGCCTTCCCGATGTTGAACTCGTCGCCGATGCCGGTGCCGAGCGCGGTGATGAGCGTGCCGATCTGCTCCGATTGCAGCATCCGGTCGAAGCGGGCGCGCTCCACGTTCAGCACTTTGCCGCGCAGCGGCAGGATCGCCTGGTTCTTGCGGTCGCGGCCCTGCTTGGCGGAGCCGCCGGCCGAATCCCCTTCCACGATGAAGATTTCCGAAAGCGCCGGGTCGCGCTCCTGACAGTCGGCCAGCTTGCCGGGGAGCGAGGCGATGTCCAGCACGCCCTTGCGGCGGGTGAGGTCGCGGGCACGGCGGGCCGCTTCGCGGGCGCTGGCGGCTTCGGCCACCTTGGCCACGATGACCTTGGCGTCGGCGGGGTGCTCCTCGAACCATTCGGCCAGCGTCTGGTTGACGGCGGATTCGACGACCGGCCGCACTTCGGACGACACCAGCTTGTCCTTCGTCTGGGAGGAGAATTTCGGGTCCGGCACTTTCACCGACAGCACGCAGGTGAGCCCCTCGCGGCAATCGTCGCCGGTGAGTGACACCTTCTCCTTCTTGGTGATGCCGGAGGCTTCCGCATAGCCCGTCACCTGCCGGGTCAGCGCGCCGCGAAAACCGGCCATGTGCGTCCCGCCATCCCGCTGGGGAATGTTGTTGGTGAAGCACAACACGTTTTCATTGTAGCTGTCGTTCCACCACAGGGCGACCTCCACGGTGATGCCGTCGCGCTCGGAATTGAGATAGACCGGCTCGGTAATGAGCGGCTGCTTTGTGCGGTCGAGATAGCGCACAAATTCCTTTAGCCCGCCGTCATAGAACAGTTCCGTCTGACGCCCTTCCGCGCCCGCCCGTTCGTCCCGCAAAATGATCTTGCAGCCGGAATTGAGGAAGGCGAGTTCCCGCAACCGGTGTTCCAGCCGGTCGAAATCGAACTTCACCATGGTGAACGTGTCCTGGCTGGGCAGGAATGTCAGCTCGGTGCCGGTGTGGTCGCCCGCATCGCCTTTCACTTCCAGCCGCCCGTCGGCGACGCCGTGGGTGAAGGAAATTTCGTGCCACTTGCCGTCCCGCGCAATGCGAAGCTGGAGCGATACGGACAGCGCGTTGACGACCGAGACACCGACCCCGTGCAGGCCGCCGGAGACCTTGTAGGAATTCTGGTCGAACTTCCCGCCCGCATGCAAGCTGGGTCATGATCACTTCGGCTGCCGACATTCCCTCGCCGGAATGCATGTCGACGGGAATGCCGCGTCCATTGTCCGTCACCGTCACGGACCCGTCGTCGTTCAAGGTGACGTTCACCGCGTCGGCATGGCCCGCCAGCACTTCGTCGATGCCGTTGTCGACGACCTCATAGACCATGTGGTGCAGGCCGGACCCGTCGTCGGTGTCGCCGATATACATGCCGGGCCGTTTGCGGACGGCGTCGAGCCCCTTCAGCACCTTGATGGAATCGGCACCGTATGCCGCTTCGGCAGCGGATGGGGTCGGCAGGGTTTCGTCGGTCATGGACAGCCTTGGAAAGAGCGATAGGAGACCCGCGCAAATCGGCGCGAAAACATGGCCTTCATATAGGCTTTTACAGTCTCTTTACCAAATGCCGCCGCTCAATAAGCGCGGGACAAGCCTATCGCCCCAGCACGCTTTCGAGCCCTGCGGCAGCTTTACGCAAAGCGTCCAGCCATTTCAGCGCGGATGTCAGGTCCATTCGCATGGTGGGAGCGTGGAAGGAGAGCGTGGAGACGAGCCGCGCCTTGCCGTTGTGCCGGTCGTGAACCGGAACGGCAACCGCCACCATACCGTCCATGAACTCCTCATCGTCGGTGGAATAGCCGCGCTCGCGGATAGCTTGCAATTCTTTTCGAAGAGCATCCGCCTTCGTCAGTGTATTGTCAGTGCGCTGCTCCAGGGTTCCCGCCGAAAACCAGGCATCGAAACGGCGGTTGTCGAGGGTGGACAGGAACAGCTTGCCCGAGGCCGTGGCGTGAAACGGCACCCGCGTGCCCACCGGAAGCTGTATCCGCAGCGGCCATTCGGTTTCCACACGGTCGAGATAGACCATGGCGTCGCGGTCCGGCAGGGCGATGTTGCAGGTCTCGCCGATCGTCTCGGCCAAACCTTTCAGGATCGCCAGCCGCACCGTGCGGATGCGCTCCGACGACACCACGTCGAAGGCCAGCGCATTTAACCGCCGACCGGGGGAATAGGACCGCCCGTCGTGGGAGCGCTGCAGATAGCCCTCATCTTCCAGCGTCTGAAACAGCCGGTGCAGGGTCTGTTTCGGCAGACCGAGTTCCTGGTTCACCTGCGTGGGCGTGACCGGAACACCGGCGCGGGCGACCGCTTCGGCAATCGCCATCGGGCGCAGGTTCGGCGCAATCGAGCCCTCGGCAGCGATGCCCAATTCTCCCAGATCGACGTTGCCTCCGAAATCCCGACCCAGCGGCACCGCTCAGGCTCCGGACAGCGGGAACAGGAGGCGTTCGGGTGTCAGGGGCACGGCAATCCAGACGATCAGAAGCGAAACAGGGTGGCGTTGAGTGTAGGCCACCCATCCGGAATAGGGAATGCCGGACACGTAAGGCGCGACAGACATGCTCGAACCTTAGAGTGGCTTTGGTGTGAACCCGTCGCAGCAAAACGCCACGACGCTGCAATTTTGAGGGTTCCATGCGGACGATTGCGGGGTTAAATGGTCCGATAATGAGACTGTAAGTCCCGCCCAAGGTGCGGACTGGCGAGAGGAACACCCCATGACGCTGATGACCACCGAAGAAGCCTTTGTCAAAACGCTGCAGATGCACGGCATCGAACACGCTTTCGGCATTATCGGTTCGGCCATGATGCCGATTTCGGACCTGTTTCCAAAGGCGGGTATTCATTTCTGGGACTGCGCTCATGAAATGACGGCTGGCATGATGGCGGACGGCTACACCCGCGCCACCGGTGCCATGTCCATGATGATTGCCCAGAACGGCCCCGGCATCACGAACTTCGTTACATCGGTGAAGACCGCCTACTGGAATCACACGCCCTTGCTGCTGGTCACGCCGCAGGCGGCCAACAAGACCATCGGTCAGGGCGGGTTTCAGGAAGTCGAGCAGATGAAGCTGTTCGAGGATATGGTCTGCTATCAGGAAGAGGTGCGCGACCCGACCCGCATTGCCGAAGTGCTGAACCGCGTCATCGACAAGGCGCGCCGTTCGTCCGGGCCGGCGCAGATCAATATCCCGCGCGATTACTGGACGCAGGTGGTCGATATCACGCTGCCGCAGATCATCGAGCGGGGCCGCAAGGCGCCGGACCCGGACCGCATCGCAGCTGCCGCCAAGCTGCTGGGCAACGCCAAATTCCCGGTCATTCTCAACGGCGCTGGCGTCGTGCTGGCGGGCGGCATCGAAGCCTCCGCGAAACTGGCCGAAGCGCTGGGCGCGCCGGTGGCCTGCAACTACCAGCACAACGACGCCTTTCCCGGCTCGCACCCGCTGGCCGTGGGTCCGCTTGGTTACAACGGCTCCAGGGCCGCGATGGATCTCATCAAGCGCGCCGACGTGGTGCTGGCGCTGGGCACGCGGCTGAACCCGTTTTCCACCCTGCCAGGCTACGGCATGGACTACTGGCCCAAGGACGCCAAACTCATTCAGGTGGACATCAACGGCGACCGCATCGGCCTGACCAAGCCTGTCACCGTCGCGATCGAGGCGGATGCGAAACTGACCGCTGAACAGTTGCTGGCCGCTCTGCCGGATGGTGATGCAGCGGCGATCGAGGATCGCAAGGCGCTGGTCCATCAGGAACGCTCCAAATGGCTGCAAACCCTGTCGTCGATGGATCATGAGGACGACGACCCGGGCACCGACTGGAACGAACGGGCGCGTAATCGCGAGCCCGACCGCATGTCGCCCCGTCAGGCGTGGCGCGCCATCCAGCAGGCGCTGCCGAAGGACGCGATCATTTCCACCGATATCGGCAACAACTGCGCTATCGGCAACGCCTATCCGACTTTCGATGAGGGCCGCAAATACCTGGCTCCCGGCCTGTTCGGCCCGTGCGGCTACGGCTTTCCGGCGATCATCGGTGCGAAAATCGGCAAGCCAGACGTGCCGGTCGTTGGTTTTGCCGGTGACGGTGCGTTCGGCATTTCCATGAACGAAATGACGGCCATCGGCCGCGACCCGTGGCCCGCCATCACCATGGTCATCTTCCGCAACTACCAGTGGGGCGCGGAAAAGCGGAACACGACGCTCTGGTTCGACGACAATTTCGTCGGCACGGAACTGGACCTCAATGTGTCCTACGCCAAGATCGCGGAAGCCTGCGGCATGAAAGGCGTGATGGTCACGGGAATGGAAGATTTGACCGCAGCGCTGGATGAGGCGGTCGAAGCGCAGATGAATAATGGCGAGACGACATTCATCGAATGCGTGTTGAACCAGGAACTCGGCGAACCCTTCCGCCGCGACGCGATGAAGAAGCCGGTCCCGAAAGCGGGCGTGTCGGATGCGGACATGGTGAGCCAGCTTGTGGGGGGTTAGCGGTCCCTACACATTCTTTGTCATTCCCGCAGCAGCGGGAATCCATCGTGCTGCACAAAAGCCGGTTCAAATAGAATAAGAGGCCAAACGCACGTATATTCCACGACTTAAATGCTCGTCATGTCGATAGATGGACCCCCGCTGCGGCGGGGGTGACAACGGAGTATGGAATCTAACTCCGCCAGTGCAGCAGGCGCTTCTCCACCAACCCTATGACCCAGGACACCAGCACACCCAGCGCGGACAGGATGACGACACCGGCAAACAGTCGCTCCAGATCGTAAAGCGAACCCGCCAGCAGAATATACGCCCCGATCCCGTATTCCGCGCCCAGCATCTCCGCTGCCACCAGCAGGATGATGGCGATGGCGAGTGAAATCCGCAGGCCGGATAAAATGCCCGGCATGGCCCCCGGCAGCACGATTTTGCGGACGATCGACCACCACGACAGCGAAAAACTCTGCCCCATGCGCACCAGCGTGCGGTCCACATTGTCCACCGCGCCGTAGGTCGCCACAACCGTGGGCGTGAACGTGCCGAATGCGATGAGCGCGTATTTCGACTGTTCCCCGATGCCGAACCAGATGACGAACAACGGTAGCAGTGCGATTTTCGGGATCGGAAAGAGCGCCGCCACCAGCGGCACGAAACCTGCCCGCGCCACGGAAAACAGCCCGATGGAAAACCCCACCGCGATACCCAGTCCGCAGCCAATCGCGGAGCCAACAACAAGCCGTGTCAGCGACGGCACCATATGCAGGGTGAACTGGCCCGATGACCACAAGTTCGCCCAGCGTCGCCACCACATCCGACGGGCGCGGCATGGTGAGGCTGGTGATGAAGCCGGTGCGGGTGCCGATTTCCAGCCCGACCAGCAGCAGCGCGAAGACGGCCAGCCCGATGAACCTCAGCGGCACCGGCGCGAAGCCGCCGCCGCGAAATGTGACTGGCTCCGCTCTCGTTCTATCCATCCACAAGCTCCCGGTCTGCCGCCTGTGCCTCGTCACGCATAGCTTGCCAGAGCTGCCGCTCCTGTGCAGCAAGGCGCGGGTCGCCCGCCTGCCGCTCGGCCAATGGCACGTCGATCTCCACCGTCTCCCGCACCCGCCCGGGGCGGCGGGACAGGACGACGATATGGTGGCCGAGCCGCACGGCTTCCGCCAGATTGTGCGTCACATAAACGGCGGTGAACGGCTCGCGGGTCCACAGGTCCACCAGATCGTCCATCAGCAGATCGCGGGTCTGGCTGTCGAGCGCCGACAGCGGCTCGTCCATCAGCCATACGGCAGGCTTGACGGCCAGCGCACGGGCGATAGCGACCCGCTGGCGCATGCCGCCGGAAAGCTGGCGGGGCAGGGCGTCGCGAAAATCCGACAGGCGGGTGCGGGCCAGCACGTCGTCCACAATGGAACGGCTTTCAGCAGCGGAGAGTCCGTGTTCCTCCAGCGGCAGCATCACGTTCCCTGCCACCTGCGCCAAGGCAGCAGGGCGAAATCCTGAAACACGTAGGTGAGCGGGTTGAGGCAGCCGTCCGGCACGGTCGCCCGATTGCAGCACCGCGCCGGATGTCGGCTGTTCCAACCCGCCCATCAGCCGCAGCAGGGTGGACTTGCCGCAGCCGGACGGGCCGACGATGCAGACGATCTTGCCCGCAGGCACCGTCAGGTCGATTGCGTCGAGAACGGTCAGGCCACCATAGGAATGGCTCAACTCTTGACACCGCAGTTCCATAGAGCGGTCCGTCCTGACGAACGTGCTAGTTCATCTTGGCGTAGGAGCCGTCCACCAGCGTGTCGAAGGTGATCGTGTCCTTCACCAGACCTTCCGCCTTGAACCAGTCGATCTGGTCGCGCACGGAGGCCGCATTCATCGAGCCGTCGGCCAGAATACGCATGGCACCGTTGCGGATGGAAGGCGCGCGCTTTTTCGATGGGCGGTCGGTATAGACGTATTTGTGGATCAGTTCGATCATGGCTTCGGCCGCATCGTCGCCTTCGGTCTTGTCGACGAGCGCTGCGTTGAAGTCGGCCGCTCCTTTGGCGAAAGCGCGCAAAAAGGCTTCGGTCTGCTCGCGCTTGTTGGCGGCGTTGTCGGCGGAGGTGAAGATGGTGGTCACCTGATAGCCGGGCAGATAGTCCGACACGCTGCCGATGATTTTCACCGCATCCGCACCGGCGAGCGGCTTGGCGATGTGGGGCACGATGGACCAGGCGTCGATCTGGCCGCATTTCAGCGCGCCGATAATGGCACCGACCTTCTGCATCGGCTTGAAGGAAACGGTCGCCCCTTCGGCAGCGGCGATTTTGGAGCCCATGTAGTGGAACGACGAGCCCGGCTGGGTGACAGCGAACGAGCGACCATCCAGCTTTGACGGCTCCGTCAGGCCATCCTCGTAGGCGGCGTTGGAGGCCAGAATCTTCTGCCCGTCGATACCGGCTTCCTCCACCAGCGCACCAGCGATGACTTTCGCTGCGCCCTTTTCGGCCAGCGAGATCAACCCGCCGGAAATGGCGGTGACGGCATAGTCCACGTCCTTCGACGCCACGGCTACCGCCATCGGCTGCGCGGCCTGAAAGAACGACAGTTCCACGTCCAGGCCCTTCGTCCTTGAAGTAGCCCCGCTCCAGCGCAACGAATGTGGCCGCATGGCTGGTGAAGCGCAGCGCGCCCACGGTGATTTTCGTGTCGGCGGCGAATGCAGGCGCGGCCATCGCACCGACGAGGGTGACGGCGGCGAGTGTTTTCAGGGCGCTGCGGCGCAATCAGGTCGATCATGGTGTCCTCCCAGACAGTCTTTATATTATGTCGTGACATTTCACTCTGCGGCCGCATGATGCAACCCGTTGAGGGGATTTCGAGCCATCGCTTACCTTCATGGTGCCATTCACGCCCGGCGTCACGTCGTGCATGGGACCGGCGGATGTTAAAAACATGCCTAAGCGCTTGTAACTGACAGGTTCCGCGCCTAAGACGCCCACCACCACGTGCCGGGGGGCTGTGGACCGCTTGTCGGCCATGAACGCGCCCCGAAACGACAAGTCCGCGCTTTTGCGGAATGATCGTGGTCTGGGGAGTGGTCTGGTTGGAATATTTCGTACAACAGCTCATCAACGGCCTGACACTGGGGTCGATCTACGGGTTGATCGCCATCGGCTACACGATGGTTTACGGCATCATCGGCATGATCAACTTCGCCCACGGCGATATCTTCATGGTCGGCTCGTTCATATCGTTGATCGTCATCGTCGGCTTCGGCCTGACGGCGGGCACCTCGATCGCCATTCTCATTCTGGCGCTTATTCTGGTGCTGGTCATCGCCATGATGTTCACCTCGGTATGGGGCTGGGCAGTGGAACGGCTGGCATACCGGCCCCTGCGCGGTTCGTTCCGCCTGGCGCCGCTCATCACGGCCATCGGCATGTCCATCGTGCTGCAGAACTTCGTGCAGATCGTGCAGGGTGCCCGTGTCAAGCCGCTGCAGCCCCTGGTTTCCGGCGGTTTCACCGTCATGGACGGCAACGGCTTCGACGTGCAGCTGTCCAACATCCAGATCCTCATTCTCGTCACCACCACAGTGCTGATGGCCGCCTTCACGTGGATCATCGCCAAGACATCGCTCGGCCGGTCGCTGCGGGCCTGTGAGCAGGATTCCAAGATGGCGTCCCTGCTCGGCATCAACGTCGACAAGACGATCTCCATCACCTTCATTCTCGGCGCAGCGTTGGCGGCCGTCGCGGGCTTCATGTTCCTGCTCTATTACGGCGTGATCGACTTCTACATCGGCTTTCTGGCCGGTGTGAAAGCCTTCACTGCAGCCGTGCTGGGCGGCATCGGCTCGCTTCCCGGTGCCATGCTCGGTGGCCTGCTGATCGGGCTGATCGAGACATTCTGGTCGGGTTACTTCTCGGTCGAATACAAGGACGTGGCCGCCTTCCTCATCCTCGCCATCGTGCTGATCTTCCGTCCCTCCGGCCTGCTCGGCAAGCCGGAAGTGGAGAAAGTCTGATATGGCGCGCGAGAACCTCACAGCCACATCACCCGATGTGCCGGACAACATGGCACCGGACCCGACGCTTTCGTCGGCTCCCGCTGCCGACGTGCCGCAGGCACCGCATGTGCCGCAGAGCGAGCGTATAGCCTCGGCGCTGAAGGATGCGGCGGTCGCGGCCGGTATTGCGCTGGTCATGTTCGTCTTCATCGTCGGGCTGGAAACCACCACCACGACCGGCGGTCTGAACATCGAGGGCAACTGGCTCACCGTGCTGGAACTGGTGGCGGTCGTCTTCGTCGGTCGGTTCGCGCTCAATATCTTCTTCTGGAAGAACGAGACGACGCTCACCGCGCAGCTGGAACGCTTTCTGCCGAAAGGCGACAAGGCCGCCAGCGTCAGTAAATATGCGGCACCGTCGCTGTTCTTCGCAGCCGTCGCCATGCCGTTCATCATCTCCTATTTCGCGCCCGGCCAGTCCCGCTACATCATCGACATGGGCGTGCTGATCCTCACCTACGTCATGCTCGGCTGGGGGCTGAACATCGTGGTCGGCCTCGCCGGTCTGCTCGATCTTGGCTATGTCGCGTTCTACGCCGTGGGTGCCTATTCCTACGCGCTGCTGGCGCAATATTTCGGTCTGTCGTTCTGGATCTGCCTGCCGCTGGCGGGTATTCTGGCGGGCTTCTGGGGCATCATTCTGGGCTTTCCGGTGCTGCGCCTGCGCGGGGACTATCTGGCTATCGTGACGCTCGCCTTCGGTGAGGTGATCCGCGTTGTGTTGCTCAACTGGTACGAGTTCACCGGTGGGCCGGACGGCCTGTCGCGCATTCCGCGCCCGTCCTTCTTCGGCCTCGAATTCACGCGCGGCGAGGGTGGGTTTGCCGATTTCTTCGGTCTTGACTACTCGTCCATCCACCGCATCATCTTCCTCTACTATCTCATCCTGGTCCTCGCCCTCATCACCAACTGGGTGACGATGCGGCTGCGCAAGCTGCCGGTGGGCCGGGCGTGGGAAGCGTTGCGGGAAGACGAGATCGCCTGCCGGTCGCTCGGCATCAACACCACCAACGTGAAGCTGTCGGCCTTCGCCATCGGCGCCATGTTCGGCGGCTTTGCCGGTTCGTTCTTCGCCACGCGGCAGGGCTTCATCTCGCCGGAATCCTTCACCTTCATCGAGTCGGCCGTCATTCTGGCCATCGTGGTGCTGGGCGGTTTGGGTTCCCAGATGGGTGTTGCCATTGCAGCCGTCGTGCTGATCGGCGGGTTCGAAGTGTTCCGCGGGCTGGAGGAGTACCGCATGCTGGTCTTCGGGCTGGCGATGGTTCTCATCATGGTGTGGAAACCGCGCGGTCTCATTTCCTCGCGCATCCCGTCCGTGTTCCTGAAGGAGCGCAAGGCGGTGTCGTCCGATCTCGTCAGCCAGGGGGAGGGACACTGATATGAGCAACCCGGCTTATCACGTCGCCGACCCGGTTCTGAAGATCGACCACCTCACCATGCGCTTCGGCGGTCTGGTGGCGATCGACGACTTCTCCTTCGAGGTCGGTCGCAACGACATCACGGCGCTGATCGGCCCCAACGGGGCGGGCAAGACGACCGTGTTCAACTGCCTCACCGGTTTCTACAAACCGACCGAAGGCCGCATTTCCATGGCGCCATACGCCACAGGCTTTCGCCAACATCGAATCCCACACCCGTGTCGGTCAGCGTTTCGACAAGGCGGACGGTCTCTATTTCCTCGAACGCATGGCGGATATCGAAATTGCAGCGACCGCCAAGGTCGCCCGCACGTTCCAGAACATCCGTCTGTTCGGCGGCATGACGCTGCTGGAAAACCTCATGGTCGCCCAACACAACAAGCTGATGATCGCCTCGTCCTTCACCATCGGCGGCCTGTTCGGCCTGCCGTCCTACCACAAGGGCAACCGGCAGGCGCTGGAGCGGGCGAAATACTGGCTCGACAAGACCAGCCTGACCGATCGTGCCGACGACCCTGCCGCCGATCTGCCCTACGGCGACCAGCGCCGTCTCGAAATCGCCCGTGCCATGTGCACCGGCCCGAAGGTTCTGTGCCTCGACGAACCGGCAGCTGGCCTGAACCCGAAGGAATCGGCGGACCTCAATCAGCTGCTGCTCGACACCCGCACCGAGGAAAATGTCGCGGTGCTGCTGATCGAACACGACATGAGCGTCGTCATGGAAGTCTCCGACCACGTGGTCGTGCTCGACTATGGCCGCAAGATCGCTGACGGCACGCCGGACGCCATCCAGTCCGACCCGAAAGTCATCGCCGCCTATCTCGGTGTCGACGACAGCGAAGTGGACGATGTGGAGGCCGAAGTGGGCGTGACCCATACCAAAGCGGCCAACAATACCGCAGGAGCGACGACATGAACGCCGCCGCCGAAAAGACCGCCGAGACCGAGCAAGCCCAACCCGAGCCGTTGCTGGCCGTGCGCGGCGTCCACACCTTCTACGGCAAGATCCAGGCGCTTAAGGGCGTCGACATGGATGTCCACCGGGGTGAGATCGTGAGCCTCATCGGCGCCAACGGCGCAGGCAAATCGACCTTGATGATGACCGTGTGCGGAAATCCGCGCGCCCGTGTCGGCACCATCCGTTATGACGGGCATGACCTCGAAACGATGCCGACCCACGACATCATGCATCTCGGCATCGCCGTGTCACCGGAAGGCCGCCGCATCTTCCCGCGCATGACCGTGCAGGAAAACCTGCAGATGGGCGCATCGGTGCTTGAAGGGGCATTTTACGAGGAAGACGTCGAAAAGGTCTATGACCTGTTCCCACGCCTGAAGGAGCGTCGCAACCAGCGTGGCGGCACATTGTCCGGCGGCGAACAGCAGATGCTCGCCATCGCCCGCGCCCTGATGAGCCGCCCGAAACTGCTGCTTCTCGACGAGCCGTCCCTCGGTCTCGCACCGATCATCGTGCGGCAGATTTTCGACGCCATCGGCAAGCTGAACCGCGAGGAGGGGCTGACCGTCTTTCTGGTGGAGCAGAACGCCTATCACGCGCTGAAACTGGCGCATCGCGGCTATGTCATCGTCAACGGTAACATCACACTGACGGGCACGGGCG
This sequence comes from uncultured Alphaproteobacteria bacterium, assembly GCA_963841615.1. GTDB lineage: Bacteria > Pseudomonadota > Alphaproteobacteria > Rhizobiales > Rhizobiaceae > Pseudahrensia. The sequence continues at coordinate 520,060 of CAWJDI010000005.1, read as the reverse complement.
CGGAATTGCTTGCCAGCCCGGAAGTGAAAGCGGCGTATTTGGAAGGGGGGGCACACTGATGGCGTTTATCGATGCAGTACTGGGTTCGGCCGGCTTCTGGCCGTTCTTCTTCGTGGTCATCGTCATCGGCGGCGGCACCGCCTGGATGACGGGCCGTTCCATCGCACAGACGTGGAAATCCTACGCCCTGCTCGCTTTCTACGTGCTGCTGCTGGCCTGCGCTGCGCGGTTCCTGATGTTTGCGCTATTCGAGGAGCGGCTGCTCAACGGTGTCGCATTCCTGACCGGCTACGTGGTCCTGATCGTCTTCGCCCTGCTCGGCCACCGCACCGAGCGCACCAGGCAGATGGTGACGCAATACAGCTGGCTGAACCGCCGTTCCTCGCCGCTTTCGTGGAAAGACGCATGAAAACGCACCATTCTGGCACAACAACCGACTAAAGTGCATCAAATTAGGGTGTCGAAGCCCTTGTGAAATACCGCGTGTTCCATCACCATGCGGCCAAGTTTGCGCCTTGCCTGTGGCATTGGTGCAATACGACGACCAAAGCGGGCGCGCTCGATACGAGCAAAGACCCGTTCAACCTTTCAGGGAGACTGATTTGAAAAAACTTCTCGTAACCGGTGCAGCCATTGCTGCCCTCATGGGCACCACCGCCCTTTCCTACGCTGACATCGTCATCGGCACCGCTGGTCCGATGACCGGTCAGTACGCATCCTTTGGTGCTCAGATGAAGGCCGGTGCCGAACAGGCAGTTGCCGACATCAATGCCGCCGGTGGCGTGAACGGCGAACAGCTCGTTCTGGAAATCGGCGATGATGCTTGCGATCCGAAACAGGCCGTTGCCGTCGCCAACCAGATGGCCGGTAAGAACGTCGTCTTCATGGCCGGTCACTTCTGCTCGGGTTCGTCGATCCCGGCCTCGTCCGTCTATGCCGAAGAAGGCATCATCCAGATCTCGCCAGCTTCCACCAACCCGAAGCTGACCGACGAACGCGCCGGCCCCGGTGTCTATCGTGTTTGCGGTCGTGATGACCAGCAGGGTGAAGTCGCAGGCAAGTTCCTGTTCGACAACCACGGCGACAAGAAAATCGCCTTCATCGACGACAAGACCGCCTACGGTAAAGGCCTTGCCGACGCCACACGCGCAGCCTTTGAAGCAGCCGGTGGAACGCCAGCGCTGACGGAATCCTATTCCGCCGGTGAAAAAGACTACACCGCTCTCGTGTCCAAGCTGAAAGAAGCTGGCATCGACGTGCTGTATGTCGGTGGCTACCACACCGAAGCCGGTCTGATGAAGCGTCAGATGAAGGACCAGGGCATGGAAACCCTGCTCGTTTCCGGCGATGCGCTCGTGACCGACGAATACTGGTCGATCACAGGCGATGCCGGCGAAGGCACGCTGATGACCTTCTCCCCGGACCCGCGCAAGAACGAAGGCGTCGAAGAGCTCGTCAAAACCTTCCGCGACAAGGGCGTCGAGCCTGAAGGTTACGTGCTCTACACCTACGCTGCCGTTCAGGCATGGGCGCAGGCTGCAGGCACCGCTGGCAACACCGAGTATGATGCAGTCGTTGCTTCGCTCAATGACGGCACTTTCACTACGGTGTTGGGCGACCTGTCCTTCGACGATAAAGGCGACGTGACCCTGCCGGGCTATGTCTTCTACGAGTGGAAAGACGGCAAGTACGACTATCTGGTCAACTAAGCCCGACAGGCATCGCGCCGCTTGATAGCGGTGCGGCTGCCAGTCGATTGAAAGACACCCGCGGTCATGCAAATGGCGCGGGTGTTTTGCGTCTGGCGGGCAATTATGACCGGCACTGAGCGTCAGACCGCTTGCGCTATTCCCGTCAGTTCCTGATGGCGGGCGACCCATATTTCCAGATCGTCCGGCGCGATGGCGCGGGAGAACAGGAAGCCCTGCAATTTCGCGCAGCCCTGCGCGTTCAAATGCCGCGCGTGGCTCACCCGCTCGACACCCTCGGCGGTGACGGCCAGCCCCAGCTTGCGCGCGACGGCCAGAGTGGCATCGACGATCGCGCGGTCGCCCTCGTCATGGTCCAGATTTTGCACAAAGGACCGGTCGATCTTCACCTCGTCCAGCGGCAGATGTTTTAAATAGGTCAGAGATGAATAGCCGGTGCCGAAATCGTCCAGTGCGAAGCGCAGTCCGAAGGCGCGCAATTGGTTCAACTTCTCGATCACACCCTCCATATCGTCCAACACGCCATGTTCGGTAATTTCCAGCACCATCCGGCTGGCGCACACCTTCTCATCGTTCAGAATGTCCATCACCTGATCGACGAAATCCGCTTGCTGCAGGCAGGTGGGGGATACGTTGACGGAGACGGTTGCTCCGTCAAATTCCGGCAGGCTTTCCCACCGTCGGATGACGGCGCAGGCACGGCGCAGGACCCAGCGCTGCAACTCGTGGCAAATGCCCATTTCTTCCGCCGCCTCGACCAACAGGTCCGGGCGAACAGCGCCGCGTGTCGGGTGGAACCAGCGCAACAGTGCCTCCGCACCGAGAAAATGCCCGCCACGGGCGCTGACCAGCGGCTGGAGATGCAGTTCCAGCGCGTCACTGTCGAGCGCCTCGCGCACATCGGCGTGGAACCGCGCTTCGTCCTCGATAGCTTGCTGCATCTTCTCGTCGAACCGTGCGACACCGTTCCGGCCCGACGATTTGACGCTGTACATCGCAACATCGGCGCGTTTCAGCAGCTCTTCCAGCGGCATCGCCGTGCCGAAGAAGAGTTCCAGCCCGATGGAAGGCGTGGTGCGATGGCTTACGCCTTTCAGGGCAAATGGTTCGCTGAGGCATTTATGAATAGAACGGGCAAGCGCCATGGCATCGGCGTTCGGAGCGTTGCCCTTGAGGTTTTCGACGAGAACGACGAACTCGTCGCCACCGAACCGGGCGACGCAACCCCGCCCTGCGACCGCTGCCGTCAGCCGGTCGGCCACCAGCCGCAACAACTGGTCTCCCATGCCATGGCCGTGCAGGTCGTTGAGGTTCTTGAAATTGTCGAGGTCAATGAAGAACAGCGCCCCTGCGCGGCCTGCTTTCGCGCCCCGCGCCATCGCCCGTCCGGCCTCGTCGATCAGTGCCACGCGGTTGGGAAGGCCGGTCAGCGAGTCGCAATAAGCCAGTTCGGCAATGCGTTCCTGCGCCTCTCGGCGTTCGGTGATATCGGTGATGAACCCGTGCCAGACAATACTGCCATCATCCTGCAATTCCGGGGTTGCCTTGCCACCGACCCAGATGTCCACACCATCCATGCGGCGCATACGGAAATCGGTGTTCCACGGCAGCATCGACTTTGCGCTCTCCACGATTGACTGAAACAGCTGGGTCCGGTCGTCGGGGTGTATGCGCTTTCCTATCAAGAGCGGTGTTTTCATAACCGCGTCGGCTTCAAGGCCGCAAAGCCCCACGATACCGTCGCTGATATAGGTGAACTCGGCATCTTCGCCCGGCATCATACGGGACTGGAACAGCAGCCCGGGAGCCTGCGCCACGATCTTGGCGTGCCGTTCCTTCTCCGTGATGAGCGCCATACGGCCCGTCACTTCGCTGACCGTGCCTTCGTAATGCAGCGGCTCGCTGGTCTCCGCATCGGTGACGAGGCGGGCATTCTCTGAAATCCAGATACGTTCCCGCGTTTTGTGGCGGTAAATCTCCGACACGAAATCACGAACGACGCCATGCTCGCGCAGTTCGGTCTGAAATTCAGCGCGGCGCTCGGGCAGCACATACCATTCCTGCGCAATGTTGTTGACGCTGAACAGCATCTCTTCTTCGCTGTCGTAGCCGTTCAATCGCACGAGTGTCGGGTTGGCGCTGAGCTGGATACCATCGAGAGAAGACATGTAGATGCCTTCCGCCGCATTCTCGTAAATCGAGCGGTATCGCTCGGCGTCGATGTCCGTCCGGTCCTGCCGGTCGTCGAATTCAAAGCCCAGGATCGTATCGGGGATCGTGGCCAGCAGCATGGCCTCGGCGGCGACAGTGGAGCCATCCGGGTGTTTGAGAATGATGCGCCGCGTCGGCACAATGGACCGCCGCGCACCGAATTTGGCCAGCAAAGGAATGAGGAATTCCCCGTCACCGCCATCGATCAGGTCCGAAACATATTGCCCCTGAAGGTCGTCGAGGCCGACGCCCAGCTTGCGCGCCAGCGTTCCGTTGGCACGCAGGATCGCATCATCGCGGATGACCGCGACACCGATACGCGAGCGGCCGAACCCGGTCGCACTGGTACGAATGGCCTCCTTTTCGCTCATGATGTTTTGCCCGCCATAGTCATATACCGGGGACGTTGACGGACAACCGTTACGATTTGTCTAAGTGGGGTCGGAACTTGCATGTGACTGCCGTGCGACTGCCGCCCTGTTCACTGCAGCGCCTTCGGGTTAAACCGTGCAGCACTGCGTCCGGAGGTTCATCGGGCTGAAACTGTTCTGGGAGGGATCGATGCTCATTTCCGTAGTGCTGCCTTTGGCACTGGCCATCATCATGTGGTCGCTCGGCCTCGGGCTAACGGTGGCAGACTTCCACCGCGTGCTGGTGCGGTCTGCAGCCTTCTTTACCGGTGCCGTCGCGCAAATTGTCATCGTGCCCGTTTGCGCGTTTCTTCTGGTGCTGGCATTCGGCCTGACCGGCGAATTGGCGGTGGGGGTAATGATCCTGTCATTCTGCCCCGGCGGGGTGACGAGCAATCTCATTTCCCGTTTGGCGCGTGGCGATGTGGCGCTTTCGGTTTCACTGACCGCCGTGGTCAGCCTGTTGTCGATGCTCACGGTACCATTTTTGGTAGCGTGGTCCGTCGCGCGTTTTATGGGTACGGACGCTCCGTCCGTGAACATCACAAGCCTCGGCGTTTCCATGTTCCTCATTACCGCCCTGCCGGTGTTGATCGGTGTTGCCATGCGGCATTATCTGCCCGGTCTCGTTGACCGGATTGAGCGGGCTGTGTCCTTGCTGGCGGTCGGGCTGTTCGTCATCATTGTGTTGGCAGCACTGGTGACGAACTGGTCGCTGTTCGTGGAAAATGTTGCCGTTCTCGGCCCCATCCTGATCCTGCTCAATGTCGTGCTGATCGCGGTCGGTCTTGGTCTTGCAAAGCCACAGGCCGTAGCGCGCGGGAAATGCGGACCATCGCCGTGGAAGCGGGCGTGCAGAATTCGACGGTCGGCATAACGCTGGCGGCGCTGATTGCAGCGCAGGCCACCGGGTTCTCGCCCTATGCATTGCCTGCCGCCGTTTACGGCATCACGATGTATCTGGTGACGTTGCCGGTAGTTTTGTGGCTGCGAACCCGTGGTGACGACGTGGAGGAAGCAAGAGTATGAGCGTGAAAACCGATGTCATCATCGTCGGCGGCGGGCTAGCCGGATTGGTCACCGCTGCCGAACTTGGCGACCGGGGCAAGCGGGTCGTCATTGTCGACCAAGAGCCTGAAAATTACCTTGGCGGGCAGGCCTTCTGGTCGCTCGGCGGCTTGTTCATGGTCAACACGCCGGAACAGCGCCGCATGGGTATTAATGATTCAAGCGAACTCGCCCTGAGCGACTGGATGGGGTCGGCGCAGTTCGACCGGGACGACGACTTCTGGCCGCGCCGGTGGGCGGAGCGCTACATCGATTTTGCAGCGGGTGACATGCGCCCGTGGCTGCACGGCATGGGGATGCGTTGGTTTCCAGTCGTCGGCTGGGCGGAACGGGGCGGCGGCTTTGCAGATGGCCACGGTAATTCCGTGCCGCGCTTTCACATCACGTGGGGCACCGGCCCGGGCTCGATGGAACAGTTCGAGCGCCGTGTGCGGGAGCATGTCGGCAACGGTCTCATCACGCTGAAATTCCGCCATCGCGTTTCGCAGATCGTCATGACCGACGGCACGGCGACCGGCGTGTCCGGCGAGATATTGGCCGACGACACGAAGCAGCGCGGCGAGACGACGAACCGCGACATAATCGGCGACTTCGCGTTTTCCGCGCCGTCCATCGTCGTCACATCCGGCGGCATCGGCGGCAATTTCGAGATGGTGCGCAAGAACTGGCCCCGCGACCGTCTCGGTGAACCACCCGCCACGATGGTTGCCGGCGTGCCCGCCCATGTGGACGGGCGGATGATCGGTATCGCGCAACAGGCCGGTGGGAACCTCATCAATTCCGACCGCATGTGGCACTATGTGGAGGGTGTGCGGAACTGGAATCCGATCTGGCCATCCCACGGCATCCGCATTCTGCCCGGCCCATCCTCCATGTGGTTTTCCGCCACCGGCGAACGCCTGCCCGCGCCGAACCTGCCGGGCTTTGATACGCTACAATCGCTTAAGACGATCATGGCGACAGGGCACGACTATTCGTGGTTCGTGCTGACGCAAAAGATCATCGAGAAGGAGTTTGCCCTGTCCGGCTCCGAACAGAACCCGGATTTCACGTCGAAGAAATGGAAGAACGTGCTGTCCGAGCGCGTGTTCGGAAAGGGTGCAACGGCAGCGATGGAAGCGTTTAAGCAGCACGGCGCGGATTTCATCGTGGCCGACGATTTGCAAACGCTGGTGGACGGCATGAACCGCGTTGCCGGTGATGGGCTGATCGACCATGACAATCTCCATGCCCAGATCAAGGCGCGCGATTTACAGATCGACAATCCGTTTTCGAAGGACACGCAGATGATGGCCATTCACGCCGCACGCAACTATCGCGGCGACAGGCTTATCCGCACGGCGAAACCCCACAAGATCCTGGACCCTGAGAACGGGCCGCTGATCGCGGTGAAGCTGAACATCCTGACCCGCAAGACATTGGGCGGTTTGCAGACCAATCTGGAGTCGCAGATGCTCGACGCATCCGGCACGCCCATCCCCGGCCTGTTCGCCGCGGGCGAAGTGGCGGGCTTCGGCGGCGGCGGCTACCACGGCTACAATTCTCTGGAAGGCACATTTCTCGGCGGGTGTATTTTCTCGGGCCGAAATGCGGGGCGATCGAAAGAGATTGCCTAGAGCTGTTCAAGGCTACTTGAACCGCGAGGAGGCCAAGTGGCCGACCGGTGCTACCGCACCGCCCCTCGGAGCGAAGGGCGAAGCCCGACAGCGTGAGAGCCCAATCAAGCCATGTGATACGGCCCGCCCTTTTCCAGCGCCCGTTGGTAGGCAGGGCGCGCGTGAATTGCCTCAACAAACGCCTTCAATTTTGGAAAGTCGTCGCCCCGCTTCTGCCGCATCGCCACTTCAGCGGGGAAGGACAGCATGATGTCGGCAGCGGACAACGCGTCCAGCACGAAGTGGCCGCTGTCCCGCAAGCCATTCTCCATATGGGCGAAATGGCTGGTGAGCTGCTCTCTGATACGCGGCACGAGCGGCTTGGCGGCCTCGCCCAACCGGCTGGTGTAAAGCCCGAGCAGGACCGGAATCATGGCCGAGCCTTCCGCAAAATGCATCCATTCAAGATGCTCGATGTGAGCGTCGGTCCCGATTTCCGGCACCATGTGCGGCGCGTGACGGGCGCAAATAAGTTCGACGATGGCACCGGACTCCACGATCAATCTCCCATCCATCTCGATCATTGGTGACTTGCCCAGCGGGTGAACCTGCTTCAGCTCCGGCGGTGCGAGATTGGTAACGCCGTCGCGCTCGTATTTGACGATCTCATAATCGACGCCCAGTTCCTCCAGCAACCACAGGATGCGTTGGGAGCGGGAATTGTTGAGGTGGTGCAGTGTGATCATAGGATGCGTCCGCGGATGTTTGCGCCAGCCTATTCCATTGTCACGGTGATCGTCTAAGGCTGATTCAAACCATTCCACGAAAGCCTGATTTGTGAACCCGCTGCGCGGCATCGCCTACAAGGTCATCTCGGTCGCAATCTTTGTGGCCATGGCCGCGTGCATCAAGGCGGTTGCGCCGAACATCCCACCGGGCGAGGCAGTGTTCTTCCGCTCCTTTTTCGCCATACCCGTCATCGTAATCTGGCTGCTGTGGCAGCACGACCTGGCCCACGGGTTGGAGACGGAAAACCCGATGGGCCATGTCTGGCGCGGTCTTGTCGGCACCTGCGCGATGGGGCTGGGCTTTGCCGGTCTCGGCATGTTGCCCCTGCCGGAAGTCACCGCCATCGGCTACGCCGCACCAATCCTGACCGTCATTTTCGCCGCCATGTTCCTGGGCGAATCTGTGCGGGTGTTCCGCCTCGCGGCGACCATGTTGGGCCTGTTCGGCGTTCTCATCATCCTGTCGCCGCGCATGAGCGTGTTGGCGAGCGGGGCCGACGAGGTAGCCACGCTGGGCGCGATGCTGGTGCTGATGAGCGCGGTGTTTGCCGCTCTCGCGCAGGTGTTCATTCGCAAGCTGGTGCGGGTCGAGCGCACCGCATCCATCGTGTTCTATTTCTCCGTCACCGCGTCGTCGCTGGCCCTGATGACGTTGCCCTTCGGCTGGGTCTGGCCGACATGGTGGGAAGCGGGACTTTTAGTATCAGCAGGCATTCTTGGCGGCTTCGGACAGATTTTTCTGACCAATTCCTACCGCCACGGGGAAACGTCCGTGATTGCCCCGTTCGAATACACATCCATGCTGTTGGCGTTGATCGTCGGCTACACGGTGTTCGATGAGGAGCCGACGCTGGTGATGTTGTCCGGCGTCGCGCTGGTCATCGCCGCCGGTCTCATCATCATCTTCCGCGAAAGCAGGCTGGGCTTGGAACGCGGGCGTCAGCGCAGGGCGATGACGCCGCAGGGATAAGCATCATATACATCCACCGTCGTCATCCTCGGGCTTGACCCGAGGATCCGGTAAGGGGCCGCGCGTTGCATTACTCCAGATCCCCGGGTCGGAGCCCGAGGATGACGACCTATTGGCGAGCGGGGCAGAAATCTCAGCTTCCGTTCTCCTCCTTCGGACCGATCTTGTCCCAAGTCTGCGTGTCGAAATCGCCTGCATCGTGGCGTTCGCGCAGTTGGCTGGAGGGCTCGCCGAAGGCACGGTTGACCATGCGGCCGCGCTTGACGGCAGGCCGTTCGGCGATCTGGTCGGTCCAGCGGATCACGTTCGCATAGGTGTGCGCCTCGATGAAGTCCGCCGCGTCGTAGACCAGCCCCTTCACCAGCGCGCCATACCACGGCCAGATTGCCATATCGGCGATGGTGTAATCGCTACCCGCGAAGAACTCGTGGTTCGCCAGGTGTTTATCCAGCACGTCCAGCTGGCGCTTCACCTCCATCGTGAAACGGTTGATCGGATATTCGTATTTCTCTGGCGCATAGGCATAAAAATGCCCGAAGCCGCCGCCGAGATAGGGGGCAGAGCCCATCTGCCAGAACAGCCAGTTGAGGGTTTCCGTGTGCGCCGTGTGGTCGGTCGGCAGGAACGCACCGAACTTTTCCGCCAGATAGAGCAGGATCGTGCCGCTCTCGAACACCCGCGTCGCCGGGTCCGTGGAATGGTCCATCAGGGCCGGAATCTTCGAGTTCGGGTTGGCCTCCACGAAGCCGGAGCCGAACTGGTCGCCGTCCCCGATATTGATGAGCCATGCGTCGTATTCCGCGCCGTCGTGACCGGCGGCCAAAAGCTCTTCCAGCATCACCGTCACCTTCACTCCGTTGGGCGTGGCGAGCGAATAAAGCTGCAACGGGTGCTTGCCGACAGGCCGCTCCTTGTCGTGGGTCGCGCCTGCGATGGGGCGGTTGATGTTGGCAAACTTGCCGCCGGATTCGGCGTCCCATGTCCAGACTTTCGGGGGCGTGTAGGTAGGGTCGCTCATGGCATTCGTTCCGCTGCGTGGTTTGGGGCGGTTCTAGCCCACGCTGCACTGCCCGTCACGGGTGGGAGTGCGTCACGTTTGCTCGACTTGACGGTGGGAAATGCCTTAGGAAAAGGCGAACCAACTGCGCTGATCGTATCCATGACCGAACCCCGTTTTCACCTGATGCCTGACGCCCCGCGCCCGGTTGCCCCGTTCTCCCATGCGGTAGAAACGGGCGGCACGGTCTATCTGACCGGCCAAATGCCGACCGACCCGGACGCACCCGATGCGCCGCTGCCGGAGGGCATCGTGGCGCAGACGAACCGTGTGATGGCCAATCTGGAAATCGTGCTGGCCTCGCTCGGCCTCAAATTCGCTCACGTCGTCCAGTGCCGTTGCTATTTGACACACTTCGGGCGCGACTACGCTGCTTTCAACGAGGCCTATGCGGCGCACTTTCCCGCCGACCGTCTGCCTGCCCGCACCACGGTGGGCGTAACCGCGCTGGCCGTGGGCGCACTGGTGGAGATCGACATGGTCGCCGTGAGGCCGCAGCCATGATCGTTACCTGCGGCGAGGCGCTGATCGACATGGTGCCGGGAACGACGACCGATGGGCGTGAGGCTTTCGTGCCGGTGTGCGGTGGAGCGGCTCTCAACAGTGCCGTGGCGCTGGGGCGGCTGGGTGCAAAGGTCGGCATCGTGTCCGGCATCTCGACGGACCTGTTCGGTGACATGTTGGTGGACGGGCTGCACGCAGCAACCGTCTCCACCGATCTGCTTGTGCGCAGCGACCGACCCACCACGCTGGCCTTTGTGCGTTTGACGAACGGCAACGCCAGCTACACATTCTATGATGAGGTGAGCGCGGGCCGTATGGTACAGCCCAGCGATCTTCCTGGTCTGCCGAACTCCGTCGAAGCATTGGCTTTGGGCGGTATCAGCCTCATTTCCGAGCCCTGCGGCTCCGCTTACGAAGCGTTGGCGCAGCGGGCGGCGAAGGATTGCGTCATCTATCTCGACCCCAACATCCGCACCGGCTTCATCCGCGACGGGACGGCCTATCGCGCACGTCTCGACCGCCTGCTGGCTGTCGCCGACATCGTTAAAGTGTCTGACGAGGAAGTGGACTGGCTCGAAGCCACGCCACAGGACTGGCTGGCGGCGGGCCGCTCCGTGGTCATCGTCACACAGGGAAGCGATGGCGCGACGGTTTACACGAAAACCGGGTCCATCCATGCCGTACCGCCCAAGGCCGAAGTCGTGGATACGATCGGCGCGGGCGATACGTTCAATGCGGGCTTTTTGTGCGCCCTGTCGGAAGCCGGACTGCTCGACAAAGCCAGGCTGGCGGCTGCAAAACCGGACAATTTCCGCGCCGCTCTCACACTCGGCAATGCCGCAGCGGCCATTACCGTGTCGCGGGCGGGTGCGAACCCGCCGTTTCGTTCCGAACTGGCGCTCTGAACTGGCGCTCTGAACCGACGGTCTAGGCCGCAACGTTCACGTCGGCCCGCTTCCCGGCAATCGCGGGCACCGCAACCGGACCGCGCTTCGCAGCCAATGTTCCACCCGCCGCTTCCGGTTTCGTTACCAGCCGGTAGCCAAGGAAGCGTTTGGAATCGATCGGGTCGTAGCCAAGGCATGTGCGGAGTTTCTTCCGCAGTTTGGAGATGTGGCTTTCCACCACCGTCTCTTCCACGTTCTCGTTGAACAAACCATAAATGGCGCTGTAGATTTGCGCCTTGGTCGCGCGGCGGTCGCCGATGGAGGCGAGATATTCCAGAATTCGCCGTTCGCGGCGGGGCAGGGCCAGCGTCATGCCATCCACCTGCGGGTCGCGCCCGTCGAGATAGACCTGCAAGCGTTCGTTGTTCGCCGTCGTATTGTCCTCGGCAACGGCCCCCAGACGCCCGCCGATCACACCGATACGGGCGAGAATTTCGCGCACATGCATGGGCTTTCGCAGCACATCGTTGGCACCGGCATCGAACATGGCCAGAATGGCGTCGAGCGTGGGGCGTTCCACCAGCACGAGCAGCGGTGCTTGCAACCGGTTCTGCATGGCAGCCTTGGCGGGAAATGTTTCGCTGAGATAGGCGAACGCCTCTTCGGCCACGAGGCAGCCGGTGATCGAGCGGAGGTCGTCGTCCTGCGCGGCGTGGAGCCAGGCCCCGAATTCGACGGCGGTAAACCCTTCTGCCGCATATCCGTGGCGGTTGAATTGCGTGGCGTAAGCATCGCGCACCAAGGTGCGGTCCTCGACGATGACGATCATGAATCAGCTCCTACCCCCGTATGAGCCGCCCTGTGCAAACCTTGCGCCAAGGCTGTGGGAAACACAACCCTAGGTAGAAATTTACCGCATGGTTAACGCAAGGTTCGCCGCTTCCACCGCCCCTGCACCATGCTTGATGTCCAGCGCTTTGAGTGCACAGTCGATGCTGGCCAGCGTACCCGTCAGCATGGGGATGTTGAGGTGTCCCATATGGCCGATACGGAAATGGCTGTTGAAGGCGTCGCTTCCTTTTTCGCCGAAGCCGAGCCCGATCCCGAGCGTCACGCCCGCTTCGCGCTCGCACCATGCGCGGATGCGGGCAGCGTCTCCCGCCACGGTTGCAATGGTAGTCACGGCGTGGCTGCGGAGGGTGCGGTCGGCGATGTTGGGGCGTAGGCACCCCCATGCATCGAGCGCCGCCCAGACGGCTGACGCCAGCTTTTCATGCCGCGCCCAGGCGGCCTCCACACCTTCCTCATGCACCAGCATGTCGAGCGCCTCCCGCAACCCGAAGATGTGGTGGGTCGGGGCGGTGCCTGCGAAAATCTTGTAGAAATAATCCGCCGTGGTGCGTGGCACCCAATCCCAGTAATAACCGGGCGTGGTCCGCGTGCGAAAAGAGGACGCCCGTTCGTTAAAATAGACGAAGCCCAGTCCCGGCGGGGTCATCAGCCCTTTCTGGCAGCCGGCGACGGTCACATCCGCGCCCATGGCGTCCATCTCGTAGCGGTCGCAGCCGAGCGAGGCGATGCAATCGACCATCAACAGCGCATCGTGCCCTGCCGCGTCGATGGCCGCCCGCAAACCGGCAATGTCATTGCGGACGCTGGAGGCGGTATCCGTTTGCACGGTCAGCACGGCACGGATGGTGCCTTTCGTGTCGGCGCGCAGAATCTCCTCGACCCGCCCGGCTTCCGCTGCAGCCTGCATGCCGAAATCCAGCACCTGCGTTTCGACACCCATGGCCGTGGCGATATCACCCCAGCCTGCGCCAAACCGTCCGGTCGACAACACGAGCACGGTGTCGCCGGGATTGACGACATTGCGGAGCGCCGCTTCCCACGCCCCGTGCCCGTTGGCGATATAGATCGCCACATGCCCGTTGGTGCGGGCCACGGCTTTCAGGTCGGGAAACAGCGTGTCGACCGTGTCGATCAGCGCGCCTTCATAGATGTTCGGCGAGGTGCGGTGCATGGCCAGAAAGCACCCGTTCGGGAATGATGGACGGTCCCGGAATGGCCAGCGTCTCGCGCCCCCAGGAGAGCGGGCCTTTTTGGTTCGGTCATGTTCGTCGTCGCTGCAATATCTCACCGCAGCACCCTGTTGCCGAACTCCTTGCCGCGCAAGTGGCATCGTGCTGGCGGCATGATACAAACGGCGCGAAGCACCCAACGCCGGACACGCCCATGCCCTTTCTGCCGCAGGAATTCATCGCCGCCAAACGGGACAATCGTGGATTGGCCGCAGACGACATAGCTGCCTTCGTGCGAGGCATCACCAACGATACCATCACCGAAGGGCAGATCGGTGCATTCGCCATGGCCGTATTCTTCAACGGCATGGCGCGGGACGAGGCGGTGGCGCTGACGCTGGCCATGCGCGATTCCGGCACCGTGCTGACATGGCCGGAACTGGATGGACCTGTCTTGGACAAACATTCCACCGGCGGCGTCGGCGACAACGTATCCCTGATGCTGGCTCCTGCGGTCGCGGCGTGTGGCGGGTATGTGCCGATGATTTCCGGTCGAGGCCTAGGCCATACGGGCGGCACGCTCGACAAGCTGGACTCCATTCCCGGCTACACGTCCCAGCCCGACGAGGCGCTTTTCCGAAAAGTCACGAAAGAGGTGGGCTGCGCCATCATCGGCCAGACCGGCGATCTTGCCCCAGCCGACAAGCGGTTTTACGGCATCCGCGATGTGACGGCGACGGTGGAGAGCGTGCCGCTCATCACCGCGTCTATCCTGTCGAAAAAGCTGGCCGCCGGGTTGGGCGGGCTGGTGCTGGACGTGAAATGCGGCAACGGGGCTTTTATGTCCGATCTGGCGCGCGCCCGCGAACTGGCAACGTCGCTGGTGGAAGTCGCCAACGGGGCGGGCCTCCCGACCACGGCCTTGCTGACCGATATGAATGCGCCCCTCGCATCCGCCGCCGGTAATGCGCTGGAAGTCGCCAACGCCATCGACTTTTTGACAGGCCGCCATATCGATAACCGCCTGTGGGATGTCACCGTCGCTTTGGGCGCGGAAATGCTGGTCAGCGGCGGCTTGGCGAAGGACGCGGACGAAGGTGCCGCCCGCATGGCCGAAGCGTTTCAAAGCGGACGGGCAGCGGAAATTTTCGGGCGCATGGTCGTGGCCCTCGGCGGCCCGGCAAACCTGATGGATGCTTACGAAAAGCACCTACCAGCCGCCCCGATCGTCCGCGAGATCGCACCGCCCGCAGGCAAGACCGTCACGGCGATCAACACCCGCGCCATCGGCATTGCTGTCGTGGCGCTGGGTGGGGGCAGGGTGCGCGCCGCTGATCCGGTCGATCCCCGCGTCGGCTTCACCGGTCTGGCGATGATCGGCGATGCCGATCAGCCCATCGGCACTATTCACGCCGCAGACGAGGCCAGCGCCGACGAGGCCGAAGCCGCCCTGCGGGCAGCCTATACATTCGGCGCGCCCGCCGACGTGGTGGATGGCGACACGATCATCGAGCGGATTGCCTGAGCTTTTTCGTGCGCGTTGACACCACCCTTGGCCTGCCGCGCTACGCCACGGGAACGCTGCAAAAATTCCCCGGCCTCGCCTACGCCCACCCCCGCCCGTTCCGCAACTGGACCGCGCTGCAGATGAATGCCGCCATCGGTGGGTGGCTGTCCGGCGATCCGCCGTCACTGGAACTGGCGACGCTGGCGCTGGAGGAACTGCGTAAGCCGTCGCGCTGAACTGGCTGCGGAGATGAAATTTGCAGAGCGTCGGCTGGAGCCGGTGCCGTGGTTGGCAGCGGCGGGCGAAGCAGTGCGGAAGGCGTTTCCGCCCGATGTGCTGGAAGCGCAGAAGACAGGCCGTCTCGGTTCCCATGTCTATGTCGTGCTGCGCGGCGGCTACAGCGCGGACAACGGCTGGTACGGCTGCTATGTCGGGTCCACCGGCAAGACACCGGCAGCCCGCATCAAGGAACACCGCGTTGGTGGCCGCACCGCAGCCCGCGGCCTGCCCCGCCACGGCATCGAGCCGCTCTGGTCTTTGTTCGACTTTCTCAACCCCGTTCCCAAAACCCGCGCGGGGCGTGAGGAATGGGAAACCCGGCTGCACGAGGCCCTCGCACCGGTCGTGCCGAAGGTGACGGGGGATGTGGCGTTCTAGGCGAAAGCCCGCATAACCTTGAAGCCACCTTCATCCGCGAGCGTTTCGACCCGCTTGAAATGCTCCGCCAGCGTCGCCTCGTAGGGCAGGTTGCGGTTGGCGACCATGAGCAACGATCCGCCCGGCACCAGCGCCCGTGCGCTGGCGGCGATGAATGCCTGACCGAGCGTCGGGTCGGCGGCGCGCTCGGTGTGGAAGGGCGGGTTCATGATGACGTGGTTGAAGCGTTCCGTGCCAAACTCTTTTGGCACGTCCACCCATTTGAAATCCGCAACCTGGGACCAACCGGCCAGATTGACGCGCGCCGATTCCAGCGCCGCGAAGTCGGCTTCGTAGAGCGCCAGTGACCCCACATCCGGGGTGCGTTTCAGCAACTCTGCCGACAAATACCCCCAGCCTGCGCCGAAATCGGCAACACAGCCGCGTATAGAATCGTCGAAATGGTGAACCAGCAGTTTCGACCCGGCATCGATGCGGTCGGCGGAAAATGTGCCCGCCTGCGTTGTATAACCGCCCGCTTCCATCGTGCGGTCGGGGACCGGCCAGTCCGCGCCCTCACGTTCCATCGTGAAGGCGACGGCATGGTGTTTGGAGACCGAGCCGGTGACGTGTTCGGAAAACCGCTTTCGCAGGCTCTTGATGGCGGACTTGATGTCGCCCGCAATGACGATGCGTCCGCCTTGTCCGACCGCATTCCAAGCCCGCGCCACATGGATGGCGTTGAGTGCAGCGGACCGGTGGATGAGGACGAGGCCTGAATCAATGGGAGTATCAAAAGACCTGTCGAAACCAGTCGCATCGACCTGAGAGGTGACGCTGTAACCGGCGCGCTCCAAGGCAAGGTAGGATGGGCGGAAACCCTGCTCGCACACAGCCGTCCCCCGTAATGCCGCGCCCGGCAGGGGCTCCGCGTTCAGCACCAGCGTGCGCCCGCCATCCTCCGGCAGCGCCAGTAACGCAGTGTCGCGGTGGTCGGCCATCGTCCGAGACTACTCGATGAACTCCACCACCGTGCCCTTGGCCACCAGCTTCACCAGTTCCAGCGCATCCCAGTTGGTCAGGCGAATACAGCCGTGGGAATTGGTCTTGCCGATTTTCTCGGGATCCGGCGTGCCATGAATGCCGTAGGTCGGCTTCGACAGGGCAATCCAGACGGAACCGACAGGACCGTTTGGCCCCGGTGGCACGGTAAGGATACCGGTATTCTCGCCCTGCTGGAAATTGATCTTCGGGTTATAAAGATATTCCGGGTTCACCGCAGTGCGTTCCACCGTGTGCGTGCCGGTCGGTGACGGCGTATCGCTGGAGCCGATCGTGGCAGGATAGGCGACGACGAGATGGCCGTTGCGGTCCAACCCGCGCAGCTGTTTGCGTCCCTTGTCGGCTATGATGTAATGCACTTTCTTCTGCACCTTCGGCCCAGCTTCGATCACCGTGATCGTCTCACCCGCACGAAACTGCGCGCCGGGGTTGATCGTCTGAAGGTAGTCGACACTCATGTGAAACTGTTCAGCCAGCTTTTCCACCAACGAGATGTAGGCCATGCTGGGCATCTGCGCCTTCTCGGCATAGTCGACCGGAATGGCAGCGACGAACGGACCGGCCTCGTCTTCATAGGTGATCGTGTAGGTCGAAAACGCACTGCCGCCGGAACGGTTCAGCGCATCGGCCAGTGCGGCCTGGCTCATATCGAGCGCCTGGCCGAAACTTTCCTGCCAGGCTGCGACTGCCAAACGAACATTGGTGCCCCATTTGCCGTCAACCGCGCCGGGCGAAAAGCCTTCGCGGTCGAGAAACACCTGCAGTTCCGTCATGCCGTTCCGGTCCAGGCGCGGTTTGGTAATGGCTGCGAACGATGTGCTGTTGGGAAGTGGCGCGCTGTCGTCCGGCAGGCGGGCGACATCGGTTTGGGGCTGGTCGAATTGCGTGCCTGTGCCACCATCCGGCGCGGGCAAGGGTGCCCGCTCGATCCCGTTGTCCTGCCCATCGCCCTGAAAAGAGCCGGGACGTTGCTTGTTGCCATACTGGTCCAGCCAGAACCCGCGGTTTCCTAGCTGCTCGTCATCCAACCGGCGCGGAGCCTGACGGTCGCGTTCGATGCGGACACCGCTGCGGTCTTGTTCCCTGCGGCTCAAGCCGAACAGTTCCAGCACCTCGCCCTCCAGGGCGTTAAGGCGGCTGCGCTCCGTCTGAACAGCCGTTCCCCGTTCATCGATCCGGGCGATGATCTCGCCGGTATCGCGGTCGACCAGCAGACGGCGGCCGAATTCATCGACATAGATTTCCGATTGCTGCGCGAGCGCTGCGGTGCAGGTAGCGAGTGAAACGAGAAGAAGCGGCAGAAGGCGGGTAAGACGTATCACGGGTCGGGCCAGTTCGGTGCGAGGTGAATGCGGTGGCGAAATCATAGTGTAGAAACTATGAACGGAGGCTGAAGCCTGCTTGACGAATCCGTTACCGCCAACCGTGCCTTGCCGCCAAGTGAAATGCGGTTCACACGACCCGAAAGCGCCTCTTCATGCATCACGAACCGCCCACCATTGCCGTTTTGCTGGATGTAAAGCGCGTTCCGTGCCCGGCAAACCTGCAAAAGTTCGTGCTGGCCTCCGCCATTCTGGCCAGCGCGCTGGGGTTCATCGATTCCACCATCGTCTCCATCGCCCTGCCGAAGATACGCGAATCCCTCGATGCCGGTTTTACGCAGGTCCAGTGGATCGGATCAGGCTACGTGCTGTTTCTCGCAGCCCTGCTTCTGCTCGGCGGCGCGGCGGGGGACCGGTATGGCGTGCGGCGCGTTTTTGGCATCGGCATTGCAGGCTTCGTTGCCGCATCCATGCTCTGCGCGCTTGCCACGAGTGCCGAATGGCTGATCGTCGCCCGCTGCGTGCAGGGCATGTTTGCGGCGGTCATGGTGCCGTCCAGCCTGGCGCTTATCGCCCGCAACTATCCCCGTGCCGAACGGGGCCGGGCGATTGGGGTCTGGGTGGCGGCGTCGTCGATGACCACGGCATTGGGGCCGGTGGTCGGCGGGTGGCTGCTGACATTCGGCGGGCCGGAAATCTGGCGCTGGGTGTTTGCCGTCAACATGCCACTTGGCGCATTGGCGCTGCTTTTGTTATGGCGCGTGCCAGACGATGCGGGGGACAGAAGCGGGCGCCTCGATCTGGGCGGCGCGGTGTTGGTAACATTGGCCATGTTGATGCTCGCCTTCGGTCTGACGCTGATCGGCGATGAGGCGGGCGGTCTGGCGGAAACCATACCGGCAGTATGGGTTTTGGCGGGTGCTGGAGTGATGGCGGCAGCGGCGCTGTGGTGGGAATCGCGCGCCAAGGCACCAATGCTGGACCTGTCGCTGTTTCGCTCCGCCACATTCAGTGGCGCGAATCTATCCACCCTGCTGATCTATGCTTCCCTGACGGCGGTGCTGTTCTTCCTGCCGATGGTGGTGGTGACGGGCTGGGGCTATTCGGAACTCTATGCAGGGTCCATGTTCCTGCCGTTCACGTTGCTGATCGCCATTCTGTCGCCGTTGGCTGGAAAGTGGGCGGATGCGGCAGGGCCAAGACTGCCGCTCACTATCGGGCCGCTGGTGGTCGCAGCGGGCTTCGCGGCCATCGCGCTGGCCGTACCCACGCAGAATTACTGGTGGGGACTGTTACCCTCCGTGTTGCTGGTGGGCATCGGCATGGGGCTGACGGTCTCGCCCCTGTCCACCGCGATCATGCTGGCAGTGGACGATTCGAAGACCGGCTCGGCCTCCGGCATCAACAATATGGTGGCGCGTATGGCGGGGCTGTTTGCGATTGCGGGATTTGGCGCGGGCATCGCGTTGCTGTTCGCGGCGTCGGTACGTGGGACAGCCCTCGATCCGGTATTGGCGGACCGGCTCATCTCTGCCGGATTTGGAGAACGGCTAACGGGCGCGCTGTATCAGGAACAGGTGCAGCAGGTTCATTCGGCAGCGATGAACGAGGCCTTTGCCACAATGGCGTTTGGCGCGGCGGGTCTATGCGCGCTGGCTGGTCTCATCGGCTGGTTTACACTGGATGGCAAACCACCCGCGACAACCGGACCGTTGCCTGACGTCGCCAAAGGAGGCCGACTGGCCGACCGGCGCTAGCTGCGCCGCCCCTCGGAGCATCGACTATAGGTCGATTACGTGAGAGCTAGCCAAGCCAGAGCCGGCTAAAGCCCCGCTACATCCAGAGGTCGCCCGCGCCCGCGGTTCATCAGCGCGTCGATCCGGTCGCGTTCGTTCTTGAAGCCGACCAGATCGTCACCCTCAAGCGCGCGGCCCTGGGGCAGGCGAATCTTCATCGGGTTCACGTAGTTGCCGTTGACCAGTACTTCGTAATGCAAGTGAGGTCCGGTGGAATATCCGGTGGAGCCGACCTGACCGATTACCTGGCCTAACCGAACCCGTGCCCCGGGCTTGATGCCACGAGCGATGCGATTCTGATGGCTGTATCGGGTCTCGTAGCCATTAGCGTGACGGATCGTCGTTTGCCGCCCGTAACCGCCCGCCCATCCGGCCTTCAGAACAGTGCCGTTGCCGGCGGCCAGAATCGGCGTTCCACGGGGGGCGGAGAAGTCGACACCATTGTGCATTTTCACACGGCGCGAAATGGGGTGGCGGCGCGGGCCGAAGGCAGAGCCGAAGCGGGCGTTTGGCACGG
>CAWJDI010000005.1:0-495000 GCA_963841615.1 uncultured Alphaproteobacteria bacterium | reverse complement strand
TCTTATTATCCTTGAGTAGGGCGGGACACGTGAAATCCTGTTCGAACATGGGGGGACCACCCTCCAAGCCTAAATACTCGTGCATGACCGATAGTGAACAAGTACCGTGAGGGAAAGGTGAAAAGCACCCCGACAAGGGGAGTGAAACAGTCCCTGAAACCGAATGCCTACAAACAGTAGGAGGGCTACGAGCCTGACTGCGTACCTTTTGTATAATGGGTCAACGACTTAGTGTTACGAGCAAGCTTAAGCCGATAGGTGTAGGCGCAGCGAAAGCGAGTCTGAATAGGGCGTTCAGTTCGTAGCATTAGACCCGAAACCGAGTGATCTATCCATGGGCAGGTTGAAGGTGCAGTAACATGCACTGGAGGACCGAACCCACGCATGTTGCAATATGCGGGGATGACCTGTGGATAGGGGTGAAAGGCCAATCAAACTCGGAAATAGCTGGTTCTCCGCGAAATCTATTTAGGTAGAGCGTCGACCGAATACCCTCGGGGGTAAAGCACTGGATGGGCTATGGGGGCTTACCGCCTTACTGATCCTAACCAAACTCTGAATACCGAGGAGTAATAGTCGGCAGACACACATCGGGTGCTAACGTCCGGTGTGGAAAGGGAAACAACCCTGACCGCCAATTAAGGTCCCCAAGTTATGGCTAAGTGGGAAAGGAAGTGGAATTCCCAAAACAACCAGGATGTTGGCTTAGAAGCAGCCATCATTTAAAGAAAGCGTAACAGCTCACTGGTCTAAACAAGGAATTCTGCGCCGAAAATGTATCGGGTCTAAAGCCATACACCGAAATTGCGGGTGCATATTTATATGCGCGGTAGCGGAGCGTTCTGTAAGCCTGTGAAGGGATACCCGAGAGGGATCCTGGAGGTATCAGAAGTGCGAATGTTGACATGAGTAACGATAAAGAGGGTGAGAGACCCTCTCGCCGAAAGTCCAAGGTTTCCTGCTTAAAGTTAATCTGAGCAGGGTTAGTCGGCCCCTAAGGCGAGGCAGAAATGCGTAGTCGATGGGAAACAGGTTAATATTCCTGTACCTGGTGGTAGTGACGGATCGCGTAAGTGGTTCACTCTTATTGGATTGAGTGGGCAGCGAAGCGGTTCCAGGAAATAGCTCCACCGTTAAGACCGTACCCCAAACCGACACAGGTGGACAGGTAGAGAATACTAAGGCGCTTGAGAGAACTATGCTGAAGGAACTCGGCAAATTGCATGCGTAACTTCGGGATAAGCATGACTTCTATGGGGGCAACCCTGTAGGAGTGGCACAAAAGAGGGGGTGGCGACTGTTTATCAAAAACACAGGGCTCTGCGAAGCCGCAAGGCGACGTATAGGGTCTGACGCCTGCCCGGTGCTGGAAGGTTAAAAGGAGATGTGCAAGCATTGAATTGAAGCCCCAGTAAACGGCGGCCGTAACTATAACGGTCCTAAGGTAGCGAAATTCCTTGTCGGGTAAGTTCCGACCTGCACGAATGGCGTAACGACTTCCCCGCTGTCTCCAGCATAGACTCAGTGAAATTGAATTCCCCGTGAAGATGCGGGGTTCCTGCGGTTAGACGGAAAGACCCCGTGCACCTTTACTACAGCTTCACACTGGCATTAGTGGTCATATGTGTAGGATAGGTGGTAGGCTTTGAAGCGGGGGCGCCAGCCTCTGTGGAGCCATCCTTGAAATACCACCCTTATTACCATTGATGTCTAACCGCGGCCCGTTATCCGGGTCCGGGACATTGTGTGGCGGGTAGTTTGACTGGGGCGGTCGCCTCCCAAAGAGTAACGGAGGCGCGCGATGGTTGGCTCAGACCGGTCGGAAATCGGTCGTTGAGTGCAATGGCATAAGCCAGCCTGACTGCGAGACTGACAAGTCGAGCAGAGACGAAAGTCGGTCATAGTGATCCGGTGGTCCCGCGTGGAAGGGCCATCGCTCAACGGATAAAAGGTACGCCGGGGATAACAGGCTGATGACCCCCAAGAGTCCATATCGACGGGGTTGTTTGGCACCTCGATGTCGGCTCATCGCATCCTGGGGCTGGAGCAGGTCCCAAGGGTTTGGCTGTTCGCCAATTAAAGCGGTACGTGAGCTGGGTTCAGAACGTCGTGAGACAGTTCGGTCCCTATCTGCCGTGGGTGTAGGAATATTGAGAGGATCTGTCCCTAGTACGAGAGGACCGGGATGGACGTATCACTGGTGGATCTGTTGTGGCGCCAGCCGCATTGCAGAGTAGCTATATACGGAACGGATAACCGCTGAAGGCATCTAAGCGGGAAACCAGCCTCGAAACGAGTATTCCCTTGTAGGATCGTCGAAGACTACGACGTTGATAGGCAGGGTGTGGAAGCGCGGTAACGTGTGAAGCTTACCTGTACTAATAATCCGATTGGCTTGATCGTTCTCATTAACTGTGGCCATGACCCGAGTGGGTTGTGAGCGGCAATCAATCTATCAATTCCCCTCCGGCTCCAGCTGGATGGGAAACATAAAAACCAGTTTCACCTTCATGCATTCCGCCGACCTGGTGGTTATTGCGGAGTGGCTGCACCCGATCCCATCCCGAACTCGGAAGTGAAACGCTCCAGCGCCGATGGTACTTTGTCTTAAGGCACGGGAGAGTAGGTCACTGCCAGGTCTGCCGAATGCATGTTGTCTCGTGAAGTTCAAAAAGCCCCGACCCTAACCGGTCGGGGCTTTTTGCGTTCGGAAATGCGGTGTTTGCTGCTGCCACCGCGCATTCAGCGTGATATGATCCCGCCAATAACTCAAAACCGCTGGAGCCAGCGTGCAAACCGTCATCTGCATGAAGTGGGGAACGCGTTACCCTGCCGACTACGTCAATCGGCTGCATTCAATGGTGCAACGCCATACAGCGCGCCCGACCCAGCTCGTTTGTTTTACCGATGATGCGACTGATATTGATTCTGCCGTTGTCGTTCGGCCACTACCGCCCATAACGATCCCCGACCGTGTTGCATGGACGCCTTGGCGCAAGATTTCCCTGTGGCGCGCGGATCTCGATATTCCGTTTGTCGAGGGTGACAACGGCGATGTGCTATTCTTCGATCTGGACATGGTCATCACCGGATCCATCGACGCCTTCTTCGACTACGAACCGGGCCGCTATTGTGTCATCCATAACTGGACTCAGCCGAAAGAAACTGTAGGCAATACATCTCTGTTCCGCGTGCCCGTTGGCCGCTTCGCCGAAATCTTCGACCGCTTCGACGCCGATCCCGAGGCTGTGCTGAAGGACTACCGGATCGAGCAACAATACATTTCCGGCGAGATCACCGATCAGGCGTTCTGGCCACGCGACTGGTGCCTGTCCTTCAAGCACGACCTCATGCCCCGCTGGCCACTCAATTTTCTTGAAACACCATCACTGCCTACGACCGCCCGCGCTGTCGCTTTTACCGGCAAACCGGACCCGGACGAAGCGGCCCTAGGTCAATGGCCGGTAAAAAAGTCGTGGAAACGCCTCTACAAGCATGTTCGCCCAACGCCGTGGATCACCGAGAACTGGCGGTGATGGACACCGATCGAAAGCCGACCATCGGGCTCGGTATCCTTTCCTGGAAAGGCTACGTCTCATTGTGTCATATGCTGGACAGCCTGTCGGTACCCGGCTTTATCGACCTGTTCGACGAACAAGTTATCTTTTTTCCGGAAGTCGACGACGAGGGTATTCGCCTTGCGGACCGGTACGGTTTTACAAGCGCGGGGAGTGAAGCCAATCTCGGTATCTACGGGGGGTTCCGCGCGCTCGCACAAAGCATGACGGCCGATATCGTGCTGCTTCTGGAAAACGACATACACCTCATTGAGCCTGTCGAAACGGCTCGCCACGAGATCGAAATCGCCACAGGTTTGTTGGTCGGAGACGCGGCGCAGGTGGTTCATATCCGCAGCCGCCGCGACCCGGGGGAGCCCTTTTCAGGGCTCACGAAATACCGGCGCTATCACCCTGCCGCCGACGCTTCCTTTGCACTGAAATTGACAGCTACCTTACGCCGCATTCTGCGCCCGGCCAAAGCCCGTCGTCTCAGCGGCCACGCCCCCTATGCGGAGAGCGAACCCCACAATCGTTTCCCGGCTATTTCGCACGACCCGCAAACCGGCTTTCTCACCATGCCCACGTCCATCCGTGGATGGACCAACCAGCCGTTCATGATCGACCGGCGCTTCTATCTCGATACGATTTTAGCCCGGGTCGATGCCGTCCCTTCGACCCGCCGTGTCAACGGGTTCAAGAATATTGAGATCGAATTGAACGGGTCTTGGTGGCGGCAAACGGACTGGACCATCGCGGTGGCCCCCGGGTTGTTTCGCCATGAACGTTTCGAGGATCGCGGTTACTGACAGGCCGGCTTCGATCCACGCTCTAAAAATGCGAAAAAGATCGCATCACAGGACCGTCCGCCCTTTCATTCCGCGAGACGTCCGTCTATATCCCGCCCAGCGCAAAAAGCGCAGCATGACGCGCCCAGTGCCCGTCATTGCCGTATCGCGGGGTGGAGCAGCCCGGTAGCTCGTCAGGCTCATAACCTGAAGGTCGTAGGTTCAAATCCTACCCCCGCAACCACTAGTGTTAAAACGAACCAAGTTTCGTCCGTTGTGAAGCTCAAGGCTAGGCTCAGGATCCATTGATTGGTTGCGGTCCTGGGCAGCACTTTGGTTCCTGAAACGCTACCGTTGCCGAGCTGGCAACGAACCGGCCCCTTAAAATAGCCCAGTGATGGTCCGAATTAGCCAATCTTAGTCTCACCGCGCTATTGATCAGTAGGGTTGAATTGGGAGATTGAGAAGTGCGGCGCAAAATCGGTCTGCGTACACTGCTCTCGTTGTTGTTGGGCGGGCTCGTACTTGCAACTTCGTTCGTGACCCTCGGTATCCTTGTGACTGCGAGCAGCGATGCGGCTTTTGATGATGCAATCGACAAGGGAAGACAGGCGCAGGCCGTACTAAGTGAACGCATGAATGCGGAGTTCGCAAAGATCGAGCGTGTCGCGTCCATACTGGCGGCGGAGAACGGCTTGATCGCCGATGAAGGCAGGCGGCGCGATATCGTGGCGCTTTCTGACATTGCCGACAGGGTTATCGTCAATCCAGGCCCGCAGGTCGGCTGGTTCAAATATCGGAATACTCTCGCATTTCGACCATCTGACACGTCGGTTCCCGTCTCAATCGACCTAAAGGCGGTCAGCTCTTTGATGTCGGGAATTTTGCAGGAGGGCGTCGCTGGCGTCGTGCTTCTGGGCGATCAGGTGCTGGCCCGTACACGGTCTGACGGACGCATTGATGAAGCGTCCGACGCAAAATTGGAAACTCTTTTCAAAACACCAATCGTACCGGACGAGGTGCTGGACGCTGCCCCGACCCTGCAGCGCGTTATACGCGACGATGATGAACCTGTGTTCATCAGCAGTTCCATCATCGACCTGAATGGCGGAAGCGTGGCCGCCGGGAACGCTCGCGCCATATTGCGCGTCGGTTTTGCGACAACACCTTCGACCGTTGGCAGATCAATCGCTCAGATTGGCATCGCAAGCGTCGTCGCATTCGGGTTCGTCATTTTGGCGGTGCTGTTTGCGTTCTCTCTGGCGCGCCGTATCAGCCGTAGAATTACCCAGGTGCGGGATCAGCTTGGTCGCATCGCGGGACTCGACCTCGACGCACCGGATGACATCAGGGAAATGCCGGCGCGTGAATTGGAAGATATACGGCTGGCACTGGCAACCGCAATCCAGTCTCTGCGAACGTTCAGTCTATTCGTCCCCAAGCAACTGGTGCTTCGACTTCTGGCACACGGTGATGGTTCGCTGCGCTTGGCGGAAACGCGCAATGTGACCGTCCTGTTCACCGATATCGTCGGTTTCACCAAACTCGCCTCGACCATGGACCCGGCGGACGTCACGGCAATGTTGAATGCGCATTTCGCGGTCGTTACGGACATCATCGAAGCCGAGGGCGGGATTATCGACAAGTTCATGGGCGACGGTATTTTGGCATTCTGGGGCGCGCCCGAAGTGACATCGGATCACGCCGCTCGCGGACTTCGGGCCGCAAGCGCAATCCTTGCCGCGCATCAGGCTGACAAGGCCACCTTTGGCTTGAGGCTTGGCGTCCATTCCGGTCCTGTCATCGCTGGAACCGTAGGAACTGCTACACGACTGAACTACACGGTGATGGGGGACACGGTGAATGTCGCCTCGCGCCTGGAGCAACTTGGCAGGGAAGTCGATCCCGACGGGCACTGTTGCGCACTTGTGTCCGCACATACACTTGCTGAAGCGCCAACCGATGATTGTGAGCCCATTGGCGCGCACGTGCTACGTGGACGCGATGAGCCGCTCGAGGTGTACCGGCTGCGTGCAGGCAGCTTCTAAACGGCTGTTCACACGTTGAGCACACGGCTGTGTTTAATGCGAATGGCAAGATTAGAGAGCTGGCCCCCAGAACTGGCAGGGCCGAAGGCAGTCATTTCAAACCTACTTTCAGTGTAGTGCCGTCCAATCGCCCGGCTTGTTCCTGCAACCGCGAAGGGCATTGACTGACCGGTCAGTCAGTGTAAGCCTGCGGTATGGGAACAATCGCCGCCAAATCCATTTCGAGAGCCGCCGCCGCAGAAGACACACGCGCCCGCATCATCGAGGCGGGTGAACGAGTGTTCGGTGTCGAGGGGTTTGCCGGCGCTTCCATGCGCGCCATCGCCGAACAGGCCGAGGTCGCGCAGGGGCTGCTGCATTATCATTTCGAGACCAAGCAGAAGCTGTATGGCGATATAGTCGGCTGGCGCGCGGGCATGATCAATGCGGAGCGGCAAAGGCTTCTGGCTGCTTTGCCCAACAACGCCGAACTGTTCGACATTCTGAAAGTTCTTTTCGCCCCGGCGCTCGGCCCGGCAGGCGGCGGCGAGGGCTATAGCCGCATCATGGCGCAGCTCATGAACAATAATCCACTGAGCGACACGTTGCTGCGCGAACACTACGACCCGACCGCGCAAATCTTTATCGACGCCATCATGCAGCAGACCGGATCGGACCGGACGGCGGCTGCATGGGGCTACAATCTGGCAATACACGTCTTGGCCGCAGGCATGGCCCGCACCCAGCGCACCGAGCGACTTGCGGGAGAAGCGGATGCCGCCAACGCGGACGCATTTCTTACACGGCTTGTCACCTTCGCAGCCGGGGGCATCGAACGCCTGGCAGTGCAGGAGACCTGAAGCGCACAGTATCATCACCAAAGTCCAACCGGGAGGAAGACTATGAAAACCACATCACGCATCGCCAAAGGGGCAGCAAGGGGGGCAGCAATGGGAGCGGCCATGCTGGCAGGGGCATTCGCCACCTCGCCCGTTCACGCGGTCGATCTGAATGCCACCATCGTGGCGGGTCACCCACCGGTATTCCGCTGGGTGCGGATGTTTCCTGAAATGTTCGAGCCGACCGTCAGCAAGGCGCTCGAAGGAACGGGCAACACGATTACGTTTACGGAACAGTTCGGCGGTTCCATTGCCAAAGTTGGCGAGGAGCCGGAAGCGATCGGCGAAGGGTTGGCCGAAATCGGCACCGTGTCGTCACTGTTCGATGCCGCCAAGCTCGCGGTGCAAAATGTCAGCTACTACACACCGTTCGTCTCATCCGACGTGGAGACGATATCCAAGCTGATGGACGATCTGCACAAGACCGACCCGCGCATGCAGGTGGCCTACGCCGACATCAACATCGTGCCGCTTGGCGGGCCGATCGTCATCGACGATTACCTGATAATGACGAAGTTTCCGCTGAATTCGCTGGCCGACCTGACCGGCAAGAAAATCGCAGCGCCAGGCCCGGCCATCAACTGGCTGTCCGGCACCGGCGCGGTCGGCGTGGCCGGTAATCTCACAACCTACTACAACGAGCTGAAGACCGGCGTTTACGACGGCGTCATCGTGTTCGCGTCTGCAGCCCTTCCGGGCAAGCTCTACGAAGTCGCTCCGTATATCACGAAAATGGGGTTCGGCGCCCAGCACTCCGGCATCATCGGGGCCAACAAGGACTGGTTCGATGCAGCACCGAAAGAGGTGCAGGACGCACTCTATGCCGGTGCCCACGCCTCGCGGCTTTGGTATGTCAAGGAGCTCGACGCAGCCGTTGCCACGGCATTTGAGAAGATGGGCGAGTTGGGTGCGACTATCACGGAAGCATCGCCCGAACTGCGTCAGGAATGGGCTGACGGCATGGATAATGCCGCCAAGACCTGGGCCGCGATGCTCGATGCCGAAGGCAAGAAGGCAAGCGAAGTGTTGACGGTTTACATGGATGCCATGCGCGCCGCCGGTGCGACGCCGCTGCGGGACTGGGACAAAGAGTAACCCCCTTGTCCAATTCGAGCCAAACGGACAGCAGCGGGGTCCCTTTGCGGACTTCGCTGCCCGAACGGGTGCTCGACGCGGCAACGCAAGTGCTCAACGTCATGGGCACGGCGTTGATCGTGGGGCTCATGCTGCTTATCGGTGGTGACGTTGTCGGTCGCAACCTGTTCGACGCACCCATAGCCGGTGTGCCGGAACTGGTGGCGCTCTCCATCGTCGCCATCGTATTCCTGCAAGTGCCGCAAACCTTGCGCGCCGGACGTTTCACACGTTCCGATGCCCTGTTAGGCGCTGCCATCGGCTTTGCGCCCCGCACGGCCCGCGCGATGGAAATCGTCTTCGACCTGTCGGCGATCTTTCTGCTCGGTGCGCTGCTGTACGCCTCGTGGCCGCTGTTTACGCAGTCGTGGAACAACAACACATTCGTTGGCGCGATAGGAGATTTCACCGCGCCGGTCTGGCCGGTCAAGCTCGTCATTTGCGTCGGTACATTGATGCTGATGGCCCAGTTTGCGGCGCGCATCGCACGGCTTCTGCGCGCGCCACTGTCACGAACCGAAGCCACATGAGCGCCTTCGAAATAGGACTGACAATGCTCGGCGCCATCGTCACGCTGGTGATGCTTGGGCTCTACGTTCCCATAGCCCTGATGGTGTGTTCGTTCATTGGAGTGTGGGCCATCAAGGGTTCGCCATTGCTCGCCTCAAAATTGCTTGGGCTTGCCGCCGCCAACTCCATCGCCTCGTATGAATTCGGCGTCGTTCCGCTGTTCGTCCTGATGGGTTTCCTCGTCGCGGAAGCCGGAATCGGGCGTGACGCCTACGATGTCGCCAATGCCGCATTTCGTCGCCTGCGCGGTGGACTTGGCATCGGCACAGTGGGTGCCAATGCCATCTTTGCGGCGATCACCGGCATTTCCATCGCGTCGGCCGCCGTCTTCACCAAGATTGCGGTGCCCGAAATGGTGCGCCACGGTTATACGGCGCGGTTTGCGGTCGGGATCGTGGCAGGCTCCTCGGTGCTGGGCATGTTGATCCCCCCCTCGCTGCTGCTCATTCTATACGGCGTGCTGACAGAACAATCGATCGGCGATCTGTTCATCGCAGGTATCATCCCCGGCATACTGCTGGCACTGCTCTTCGCCATCGGCGTCATCGTAATGGCGACGGTCTGGCCGAGTTTTACGGGTCGGCCGGAGCCGGGTTCCGGCCCGACCTTTCCGCCGATGACTTTGGTGACCAAGTTCATTCCCATCGCGCTGCTCATCGGTCTGGTACTGGGCGGTCTGTATGGCGGGCTGTTTACGCCGGTCGAAGCCGGGGCCGTCGGCGCGATTGGTGCTTTGGTCCTGGGCTTTGCAAAGCGCACGCTGGGCCCGCGCGCGCTCTGGAACGTGCTTGTGGAAACGGGGCTGGTTACGGCGTCGGTCTGCTTTCTGATCATCGCAGCGCAAATGTATTCGCGGATGCTCGCATTTTCCGGAGTGCCCGCGGGTTTCGGCAGTTTCGTCGCCGGAGCCGATATTGGTCTCTGGGGCGTCATCCTCGCCTATGTCGGTGTGGTGATCGTGATGGGTATGATCCTCGATTCTGCCTCCATCCTGCTCATTCTCGTCCCGTTGATGCTGCCGGTGCTGGCACCCTTCGACGTCGATCTGGTCTGGTTCGGCATCGTCACCATCATCGCCGTGGAAATCGGCCTGTTGACCCCGCCGTTCGGACTGTCGGTCTTCGTCATCAAATCGGTAATAGACGACGACAGCGTAACCCTCGGCAACATTTTTGCCGGAGCGGCTCCGTTCGCGGGCATCATGCTCATCGTGCTCGGCCTCGTTCTGGCCTTTCCCTCTCTCGCGACCGGACTTCTCTAGGAGTATTCATGCCCCGCACTTTTATCGACATCTCCGTCGCCCTCGAAACCGGCATCGTTTCCGATCCACCGATGATGGCACCCAAGATCGACTATCTTGCCCACGATGCGACGGCCGATCAGGTTGCGGCCTTTTTTCCCGGCCTGGAGAAGGAGCAGTTGCCCGGCGGCGAGGGCTGGGCGATCGAAATGCTGCAGATCGCTACCCACAACGGCACGCATCTGGATGCGCCCTATCACCATCATTCGACGATGAACCGGCGTTTCACTGAGGGCGGCGAGCCTGCGCTCACCATCGACGAAGTGCCGCTCGAATGGTGCTTCAATCCGGGCGTGAAGCTCGATTTCCGCCACATGGAGGATGGATACATCGCAACCGCTGCCGACATCGAGGCCGAGCTGAAGCGTGTTGGCCACGACCTGCAGCCGCTCGACATCGTGGTCGTCAACACGGCTGCAGGCGAACGCTACGGACACGATGACTACATCCACCGTGGCTGTGGCGTGGGCCGCGAGGGCACGCTCTGGCTGCTGGAGCGCGGCGTGCGCGTGACGGGTACCGATGCTTGGTCGTGGGACGCGCCGTTTTCGATTACTGCAAAACGCTGGGCGGAAAGCCATGATCCGTCGATCATTTGGGAGGGCCACCGGGCCTCGATGGAGATCGGCTATTGCCACATGGAAAAGCTGGCCAACCTGCACGAACTGCCGGGGACGGGCTTCATCGTCTCCTGCTTTCCCTGGAAAATCAAAGCCGCTTCGGCCGGGTTCACCCGGGCCGTCGCCATCATCGAGGAGTAAGACATGCGCCTGGCAACCATTCATCACGCGGGCAGCGACAAGGTCGCAGTTCTCGTCGACGACGATACCCTGCTCGACATCACGAAAGCCGGTGGCTTCACCTCGATGCTGACTCTGATCGAGGCGGGGCCGGAGGCTTTGAAGCGCGTGCGCGGGCTCCTTGCCGACCCGCAGGATGATGCGCTCATCAACGTCGCCGATGTGACGTTCCGCGCTCCGCTTCCGGTGCCGCAACAGATGCGCGACTGCCTCGTTTTCGAGGAGCATCTCATCAACTCGTTTCGGCAGGCCGGCAAGATGACCGGGCAGACATTCGACATCCCGCAGGTCTGGTATGACCAGCCCATCTATTACAAATGCAACCGCTTTTCTGTCGTCGGGCACGAGCATGATATAGAGTGGCCGTCCTACAGCCAGTCGATGGATTTCGAATGCGAACTGGCCATCGTGCTCGGAAAGGGTGGCAAGGATATCGACGCCAGGAACGGCGGCGATCACATTTTCGGCTACACGATCTTCAACGACATGAGCGCCCGCGACGCGCAGACGAAGGAGATCGGCGCTTATCTCGGACCGGCCAAGGGCAAGGATTTCGATACCGGCAACGTGCTCGGCCCTTACCTGCTGACCGCCGACGAGGTGCCGATGGATTCCGAAGGCCGCATCGCGCTCGATATGGAAGCGAAGGTCAACGGCGAGCGTTGGGGCGGCGGCAATGCCAGCGCCATGCACCACACGTTCGGTGATATCCTGGCGCACATCTCGCAGTCCGAAACGCTGCATGTGGGCGAGGTCATAGGCTCCGGCACGGTCGGGACCGGCTGCGGATTGGAAATAGGCCGCACGCTTTCTGATGGCGATGTGATGGAAATGACGATCGAGAAGATCGGCACTCTTCGCAACACGATCCGCAAGCCTTCAACCGGAAAGGGTGCGGCATGAGCGATACGACAAGTGACCCGAACGGGGGCATGACCCGCGCGGAAGTCCGCTTCGATTGTCACGGCGTGGCGACCGGCAAGATGCGGAACGAACTGACCTGCATGATGGCGCTTCCCTACGAGGAAGGCCCGTTTGTCATGGCCAGCGATGAAGGCCCGTTCCACGGCGGCGATGCAACCGCGCCACCGCCCCTGGCGCTGTTCGTCGGTTCGTTGACCGGCTGCATCATGACGCAAATGCGTGCTTTCGCCAAAAGACTGGGCGTCACGATCACCGACCTGAAGGTCGACACCCGCGTGACGTGGGACTGGGAGGCGAAGGGCCGCGTTTACGAGACTGCGCCGAAAGCGTTCGAGATCGACGTGATGCTCGATTCGCCGGACGACGAAACGAAGCTGCGGGAGCTTATCCAGGCCGCCAAAACGGGCTGCTTTCTGGAGCAAACGCTTGGCGTTTCCAACGTCATTCAACACCGCATCAAGACCGCTGACGGCTGGAAGGACATCTGATGGCAACCAACCTGTTGGCGACACGGTGAAGAAGCCGAACCCCATCGACGGGTTCGAGGTCGATCCCGCCACCATCGTGTATGTCGGGCACGATCTGCAACGCCCGGAATGTATTTTGGCCGAGCGCGACGGGTCGCTTTGGTCTGCCGATGCAAGGGGCGGTGTCATGCACATCCGGCCCGATGGATCGCAGAACTTCATCGCCCAATCCGCCCCCGAGATGGCGGTGGCCGCAACTTTTCAGGAGGCTGCCGACGATGCCACCCGTTTCACGCAGGGCACACTGCCGAACGGCCTCGCGTTTGCAGCCAACGGCGACATTCTGGTCTCCAACTTCGGGACCGACCGGCTCGAACTCATGCGCCGTGACGGCACGACGTCGGTTCTGCACGATAGGATTGCAGGCAGGCCCATCGGTAAGGTCAACTTCGTCCTGCGGGACGGCCGCAACCGCGTCTGGCTCACCGTATCCACCACTATTCCCAACTGGATGGAGGCCCTCAGCCCGACGCTGGCCGACGGCTTCATCGCACTGATGGACGAGAGCGGGTTGCGTATCGTTGCCGATGGGTTCGCCTTCACCAACGAAATCCGCATGGATGCCGCCGAGGAGTGGATTTACGTCGTGGAAACGACCGGTATGCGGGTCACGCGGTTGCGTGTGAGCGAAAACGGATCGCTGAGTGACCGGGAAACCTTTGGACCGACGAACCACGGAGCGTTTATCGACGGGATTGCGTTCGATGCACACGGCAACCTGTGGGGCACCCATGTGATGACGGACCGTGTGTTTGCCATCACCCCGGACGGTGATCTTCGCGTTTTGCTCGACGACGACAACGGGTCGCAAGCCGGTAAGGATTTGCTTGCAGCCTTTACCGCAGACAGCATCACGCCGGACTTGCAATTCGCAGCGGGTGGTTCAATCGCGCCTTGGATGGCAAGTGTCACCTTCGGCGGATCAGACCTGTCCACCGTTTACATTGGAAGCCTCAGAGGCACGCGTATCCCGTCGTTTGCTTCACCGGTGAGCGGTTTGCCGATGGTGCATTGGAACGACAAATATCCGGCCTGAAACCTGTCGAACTATCCCAATTCAAGAAGGCCGCGCGGGCCGCGGTTCGGAGAACTCTGCTACTGGCCGCAGACAGAGACTAGCAAGTCTTGTGTTAACTCAAACTCATGCCTCCAGAAGCAAGGCGTCAAGATCGAGCCTCTGGATCGACATTTCCAACGCTCCCTGTGCATTGCGCGGCCACTCTTGCAACGGTCTGTCACGGTAGAGTTCGACGCCGTTGCCGTCCGGATCATCGAGATAGACCGCTTCGGAAACGCCATGATCCGACGCGCCTGTCAGTGGCCAGCCCTGTGCCAGAACATGGCGCACCGCTTGGGCAAGAGCGGCCCGGTCCGGGTAGAGAAACGCCGAATGGTACAAACCTGTCGTGCCCGGTGCTGGCCCCGACCCGTCCTGACTTTCCCACGTATTGAGACCGATGTGATGGTGGTAGACTGCGTCACCGCCGGATACATCGTCGGCTTGGGGTAATCTTGCACCCAAGAAGGCTGCTCTGGTCCCCATACGTGCCTGAACCGTGAAGCCGAGAATGCCCTCATAGAAAGCGACGGAGCGCTCAAGGTCGGCCACCTTCAGGTGCACGTGACCGACATGTGTGCCGACAGGGGCGCGATACTCTGGTTGGCCGGCCATCACGCGGCCGCCGAATGGATCTGAGACCCGATAGCGGTCTCGTCAGAGGCCAGCGGTTCGGCCACCAGCGTGTTTGACAATGCATGCACGGCTGTCATGGGGCGCGAGACAGAAGCATCACCACGAGGGCTGGCTTCGATGACGAGAGGTCGGGGCATGATGGGGGTCCTTGAAAGTGGTCTCGCGCAGCGCGTGGCCGTTTGCTTTCAACCCACATAAACCGCAAACATACTCTATTGGAGTGCGGTATTACCGATGATCTTCATCGGCAGGAGTGATGGACAATGATCGGCACTCTAAGTCTTGATCAGCTGCGTGTTTTGGTCAGCATCGCCGATACCGGTAGTTTTTCGGCGGCGGGGCGGAAACTCGGTCGCGCGCAATCGGCCATCAGCCAAGCGATCTCGACACTTGAAACGATGCAGAATGTTACGCTTTTCGACAGATCCGGCTACCGCCCCGTAACGACCGATGTCGGTTCCGTTCTCGTTGAGCAGGCAAGATTGGTTCTCGCCAGTGCAGCACGGTTCGAGGCCATTGCCACGAACAAGCGTCAGGGCATCGAGGCCGAACTCGTCATCGCGATCGATCCCCTGGTGCCAAGTGCGCCCCTGATCGACAGCCTACACTTGCTGGGTCGAACCTTCCCGACACTTCCTGTGAGCTTTTCCACCGAAGGACTTGGCGGATCGCTTCGACGCCTACGCTCCGGTTCGGCATCCCTTGCGATTTGTCTTCTGTTGCCGTTGGTGCCGGACGACATGAAAGCGTATCCCTTGCTCCGCACCGACATGGTGCCGGTGGTGGCACCAAATCACCCACTCGCCGCGTCGGGCTGTCCTGTAACGCGCGATGATCTCGAACCCCATGTGCAACTCGTACTGTCGGACCCTGTAGAACCGGGAGGCACGGATTACGGGCTAACGAGCGCACGGCGGTGGCGTTTCGTTGATCTCAACCGTCGTTTGGACTTCCTTCACGCCGGCTTTGGGTGGTGCCGTATGCCCGAACATCTCGTGGCAGCATCTTTAGCCGACGGCAGGCTCATTCATCTTCAAATTGAGGATGATACGGCTCCACCGGACGGACTGACCATCTACGCCGCGCATCGACGGGACTGCGAACTGGGTGTCGCAGGCCAGTGGCTGCTACAAACGCTGCGAACAGCGTTGGAATGATCTGGCGTCGTTACAGTGGTTCAAGTATATCGTGCCCCGCCAGGACACCCATTGCGGGTTTCCCGGTGGATTCTGACCACCAAAAGCCCGGTATATTGAAAACTCGCCTGTCAGGCTCGGCTATGCGGCTGCGACCTTGACTGGCACGGCACCGGTATCGTCCAGCAGGTCCTCGTGGGCGCGCACCCAGTCGATGAGCTGATCGACCGGCAGGCTCGGTGAGTAATAGAAACCCTGCACCATGCTGATACCGCTACGGGCGGCGAATGCGAGTTCGGAGGCTGTCTCGACGCCTTCGGCCACCGTGCTGCAACCGAGTCTTTTCGCCATCGTCACAATACATTCCATGATGAGACCGACCCGCTTTTCCTTGTCGGCCTGTGCGATGATCGAGCGGTCGATTTTCAGGCAGTCGACAGGCAGCTTGCTGAGGCGGGCGATGTTGGAATAGCCGGTGCCGAAATCGTCGATCGACAATTTGAAACCAGCCTCGTGCAACTCATTCATGATCGTGTTGGCGGCGGTATCGGAGCTGAACAGCGTGTTCTCCGTCACCTCGATTTCCATGCAGCGCATGTCGAAACCGCGTTCCCGGGCGCAGGCCGTGATCCATTTGGTAAAGCCTGCGCTGCAAAAATGCTCCGCACCGATATTGACGGCAACGCTCATATCGAGCCCCCAGCCCTTCCATATCCCGTGATCGTCCATCGCCTGTGCCACGACCCACTCGCCCAACTGGCGGATGATGGGTGAATTGGAAATGGCCGGAATCCAAAGGTCGGGCGCCAGACGTCCCAGTTTCGGGTGATCCCATCGCACCAACGCTTCCACGCCGGTCACATTGCCGGACCCGATAGCGATTTTGGGCTGGTATTCCAGAACCATTTCGCCTTTGGCGATACCCTCTTCTGCAGCGCTGCGAAGTTCCGCCGCCGTCATGATGCCGATATCCTTGGAATAGATTTCGAACGAGTCCTTGCCGTTTTTCTTGGCGTGATACATGGCGATGTCGGCACATTTCAGCAGGCTGTCGAGTGTCTTGCCATCTTGCGGATAA
Organism: uncultured Alphaproteobacteria bacterium; assembly: GCA_963841615.1. Taxonomy (GTDB): domain Bacteria; phylum Pseudomonadota; class Alphaproteobacteria; order Rhizobiales; family Rhizobiaceae; genus Pseudahrensia. The sequence goes on along the minus strand of CAWJDI010000005.1, from coordinate 478,567 downwards.
CGCGCGCAGCCGATGCTGGCACCACGGCGGTTGATGACGGGCAACCCATCGCCCTGTTCGGACAAACGGCTCTGCACGAGCGTCAGGAACGCGCGGATTTTCTCGATTTGCGTCAGACCTGGGAAGATGATGACGAACTCGTCGCCACCAATACGGGCAACGACCGGTGCCAGACCGCCGGTCTGTTTGATATCGGTTAGAGCGGCGCTTTCCGCCACACATTCACGCAGCTTGCCCGCGACATCGCGCAGGAACGCATCACCCACGTCATGGCCGTGGACATCATTGATCTGCTTGAAATTGTCGATATCCACGAAGGCCAGCACGCCCGACGAGCGCAGCGCATTGGGAATGAGAAACTTGGTCTGCGCCATCTCGCGCAAATGCTCCCGGTTTGGCAGACCGGTGACGGAGCATGTGTAGGCCACCTGTCGCATACGGTCGTTGGACTCGGTGATTTGGCGGGCCATCGCGTTGTAATTATCCTTGAACTCGGTCACTTCCCGCACCGGAATCAAGCCCATCCGCACGGAACTTTCGCCGATCGTGCGGTTGCGGGCGTTGAGTTTCATGGAGGCGAGAAATTTTTCGAGCGGTGCTGCAAGCGAGTTCACGAACAGCATAACCAGCGCCAGCGTGATGATGAGAGAAACGGTCGCCGCCATCATCACGGCGTTGTTCTTGTCGCGCACCTTCTCATAGATTTCCGATACCGGTTGCGGGATCATCACCCCCCAACCCGGACCTTCAACTGTGGTAAGGCCCGCGATCATATCGCCCTTCAGAGCGGGAGAGTAAAACGTCTCGATACCCGTCTCGCCCCGCATCATCCGCGCGACGGAGGATATTTGCGCGATGTTCTTGCGCTGGGCGATCCAGCTCGGCTTCGGGTGGGCCAGCACGTTGCCCAAATGGTCCACGATGGCGGCATGGCCCTTCTTGCCGAAGGAAATGCTGGCACCGAGCTGCACGAAATAGTCGGTGTTGACCACGGCAATGGACAACTTGTCGCCGTAACGGCGCACTCCAAGCATGATGTTGCCGGCGTGGGCGCTGGACATGACTTCCGAAAAAATCGTTTCACCGTCGCGGGCAATCGCGCGTGCTTTGTCCAGCAGGACCGGTGAGATGGAGCGTGAGTAGAATTCCGGCGCCTGGTCGGCTCGGGCCAGCACTTGTCCGCTGGCTTCGTCCACGATGAGCACGCAGATCAGGTTGATGCTTTTCATCAGCGCTTCGAGATTCTTCGGCGTCTCACCCTGCAGCATCGACTGGGAGAAGGAGTCGAAAGTGCCGATGAGGTCTGTGTGATAGCGGCTGAGCGCCGCGCTGACATTGCGTGCCAGCAGCAGATGACGGTCCTCGACCTCGGCAAACTCCTGCTCGACCCCGCGATTGTAGGACCACCAGCCCAGCACTCCTGTCGGCACAAGAGCCGAGATCAGGAAGGCTATCAGGAGGATATCGCGGATACGCATTGCACAGTGCTCGACCAAGTGATCGAGCCAAACTGAAGCTTCGTAGTTAAGGGCGGCGTAAACACACGTGGCGGCTTTGTGTCGTGGTTAAAGAGGTGGAAATCTCCGATTTTAAAATCAGCTCTGGATAAGGGAAGCGCACTAGGCCGTCAGGCCTTCCGGTGCGTCCAGCCCGTTGGCGCGGCAGCAGGCGGTCAGGGTGTTGGCCAGCAGGCAGGCGATAGTCATGGGCCCGACGCCCCCCGGCACGGGCGTGATGGCCCCGGCGACTTTTGCCGCGCTTTCGAAATGCACGTCCCCCGTCAGCCGCATCTTGCCCTCGCCCCGTTCCGGCGCGTCGATCCGGTTGATGCCAACGTCGATGACAGTTGCCCCCGGCTTCACCCAGTCGCCCGTCACCATTTCAGGGCGGCCAACGGCGGCAATGAGAATGTCGGCCTGTCGGCACAACGCCTCAATGTCTTTCGTGCGGCTGTGGGCGATGGTGACGGTGCAGGAATCCCGTAAAAGAAGTTGTGCCATCGGCTTGCCGACGATGTTGGAACGCCCGACGACCACGGCATTGAGACCGGACAGGGAGTCGAGCCCATTTTTCTCAAAGGTGTCGCGCAGCATCATCAGGCAGCCCAGCGGCGTGCAGGGCACCATCGCGTCCTGTCCTGTCGCCAGCCTGCCGACATTGAGAATGTGAAACCCGTCCACGTCCTTTTCCGGCAGGATGGCGTTGATGACGGCTTCCTCGTCCAGATGGTCCGGCAGGGGAAGCTGGCACAGGATACCGTGAACCGCAGGGTCCGCATTCAGTGTCTCGATCAGCGCCATCAGGGTTGCCTGATCGGTGGACGGGTCGAGCTTGTGCTCGAAACTCGCCATGCCGACTTCCACAGTCTGCGTGCCTTTGTTACGGACATAGACCTGACTGGCCGGGTCTTCCCCCACCAGCACGACAGCGAGGCCCGGCGTGATGCCGTGGTCGCGTTTTAGTGCGGTAACGTGGTCGGCCACCTTGGCGCGCACAGTGGCGGCAAAGGCTTTTCCGTCGATGATTGTGGCGCTCATGGCGGCAGTCTCCGATGTCGATGGTGCTGCTTCATCGCAACCGGGCTTGCCACGGGCAAGCCCGGTTGCGACGCTGGCGGGACGATTAGGGCGGATTTCTGCCATAACCCGCTTTCAGCCTCACCGGAGACCTTGATGAACGACGCCGAACCGAACCCGCAATACACGTTCGACCCGCCCGTGCGTCCAAGCCTTGCAGTACAAGGAAGCGCTGCGCGGTTTCCCGTCCGCCGTATCTTTTGCGTTGGCCGCAATTACGAGGCCCATGTGCGCGAGATGGGCAACGACCCCGACCGCGCGCCGCCGTTCTTCTTCACCAAACCAGCCGATGCAGCCTTCGACGCGGGCCCTGAAGCCAAAGCCAAGATTGCCTATCCGCCGGAAACCGCCGACCTGCACCACGAAATCGAACTGGTCGTCGCGCTGGGTAAGGGCGGGCGGAACATCGAGCCATCAAACGCGCCCGATCATGTTTTCGGCTACGCGGTCGGCATCGACCTGACCCGCCGCGACCTTCAGGCAAATGCCAAGAAGAATGGGCGCCCGTGGGATTGGGCCAAGGGGTTCGACCTCTCCGCACCCGTATCTCCCATCGTGCCGGTTGCAGGCGCGGCGCATCCGTTTGACCCGACGAAAGGCGCGATACGGCTTTGGGTGGATGGTGATACGCGGCAGGAAGGCGATCTTGCCGAGCAGATTTGGCCGGTGGCCGATATTATCGCCGCAATCTCACGCTCGATGGTGCTGCAGCCCGGCGATCTCATCATGACCGGCACTCCGGCAGGAGTCGGTGCCTTGGTGCCGGGGCAAACCGCGCGCGGGTCGATTGATGGTCTGGTGGATGTGGAACTGGAGATCGACGCCTCCGTATCCTGAGGTAGAGACGCGAGATAGGGACAAGGCCCGACGCGCCACTAACGAAATTTCAACGCCCCGCCCGCACACTTGCGCCCGTTCGTTGTATCAGGCGCCGTCATATGTGGGCTTCCCTACTGTTCAATCATCCAGTCGAGATGATGGTCTTGAACTTAATGGCGGCCCTGCCTTTGATGTTCACCATCTTCACGATGGCCGCGCTCTCCCAGCGGATATCCAGCAAAACCCCTTTGTTATTGGCATTGAAGGCGGGAACCACGCTGACGACTGCCCTGATGTTCAGTGGTGCCGTCTTCATCGACCGGCTGTTCGTTGCGCCTTTTTACAACCTGAACGATTCCCTGACAGCTTTCGCGTTTTCGGATCCGTTCGCCGTCATGTTTCCAATGTTTCTGGCGCTGGCAATTGTTTTAATAAGCAACAACTGGTTTCGCGCGGCTGTGGCACTCGCTGGCACCGCTATTGATCTTATAGTAGTCGATGGCTTCCCAAACTCGGCTGTCTTCTCCATCGTTCCGCCTGACCAATGGATATCCATTGTCACATCGGTGACAGCCGGTGCGTGCCTATTGGCAATCGGTGTCTTTCACGTTTCCACAAAATCATATGTCAACCGCGCTGTCGGTGCGCTATCGACCGCCTGGGGCATGAAACTGCTCTCGTTCTCCATGATGTCAGCGCACCGGCCTGCGACATCCATACTTACCGAATCCTCCGGTGTATTATCGCCAAATCTCGTCATAGGTTTGACAATTATGCTTGTTGGGGCCGCTCTCGTAGCCTATTTCGAACACAGGCGCCTTCAATCAAGCGCTTTTCGGTCCGGCATTATCCAGGAGAGCGAAAAGCGGATGCGGCTGCTGGCAGAGGCCACGCAAGAGGCCATTCTGGTCGAGCGCGAAGGTATTGTGGAAGATGCCAATGCCGTCTTCCGTGAACTCGTGAAGATGAAGGACCCCATCGGCCAGCGTTTGACCACGTGGCTGCCGGCGGAAGGCAGCGAGCGGCGGCGCAAGGAAGACAAGAGCGAGAAGACTGCCAAGAACTGCATGCTGCATGGTGCTCACGGGCGTGAAATTCCCATCGAACTGCACACGACCGACATGGGAGACGGGCGCATCGTTTATGCCATGCGCGATCTGACCGAGTTTCACCGCAACGAAGCGCGCATCCGTGACCTTGCCGACAACGACGCCCTGACCGGCATCGCCAACCGCCGCTCGTTCGACGAGGCACTGAAACGCGCCGTGCGATTGGCGGAAACGCAGGAACCGTCCGCCGAGCCTGCGGAACGCCTCGCCCTCATCATGATCGACCTCGACCGCTTCAAGCCGGTCAACGACACCTATGGCCATGCTGTTGGCGACAAGCTGCTGCACGCTGTGACAAAGCGTTTCTGTGATGCCGTTCGGCCAGAGGATGTGCTGGCCCGTATTGGCGGAGACGAATTCGCTCTCATTGCATGGGTCAACGACGAGGAGGGTGGTAGCCGTTTGGCCGACAGGCTCTGCAATGCCGCCCGCAGCCCGTTCCCGATCGACGGCATGAACATCTCCATCGGTGCTTCGTCGGGGTTGGCCCTGTTTGACACCGAGATCGAGCCCAACACGGTCGAATTGCTCCAGCAATGCGCTGACATCGCGCTCTATCGCGCCAAGGATGGCGGGCGCGGCCATGCGGTCACGTTCCGCAGCGAAATGCGCAAGGAAGAAAGCGAACGGTTGCAGCTGGAAGACGATCTGCGCCATGCGCTCGACCGCAACGAGATCGTGCTGCACTACCAGCCGCAGCACGATGTCCGCAGCGGGCGGGTCGTGGGCTACGAGGCGCTGATGCGCTGGACGCACCCGACCCTGGGTTCGATCCCGCCTTCGACATTCATTCCTATCGCTGAGGAAACCGGCATCATCATCGCGCTGGGGCGGTGGGCGCTGGGACGTGCGATGGCGGATTTCGCCGCTTTCGATTTTACCACCCGGGTGGCGATCAATGTGTCGCCGGTCCAGTTCACATCATCCGACCTTGTGGCCGATGTGCGCCATGCGCTGAAAAGCACCGGCTTCGACCCGAAACGGCTGGAACTGGAAGTCACGGAGCAACTGCTCATTAATGATACCGTCACTACATTAAAAGCACTGGTGAAACTGCGCGAAATGGGAGTTTCACTGGCGCTGGACGATTTCGGCTCCGGTTATTCAAGCCTCGCCTATCTGACGCGCTTTCCCTTTTCCAAAATCAAGATCGATGGCAGCTTCATCAACGCCATGATGACCGACGAACGGGCCCGCACCCTCGTAAAATCCATGATGGCACTGGCCAATGCGCTCGACCTGCGGGTGACGGCGGAAGGGGTGGAAACCCACGGGCAGCTGTTGCAACTGGCGCAGCAATCCTGCGACGAGGCGCAGGGCTACCTGCTGGGGCGTCCGCAACCCATGTGCGACTTGCGTGCCCAACGTGGCATGAACCCCATCGAAAAGCCCTATCGCTTGACGGCTTGAGGTTTGTAGAGACACGTTAGAAGGCCAAGCGGCCCACCGGCGCTAGCTGCGCCGCCCCTTGGAGCGCAAACCAAAGTTTGCTGCGTGAGAGCATACCTAATCCCGCGGCAAAACCCGGTCCGGCGGGCGGTGACCGTCCATCTGGGTGCGGATATTGACGATCACCCGCTCGCCCATCTCATTGCGCCCTTCCACTGTCGCAGAGGACATATGAGGCAGCATGACCAGCTTGCCCGCATCCGCAAGCCGCCGCATGGCGGTCGGCACCGCCGGTTCGTTCCCGAACACATCAAGCGCCGCGCCGGACAGCCGGTTTTCGCGCAACGCTTCCACCAAAGCATCCTCGTCGATGATCTCGCCCCGCGCCGCGTTCACAATGTAGGCGTGCGGCTTCATCAGCGCGATGCGGCGGGCGTCGATCAGTTTGTGCGTTGCCTTCGTCGAAGGGCAGTTCACAGACACGATGTCGACGCGCTTCAACATGTCATCGAGATTGGGCCAGTGGGTCGCTTCCAGTTCCGCTTCCATATCCGGGTGGGCGCGCTTGCGGTTGTGGTAGTGGATGGAAATGCCGAACGCTTTGGCCCGTTTGGCGACCGCCGAACCGATGCGCCCCATGCCGATAATGCCGAGCCGCTTGCCGGACACGCGCTGGCCCATCATCCAGGTGGGCGACCAGCCGTGCCAGCCTTGCGCCGACGCCATGATCTGCGCCCCTTCCACGAGACGGCGTGGCACGGCCAGCATCATGGCCATCACCATGTCGGCGGTGTCCTCGTTGAGCACGCGGGGCGTGTTGGTGACCGTGATGCCCCGTGCGGCAGCGGCTTTCACGTCGATATTATCGATGCCCGCCCCGAAATTGGCGATCAGTTTCAGCCGGTCCCCGGCGCGGGCCAGTAGGTCGGCGTCGATCGTGTCCGTCACGGTGGGCACAAGCACGTCGGCATGGGCCATGGCCGCTGCCAGCTGATGGCGCGTCATGGCAGAGTCATCGGCTGAAAGCTGGGTATCGAAAAGCTCCCGCATCCGCGTTTCCACGCCATCGGGCAGGCGGCGCGTCACGATGACGAGTGGTCTTTTGGCGGCCATGAAAGCTCCCGATGAAGCGCAGTGTCAGGGTTAGACCCGGGATTACGCAGGCGACAAATTGGAGTGGTCGAGAAAGGTTAACCATAAAAAGTGAGGCGATATTAACGCCGTCCGGTCACTTTGGGTAAACCGCTTCTCCGGACCATTCCGGCTCGTGGCGTATATTCCACAACCGCCCGTGACAGGCAATCGGCACAGCACATGCCAGCCCTGCACAGGATAGACAGGACCGTTTCCTTCCATGCCGAAAATCGCCCGCCGCACCCGCTTTCCGGTCACGCAACTGCTCGCAACGCTTGCCTTGCTTGTCGGTCTGTCGCTCGTCTATGCGACCAAGCCCGCCAATGCTGCCGAAACACGGTCAAAAGAAACCCGTCTGGCGTCCCTTGATGTCGCCACGGATGGCGGCGGGCTGGAAGGTGGCACCAAGGTTGCCATCGGGCGTGAGACGGGCCTTGCCCTGCCGCGCTTCGTCAGCCTCAAGTTCGAATCCACCAATCTGCGGGTCGGCCCCGGTACGAAGTATGCCGTTTCATGGGCCTACAAGCGCAAGGGCCTGCCGGTGGAAGTGATTCAGGAATTCGACCGCTGGCGTCGTATCCGCGATGCGGAAGGCACGACCGGCTGGGTGCTGCATTCCCTGCTCTCGTCATCCCGCACCGCTATCGTTGCCCCGTGGCGGCGCGGTTTCGAGGCCCAGGCCGGAGCCGATCTTGCGGCGCTGGCTCTGCTCAACGGCAAACAGGGTGCATCGTCGGACGCCGTCACGGTCGCCCGCTTCCAGCCCGGCCTGCAGGTCGGTGTGGAAGGTTGCTCGAAGGGCTGGTGCGCCGTTCAGGTCCAGTCCGTGCGCGCATGGCTGGAGCAGGACAAGCTCTGGGGTGTTTATGAAGATGAGAAGTTCGGCGGCTAAACCTTTTTCCGCAACCGAACGATTACGTCCACCCGGTCGATTTCCATACCTTCGGGTGGTTCCGGCAAATCGGTCACGCTGATGGCGCTAGCCGGGACATCGACAACGCGGTTCTCGTTCTCGATGAAGAAATGGTGGTGGTCGCTCGTATTCGTGTCGAAATAGGTTTTCGACGATTCGACGGCGACCGCCCGCAACAGGCCCGCTTCGTTGAACTGGTGCAGCGTGTTGTAAACCGTTGCCAACGAGACCGGCACCTTGGCCGCCTGCGCTTCCACATGAAGCGCTTCCGCGCTCACATGGCGGTGGCCGCGCGAAAACAGCAGATGGGCGAGCGAAATGCGCTGACGCGTGGGCCGCAGACCGGCCGTCCGGAGCCGGTTCACGAGACCGATCGTGCCGCATGGCGCACCCGCACTATCGTGGTCGGCGGTCACCGCAATCGTTGAAATGGTCGTGTCCGTGTCGCTCACGCGGCACTCCTGAAAAACGCTTAAGGGGAGCGTGTCCGCCCGTATCATCGCGGCAAGATATGGGACGGCGGGCATTCCTGCAAGTTTATGACGCGCTATGGCGGCAGCGCTTCCTTGTCGCAACCTCAAAGCCGCGATACACAAACCTCTCGACGGGCATGCAAGGCCCGTGGCTGGCAGGGAGCGATGAGAATGGCTGACGCATATGACACCGACACACGGCAAACGTCCTTCACCTACGAGGAATTGCTGGCGTGTTCGCGCAGCGAATTGTTCGGCCCCGGCAATGCCCAGCTTCCCGCTCCGCCCATGCTCATGTTCGACCGCATCACCGAGGTCTCCGAGACCGGCGGTGCCCACGGCAAGGGTTTCATTCGCGCCGAACTCGACGTGAAACCGGATTTGTGGTTCTTCCCCTGCCACTTTCCCGGCAACGAGATCATGCCCGGCTGTCTCGGCCTGGATGCCATGTGGCAACTGACCGGCTTCTATCTCGGCTGGCTGGGGCTTCCCGGCTACGGCATGGCGATTTCCACCGGCGAGGTGAAGTTCAAGGGCATGGTGACGCCAAAAACGAAACTGGTGGAATACGGCATCGACTTCAAACGCGTCATGCAGGGCCGCCTCAACCTCGGCATCGCCGATGGCTGGCTGAAAGCCGATGGCGAACAGATTTACGCGGCAAGCGATCTGAAAGTCGCCTTGTCGAAGGAAAAGGCGGGCGGGTAGCGCCCCCCATTTGGCATTGACACCACCACTCACCACCGCCACGTCCAAAGCACCGCTTCGCTGCACTGATCACTACGGAGAACGCCCATGAAACGCGTCGTCATCACCGGCATGGGCATCGTCTCATCCATCGGCAATTCGCTGGCCGAGGTCGAAACGTCCTTGCGCGAAGCCAAGTCCGGTACGGAACATTCCGAGCAGTTTGCCGAGCACAATTTCCGTTGCCATGTGGAAGCCGCTCCTGAAGGTGACCCGTTTGCCGAAATGGACCGCCGCACGGCGCGCTTCATGTCCAAAGGCACAGCGTGGAATTATCTCGCCATGCAGCAGGCCATTGACCAGTCCGGGCTGGAGCCGTCCGACATCATCAACCCGCGCACCGGCATCATCATGGGGTCCGGCGGGCCATCGACACGCACCATCGTGGAAGCGGCGCAAAAGACCATCGACAGTCGGGCTCGCCCAAACGCATCGGCCCGCTTGCCGTGCCCAAGGCCATGTCGTCCACGGCTTCCGCCGTGCTGGCCACGCAGTTCGAGATCAAGGGCGTCAACTATTCCATCTCATCCGCCTGCGCCACGTCGAACCATTGCATCGGCAATGCCTACGAAATCATCCAGCTCGGCAAGCAGGACGTGATCTTCGCCGGTGGGTCGGAAGATCTCGACTGGACGATGGCCAACCTGTTCGATGCGATGGGGGCCATGTCGTCGAAATACAACGACACGCCCGAAACCGCCTCGCGCGCCTTTTCCGCCGATCGGGACGGCTTCGTCATTGCCGGTGGCGCCGGCGTGCTGGTGCTCGAGGAATTGGAACACGCGAAAGCACGGGGCGCGACGATCTACGGCGAACTCGTCGGCTATGGTGCCACGTCCGATGGCTACGATCAGGTCGCCCCGTCCGGCGAAGGTGCGGTGCGGTGCATGGAGATGGCGCTGGCGGGCACCGGCAAGGGGGTCGGCACGATCGACTACATCAACCCCCACGCCACCTCCACCGGCGTGGGCGATGCCAAGGAAATCGAGGGCCTGCGCAAGGTGTTTGGCAACAAGTGTCCGCCGTTCTCGGCCACCAAGTCGCTCACCGGCCATTCGCTCGGCGCGACCGGCGTGCAGGAGGCGATCTATTCCCTGCTGATGATGGGCGGCAACTTCCTCGCCAAATCTGCCCACATCACCGAGATCGACCCGGACTTTGCCGACATGCCGATCCTGCGCGAGCGGGTGGACGACGCGAAGGTGGACACGATCCTGTCCAACTCTTTCGGCTTCGGCGGCACCAACGCCTCCCTCGTGCTGAGGCGCTACGCATGACCGATCTCGTTTCCAACATCATGGCCGGCAAGCGCGGCCTCATCATGGGCGTGGCCAACAACCATTCCATCGCCTGGGGCATTGCGAAAACGCTGGCAGCCCACGGTGCCGAATGTGCGTTTACCTATCAGGGCGAACAATTCGGCAAGCGCGTGGCCCCGCTGGCCGCAGAACTCGGCTCGGACATGGTGCTGCCCTGCGATGTGGAAGATATCGTGTCGGTGGACGCCGTGTTCGATGCGCTCAAGGACAAGTGGGGCTCGATCGACTTCTTCGTCCACGCCATCGGCTTTTCCGACAAGAACGAATTGAAAGGGCTGTATGCCGATACGACCCGCGCCAATTTCGAGCGCACGATGGTCATTTCCTGCTTCTCGTTTACGGAAACGGCCAAACGCGCCGCGGCTCTGATGACGGATGGCGGGTCTATGATTACGCTGACTTATGGCGGGGCGACACGGGTGATGCCGAACTACAATGTCATGGGCGTCGCCAAGGCCGCGTTGGAAGCCTCCGTGCGCTATCTCGCGAGCGACTACGGCCCGGACGGGGTGCGCGTGAACGCCATCTCTGCCGGTCCTGTACGGACATTGGCCGGTTCCGGCGTGGCCGATGCGCGGCTGATGTATAATTTCCAGAAGCGCAATTCGCCGCTTCGTCGCCCCGTCACATTGGACGAGGTGGGCGGTGCCGGCCTGTATCTGCTGTCGGATCTGTCGGCGGGCGTGACTGGGGAAATCCACTTCGTGGATTCCGGCTATTCGACAATTTCCATGCCCCGTCTGGAAGAGTTGAAGGCGACCGACGAGTAAAGCCTACTGGTACAGCACCAGCTCCCCATCTGTGAACTCGAAGCGGTCCAACTGGTTCAGAAAGCTCATACCCAGCAGCACCCCATCCAGCGCTTCGTCGGGTAAAATCGCAGCCTGCACATCGCGCACCCGCACCCCGCCAATGCGGACGTCCTTGATGGTGGCAATCGCCATTTTCACCTGCCCGTTAGCGGTGTTGGCGATATGGCGGAAATCGTCGCGCCCGACCCGCAGTCCGATGCGCCGCGCGATTTTCTCATTGATCGCAACGGAGGAGGCACCGGTATCGACCAGCACGGGTATGCTGCGCCCGTTGAGCCGTGCTTTGAACGTGTAATGTCCACGATCGTCCCGCTTTGCCCGCGCCTTGCCTGAACCACGATTCGTGGTGGTCGTTTTGGCTTTCTGCACCACGGCAGCCGGTTCGGCCTTTTGGGTGTTGGAAAGCAGGTCGCCCTTCTCGATCAGCATGATGCCCGCCACGGCGACGGACAAGAACACGCCTATCAGTTTGTGCATTACCGTCGTCCGTGGCCAATTCTACGGGGACGGTGACGGAGTTGTCTGAAAGGCTGGTGAAGGCGGTCGTTACGGTACAATCAGGGTTAAGACCGTATTTACTACAGCCACCCACCATCCACGATGAAACACTGGTTGGCGCAGGCGGCGGCCTCGTCGGAGGCGAAGAACAGCAGCGGGCGTGAGATATCTTCCGGCACCAGTTCGCGTTTGACGGTCTGGTGCTGCATGATCGCCGCGTGGTCGTCCGGACCGACCCAGAGCGCCTTTTGCCGCTCGGTCATGATCCAGCCCGGCGCAATCGACAGCACGCGGATATTGTCGTGGCCCAGATCGTCGGCCAGCGACCGCATGAGACCTTCCACACCGGCTTTTGCAGCCGTGTAGCCCGCCATGCCGCCCTTGCCGAGCATCCACGAGGTTGACCCCATGCAGATAATGACCCCATGGCCCAGTTCCCGCATATCCGGCACGACGGCCTGCGCTGCGAAGAACTGCGGGCGCAGGTTGATGGCGATGCGCCCATCCCAGTATTCCGGCGTCACGTCCTCCAGCGCGTGCCGTTCATCGTGGGCGGCATTGTTGATGAGGATCGAGATTGGTCCAAGCGTCTGCCGAATTTCGTCGATACCGGCCCGCAGGGCTTCCACATCGGAAAGATCGGCATGGGAGTAGTGAATGCTCAAGCCTTCACCGGTCAGCCGTTCAACAAGGGCCTTGGAGGGCGCGTTCGCAATATCCAGAAACCCGACCTTGGCCCCTTGTCGCGCGAATTGCTCCACCGCAGACGCGCCAATGCCGGACCCGCCGCCGGTGACGAGAACCACACGGTCGCGCAGGCTCGGATAGGTGGCGTCCGTGGAAGTGGAAGTTGCCATTACTTCGTACCGTACATGCGGTCGCCCGCATCGCCGAGACCGGGCACGATATATCCCAGTTCGTTGAGGTGGCTGTCGATGGCGGCGGTGTAGATCGGCACGTCAGGCAGCCGCTTGCGGAACGCGGCGATGCCCTCCGGCGCGGCCAGCAGGCACACGAAGCGCACGTCCTTGGCACCGGAGGCCATCAGTTTTTCAATAGCTGCGGTCGCGGAATTGGAGGTTGCCAGCATGGGGTCGACGGCGATCACCACCCGGTCTTCCATGTTGGTGGGTGCCTTGTAGTAATACTCGATGGCTTCCAGCGTGTCGTGATCACGGTAGAGACCCACATGGGCCACGCGGGCGGCGGGAACGAGGTCGAGCATGCCCTCAAGCAACCCATTGCCCGCGCGTAGAATGGAAGCGAAGACCAGCTTCTTGCCCGCAAGCACCGGCGCTTCCATGGGCCCCATCGGGGTTTCGATATCGGTGGTGGTCAGTTCCAGATCGCGCGTTACCTCGTAGCACAGCAGCAGCGAGATTTCCCGCAACAGGCGGCGGAAGGATGCGGTGGATGTTTCCTTCTTCCGCATGAGCGACAGTTTGTGCTGCACGAGAGGGTGGTCGATGACGGTCACGCCGTCTTGTGTCTGGCTCATTGTCGTCTCGCGGTTGGCACGGAGGATCGTGGAACAGACTAGCGGCGACACCGCCCCGCGCCTAGGGCGCAGCCGTTTCACGCGCGCATCTCCTGGGGAGAACCGGACAGCCTAGAGCAGCTTTGCGCGCCCCATCCATTCGCCCACCGTTCCGTCGCGCAGATAGGCGGCGAGTTCCGGCGCGAAGACCGGTGCGCGCAGATAGCCCGCGCCCGCATGGCCGAGGCTCCATGTTAGGCCGGGCATGTGGCGGGACGTGCCAAAAGCGGGCGTGCCGTCTCCTGCCTTGGCGCGTATTCCGGCGGTGACGGTTTTGAGTGGGCGTGTGCGAATGTCGGGCACGATGCCCTCGGCATTGGCCAGCAGCTTTTCGATCACCGCATCGTCCGGGTCAGGATCAGCCACGCCATTGTCATGGGTCGTTCCCACCAGCACATGGTCGCCGCGCGGGCACAGGTAGCCGCGCTTGTGCTTGACGAACAGATCGACCGGCAGGTCGGCACGGTCATAGACGAGATTGACGCCCCGCACGGGCCGCGTCGGCGGCACATCGGCGGGCATGCCGTCGATCGGGCTTTCGGTATAGCCGGTGGCGACCAGCACTTTGTCGGCGACGAGCGTTTCACCATTCGGGCCATGCAGAACCAGTCCGGCCCCATCCTGCGCAATCCGGCCCACAGGCCAATGCTCCCGAACCTCGCCGCCATGAGCGCGAATGGCCTGTACCAACGCTTCGCACACAGCACGACCATCGACCGACCGCATATCCGGCAGGCGGGACGCAGCGGCGATATCGGCGGACAGAACCGGCTCCAGCGCCCGCGCCTCCTCCGGCGTCAGCCATAAAATAGTCCAGCCCAGCGCCTCCCGCTGCTTCATGTCCGCCACAAAAGCGTCCGCCTGTTCCGGCAGCGCCACGCGCAACTGGCCATCCGTACGAAAGCCGATGGCTCCGAAACCGGCCTCCAGTCCGGCGGCATAATCCGTCCACCGCGCCAGCGCTTCCTGTTCCAGCCGCTTGATCGGCGTTTCGCCGAGGCGGGGTTCGAGATAGGCGGTGGCCGCCGCGCTCGCGCCACCGGCGATCGTGCCGCCATCGACGACGATCACGGCTTCGCCCGCTTCGGCAAGTTCCCGTGCGGTGGACAGGCCGACGACGCCTGCGCCGATGATGGCGATTGTCATAGGGCATATCCCTCAAGAGTGTCGGTCATCATGTGCCGTTTCATTCTGTAGCTTGGTTGCGATCGACGGTAACGTCTATCAGTCTCCCGCCATGCCCTTCGTGCCCGGCGCGCGCAAGTTGCCGCGTTAGCGCAGCCTTGTGCCGGTGTCGCACCGGGCGTATCGACATGGATACCCTATCCCCCATCGACCAGCGCCCTCATGACCACTGATATCGACATGCTCATAGACCGCCGCCAGATGCGCCGCCGCGTCACCTTCTGGCGCGTGGCAGCGGTACTGCTGTTGGGAATTGCGTCCATCGCCATCCTGTCCGCAGCCGGTGCATTTTCCGGCGTCGGAACGCAAGGCGACCATATCGCCCGTGTCGAAATCGGCGGAACTATCACCACCGACCGTGAACTGATCGCCATGCTGGACACGATCGCCGAGGACGAGACGGTCAAGGCCATGATGGTGTCGATCAATTCTCCCGGCGGCACGGCGGTGGGCGGCGAGGCGATCTACGAGGCCGTACGCCGGGTAGCGGCCGAAAAACCGGTGGCGGCGAGCGTCGATACGTTGGCGGCATCAGCAGGCTACATGATCGCCATCGCCACCGACCAGGTGTTTGCCCGCCGTGCCTCCATCGTCGGCTCCATCGGCGTTATCCTGCAATATCCCAACGTCGAGGGGCTGCTGGACAAGATCGGTGTCGAGGTGAAATCCGTAAAGTCCTCACCTCTCAAGGCCGAGCCGTCCCCGTTCAGCACCGCGCCACCCGGCACCGAGAAAATGCTGCGCGGCTTCATCGATGACAGCTACAACTGGTTCGTCGATCTGGTGGCGGAGCGCCGGCCCTTCGACCGCGCCACCGCGCTGCGGCTTGCTGACGGCTCCATCTATTCCGGCGGGCAGGGGGTCGAAAATCAGCTTATCGACGCGCTTGGCGGGGAGCGCGAGGCGAAGGAATGGCTGATCGGAAAGGCGGAACTGGCCGACGACATTGCGCTGACCACTTGGAAACCCAAGCGCGAGGGCGAAGGGCTGTTCGGCACGACGGCGATGGGGCGCATGATTTCCCGTCTGACCGGTCTGCCACTGGGCACATTGCGTGCAGAAGATCTGCACGATATCGCACCCGGCATCATTCCCAAGCGCCTGTTCCTTGACGGTGCGCTGGCCATTTGGCACGAATGAAGCGCGAATTGCCGCAGGACTAATCAGGACAAACGCCCATTGCGGCGGGAAGGATCAGCACCGTGATCAAATCCGAACTCGTAGCTAAGATCGCGCAGGCCAACCCCCACCTGTATCAACGGGATGTGGAGCAGATCGTGAATGCGATACTGGACGAGATCGGCAATGCGATGGCAGAGGGAAACCGGGTGGAACTGCGCGGCTTCGGCGCCTTTTCCGTCAAGCACCGCGAGGGCCGCAAAGGCCGTAACCCGCGCACCGGCGAGCAGGTGGAGGTCGAGGCCAAAAGCGTGCCTTTCTTCAAGACCGGCAAGGATTTGCGCGACCGCCTCAACGCGGACTAAGTTGCAGCCATAACCGAGACAGACATCCAGCAGGATTCGATCCGCATATGACCAAACGCATCATCGCCCTTCTCATCCTGCTACCCGTTGCGATCATCATCGTGGCCCTGGCACTGGCGAACCGTCAGCCGATCACGTTGGCCGTGCCCAATCTCGACGGGTCGGTGCTGATGTCGGCGCAGGCTCCGTTGTTTGCCATTCTGTTCGCGGTGCTGTTTCTCGGCATGATCATCGGCAGCCTCGGCACCTGGGTGCGCCAGTCCAAGCACCGCAAGGCAGCGCGCGAAAACTCCGTGGAAGCCACGAAGGCCGGTTTCGAGGCGCGCAAGCAGCGCGAGCGGGCCGATGAGCTGGCGCAGGACAAGATAACGACCGCCGACGACCGCCCCGCCGTCAACGCCCGCGCCGCAGCCCTTGGCCTGCCCGCGCCGACGCCCCGTAAGGCGGCTTGATCGGTTCTCGGCTCAGTTTGTTCTTGTTATTTCCGCTACTGCGGGAATAACAAAATGTTTGAGTTTTGCAGCCGGAGGCTAACCGCCGACCGGCGCCAGGTGCGCCGCGCCTTCGCAGTATCGACCTCAGGTCGATTGCGTGAGAACTAAAATGGCAACTTAAAACCCGGCGGGATCGGCAGACCGGCGGTCAGGTCGGCGGTCTTGGATTGCATCAGCTCTTCGGCCCGCGTTTTGGCGCTGTTGTGGGCAGCGAGAATAAGGTCTTCGAGAATTTCCTTCTCGCTTTCCACCAACAGTGACGCGTCGATATCGAGTCCGCGCATCACGCCCTTGCCGTTGAGGCGCACGGTCACGAGCCCGCCGCCGGCCTCACCGGAAACTTCCGTTTCCTCCATTTCGGTCTGCAGCGCCTCCATGTTGGCCTGCATTTCCTTCACCTTGCCCATCATGCCCATGATGTCTTTCATCGTATTCGTCCCTCAATCTTAAAAATAATCGTCCATTCCTCCGGGAGGCGGAATGTTGGTGTCCTCGTCGGAGCTTTCTTCATCGGGGTTGGCGAGGCCTGCATCCAGCACATCGGCCTCGTCCAGACCGTCATCCTCGCCTTCCGGCGCGCGCACGTCGATAATGCGGGATTTCGGGAAAGCCTGCAGTACGGCAGCCACGACCGGATCCGCCTCGGCCTCTGCGAAAAGCGCGCTGCGCTCCGCTGCCTGTAAGTCCTTCAGCGAACCCTGCCCGCCTGTATCAAGCACGACAACTTCCCAGCGCTGCCCGGTCCACTGGTTCAGGCGCTCGGCGATTTCATGGCGCAAACCGGATGGCGCGGTGCCAACGGGTGAATATTCGAAGCGACCGACGGCGGTCTCGCTTGGCGCGTGCAGCGCCAACAGCGAAACATGGTTGCGAAGGTTCAGCTTGAAGCGGATATCGCGCTTGCTTTCCGCCAGCGCCAGCAGCTCGTCGAAACTGCCCACATCATCGTGGACCGCTTTAAGAACGGGCGGGGCTGGTTCCGGCTCGGGCGTCGGGCCTTCCAGAGCGATCTCGTGGGGCGTGTAGACGGTCTCGCTGTTGTCGATGATCAGAGACGGTCCGTTGGACACCTGCTTCATAGTCACGCCGCCATTCGGCGTGGCGCTTATGGCGGCAGACGTCGGGGACGGCGCTGGCCCGCCTGCGGAAATCG
This sequence comes from uncultured Alphaproteobacteria bacterium, assembly GCA_963841615.1. Lineage (GTDB taxonomy): Bacteria > Pseudomonadota > Alphaproteobacteria > Rhizobiales > Rhizobiaceae > Pseudahrensia. Next base: position 460,925 of record CAWJDI010000005.1, on the reverse strand, counting down.
CTCTCCCGCCACCGCCGCCGCCACCGCCGCCAGACGGCATATCGGCCAGCGCTTTCAGCGCTTCCTCCGGCGTCGGCAGGTCGGCGGCATGGGTCAGGCGCACCAGAACCATATCGGCGGCGGGGAGGGGAGAAGGCGCGTTCTGCACCTCGGCGATGCCCTTCAGCAGCATCTGCCAAGCCCGTCCCAGCACGCGGGGCGACAGGTTCTTGGCAAATTCCGGTCCCCGCGTCCGCTCCTCCGGTGTCAGCACCGGATCGTCGGCGGCACCGGGGGCATAGCGCATGCGTGTGACCAGATGCACGAAGGCGGCGAGGTCCGTCAACACGGCGGCGGGTTCCGCGCCCGTATCGTATTGCTCTTTCAACTCGGTCAGCGCGGCGGCGATGTCGCCACGCATGACATACTCGAACAGGTCGACGACCCGCGCCCGGTCGGCGAGGCCTAGCATGTCGCGCACACCCTTGGCCTCGACTTTTCCAGAGGCATGGGAAATCGCCTGGTCGAGCAGGGAAAGTGCATCGCGCACTGAGCCTTCCCCAGCGCGGGCGATCATGGCAAGCGCGTCGTCGTCGGCTTCCACATTCTCGGCCGTGGCAACCTTGGCCAGATGGTCCTTCAACATGCCCGGTTCGATACGGCGCAGGTCGAAGCGCTGGCAGCGGGACAGAACCGTGACGGGCACTTTGCGGATTTCGGTTGTGGCGAAGATGAATTTGACGTGGGCCGGCGGCTCTTCCAGCGTTTTCAGAAGCGCATTGAACGCTTCCTTCGTCAGCATATGCACTTCGTCGAGAATATAGACCTTGAAGCGGGCGGTGGACGGCTTGTAGCGAATGGACGAGTTGATCTCGCGCGCATCGTCAATGCCGCGGTTGGAGGCCGCGTCCATTTCGATCACGTCCACATGGCGACCGGCCATGATCTGCTCGCAGTGGATACCCGGTTCGGTAAAATCCAGCGTCGGCTGTCTGATCGTGTCGGTTTCGTAATTTAGCGCGCGGGCCAAAATGCGCGCCGTCGTCGTCTTGCCGACCCCGCGCACGCCCGTGAGCATGTAGGCTTGAGCAATGCGGTCGGAGGCAAAAGCGTTGCGGAGTGTCCGCACCATCGGTTCCTGCCCGATAAGGTCGTCGAAGGAGGATGGCCGGTACTTGCGGGCGAGAACGCGGTATTCGGCAGGCTTGTCGACGTTGGGTGGGGCAATATCTGTCATGTTCGATATCGCCAGCGCACTCCAAAAGTCCGTGTCGCCCCTCACCCCCAGAAAAGCCAGCTCGGCTGGTTTGGGTGAATAGACCCGGACAACCAAGAAACCAAAACAGCCAAGCTGTTTTGGTGGAAGACTGGCTTAGCGTGACCCGTGCCGCAATCTCGTTGGGGCTGCTTCGTTCCCGATCTGACCCGGTTGGCGAGTGGCACGTCCACAAACCAGCCTTCCGAGACCAGCATATCATGGGGACGGGGGCGCAATGCAAGGGCGAAGGGGTGCGCGGAGTGCTTTCTCGCAAGGGATGCCCGTGATAGGGGCGGCGCATGCCCGATCCCGCCTTTCACCTCGACCCCCGCCTTGCCGCCTCAAGCCTGTCGTGGCGTGTGATCGATGGCTGGCTGGACGTGCGCGTGGCCGATGATTCGCGCTGGCCGTGGCTGTTGTTGGTGCCGATGATGCCGGATATCGTGGAACTGGACGACATGTCCGCCGGTCGGTGCGTAGTCTTGTTCGAGTGCGCTACGCGCGCGACACAGGCACTCCGGCAAGTCAGTGGTGCCCCCAAAACAAACGTCGCTGCCATCGGCAATGTGGTCGCTCAGTTTCACCTGCATATCGTGGCCCGCACGCCGAACGACCCGAACTGGCCTGCTCCGATCTGGGGCTTTGGAACACCGACCCCTTACCAACTCCAAGCCGCCCGCGCCTTCATGGCTGCGCTTGATGACGCATGGAACGATGCCCAATGACCCGATCCTTCCTCGCTCCCAATTTTGCAGCAACCGAGATTTCGGCCCTCACCGGCTTTGCAGACAACCGTCTCGACCGCTGGGCGGAAGCGCGGGATGCGAACACGCTGCCAAATTCGATGGTGCATTCCGAAGCGCGATTCTGGGGACACGCGAAAGGCCGGGTCATCGTGGCTTTCGAAGACAGGCCGCGCGGCTTGCTCACGCGGGACGAATTGGCCGCGTTTTCACCCCACGAAGACCGTGCCGTGCTGCTGGGCTACGACGGCGATACCCCGCGCATTGCGATGCCGCTGGCCGTCGATATCGAAGCGCCACTGCCCGCGCCCTACAAGGCCATCGACCTGCGCTCGCTCGCCATGCAAGGCTTGTTGCCGGACGCGGAACTGGGTCAGGTGGCCCACGGCGGCAGTCTGCTGAACTGGCATTCATCGGCACGGTTTTGCGGCCGTTGCGGCGGGTCGACCGCAATGCGGGACGCCGGTGCGAAACGCCATTGCCCGGCCTGCGCCCGCGACACATTCCCGCGCACGGACCCGGTCGTCATCATGCTCATAGTCTCGCCCGACGGTGATAGGTGTTTGCTCGGCCGTTCTCCGCACTTTCCCCCCGGTATGGTGACCGCGCTGGCAGGCTTCGTTGAGGCGGGGGAAACGCTGGAAATGGCGGTGCGGCGCGAGACATTCGAGGAATCCGGCCTGCGGGTCGGCACTGTGTCCTATCACGCCAGCCAGCCGTGGCCGTTTCCTCACACGCTGATGATCGGCTGCATGGGGCGGGCTTTGGAAACAAACATCATCCGCGACGAGACGGAGCTGGAAGCTTGCCGCTGGTATTCCCGCACCGAGGTGTTGGACGCTTTGGCGAAGGGCACACCGCCCGGCACCGGCGAGGTGGCAATGCCCATGCCACTCGCTATCGCGCACCGGCTCATCCTCGACTGGGCCGAGGGGCGGGCGGAAATCTAGAGTTTCGCCAGCAGCGTCTTGCGCGTCGGTTCGTCGACGAAGGCAGCTTTCAAAGCTGTGCGCGTGCAGTCGAGCAATTCCTCACCGGTCAAGCCGTGAACGCTTTGCGCCGATGCGTATTCCGCAGCGAGCGTGGTGTCGAAATACGGCGGGTCGTCGCTGTTCAGGCATACCGGCACACCGGCGTCGATCAGGTCGCGCAGTGGGTGATCCGCAGCGCTGCCGAACACACCGAGCGCAATGTTGGAACCGGGGCAGATTTCCAGCACGAGGCCCTCATCCGCCAACCGCTCCACCAGCTCCGGGTCTTCCACCGATCGCACGCCGTGCCCGACCCGGCTGACCTGTAGATGGTCGAGCACGTCGAGCACGCTATCGGCACCCGCAAACTCCCCGGCATGGGCGGTAAGGCCCAACCCCGCTTCCGCCGCAATGGAAAAGGCGTCGGCAAAATCCTCGACCGCAAATTTGCGCTCGTCGCCTGCCATGCCATAGCCGGTGACGCGGGGATGTGGCGACCGTTGCGCCTGCCGCGCCACGGCCTCCGCCTTGTCCGGCCCCAGATGGCGCACACAAGTGAGGCAGATACGCGCTACGATGCCGCTATCCCGTTCGGCGTCGGCCATGCCTGAATCGATCGCTTCAATCAGCGTCTCGTAGTCGATCCCCACTTGCGCCGCATGGTCCGGTGAGACGATAAGTTCCGCATAGATCGCTTCCTGCTCCGCCAATCGTGCCAGCACGTCTGCGGTTAGCAGGCGATAATCTTCCGGCGTACGGAAAACACTGGATGCCTTGTCGTAGCAAGACAGGAAGGACGTGAAATCGTCCCACACATAGCGCCCGTCTCTCACCACGCCAGTCAGGTCAATGCCGTGGCGTTTGGCCAGTCTCAGGGCTAGACCGGGGTCGGCGGCCCCTTCCAGATGGCAATGGAGTTCGGCTTTGAGCATCATATCATGCTCGTTCCGTTCGGCGCCGCGGGAAGGCCGAGATGCTGTTCGATGGTCGCGCCAATATCGGCAAACGTGTCCCGCAAACCCAGGTTTCCCGTTGGCAGACCGGTGCCGGCAATGAGCGCGAACACCCGTTCCCGCGTGTGGTCCGTGCCCCGCCATGTTGGGTCGTTGCCGTGGTCGGCTGTCAGCACCAGCATGTCGCCGTCGCGCAACTTTGCGGTGATTTCGGGCAACCGGCGGTCGAAATGTTCCAGACACCGCGCATAACCGTCCACATCCCGGCGATGGCCGTATTCGGAGTCGAAATCGACCAGATTGACGAACACCAGATCGCCGTCCGCCGCATCGTCCATTGTCTGCAAGGTGGCGTCGATCAGCGCCTCGTTGCCGGAGGACTTTTTGCCCATGCCCTTGCGGATGTCAGTAACACCGCGGTGGGCGAAAATGTCGGCAATCTTGCCCACCGCAAACACGGCGCGGTCGTCGTCCACGGCGCGGTCGAGCAGGGTCGGTGCGGGCGGCGGCACGGAATAGTCGCGCCGGTTCGACGTGCGCTCGAATTCGCCAGGAGCCATGCCGATGAACGGCCGTGCGATAACGCGCCCAATATTGAGTGGGTCCGCCAGTTTCCGCACTGTGGCGCAGAGTGCGTAGAGCCGGTCGAGGCCGAAGAACTCCTCGTGCGCCGCGATCTGGATGACGGAATCGGCGGAGGTGTAGACAATCGGTTTCTTCGACTGGATATGTTCCGCCCCGAAAGCCTCGATCACCTCCGTGCCCGAGGCGTGCTTGTTGGCCAATATGCCCGGCAATTCGCCCTCGCGGATGATCGCATCGGTCAATTCCTGCGGCAGCGCGGGCACTTCGTCGGGAAACGTGCCCCAGCCGAACGTCACTGGCACGCCTGCGATTTCCCAATGGCCGGACGGCGTGTCCTTGCCGGTGGAGGTTTCCGACAGCGCCGCCCATCCGGCAGTGGCAGGTCCGTCGAACGTTATCCCGCGCGGGCGCTCTCCGCAGGCCAGTTCGGCGGCAAGGCCAAGGCCCATCTTTTCGAGGTTGGGAATGGCGAGATCGGTTTTCGCCGCGATGTGCCCCAGCGTGTTGGAGCCCTCATCGCCGAAAGCTGCCGCATCCGGCGCGCCGCCGATGCCGACGGAATCGAGAACGATGAGAATGGCGCGGGGCATGGGCAGTCTCCGTCATAAACCGAAATCCAGCCTAATCCGGCTGACTATATTCCACCAGCGTCAGATACAGGCCATGTGCGGGGGCAACGGGCGCGCAGGCGCTGCGGTTGCGTGCTTCCAGCGCGGCCACAAGATCGGCCTCATTCCATCGCCCGGTGCCGACCTGGACCAGACAGCCTGCCAGCGACCGCACCTGATTGTGCAGGTAGGAGCGGGCATTCGTGGTTATCTCGATGGTGGACATCCCGTGCCATTCGCGCGTGGCGACATCGAGCCGGTCCAGCGTTTTCACCGGACTTTTCGCCTGACATTCGGTGGAGCGGAAGGTCGTGAAATCATGGGCACCGAGCAGGCATTTGGCGGCCTTGTCCATCGCTGTAACATCCAGCGGCACCTTCACCTGCCACGCCCGTCCCCTGTCCAGCACCAGCGCCGCACGACGCGGCGCGATGCGATAGACATAATGACGGCGGGTGGCGCTGAAGCGGGCATGAAAATCGTCGTTCATCTGTTCGCAATTCAGCACAGCCACCGGTTCGCCGGACTGGTGCAGATGGGCGTTCAGCGCTTCCATCAGACGGAACGGTTTCCACGGCCTTTGCAGGTCCGCGTGGGCGACCTGGCCCGTAGCGTGGACGCCCGCATCCGTGCGACCGGCCCCTTGCACAATCGCCGTTTCACCGAGTTTTGTGAGGGCCGTTTCCAGCGCGCCCTGCACGCTGGGCACATCGTTCTGGCGTTGCCATCCGGCATAGGGCGCGCCGTCATATTCGATGGTGAAGCGGTAGCGGCTCACGTCAGTGTGGTGCCGGGCGGCAACGGCGTTCCACGAAGAAAGGCCTCGCCATCCATCGGCTTACCGCCGGCTTTTTGCACCCGCGTCAGCCGAACCGCACCGCTGCCGCAGGCAATCGTGAGTTCGTCCAGCACTGTGCCAGCCGCGCCACCCCGCTCCGCCGCACGACTTTCCAGCACCTTCACCCGTGCGCCCGCAATTTCGGTCCACGCGCCGGGAAAGGGTGACAAGCCCATAATGTGCCGGTGGACCACGTGCGCCGGTTGCGACCAATCGATCCGCGTCTCGCCCTTGTCGATCTTGCCGGCGTAGGTGACGCCCCCCTCCGGCTGCGGGTTCAGCGTGATGGTGCCGGTTTCCAGGCGCGCCATAGCTTCCACCATCGCTTCCGCACCGACCTGCGAAAGCGTGTCGTGTAAATTGCCTGCGGTGGTCTCATCGGTGATTGGCACCCGCCGTTCCAACGCCACGGGGCCGGTGTCGAGACCGGCTTCCATCTGCATGATGCAGACGCCGGTCTCGCTGTCGCCCGCCATGATCGCCCTCTGTATCGGGGCCGCCCCTCGCCAACGCGGCAGAAGCGAGGCGTGGCCATTGAAACAACCTTGGCGCGGGGCATCGAGAATGGCTTGCGGCAGCAGCATGCCATAGGCGACGACGACCGCCACATCGGCGTCCAACACGTCGAAGGCCGCTTGCTCGTCGCCGCCCTTCAATGAAGTCGGCCAGCGCACCTCAATGCCGTGCTTTTCTGCCGCAATGGCGACCGGCGACAGCTTCGTATCGAGCCCGCGTCTGCCAGCGGGACGGGGCGGTTGGGTGTAAGTGCAAACGACATCGTGCCCGGCGGCGACCAGCGCCTCCAGCGTCGGCACCGCAAAATCCGGCGTGCCCATGAAGATGATGCGAAGTGCCATTCTCAGCCGATAAAGACCGTGCCGTCCTGCCTGGCGATCTTGGTGAACTTTCGCACCACCATGTCCCGTTTCAGCTTGGAAATATGATCCACGAAAAGCACACCTTCCAGATGGTCGTATTCGTGCTGGATACAGATGGCGAGCATCCCCTCGGCCTCCATCACCTGCTTGTGGCCGTCGAGATCGAGATACTCGATGGTGCAACCGGCAGGGCGTTCCACCTCGGCGTAATAATCCGGAATCGACAGGCAGCCTTCATCGTAGATGTTGCGCGCCTCGGTGCTGGCAACGAGGACCGGATTGATGAACACCATCGGCTCGCGCTTCGGGTCCGCGCTTTCCTCACCCCGCGCGTTCACCTCGCGCTCGGCACAATCGACCGTGAAAATGCGCCGCGGCACGCCCACTTGTACGGCGGCAAGGCCAATGCCCGGCGCGTCATACATCGTTTCCAGCATGTTCTCGGCAAAGCGGCGCAGCTCGTCGTCCACCCGCTCGAAAGGGGTGGAAACGCGGCGTAGAACCGGGTCTGGAATGGTGACGATGGGGAGTATGGACATGGGCGTCGAGATAGGGCGCGCGCCACTTTCGGTCAATACGACAGGGTTGCTTCACGTTCCTGTTTTGATCGCGCCCCGAATCGTCTAGCGTCGCTCCATGACCCAGTTTGCTCCATCCGAAATCACCTTCGCCATTGGCGATACGGTCTTTACGCTTACGCAAATCGCGTTTGCCACCTGTGCAATCGTCGCTTTGCTCACGCTGTTTGGCCTGTGGCGCGGGAGCAGGCGGCGGGCCTGGATGGACCAGGAAAACCGTTTTCTCGCCGAGCAACGCGCCCGCGAAAGTGAGGCGCATATCGCGCAACTGGTGCAGACACAGGCGGCGTTGACTGGCCAGTTGGGTGAACTGCGACAAGGCCTTTCGGGAGGCCAGGAAGCCATCGCCCGCCAGCTCGACGAACGCCTCGCCAACGTAACCGGCACCATGCGGACCTCGCTCACCGAAACGACGGAAAAGACGCAACTGTCCCTGGCCAAGCTGCAGGAACGGCTGGCTGTTATCGACGCAGCCCAGACCAACATTCAGGGTCTGGCGGAAAATGTCGTCGGTCTGCAGGCGATATTGCAGAACAAGCAGACCCGCGGTGCTTTTGGCGAAGCACGGATGGAAGCCATCGTCCGCGATGGCTTGCCGATGGGCAGCTATGCCTTTCAGGACACGCTGACCAACGGCAAACGGCCCGATTGCACGGTCGCCATGCCCAACGGCGCGCCGTCTCTGGTGGTGGACGCAAAATTTCCGCTGGAAGGTTGGGAGGCCCTGCGCGCTGCCGAGCGGCCCGACGAGCGCAAGATGCGCGCCACGGAATTCGCCCGCCAGATGGGGGTGCATATCTCGAAGATCGCCGAGGACTACCTCATCACCGGCGAGACGCAGGACACGGCGTTCCTGTTCGTGCCATCGGAATCCATCTTCGCCGACATCCACGAGAACTTCGAAGGCGTCGTCCAGCGGGCGCACAAGGCTCGCATCGTCATCGTGTCGCCATCGCTTTTGATGCTGTCGATACAGGTCATTCAGGCGCTGCTGAAGGATGCCCGGATGCGCGAACAGGCGCATCTGATACAGGCGGAAATCGCCAAATTCGCCAATGACCTGCGACTGCTGGACGACCGCGTCGGCAAGTTGCAGACCCATTTCGGGCAAACGCAACGGGATGTAGATCAGATTTTGGTCTCGACCGCCAAGCTTAAGAAACATGGCGACTCGATCGAATCGATGGAGTTCCAGAAGCCGGGTGAAGCGGTCGAGAAACCCGCTGGAAAGCCGTTTCTGCGGGCCATCGAGGGCGGAGAATGATCGACAACACGCCCGATCTCTGGCGCACCGCGCTGCCCGTTCCACGCGATGATGGTCATAAATACGACCGGGGCCATGCACTCGTCGTTTCCGGCGGCCCATCCTCTACCGGCGCGGCACGGCTGACGGCGGGGGCGGCTTTGCGGGTCGGCGCGGGTGCGGTGACGCTCGCCGCGCGGGGCAATGCCATGCAGGTTGCCGCCGCGCACCTGACGGCGGTCATGCTGGTTCGGGCCGACGATGCGGTGGCGCTGGCTGCCATCGTGCGAGACAAACGCATTGCGTCGGTCGTTATCGGACCCGGTTTCGGGGTGGGCGACCGCCTATGCGGTACTGTCGATGCATTGGCAGAAACGGAGGTGCCGCTGGTGCTGGACGCCGATGCGCTCACCTCTTTCCAGTCCGACCCCGACGCGCTCTTTGCGCTCACCAAAACAAATGGAAATTGCATTCTGACGCCTCACGACAGCGAGTTCGCGCGCCTTTCCGGCACGCCGCCCGACGACGATGCGGGCAGGGCGGATGCTGCGACCAAATTGGCGCAGACGTCCGGCGCGGTTGTGGTGCTGAAAGGCCCCCGCACTATCATCGCCGCGCCGAATACCGAGCCGGTCATCAATCACCATGCGACCCCGTGGCTGGCTACCGCAGGGTCCGGCGATGTGCTGGCGGGCACGATAGGCGGCCTGTTGGCCGGCGGTATGGAGCCACGCCTTGCGGCATATGCAGGCGTCTGGCTCCACGGCGATGCCGGTCGCCGGTGCGGGCCGTATCTCATTGCGGAAGATCTGGAAGAGGGTTTGCGTGCTGCGCTAACGGCGCTGCTGCCTCAGTAACCGCGGTCGCGGTCCACCACATTCTCCAAAGTCCGCCCGCTCTCGAACCGTTCGATCTGCCGCTCGACATACCGTGCCAACGCCATCGGCTCGCTTTCCGCCGCTGCATGAGGCGTGAGGATGCAGTTCGGCGCGTCCCACAGCGGGTTGTCGGTGGGTAAGGGTTCGACCTCGAACACGTCGAGCGATGCGCCGCCCAGACGACCATCCTGTAAGGCGGCGGCAATGTCCGCATCGACCTGCGAACCACCCCGTCCGGCATTCATCAGGATGGGTGCACCCAATGGCCCGTTCTGTTTCATCCTGTCGATGAAACCCGCATCGATCAGCCCGGCTGTATCGGGCGTAAGCGGCAATAGGCAGACCACCATGTCGCTGCGCGCGAGAAAGGCGTCCATCCCGTGCGCGCCAAAGGCCTCGACCCCTTCGATGCCGCGCCCGCTGCGCGACCACGCGGCAACATTGTAGCCGAGTGCCAGCAGTGCCCGCGCCGAAGCCTGCCCCAGCACGCCAAAGCCCATAATGCCGATGGCAAGTGCGCGGGACGGAGGCACGGAGATATCCGCCCAGTCCCGCGCCATCTGGCGCTCCCGGTAGAACAGCGCTTTGCGGTGGTGGGTCAGCACTTGCAGCACGACCCACTCCGCCATCCGGCCTGTCAGATCGTCGTCCACGAACCGGATCAGCGGCACATCGGGCAGGGTGTCGTCGCGCAGCATGTGGTCGACACCCGCACCAAGCGAGAATACCGCGCGCAGGTTTGGCAGGCTTGAAAGCAGGCCCGGCGGCGGTTTCCATACGACGGCGTAGGAAACGTCCGGTCCGGCTTTTGTTGTGATCGTCCGGTCCGCGAAGACACTTTGGAACATGCCTTTGTTACGGTCGTCGCCTGCCAGCGCTGGATCGCTTCCCGTGGAAAGCAAGATCGTGCCACTCATGCCGGGTCCAGCGCGTCTTTCATCCGGTCGAACCGTAAGATGCCGAGCATGGCGATGGCATTGGTGATGCCGCCGGTATCGATAGCCCCAAGCGCATCGGCCAGTGTGATGGTGAAGGGAAAGGTTTGCTCCGTTTCTTCCTCCAGCCCACCTTCTTCTGTCAGATCACTGGCATCGACCTCGCAATAGAACATGTCGATCACCTCGTCGGTCACGCCAGGCGTCGTCATGAAAGAAAACATGAACGTGGTCCGTTTGGCGTCCAGCCCCGCTTCCTCGCGCAGTTCGGCCTCCGCCGTCTGTTCCGCGCTCATCCCGTCCTCGATGAGGCCAGCCACGACTTCCGTGCAGAAGCCTGCGCCCAGTCCCATCTGCGAGCCGAGGCGGAACTGACGGACGAGAACCAGCCGTTCCAGCTTCGGATCCCAGGCGATCACCGCGGCCGCGCGGCGCGACAGCACCATTTCGCGGGTGGCGCTGTAGTCGCGCCCTTCCTCCCGGTAGGTGATGGTCTCTACCGTGCGGAACCCGCGAAAATCCTCGTGCAGTTCCTCGATGGTGATGGGGCGGAAAACGTCTTCCGCCTTGCCGTCACTTGGCAGTCTGTTTGACAGTCTGTCCTTGCTCATCGGTTTACGCTCACTGGTTCACGATTCCCGCTGGTGCCGTTTCGAGGTTGAAGGCGGCCGCCATCAGCGCCTTGGTGTAATCCGTCTGCGGATCGTCGAATATCTGCGTCGCCGGGCCGCTCTCCACCACCTTGCCCAGCCGCATGACGATGACGTCGTTGGCCAGTGCGCGCACGACTTTAAGGTCATGGGAAATGAACAGATAGGCCAGATTGCGCTCCTGCTGTAGCCGCAGCAGCAGCTCCACCACCTGCGCCTGAACCGACATATCCAGCGCCGAGGTCGGCTCGTCCAGCATCACGAATTTCGGCTCCAGCACCATCGCGCGGGCAATCGCCATGCGCTGCCGCTGGCCGCCGGAAAACTCGTGCGGGTAGCGATGGCGCGTAGCGGGGTCGAGGCCGACTTCCGCCAGCACATCCGCCACGATCGTATCCTGTTGTGCAGCGGTCAAGCTCCGGCTTGTGGATGGCCAGACCTTCGGCGATGATTTCCGCCACGCTCATGCGCGGCGACAGCGAGCCGTAGGGATCCTGAAATACGATCTGCATTTCGGAGCGCAGCGGTTTCATCTCCTTGAACGAATAGGCGGCGATATCCCGGCCAATGAAGCCGATCCGGCCTTCGCTGGAAATCATCCGCGTCAGCGCCAGCCCGAGCGTCGTCTTGCCGGATCCGGATTCGCCCACCACGCCCAGCGTCTGACCCGCTCGCAGGAGTGAGGTCGATGCCATCGACGGCCTTCACATGGTCCACCGTCTTCCGCATCAGACCCGGCCTTGATCGGGAACCAGACCTTCACGTCCTCGCCCTCAACTACGATTGGGGCTGTATCGTCCGCCGGTGGTGGATTGCCCTTCGGCTCGGCGGCGAGCAGATGGCGGGTGTATTCGTGTTGCGGGTTGTCGAAGATTTCCTGCGTCGGCCCGTGCTCGACGATGTGCCCGCCGGTCATCACGCAGACCCGGTCAGCGAACTTTCGCACGATGCCGAGGTCGTGGGTGATGAACAGCATCGACAATCCGCGCTCGCGTTTCAGGGTGTTGAGCAGTTCCAGAATCTGCGCTTGGACCGTGACGTCCAGCGCGGTGGTCGGCTCGTCGGCGATCAACAGTTCCGGCTCGTTGGCCAACGCCATTGCGATCATCACCCGCTGCCGCTGGCCGCCGGAAAGCTGGTGCGGATAAGCGCCAAGGCGTTTTTCCGGCTCCCGAATACCGACCTGATTGAGCAGTTCCAGAACGCGCGCACGCACGCCTTCCTTGGTGGCGTCGATATGGAGTTCCATGATCTCACCAACTTGCCGCTCGATCGTGTGCAGCGGGTTGAGCGAGGTCATCGGCTCCTGAAAAATCATCGTGATGTCGTCGCCACGCACCCGGCGCAGATCGCGTTCGTCGGCATCGAGCAGGTCTTCGCCCTTGAACAAAATCTTGCCCGGAGGGTGCGAGGCTGTCGGGTAGGGCAGCAGTTTCAGGATCGACAGGGCCGAAACGGACTTGCCGGACCCGGACTCGCCCACCAGTGCCACCGTCTCGCCGCGCTGAATGTCGAACGAAATGCGATCCACGGCGGTGCTGACCTTGCCGTCGGATTTGAAGGCAACGGACAGGTTGCGAACTTCGAGGAGGGGAGCAGCCATCAGACGAATGTCTTTCGCGGGTCGAAGGCATCGCGCACCGCTTCGCCGATGAAGATGAGCAGCGACAGCATGATCGACAGCACCAAGAAGCCCATAATGCCGAGCCATGGTGCCTGCAGGTTGTTCTTGCCCTGTTGCAGCATTTCGCCCAGCGAAGGCGACCCCGGCGGCAGGCCGAAGCCGAGGAAATCGAGCGAGGTCAGCGCCGTGATGGAACCGGACAGGATGAACGGCATGAACGTCAGCGTTGCCACCATCGCGTTGGGCAGCAGGTGGCGGAACATGATCGTGCCATTGCCCACACCCAGCGCACGGGCGGCGGTAACATACTCAAAGTTGCGCGCCCGCAAAAACTCCGCCCGCACCACGCCGACGAAACCCGTCCAACGGAAGATCGCCATGATGAACAGCAGAATCCAGAAGCCCGGAGGCAGCACCGAGGCGATGATGATGAGAATGAACAGTTCCGGCATTGAGGTCCAGATTTCCACGAACCGCTGAAAGATCAGGTCGACCTTGCCGCCGTAATAACCCTGCACCGCACCGGCCCACACGCCGATGACGGCGGAGATGACGGTCAGCACCAGCCCGAACAGCACGGAAATGCGGAAGCCGTAGATCATCCGCGCGGTGACGTCGCGCGCCTGATCGTCGGTGCCGAACCAGTTCATGTTGCCGAAATTGCACAGCGGATCATCTGCGCCCTGCTCGTACTTCCGGCATGCTTCCTCGTCGTCGATCAGCCAGGACGGCGGCGATGGTGCAGGGCGGGGTACGTCGACATTGACGGTGCGGTAGGAGTAGCGGATCGGTGGCCACAGCATCCAGCCGTTGGCCTCGATCTCCTCGATATTGACCGGGTCGCGATAGTCGGTGACCGGCAGGAAGCCGCCGAATTTTTCTTCCGGATAATCTACAAAGATGGGAAACAGGATTTCGTCGTTGTAGGACACGATGATCGGCCGGTCGTTGGCGATGAACTCGGCAAACAGCGAGGCGATGAACAGGAAGCCGAAAATCCACAGGCTCCAGTAGCCGCGGCGGTTCTTTTTGAAATTCTGCCAGCGGCGTTGGTTCAGCGGCGACAGCGCAATCCACCCGCGAGAGCGTTTCACGGCCTCCTGCGGTGTGACGCCGGGGCCATCCGTTTCCGGTAGCGTGCCGGTAATCGCGGCATCCAAAAGTGCGTCGTCAGCCGGGGTTTGTGCCATCACACATCCCTCCGGTCGAAGTCGATGCGCGGGTCGATCAGCGTGTATGTGATGTCCGACAGCAGCGAGACCAGCAGACCCATCAGCGAGAAGATGTAGAGCGTGGCAAACACCACCGGATAGTCCCGCCCGAGCGTTGCGGTGTAGGCGAGCAACCCCAGTCCATCGAGGGAGAAGATCGCCTCGATCAACAGCGAACCGGTGAAGAAGGCGAAGATGAACGCGCCGGGAAAGCCCGCGATGATGATGAGCATCGCATTGCGGAAGACGTGTTTGTAAAGCACCTGATTGTCGGTCAGCCCCTTGGCACGGGCAGTGACGACATATTGCTTCTTGATCTCATCGAGAAACGAGTTCTTCGTCAGCAGGGTGGTGGTTGCAAAAGCGGACAATGTCAGCGCGATAAGCGGCAGGGTCAGGTGCCAGAAATAATCGACGATCTTCATAGGCCAGGACAATTCCGACCAGTTCTCAGATGTCAGCCCCCGCAGCGGGAACCAGTCGAAGAACGACCCGCCTGCGAACAAAACAATCAACAGAATGGCAAACAGAAAACCGGGCACAGCGTAAGCGATGACAATGATACCGGAGGTCCACACATCGAAGGGAGACCCGTCGGACACGGCTTTCTTGATGCCCAGCGGAATGGATATTCCGTAGGAAATCAGCGTGATCCACAAGACCGAGCGACACCGAGACCGGCATCTTTTCCAAAATGAGGTCCAGCACCGAGATGGAGCGGAAATAGCTTTCGCCGAAATCGAAGCGGATATAGTTCCAAACCAGCAGGCCGAAACCGTTCGTAAGCCGGCTTGTCGAAGCCGAACTGCTTTTCCAGCTTGGCGATGAATTCGGGGTCCAACCCCTGCGCGCCACGATATTTGGAGGTCGAGGCGCTGCCGGAGGACTGGTTCTGCGCCGAATCCTGCCCCTGCCCGAAATCGCCGCCACCACCGGAAATACGGTCGGTGGCATTGCCGCCCTGACCTGTCAGATCCGCGATCACCTGTTCCACTGGCCCGCCCGGGGCAAACTGGATGATGGTGAACGACAGCAGCATGATACCGAGAATGGTCGGTATCATCAGCAGCAGACGTCTGGCGATATAGGCTCCCATACAGGTCTTGCTCTCTCCTTACCTGCGGGAGATCAACCCCGCCGATAGCCTTTGCTTTCGCTTCGTCGAACCACCACGTCGTTTCCACGGGGAAGGCGTAGTCCGGTTTCGTTTCGGGAAACCCGAACATATCCCAGAACGCAACCCGGTGATTCGGAGAATACCAGTTTGGAATGAGCGTATGCGTGAGGCGCAGCACCCTGTCGAGCGCACGCAGCACCGGCACCAGTGCCTCGCGGCTGTCGGCGGTGCGTGCAGCCTCGATGAGCGCGTCCACCGCCGGGTCGGCGATGCCGGGCAGATTGCCCGATCCGGTCACATCGCGGCTGGTCGATCCGAACAGCTGATCGAGACTTTCCGAGGTTGGCGTGGCGGCGAGTGAGCGGGCAAAACCCACCATGTCGAACTCGAACGTGTCCATGCGCGCCTGAAACTGCGCTGGGTCCACCAGCCGGATCGAGGCGGCGATGCCCAGCGCCTTCAGATTGCGCACATAGGGCCCCAGAATGCGCTCGAAAGTGGGGGAGCGGATGAGGATTTCGAGCGTGAAAGGCGCGCCGTCGGCATCCACCAGCGCACGACCCTGCCGCTGCCAGCCTGCCTCGGTGAGCAACGTATTGGCGCGGCGCAACAAGGCACGGTCCCGACCCGACCCATCGCTGACGGGCGGAACCAGTGCTTCGGCAAAAACAGCCTCGGGTATCGTGTCGCGCAACGGTTCCAGCACCGCCAGCTCTTCCGGCGACGGCAGGCCGCTTGCCTGAAAATCCGACTTCTGGAACGCGCTTTCGGCCCGTGCGTAGGCGCCGTAGAACAGGTTCACATTCGTCCACTCGAAATCGAATGCGAGGCCAACGGCTTCCCGCGTGCGAATGTCGGAAAACTTGTCGCGCCGCGTGTTCAGCGCCCAGGCTTGAAAGGAGGGTACTTTCTCGGACTCGAACGTGCGCTTGATAACCTTGCCGTCCTGTGCGGCAGGGAAGTCGTATTCGGTGGCCCAGTCCTTTGACGTGAACTCCTCGCGGAAATGGATGTCGCCCTTCTTGAACGCTTCGAACGCCGCTTGCCGCTCGCGGTAGAAATCGATCCGCAACCGGTCAAAATTATTGCGGCCCTGCGCGATGGCAAGATCCTTGCCCCACCAATCGGCGACCTGTTCGTATTCGATGGTTTGCCCCGCATCGACGCGGCCCACCCGGTAAGGGCCGGAGGTGAGCGGCATCTCCATCGTCGCGTCGGTGAAACCGTTGGCCTCGTTCCACGCTTTCGAGATGATCGGCATGACGGCCAGCGTCAGCACCGCCCGGTCGCTCTGCTCACCATCGAAGGTGACGACCAGCGTGGTGTCATCCACGGCTTCGGCGCTTGCCATGTTTTTCAGCGAAAGTGACAGCGACGGGTGGCCCTCGGTCTTGAATGTGGTCAGCGTGTAGGCCGCATCGTGCGCCGTGAGAGGCGTGGCGTTGTGCCACCGCGCTTCGGGGCGCAGGGCGAACGTGTAGGTGTCGCGGTCGGCGGAGATCGTCACGCTTTCCGCCAGAAGGCCGTAGATCGCGGACGGCTCGTCTTCCGCTACAATCATCAATGCATCATAGCAAAGCTCCATGCGCGGCGGCGCGTCGCCCTTCTGCACGAAGGTGTTGAGGGTATTGAAGGTCTGGGGGTTCTGATTGAACGCCCAGTTCGGCACGGAAAAATTGAACAGGCCGCCCTTGGGCGCGTCCGGGTTCACATAGTCGAAATGCGGAAAACCCGGCGCATATTTCAATCCGCCGAAAGCCGACAGGCCGTGCAGGGGCGTGTCGGCCGGATTGGCGGCAAACGACAGGTCGGCTCGCAGCCCCAAGGGCCCGGCAAGCAGAGCGGCAGCGGAAAGCTGCCCGAAACGGCGCCGCGACAGCATCACTGTGCGGCTTCCAGCGCACGTTCTTTCTCGGCGTCTATCCACCACGATTCGATATCTGCCCCGATATAGGTCGGTTGCGGGCGGGGGATGCCGAACTTGTCCCACCACGCGACGCGCATTTGCGACAGATGCCACTGGGGCACCACGTAGTGCCCCCACAACAACACCCGGTCCAGCGCGCGGGAATAGGCGACAAGATCGGCACGGTCTTTGGCGAAGATCAGCTTTTCCACCAGATCGTCGATCACCGCATCCTTGATGCCGGAATAGTTGCGCGAGCCCGCCTTGTCGGCAGCAGCGGTTGTCCAGTATTCCCGCTGCTCATTGCCGGGCGACTGGCTCTGGCGGGTTTGGAGCGAGGCGACCTCGTAATCGAAAGCATTCACCCGGGCGACATATTGGCTGGTGTCCACGATACGGAAGGTGGCGTCGATGCCGAGTTTGCGCAGCGCGTTGATCCAAGGCGCATTGACCCGCTCGGAGTTGGGGTCGAAACCGAGAATCTCCACGCTCATCTGCGCGCCGGAATTGGGGTCGATCAACTCCGTGCCGCGCCGCTCGAACCCGGCTTCCTTTAACAGATTGAACGCCTCGCGCAGAAATGTGCGTTCGTCGCTGCGGCTTTCGTAAACCGGCAGCGTATATTCTTCGGTAAAAACCTCTACAGGAAGCTGGTCTTTATACGCGTTCAGAATCTCCAGTTCCCGCCCCTCCGGTAGTCCGGACGATGACAGTTCCGTGCCGCCGAAATAGGTTTTCGTGCGGACATATTGTCCGAAGAACTGGCTGCGGTTCATCTCTTCGAAATTGAGTGCCAGCGTCAGCGCGCGGCGGGTGCGCGGGTCGGAAAACTTTGGCAACCGCGCGTTGAAATACCAACCCTGCATGGAATAGCTGGAAACGTCTTCGAACCCTTCCTTCTTCACGAGGCCCTGTTCGAACGCCGGAAAAGTGTAGCCCTCCGCCCAGCGTTGGGCGCGGTTTTCCACGCGGATATCTTCAAGCCCGCCTTTGGTGAAAGCCTGCCAGGTGGCGTTCGGGTCCGTGAAATAGCGGTAGATGCGCGTGTCGAAATTGTAGCGGCCTTTGTTTACGGGCAGATCCGCCGCCCAATAGTCCTCCACCCGCGCCCATGTGACGGATTGCCCGGCATCGAAACTGGCGATCCGGTAGGGGCCGGAACCGAGGGGGATTTCAAGGCCGGACCGCGTGAAGTCCCGATTCTTGCCTTCTTCGGTCCACCAATGTTTCGGCAATACCGGAAGGTCGGACAGGATGAGCGGTAATTCGCGGTTGCCGGTCTGGTCAAAAGTGAAGGTGACTTGGCCGGGATTGTCGGCCACCGCGCCGGTGACGTTACCGAAATACTGCGCGTATTGCGGCGAATGTTCCTGAAGCTGTTCCAGGGACCACACCACATCGTCCGCCGTGATCGGCACACCATCGTGCCAGCGGGCGTTCTCGTTCAGCCGGTAGGTGGCCGAGGAATAATCGTCAGGATAGGAAAAGTCGGTTGCTATCAGCGGGTGCGACGCGGAGGGTTCATCGACGGCCTTGGCCATCAGATTGTCCCACAGCAACCCGCCTTGATAGTTCAGCCCGGCGGCTGGCGTACCCTGCACAATGAACGGGTTGAAACTGTCGAACGTGCCGTGGGCCGCCTCGTTCAGCGTGCCGCCCTTGGGAGCGTCGGGGTTCACATGGTCGTAGTGAGTGAACGCGCGCCCATCATATTTAGTCGGTCCGATCAGCGACGTGGACATGCGCCATTGTGGCTCCTGCGCGAATACGGGCGCGGAAACGAGCAGGCAAAGGGTGGCAGCTGTGGCTAGGGTAACGAGTTTCAGCAATCCAATATCTCCAGACAGGAACGCACGAATGCGCCGTAAATGTCTGGAATCTCACGCCACCCGTCAAGTCAACGAACCGTCAGCGCCAACGATTGGCTTGCAGCCTAGTTGTTAGGCTGCGTAGCCGGGTCGATAACTGGAACAGTGATCGTCGTTGTCGTGCCACCATCCGCTTCCGGCGTGACCACAACCGGATCGGCTGCATCTGTATTCGGTGCAGCAGGCGCGGTTTCGTCGACGATAGTTTCCGTTGGAGCCGTCGCGCCACCATTCGTGTTGTCCGGAGCGATCGTTTCCTGCACGCCGTTTTCGACGGCCGGTGCCAGCACCGCCGGATCGACCGGTTCGCTGGTCGCGGCTTCCGGCTGCACGGGTGTTTCCACCGCGTCGGTCGTCGCATCACCCGCTTCGTTCGTTTCGGCTGGCACGACCGCATCGCTCTCGGCAGCGGCTGGCACGGCAGCGGCAGGGTCAGGCAAAGGTGCGGGATTGGCGGAAAGGGTGCGCAGATAGGCCAGGATCTCGGCCCGCTCGGTGTCGTTCTTGATACCGTTGAAGCCCATCGACGTGCCGGGGACGTGATCCTTTGGCTTGTATAGGAAACCGTTCATTTCAGCGAAGGTCCAAGTCTTGCCTTCACCATAGGTTTTCAACGCGCCGGAATAGCCGAAATCCGAAATAGACGCGATGGGCCTGTTGATGACGTCATAGAGATGCGGACCAACTTTGTTGGCTTCACCCTCGCCGAAATTGTGACAGGCGACACATTTCTTGGCGACGTTCTGCCCTTCGGCGGGGTCCATATCCGCCATCATGAAAGATGCATCCACGATGACCACTTCCGCATCGGTTGCGACCACTTCCAGCGGCCCGCCTTCGATTTCGTAACCGGCGGTTTCCGGCACATCGGAATGGTACAACACCTCGGACAGCAGGTTGGCCCCGAACACTACGAAGATGGCCCCGAGGAAGGCCATTGCCAGATCGTTCCAATCGAATTTCACGCCATATGCTCCCGGGCTTTTTGCCCTGTTCGTCGCCAGTATTTCACAATCGTTTTCACCGACCGCAAGATATCGCCTAGACGGCTGCGGAAGGCTGTCGCGTTGCGTTTAAGTCCTTTGCCCGTCTCGGGCAACCGCTATAAGGCAGCCGGACGGCAGGTTTTGGCGGGGCGAATTGACCCGTCCGACCTCCTGCAAACCGTATATGGGGGTTCCATGGCACACCGCACATCGCAAACAAGCTCGACCGTGGTCATGGTGCCCGCGCGCATGGCCTCCACCCGTCTGCCGGGTAAGCCGATGGCTGATATCGCGGGCCTGCCGATGATCGTGCAGGTGGCGCACCGCGCCGCAGAGGCCGATGTGGGCCGCGTGGTCGTGGCGACCGACGACGACAGAATTGCCGCAGCGGCCCGGGACGCCGGTTTCGAGGCGGCGATGACCCGCGCGGACCACGCCAGTGGCTCCGACCGCATATTCGAGGCGCTGCAATCCATCGACCCCGACGGGCTTATCGACACGATTGTCAACGTGCAGGGCGACCTGCCGACCATCAACCCCGCCGCCATCCGCGCCAGCCTCGTTCCGTTGGCCGACCCGCAAGTCGATTTCGCCACCCTGGCCGCGCTGATTGTGCGGGACGAGGAGCGCGACAACGAGAACGTGGTCAAGATGGTTGGCTCGCCGGCAGGCGAAAACCGCATGCGCGCGCTGTACTTTACCCGTGTCACCGCACCCCACGGACCGGGGCCGCTGTATCATCATATCGGGCTCTATGCCTGGCGGCGCGCAGCACTCGACCGGTTCGTCGCCCTGCCGCCTTCGCCTCTGGAGGTGCGCGAGCGGCTGGAACAGTTGCGCGCGTTGGAAGCGGGCATGCGCTGCGATGCAATGGTGGTGGACACCGTGCCGCTGGGCGTCGATACCGCCGAGGATTTGGAACGCGCACGGGAATTGCTGGCATGAGCGACACGAAATCCGGTACCATCGCCTTTCAGGGCGAGGCAGGTGCCAATTCCGACACTGCCTGCTGCAACGTGTTTCCCAACATGGAAACGCTGCCCTGCGACACGTTCGAGGACGCTTTCGCCGCGCTATCCGGCGGGCAGGCCGATTTGGCGATGATCCCCATCGAAAACACGCTGGCGGGGCGGGTGGCCGATATTCACGCCCTGATGCCCGATAGCGGGCTGCACATCGTCGGCGAATACTTTCTGCCCATCCATTTTCACCTGATGGCCCGGCGCGATGTTGCGCTTGCGGACATCAAGACCGTTTACAGCCACATCCACGCGCTCGGCCAATGCCGCAACATCATCCGCGAGCAGGGCTGGAAAGGCGTCATAGCCGCTGACACCGCAGGTGCCGCGCGTATGGTGAGCGAGATGGACGCGCGCAATGTGGCCGCGCTCGCACCGGAACTGGCGGCGTCTCTCTACGGCCTCGACATTTTGGAGAGCCGTGTGGAAGACGCCGACCACAACACGACCCGCTTCGTGGTCTTGTCCCGCGAACCGGACTGGCCTGCCGTGGACGATGGCTCCGCCATCACCACCTTCGTCTTCCGCGTCCGCAATGTGCCCGCAGCGCTCTACAAGGTGATGGGCGGGTTTGCGACCAACGGCGTCAACATGACCAAGCTGGAAAGCTACCAGATCGGTGGCCAATTCACGGCGACACGGTTTTACGCCGATATCGAGGGCCACCCGAGCCAGGAAAATGTGGCGCTGGCGCTGGAAGAAATGGACTTCTTCTGCGCCGAAAAGCACGTGCTGGGCGTTTATCCGGCAAGCAACTGGCGCGAAAGCGGGCGGTAGCGCAGCTGTGACCTTCGGAAAATTGCGCCGCACCTGAACCCGTGGAATAGTGGGGAGTGAAAGTGGCCTGCTGTCGGGCGCTGATCCTTCTGAAGGCTCCCCATGATCGTATTCATCAAATCCGGTATTCCCGCCGTTGCCCTTGCCGCCTGCGTTTCGTTTGCCGCACCCGCGCAAGCGCAGGAAGGCGATGCGGTGGCCGGTAAGAAAGTCTTCAAGAAATGTTCCGCCTGCCACGCTGCCGGGGAAGGTGCCAAGAACAAGGTCGGGCCGGTCCTAACGGGCGTGATCGGACGCACGGCCGGCACCTATGAAGATTATCGCTACGGCAACAGCATTGTCGCAGCCGGTGAAGCCGGTCTGGTGTGGAACGAGGACGAGATTTTCGCCTATCTGGAACATCCCAGAAATTATCTGCGCGCCAAACTGGATGACCCGAAAGCGCGGAGCAAAATGGCCTTTCGCCTCAAGAAGGAAGACGAACGGCGCGACGTGATCGCTTACCTGAAGACGGTTTCGGCGCAGTAGGCCGCTGCCAGGAAGGAACAGGCGCCGTGATTGCCTATGTCACCGTCGGTGCTGACGACATGGCGCGGGCGAAACTGTTCTACGATGCGTTTCTGCCTGCCCTGAATTACAGTTTGGAACAAGGGCCGGAAGGTTTGAGCTATGTGCTGCCCAAACAGTCGGGGCAGGCGGTGGCTCTGCCGGACTTCTACGTCAAGCCAACCTTCAACGGTCATCCGGCCTCGGCAGGCAACGGCGCGATGATCGCGTTTGAAGCAAGCAATCAAAGGCAGGTGCGTAACCTTCACTCCGCCGCGCTTTCCGCAGGCGGTTCCGACGAAGGCCAACCCGGCTTTCGCGATGCCTATGGACCGCATTTTTACGTGGGCTATCTGCGCGACCCGCAGGGTAACAAGATCGCATTGTTTTCCAGCGACCCAGCCGAACCCGGTCGCAACGGCTGACGGCAACCGTTATCCCTGACCGTCAGAGAAATCGGCCCAAAGCCTTCGGCAGCATGATCCGCAGGGCATTGTCGCCGAGCCAGACATGCCGCCAGATGTGGAAAGCCGCATGGGCGACGGCGAGCGCCGCCAGCCCGTAGAACTCCACCGAATGAACCAGCCCCACCCAATCGTTGGCCCGTGGCAGGCCCAGCGGCGGGGCGATGGGCACAAAACCGCCCGCAAACAACAGCGTCGAGGATGTGAGGCCGAGCAGGAAGCCGGTCAGGGCCACCAAAAAGATGCCCCAGATCAGCGCCTTGTGGATGATCCGGTGAAATGTTCGCGCCCGCGCCGTCAGCTTCGGCCCCGGTCGCCCCGCCAGCCCGCGGCGGAAATAGTCACCCGACCACAAGAGAGCGAGCGTGACGAAAACCAGCCCCATGACCGAATGGAACAGCACCGCCCCGCGCCCGATCCGCTCCACGTCGGAAGGCTGCACCAGCATGAACCATACGAACAGCGGCAGCATCGCCCAATGCACGCCCTTCAGCCATGTGCGGCGCGTTAAGACGGTCATCAGATGTAGAACATGAGCCGGCTTTCTCCCTGCCCGAACTTACGGAAAGGGGCGGTAAAGAGTTCGCGTTCTAAGCGGTGATCCGCGCTCTGGCCGTTTCGTACTCGTTAACCATCCGATCGACCAACTGGCGCGTGGGCACCACTTCCTTGATCGCCCCGATGCCCTGGCCGGACCCCCAAACGTCCTTCCAGGCTTTTACGGCATTGTCGCCAAAGTTCATGGCGGACGGATCGCTTTCCGGCAGGTCGTCCGGGTCCATGCCGGCAGCGACGATGGAGCCTTTCAGGTAGTTGCCGTGAACGCCTGTGAAGAGGTTGGAATAGACGATGTCGTCAGCCTTCGAACCCGCGATCATCTCTTTGTAGGAATCCTGCGCGCGCGCTTCCGTGGTCGCGATGAAGGCGGAACCAATATAACCCATGTCGGCACCCATCGCTTGCGCCGCCAGCACGGCGCTGCCGGTGGCGATAGAGCCGGATAGCAGCAACGGCCCGTCGAACCATTCACGGATTTCCTGAACCAGCGCAAAGGGAGACAACGTGCCCGCATGGCCACCGGCACCGGCGGCTACGGCGACGAGGCCGTCCGCGCCCTTTTCGATGGCCTTGTGGGCAAAGCGGTCGTTGATGATGTCGTGCAGCACAATGCCGCCATAGGAATGGATCGCCTCGTTGACCTCGGGCCGCGCGCCGAGCGACGTGATGACGATCGGCACCTTGTATTTCACGCAGGAGGCCAGATCGTCCTCGAGCCGGGCGTTGGATTTGTGGACGATCTGGTTGACGGCGAACGGCGCGTCGTCCGGCCCAAGGGCGCCGGTGATTTCATCGAGCCATTCGTCCAGTTGCGACTGGGGCCGTGCGTTGAGTGCGGGAAAGGAGCCGACCACACCCGCCTTGCACTGTTCGATCACCAGCGGCGGGTGCGAAATGATGAACAGCGGGGCAGCCACGGCGGGCAGACGCAGGTTGTCTTTTAGAATTGCGGGCAGGGTCATGGGGCGCGTCGTCCGGCAGGAATGAATGGCCCCGACCGTGTCCAATTCTTACGCAAACGTCAATCGTGGACCGTTCATTCGAGGTGTTTGCAATCGCTCCTATACCGCCTAGGGTCAGGGCTATCACGTGCCATTCCAGCGCGTTGGGGTGTCGGAGGAATTTCACGTGGCAGGTTTCGAGGATTTGATCCGCAAGGCCATCGCCAACCACGCAGGTACAGGCGGTGGTGAGGCGGGGCCGGAGCAGCGGGCGGCAATCTACGACTCGTCCCGCGCGGCACTCGAACGCATGCTGGCGCAGAACGGGTCTCTCGACGAAAACGCCGTGCAAATGCAGCGTGACCGGCTGAACGCGGCCATTGAAACCATCGAGGCGGACCACCAGCCGGTGCAGGCCCAGGTTCCGCAACCGCGCCAATCGGCACCGCATCCGATGCCACCCTCCATGTCCCGTCCGGAGCGGCTGCAACCGGAAGTGCCCTCCGTGTCAGTTGACGGTGAGCAACCGGCAGACGACCTGTCATCCGCCCCGACACCCAACCCGTCCATGCAACAGCCGGTGGAGACGCCGACCATCGCTGTGAACCCGGAGCAGGTTCGCAGCGCGTCCCACGACGATCTTGGCTTTTCCGCCCGGCGTGACCCTGCACCGGTGGAACGCGATGATGACGCATTCCCGGCTTCTGCCGTCGCGCCGCACGCCGCAGACAGGGCGTCCGCCGCACAATCGGACGGGTTTGCAGCCGAACCACGCGAGACGCCGCCGGATTACGATGGCCGCGCGCTCCGCAAACGGCGGCCCTATGCGAAGATGCTGGCTTGGGTCATTATCCTGACCGGTCTCGGGGTAGCCCTGTGGTGGCTCTATTCCTTTGGCACCGGCCTGCTCAACGAGCGCGCCGATGGCTCCGTCCCCAACCCGCAGCAGGTTACGGAGCTTGGCCCGTTCCGGCCCGATGCCAATGACGGGTCAGGGCAGGCTGAGGGCGAAGGCCCGTGGTTGACGGTCTTCGACCCTGCGCGGGACGCGGGCAATATCGTGGCCGGTGACCGGGGTACAGCGGAACTGATCGAGCAGGACGGCAGGCAGATTGCGCTCATCACATCTGCCAACAATACGGAAAACGGCACCATCCTGATTCGTATTCCACGGGGCATTGCCACCGAAATCGCAGGCAAGGCCGCCACGTTCGAAGTCGTCGCCCGCGGGGCTGATGGCAGCGGGCAGCAGATCGGCATCTTCTGTGAATTCGACGCACTCGGCACCTGCGGGCGCAAGCGGTTCGAGGTGGACGAAGGGCAGGTCTCCCACATCTTCGACGTGTTGACGGAGAACGCTGACCTGCCAGCGGGCCGTGAGGCCTATCTCGGCTTCAGCACCGACCTGACCGACGGGCAGCGCGGGCTGGAAATTGCCGGTATCCGCGTCCGTGCAGGATCATAGAGCCGAGCTGATTGTGGCGCCTTAGGCACCTGCCTCATTCAGAAAGCCCGGCTGTTGCCCGACGATAAGCGGGTCCGGCTCGCCGATCGCGTCCGTATCTTTGCCCTCATAGTCCAGCGCCCGCAGCACATGGCGGATGGCTTCAATACGGGCGCGGCGCTTGTCGTTGGAGCGGACGATCGTCCAGGGCGCGAACTCCGTATGGGTCGCTTCCAGCATCTGATCGCGGGCTTTGGTATAGTCGTCCCACCGCTGCAACGCCTGCAAATCCATCGGCGACAGTTTCCAGCTTTTCAGCGGGTTATGGCGGCGGTCGTGAAAGCGTTCGATCTGCATTTCCTGACCCACATTGAGCCAGATCTTGAACAGCGAAATACCCTCCTCGACGATCATGCGCTCGAATTGCGGAGTCTGGTGCAGGAACTGCACATGCTCCTCCCGCGTGCAGAAACCCATCACCGGTTCGACCCCGGCACGGTTGTACCAGGAGCGATCAAAGAGCACCATTTCACCCGCGGTCGGGAAGTGGTGAATGTAGCGCTGATAATACCATTGCCCGCTCTCGGTTTCGGTCGGCTTTGTCAGCGCAACGGTGCGCGTGTAGCGATGATTCATATATTCCCGGAACGCACCAATCGTGCCGCCTTTGCCCGCAGCATCACGACCCTCGAACAGAATCATGACCCGCTGGCCGGTTTCCAGCCGGTGCGCCTGCGCCTTGACCAGTTCCAGATGCAGCGCGTCGAGCTGCTTCTCGTATCGGGATTTCTTCAGCTTCTTGTCATAGGGATAATGGCCCGCACCAAACGCTTCATCGGCGATCCAGTCCGGCAGTTTCGGATCATCCAGATCGAGTTGGCGCTTGGTGCCGGAAACCGTGATGTCGAGCATGGCGAAAGACCGTTGGCAGGAAGGTTGCCGGGAGGCTCTCAAACGCCATCGGCGTTGTCAAACGGGCGGTTTGTTTCCGTCCCGCGCGGTGGAAAGAACCAGCCGGTCAAGAGGGGCGTTCAGCGTCCACACCAGCCCCTTCGGTGCGTAATCCAGCGTGCAGGTGCCTTTCAACGCCGCCGGAACGACGCGGTCGAGTATCTGTGTGCCGAACCCGTTTGTCGTGGGTGCAACGACACTCGGGCCGCCGCTTTCGGTCCATGTTAGTTCGATGCGTTCCACACCGTCAGTTTCAACGATGTCCCACACCACCACCAGCTGCCCGGCCGGCACGCTCAACCCACCGTATTTGACGGCATTGGTGGCCAGTTCGTGAAATCCCATGCCGAGATGCTGCACGGCTTCCGGTTTTAGATTGATCCGTGGTCCTTCCAGCCGCACATTGCCGTCGACGGTCCCAAACGACCCCAGCTGGCGCGCCAACAGGTCACGCAACGGTACGCTGCCCCAGTCCCGCGCCGTCAGCAGGTCGATGGACTGGCCGAGGCCGAGAATGCGGTTGATCAGTGTGTCGATCATCACCTTCGAGTCCTGCGCCCGGCGTGCCGACTGGCGCACCATCGACAGCACCACCGAGATCAGGTTTTTGGTGCGATGAGACAATTCCCGCATCACGGTGGTGATCGTCTCCTCGCGCTCGTTGCGGTCGAAGGAAGCATCCGATAGCGCCTTGGCGACTGAATCGAACTCGACGATGCGCGACGTGGCAGGAGAGACGATTTCTCCCTCGCCGACCCGGTGCGCCATGTCGGAAATGTTCTGCACGGCCTTGGTCAGCGTGCGGGAGAAGAAATAGAGCGCGAGGCCGGAAATCAGCGCAAAGATCAAGCCGAAAAAGATCAGCATCCGCCATGTCTGCAGAATCGACCCCTGCGCCTCGTCGATCGAGCCCCAAACCATCGTCTTCCAGCCGGTGTCACCGATGGTGGAAAAGCCGACGAGATCGTAATTCGCGTTCCGGTCCGTGATCTGCTGCGTGCCGGTCTCACCGGCGATGTCGTCGACGGTTGTACCGTTGGGCAATGGAACGATCTCCCCGGGTTTCAACAACGCCTCATCGCTCGACAGGATGATGTTGCCCGCCCGGTCAACGATAGCCGCCTTCCATCCGTCCGGCAGGCTCAGACGGTCAAGCGCCGGTGCCAGTTCGCCCGCATTGCGTGTGGTGATGACGGCGCGGGCCGCGCTGTTGGGATAGGCCGGCAGGGGCGTCATCACATTGAACACCCATGCGCCGCTCGTGTGCCCGAAGAAGACGTTGGAAACATAGCGGTTTCCACTGGCAAGCGCGCGCTCCAGGCCATCCAGATCGGACGTCTTTCCCAGAGGCGTACCGTATGGCACCCTTGTGTTGAGCAGCTGTTGGCCCGTTTCATCGACAACGATGATGTAAGTCTCCACTCCAGCGAGCGCCGCCTGCGTGCGGGCGTGAAAACCGGGCATGTCGCCATTGCGGAGCTCTGCGGTGGCGGACACCAATCTTAGCGTGGATGTCATTTGGTCGATAACAGGCCGCACAGCCTGAGCGATGGAAACGGCATCCCGCAACGTGCGCCGTTCGAGTGCCGAGCGTTCGGACGCCTGCAACTGACTGATGAGAATGACGATGAACAAAGCGACCGGTAGCGCGATTGCCAGAATCAAAAGCGACAGCAATGTTCCGATGGAAATGCGTTTCATGCCGGTCTGGCGCTCACGATTGCTCACAAACAAGCCTGCGATGCGGCAACAGCACCTGCTTGGTTCATGGCACTACCTTGCACGTCACCGCAGACTTGGCGAGGTTCTTTCGGCGTGACGTCGATTAACGACGACGACGGCGCTCGCTCGGCGGTTGGAAAGCAATCTTGGCGTGGTGTTCGCAATAGGGTTTGTCTTCCGAGGTCTGGTGTCCGCAGAAAGAAAAGCCGGGCATCGTCGGGTCGCCCGTGGGCCATTTGCAGGTGCTTTCGGTCAGCTGCAACAGGTCGAGTTTACGCGAAATGGGGATGACGACATCCTCGGCTGCCTGGTGGGGTGCAGGCGCTTCGGCCACATCCTCTTCCATCTCCATTTTCAGCGCAGCGTTGCCCATCGTGGCCCCGGCGGAAGACCGCTGTGCCGTGCGGGCAAAGGTAGGCTGCGCGGAACCACCGGCCGGTTGCCCGACTGGTGTGCCGGACCCGACACGCCGCGGCTCGGTCTTGCGGCGCTGGTTCGAGGCGGACTTGTCGGCGGTTGCGGCCTTCTTGCCACCGGTGCCGGCGGGCTTGTCGCGGTTGGACATGCCGAGGCGATGCACCTTGCCGATCACGGCATTGCGCGTCACGCCGCCTAGGTCAGCAGCGATCTGGCTGGCGGACAGGCCATCCTGCCAGAGTTTTGTCAGACGCGAAACGCGCTCATCGGTCCACGACATGGGGCACTCCTTGCACTCTCTCGCCGCGCCATCATCGGTCGATGGGCGGATGGAACGGCTTTCCCGAGCCTGCGACGGCTGTCGCAGGTTCAAACCATCCTCGATGTTTCGGAATGGGCGGAAATGTCCGTTTATTGATCGCCCGACAGGTGCGGGACGATTGTTGGACCCAACCTAGGATGCACCCACCGGCCCGGCAAGCGGTGGAAGCGCGCTGCGAATCATTTTTTCATTTTGTCCCCAGATGAAGGAATCACCGTGCCAAAAATGGTTTCCAAAGGGTGAACAGCAGCAAATCTGCCCCGCATGCTCGGGCTCAGCGGTCCGGTGAACAGATTGACTAAAGGTGGCCACCCCGTAAAAGGTCTTGCTTCCACACCGCCCGCCAGCGGTGTTTTTCATTGCAACGTCCAGAATTTCGGAATTGTCCCATGTCCGCATCGCCTAATTCGCAAGCGCCGCTTTTTGCAGCCTTTGCCCGCGCTCCGTTCCGTTTCGAGCGCGGTGAAGGCTCGCGCCTGTTCACGACGGACGGGGAGGAATATCTCGATTTCGCAGCCGGTATCGCGGTCAATTCGTTAGGCCACGGGCATCCGCACCTTGTAGCGGCGCTGAAGGAGCAGGCGGACAAGCTATGGCACGTCTCCAACCTCTACGAGAGCCCGCAGCAGGAAAGTCTGGCCGAACGCCTGTGCGAAAACTCCTTCGCCGAGCGGGTATTCTTCACCAATTCCGGCACCGAAAGCCTCGAATGCGCCTTCAAGACCGCCCGCCGCTGGCATTACGACAATGGCCGCCCGGACCGGGTTGATATCATCACGTTCGAGGGTGCGTTTCACGGCCGGTCGCTGGCAGCGATTACGGCCGGTGGCAACGAGAAATACATGAAGGGTTTCGGCCCCGCCGTGCCCGGTTTCGTCAACCTGCCCTTCGGCGACCATGAGGCGTTGAAGGCGGCAGTCGGCGAGACCACGGCGGCGATCCTCATCGAGCCGGTGCAGGGGGAAGGCGGCATCCGCCCGGTGCCCCACCAGTGCCTGCGCGGTTTGCGGGATATGTGCGACGAACATGGCATCCTGCTGATCTACGACGAGGTGCAATGCGGCATCGGGCGGACGGGTCGCCTGTTCGCCCACCAGTGGATCGAGGGCGCAGAGCCGGACATCATGGCCATTGCCAAGGGCATTGGCGGCGGTTTTCCCGTCGGCGCTTGCCTCGCCACGGAAGAGGCGGCCTCCGCCATGCAACCGGGCACCCACGGTACGACCTATGGTGGCAACCCGCTCGCTATGGCCGTCGGCAATGCGGTGCTGGACGTGGTGCTGGAGGACGGCTTTCTCGACGGCGTGGCCGAGAAGGGCCGCGACATGCGCCAGCGCCTTGCCGAACTGGCCGATACCCATGCCGACATTATAGAACTGGTGCGCGGTGAAGGCCTGTTGCTCGGCATCAAATGCAAGGTGCCCAACGTGGATGTCGTCGCCGCTTTCCGTAATGCCCGCCTGCTGGCCGTGCCCGCCGGTGACAACGTGGTGCGGCTGATGCCTCCGCTGAACGTCACCATCGAAGATATTGCCGAGGCCATCGGCAAGATGGATGCGGCCTTATCTAAAATGAGCGTCTGATATGCCGCGCCACTTCCTCGACCTTTCCACGGTCTCCGCCGCCGACCTGCGCGCCATGCTGGACGATGCGGTGGCAATGAAGGCTGCCACGAGGGCGGGAGCCTCGCCACGACCGCTTGAAGGCAAGGTGCTGGCGATGATTTTCGACAAGCCGTCGACCCGCACACGCATTTCCTTCGATGTGGGTGTGCGCCAGCTCGGTGGCTCTACCGTGCTGCTCGGCGCCGACAGTCATTTCGGGTCCGGAGAGGAAACGATTGCCGACACGGCCCGTGTGTTGTCACGCTATGTGGACGCCATCATGATCCGCACCACCAAGCACGACCGGCTTCTGGAACTGGCCGAACACGCCACCGTGCCTGTCATCAACGGCCTGACCGACGACACCCACCCGTGCCAGATCATGGCCGATGTCATGACATTCGAGGAGCACCGTGGGTGCATCGCGGGCAAGCGGATTGCGTGGACTGGAGATGGCAACAATGTCGTCCATTCCTTCATCGAGGCCGCCGCGCGCTTTAACTTCGAGATGGCGATTGCCACGCCCAAAGGCCGTGAGCCGATCCAGCGTTTCGTTGATTGGGCGCGCGCGGAAGGCGGTGACGTGGTGCTGACCACCGATGCCGTCGAAGCGGTGACGGGCGCGGATGCCGTCGTCACCGATAAATGGGTATCGATGGGTTTCGATCCGGTCGGTGCCGGTGCCAACACATTCGCTCCTTTCGCCGTGGACGAGGCGCTGATGGCCAAGGCAAAAGCCGACGCCCTGTTCCTCCACTGCCTCCCCGCCAAGCGGGGCGAGGAAGTCACGGACGCAGTCATGGACGGCCCTAACAGCGTCGTCTTCGATGAAGCCGAGAACCGTCTCCACGCGCAGAAGGCCATTCTGGCCTGGTGTATGGCGGGCGCTTAAAGCAACGCCACAACGCGCCCGCGCACCTTGCCATCGACAATGTCGTGCGCTGTCGGGATCAGGTCATCAAAGCCGATTTCCGTGGTCAGCGCATCCAGCTTGTCCATATCGAGGTCGCTAGCGAGGCGTGACCACGCCTCCTCGCGCACGACGCGGGGCGCCATCACGGAATCGATACCGAGCAGCGACACGCCGCGCAGAATGAAGGGCATGACTGTTGCGGGCAGGTCGAAGCCCTGCGCCAGACCGCAGGCGGCAACCGCGCCGCCGTATTTCGTCTGCGCCAGCACATTGGCCAATGTATGCGAGCCGACCGCATCGACTGCTCCGGCCCACCGCTCTTTGCCCAGCGGGCGGCCTTTCTCGGACAATTCGTTGCGGTCGATGATTTCGCTCGCGCCAAGGCCTTTGAGAAAATCGCTCTCGTCCATACGCCCTGTGGAGGCGATGACCTCGTGGCCCATCTTCGACAGCAGCGCGATGGCGACCGAGCCGACGCCGCCATTGGCCCCCGTCACCAGCACAGGCCCGCGGTCCGGCGTGATGGCATGGGCTTCCAGCGCCATGACGCAAAGCATCGCCGTATAACCCGCCGTGCCGATGGCCATTGCCCGCTTGGCGGAAATGGCGTCGGGACGCTTGATGAGCCAGTCGCCGTTGACCCGCGCCCGCTCCGCATAGCCGCCCCAATGGCCTTCGCCGACGCCCCATCCGTTGAGAATGACCGCATCGCCTTCGGCGAAATCCGGGTTGTCGGACGCCGTCACCGTGCCCGCGAAATCGATGCCCGGCACCATCGGCCAATGGCGCACGACCGGGCTCTTGCCGGTGATGGCCAGCCCGTCCTTGTAGTTGACGGTGGTCGCTTCCACCGCGACCGTCACGTCCCCGTCCATCAGATCGTCGTCGTGCAGGTCCACCACATCGACGGATTGCTTTTTATCCTCATCGCGCGAAATCTGAATGGCCTTGAAGCTGCTCATGGTGTGGAATCCTGTTTCGGTTTTGGTGATTGCTTCCGCATCGAAAGCACTTCGTCAAGAATGATCGCTGCGGCACCGACGCTGATATAGCTGTCGGCCACGTTGAAGATGGCGAACGACCAAGTTTCGGTATGCACGCGGATCATGTCGATCACATATCCGTGCCACACCCGGTCGATCAGGTTACCGATAGCGCCGGACACGATCAGCGCGAAACCGATATGCGCCAACGGCCTGCCGGCAGGCGTGCGCCACCACAGCACCAGCACGAAAATGACGATGGCGATTGTCAGTGCCGCCAATGTCCAGGATGACGCGCCATCGAACATGGAGAAGGCGACACCCGTATTGTAGGTGCGGAACAGGGCAATGAAGGGCAGGAACTCCACGTCCTGCTGCCATGGCAAAAACGCTTCAGTCGCCCACTTGGTCGCCTGATCGAACGCAACGAGAAGGACGACGGCTAGTGCTTTCAAGGTGGTATTCACAGTGCGTGCCTTCGGCACTCGAACAGCATGATGCCGGTGGCGACAGCAAGATTGAGGCTGTCGGCGGTGCCGCTCATGGGAATGCGGGCCAGCTGCGAACTGGCATTCGCCAGCGGCGGCGTCAGCCCGGCTTGCTCATTGCCCATGAGGATGAGTTGCGGGGTGTTGGAATAGTCGATGGTGCGGTGGTCGACGGAGCCTTCCAGGTGCGTGCCGACGACCTGCCCGCTCTGCTTCCATTCATCCGCAAATGCGATGAACGCCGCCTCGTCCATCCGGTGAAACGGCACGTGGAAAAACGCCCCCATCGTCGCCCGCACCGTTTCGAGCGCGTAGGGGTCCGTCGTATCGCCCACCAGCACGATGGCCTCCACCCCCAGCGCCTCGGCTGTGCGGAAACAGGTGCCCAGATTGCCGGGGTCGCGCACCCGGTCGAGGGCAAGCCAGACGATGTTGCCGGCCGGAACCGCAATGTCGACCCGCATCACGTTGCTCGATGACCGCGACCACGGCCTGCGGATTGTCGCGGCGCGTGATGGCGGTGAGCAACTTGTCCGGCACGAGGAGGATGTCTCCTCCGCACGCTTTCACTTTTGCCGCCAGAGCGGAATCGCCGGCATGTCGAGATATCACCAGCATCCGGATCGTCCATCCGGCGTCCAGCGCATCGGTGGCGAGCTTCGTGCCTTCCGCGAGAAACAGACGCTCACGGTCGCGGGTCTTCTTCATCGCCAGCGCCTTGATGGATTTGATGCGCGGGTTGGACGGCGATGTGATCTCCTCAACGCGGCCTTCGCGTTTCGCGCTCACAAAGACACCCCGTCGGCGAGAAAGCGCGTGAACATGGAGGTCGAAAGCCGCCGCCCGCCGTTCTCCTGAACCAGCACAAGTTCGCCGCTTTCCAGCCTGCCGTCCATTCCGGCAAACGCATCCTGCATCGCCTCATGGATCGCAAAATGGCTGGCGCGGATGGCATAGGCCGTCAGCACCGTCATTAACGGTTTTTCGCTTTGCAGGTCGCGCACTGTGTCTAACATGTGGGGCAGGTCGTCGAACAGGTGCCATGTCTCGCCCTTTGGCCCGCGTCCGTAGGCGGGCGGGTCGAGCAGGATGATATCGTAGGTATTGCCCCGCCGCACTTCGCGCTCGCAAAACTTCAATGCGTCGTCGCAAATCCAGCGGATCGGCGCATCGTTCAGCCCTGCCACATCGCCGTTTTCCCGCGCCTGCTGGATGGCCTTTTTCGAGGCATCCACATGGGTCACCTCCGCGCCCGCTTTTGCCGCAACCAGTGATGCAAGACCGGTATAGCCGAACAGGTTCAGCACGCGGACCGGGCGTTCTGCTCGCGCGATGATGCCGGCCATGGAGCGCCAGTGGACCGCCTGTTCGGGAAACACGCCGGTATGGCGAAAGGCGGTAAAACGACCGAGATAGGGCAGGTGGTCGAATGCCATCGGAAATGTCTCGATTGGCTCGGCACGGAAGGCCCATCGTCCACGGTCGGCGCGGCCTTCATCGGCGTCATCGCCGGTGAACGTAGCGTCCGCCCTGTTCCAGTCGGCGTCAGGCAACGTCCTGTGCCATACGGCCTGCCCCTCCGGGCGGCGTATGGTCAGCGCACCGTAGCGCTCCAGCTTCTCACCCGTCATGCCGCCCTGTCCATCCGGCGACAGGCCGGAATCGAGCAGCGCATAATCGCGGTCCCCAGCCACATCGAGAACCATGCCGGTCGTTTCCGGCAGGCGGTGTCCGTCGCGTTTGGCAACGGGTGTACGAGGCGGTGCTACAGCCTCGACGGTTTTGGGTGTGTCCACTTTCGGCTCCGCTTTACGTCGCTTTAGGCGCGGCGCGGCGTTTTTCGCACGGTCGGATTTGAAGCGGGGGCGGGCCATCCCACCGCTCTTGCCACGCCCGACCGCGCGCCGTCCACATCGTTGCGCGGTTGGTTGCGACAAAAGCGGCTTGTTGCACCAGAATCGCGCTGATAGCCTGAACCTTCACTCATGTCAGACGGCTACCGCTTCATGGAAATCAACGGCTCACACCTCATCCCCGCTTCCCGCGAAGCGGTCTGGCAGGCGCTGAACGATCCGGACGTGTTGCGAGACTGCATTCCCGGCTGTCAGGAACTGACGATGGAAACGCCGACCGACCTTGCCGCGAAAGTCGGTCTCAAGATCGGGCCCGTGAAGGCGACGTTCACCGGCGAAGTGCGGCTGGAAAATCTCAATCCGCCGGAAAGCTACACCATCGTAGGCGAGGGCAAGGGTGGTATTGCAGGCTTTGCAAAGGGTGAGGCTAAAGTGCGGTTGACCGAGGAGGGCACCGGCACGCGGCTCGACTATGACGTGGATGCCAAGGTCGGCGGCAAGATCGCGCAACTGGGCGGTCGTTTGATCGACTCAACGGCCAAGAAACTGGCCGGACAATTTTTTGATGCGTTCAGCGCACGCCTGTCCGACAATCGCCCTGTCACCGGGCACGCCACGCCCGATGCGTCCGTTTAATCCAGCTACGCCACAGCGGAATAGGATGGCCGGGCGTCGAAAGCGCGGATGTCGTAGTCCGAGCCGCCGCCGCGCTTGACGTCATACATGCAGGTATCCGCCTGCCGCCAGACCTCCGAGGCCCGCGCATTGCTGTCGTCGAGATAGACAACGCCGACACTTGCGCCTGCCGTCACGGATATGCGCCCCCCGCTCAGCCGCAATGGCTGCGACAGGCTTGCCACGATACGTCCGGCACTAACGGGCAGGATTTCCGGTCCCGGAACGGCGTATTGCAGAACGGCGAACTCGTCGCCGCCGAGACGGGCGACGATATCTTTTTCACGGAAACATCCGTTTAGTCTTTCGGCAAGCACTTTCAACGCTTCGTCGCCGGTCGGGTGGCCATGTCGGTCGTTAATGGCCTTGAACCCGTCGAGGTCTACGAATGTCAGCGCCACAAGCTGTGAGGGCGCGCAGCATTCGATGGAATCCTCCAGCAGCCCCTCGATGCGCCTGCGGTTGGCCAGCCCCGTCAGCGGGTCGTGAAACGCCATGTGCTCGATCTCCTGCTTGAGACCGTAGATTTCGGTGATATCGGAATGGGTCGTCAGCCATCCGCCATCGGGCAGTGGCTTGTGGCGCACGGAAAGCACGCGCCCGTCCTGCATATGGTGAACCTCGTTGTTCTCCTTGGCGTCGCGGACAGCCTTCATGCGGTTGGCGATATAGGCTTCGCCTTCCATTTTCGGCATGTTCTTGACGGCGATACGCTGTTGCAGAACCTGTAACAGTGTTGTGCCGGGGCGGGTCAGTTCGGTGGGAATGTGATAGATTTCAGCATATTTGTCGTTGCATGCAATTAGGCGCTGGTCCCTGTCGAACAGGCAAACCCCGTCCTGCAGATGCGACAGCAGTGTCATCAGCGCGCCGTTGGCGTTGCGCTCGTTCAGAAACGAAAAATCGATCGCCGATGAATGGGCGTGGCTCGCGCCGAACCCGATGCTTGCGTCTTGAATTGCGGCGCTGCTGCCGGTCATGTCCGTTCGTCTCCTGTCCGTATTCCCCGCAACAGGGGCAATGATCCACTATCGGGACCGATGGCGAAGAAACGGTGTCTGCTCGCCTACCGGTTCTCATTATTGAGCGGACAGCAATACCAAGTGGTGAACGCAACGGGTCCACTTGTGCGAAACTGGATTGCGTGGCCGCGGAAACGGACCTTCACCATGCGCCCACCAAAAAGCCGCCCCGGTTTCCCGAAGCGGCTTTGGCAGTTCTAGCGAATGGGCGTGCCGATTACTGGATCGGGCAGGCTGAGTCGCTCATGTAGTCGTGGACCACGATGGAGCCGTCCTTGATACCTGCTTCGGCTGCTTCCACAGCCATCTTGATATCGTCGGTGACGAGGTCTGCGTTGTTCTCGTCCATGGCGTAGCTCACACCACCGGCTTTCAGGTCCTTGATGTCGAAACCTGCGGACCATTCGTCATTCTTCACGTCCATGAAGGCGTCATAAACGGCGTTGTCGACGCGCTTGAGCATGGAGGTGAGAACCTTGCCCGGGTGCATGCCATTCTGGTTGGAGTCTACACCGATGCCGAGAGCGCCAGCGTCGGCTGCTGCCTGAAGCACACCGATGCCGGTGCCGCCTGCCGCGTGATAGACGACGTCCGCGCCGCGATCGATCTGGCTTTTGGCAAGCTCACCGCCCTTGACCGGATCGCCCCAGGCCGCCGGCGTGGTACCCGTCATGTTCTGGAACACTTCGTAGTTCGCATCGACCGATTTGACGCCCTGCACGTAGCCGCAGGCGAACTTGCGGATGAGCGGGATGTCCATGCCGCCGACGAAACCGACCTTGCCGGACTTGGACGCCTTTGCGGCCATCACGCCGACGAGGAAGGAACCCTCATGCTCTGCGAACAGGATGGAGCGCACGTTGGGCTGTTCCACGACCATATCGACGATTGCGAACTTGGTGTCGGGAAATTCCTTGGCGACTTTCTCGACGGCTGCTGCCTGCGAGAAGCCGATGGCGACGACAGGGTTGTTGCCCCGTTCGGCATAACGGCGCAGCGCCTGCTCACGCTGGGCGTCGTTCTGGATTTCGAAATCCTCGTATTCGACGCCGGTTTCTTCCTTGAAGCGTTCCGCGCCGGTAAAGGCTGCTTCGTTGAAGGATTTGTCGTTCTTGCCGCCCATGTCATAGACGACGGCGGGTTTCACGCCGCTATGGGCGTCGGCGAAAGCCGAACCAGCTACGGCGATGGTGCCGAAGGCTGCAGCCGCGAGGCCAAGCATCAATTTTTTCATGGAATTCCCTTCCTGATGATATGTCGCACGGGTCGTGACTGATGTGCCCGTGGTTGAAAAACAATGTGCCAGAGCGTTACAGGCGTTGCAACGTATGACCTGTATTGCGGCTCACACCGCGCCGGAGCCCTCGTCGATGGATAGCGCAGCCTTTCCCGTTCTTTTGGCCGATATCGGGGGCACCAACACCCGTTTTCGTGTGCTTGACGCCCCCGGCACGCCGTTGCGCGCCTTTCCGACCTTTGCCACGGCGGATTATCCGACTTTGGAAAAAGCTGTTTGCGATGTCGTGCTGGGTGAGGGGGCGACCCCCAAACGCGCCGTGGTGGCTGCGGCTGGCCCGATTCTGGCCGATGGACTGGACCTTACCAATGCCCATTGGGTCATCCGCCCCGCGCCATTTCTGACGATGACCGGCATATGCGAGCTGGTTCTGCTCAACGATTTCGAGGCTCAGGCATTGGCATTGCCCGCCTTGGGGAAGGATGACGTAACGCCGATCGGCACTGTCTCCCGCACCCGCGACCACACCCGCGCCGTCATCGGCCCCGGCACGGGTTTGGGTGTCGGCACGCTGGTGCGCGCGGG
Organism: uncultured Alphaproteobacteria bacterium; assembly: GCA_963841615.1. GTDB lineage: Bacteria > Pseudomonadota > Alphaproteobacteria > Rhizobiales > Rhizobiaceae > Pseudahrensia. The sequence goes on along the minus strand of CAWJDI010000005.1, from coordinate 422,595 downwards.
CGGTGTCTGGGTGCCCGTGGCAGGCGAAGGCGGCCATATTGACCTCGGACCGCGCACCGAGCGGGAGGCCGCTATCTGGCAGCATCTCGACGCCATCGACGGGCGCATTTCCGCCGAGCAGGTTCTGTGCGGTGACGGGCTGGTCAATCTGTATCGCGCGATCTGCCTTACTGACGGAGCGGACCAGCTCTTCCACGATCCGTCCAGCGTTTCCACCGCCGCGCTGGCGGACTGGGAGCGTGGCGATGCGTCCCACGCCCCCCAATCCCATGCACAAGAGGCGCTGGACTTGTTCTGCACGGGCTTGGGCCGCGTGGCAGGCGATCTGGCGCTCACGACCTATGCGGCCGGCGGGGTCTATCTGGGCGGCGGTATCACCACCAAAATCCTGCCGTTTCTGCACGCGAGTGGTTTCCGCGCCGCCTTCGAGGACAAGGCACCTCACCGGGCGTTCATGGAAAGTGTGGCGACTTTGGCAATTACCGCAGATCTGCCTGCACTGGCTGGACTGGCCGCCTACGCCGAGAACCCCACCGCCTACAGCCTCGACATCCACGACCGCACATGGGTGAAGTGACGTGAACAGCTAATGGGCAAGGCGTGGCATAACCGACACAGGCACCGCCCCTTCGCCCCGTAAGCACCGGAATGCCGTAGGCTTTATGTCCGCCTCTGCCTAAGAGGCGAGTATGGCTTCCTTTTCCAAATTGTTGACCCGTTCCGGCGACGAAGCCGGTGTGCTGTCGCGGATGGTGCGGGAAAATTTCTCCGCCTACCGTCGCGATTATATCATCGCGATCATCGCCCTCATGGTGATCGCCGGAACGACAGCGTTTTCGGCCTGGCTCATGGGGCCGGTTGTGGAAAAGGTGTTTCTCGGCGGCGATCTCGATGCCGCCTACATGCTGGCGGGCGTCGTGGTCGGGGTCTTCCTGCTGAAAGGCGCAATGACCTATGTGCAGTCGGTCACGCTCAACCGCATAGGCAACAACATGGTCGCCCGCTTCCAGCGGCGCGTTTTCGCCCACCTGCTGTCGCTTGGTGTCGGGTTTTTTGCAGGCCACCATTCCGCCTCGCTGGTCGCGCGGATCAACCAGAATATCGCCGCCGTCCGCGACATGCTCAACGTCATCGTGCTGGCCGGTGCCCGCGACCTGCTGTCGCTCATCGGCCTGATCGGCGTGATGGTGTGGTCGGACCCGATGATGAGCGCCATCGTGTTCATTGCAGGCCCCATCGCGCTGGTCACGCTGGGGCGGTATGCGCGGCGGGTGAAGACGATTGCCCGTGATGAAGTCGATCTCAACTCGCAGGTCACAACCCGCATTCAGGAAACCGCCCATGGCATCCAGATCGTGAAAGCCTTTACGATGGAAGACCAGATGCGCGCACGGCTCGATGCTTTGACGGAAGAGGTCGAAGGCCGTGCCAACAAGATTGCCAAGCTGGTCGCCCGGTCCGCACCGCTGATGGAAACGCTGGCGGGCCTCTCGGTTGCCGGTGTTATCGCCTATGGCGGCTGGCGGGTCGTCAACGAAGGTTATTCAGCCGGTTCGCTTGCCGCATTCATGACGGCGCTGCTGATGGCTTACGAACCGGCCAAGCGGCTGGCGAAACTGAAGGTCACGATTGAGCGAAGCCTCGTCAACGCGCGCATGCTTTACGAAGTGCTGGACACGCCCACTGTGCAGGCCGACGGCGGCGCGACCGCGTCCGGACCCGATCTGTCGCTCGACGGCGGCACGGTATCCTTCCAGGATGTGAGTTTCGACTACGGCGATGCAGACACCTCCCAGCCCGTATTGCGCGGCATGAATTTCGTCGCGGAAGCTGGCAAGACCACCGCCCTTGTCGGCCCGTCCGGCGGTGGCAAGTCCACCACCGTGGCGTTGCTTCAGAGGTTTTACGAACCCAACGCCGGGCGGATCACCATCGACGGTCAGGACATTTCCGCCGTTTCGCTCGCGTCGTTGCGCGCGTCCATCGCCTTCGTGTCGCAACAGCCGGTGCTTTTTCAGGGCAGCGTGCGGGACAATCTGCGCTACGCCCGCCCCAACGCGACGGATGTGGAGATCGAGGCTGCCGCACGGTCGGCACAGGCGCACGATTTCATCACCGCCATGCCGAAAGGCTACGACACGCCGCTGGGTGAAGACGGGGCCAACTTGTCAGGCGGCCAGCGCCAGCGGCTCTCCATTGCCCGCGCCATCGTCCGCAACGCGCCCATTCTAGTGCTGGACGAAGCGACTTCGGCGCTGGACAACGAATCCGAATCCCTCGTGCAGCAGGCGCTCGACACCCTTATGCGCGGACGCACCACGCTTGTTGTTGCCCACCGCCTGTCCACCATTGCCAGCGCCGACAAAATACTCGTGATCGACGGTGGTCAGGTGGTCGATGAAGGCCGTCACGGCGAATTGCTGAACAAGGACGGTGTCTATTCCAAGCTCCATTCCGTTGGAAAGCGCTGACTGCGCTGGCGGTCAGCAGCCGCTAGAGCCACGCTGTTGCCAGTGCGGTCTCATCCGCTAGGGTGCGGCCACATTCATCCGCGCCGCGACCTTGCCGCATGCCTGATATGAAACTTGTCGTCACCGGTGCCGCCGGCCGTATGGGGCGCTCTCTTATCGCTGCCATCGACGCCGTGCCCGGCGTCATGCTGACCGGCGCGACCGAACGGGCAGGCAGCGAACATATCGGGCAGGATGCTGGCGTGTTGGCAGGCTTAGCCGCAAACGGCATCGCCATCACCGACGACCCGCTCCCTGTCTTCGCCGCCGCCGATGGGGTGCTGGATTTCACCGGCCCCGATGCGACCGTCTTCTTCGCCGATCTCGCCGCGCAGGCGCGCATCGTTCACATCATCGGCACCACCGGCCTCGACGCGGCGCAGGACGCGCGCCTCGACGCCTGCGCACGCCATGCCCGCATCGTGCAATCCGGCAATTATTCTCCCGGCGTCATCGTGCTGGCCGACCTCGTGCGTCGTGCGGCGAAGGCGCTGGCCGACGACTACGACATCGAGGTGTTGGAAATGCACCACCGCCACAAGGTCGACGCTCCGTCAGGCACGGCGCTGCTGTTGGGCGAAGCTGCCGCCAAAGGCCGCGACGTGTTGCTCACCGAACGCGCCGCGCGGGGCCGCGACGGCATCACCGGCGCACGCAAGGCGGGCGATATCGGCTTCGCATCGCTCCGTGGCGGTTCGGTGGTTGGCGAGCATTCCGTGCTGCTGGCGGGTGAAGGCGAGACGCTCGAACTCACCCACCGCGCCACCGACCGACAGATTTTCGCCCGTGGCGCGGTCCGTGCCGCGCTCTGGGCCTTTGACAAACGCCCGGGCCGCTACGACATGCGGGACGTGCTCAACCTGAAAGATATGTGATGACCAACAAAGCAGGCACTCTCGTCCTCGTCCGGCACGGGCAGAGCGAGTGGAACAAGCAGAACCTTTTCACCGGCTGGCGCGACCCGGACCTGACGGAGCAGGGCGTGGCGGAAGCCATCGACGCCGGCAAAACGCTGGGCGAACGCGGAATGAAGTTCGACATCGCCTTCACCTCCGTGCTCCAGCGTGCCGAAAAGACCTGTCAGCACATTTTAGACGGCGTCGGCCAGTCAAACCTCGAAACCATCCACGACGAGGCGCTCAACGAGCGCAATTACGGCGATCTCGCCGGTCTGAACAAGGACGACGCCCGCAAGAAATGGGGCGAGGAGCAGGTGAATATCTGGCGCCGGTCCTACTCCACCCCGCCCCCCGGCGAAGAGGGCGAAAGCCTGCGCGACACTGGCGCGCGCGTGTGGCCCTACTACATGCGAGCCATCCTGCCCCGCGTGCTGCGCGGCGAGACGGTGCTGGTCGCCGCCCATGGAAATTCCCTGCGCTCCCTGGTCATGGTGCTGGACGCAATGACCACGGAAGAGATTACAAGCCTCAACCTCGGCACCGGCGTGCCGATGATTTATACGATGAACGCCGACTCCACCGTGGCCTCCAAGGAAGTGCTGGGCGATGCATCTGCCGCACACTGATATGGAAGCGGTGGAGCAGCTGCGGGCCTATTGGGGCCGGAACTATAGCGCGGGTGAGGTCGCCTCGGACGCCATCGTCCACAGCCTCGCCATTCTGATGGGCCTCGTCGGGTTCAGCTATCTCATCACCCATGTGGCCAACTTCCGCAGCCCTGCCGAACTGATGGCGGTAACGGTCTATGCCGTCGGTTTCTTCGCCATGCTCGGCTGTTCGCTGGCCTACAATATGTGGCCCATGTCGCGCACCAAGTTGTGGCTGCGCCGGTTTGACCATTCCGCTATTTACATCATGATAGCGGGCACCTGCACGGCGTTCCTTTCGCAGATCGAAAGCGCCGCGTGGAGCATTCCGCTTATCGCCGCCATCTGGACCGGCGCGCTGGTTGGCGTTGGCGCCAAACTGCTGGCACCGGGCCGGTTCGAGGGCGCATTGCTGGCGCTTTATCTCGGCCTCGGCTGGGTGTGCATCATCGGCATCGTGCCCATCTGGCGTGCGCTGCCGGCTTCCTCGCTGGTGCTGCTGATCATCGGCGGCGCGCTCTATACCGGCGGCGTCGTTTTCTATCGCTGGGAAGCCCTGCGCTATCACAACACGATCTGGCACGGCTTCGTTGCCGTGGCGGCCGCGTGCCATTTTGCAGGCGTGTCGCTGGCGATGGGTCCGGTTCAGGTTCTGTAAAACCGCAGCGGTTTCGTATTGCTGCGAGCGACGATGTCCCTTGGCTTCCAGATCGAGCTGCACGCATTTCGTCCACCAGCCTGCCTTTTCGCCGTCCGGAAACAGATCGTCCGGTAGGTGTGGAAGCAAGGCGACTTTATATTCGGCTTGCGTCATGCCGGGTTGATCAGTGGATAACGCTTCCAACATGGCATTGCGCATGGCTTCATATTTCGCGCGATCCACACGGGTCGTTTTACCCGGTGTCGTAATACTTTCGACTTCGACTTTGTCGTCGGCCATCGTCAAACCTCCATTGTCTCGAATCGTTCAGCGATTTTATCGACCAACCGTTCCGCCACGCTCTCCTTCGATCCGGCGGGCCACGGTTCGGCACCTGCTTTCGTTACCAGCGTAACCGCATTGCGGTCGGTGCCGAACACACCTTCGCTCACATCGTTAGCGACGATCCAGTCGCAGCCTTTCTTGGTCAATTTGGCCTGAGCGTGTTCCACCAGCTTTTCCGTTTCGGCGGCAAAGCCGATGACGAGGGCGGGACGGCCGGTTTTGCGTTGTGAGACGCCCGCCAGAATGTCGGGGTTTTCGGTCAGCACGAGGTCGGGCAGACCGGTTTTACCCTTCTTCATTTTCTCCTCCGCCCGCTCCACCCTCCAGTCGGCGACGGCGGCGACGAACACGGCGATGTCGGCGGGCAGCGCTCTTTCAACGGCTTTTTGCATCTCAAGCGCACTGGTGACGTTCACCACGGTCACATCGTCCGGGTCGGGAATGGCAACGGGGCCAGTCACGAGGAACACCTCCGCCCCCGCCCGTGCCAGAGCCGCAGCAATCGCGTGGCCCTGCTTGCCGCTGGAGTGGTTGGAAATGTAACGCACCGGATCGATCTCTTCCCGCGTTGGGCCGGACGTAACGACGGCGCGCCGTCCCGCGAGCGGTTTGGGTCGGTCATCGAGCAGCTTCTCGACGACGGCGACGATTTCCAGCGGTTCGGCCATCCGGCCCAAACCGTGCTCGCCCGTTTCCGCCATTTCGCCCTCATTGGGGCCAATGAAATGCAGCCCGTCGCCTTCCAGCACGTCCACGTTGCGCGCCACTGCCGGATGCGCCCACATATGCGGGTTCATGGCAGGCGCGACGAGAACGGGACAGGAGGCGGCGAGCAGCACGGTGGTCGGCAGATCATCCGCCAGCCCATTGGCCATTTTGCCCAAAATGTCGGCGGTTGCAGGGGCGACGATAATGAGATCGGCCTCGCGCGCCAATCGGATATGCCCCACATCCTGCTCCGCCTCCCGGTCCCACAGGTCGGTGAACACGGTGGAGCCGGTGAGCGCCTGCACGGACCCGACGGTTACGAATTCCTGCGCCGCCCGCGTCATGCCCACCCGCACACGGGCACCCCGTTCACGCAGCCGGCGAATGAGGTCGAGGCATTTGTAAGCCGCGATCCCGCCGCTGATGAGCAGCAGGATGGAGCGGTCGGCGAGGGTTTTGCGAAGCGTCATAGATACGGTATTGCCGATTATGGCGCTGGCGTCACGTCGCCTGTAAGGCAAACCAAACGGCAGCGCCCGCAATGACCCACAGCGCAACCCGCCCCCAGCGCGAGGCTTTTGCCTCGGCTTTGCCGATCGCGGCAATCGTCGGTGCATCCAGCCGCACGCCGTTATCTGCCATCGCGTCCACTTCCAGCGACAGCCGCTCCAGCCGCGCGGCGTATTGCGGGGCGTTGCGGGCGATGCGCGCCAGTGCGCCGAACCCTTCGCGCACCTCGTCCAGCTTGGCCTGTGGGCCGATGAGCTTGGTCACTTCGGGGCGCAAAATGGGCTCGGCGCTCTCCCACATGTTGAAATTCGGGTCGAGCGTCCGCGCCACACCCTCCACCACCACCATCGTCTTTTGCAGCAACAGCAGTTCGGGCCGCGTCGGCATGTCGAACATATCGGTAATTTCGAAAAGCAGCGTCAGCATCCCGCCCATCGAAATCTCTTCCGCCGTGCGCCCGTAGATCGGCTCTCCCACAGCCCGCAAGGCCTGGGCGAAGCTCGCCACATCCTGTGTTGGCGGCACGTAACCGGCCTCGAAATGCACTTCGGCGACACGGCGGTAATCGCGGTTCAGGAAACCGTAGAGAATCTCAGCCAGATAGCGCCGCTCGGCTTTCCCCATCCGCCCTGCTATGCCGAGATCGACGGCCACGATGTCGCCGTTGGCGGCAACGAACAGGTTGCCGGGATGCATGTCGGCATGGAAGAAACCGTCGCGCAGGGCGTGGCGAAGAAACGCCTGCATGATGTTGCGGGCCAGCCGCGGCATGTCGTGACCGGCGGCGCGCAAGGCCACCACATCGTTCATCTTGATGCCGTCCACCCAGTCCATCGTGATGCAATCGCGCCCCGACCGTTCCCAGTCGATGGCGGGCAGGCGAAAATCCGGGTCTTCCGCGGTGTTGTCCGACATTTCCGAGAAGGCGGCAGCCTCCAGACGGAGTTCCATTTCCAGCCGCACGGAACGGGCCAGCATGTCGACAGAATCCACCAGCCGCAGGCGGCGCGAAGTCGGGAACCAACGCTCGATCAGGCGGGCGGCGGTGAAGCTGGTTTGCAGGTCGCGGGCAAAGGCTTCGCGCACGCCGGGGCGGATAACCTTCACGGCCACGTCGCGGGTTAAACCGTTCTTGTCGACGGTCGTGGCCCGGTGCACCTGCGCGATGGAGGCTGCCGCCACCGGCTCGCCAAATGTGGTGAACATGGCGTCGACAGGCTTACCCATCGTATCGCTGATCATCCGCCGTGCCTGTTCGGTGGGGAAAGGCGCCATCCGGTCCTGCAACAGTTCCAGATCGCGGGCGATGGAGAAGCCCACGAGGTCCGGCCGTGTAGCCAAAAACTGCCCGAATTTCACCCAGCTCGGCCCCAGACGGTTCAGCGCCCGCGCCAGATTTTCAGATTGCGGCGCGTCGGTCGCCCGCTTGCGCTCCACCAGCCGCGCCACTGCCTTCAACCGGCGCACGGGCGGCGGCTCGTTTTCAGCCGGAAGCGCTGTGATGACGCCTTCGCGCATCAGCACCCAGACGGCACGGGCCAGACGTGCAAGATCAGGGATCGCTGCCATGAACCGGGCCTAGATTTTCCAGCCGGTATGCAGCGCCGCCACGCCGCCGGTCATGTTGCGCCATGTGACCCGCTCGAAACCGGCCTCGCGGATCGCACCGGCAAACGTCTCCTGATTGGGAAATTTGCGGATGGATTCCACCAGGTACTGGTAGCTCTCCCGGTCCCCCGTCACTGCCTTGCCGATCGCAGGTATGGCGTTGAACGACCACGCATCATACAGCTTGTCGAGCAGGGGCACGTCGACTTCGGAAAACTCCAGGCACAGGAATTGCCCGCCGGGTTTCAGCACGCGGTGCGCCTCCCGCAATGCAGCCTGCATGTCCGGCACGCCACGAATGGCAACAGCAATGGTGTAGGCGTCGAAAATGTTGTCGGGAAACGGCAACACTTCCGCGCTGGCTTCCACGAAATCAACCTTGTCGGCCATCCCGTTTCTCTCCGACCGTTCACGGCCGACGTCGAGCATGGAAGAGTTGATGTCCAACACCGTCACATCCGCATTACCGCCGGATTCTTCGACAAGCCTAAATGCGATGTCGCCCGTACCGCCTGCTGAATCGAGTGCCCGCCACGGTCGTGTTTTCGAAGGGGCAGCCTTCGTCACCAGTACAGACTTCCACAACCGGTGGACACCCGCAGACATAAGGTCGTTCATCAGGTCGTAGCGGTCGGCGACCGCATGGAAGACGCGATCCACCTTCTCCTGCTTTTCACCATCCGCGACGCGGGTAAAGCCGAAGGCGGTCGCCATCTCGCGTGTGGCGGTGGAGCGGGCAGTGTCGGGCATTGTCGGGCGTCCGGGTGAGATTGCTCGCGTCTGATATAGGCGAGAGGCCGCCGGTATGCCATGCGGCGATTGAAGCCAATATGGCACGATGCCTTGATGATCGGGCCGGATTGTCGAATGACTGTTCCATACGCATACCTAAACCCTATCGGATACGCCCAACACGATGAATGCGCCCGCAAAATCCCTTGTCATCGCCATTGATGGCCCGGCCGCATCCGGCAAGGGCACGCTGTCGCGGCGGTTGGCGCAAACATTCGGACTGGCCCATCTCGACACAGGATTGACCTATCGTGCAGTGGGCCATGCGTTGCTGGAAGCCGGGCAGTCGCTGGACGATGAGGCGCTTGCGGTTGAGGCTGCCCATCGTGTCGACCTGAGCGCGCTCGACCGCAATGTGCTGTCGCAGCATTATATCGGCGAAGCGGCCTCCCGCGTCGCCGTTATGCCCGCTGTCCGTTTGGCGCTGGTGGAAGCTCAACGCGCCTTTGCATCCCGGCCTTCCGGCGCGGTTTTGGACGGGCGAGACATCGGCACAGTCGTGTGCCCGAATGCAACCGTAAAACTATATGTCACCGCCACATCACAGGAACGGGCGCGTCGGCGGTGGAACGAAATTCGTTTGCGCAGCGGCGAAAGCGAAGGTGACGGCAGCTTGTTCGAGCGGATTCTGGCCGATATCGAAGCCCGCGATGCCCGTGATATGGGCCGTGCCGACAGCCCGCTGCGGCCCGCGCCCGATGCCCACTTGCTCGATACGAGCCAGATGGATATAGACACCGCGTTCAGGCGTGCCTGCGAGATAATCGAGCACGCCCGCACATAATCCAAACGGCTTCGCTTTGAGGGCAAGCCAACGGTCCGCTGCCCAATGCACCACTCCCGTCTCGGGGGCCTTGTCCGCAAGGCCGGGTTTGCTGACCGCCTTTCCACACGAACCCCGGTGCGAAGCGCGGCCCGCGCATTTCTACCCGAAATCGCAATACCGGCCTGCGCTCTAGGAGCATGAATGTCTGATATGAACCCATCGATGGAGGATTTCGAAGCCCTCCTCGACGAAACAATGGCCACCTCTTCCATCCAGGAAGGCAAGGTTGTCGAAGGTATCGTGACTGCCATCGAAAAAGATATGGCAATCATCGACGCCGGCCTTAAAGTCGAAGGCCGCGTTGCACTGAAGGAATTCACCACCGGCGGCCAGAGCGGCACGTTGAAGGTCGGCGACAAGGTCGAGGTCTATCTCGAACGGGTCGAGAACGCGATGGGCGAAGCCGTCCTGTCCCGCGACAAGGCCCGCCGCGAGGAAAGCTGGATCAAGCTCGAAAAGAAATTCGAGGCACAGGAAAAGGTCGAAGGTCAGATCTTCAATCAGGTCAAGGGCGGCTTCACCGTCGATCTGGACGGCGCGACCGCCTTCCTGCCGCGCTCGCAGGTCGATATTCGCCCCGTGCGCGATGTCACCCCGCTGATGAATACGCCGCAACCGTTCGAGATCCTGAAAATGGACCGTCGCCGTGGCAACATCGTCGTTTCCCGCCGCACCGTGCTGGAAGAGAGCCGTGCGGAACAGCGGTCTGAAATCGTCCAGAACCTCGAAGAAGGTCAGATCGTCGACGGCGTGGTCAAGAACATCACCGATTACGGTGCCTTCGTGGACCTCGGCGGCATCGACGGGTTGCTGCACGTTACCGACATGGCATGGCGCCGCGTCAATCATCCGACCGAGATCTTGAACATCGGTCAGACGGTCAAGGTGCAGATCATCCGCGTCAACCAGGAAACCCACCGTATTTCACTCGGCATGAAGCAGCTCGAATCCGATCCGTGGGATTCGATCGGCGCGAAATATCCGGTCGGCATCAAGGTCGATGGCCGCATCACCAACATCACCGATTACGGTGCGTTCGTGGAGCTGGAGCCGGGCATCGAAGGTCTCATTCACGTGTCCGAAATGTCCTGGACCAAGAAGAACGTGCACCCCAACAAGATCGTCTCCACCTCGGAGCAGGTTGAAGTGGTCGTGCTCGATGTGGACCCCAACAAGCGCCGTATCTCGCTCGGTCTGAAACAGAACCTGTCCAACCCCTGGGACACGTTTGCCGAAACCTATCCGGTCGGCACCGTTGTCGAGGGCGAAGTGAAGAACAAGACCGAGTTCGGTCTCTTCATCGGCCTGGAAGGCGATGTGGACGGCATGGTTCACCTGTCGGACCTCGACTGGAACCGTTCCGGCGAGGATGCCATCGAAGATTTCGAGAAGGGCGAAATGGTCAAGGCCGTCGTGCTCGATATCGATATCGACAAGGAGCGCATCTCGCTCGGTATCAAGCAGCTTGACGGTGCCGACACGATGGACTCCGGTGCAGCCGGTGAAATCCGCAAGGGCTCCGTGGTGACGACCGAGGTGATGAAAGTCATCGACGGTGGTCTGGAAACCCGCATCGTGGACACGGAAATCGACGCCTTCATCCGGCGCGGCGACCTGTCCCGCGACCGTGACGAGCAACGCCCCGAGCGTTTCTCCGTCGGTCAGAAGGTCGATGCCCGCGTCACCGTGTTCGACAAGAAGAACCGCAAGGTGAACCTGTCGATCAAGGCGCTGGAGATCTCCGAAGAAAAAGAGGCGGTCGCACAATTCGGCTCCTCCGATTCCGGTGCTTCGCTCGGCGATATTCTGGGTGCCGCCCTGAAAGGCCGCGACGAAGACGACAAGTAAACCGTCTTATTCGACACGAAATGACGAGGCCCGGATGCGAAAAGCGTCCGGGCCTTTGTCTTTTACTGGTCCCAAATCCGCACAAAGAGTCCAATCCAGCAAACAGTTTTCACAAATCTGCCGCGATCGGCCCCAAACCCGACCACAATTCACCTTCAAAGGCGCGGCAGCTCAAACCGCACCGACCCAATCGCCATGCGTCTCGTTTCCGCTCTCGCCCTTCTGGCAACCATCGTCATTCCCGCCCATGCCCCAGCCCATGCCCAGACAGGCTCCGCATCCTGGTATGCCTTGGACGGCAACCGCACCGCCAACGGCGAGGTGATGAACTCGACCAAGATGACGGCGGCCCATCCCAGCCTGCCGTTCGGTACGAAAATTCAGGTCACGAATGTCCGTAACGGCAAGAGCGTCGTCGTCCGTATCAACGACCGCGGGCCATTTGCAAAGAACCGTATGCTCGACGTGTCAAAAGGGGCTGCCAGAGAACTTGGATTTATGGGGCGCGGCCACACGACCGTCGAGATTGCGATGGTCGATACCGGCACGCCGGTCGGAGTGGCTGTTGATCATGTGGAACTCGACAGCGTTACCATTTCCAGCCCCACGCCGCGCCCGGAAAACACGATTGCCGCTCTGCTGACATCAGCGACGGTCCGCGGAACGCCTCCGCCGTTTGCCAATGCCGACCGGGAGCAGGGGGAACCCCGCGTCAGCTCAGCACGGAAGCCAGCAAACGGCACCGTTCAGATCGCATTTCGGCCACTGCGCCTGAACCCGGCTTTGGCCGCGGCATTTGCCGCCGCCAAGAAACCCAAACGCACAAACAACGAACCCGGCGTCTGAGGTCAGACACCGGGCTCGCATTCGTCAAACGTGTGGAGGTTAGATTCTAACCGAACCAACCTTTGACCTTGCCCCAAAGGCTTTTCTTCGGCGCGGCCTCGGCAGAGCCTTTAACCGGCTCGGACCCTGAAATCTCAGGCAGGTCTTCGCCCTCGAACAATTCATCATCCGGCGTAATCGCGGCGCGTTCGACGACGTTGTCATCGACTTCCGCAAATTCCGGCAACTTCGACAAGGTCTCGGGACCGGCCATGCCGTCCACATCAAGGCCGTGGCGTTCCTGCATGGCCATGACCGCTTTCTTCGTGCCCGCGCCGAACATGCCATCGGCCTCGATACCCAGCGCCTGCTGCAACGTCTTCACCTGTGCGCCCTTCGAGCCGACGCGCAGCAGGATCAGTTCATGCAAACCCATGGCGGCGAACGTTTCGGGACCGGCAATCCCGTCGGTAGCAAGACCGTTTGCCTGCTGAAAATCGCGCACGGCTTTTTCCGTACCGGGGCCGAAGTCACCGTCGGCAGTGACGCCGAGCTTGGCTTGCAGGCGGCGGACGGGTGCGCCCTTGAGGCCGCGTTTGAGAATGGACATGAAAAAAGCCTTTCGTTTGAAATAAATAAGGCAGGGAGCGCACTGGACAACGTGCTCCCCGTTGCACCTCAACGCGCGACTGCCCTAATGGTTGTCAACAATTCTGCCAAGACACGACACAGCACATGACCGATCTCCGCTTTCACGGCACCGACGATTACGTCGCCGGTACCGATCTCACCACGGCCGTCAACGCCGCCATCACGCTGGAGCGCCCGCTGCTCGTCAAGGGTGAGCCGGGAACGGGCAAGACGGAACTCGCCCGCCAGATCGCGTCGTCTCTCGGGCTGCCGATGCTGGAATGGAACATCAAGTCCACCACCAAGGCGCAGCAGGGATTATACGAATATGATGCCGTCTCCCGCCTGCGCGACAGCCAGCTTGGAGAGGAGGGCGTCCACGATATCGCCAACTACATCAAGCGCGGCAAGTTGTGGGAAGCCTTCGAGGCGGACGGCAAGGTGGTGCTGCTGATCGACGAGATCGATAAAGCCGACATCGAGTTTCCCAACGACCTGTTGCAGGAACTCGATCAGATGGAATTCTACGTTTACGAACTCGACAAAATGGTAAAGGCGAAGCACCGCCCCATCGTCATCATCACGTCCAACAACGAGAAGGAACTGCCCGACGCCTTTCTGCGCCGCTGCTTCTTCCACTACATTTCGTTTCCCGATGCCGATGTTTTGTCGAAGATCGTTGAGGTGCACTATCCCGGCATCAAGCAACGGCTGGTGCGCGAGGCGCTGACGCAATTTTACGAAGTGCGCGACACGCCGGGCATCAAGAAGAAACCGTCGACTTCCGAGGCGCTTGACTGGATCCGACTGCTCGTCGCTGACGATGTGGACCCCTCCACCCTGCGCGGGGACAGCAAGGATGCGCTGCCAAAGCTGCACGGCGCACTGCTCAAGAACGAGCAGGACGTGCACCTGTTCGAGCGGTTGGCGTTTCTCGCGCGCGGCAGGGGCTGACCGCCTGAGAACGGGTGCCGGCCGGGGCGGCGGTTATACGCTTTGTAGCATCGTCCCAAGGGTTTTCGCGTCCAGCATCGTGACGTCGGCTTCGTCGAGTGATTCCACCTGCTCTTCGTCCACCTTGTCGGCGACCCGATGGAGCAGCCGTACGGCTTCCGCGATCAACTCCGCATTATCCACGCCCACCTGCCATACGAGATAGGTCGGGAATGGAAAGGCCGGTGCGTCCGGCACCAGATGTAGCAAACCGTTTTCAAGTGCCGTTTCGACAGCGCGGGCGGGAAAATATCCGGCGCGGCGGTTGTCGATCACATAGTCGATGGCTGTCGTGCCCAGCGCCATTGTGGTGCGCGGTGACCGCAGTTCGGGAAAGCGGGTCTTGTGGGCCGAGACGAACTCTCCCGACCAGTCGATGAACAGATAGCGCGGGTCGTCGATATCCACGAAATCCGTATCCGTCGCCACCAGCACCAGCTGGTCGTCCACCAGTTCCTCGACGCGCAACCCGGGCCGCACCTGAGGTGTGTAGAGTAACGCGATGTCACACAATCCCTCGCCCATCATGCGGATAAGCGTGTCGGAGCGCCCCACCTCGCAGCGAAACGCCGTCGTCGGCAACATGCGCTCCAGCAACCGCAGGCCGCGCAGGCCAAGCCCCGGCCAGAGCGAGTGGTGCGCGCCCAAAATTACCGTCGCGTCGTACCCTTCCGGCACCGCCACCTGATGCCGTGCCTCCTCCCAAACACGCACCAATGAGCGGGCAAAGCGAGTGAATTGCTCTCCCGGCGGTGTGAGAACCGCTCCGGCTTTTGTGCGGGTAAACAGCACCTGTCCTAGCTCATCTTCCAGCCGCTTGATGCGCAGGGATACGGCCGACTGGGTAACGAACAATCTCTCGGCGGCAGCCTGGAAATTGCCTGTTTGAATGACTTCGAGAAATGTTCGGGCGAGCTGGATATCCATGCTTTAAGATAAGCGAAACGCATGGCAAGAGCAATTATTATTCGTTTGCCTCTATTCAAGCGCAATCCTAGATGATGCTTATCGGACGAACCACACAAGTTCATGCAACTCTTACAGGTTCGAACGGTTGAAGCGTCGCACGTGAAGCCTACCGGCTCCGTGCTTGGTCAATTCATCCGCTTCAAACAACATATGTCGGCCAGCTTCGGGGCCACCGGCATTCTTTTCATCGCCTCGAACAAGGAATACGAATATGAAAACACTCATTCTTGCAGCGCTCGCCGCATCCGTATCGTTCGCCACAATTCCAACAGCATTCGCTCAAACCGAGAAAGTCGCCTCGACCGAAACTGAAAAGGCGGCCCGGGAAGACGGCAAGGTCGAAGCCGGTGTGCTGCGTTGTGAAGTCGAAGGCGGTCTTGGCCTCCTGATCGGTTCGTCCAAGGGTGTCGCATGTGTTTTCGAAGGCATAGACGGCGTGAACGAAACCTATACCGGCCGCATTACCAAACTGGGTCTCGATGTTGGCGTCACCGGCAAGCAAACGATGGTTTGGCGCGTGCTCGCCCCTCAGGATGCTGATGCGACATCCTCCATGGGTGGCCGTTATGTTGGTGCATCCGCAGGTGCATCGGTTGGTGTCGGTGGTGCTGCCAACGCCCTGATTGGCGGATCAGACGAAAACTTCGTCCTTCAGCCCATCTCGCTTCAGACCGGCACAGGCGTCAACGTCGCGCTGGGTGTTGCAGCAATGCGTCTCGAAGCCACCAATTAAGCCTGTTGGTAAAAACCGGGCGGGGCATAGTGCCCCGCCCGGTTTTCTTTTGACATTTCAACCTGTATTACGCCTTCAGTATAACCGCACGGTAGCCTTCGATCCTCGAAGCACCGGCGCTTTTGTCAGCAGGATTACCATGTTTCGCTCCCTCCTCGCCTCCGCCCTCGTTCTTAGTGCCGGGTCCGCCTTCGCAGCCGATGCCGTTATTGATGTCGATACACAGCCTGCGCCTCCGGTCGTCGAGGAAAGTCGTTTCTCGCTGACCCTTGGTGGCGGCGTCGGCTTTCAGCCACTCTACGAAGGCTCCGACGAGTACCGCGCCTATGGGTTTCCCATCGTCGCCCCGTCCTTTGGCGCATCCGACGGTCCGCGCCGCTTTGAGTTTCGCAGCCTTGATGATGTGCGCCTCCACGCTTTGCGCTTCGATGGTCTGAGCGTCGGTCCGTTGCTCGGATATCGTTTCGGCCGTGAAGAAAGCGATTCCAATCGTTTGACAGGTTTGGGCGATATCGATGGCGGTCTCGTCGTTGGCGGCTTCGTGAATTACGATTTCTACGATGATGGTAACAACCGCTTTGGTGCCTCGGCGGCCTTCGCCACGCAGGTAACAGGCGATGCGTTCCAGGACGACCGCTTCACCTCCATCCCCAACTTCCGTACCTTCGATTCCAACGACGAATACGGCTATGAAATCGACCTGTCGGCACATTACGACGTGATGCTGAACGACCGGCTGACGATGTCGGCAAAAGCCGGCGGCGTTTATGCCGACGACGAATATATGGGCACCAATTTTGGCGTCACCACGCTACAGGCCACCAACGCTACCGCACTGGGAAACCCGATTGCCGCTTATGACGCCGACGCCGGTATCAAGAATGTCTATACCCAGATCAGCACGAAATATCAGCTGACCGACAACTTCGACGTGCGCGCGGGCCTCAGCTATTCGCGCCTGCTGAACGATGCGGCAAACTCACCGATCACCGAAAGCGAAAACCAGTTCGGTGGCTTTCTGGGTGCGGCATACAAGCTGACGTTCTAAGGCGAACCACACTTTACCATCGGCCATTGGCCATTTGATAGAAGCGAATGGCGTTTCATCTGACCGGAATTCCCAGTCAGATGATTTCGTCTTCATCCTGCAACACGCCTTCTTCGAGGTGGGCGGATGCATCGTCCAGCTCCCAGTCGGTCGGCCCGCGATGGTCGATTTCCGCAATGTGGAACAGCCCATCGCCCTCGTTGACGATTGGCAGATTTGTACGCCCGATCACGACCCCACCATGCTTGGCGATAACTTCGGTATCCGTCGTGCCGAACGGGTCCGCGATCTGGCCCAAGAGCGCACCTTCCTCGACCACATCGCCTGTCGCACGATAAGCACGCAGCAGCCCGCCCGCCGGTGCGCGCACCCACGAACTGATGCGACAATGGAGCGGCTTCGGAACCATCTTCTTGCCGGGCCGGGCCGTCAGCATACCCATTTCGTGCATCACGTTGAGACAACCGGCAACACCGACCTTCACAGCGTATTCGTCGAAGCGCAGCCCTTCGCCCGCCTCGTAAAGCAACATATCGACGCCGTTTTCCGCTGCCACTCCACGCAATGATCCTTCGCGCAGTTTGGCATGAAGCATAATCGGCGCGCCAAAACTTTCCGCCAGTTGTGCCGCCCGTTTGCGCGATGATGTCACGCGAACCTGCGGCAGGTTGGTGCGGTGAATGGCGGCGGAATGCAGGTCGATGCCGAAATCGGCGCGCAGCACCACGTCGTTAAGGAAAATATGCGCCAACCGCGATGCGAGCGAACCCGTGGCGGAGCCGGGAAATGAGCGGTTCAAGTCCCGCCGGTCGGGCAGATAGCGCGAATGGTTCATAAAGCCGAACGTGTTGACGATCGGCACCGCCAGCAGCGTGCCCCTCATCCGTTTCAGCGCGGGCGAATGCAGCAGCCGCCGCACGATCTCGACGCCGATCACTTCATCCCCGTGAACGGCGGCCGAGACGAACAGCGTCGGCCCTTCCTGTTTGCCGTGAAAGACGTGGACCGACAAATTGACCGGCGTATGGTCCGGCATGACGGAAACAGGCAAATGCACGACCGCGTTTGTGCCGCCCGCTATTTGCGCCCGCCCGAACTCGTAGGGCAGGCGCTTGGGTATCTTTGTGTGCGGCAAGGTTCAGCCTTTACCTTTGGTTTTCGTGGCGTTGGGCCGAGCCTGTTTTTCTAGCAACTCGATGATTTTACCCGCGATGTCGATGCCGGTAGCCTTCTCCACACCTTCCAGACCGGGTGAGGAGTTGACCTCCATCACCACCGGCCCGTGGTTGGCACGCAGCATATCCACGCCGCAGACATTAAGGCCCATCGCCTTGGCCGAACGTATAGCGGTGGACCGCTCTTCCGCTGTGAGCTTCAGCGTTTTGGCAGAACCGCCGCGGTGAAGGTTAGAGCGGAATTCGCCTTCCGCACCGGTCCGCATCATGGAAGCGACGACCTTGCCTCCCACGACCAGCGCGCGAATGTCGGTGCCACCGGCTTCCTTGATAAACTCCTGCACCAGAATGTTGGTATTGGATGCGCGGAATGCCTCGATCACGGACTTGGCGGAGCGGTCGGTATCGGCAAGCACCACGCCGAGACCCTGCGTGCCTTCAAGCAGTTTGATGACCAGCGGTGCGCCACCGGCCATGTTGACCACTTCGTCGGTTTGCTTCGGGTCATGGGCGAAGGTGGTGACGGGCAGGCCGATCCCGTCGCGGGCCAGCAACTGCATGGAGCGCAGCTTGTCCCGCGAACGACCGATGGCGACGGATTCGTTAAGCGGGTAGACGCCCATCATTTCGAACTGTCTTAGAACGGCGAGGCCATAGAATGTAACGGACGCCCCGATGCGCGGAATGACAGCATCGTATTTCGGCAGTTTCTCGCCTTCATAATAAATGGTCGGGCGGTGGGACGCGATGTTCATCGTGCAGCGCAAGGTGTTGATTATATCGAGCGTGTGCCCGCGCTTTTCCGCAGCCTCCTTTAGCCGCTGGTGGCTGTAGAGTTTGGGATTGCGGGCCATCATTGCGATTTTCATGTGTCGTCTCCCTTGTCGGCCATTTTCGACGGCCTGGATTTGCGGTGTGGTTTGCGGCGCGGTTTCCCTGCCAGAAAGGATTTGCCGGGGGCAACGACGAGGCGGCGTCCGCGAATCGCCGTGCGTCCGAGTATCATGTCGAACGTCATGTTCTCACGGTCTGCGAGCGATACCTCGATGGGCCAACGCCGCGAGCCGAGCAGCATGGTCGTGGCAATGACAATGCGCTGTTCCGGCACGCCGGACGTGTTGGTGATCTCGCGCTCGTCGAGCACCGGCGCCGACACGCGCACATCGGCCCCCGTATCGGGATGGGGCACGGTAAAGGTCACCCAGTCCTCCCCGTCGCGCGTTTCGAACGCATGGTCGACAGCGTGAAGCGCCGACGTGCGGGCTCCGGTATCGACCTTGGCTGTCAATGATACGATGCCGAGATCCGGCAGACCGACATGCTCGCGCCAGCCGATCTCACTCTTGTTCGGTTTGGTTTTCTTCAACTGTTCGTTTGTCCCCATTCGTCCGCGCAACAATAGGGGTAACGCTGCCACATAGCTAATACATCTTGCCCGGTGATTGAAAGGAGGCGCTGAATTGACGGTCGAGCGGTGCTCGCGCTAGACCGTCGTTGTGGTGATTTGGCCGGGTATCCGTTTTCCCGGATCGGCTTGCAGCCACGTAAAATAACTCGCTAAGAGGCTGCGCCCGGCGCGGTTTTCATTTGGAGACTGCCATGCCGATCCGTATTCCCGACCGCCTGCCCGCCCGCGCGATGCTGGAAGCCGAAGGTGTGATGGTAATGGACGAACGCACCGCGCTGCGTCAGGACATCCGCCCCATGCGGATCGGGTTATTGAACCTGATGCCGGACAAGATCCGCACGGAAGCGCAGATCGCCCGGTTGGTGGGATCGACCCCCTTGCAGGTGGAGATGACACTCATTCGCATCGGCTCCCACGCCTCGCGCAACACCGCTGAAAGTCATCTGCTCGATTTCTACAAGACGTGGGACGAGGTGCGGCATGAGAAGTTTGACGGCTTCATCATCACCGGCGCGCCCATCGAGACGCTGGAGTTCAACGCTGTCACCTATTGGCCGGAATTGACGGAAATACTCGACTGGACGGTGACCAACGTCCACACGCTGTTCACAATCTGTTGGGGGGCGATGGCGGCGATCCATCATTTCCACGGCGTCCCGAAATACACGCTGCCGGACAAGGCCTTTGGGGTTTATCGCCACCGTAATCTCGTGCCCGCCTCGCCCTATCTCGCCGGATTTTCCGACGATTTCTCCATACCCGTTTCGCGCTGGACAGAGGTGCGTGCCGCCGACATCCTGGCAAGCGAACCGCTGGAACTGCTGATGGAAAGTGACGTGACCGGTCCGTGCCTGGTGGCGGAAGCGGCGGCGCGCAGGCTCTATATCTTCAACCATATCGAATACGATTCCACGTCGCTTGCGGAGGAATATTTCCGCGATGTGGAAGCTGGTGCCCGCATTGCGTTGCCCGACAACTACTTCCCCGCCGACGACCCCGCTATGCCCCCCCAGAACCGTTGGCGCAGCCACGCGCATTTGTTGTTCCGAAACTGGATCCATCAGATGTATCAAAGCGTGCCGTATGATCGCGCGGATATCGGGGTATAAGCAGCCATGTTCGACACGCTCTTCTTCTCCCTCAAATCCGCCAACGTGCCTGTTTCCCTGCGCGAATATCTCGTGCTGCTGGAAGGCATGGAGCGGGGGGTGGCTATGTGGGATGTAGAGGAGTTTTATTTCCTCGCCCGCACCGCGCTGATCAAGGACGAGCGTAATATCGATAAGTTCGACCGTGTATTTTCGCCAGGTCTTCAAGGGGCTGGAAGCGGTCTCCGGCGTGCCGGAGGAAATTACCGAGCGTAGTCTGCCGGAAGACTGGTTGCGGAAACTTGCCGAGAAACATCTCACGCCGGAAGAAAAGGCCGAGATCGAGGCGGCGGGCGGGTTCGAGGAGCTGATGAAGCGTCTGGCCGAGCGCCTTGCCAATCAGGACAAGCGCCATCAGGGCGGTTCGAAGAATATCGGCACGGCGGGCACCTCGCCCTTTGGCGCCTATGGCTACAATCCGGAAGGCGTGCGGATCGGCCAAGACGAAAGCCGCCACCGCCGCGCGACGAAGGTGTGGGACAAGCGGGAGTTCCGTGATTTCGACGACGATGTGCAACTCGGCACCCGCAACATAAAGATCGCTCTCAAACGCCTGCGCCGCTGGGCGCGGGAAGGGGAGGCGGACGAGTTTGACCTCGACGGCACCATCCGCTCCACCGCCGAACACGGCTGGCTCGATGTCAAAACGCGGCCTGAGCGGCGTAACGCCGTCAAGCTGCTCTTGTTTCTTGACGTGGGCGGCTCGATGGACGGGCATATCCGGCAGGTGGAGGAGCTGTTCTCGGCGGCAAAATCCGAATTTCGGCATATGGACTTTTTCTACTTCCACAACTGCCTTTACGAGGGTGTGTGGAAGGACAATCGCCGCCGCCGCGAGGCGGTGACGCCGACGATGGAGGTGCTGCGCACGTTCGGTCCCAGTTACAAGTGCATCTTCGTGGGAGATGCGGCCATGAGCCCCTATGAGATCGTCTATCCCGGTGGTGCGGTGGAACACTGGAACGCGGAGAGCGGCGAAACATGGCTGCGACGTGCTGTCGATCAATGGCCATCGACCATCTGGCTGAACCCGACGCCGGAAAAGAGCTGGCGCTACACGCAGTCCACGACGATGATCGAGGAGATCATGGACAAGCGCATGTTCCCGCTCACACTTTCCGGCTTGGGCGACGCGATGAAGGAGCTGACGCGCTAGGGTGACGATCCCACCGCGGTGGTCCGCCGAGAGCAGCACCCGTAAAGATGACCGTGCAGCGGGAAATAAACTTGCAACCTCAATGCAACCAAATTCCATGCCGAACGTCTCCTAACTGAGACATACGGATCCCGGGCGCTCTTTCCCCTCAAGACCCCCCGGTACATCGCCCCGCTTCCCGCATCCCCCCATGCCGGAAACGGGGCGATTTTCGCTTCAGGACAGCAGTTCCACCTCGCCCCGGTCCAGCATCAACGGCACCACGATATCTTCCTCGTCATCCAGATGCCGCCCGAGCAGGGTCACGATCCGGTCGGACGTATCGGCGAAATCCGCGCCGTTGCGTTTCAACGCCTCCGCATCTCCAGCGGGCGTTTGCAGCAATGTGTTGGCGCTCGTCACCATGGCATGAACCTGCGCGTCGATCGTATGGTGGTCGGCTTCCAGCAATTCGATACCCTGCGCCAGCCGCTCTTCGGCGGCGATGAAGTGGGGGAAGAAGTGGTGGTCCTCGATCCGGTGGTGATGGTCGAGTGTGCCGAGAAACTGTTGCAGCCGTGGCGCCATGCGGGTGCGGAATGCATGGGCGTTCACCAGCCCTTCCCGGTAATCACCGGACACGGATGTGAGATGCGCTGCCATCTGCCGGAAATGGCGGTGAATGGAGAGCCAGAATTTCGTGGTCTCACCCAGATCGGTATGCGCCATCCATGTTTCGCGCGGATATTGCTTGAGCAGAAACTGCCAGTCCTCCGGCAATCCCGTGCGGACGTCGATGTGGAGAGCGGGATCACTCATCGGGCGCACAGGGCCATGCGGCTGGCGGGGTGATTTCGGCGGGCAGCCTGGTGTCCGCGTTGCCGCAGGCCTGCGCGACCTGATCGTCGGTTAGCCCCTGCGCCGTCGACAGGTCCACCCCGTCGATGCCGGTGCGGTAGAGCCACGCCCCCTGCAGGTTCACATTGTCCATTGTGGCATCGTAGAATGTGGCACGGGCGAGGTTGGTGAAGGACAGATCCACATCGTTCATGCGCGCGCCATCGAAGGTGGCGCGTGAAAACTCGGCCTTCGATAGATCGGCGGCTGTCAGCTTCGCTTCGGTGAAATCCCCACGGAACAGCACGGCCTTGTTGAAGGTCGCTTCGGTCAAATCAGTGCTGATGAATGTGGCGCGCGCTGCCTCGACCTTGGACAAGTCTGCCTTCGCCATGTTGGCGCGGGACGCATTCACGCGGTTCATCAACGCTTTGACCATCGAAACGCCGGAGAGGTCCGCCTCGCGGAAATCGGAGCCGAGCGTATCGAGACCGTCCATTGTCGCCCCCCGAAGGTCACGGCCCTTGGCGATGATGTTGCGCTTGCGGCAGTCGGTCCAGTCCACCCCCGGGTTCGGGCCGTCGCTGCATCCGGCAAGGGCAGAAGAGGACGCCATGTCCGTAAATGTTACGAGAAGCAAAGGCAGCGTTGCCAGCGCTGCATTGCGAGCGAAATGACGGTGAGGGTGGTAAGGCATCGCAGGCTCCTTGGGTTCGCTTATCAGTGTGGGCGTTACAGGCGTGAATGCAAAGGCTTATCCGCCAATGGTGGCACTCTTCAGGCCGGCACCGCAACGGTTTCCAGTTCGTGTGGATGATCGATACGGTAAATGGAAACGCGGTCGTGTTTGCCTTTGACAGATATGGTCACGGGGTCGATCCCCGGCTTGTCCAGACCAGCCAGTTCCACGGTCGTTGCGGAAATGCAGGCGATGCAATCGCCGGCTTTGGTTGCCGTTTCCAGACGGCTGGCCACATTGACCGTGTCCCCCACCGCCGTCAGCGCGCGTGCTGTTCCATAGCCGATTTCTCCCAGCACCGCCGGACCGCTGTGTATGCCGATGCCCATCCGCAGCGGCTCTTCCAGATCGCCGGCAAGGCTGGTATTCAGCGCATCGAGGGCGTCTATCATCCCTGCTGCCGCTGCAAGCGCTGACCGCGCTCCCTGCTGCGGCGTGTCTTCAAGCCCGAACAGCACCATCAACCCGTCGCCGAGAAACTTGTCGATCCGCCCGCCCTGCGCCTCCACGGCACGGCCCATTGCACCCGAAAACTGGTTGATGAGATAGACCACATCGAAGGGCAGGCGTTTCTCGGAGGTGCGGGTGAAGTCCCGAAGATCGGCGAACATCACCGTCACCACCATTTCCTGCCCGGTCGCAAAGCGTCCCTGTTCGGCGACCATCTTCATCGTGGCCTCCGCAGGCATGAGACGCAGCACGGTCATATCTCCGGCCGGTCTGAGACGACAGGCGAGCCGCACGTCCTCACCGGCCTTGAAACGGCGCAGGACACGGCGTTCCTCGTCGTCGATCTCCGGCACATCGCCCTCGGCCCGGACGATGCGGACGCGGCAGGTGGAGCACCGACCCTTGCCTCCGCAGACGCTTGCATGGGGAACGGCGCGTATCCGGCTCATTTCCAGCAGGGTGGGGCCAATATCCTGTTTCGTCACCGGGCCATCGACATATTTTACCACGATGCGACGCTGGCGGTTGCGCGCCCAGTGGCGCACCGCACGACCGGCAAGAAGCAGTACGATGATGCCGATCAGACCGGAGCGCACCATATCGGTGTCCCGCGCGATCAGTCCCCATATCGCGTCATCGACAAGGTTCAGCCCGGCATAATACCGCTCCATGTAGTCGCCATCGAGTGATAGGGGAATGATTGCGCGGCCTGCCGACAGGTATCCTGCCAGAGCCGCGGTGGGCACCAGGGTGGCGAGCACCAGGCCGACCTGGTGGACGCGCACCGAATAAAAGCTCTTGACCCGCAACCACATGTGCAGGCCGATCACTCCGTGTATCCAGGCTGACACCAGTCCGGCGGCGTTCAGCACACCGGAGACGGGGCTGAACACGAATGTGGACAGCAGCACATAGGCATAACCGTCATCGATGCCGTAGGCTTCGGCGGCGTAGCGCGTGCCCATCACATGAACGACGAGCAGGAACGGGATTGCGATCCCCAGTGCGATCTGCGCCCACTGGGCCATGCTCATCCGCAATGTGCGCCGCAGCCACAGGCCAGCCAGCACGGTGACGAAATGCACGGCCAATGCGCCGTAAAGCGCAACAGTGCCCGGTATCGTGCGCCAGAAGGCCTGCACCCATTGGCCTGCGCCTTCCTGAACTTCCAGCGATACCAGACCGAGCGCGTGGTTGAGTAGATGGATGACGACGTAAACGAACAGTACCAGCCCGGACCAGAGCCGGAGACGGGGAAGCTGCGCGGCAAGGCTCACGCCAGAATGACCAGATCGAACGGCCCGCTGCCGTCTTCCGTATGGCTGGAAACCTCCTTGGGCTTCTCGGCCCGCCGGTAGCCTTGCTCCAGCGCGCGCACGAAGGCGGGCCGCGTGGCGATGGCCCGTGTACCGAGCGCCTTGTTGTGTTTTTCCAGCTTGGCGGACCGGTTCACCGGCTCTCCAATGACCGTGTATTCAAGGCGGTCGCCTTCGCCCACGGCACCGTAGATGACAGTGCCCGCGTCGAGCGCCATGTTCACCGCCAGCGGTTTGCCCTGAAAGGAAAGTGTGTCACCCGCTGCGATAATGTCGTCCAGTAATCTCACCGCGTTGGCGCAATAGGTGGCGTCGTCGCTCGTTACGCCGAACGTTATCATGATGCCGTCACCCATGAACTTGTCGATGGACCCACCACGCTTGTGGACCAGCGGCACGATGGTGCCCTGATAGTGGGACAGAAGGCTCATCGCATCGTCCGGCGGCAGATCGGCCACGATACCGGTGAACCCGCGGATATCCACGTTGACGATAGCCGCTTCCCGCCGCACCCCTTCGCCCGCCACGATCGCGTGTTCGCTGTCGCGGATCTGTTCAGCCACGCCTGCCGACATGAAGCGCGACATATCTTCCGCCACTGTGCGCTCGGCATAGGCGGAGACGAGGAAAGCGTGTGCCCGCCGCACAGCGATGGCGAGGATGATCGTCACCATGCCCATCGAGATCATCTTCGATATTTCCGCGCCCACAAGCACGGAATTAGACGTGAGATAGGTGACGTAGTCGCGCGTCACCATCGGGTCACCCGGCTCGTTCGTGGTCACATAGACCACCAGTGCGATCCATCCAGCAATCGCCATAAAGCCTGCCGCCAGCACGTAACGTGCTTCGAACCGCAATGTGCGCAGCGCGATGAGAACGAAATAGTTCATCGCCTCCACCGCCTTCAGCGAGAACGAGGCGGGCTGGCCATACTGGATGTGAAACGAGAAGATCAGGTAGGTCAGCAGCGCCATGTCCACGAAGATCGACACATATATCAGCCAGGACGGCGTGCGTTTCGTCAGCGCCACGATCAGCAGCGCGATGTTGACCACGAGATAGATACCCACGACCAGCGGCACCCGCGACACGGTCGTCGGGTCCGGTTGCGGGGTGGCCAGAAACAGCAACCCCCACAGGGCAAAGACGGCAAGCTGAATCAGTTTGACCAGCACTTCCGACACGTTGTCGTTGGCAGCAATGGCACCGGCAATACGTTCGGGCAGGGCGGAACGCCCGATGCCCGGCCACAGGCTCATTACCGCATCGCGGAAGGCGGAGCGCCTTTTCTTGCGGGATTGGCCAGGTACGTTCTCGGCGATGAGGGTTTGTAGATCGGTTTCAGGGTCCGGTTCGGTGGCGGGTTGGGTCACAGGCGGACCACCATCCCCTCATAGGCGGCGTCGGTGGCGGGAAATGTTTCGCGTGCTTCGTCAACGATTGCGTCGAGCGCCACGTCGGACCGGCTCGGGCGATGGTGGAACAGGCAATAGCGTTTCGCTTTCGCCATCTGCGCCAATCGCAAACCCTCCTGCCAGGTGGAATGGCCGAACGAGCTGTAGCGGGGGAACTCGTTGTCGGTATAGGTCGCATCATAGACCATGTAGTCCGTGTCGCGGCAGAGATTCACGATGCCCGCATCCGGTTCGCCGACGATGTGGGTCGTATCGGTGATGTAGCAGAAGGACCGCCCGTCGAAGTCGATCCGGTAACCGATGCAACCGTTGTGGTGGTTTAGCGCCAGCGTCGAGATCCGCACGCCGGGTACGGGTTGCAACACGTCGCCTGCCTCGAAATCGTGCATGGTCATGTCGGCGCGAAAGACTTCCGGCCCAACGGGAAAGAAGGGCGGTTTCATATAGTCCGCCATCATGCGCGCCGTCTTGTCCGGCCCTTCCAGATGGCCGGACCAGATGTGCATTTCGGTCGCCGGGTCGAAGAACGGCGCAAAGAATGGCAAGCCGGAAATGTGGTCGTAGTGGCAGTGAGTGAAGAACAGATGTAGCGGCGGGCGTTCCATGCCACGGTTATCGTAACGGGCGTGGTCGCCCACCAGCCGGTCCCCAAGCTGACGCAGGCCGGAACCGGCATCGAGAATGAGCGTGTGCGGCCCGCACGTCACTTCCACGCAAGCGGTGTTGCCCCCATATTTTTGGGTGTCTTCGGCCGTGGACGCCATCGACCCGCGCGCGCCCCAGATGCGCGCGGTGAAGGTTTTCGACCCGCCCCGCGATGATCCGGAGCCGGACGACCCACCGATAATGTCGGCGGCTGCATTCATGCCTTCAACCGTTCGATTTCGCTGCGCGCTTCGGTCAGGTCGGCGGTTGTCTTGGCCAGCCGTTCGATCAGCTCGCGCAACACGGCCATCGCCAGCACGGGTGAATCCTTCATCATGTCAAGCATATGGTCCTTGCGGATGCGCAGCGTATCGAGCGGTGCGGCAGCCTTCACGGTGGCGGTGCGCGGCATGTCGGACAGGATCGCCATGTCGCCCACAAAGGCGTTGACGCCCAGTTCGGCAACCTTGGTGGAGCCCTTCTCCGTGTTCACCAGCACATCAGCGGAGCCGCGGATAACGATATAGGCCGCATCCGCATCGTCGCCCTGATTGAACAACACATCCCCCTCACTGTAGCTCACCCTGTCGGATGCGAAGGCAAGCAGCTTGAGTTTGTTGGCCGGCATGTTGGCCAGCACGGGGATTGACCGTAGCAGGTCCACCTCGTCCTGAAGTTTACTCATGATCACATACTCCTAAGACATGCGCCTAAGACACGAAGGTCTCGAATTTCTCGTTGGAACGCAACAATTCGTCCGGTGCTCCCTGTGCCGACAGCCGCTGCCTGTCGAAAAAGAGAGCATTGTCGAACTTCGTTACGAATTTCGGTGACGACAGCACCCAGAATACGCCGAACCGCCGCGCCCCGTTCGTGCCACCGTGGTCCTCGCCCCGCGCGCGGGCCAGTACCCGTTTGATGATGCGCCCCTGCATGCGCTGGTCCACCGCGTTGAGGCCGCGATTGACGATCAGCAGGTCGGCACCTTTCAGCAGCGCGCGGGCAAGCGCGATCCTCTGGCGCTGGTTTTCCGACAGCCGCTTTCCGCCGGTGCCGATGTCAAATTCCAGCCCGATGCGGAACAGCGCTTCGCCCATGCCCCGTTCGCGCAGCAATTCGCGGATAGCGGCATCGATTTCATCGCCAGCGTTGGAATAGCCGTGGGCGATGCGGCCGAACAGGATGTTGTCGCGCACCGAGTTGTGCGGGTTGAACGTGTCGGCATCGTAGATGGCAAGCGTTTCGCTGACATCGTCGTTACTCGTCCGCAGCCGCTCGTGAAACGCCTTGCGGGCCTTCAGCACGCGCTGCTCGATCTCCTCATCCATCAGTTTCAGCCTGTTACGGCTTTCCACGTAGCCGAAGGGCAGTTCCATAAGGGCATTGCGGTCGAAGGAACCGACACCCGCAAACCCTTTTTCCCGTGCCCGGTTGAGAATGGGCGGATAGGCCTCCAGCTTTTCCGGCGACATGAAGTTCAGCTGTTCGAAGAACGGGTTGTCGGGCGATAGATCGGCGAACAGCTCAATTGCCGTTTCCGCCAGTTCCTGCCCCATCTCGAACAGGGTCTGATCGAGCCCTTCCTCTTCCAGCACCTCGCGCAAGAGCGGGTTTGAGGCCAGCTTGTCGATAGAAAAATCGTTGTCGTCCGTCGCTGTGCCGAACAGCAGGTTTTCGGCCAGCGTGGCGTGTTCATTATATTCCTCGAAGTCCCAGACCTCGACATATTCCTCCAGCTTGGAACCGGCGATCTGCTTGCTGAGGGCATGGCGCACTTCCAGCAGTTTATCGCACAATTCCTTGTCGCCTTCCGGGTCGAGGCGGTGGCGCATTGCCAGTTCATAGACCGGCTGGTCCATCTCCACGAGAGCCAGCACATCGTGCATACGGGGATAGACCTCGTCCGGGCCGGATATGCCCATCGCATCGTAATCCACCCAGTCGGCGTAGAAATCGAGTGTCGTGTTGCCCGCCGCTTCCGTCTCGATACGTGCACGCGGATGAATCATCAGCTTGGCGCGTTTCGCCTCTTCCAGCGGGACTAGCGGCGCGTGCTTGTTCACGTAGAGCAGCGCATCCAGCAGGCTGGACTGGGGCAGATAGGACTCGCTGCCTGCATAGGCGAAACGCCGCCCGCGCACCGCCTGCGGTAGCCCGACAAGCGGCTTGCTGTCGACCATCATGCGCCCCGACGTGGGTTGGTGGAGACCGGCCAGCGTGCTGGCCACAGCCCCCGCGCCGGAACCGAGCGGGCCGATGACGGCGGTTATCGCATCGACAGGCAGGGAGAAATCCGCGTCCTCCACCTGCACCGAACCGGACTCGTCCACCACCTTCAGGTTGCTGACCTGTATCGTGCCCTCCACCGGCGGCACACGCTCGACGGTCGGCTCCTGCAACCGGGCGTCCTGAATACCTGTAATGTTGAACTGCTCGACGATCTGGGCATACTTCACGTTGATGTCGATACGCTGCTGGTCCCACATGACCAGCCCGTTGATGGGTGCGGGCAGGTCTTTGTAAGCATTGATGACACCGATAAGCTGTCCGACATTGAGCGAACCGATGATCGTGAAATATCCGCCGACCACGTAGAATAGGAACGGGGTCAACTGGGCGAGGAAGTTGTTGAGAAATTTGATGAAAAACTTGCGCTGATACAGCTCGTAGCGGATGAAGAAGATCTGCCCCAGCCGGTTTGAAATCTCCGCCCGCTCGTAGTTCGACGTATCATTGACGTGAACGGCGGTAATACCGTCCACGATCTCGCCGATCCGTCCCGAAAGCAACCGCGCTGTATATTGCCGTTCGCGTCCCAGTTCGATTACGCGTTTACGCAGATAGGGAATGAGCGTCACCTGGATCGCGATCACGCCCACCGCGATCAGGCCAAGCCAGAACGATTGCGTCATGATGAAGATGAACGCGACTAGAGCCTGCCCACCGAGATAGAGCGGCTGCACGAAGGCATCGCCGATGAACAGGCCGAAGGGTTCCACCTCGTCCTTCACCATGGAAGCGACCTCGGACCCCTTCACCCGCTTGAAATGGTTGATGGGAAACCGCAGCACGCGGTCCACAAGCGAATAACGCATACGCCGCAACATCCGCTCGCCGAGGCGGCCCTTGTAGGTATTGATGTAGAACTTGAAGAGGCCGTTGACGCAAACCAGCGCCAAAAACGTGCAGGAAAGAGCGATAAGATAGGGCCAGCGCTCCAGTTCCCATCCGGCGAAACTGAAATAGGTCGCGCCGCCGAGGAAGTCCGGCAAACCCAGATCAAAGGCTAAAAATGGCTGCGTGGCCGTCGCGTCCTCGAAACCGACGCCCTGAATGGGCTGGTTGACGATCATCACCGGCAGCTGCAGCGCCATGAAGAACGTGGGCATCGACAGCAGAATGATGAGGCCGATCCAAAGTTGCTCGGCGCGGGTATGCGTCCAGATATAGCGCATGAGCCGCACGTCGAGCGGGCGGTTCTGGTCTCTAAACGGGTCTTTGCGGGGCTTTTTGGCCTGCCCGTCTTCCGCTCCGGTGGTCGTATCCGCCGTCAAATCCAGATGTGCCCCCGTTCGTGCTGCTTGGCTCGTCGGAAGGCACCCCCGTGCCAATGCACCATCATGCCTCAGATGTGCAAGAGCGACGATAAGGCAAGCGGGGCGCGACACAAGTGCGTTTTCTCACACGCGCCCTTCAGCCTGTTACGTAGCATCGGCGGCAACGAAGCCCCACACTGGGGGTTGTTACCGTCACCGGTCCGCTAAAAGCGGTCCCCCACGCCGGTGCGAACGGAGGACCGCCAGCCATGACGACCGATACATTCTACGCCGACCTCGATGTCGTCGAGACCTTTGAGATGCTGGCCGATTCCGAGAGTTACCGCCCGTTGCCGGACGATTGGGTGGTCGGGATGGCCGATATCGTCGGCTCCACCGATGCGGTGCAATCCGGGCGCTACAAGGTGGTCAACACGGTGGGCGCCGCCGTCATATCATCGCAGATCAATGTGCATGAGGGCCTCGTCCTGCCCTATGTTTTCGGTGGCGACGGGGCAGCCTTTGCCGTTCCGGAAAGCCGTGCAGACGCTGCGCGCGCGGCGCTTGCGGCCACCAAACGATGGGCGCTGGACGAGTTCGGCTTCGAGTTGCGCGCCTCTCTCGTGCCGGTTCCTACCATTCGCGAAGCGGGCCATGATGTCCGCGTCGCCCGCCACCGCGCTGCACCACAAGCGGTCTATGCCATGTTCGATGGTGGCGGTGTGGCCTGGGCGGAAGAGCGCATGAAGGCGGGGCAAAACCTCATCGACGCGGCCCCTTCCGGCACTGCGCCGGACCTGACCGGCCTATCCTGCCGCTGGACGCCCATGAAATCCAGCGCCGGGCATATTCTCACCCTGCTCGTCGTGCCGCAGCGCGAAGACGCGGCGACCCGCGCGGCCATCCGCGACGTGGTGCATCTGACGGACGGGCTGGACCGCCACGGCACTCCTGTGCCGCCGGAAGGGCCGGGCTACCAATGGGTGCCGGCCGGGCTGGAACTGGAAGCCCGCGCCACCCGCATCGGCCCAAAGCACAAAATGTCGCTCGCCAAGCGCAAGGCGCACCTGCTGGCGGAAACTTTCATCGCCTGGGTGTTCTTCAAGACCGGCATGAAGGCAGGCGGTTTCGATGCCCGCCACTACACCAGCACCACCGGCGCCAATGCCGACTTCCGCAAGTTCGACGATGGTCTGAAAATGACCCTCGATTGCCCGCCGCAGGTCCGCAAGCAGCTGGAAGCGATCCTCGACAGGGCGCAGGCCTCTGGCCTGTTGCGCTACGCCTTATTGGAACAGGACAGCGCGATCATGACCTGCATCGTCCCATCCGTGATGACGGACGACCACGTTCATTTTGTCGATGGCGCGCAAGGGGGTTATACCCGCGCCGCTGCTTCGTTGAAATCAGCCGCATACTAGGGAAATCACCATGTCCGATCCTGTCGTCATCGTCTCCGCTGCCCGAACGCCGGTCGGCTCCTTCAACGGCGCGCTGTCCAGCGTTCCTGCCCATGAACTGGGGCGCATCGCCATTCAGGCGGCCCTGGAACGGGCGGGCGTTCCGGCAGGCGATGTGAACGAGGTCATTCTGGGCCAGGTGCTGACGGCGGGGCAGGGGCAAAACCCGGCCCGCCAGGCCAGCATCAACGCTGGTGTGCCGAAGGAAGCCTCCGCCTGGTCGCTTAATCAGGTCTGCGGTTCCGGCCTGCGCGCGGTTGCCATCGGCATGCAGCAGATCGAAGGGGGTGACGCCAATGTGGTGGTCGCAGGCGGGCAGGAAAGCATGAGCCTGTCTCCCCATTGTCAACACTTCCGCGACGGCATCCGCATGGGCGATTTTCAGATGATCGACACCATGATCCGCGACGGGTTGTGGGACGCTTTCAACGGCTACCACATGGGCGTGACAGCCGAGAACGTAGCCCGCGAATTCCAGATCGACCGAACGGCGCAGGACACCTTTGCGGTCGCTTCCCAGAACAAGGCGGAAGCCGCCCAGAAGGCTGGCCGGTTCGAAGGGCAGATCGTGCCGGTGACCATCAAGACCCGCAAGGTCGACACGGTAGTGGACGCTGACGAATATATCCGCCACGGCGCGACGATGGAGGCGATGGAAAAACTCCGTCCGGCCTTCGACAAGGAAGGCTCCGTAACGGCCGCCAATGCCTCCGGCATCAACGATGGCGCGGCGGCGCTGGTACTCATGCGCCTGTCGGACGCCGAAAAGCGGGGCATCACCCCGATGGCCCGCATCGTGTCCCGCGCCACGGCCGGCGTCGACCCCAAACTCATGGGCACCGGCCCCATCCCCGCCTCCCGCCGCGCGCTGAAACTGGCCGGATGGAAGCCCTCTGACCTCGACCTGATCGAGGCCAACGAGGCATTTGCGGCGCAGGCCTGCGCCGTGAACAAGGAGATGGGCTGGGACATCGAGAAGGTGAACGTCAACGGCGGTGCCATCGCCATCGGCCACCCCATCGGTGCATCCGGCGCGCGTATTCTCACCACACTCCTGCACGAACTGGCGGCCCGCGAGGTTGATAAGGGTCTCGCCACCTTATGCATTGGTGGCGGGATGGGTGTGGCCCTATGCGTGGAGCGCATGCACTAGAAAGTGTGTGGAACGGATGCACTAGGAGATTTCAGATATGACCAACAAGTCCGCCCTCATCACAGGTGCCAGCAAGGGCATCGGCGCAGCCACGGCGCGGCATCTGGCTAATGAAGGCTGGTCCGTCGCCTGTCTCGCGCGTAGCGAGGGCGCGTTGGAAGAACTCGTGTTGGAGATTGAGTCTGCAGGCGGAACCGCCATCGCCATTGCCGCTAACGTGGCCGACAATTCTGCCATGAGGGCCGCCATCGAACGGACCGTCGAAGCCTTTGGTACGCTCGACCTACTGGTGAACAATGCCGGGCTCATCGATCCCATTGCGCGGTTGGAGGACAGTGACGCGGACGCGTGGTCCACCATCGTCGATGTGAACCTCAAAGGCGTTTACTACGGCATCCGCCACGCCATGCCTGCGATGAAAGCCAACGGTGGCACGATCATCAACATTTCTTCGGGCGCAGCCAACGCACCGATGGAAGGCTGGTCGCATTACTGCGCCACCAAGGCTGCGGTGAAGATGCTGACGGCGCAGGTGCATAAGGAGGAAGGGCCAAAAATCCGGTCCATCGGTCTGTCTCCGGGAACCGTCGCTACCGACATGCAGGTTGCCATCAAGGGCAGTGGCATCAATCCCGTCAGCCAGCTCGACTGGGACGCGCATATTCCACCGGAATGGGTGGCGCAGGCCGTGGCCTATTTATTGACGCGCGAGGCGGACGGATATCTCGGCCAGGACTTTTCGCTGAAGACCGAAGAGGGTCGAAAGGCGCTGGGACTGCCAACGCCATAGGGTGTCTTAACCTGCTCTTAACCAAACAGGCCCAACGCTTTCCGTATGCTTCGCTCTCTCGCCCTTTTCGTCGCTGCCACCGCTCTCGCCGCCTGCACGGCAAGCGAGCAACCGGTCGTCAGCGCCCTTGCGCTCACCGCCCCGCCACCGCCGGGCGCCGACCGTGTGTCGAACACGCGCCACCTGAAATACGGTGACTACGACGCGGTGAAGATACAGGGCCGCCAGCCGGGTGATTTCGCCATCCACGGCATCGACATTTCCCGCCACAACAGGGGCATCGACTGGCCGCGCATCAAGCGTGAGGGTATCGCCTTCGCCTTCATGAAAGTGACCGAGGGCAAGGACGACAGCGACCCGCGCTTTGGCGAGTTCTGGCGCGATGCCAAGGCGGCTGGCATTCCCCGCTCCGCCTATCATTTCTACTATTTCTGCGCCTCGCCCGAAGCGCAGGCAGCCAATTACATCCGCAACGTGCAAGAGGACCAGCAGTCCTTGCCGCCAGTTCTCGATGTGGAGTGGAACCCGAAAAGTCCATCCTGCAAGACGCGGCCATCGCCTGCCAAAGTGCGCGCGGATTTGCAAAAGTGGCTGTCGATCATCGAACGCCATTACCGCCAGAAGCCGATCATTTACACCACCGTCGACTTCCACCACGAAAATCTCGCGGGCGGCCATCTTCCGGGCTATCAATACTGGCTGCGCTCCGTGACAGCGGAGCCGAAATACAAATATCCGGGGCGTGACTGGACGTTCTGGCAATATACAGGCACCGGCAAAGTGCCCGGTATCGAAGGGCCGGTCGACATCAACGCCTGGCGCGGCAGCCGTGCCGAATGGAATGACTGGTTACGGAAGAACACCCGCCGCTAGGCCCGATCGCGGAACCATTGCCGCCTTTCGTTCTTTCGCTGAAGACGCGGATGGGGAGAGCGACAATGGAAATGGCATGGGACATTATCTGGCGCGCGGTTTTAGCGGTCGTGGTCATCATCGCGCT
This sequence comes from uncultured Alphaproteobacteria bacterium, assembly GCA_963841615.1. Classification (GTDB taxonomy): domain Bacteria; phylum Pseudomonadota; class Alphaproteobacteria; order Rhizobiales; family Rhizobiaceae; genus Pseudahrensia. Next base: position 387,854 of record CAWJDI010000005.1, on the reverse strand, counting down.
GACGCGGCTCAATGGGCTGCGTTCATTCTCCAAAATGTCTAGTTTCGATTTCGCACTGACGGTCGCAATGGGGTCGGTCCTCGCCGGTGCGGTCACGAACGTCTCCACCAGTTTCTGGGTGTTCGCGGGCGGGTTGGCTGCGATCTTCGCCGTTCAGGCCTGCGTCTCCCTGCTGCGCACCTATTGGGAATGGCCGGAACGGCTGGTCGACAACGACCCGGTGATGCTGATGGAGCATGGCAAGATTCTCGATGAGAACCTCAAGCGGGTAAAAATGACCCGCGCCGACCTGTTCGGCAAATTGCGCGAGGCTAATGCGCTGGACACTTCCCTCGTCCGCGCCGCCGTCTTCGAGCCAACGGGGGATGTGAGCATTCTGCATCTGTCAGACCCCGATGCGACGTTCGACGAGGAACTGCTGGACGGCGTTATTCGCGACCCCTTGCCATTCATCTATCGCTGACGCATACCCCGCGCTGCATCCACGAAATGCACATCACACATGGCCCGCGCTGGACGGCACCCCGGCACGCAGGCGTCTTTCTTTGTCCGGTGCCGGAGAAACGATATGTCGATTACGCTCGAGAAAAAAGCCGAACTGATCAAGGAATACGCGATCAAGGACGGCGACACGGGTTCGCCCGAAGTGCAAGTTGCGATCCTGACACACCGCATCAACGCGCTGACGGGCCATTTCAAGGACAACAAGAAAGACAACCATTCCCGCCGTGGTCTTTTAAAAATGGTCGCCACCCGCCGCTCGCTGTTGGACTACACACGCCGCAAGAGCGAAGAACGCTACAAGACGCTGATCGAACGTCTCGGCATTCGCCGCTAGGCATACTGCCGCAAGGAAGACATTCGCCGCTAAGAAAGTCCGCTGTTGCGGACTTTCGGAAAAGCTAGACGTATTGCAGCCAGGCTCCGACCTGATTTTGAAGAACAAAACGCCGCCCCGGGAAACCAGGGCGGCGTTTTGCGTTGCTCGCTGGGCTAAAGTCTGACCTAGAGCGTATGCGCGAGTGTGCGGTATTCTGCCAGCGAGGACGGCTTGACCTTGTAGTCGTCGGCACCGAGCTCGTAGGCGCGCATCCGGTCGATCACGCGGGTCGAGCCGGACAGCATGACGATCTTGCGTTTCTTCTCACGCGCAAAATCCTGAATTTCCTGCAGCACACCGAAGCCGTCGAGGTCCGGCATGTGAATGTCGATCAGCATCAGATCCGGATCGAATTCCCGAAACCGTTCCGACGCCTCCTTGCTGTCTTGCACAATAAGGATTTCGGCCATCTCCGAAGCCGCGCGGATGCTGCTTTCCGCTAATGTTCCGTCGAGAGGATCGTCGTCGACGATGAGGATTTTACGAATGCGAAGCTGGTCTGTCATGGGGTGTTTTACGCAATACTGGTTGTCAACCGACCCACTGTGGCACGGTTTGCTTGTGCAAGACTGGTATCGGGCAGACGGCGACTACCATTGTCTCGCAACTCCGCCGATGCTATGTGCGCCTCAGCAGGCGGGTTCCGTCTGCTCTGTTCGAGTGGTCCTTTGGTTCAGGGGGCAGGATTGTCGGCGGCTTTCGTGTTTGAAAAGCCTCTTATCGTCTTGCCCTTGGCGGATCCGACGAAGCGTTCATCTGATAACGATGGGCGATGCGATGTCGAAGAGGATGCGGTTTTGTCCGTATCCGGCGACCGGCTGAATCCGATACGGATTTCGTCCGGAGGCAACTCTCCAACAGTTTGAACGAAGCGGTTTTCGTATGCGGGGCGATAGGCGTCCTGCGACCGCATCCGGCACGCTGTTTCGACCTGATGTCGTTCGGTGGCCGGTCGATATGAAGCATCGCGCATGTAGGCAACAGGCCGATATGCGGTGTTCCGCATATCGCCCAAGAGAAAGAACGAAGTTCATATGTCCATGTTTGAAAAACACACCGTCGAGCTCGAATGGGGTGGGCGTCCGCTCACCATCGAAACCGGCCAGGTCGCCCGTCAGGCCGACGGGTCGGTTCTCGTCACCTACGGCGAAACAACGGTGATGTGTAATGTCGTCTCCGAAAAGAAGCCGAAGCCACACCTCGATTTCTTCCCGCTGACCGTCAACTATATCGAGAAAGCCTATTCCGCGGGCAAGATCCCCGGTGGCTTCTTCAAGCGCGAGGCGCGCCCTTCCGAAGCTGAAACGCTGGTCTGCCGTCTTATCGACCGCCCGATCCGCCCGCTGTTCGCCGCTGGCTACAAGAACGATACGCAGGTCACCTGCACCGTTCTGTCCCACGACATGGAAAACAACCCGGACATCGTGGCGCTGATCGCCACGTCCGCCGCACTGTCCATCGCAGGCCTGCCATTCGCCGGCCCGATCGGTGCCGCCCGTGTCGGCCTGATCGAGGGTGAATACGTCCTCAACCCCAACATCGACGAAATGCCGGAAAGTGAGCTCGATCTTGTGGTTGCAGGCACGACCGATGCCGTGTTGATGGTGGAATCCGAAGCCAAGATCCTGACCGAAGAGCAGATGCTTGGCGCCGTCATGTTCGGCCACGAAGAGTTCCAGCCGGTCATCGAAGCGATCAAGGAACTGGCCTCCAAATGCGCCAAACCTGCCCGCGAACATTCCGTGCCGGACAATTCCGACCTCGAAGCCAAGATGACCAAACTCGTCGGCAAGGCCATCGAGAAAGCCTACACCATCGCCGACAAGCAGGACCGTTACGCCGCTCTCGACGAAGCCAAAGCCAAGGCGAAAGACAAGTTCCTCACCGACGAGTCTTCCGACGAAGAGAAGAACACCTTCGGCGGCGTCTTCAAGCAGGTGCAGGCCAATGTGGTCCGCGGCTCGATCATTAAGACGAAGAAACGCATCGACGGTCGTGATCTCGACACGGTGCGCGCCATCGAATCCGAAGTCGGCATCCTGCCGCGCACGCACGGGTCTGCCCTGTTCACACGCGGTGAAACGCAGGCCATCGTGGTCGCTACGCTCGGCACATCCGACGATGAGCAGTTCATCGACGCGCTGACGGGCACCTACAAGGAACACTTCCTGCTGCACTACAACTTCCCGCCCTACTCGGTCGGTGAGACGGGCCGTATCGGCTTTACGTCCCGCCGCGAAATCGGCCACGGGAAGCTCGCATGGCGCGCCGTGAAAGCGGTTCTGCCATCCAAGGAAGAGTTCCCCTACACGCTTGCGTGCGGTCTCCGAGATCACCGAATCCAACGGCTCGTCCTCGATGGCCACCGTCTGCGGCACGTCGCTGGCGTTCATGGATGCGGGCGTTCCGCTGAAAGCACCGGTTGCCGGTATCGCGATGGGTCTCATCAAGGAAGGCGACGAATTCGCAGTCCTGTCCGACATTCTTGGGTGACGAAGACCACCTCGGTGACATGGACTTCAAGGTAGCGGGCACCGCCGACGGCATCACCTCGCTCCAGATGGACATCAAGATCACCGGCATTACCGAAGAGATCATGACGGCTGCGCTGGAACAGGCCAAGGGCGGTCGCCAGACCATTCTTGACGAAATGGCCAAGGCGTTGACCGAAGGCCGCTCGGAACTCGGCGAGTTCGCACCGCGCATCGAGAGCTTCAAGATCCCGACCGACAAGATCCGTGAAGTCATTGGGTCCGGCGGCAAGGTCATCCGCGAAATCGTGGAGAAGACCGGCGCGAAGGTGAACATCGAAGACGATGGCACCGTGAAAGTCGCATCTTCTGTGGGCACGGCAATCGACGCCGCCGTCAAATGGATCCGTTCGATCACGGACGATCCGGAAGAGGGTGCGATCTACCAAGGCACGGTCGTGAAGACCGTCGACTTTGGTGCGTTCGTGAATTTCTTCGGTGCCAAGGACGGGCTAGTCCACATCAGCCAGCTGGCCGACGAGCGCGTGGGCAAGACCACCGACGTCGTCAACGAAGGCGACAAGGTCTGGGTCAAGCTGATGGGCTTCGACGATCGCGGCAAGGTGCGCCTGTCGATGAAAGTCGTCGATCAGGAAACCGGCGAAGAGCTTTCTGAAAAAGCCGACGAAGACTGATTGTCGCTTTCGTTATCGAGAATAACAAAGGCCCCGGTGCATCGCACCGGGGCCTTTTGTTTAAGCGCCGCCGAAATGCCAGCGCCGCCGGTGGTGACCACGCGGGACGGGAGCGTGTAAAGAACGTGCATGTCTGATTCGGACCCTGTCAGCGGATCATCCCCTCCTTTTGATGACGACGCCTTTATGAAGTCCACCGCCGCCGCACATCCGGCCGACAGCCACGCCAACGACGCGCAGTTTGCCGACCATCAGGGCACGTGCATCCACGCGGTGAACGGCGTGGAACTGGTGGCGGATAGCGAAGGCGTGGCCTATTGGCCTGCCGAACAGGCGTTGTTGGTGGCGGACCTGCATTTTGAAAAGGGCAGCTCCTTCGCCCGGCGCGGCATGATGTTGCCGCCTTACGACACCGCCGTCACGCTTTCCCGTTTGGCCGCTTGCATCGCCCGCTGGCAGCCAAAACGTGTGATGGCGTTGGGAGATTCGTTTCATGATAGGCAGGCCGCGCTCCGGCTGGCACCGGACGCGCGCGAAAAGCTGCTTGGCCTGATGCACGGGCGCGACTGGGTGTGGATTACCGGCAATCACGACCCCGCCCCGCCTATCGGCTTCGGCGGCACGGTGGCGGATGTGTTGGAATGCGGCGGTTTGATCCTGCGCCACGAGCCGGTGGTGGGGGCGGACGCCGGAGAGATCGCAGGCCATTTGCACCCCAAGGCGCGCATCATCCGCAAGGGCAGGGCGGTCAGCCGCTCCTGCTTTCGCAGCCTCCCGCACACGGATGATCCTGCCGTCGTTCGGTTCCTATACGGGGGGACTGGATGTGTTCCACCAAGCGTTCGACGGCTTGTTTGAGGAACGGTCGTTTCACGCCCTTATGCGGGGCGACGGTCAGGTCTATCGCATCGCCGGTAAGGATCTCGACTAAGCCTCGTAGGGCGTGCCGTCCTTGCGGGTGAAGACCCAGCCGGTATCCGTCATCGTCGCCACAAGATTGTCGCGCGGGTAGGAGCCTGCGTCGTGGGGTAAACGGTCACCGATTTCCAGATAGGTCGCGGGCGCATTCGAACGGTTGACCAGCTGATGCGCACCGCCGTTTGCGGCAAAGCCGATGCAGTCTCCCGTCACCATCCGGTGTTCGCCGTCTTCTGTCACAAGCGTGAGCGTGCCCTCCAGCACATAGACAAACTCATCCTGCACCGAATGGACATGCAACAATGCCGATTCCGCACCGGGCTCCAGCGTCGTTAGATTGACGCCAAAATTGGTGAGACCGAACGCATCGCCAAGCTGTCGCTTGACGCGCCCCGCCATGCGGGACGCGAACGGTTCGGGATAGTTCGACTTCTTCCCGCGCGGGGCGACGTCAGTTGCCTTGATTGGTTTCACTAGTGAGCCTCGTCCCAGTTGTCCGCCGCCCGCGCATCCACCTGCAATGGCACGGAAAGGTCCAGCGCGGGCATGGCGGCACCTTCCATGATCGACACGACGACCGGAATGGTGGCATCCACCTCGTCCTCCGGCAGCTCGAAGATCAGTTCGTCATGAACCTGCAACAGCATCAGCGCCGACAACTTTGCATCGGCCAGCGCCCCTTCCATCCGCACCATGGCACGGCGGATGATGTCGGCGGCGCTGCCCTGAATAGGTGCGTTGATGGCAGCGCGCTCGTTGAAGGCGCGCACGGATTGGTTGGAGGAGCGAATTTCAGGGTAGTGGGCACGGCGTCCGAAGATCGTTTCCACATATCCGTGCTCGCGGGCGAACTTCTTCGTCGCGTCCATGTAGTCGCGTATGCCGGGGAAGCGTTCAAAATACGTCTTGATGTAGTCACCCGCCTCGCTGCGCCCGATGCCCAGATTGTTGGCCAGCCCGAAGGCTGAAATGCCGTAGATGATGCCGAAATTGATCGCCTTGGCCTGCCTGCGCACCATCGGGTCCATGCCTTCCACCGGCACGCCGAACATTTCGCTCGCCGTCATTGCATGGATGTCGATGCCATCCGCAAATGCCTGTTTCAGTTGCGGAATGTCGGCAACGTGGGCCAGCACACGCAATTCGATCTGGCTGTAATCCGCCGAGAGCAGCTTGTTGCCCGGTTCGGCGATAAACGCCGTGCGTATCTTGCGCCCGGCTTCGGTGCGAACAGGAATATTCTGCAAGTTCGGCTCGGACGATGATAGCCGCCCTGTGGAAGTGGACGCCATGGCGTAGGACGTGTGAACCCGCTTCGTCTGCGGGTGAATATAGGTCGGCAGCGCATCGGTATAGGTGGACTTCAGCTTGGAAAGCTGCCGCCAGTCGACGATGCGGCGGGGTAATTCGTGGCCTTCGGCAGCAAGGTCTTCCAGCACCTGCGCGGTGGTGGAATACTGACCGGATTTCGTTTTCTTGCCGCCGGGCAGACCCATCTGGTCGAACAGGATTTCCCCCAGCTGGCGCGGCGAGCCGATGTTGAACTTGTGGCCGACGAGTTCATAAACCTCGTCTTCCAGCCCCGCCGCCTTCTGCGCCATTTCGCCGGACAACCGCGATAGAATCTGCCTGTCCACCGAGATACCGCGCGCTTCCATGCGGCAGATCACGTCGATGAGCGGTCGTTCGAGGCGTTCGTAAACCGTATTCATACCCTCCGCCGTCAGCCGCGCTTTCAGCACATGCCAAAGTCGTAACGTCACGTCGGCGTCTTCGGCGGCGTAGGTGGAGGCCTTGTCGATTTCGACCTTGTCGAAGGTGACGAGTTTCTTGCCGGAGCCTGCGACCTCCTTGAATGGGATAGGCGTATGACCCAGAATGTCCTGCGACAGCGCGTCCATGCCATGCTTGGAGCGCCCCGCGTCGAGCACGTAGGACAGCAGCATCGTGTCATCGAACGGTGCGACATGGATGCCCCCTTCGATGGGCGCACGGCGACGAACCAGCCAGTCATATTTCAGGTTCTGCGCGATCTTCAGCACGCCCGGCGCTTCCAGCAACGGCTTGAGCAGCGCCAGCGCGTCCGCCATCGGTATCTGACCTTCGGCCAGCCCGACCCCGTCGAACATATCGCCCTCGCCGGTCGTATGGCCGAGCGGAATGTAGCAGGCGCGGCCCGGCGCGGTGGCCAGCGACACGCCAACGAGCTCCGCCTGCATGGCGTCCAGCGAGGTGGTTTCCGTGTCCACCGCGACGACCGCCTTGTCGTGCGCCTCGGCAATCCAGCGTTTCAACGTGTCGATATCGCGCACGGTCTCGTAGGCGGTGCGGTCGATTTCCACGGAGGCCGCATCCTGCTTGCGTTTGTCGGCCAGATGCTGCGGCGTGGTCGTACCGCTGTCCTTCGCCAGCGGATCGTCCACTGCGTCAGTTCCAGCGTCCAGATCGGGGCCGCGCTCCTCATAACCGTCCACGCGCACATCATCCGGCTCGATTGCGGAGGCGTCCGTTTCCGTATCCGCCGCAACCCGCCGCGTGACGGAATTGAGCTCCAGACCTTTGAGAAACGCGATCAGGCGTGGCCCGTTCGGCGGCGTCAGCGCCAGCGCGTCGAGATCCATCTCCAGTGGCACGTCGGTTCGCAGCGTGACCAGCTGCTTGGAAATGCGCGCCAAGCTCGGCATGTTCGATCAGGTTCTCGCGCCGTTTGTTCTGCTTGATCTCACCGGCGCGCGCGAGCAGCGTTTCCAGATCGCCGTATTCGTCGAGCAGCTGCGCTGCCGTTTTCGGGCCGATGCCGGGGACGCCGGGAATGTTGTCGGTGGAATCCCCCGCCAGCGCCTGCATGTCGATCATCTTGTCCGGCTCGACACCGAATTTGGCGAAGACCGCGTTGGCGTCCACGCGCACGTCTTTCATCGTGTCATACATGCCGACATTGTCGTCGATCAACTGCATCAGATCCTTGTCGGAGGATACGATGGTGGTGTCTGCCCCCGCCGCTGTGGCGAGCCGGGCATAGGTTGCGATGATGTCGTCGGCCTCGAAACCCTGCGTCTCGATACACGGCACGTCGAAAGCGCGCGTCGCCTGCCGGATGAGCGCGAATTGCGGGCGCAGATCGTCCGGCGGTTCGGAGCGGTTGGCCTTGTATTCGGGATAGATTTCGTTGCGGAACGTTGTCGAGGAATGGTCGAAGATCACGGCAAAATGCGTCGGCACAACACCCGCAGCCGTGTCCCGCGCTTCCTGCATCAGCTTCCACAACATGTTGCAGAAGCCGGAAACCGCGCCGATGGGCAGGCCATCGGACTTGCGGGTCAGCGGTGGCAGGGCATGGTAGGCGCGGAAAATATAGGCCGAACCGTCGACGAGAAAGAGATGATCGCCCTTTTGCATGATGAGACCGGTCCGTTGCGCTGAATCACAAGCCGGTTTTGGCACACGGCACACCGGGAAACGAGGGCTTACGGTTTTGTCATCGAAAAAGCGTTGGCAAAAACCTTGTCGCCGCCACAATCCGATCCCATCTATTGGTCAAGCCGGAGACGCACCGGCAGACCGGCATTCCCCCCAATGGCCGGTCAAGCGCGCATCTGTCCCTCCCCCCTCTCCGGGACAGCATCCGAAACAAGCGTCGGAACCCCGGTTCGCCTCCCGTCAAACGGGTTCAGGCAAATCGGGGTTTCTTCTTTTCAAGGCTTGCAGCACACTCATCCGCAAACACGACGCGGATGCACACACCATGAGTCTCGATACAGTTCTCGATACGATAGACGCCAATCTCGACGGTTCGCTGGAACGCCTGTTCGCCCTATTGCGGATGCAGAGCATATCCACCGACCCGGCTTACAAGGGCGACGTGCGGAAGGCCGCGCAGACGCTGGTGGACCAGTTGAATGCGCTCGGCTTCGATGCGTCGCTGCGCGACACGCCCGGCCACCCGATGGTCGTGGCGCACCATGACGGGCCTACGCTAAAGAACGGAAAAGCCGCGCCCCATGTGCTGTTCTATGGTCACTACGACGTGCAGCCGGTGGACCCCATCGCGTTATGGGATACCGACCCGTTTGAGCCGACCATCAAGGAAGTCGACGGTGCCAAGCGCGTCTACGCCCGCGGCGCGTCCGACGACAAGGGCCAGTTGCTCACCTTCGTGGAAGCCTGCCGTGGCTGGAAGGATGCGACCGGGGCCCTGCCGTGCCGTGTCACCATCCTGTTCGAGGGGGAAGAGGAGAGTGGCTCGCCGTCGCTGGAACCGTTTCTCGAAGAAGCGAAAGACGAGTTGCGCGCCGATATCGCCCTCGTCTGCGATACCAACATGTGGGACGCGCAACACGCCCGCCATCACCACCGCCTTGCGTGGCATGGCGTCAGACGAGGTGACGATTCACGCCGCATCCCGTGATCTCCATTCCGGTTATTATGGCGGCGCGGCGCGCAATCCTATCCATGTTTTGACCCGGATTCTGGCCGATCTGCACGCCGACGATGGCTCAGTCACGCTGGAGGGGTTCTACGACGGCGTGGAGGACGTGCCCGAGGACGTTCGGCAGTCATGGGACGCGCTGGGCTTTTCGGCGGGCGATTTTCTCGGTGCCGTGGGTCTTTCCATGCCGTCCGGCGAGGCCAACCGCACGGTACTGGAGCAGACATGGTCCCGCCCCACGGCAGAGGTGAACGGCATCGACGGGGGTTATACGGGAGAGGGGTTCAAGACCGTCATTCCCGCGCAAGCGTCGGCCAAGGTCTCGTTTCGCCTCGTTGGTAAGCAGGATCCCGACAAGGTGGCAGCCGCTTTCCGCAAGCATATCGAAGACCGTCTGCCAGAGGATTGCCGTGTCAGCTACATTCCACACGGGCGCAACCCGGCCACCCAGCTGGACTGGAACCTGCCGGAACTGAAGAAGGCTGCGCAGGCGCTGACGGACGAATGGGGCAAGGAAGCCGCCATCATCGCGGGCGGCGGCTCGATCCCTATCGTCGGCAACTTCAAGCGTCAGCTCGGAATGGACTCACTGCTCATCGGCTTCGCGCTGGCCGATGATGCCATCCACTCGCCCAACGAGAAATATGAACTGAAAAGTTTTCACAAAGGCATTCGCTCGTGGGCCCGCATTTTGCAGGCCCTCGCAAATTAGTCCGCCCCGCGCAAAGCCGCCTTCGGTGCGATGCGGGAACCCGTGCCCTTCATCACCGCCCAGTGCGGACGGTGGAAGAGGAACAGCCCGAACCCGATGCGCTTGATGATCGCGTAGCCCACCAGCGGCGTCACGACACCGATTATAATGCACACCAGCGCGGTGGTGCCCGCGTCGAGCATCGGCAGCACCTTTGGCACGACCATGCGTGTGATGATCATGGGCAGGAAGAACGCAAGATACACCACGATAGAATTGGCTCCCGTGTGGATCAGAGGCCAGAAGGCGGGCAGACGGGCGATGAGCGACGCGCCTGTCACGATCGCCAGCGCACCGGCAGCGCCCAGCGCCAGCGATATGATCGGCCAATGGGACACGCCAGCCGACACCAGCGCACCGTTCACTACAGCCCAAAGCGCAATGCCGCCAACAGCCAGCCCAACATTGCCCCGTGCCCATGCGGCCAGCTTGAAGATATGCGCGGCGAACAGGTAGCCGGCCACAAAGTAGACGAGGCGGGCACAGAACTCTTCCCAAAGCACCCAGCCATTTTCGCTGGTCGTAGCGCCGATGGACGCGGCCATGGAGTCAATGAGCGCCTTCGTGTCGGTCGGCAGAATTTCCAGAATGGCAGCGGTCGCCAGCAGCGCCCATGGCACAGCGCGGCACAGTTTCGTGACCACGAAGAACACCGGGAGCAGATAGATGAACCAAAGCGTGCCGAAGGGCTGCACGATGGTGAAGACGAGGTTGTTGACGATCTGCTGAACGCTCTCCCCACCCATCACTGCAAACGTGCCCTTGAACGCGAACTGGATGACGACCCAGAGCACGTAGAAATACACGAAGTGCAGCACCTTTCGGTCGAGATACAGCTTCCAAGGCCGGTCGATGGTCGCGGCCAGAAACAGGCCGGAGATCAGGAAGAAGTCGGGAATGCGGAACGGCTGGGAGAATGCGACGACCGCGTGCATCCAGCCCTGCTGGCCGGTCGCTTCTTCCAGCCCCAGCGTAGTGTGCATCATCACCACCATGATGATGCAGATACCCTTTGCGGCATCGACCCAATCCACACGGTCCCGTTACCGACGACATGGCATTGGGCGGCAGGGTCGCAATCGGCGTGGATTTGAACATGATAAGGCGCATCCGGATTCACATAATCCGCGCCATTACCGCCAATTTGAATGAAAGCCGCCTTAAACCCATGCCCCGGTGAGCGGCCATATGAATTGAAGGTTAAGCGCACCTTTCATACCTCCTTAAAAGCAGCCTCATAAGGTGGCGCGAATCCACCGGAGCGCTCCCTTGGCCAAGCGACAAACATCACCCAAACGCGCCAAGGCGGCACCAGTGGCGAAACGCAGGCGCAAGCCATCATTCTTGCGGTTCGCGATCTATTGGTCCGCCGTGTGCGGATTGTGGGGCGGCATTGCGGTGGCGGGGGTGTTCGCGTTCTACGCGGCCCTTCTGCCGTCTGCCGACACGTGGGTGGTGCCGGACCGGCCACCGAATATGAAGATAATGGCCGTCGATGGCTCTTTCCTCGCCAACCGGGGTGTGACGGGCGGCAAGGAACTGCGCCTGTCGGAAATGGCACCGGCGATCCCGCAAGCCGTCATCGCCATCGAAGACCACCGTTTCCATACCCACTGGGGCTTCGACCCCATTGGTTTCACCCGGGCGATGGTGGTCAACCTAACGACGGGCCGGATGCGGCAGGGCGGGTCCACGCTCACCCAGCAGCTGGCCAAGAACTTGTTTCTGACGGCGGAGCGCAACATCCCGCGCAAAATACAGGAACTCATTCTCGCCTTCTGGCTGGAGGCGAATTATTCCAAGGCGGAAATACTCGAACTTTATCTCAACCGCGTCTATTTCGGCGCGGGCGCGACGGGTGTGGATGCCGCGGCACGCCGCTATTTCGGCAAAAGCGCCCGCGACGTGACAATCGCGGAAGCGGCTTTGTTGGCAGGCCTGCTCAAAGCCCCGTCCCGCACCAACCCTGCGGTGGATGCAACGCTGGCGCAGGCGCGGGCATTGACGGTGTTGGCTGCCATGAAGCGCGAGGGCTACCGCACCGAAGACGGTGGCGATGCGGCCGAAGCGGGCCTGCACGCCAAGCATTTCCGCGACGGTCCCGAAAATTACGTGGCCGATATGATTGCACGCGAGGTCGCGCAGCTCCTGCCGGGCACACGGCGCGACATCATCGTCGAAACCACGGTTGACCCGTTCATGATGACGGCGGCGCAACAGGCGCTCACGACCGCGCTTGACGAGAATGGCGAAGCCAAGCGGATCGGGCAGGGCGCGCTGGTGTCGATGGCACCGGACGGAGCCGTACGGGCATTGATCGGCGGCCGGTCTTATGCGGCCAGCCAGTTCAACCGTGTCACCGAGGCCAAACGACAGCCGGGCAGCGCCTTCAAGGGCTTTGTCTATCTCGCGGCGCTGGAATCCGGCCTGACGCCGGACACGCTGCGCAGCGACACGCCTGTGCGATACGGCTCATGGGAACCGGCCAATTACAACCGCGAATACGAGGGTCCGGTCACGCTGCAACACGCCTTTCGCGCGCTCCACCAACACGGTGGCCGCGCGGCTGGCCATGGAAGTCGGCCCGCGCCGCGTGGCGGAAACGGCGCAGCGGTCTGGGCATCACGTCACCGCTTTCCGCCAACGGGTCGCTGGCGCTGGGCACATCCGAGGTCACGCTCATGGACCTCACCGCATCCCACGCGCCGTTTGCCAACGGTGGCGCAAAAGCCGCGCCCTACCTCATCACCCGCGATCACGACCGCGGACGGCGAACTGGCTGTACGAGCGCAAAGCTCCGACGTGGCCCGTGTCGTTGGTGCGACAGAACTGACAGGAATGCAGCGCCTTTTCGCGGCCACACTGAACGCAGGCACTGGCATGGCTGCGCGGTTGAACCGGGCAGCGGGCGGCAAGACGGGCACATCACAGGGCTTCCGCGACGCCTTGTTCGTCGGCTTCACCGCCGATCTCGTGACGGGGGTCTGGCTCGGCAACGATGACAACACTCCAATGAGCAAGGTGACAGGCGGCGGATTACCGGCCAGCATCTGGGCTGGTTTCATGAACGACGCCCATCTGGGTCTGCCGGACCGTGCCTTGCCGGGAGGCGGTGCGCTGGTCGCCATGCCGGGAGGCGACACCGTCCCGCTTCCCGCTTTCCGCCCACAGGGGGATCGGATGCTGTCTGAACGACCGGCACAGGTCGCCACCTTGCGCGACCGTGTGCGCTCCATTGTAGAAGACAGGGCGGAGAGTGCGATCAAACGCTCCATCCTTGATATTCTGACAGGCCGCTAAGGCGCGTTATACGATGCAAACGATTGAATAGTTTCAGAGCAGGTCGTTGATTTAATATATCTTTTTTCTGAACCAAAACGCAGCCTCTCCGTTTCTAATGCAGAACGGCAACGCTACTGGCGCGCTTGTCGTGGGAAAATCCCTCGCCAGACACTTCAGGAGAACTTCAATGACATTCTTCAAGAAAACAATGATGGCCGCCGCATTTGCAGCATCGACTGCACTTGCATCGGCTCCAGCATTCGCACAGGACAACCCGATGGTTGGCGGTGCGGAAATGATGGCCGATAAAACCATCGTCGAAAACGCATCCGCTGCACCCAACCTTACGACGCTCGTTGCAGCCGTCAAGGCAGCCGGTCTGGCCGAAACGCTGATGGGCGAAGGTCCGTTCACCGTGTTCGCACCGACAAACGAAGCTTTTGAAAAGCTGCCAGCCGGTACGGTTGAAGACCTGCTGAAGCCGGAAAACAAGGACAAGCTGGCCGCAATCCTGACGTACCACGTCGTGCCAGCCAAGGCGACCTCCGCCGATGCCATTAAGATGGTCAACGATGACGGCGGTGAGCACGCTGCCCCAACCGTCAACGGTGGCGAAATCACGCTGAAACTCAGCGGGGAAAACCTTGTCGTCGTCGACGCTAACGGTGGTGAAGCAACGGTGGTAACCGCCGATGTGATGCAGTCCAACGGTGTCGTGCACGTCATCGACACGGTGCTGATGCCAGCCATGTAAGGTTTTTATAACCTGACGAAACAAAGAACCGCCGTTCCTTTGGAGCGGCGGTTTTTTATTGGGCTCCGGTCAGCCAGGTTACGGTTTCACCGTCGCACTTGCGTTCTATATCCGGCACTGTCGCCTTCTCTGACGGATGCCCGACGACCAACAGGACGAACGGCTTTTCGCTGTCCGGTCGCCCGCAAATCTCGGTAAGGAATTTCATCGGCGCGGGCGTGTGGGTCAGCGTTGCCAGCCCCGCATCGTGCAGGGCGGCGATGAGAAAGCCGCAGGCAATCCCTACCGATTCCGGCACGTAGTAATTCTTTACCCGCCCGCCGTTTTCGTCCGTTCCCCAGCGCTGGGCGAACAGCACGATCAACCATGGCGCGGTTTCGAGAAACGGTTTGTCGGCATCCGTGCCAAGATGGGCCAAAGCGTCGAGCCACTCGTCGCCGGCGCGTCCTGCGTAAAACGCCCGTTCTTCCGCTTCGGCGGCCTCACGAATGTGCCGCTTGGTATCCGCATCGGAAATCGCCACGAAATGCCACGGTTGCTGGTTGGCACCGGACGGCGCGCTGCGGGCAGCGGCAATGGCCTGTTCGATGATCGCGCGATCCACCAAACGGTCGCTGTAGTCGCGTACCGTTCGGCGGGTCTGCATGGTTGTCGTGAAAGCGCGGACCCGCGCTTCCATCTCTGCCGCATCACGACCTTGAAAGTCGAGCGGTCGGGACTTTACACCGTCTTTCGGCACTGACTATCAGGCCGCTTTAGGCGCTGCTTCCCGCACGTTGGAATCCACGTGGGTTTCGAACTTGGCGAAGTTGGCCACGAACTTGTCCACAAGATCGCGGGCGGCGGCATCATATGCCTCCTTGTCCGCCCACGTGCCGCGCGGATCGAGCAGGGTATCGTCCACGCCGTCAACGCTGACGGGAACGTCGAGACCGAAATTGGGATCCTTGCGGAACTCGACTTCCCCGAGAGATCCGTCGAGCGCCGCTTTTAGCAGCGCGCGGGTTGCCTTGATCGGCATCCGCTCGCCCTCGCCATAGGCACCGCCGGTCCAGCCGGTGTTCACCAGCCAGCAGGTCGCGCCGTGGGCATCTATCTTCTCGCGCAACAGGTTGCCGTAAACGCTTGGATGGCGCGGCATGAATGGCGCGCCGAAGCAGGTGGAAAACGTTGCCTGCGTGCCTTTTACGCCCTTTTCGGTGCCCGCTACCTTTGCCGTGTAACCCGACAGAAAGTGATACATGGCCTGCGCCGGTGTCATCCGCGCGATAGGCGGCAACACGCCGGAAGCATCCGCCGTCAGCATGATGACGGTCTTGGGATGGGGGGCGACGCCGGTTTCCGACGCGTTGGGAATAAACTCGATAGGGTAGGCGACGCGGGTATTCTCAGTGCGCGAGGCATCGTCGAAATCCGGCTCCTTGGTCTTCGGGTCGAGTGGCACATTTTCCAGCACCGAACCCCAGCGACGGGTTGTGCCGAAAATTTCCGGCTCTGCCTCTTTCGACAGGCGGATGGTTTTCGCATAGCATCCACCCTCGAAATTGAAGATGCCGTTATCCGACCAGCCATGCTCGTCGTCCCCCACCAGCGTGCGCGAGGCGTCGGACGACAGCGTCGTCTTGCCGGTGCCGGACAGGCCGAAGAACAGGGCACTTTCACCGTCATGCTCGTTGGCCGAGCAATGCATCGGCATCACACCACGGTCGGGCAGGATGTAGTTGAGATAGCCGAAGACGCTCTTCTTCGTTTCACCCGCATAGGACGTCCCGCCGATCAGCACGATGCGTTTCGACATGTTGACGGCAATCACCGTCTCGCTCTTGCAGCCGTGGCGGGCAGGGTCCGCCTTGAAGGACGGCAGGTTGATGATCGTCATGTCCGGCACGAATGTGTGCAGTTCCGCCTCCGTCGGGCGGCGCAGCAGGTTGCGGATGAACAGGCCGTGCCAGGCCAGTTCCAGATAGATGCGCGCGCCGATGCGGTAGTCAGGGTCGGCTCCGCCGAACAGATCCTGCGCCACCAGTTTGCGCCCTTCGGTATGGGCTGCGAAATCGGCATAGAGCGCATCGAAATGTTCCGGGCGACATGGCGTTGTTGTTGTCCCACCACGCCTTGTCCTCGGTTTCCGCATCGCGGACGAGATATTTGTCGGTCGCAGAACGGCCGGTATGTCTGCCGGTGGACACCGAAAGAGGGCCCCCTTTTTCGTCATCGCCGGCAGCGATCTCCCCTTCGCCCCGCTTCAAAGCAAGGGCAATCAACGCATCGCGGTCCATGTTCCAGGCAATGGAGGCGGCATTGTCCAGCCCCATCGAAGCGGGTCCGTTGGCCGGGTTGCGCGTTCCTGTTTCCATCATGGGATGCGTCCTTTGTTCCAAAGCCGTGCGGAAAACGTCCACACGAATATTGGCAACGCATACGGCCCTAGTCGTTAACATGACAACATGGTGACAGGACCGGAGCGCATGTTTCAAACGATGTGAATGGCATTAATCGGTTGAAGAGCCGCTGCAATGGCTCCGTGGTGAACAGGATATTGACACTAAAGCCGCGCAACCCACCTGTGGGGACAATGGAGCGAAGGCCGCATTTCCGCGTTCGCTTTCCTCAGGCACCGTTCATGTGCCACATTTCATAGACCCGTTTCCGGTCCGGGCCACATTGCGGCCTGTCGGCGGAACCGCTTGAAAAGGGATTTTTACGCTCATGGCCACCATTGCCCTGGTCGACGACGACCGCAACATTCTCACCTCCGTTTCCATCGCGCTGGAGTCGGAAGGCTACAAGGTCGAAACTTATACCGACGGCGCATCGGCGCTGGACGGGTTGACGGCCCGCCGTCCGGACCTGGCCATATTCGATATCAAGATGCCGCGCATGGACGGCATGGAACTGTTGCGCCGGTTGCGCCAGAAATCCGATCTGCCGGTTATATTCCTGACATCGAAGGATGACGAGATCGACCAGCTTTTCGGCTTGAAAATGGGCGCGGACGATTTCATCACCAAGCCGTTTTCCCAGCGCCTGCTGGTCGAGCGCGTCAAGGCTGTTCTGCGCCGTGCCAGCGCCCGGGGCGAGGGTGTTGCCCGGGAAGGGGAAGCTTCATCCGCCAACGTGCTGGAGCGCGGCGCCCTGTCGATGGATCAGGAGCGCCACACGTCCACATGGAACGGCAAACCGGTTACGCTGACCGTGACCGAGTTCCTGATCCTCTTCGCGCTCGCCCAGCGCCCTGGCGTGGTCAAGAGCCGCGACAGCCTGATGGACGCGGCCTACGACGATCAGGTCTATGTGGATGACCGCACCATCGACAGCCACATCAAGCGGCTTCGCAAGAAGTTCAAGGCGACGGATGATGCCTTCGACATGATCGAAACGCTTTACGGGGTCGGCTACCGCTTCCGCGAAGCGTGAGAGCGGCATCTTGACCGACACAACCAACGCCGACATCGCTGACGGGGCCACACCGGCACCGATGCGGCGTCGGTCGAGCAAGCTGGGCAGAACCCCGTGGCTGCGCCAGCGCAGGCGCAAGGCTGCCCGTCTGTTCAGTCGCTATATCTTCACCAGCCTGACCCAGCGCATCGTCGTTCTGAACGCGGCGGCGCTGCTCGTGCTGCTGGCAGCGATGATTTTTCAGCACCAGTTTCGCGATTCCCTCATCGAAGCGCGGGAAGAAAGCCTGCTCATTCAGGGCGAAATCATCTCCGCCGCCATCGCCGCCAACGCCACCGTTGAAACGGATGCCTTGTCCATCGACCCGGACAGGCTGCTGGAATTACAGGCGGGCGAGAGCGCGTTTCCCATGGAAAGCGAGACGGAAAATCTCGACTTCCCCGTCAATCCCGAACAGGTCGCACCCATTCTGCGCCGTCTGATTTCGCCAACCCGAACCCGCGCGCGTATTTATGACCGCGACGGGCTGATCATTCTCGATTCCGACCGGCTCTACCTGTCCGGCCAGATCTACCGTTACGAACTCCCGCGGGTGCGCGAGCCGGGTGATACTGACTGGAGCCAGTGGCTCGAATCGCAATGGCTCGCCTTCCGCAACTGGTTCTGGCAGTCCGACCTGCCGCTCTATCAGGACAATGCAGACGGCAACGGCACCGCCTATCGCGAGGTCGTCACCGCGCTCACCGGCACACCGGGGACGGCAACACGGCGCACGGCGGAAGGGGCCACGATCGTGTCCGTCGCCGTGCCAATTCAGCGTTTTCGCGCGGTGCTTGGCGTATTGGTCCTGTCCACTGAGGCAGGGGCCATCGACACGGTGATCGAGAAGGAGCGGATGAACATTCTGCGCACCTTCCTGATTGCGCTCGCTGTTACGCTGGTTCTATCCGTTTTGCTGGCCTCCACCATAGCAAAGCCCCTCCACCGGCTATCGGCGGCGGCTGAGCGGGTGCGTCTTGGCACAAAAGCGCGGGAGCAGATTCCGGACTTCACGGACAGGGGCGACGAGATCGGCCATCTGTCCGGCACTCTGCGCGCCATGACGGAAGCGCTGTATGCGCGCATCGAAGCTATCGAGAGTTTTGCAGCCGATGTGTCTCACGAGTTGAAGAACCCGCTCACCTCGCTTCGCAGCGCCGTGGAAACCTTGCCGCTGGCGAAGAAGCCGGAGCAAAAGGAGCGCCTGCTCGCAATCATCGAACACGATGTACGCCGTCTCGACCGGCTGATTTCCGATATCTCCGATGCCTCCCGCCTCGACGCCGAACTGGCACGGGAGGATGCCGATATCATCGATGTGGCCGACCTCGCTGCGTCCATTCATGCGACCTACGCCAACATGGCGTCTCACACGGTTGCCGACATGCCGGACGTCACATTGCGGATCGACGGCTACGGGCCGGATAAATGGCGACAGCAAAAGCTGCGTCGGAATTACTGTGTGGAAGGCCATGAAGGGCGTCTCGGACAGGTGTTGACCAACCTGATCGAAAACGCGCGATCCTTCGTGCAAGCCAAGAATGGGCGTATCGCAATCGCGCTGTCACAGGACGCCAACGAGGTCATCATTACGGTGGAAGACAACGGGCCGGGCATACCGCCGGAAAACACCGTCCGCATTTTCGAGCGGTTCTATACCGACCGCCCGGGCGAGGAATCGTTCGGCCAGAATTCCGGCCTCGGCCTGTCCATTACCAAGCAGATCGTGGAGGCTCACGGGGGCACCATTGTCGCGGACAATGCCAAGGATGGCGGTGCGCGCTTTACGCTGACTTTGCCCTTGCTCGGGCAGGGTTAGGGTACATGACGGTCCACGCCTCTGCGTTCGTTATCGGGCGGCATGGCGTGCTGGTGCGCGGTGCCAGCGGTGCTGGCAAGAGCCTGTTGGTGGAGGACTGTCTATACCGCGCTGCCACCACAGGCGTTTTCGCGCGGTGGGTGGCAGACGATCGGGTGATGTTGAAGCAGCGCGGCGATGGCTTGATTGCCAACGCGGTGCCGACGATTGCGGGGAAACGGGAGCTGCGCTTTCTCGGTATTGCCAATGTGCCGCATCTCGCCCGGTGCAGGCTCGATCTCGTGGTCGATCTCGTGCCCGATATGGACTTGGAGAGACTGCCCGGAAAAGGCCAGACCACTTGTCCGGCCTCCGGTGAAGCCGCCACCATAGCCCTGCCGCTTTGCGCCGTTCCTGCGGGAAACACGTCGCTCGCCTGCCACATCCTTATGCAAACGCTGCGCGTTCTTTAGGCTACTTCCATTTTTCGCTTGCAAGCCGTGACTTGCGTGCAAAGATGGCGGTTGGAACAGCGCGTATGAGAACCGCGGGAGCCTATCCCGCGCCTGCCAATGATCGGTCTTGTTATCGTCACCCATGGTGCCTTGGCGCGCGAGTTCGAACTCGCGCTGGAGCATGTCGTCGGCCCGCAGGAAGCGCTGGAAACGGTCTCCATCGGGCCGGATGACGATATGGAGCAGCGCCGCACGGACATTCTCAACGCCGTGTCGCGGGTGAACACCGGCAAAGGCGCGGTTATCCTCACTGATATGTTCGGCGGCACGCCTTCCAACCTCGCCATTTCTATCATGGAGCCGGGGCTGATCGAAGTGGTGGCTGGGGTGAACCTGCCGATGCTCATCAAGCTCGCCAGCGTCCGCACCGGCGACGACATGGACGACGCGCTGGAAAAGGCGACGGAATCCGGCCGCCGCTACATCAACATCGCCAGCAAAGTTCTGGCCGGGGCATGAGTGTAATCGGCCCTAAATCGCTGGAAATCTGCAACGAACGCGGTCTTCACGCCCGGGCCTCCGCCCGCTTCGTCAAAACCTGCGAGACGTTTGACGCCGATGTGACGGTGGAAAAGGGCGAATACAGCGTCGGCGGCACGTCCATCATGGGCCTGATGATGCTGGCGGCCTCCAAGGGCTGTTCCGTAAAGGTCAGCGCCACCGGCCCGCAGGCGGCAGAGGCCATGACCGCGCTGGAAGATCTGGTCGCCAGCCGTTTTGGCGAAGAGTGCTAGAGCATTCCCACTTGAACCGCAGCCCGTCTGAAGGCACCCTTCACGCAACAGACGAATGAAGGGCAAGACACATGGCAACGAGCGCGGCACCGGGCGAAAATCTGCGCATCAACGGTGACAGGCTGTGGGACATCGATCCACGCCATAGCCGAAATCGGCCCTGGCATCGCAGGCGGCTCCAACCGGCAGACGGTGACGGACGAGGACGCCGAAGGGCGTAAGCTCTTTCAAAAATGGTGCGAGGATGCGGGTCTGGCGATGGGCCTCGACCAGATGGGCACCATGTTCATGCGTCGCGAGGGCACCGACCCGACGCGCTGCCCGTCTATGTCGGCTCCCACCTCGACACCCAGCCCACCGGCGGGCGCTATGACGGCGTGCTGGGCGTGCTGGCGGGGCTGGAAGTCGTCCGCACCCTGAACGACCTCGACATCAAGACCAAACACCCCATCGTCGTGACCAACTGGACCAACGAGGAAGGCACCCGCTACGCCCCGGCCATGATGGCGTCCGGCGTGTTCGCAGGCATCATTCCGCAGGAGGAAGCCTACGCCAAGACAGACGCCAAGGGGCTGACCTTCGGCGACGAGTTGGAGCGCATCGGCTGGAAGGGCGAGGAAACGGTCGGCGACCGGAAAATGCACGCCTTCCTCGAACTCCACATCGAGCAGGGGCCGATTCTGGAGGCCGAGGGCGTCGATATCGGCGTCGTCACCCACGGGCAGGGGCTGCGCTGGATCGAATGCACTGTGACCGGCAAGGAAAGCCACACCGGCTCCACCCCCATGCCCATGCGCAAGAACGCCGGGCGCGGCCTGGCGCAGATCACCGAGCTGGTTCACACGATTGCGATGGACAATGCACCGAACGCCGTGGGCGCCATCGGCCATATCGACGTCTATCCCAACTCGCGCAACATCATCCCCGGCAAGGTGGTGTTCACCATCGATTTCCGGTCCCACGAACTGGACCGGTTGAACGCGATGGTGGCGCGGTTCGAGGCGGAAGCGCCGAAACTATGCGAGGCTTTGGGCGTCGAACTTTCTCCGAGATCGTCGGCCAATTCGACCCGCCGGAATTCGACAAGACGCTGGTGCAATGCATCCGCGAAGCCGCCGAACGCCTCGGCTACAGCCACAAGGACATCGTTTCCGGCGCAGGCCACGACGCCTGCTGGATCAACAAGGTCGCCCCCACCGCGATGATCATGTGCCCGTGTGTGGATGGGTTGAGCCACAACGAGGCGGAGGAGATCAGCAAGGAATGGAGCACAGCGGGAGCGGAAGTGCTGTTTCACGCCGTGGTGGAAGCGGCGGAGATTGTGGGGTGAGTGTCTCATGTCCCCACTGCGGAAAGTCGGTTTCATCAAAGACCAAGGTATGACCAGCGTGTGCAAGAAAAATAAACGAGAAGCCTGACAACTGTAGATCATGTGGAACGAAACTGGTCTTATCTGACATTCGCCAAAAATATAGCTGGTTTCAAAATGGGACGGAGCACGCCGGGTATCGTTTTGTGGCTTGCCCAGAATGTGGTGACCCTCATCCTTTAAGAAAGTGGTGGCACTGGTTGCCTACTGTTGCGCTAGTTGGGCTATTGGTGGCATTTACGGGAATAATTTCATGGCTCTTGCTCTTCGGGCCATAATTGATCCACAGATCTTCTCCTTCTCCCCGACGGGGAGAAGGATACGAGGACTTGGCTTTGCGATGCAAAGCCATAGCCGCAGTTGGTTGAGGGGATGATGGCGCACGTAACACCGAGAGAATTTCGGAAAACCCTGCGCGCCAACCCCACGCCCGCGGAAGCGGTTCTGTGGACAGAACTGCGCAACCGACAGCTTGGTGGCTACAAATTCACACGCCAGATGACCATTGGTCCCTATAAAGTCGATTTCGTCTGCCGCACTTCGAGATTCATTGTCGAACTTGACGGACCGGACCATGATAATCGTCGAAGCTACGACAACGCCCGAACGCAATGGCTGAACGCCCAAGGCTATGCCGTCTTGCGGTTTGGCAATGAAGAGGTTCTGCTTGATCGACACAAGGTGTTGGCGGGTCTGTTGAAAGCTCTCGAACGACGCGATGCCATTATGGACAACGCAATCCAATGAAACGCTTCCCCCTCACCCAAGATCGACTAGGCCTCGCTTCGCGTCGGCAAGTCTCACTATCCCTCTCCCCGCCGGGGCGAGGGAAATATGGAGAATCCCCATGACCAAAACCACCATCCGCAACGGCACCATCGTCACCGCCGATCTCACCTACAAAGCCGACGTGCAGATCGAGGACGGCATCATCACCGCCATCGGGCCTGACCTCAACGGCGGCACGGAACTCGACGCGACGGGCTGCTACGTCATGCCCGGCGGCATCGACCCCCACGTCCATCTCGAAATGCCCTTCATGGGCACCTATTCCACCGACGATTTCGAGTCCGGCACCCGCGCGGCGCTGGCGGGCGGCACCACGATGGTGGTGGATTTCTGCCTGCCGTCCCCCGGTCAAAGCCTGCTGGAAGCGATCCAGATGTGGGACAACAAATCGACCCGCGCCAACTGCGACTACAGCTTCCACATGGCCATCACCTGGTGGGGGGAGCAGGTCTTCGACGAGATGAAGACCGTGGTGCAGGAGCGCGGCATCAACACGTTCAAGCATTTCCTCGCCTACAAGGGCGCGCTGATGGTGAACGACGATGAGCTTTATGCCTCCTTCCAGCGTTGTGCCGAACTGGGCGCGACGCCGATGGTCCATGCCGAGAACGGCGACGTGGTGGCGGAGCTGTCCGCCCGTCTGCTGCGCGAGGGCAACACCGGCCCCGAGGCCCACGCCTATTCGCGCCCTCAGCCAGGTGGAAGGGCGAAGCCACCAACCGCGCCATCATGATCGCCGACATGGCCGGTGCGCCGCTCTATGTCGTCCACACGTCGTGCGAGGAAAGCCACGAGGCCATCCGCCGCGCGCGCCAGGCTGGCAAGCGGGTCTGGGGCGAGCCGCTCATCCAGCACCTGACGCTCGATGAGAGCGAATATTTCAACCAGGACTGGGACCACGCCGCCCGCCGCGTCATGTCCCCCCCGTTCCGCGATAAAAAGCATCAGGACAGCCTGTGGGCCGGTCTGCAATCAGGCTCGTTGTCAGTCGTCGCCACCGACCATTGCGCCTTCACCACCGAACAAAAGCGCTACGGCGTCGGCGATTTCACCAAAATCCCCAACGGCACCGGCGGCCTCGAAGACCGCATGCCCATGCTGTGGACCCACGGCGTCGAAACCGGACGCCTGACCCCGAATGAGTTCGTGGCCGTAACCAGCACGAACATCGCCAAAATCCTGAATATCTACCCCAAAAAGGGCGCCGTTCTGGTCGGTGCGGATGCCGATCTGGTGGTCTGGGATCCGACCAAGGAAAAGACCATCACCGCCGACACCCAGCAAAGCGCCATCGACTACAACGTCTTCGAGGGCAAACACGTCAAGGGCCTGCCCCGTTACACCCTGACCCGCGGTGTAGTGGCCGTGAACGACGGGGCGGTGCAGACGCAGGAAGGCCACGGCAAGTTCGTGAAGCGCGAGGCGAATGGCAGCGTGAACAAGGCGCTAAGTTCATGGAAGGCGCTGAGCAACCCGCAGCCGGTGAAGAGGACGGGAATTCCGGCGAGCGGGGTCTGAGGCTCAAGTAAAGGCACTCCATGCTGATCGCCCTCACCGCACTCCTGCTGATCTGTTGCGTCCACCTGTTCGCCTATCGTCTGGCTTTCTTGAACCGGACGCCACGGTCCCGTTGGCTTTCGGTTTGCGGCGGCATCTCCCTGTCTTACGTCTTCCTGCATTTCATGCCGGAACTGGCCGAGGGGCAGCGTTTGTTCGCGGACAACAGCCTCGTATCCTGGTTGGAGTTTGACCTCTACGGCTTGGCCCTCATCGGCCTGCTCGCCTTCTACGGTCTGGAGCGGGCAATCCAGCTTTCCAATGACGCCGGTCGAACAGAAGATGAGCAGGAGACACACTATCACGGGCTATTCTGGGTGCATCTTGCGTCCTTCGCCACCTACAACGTCATTACCGGCTACCTGCTTACCCAGGGCGGACAAGCCTCGCAGAACCACGGTGGAGAAGCGGCGACGGACTTTGCCCTTCTCACCTTCGCCTTAGCGATGGCGCTACATTTCCTCGTTACTGATTTTGGGCTGCGGAAAGATTTCAAGCGCGGCTATATGATGATCGGTCGCTTTGTCCTTTGTGTTGCCATTATCGCCGGTTTTGCAATCGGCGTGCTCGTCGATCTGCCGGAAATCGTCGTGCTCGGTACGATCGCCCTTCTAGGCGGCGGCGTTATTCTCAATGTGCTTAAGGAAGAATTGCCTGCCGAGCGGCAGTCGCGGTATGGAGCCATGCTGTTGGGCGCGGCAGCCTACGCGGCGCTGCTGGCGCTTGGGCGGTAATGGCTGTTGCCGTTTGCCGTTTTCAGGCCTCACGCGTCCAAATCATGCCCATGGTGCTTGACGTCCGGGCCCATCTGGTTTCCTTTTCGCCAGCAGTATGGCTTTGCTGTACCGCAGTGTGTGCGAGGGGTTCGTACAACATTTAACAGGAGTTGCGGTTGACAGCATTGAATGGAAGCGTCGTCTCCGCCCAAAACCTTTCCCTCACCTTCCAGACCGCCGATGCCCCCGTCCATGCGCTGAAGGACGTGTCTCTGGACATTGAACCGGGCGAATTCGTCTCGTTCATCGGCCCTTCCGGCTGCGGCAAGACGACATTTTTACGGGTGATCGCGGACCTCGAACAGCCGACCGGCGGCACCGTCACCGTGAACGGCATGACACCGGAAGAGGCCCGCAAGGCGCGGGCTTATGGCTATGTTTTTCAGGCTGCATCCCTCCAGCCGTGGCGCACGATCGAGAAGAATATCGCCCTGCCGCTGGAAATCATGGGCACACCCAAGGCCGAAAAACAGAAACGCATCGACCGAGTTTTGAACCTCGTTGAACTATCCGGCTTTGCGAAAAAATACCCGTGGCAACTGTCCGGCGGAATGCAGCAACGCGCCTCCATCGCCCGGGCGCTGGCGTTCGACGCCGACCTGCTGCTGATGGACGAACCTTTTGGCGCGCTGGATGAAATCGTGCGTGACACACTCAACGAGGCGCTGCTGGAACTGTGGGGGCGGACGCAAAAGACGATCTGCTTCGTCACCCATTCCATCCCCGAAGCCGTCTATCTGTCCACGCGCATTGTCGTCATGTCCCCCCGCCCGGGCCGCATCCACGAAATCATCGAAAGCCCGCTCCCGAAAGAGCGCCCGCTGGATATCCGCGAAAGCGCCGATTTTCTCGCCGTCGCCGCGCGGGTGCGGGACGGGCTGCGGGCAGGGCACGGTATGGATGAGTAATTCCAAAACCATCCCCGTCCTCACCGTCGTCGCGGTGCTGTTCGCCATCTGGTACGTTGCGGCCGTTTTCCTCAACGCCCCCTTCCTGCGCGATCAGGCGGAGCGGGCAGGCACACCACCACCCTCATTCTCCGAACTCATTCCGCTCACAATGGCGCAGGACCGCCCCGTTCTGCCTGCCCCCCATCAAGTAGCGGTAGAAATCTGGAAAACCACCGGCGCGATGGCCTTGGCGGGGCGACCTTTCTCCAAGCGCTCGCTCATCTACCACGCATGGATCACGCTATCGGCGACCCTGCTGGGCTTTCTCATCGGCACGGCGCTGGGCGTGGCGCTGGCGGTGGGCATCGTCCACAACCGGGCGATGGACAAGTCGGTCATGCCGTGGGTCATCACCAGTCAGACGATCCCCATCCTCGCCATCGCGCCCATGATTATCGTCGTGCTGAACGCGGCGGGCATATCCGGGCTGCTGCCGAAAGCGCTGATCTCCACCTACCTGTCGTTCTTCCCCGTCGTCGTCGGCATGGTGGCGGGCCTGCGCGCACCGGATGCGGCGCAGCTGGACCTGATGCACACCTATTCCGCGTCCCGCGCGCAAACATTCTGGAAGCTGCGGCTGCCCGCCTCGCTGCCGTTCCTGTTCACGTCGCTGAAAATCGCCGTCGCCATTTCGCTGGTGGGGGCCATCGTCGGCGAAATGCCAACGGGAGCGGTCGCTGGATTGGGTGCGCGGTTGCTGGCGGGGAGCTATTACGGGCAGACGATCCAGATATGGTCCGCTTTGGTCGTCGCCGCAGCCATGGCTGCATTGCTGGTGGCCTTGGTCGGCCTCGGGCACCGCATGGTGTTGGCGCGGATGGGGGAAGCGGAAACATGACCCTCGCAGGCATCTCGATCCTCGTCTGGATGGCCTTCGCGTTCTGGGTTTTCGCCTGGTGGCTGAACCAGCGGCTCGTCTCCATCGACACCGGCCACAACCGCACCGCCACCCGCGCGATCGGTCTCGCCGTCCCGCTCATCTTTGGCATCACGCTGTTCGTAATGTGGGAATTGCTGGTGCGCGGGCTGAACGTGCCGACCGTCCTGCTGCCGCCGCCGAGCATGGTGTGGGAGCGCATCACCAACTCCACCGACATTCTGCGCGCGGATTTCGTGCAAACCTTCAAGGCGGTGTTTGCAGGCTATATCCTCGGCTGCGGGTCCGGTTTCCTCGTGGCGCTCGCCGTCGACCGCTCGCCGTTCCTGAAGAACGGCCTCATGCCGCTGGGCAATTTCGTCTCCGCCCTGCCCGTGGTCGGCATCGCGCCCATCATGGTCATGTGGTTCGGCTTCGACTGGCAGTCGAAAGCCGCCGTCGTGGTGGTGATGACGTTCTTCCCCATGCTGGTGAACACGGTGCAGGGATTGGCAGCCTCCGACACGATGAGCCGCGACCTGATGGCGACCTATGCGGCGTCGTGGTGGCAGACGCTTCTAAAGTTGCGCTTGCCAGCAGCGGCCCCTTTCATCTTCAATGCACTCAAGATCAATTCGACACTCGCGCTCATCGGCGCGATCGTGGCCGAGTTTTTCGGCACACCCATCGTCGGCATGGGCTTCCGCATCTCCACCGAGGTCGGGCGCATGAATATCGACATGGTCTGGGCCCAGATCGCGGTGGCGGCTTTGGCAGGCTCCACCTTTTACGGCACGATCGCGCTCATCGAACGCGCGGTCACATTCTGGCATCCGTCGGTAAGACGGAGCTGAAACAGGAGAGACGCATGAACAGACTTGCAGCACTCGCCGCAGCAGCGGCAATCACGATGGCGGCACCTGCCGTGGCTTGGGCAGACGCCCATTCCAACAAGGTCACGCTTCAGCTGAAATGGGTCACGCAGGCCCAGTTCGCAGGCTACTACGTGGCCAAGGACAAGGGCTTTTACGAAGAGGAAGGCCTCGACGTTGAAATCAAGCCCGGCGGGCCGGACATCGCGCCTGCGCAGGTGTTGGCCGGTGGCGGCGCCGATGTGGTTGTCGACTGGATGCCGTCCGCACTCGCAACCCGCGAAAAAGGCGTGCCGATGGTCAACATCGCCCAGCCGTTCAAATCCTCCGGCATGATGCTCACCTGCCGCAAGGAAACCGGTATCACCGAACCCGCCGACTTCAAAGACAAGACGCTGGGCGTGTGGTTCTTCGGCAACGAATATCCGTTTCTGTCCTGGATGAGCCAGCTTGGTATCGCGACCGACGGCTCCGAAGGTGGCGTGAAAGTGCTCAAACAGGGCTTCAACGTCGATCCGCTGCTCCAGAAGCAGGCCGACTGCATCTCCACCATGACCTACAACGAATACTGGCAGGTCATCGACGCGGGCCTGACGGAAGACGATCTGGTGGTCTTCAAGTATGAGGACCAGGGCGTCTCCACGCTGGAAGACGGTCTCTACGTGCTGGAAGCCAATCTGGCCGACGAAGCGTTCAAGGAGAAGATGGTCAAGTTCGTCCGCGCCTCCATGAAGGGCTGGAAATATGCCGAGGAGAACACCGACGAAGCAGCCATGATCGTGCTGGAAAACGATGCTTCCGGCGCCCAGACCGAAGAGCACCAGAAGCGTATGATGAGCGAAGTCGCCAAGCTGACCGCCGGTTCCAACGGCGCGCTTGACGAGGCCGACTATCAGCGCACCGTGAAGACGCTGCTGTCCGCTGGCGATGAGCCGGTCATCACAGCTGAACCGCAGGGTGCCTGGACATCGGAAATCACCGATCAGGCTCTGTAGGGATAAGCCTTACCGGTTAATGTGAAAGGGCGGGTCGAAAGACCCGCCCTTTTTCGTTTTGCCCACTGTTCTTGCTATAAAAGAGGTCGTCATCCTCGGGCTTGACCCGAGGATCTGGAACGTTGCGACGGCTGGCACTTAACCGGATCCTCGGGTCAAGCCCGAGGATGACGAGTGAGAATGTAGAACGAGGAAAACGAACCGGCGAATCGAGAAGCCAATCTCAGTCCGACACCCAAACATCCAGCACGTAACGCCCGTCGCGCATCAGCCCGGTAAACCATGCCTCCGCCGCTGCATCGTCTGAATCTGTTTCTTCGGCATAGATCGTCGTCAGCGCGCGCCGCACGTCCGGCTCCATTCGCCCGCCATCACCGCACACGAAAATCTTCGCACCTTTGTCGATGAGCGCCCACACGGCATCACGCTGATCGCGGATCACGTCCTGCACATAGACGCGCCGTTTCTGGGCACGGGAGAAGGCAGTATGGAGCTCCATAACCCCATCCTTCGCCCAGCCCTGCAATTCCTCTTCGTAGAGAAAATCCTGTTCCGGATGGCGGCACCCAAAGAACAGCATGGCTGGACCAAGCGTCTTGCCATCCGCCTTCAAGGCGGCACGTTCCTGACAAAACCCGCGGAACGGGGCGAGGCCGGTGCCGGGACCGATCATGATGATCGGTTGTTCTAGATCGTCAGGCAATGTGAAACCGGCTGACGGTTGGCGCAGCGATGCAAACAGGGTCTCGCCTGCGTTTTCACCGGCCAGATAGGACGAGCAGACGCCCTTGTGATGACCGCCATCCGCCTTTTCGCTGTCCACCACGGCGACTGTGATCGTGCAGTTCTCAGCATTCGCCAGCGGTGAAGAAGAGATGGAGTAATAGCGCGGGACCATGTTCGGGCAGGTTTCCAGAAACGCCGCAAATGGCATTTCGCAGGCCGGAAAGCGTTCCAGCAGATCGAGTGACGAAAGCTTCTTGCCTTGCACATCGGCCTTGAACCCGTCCCCCGCCAGCCGGTCGAGTTCCGGGCGGCTTTTCGGGCACTCCGTATGACGTGCGAGTGCGGCCACATCCTTGCGGCTGGCCGGTGCCTGCAACTCGATGAGATCTTCCAATAACGTGCGCAACGGCATCGGTGCCTGCGTCGGCAGGGCGGAATGGTCCGACGACGTGGATTGCAGGCGGATATGGCCACCAGCAGGCAGGCTGAAGCGTTGCTCCACACGCCGAACCAGATCGGGCGCGTTGCGCGGCACGACGCTGAGATGGTCGCCCACATTGTAGGTCTGACCCGGTGCCAGAGAGACTTCGATATGACGGGTGGAGCGGTCTGAACCGGATTGCAATTCGCGATTTTCCCGCACAGTCACTGCCTTGGCGCCCAGCTGGGCGACGAGCGGATTGTCGGTGGCCGCGTCGATGAATTCTACCTTGTAAAGCGGCTCGGATTCCGCTGCCGCATCGAACGTAACGTCGAGATCGAGTGCCGTGCCGACAGTCGGCCAAAGCTCGGCAAACCAACCGTCGAATGCCTCGTCGATATCGTCTTTTGCATCGCCTTCGCCGCGCTCGCCGATACGGGTCGCACCCGCCGCTTGCAAAGCGTCATCGATAATGCGCGGCGTCGCCTGAAAGGTCGCGGCCCAGTCCGAATGACCGCAGCCGAACAGGGCGTAACGCACGCCGTCCAGCGAGCCCGGCGCGGCGTTGGCGAGCGCCTCCACGAACGCGCCTGCATTGTCCGGTGGCGTACCGTTGTAGGAAGCACAGGCCAGAATGACCGCGCCATCCTTCGGCAGCTTGCCCGCAAAGGCATCCATCGTGCCCAGTTCGGTGTCGAACCCGTTCTGGTCCGCCGACCGGGCGATCTGGCGGGCGAACTCCTCCGTCGTGCCGAGGTTGGAGCCGTAGAGCACCAGCGCCTTCGTGCCGTGGGACGGTATTTTCGCCGCCTGCGAAAGCCCGCCGCTTTCCTCCTCCACGGCAGCGCCGGGCACCATGCGGGAGCGCGTGACGTCCGGCCGCAACTTGGCCTTGATGAAGAACCCGTCCGGCTTGATCGACAGGCTTTCCTTGATTTTCAGCTGGTAATTCGTGTGGTCGAACAGCTGGAACCGCTGCAGGATCATGCCGATCACGAGATTGGCTTCCTGCATGGCGAACTGCCGCCCGATACAGGCGCGCTGCCCGTTGCCGAACGGCTTGTAGGCGTGGACCGGACGGTCCGCGAGCGCCTCGCGGGAGAAATTTTCCGGGTCGAAGGCGTCGGCGTTCTCGCCCCAGACGCTCTTGTCGCGGTGCAGCATCAACGACAGCACGGTGACGAACGTACCTTTCTTCAGCTTGTATTTGCCGCCAACGATCTCGTCCTCGTAGGGCGCGATGCCAAGCGCCGGCGCGGTTGGCCACAGGCGCAGGGCTTCCGACAAAATCTGATTGATATAGGTGAGCTGATTGACCTGCTTGATCGTCGGCGTCGCCGAAATATCGCGCCCCAGCACCCGGTCCACCTCCTCATAGGCGCGCTCCAGAATGTCGGGATTGTTGAGCAGGTAGTAAAGCGTGAACGACATGAGGCCGGACGTTGTCTCGTGGCCTGCGATCAGGAACGTGTTGATCTGGTAGCGGATGTTCTCGTCGGACAGGCTCTCGCCCGTCACCTTGTCGACGCCCGCCAGCATGTAGTTCATCAGGTCGTTCTGACTGGACCCGTCGCCCGACCCTTGCGCCGCTCGCGGATGATGTCGTCCACCAGCTTGTTCATGAACGCGACGTCTTTTTCCATTTGCTTCAGGCGCTTGCGAAGTATCTGGCTTTCGAACGGCAGGCCACGCTGCATCATGCAGGTTTCCAGAGACCTGTTCAGCGCGTCGATGAAGGGGTGGTAATCGCGTCGGTAGAACGAGTTGAAACGGTAGTCGAAGCCGCACATGCCGATCGTGTCGAGCGCCACGGCGGTCATGTCGTGGACCACGTCGATCTCGTCGTCAGCGTTCATCCGCTCCCATTTGGTCACCAACTGGTTGGCGACGTCCTGCATCATTGGCAGGTAATTGTGCATCGCTTGCCGGGAGAAGGTCGGCAACAGGATGTTGTGCGCCTTCTGCCAGTTCGGGTCGGTTGTGTCGGCGGTAAATAGCGCGTCGCCGCCAAGGGCGCGAATGCGGCGCAGCGGGCCACGCACCGTTTTGCCGAAGCGGGACTCGTCGCACAGTTCTTCCACGATATCGGCACCCGAGGCGATGACGAGGGGCGTGCCCATCATGTCGAGGCGAAAGATAGGCCCGAGATTGCGCGTCATTTCCATCATGCCCTGCAACGGGGCATTGGCGTCGATGGACAGCATGTTGCCGACGATCGGCTGCCGCTTGGGTTCCGGAATGCGCTCAAGCGTCGGCATATCAATCATAGTAGTTCCCCCCGGTTTCCGCCCGGCTTTGTGCCGATTATTGACGTAAACGTAAGATTGCGCGTTCAGCCGGTCAAAGCAAATCCTTTCAGGGGATCACGCACCGCCTTGCCATCAACCTTCACAGCGTAGCCGCCGCCCTTCTTGCGCTGCACCTGAATGGAGTAGGTTACACCATCCAGATTCAGTTCCGCATCGAAGCCTGGCCACTCATCTGGCAGGCACGGCTTGACGATCATCCGGTCGCCCTTGCGGCGCAGTCCCAGAATGGCCTCCACGCCGGCCCGGTAGAGCCAGCCGCCGGAGCCGGTATACCAAGTCCAGCCACCACGCCCGCCACGGCCTTCGCCCCACTCGAAATCGCCATCGATGCCGGATGAGTAGATGTCGGCGGCGACCACATAGGGTTCGACGCGGTAGGTTTCGGCGGCGTCTTTCGTAAGCGCATGGTTGACCGGGTTCAGCTTGGAGAAGGCATCGTAGGCCTGCTCGGAGCGCCCCAGTTCGGCCAACGCATAGACGACCCACGTGGCGGCATGGGTGTATTGCCCACCATTTTCGCGCACACCCGGCGGATAGCCCTTGATGTAGCCCGGCTCGTTCGGCGTGTGGGCAAAGGGTGGCGTGAACAGCTGCACGATGCCGAGATCGTCCCGCACCAGCACGTCGGACACCCGGTCCATCGCGCTGTTGATGCGGTCCTCGTCGCCAAGGCCGGACAGCACCGACCAGCTTTGCGCGATGGAATCGATGCGGCACTCGTCGCTGTCCTTGGAGCCCAGCGGTGCGCCATTGTCGAAATATCCGCGCTTGTAATTCTCACCGTCCCAACCCGGGCCTT
Organism: uncultured Alphaproteobacteria bacterium; assembly: GCA_963841615.1. Classification (GTDB taxonomy): domain Bacteria; phylum Pseudomonadota; class Alphaproteobacteria; order Rhizobiales; family Rhizobiaceae; genus Pseudahrensia. Next base: position 354,770 of record CAWJDI010000005.1, on the reverse strand, counting down.
CCAGCGCCTCTTTCAGCTTAGGCGCATGGCTTTCGAACAGGGCGACCCGCGCGTCGTCTCCACGGGATCGGGCGACAGGTGTGAAACGGTCCAGCGCGGCGGCCAGGAACCAGCCGAGCCAGACGCTTTCGCCCTTACCCGCTTCGCCCACCCGGTCCATCCCGTCGTTCCAGTCCCCGCCCAGCATCAGCGGCAGGCCATGCTGGCCGGTGCGCTTGATCGCCAGTTCCAGCGCAAGCGCCGCGTGTTCGTAAACGCTGACGGAACGCTCGGATGTTGTGGGCTGGAAGAACATGTCGTGCTTGCCCTCCGGCAGTTCCGGCCCTTCGATGAACGGGATCGGCTCGTCCAGCACGCTGTCGTCGCCCGTCACGTCCACATAATGCGTCACGCCATAGGCGAGCCACACCACATCGTCGGAGATCATGGTGCGCACACCGGCACCGGTTTTCGGCAACCACCAATGCTGGAAATCGCCTTCGGGAAATTGCCGTCCGGCAGCGTTCAGGATTTGCGCCCTTGCCAGTGACGGGTCCTGCAACAGGAAGGCCAGCGTGTCCTGCAACTGGTCGCGGAAGCCAAATGCGCCGGAGGCTTGGTAGAAGGCCGAGCGCGCCTTGATGCGGCAGGCGATGGACTGATAGGGCAGCCAATGGTTGACCATCACGTCGAAAGCCGGGTCCGGCGTTTCCACCTGCAGTGTGGCCAGCGTGTCGTTCCATACGTCGCCGACAGCTTCCAGCCGCGCGTCCATCGGAACCGCCAATGCGCTTTTCGCATCTAGCGACGCATCGCCCTCTGGCGGCGTGTCGCCGAGCACGAAGGTAATCGAGCGGCTCTCGCCCGGCTCCAGTGCGAAGGGCACGCTGAGCGCCGCGCACGGGTCGCCGTGGGTCGCGCTGGTATTGGGAAGCGGCGCGCCACCCGCGATTGAATCCGGCTGCCACACTGTGCCGGACCCGATGAAATCGGCCCTGCTCGCACAATGCGAAACGTCCGCCCCGTCCGTAGCGAGCCACGCCACACGGCCCGGAAATTCCACGCTGTAAGGGTTGCTCGCCGTCAGAGCGCCCTCATTCGCGTCGCACACAATGTAAGGCGCGGTCTTGGCGCGGCTGTTGCCCAGCACCCATTCCACATAGCCGGTGGCGGTGAAGCTGCGCCGGGTCGGGCCGTTGTTGGTGATCGTCAGCTTCGACACCTTCGCTGCATCGTCGGCAGCGACAGTCTGCAACAGTTCGATATCCAACGTGGATCCGCGCCGCGTAAAGCGGCTGTAGCCCATGCCGTGCCGCGCTTCGAAGGTCGCGCCGGGCCATGTGCCGAAAGATGCGAGCGGCGAAAACACGCGGCCGGAATCGCTATCCACCAGATAGAACGCCTCGCCGGGGCGGTTGACCACGGCATCGTTCGACCATGGCGTCAGCTGGTAATCGCGGGAGTTGGCCGACCAGGTGAAGCCCGCGCCTTCTGCCGAAATATGCCCGCCGAACCGCTCGTTGGACATGACGTTGACCCACGGCTGCGGCGTGGCCGTGCCGGAAGGCAGGCGCACCACATATTCGCGGGCTTCCGCATCGAACCCGCCGAACCCGTTCCAGAATGCGAGACCGTCGCCGTCCACTTCCGCGACCTCGATGGATTGCGATCGTGACGGCTGGGCAATAGGGCCATAGACACCGCCGCTCTTCTCTTCGCGCAATTCTGCGATGCGCGCCTCGACCCGTTCGATCTGGGTCGAAAACTTGCCGTTGCGTGCATGGAATACCGCACGAGCGGCAGACATGATCGCGTTGTAAACTTGCGCGTCCATGAGATCCTTGCGGAGCGCAAAAATGTGTGGCTGGGCGGTGGCCCCTATGCCGCGTTGCATGGCGTTTTCACGCAATGCGTCGATGCGGTTCTGCAAATCCTGCGCGTAGGAAGACGCCTGTTCGTTGATAATGACGAGATCGGCGAGCAGCCCACGGGAGCGGAAGAACTCCTGTGCCCGCAGTGCCTTGCGGACGATCTCGATATCCGAATCCGCATCGATCCGCAGAACCAGCATCGGGAAGTCGCCGGAGATCGAGACGGACCAAAGCGCCGATTGCGGTCGAAGGTCTTCCGGTTTGGCGCCGGAATTGAGCGCGCGGGACGGGTAGGCGAGATAACCGGCAAGACGCTGGAACACTGTCGCCTCGTCCGGGTCGACCTCCACATGGCGCAACTGCACCTGACTGCGCGTCCATGCGTGCATGGCCTCGCGCTCGAAGGCTTCGGGCTGGGCGTAATTGGCGACCGCCTGTTCCACTTCAGCGGCATTCGGGGCCGCGATGGTCCAGAAGATTAGCCGCACCGATTTACCGGCGGGTACACGCACCGTGCGGCGCAGGGACAGGCAGGCATCGAGCGTGAAACCGTCGGTGCCGGTAAGCTCGGCTCCCGGGTCGAAGGCTGCTGCATTGGCCAGCTGCCGTCCGCGCCCGATGAAACGGCGACGGTCGGTTTCCGCCTGCGTTTCCCGGTCGCCGGAGCCGAAGCCCGTCACCATGTGGGCGATCGACATATCCGGCTCGCCGGGGCGGCGCTTGTTGCGCTCGGCGAAGATCGCGTGGCCCTCGTCGGAGATGCGCGTTTCGATGAACATCTTGGAGAAAGCGGGATGCGCTTCGTCCGCGTCCGAAGCGGAAATGACGGGTTCGGCGTAGGATGTGACCTCGATGGTCCGGTCCGTATCGCCTTCGTTGGTGAGCGTCAGGCAGCGCCCTTCGGCATCGGCCTCCGTGCCGACGATGACGTCCACCTGACTGGTAAGCGTGCCGACACGCTTGTGGAACTCCGCCTTGGAGTCCGAGAACACGGTATGCGTCTGCTCGTCGTCGACGGTGCGCGGCGTCGTGGTGGACGACCACCAGACACCGCTGTCCATGTCGCGCAGGAACAGGAACGTGCCCCAGTCGTCCTCCACCTGATCGGGACGCCAGCGGGTGACGGCCAGACCGTTCCATGAAGCGTGGCCGGAACCGGTGGCGTTGAGCATAAGCGCGTAGTGGCCGTTCGACAGCAGGTTGACGGAACGGTCCGTCGAGGACGGCGTGTCGATGGAGCGGTAGGAGCCACCGGCTCCTTCCGCACGGCCCAGCGTCGGGTCGGCCTCCACCTGTCGGGCGGCCTGAACCGGCACTTCACGCGGTGCCTTTTCCTGCAGCAACAGTTCGGCGGATTCGATGACCGGATCGGAATGGAACCGTTCGCGCAGACGACCGTGAAATAGCACGTTGGCGACCGACAGGATCGACATGCCGTGGTGGTGCGCCATGAAGTTCTTGACCACTGCGTGCTTTTCCCCGTCCGGCACGCGCGTGGGCGTGAAGTCGACGGCGTCGTAAAAGCCGTAGCGGCCCAATGCACCGAGGCGCGCCAGATGGCGCAGATTGGCGACGGCAGCGGCAGGGTCGTATTGTGCGGCCAGCAAGGAGGCATAGGGCGCGATCACCAGATCGGTCCCGAGCCCGCGCTTCATGCCGAGCGACGGCACACCGAAGTTGGAATACTGATACGTCATCTCCCGGTCGCGGGCGTTGAAAGCGGCTTCCGAAATGCCCCACGGCACGTTGTTCTCACGGCCATATTCGATCTGACGGCGCACGACGAGGCGGTTGGTCTGGTTGAGAATACCGCCCACCTGTTCCTGCATGACGAGAGGCGGCATGAGATATTCGAACATCGAACCGGACCACGAAACCAGTGCGCCGCGTGAGCCGATAGACAGCACGGTGCGCCCCAGTCGGAACCAGTGTTCGGTGGGCAGGTCGCCCTTGGCGATAGCGAACAGCGATGTCAGCCGCGCTTCGGAGGCCAACAGGTCGTAGCAGCTTTCGTCGAGATCATCCTCTTCCACACGGTAGCCGATAGACAACAGGCGGCGCTCCTCGTTCATCAGAAACGCGAAATCCATGTCGAACGCAGCCTTGCGCGCCCGTTCGCCCAGTGTGGAAAGGCGTGACCGCAGGTGGTCCACGTCGATCTGTTCCAGCGACGCATCGGAGTCGATGGATGTACAGGCCCGTTCCAGCGTGGCCGCCCATTCGACAACACCGAGTGAGGCGGTCAGTTGAACGTCGTGGTGCAGGTCGCCTGCCAAGCGGGAAATGGTGGCTGCGAGGGAGCTGATATTCTCCGTGCGGATGGCCGCGTATTCCGGCTCTTTGATGAGCGCATCGACTGCGCGCTGGAACCCTTCGATCTGCGACGCCAGCTTCGCCCTTAAGGGCCGAACCGCGCGCCGGTCGTCTGGCACCTTGTCCAGTTCGTCCTGCAACACGTTGGCAACGTCCGCCAGCCCGCGCATGTCGCTCTGCACGTGGGCGGTAGGCGCTTCCGCCCAATCGCGACAGGTGGAAGATAGCGCGATCAGATGTCCGGCGAGGTTGCCGCTATCCACAGCGGAGACGTATTTCGGCAGCAGGGGCGCGAGCGTGCGCGTGTCGTACCAGTTGAGCAGATGGCCGCGATGCTTCTCCATCTTGTCAACGGTATCGAGCGTGTCTTCCAGCCGCGACAGGGTGTCTGTCATGGAAATCCAGCCAAAGTCCCGCGCCGAAATGACCGATAGGAGATAGAGCCCGATATTCGTCGGGCTCGTACGGTGGGCGATGGCCGGGGCCGGGTCTTCCTGAAAGTTGTCCGGCGGCAGGTAGTTTTCGTCCGGCGTTACGAAGGTCTCGAAATAGGACCATGTGCGGCGCGCTATCTTGCGCAATTCGCGCCGGTCTTCCGGCGTGACTTCCAGCCGGTCTTCGGTTTCGGCAGACTGGCTCACAGCCCATGCAAAGAAGGGCGAAGCGAACCAGACGAATGAAAACGGCACGGCCAGAAACAGCGTCTGCGGTGCCAGTGCGGCGGTTGCCGTCAGCCCGATAGCGGTGAGCAACAGCCCGCCGCGCATGAAGCGGAAATAATCCCACACTCCGCGAAACGCCTGCACCTGCGCCGCCGATTTCCATTCCAGCATGTTGCGGCCGGAAACGAAGGTTCGCCATAGGGCGCGCGCGGCACCGTCCATCAGCATCCATGCGGAATGGGGGATAAACACGATCCGCAAGATGACCTGCAGCGTGGCCGAAATGCTCTCGGAAATGACGGCGCGCCAATGGGTGCGCTGCACAATCTCGGTGGTGATCGACGGCATGACACCGCGCAGCAGGCCAAGCGTCGGCGAAACGAACAGCGACAGCACCAGCGCCGCCTGCCAAGCCAGCGCCATGCCGGGCGACAGCACGCACCAGCCGATGACACTGGCCAGCCAGAACGCACCCGGCACCAGCGTGCGGCGCAGGTTGTCGATCATCTTCCAGCGCCCCAGTGCGGAGACCGCATGGCGCGGTTTGTCCATCACCTTGGAGCCGGTGCCGAGAATGAACGGCAGCAACTGCCAGTCCCCACGTGTCCAGCGGTGCTGGCGGGAGGCTTCCACCTCGTAGCGGGTGGGAAAATCTTCAACCAATTCGATGTCTGTCACCAGCGCGGCGCGGGCAATCGTGCCTTCGAGCAGGTCGTGGGAGAGAACCGAATTGTCCTCGTGGACGTCTTTCAGCGCGGCGGTGAAAGCGTCGATATGATACAGGCCTTTGCCAGTGAACGAACCTTCCGCCGTCAGATCCTGATAAACATCAGAGACGGTGAACACGTAAGGGTCGAGGCCACGGTTGGCCGAGAAGATGCGCTGGAACAGGGAGGCTTCCTCACCCGATGTCAGCGACGGTGTCACGCGCGGCTGCATGATCGCGTAGCCTTCGCTGACGCGACCGGATTTGGCATCGAACACCGGCTCGTTCAGCGGGTGCGTCATGCGGCCCACAAGGCGCGTCACGGCATCGCGCGTCAGGCGCGTGTCGCTGTCCAGCGTCATCACATGCACCACGCCCGCAGGCGGTGGAGCGGCAGGAGACATGTAGGTCGTGTCCTCGTCCCCGCGCAACAGTAGGTTGAGTTCGAGCAGCTTGCCGCGCTTGCGCTCCCAGCCCATCCACACGCCTTCGCGCTCGTTCCACAGGCGACGGCGGTGGAACAGGAAAAAGCGCGTGCGGCCTGTGTGGGCGTATTTCGCGGCCAGTTCGTCGACGGCGTTCTGGGCATAGGCCAGCAGGTCGCGGTCGCGGTCGTCGATCTCATGGTCGCTGTCGGCCCAGTCGGACGAAACGGCGAAGTCGATGAAGCCCTGTGTGTGCGACAGATAATGCACTTCCAAGTTGCGGATTGTTTCGTCCACTCCATCCCGCGAAGTGATGAGAACCGGCACGACGACCAGGGTGCGCGCACCTTCGGGCACACCGTGCTTGTAGGCATAGCCCACCAGCCGCGACGGCGATTTCAGGAAGGTGACCAGCGTGTTGAACAGGCCGGTCGCCGCCTCGCTCGCGGGTATGGCCGCCAACAGAGACAGCACGATGACGGCACCGAAGCCGAGCCCTGCATTGTGAAGGATCGCGATCCATGCGCCGATCACCAGAAGCGTGATGAGAATGATCGGTCCCGCAATCGAGAGCCACCCCAGTTTCCGGTAGGCGCGCTTGAAGCGGCGCTGCCACGGCACCTCGGCGCCGATGATCGGCTCGAATTGCTCACGCCCTGCGGCTACGAAATAATATCCGACATTGCGGTCTTCCTCGGCGGCCTTGTCCGTGGCGCGGCTGGCTACTTCCAGCTTCCGGCAGTTTCGACTGCCGCGCCAGTTCCTCAATGGCGTTGCGGTAGCGATCCTGGGAGTTGAAATCGAGCGCCGCGAAATCGCTGCGTTCGGCGAGCAACCGGTCCACGAGCGACACGCTGGAGAACCATTCCAGCCAGTCGATATCGTCCAACCCGCGCAGGGACTGGATGATGGCGCCGATCCGCACATTGCCGGCCGACAACCGGTTCTGTTCAACGATCTGCACTTCCAGCCCGTCGAGACCCCTGTCGTCCAGCGTCCGTTCCAGCCAGTCGATGATGGCGGTCATGCCGATCGTGGCGCCCCTGAGTCGATAGAGCATTTGCGCGGCAAAGGCGTTGTCGGCCATCAACGCCCTGTTGCGCTCCACGATCGCCAGACGCTCGGTCTCTTCATCCGTTTTCAGTACGGCATCGGCCACGTCGTCGGCCTTGGATCGCATGGCCCGGGTGTTTTCGATGGCTTCCGTCACGCCCTGCAATTCCTGCACCAGCACAAGCCGCAGGAAAGAGGGCAGGGCCCACAATTCACCGATCTGCAACGGTATGACGGACTGGGCACCATCGACAGCCGCGGTCACCCGCTCCTCGCTCACATTGCAATGGGAATGGCGTACGATCAGCCAGGCCAGTGCCAGCACGCGCGGCACGTCCGCCCCACCCTCGACTTTGATAGTAGGCAGCTGGCCGACGAATTTTGGAGACAGAGATTCCCGCGCCTGCCGCATCGCCCCGTCGATGAGGAAGAAATTGTCGATCAGCCATTCGGCCGCCGGTGTCAGAAGTTCCTTCTGCTCTGCCGCCTTGAAGCAAGCCTGATAGACGCGCGTGATCGTGCCCCGCGCCGCGCGTTGCGTGTCCGCCAGCTTGAACGAGCGCAACTGCGCCCAGTCCGCCCGGTCATTACGGATGAGATTGGCACCCGCTTCCCGCAAATCCTCATGCGACAGAAAGGCCTGAGGCCGTTCCAGCGTTGCCGAAATATCGAGGGAGGGGGAAGCGATCGTTTCGTCGGGCATGAAGAAGTCCGTTCAAGGTGTGGCGGCAGGGGCACGCGGGCAGCGACAACCGAACCGACACTCTGAACTTGCGACGAATCGTCTCTACCCAAATTCCAACGCCCGAAAGGCGCTGAAACCTGCATGAAGCATGACAAGCGGGAAATGCAAAGGTCGCAGACCGGCATGTCCGCGACCGATTGAATCAGGCTCTAAACCGTTTTAGCATCATTTTAGATATTCGCGCGTGATTTCGCCATCACCGTTTCCGCCACGATCTCCGCCGTGGCCGCTGAGAGCGTCCAACCCAAATGGCCGTGGCCTGTGTTGTAGAACACACCCGGGCGGTTCCCCTCGCCAACGCGCGGCAACATGGTGGGCATCATCGGGCGCAGGCCCGCCCACGGCACGGAATGCTCGGTGGACACATCGGGAAACAGTTCCTCGCACCACTGGTTGAGGGGTCGGACACGGTCGTCGCGAATGTCGCGGTTGTAGCCGTTGAACTCCGCCGTGCCCGCGATGCGGAACTTATTGGGACCAAGGCGGGAGGAGACGATTTTTGTCTCGTCATCGAGCAGGCTGACCATCGGCGCGGCCTTGCGGCTTTGCGCGTCGTTCAACTGCACGGTGACGCTGTATCCTTTCACAGGATAGATGTTGACCCGGTCGCCCACCTGTTCGGCCAAATCTCTGGAATGGACCCCGGCGCAGATGACCACCGCATCGAACCGCTCCCGCACCGGCTCACCCTTGTCGGCCACCGTGACCGTGATGCCGTTCCCGTCCGCCGCCAGATTGCCGACGCTCGCGCCGTAGCGGAATTTCGCGCCGTTGCGCGCACAGGCGTCGCCAAGGTTCATGGCGTACATGTGGATGTCGCCGGTAAAATCGCTGTTGGTATAATAGGCGCCGTGCATGTTGCCGACGAACGTATCGCTCAGTGCCGGTTCGATCGCTTTGGCCTCCGCGGGCGTCACGGCCTCACGGCTCAAGCCCCCTTCGGCCAGCATCTCGTTGACCTTGGTGGCGTGGTCGAACTCTTTTTTTGTGCGGTAAATGTGGAGAATGCCCCGCTCTTCCACGTCGAAGGCAAACCCTTCCCGCTCCGCATGGCGTTTCAAATGCTTGCGGGCTTCGATCGCCAGCCGCACGGTTTCCACCGTGTTTTCGCGGTATTTTGGAATGGCTCCCATGAACTGCGCCATCCAGGAATATTTGTGCCACGATGGTTTTGGGTTCACGAGCAGCGGCGCGCCGGGGCGTGTCATCCACTTGATGCCCTTGAAGATCGTCGACCAGCGGTTCCACACTTCCGCATTGGAGGCCGACAGCTGCCCGCCATTGGCGAACGACGTTTCCATCGCCGCATAGCGGTTGCGGTCGAATACCGTGACCTCGAAGCCGCGTTCCAGCAGGGAGGCGCAGGTAGTGATGCCGGTGATGCCCGCGCCGATGACGGCGACGGTTTTGATCTCTTTGCGTGGCGTGTTGCTCATAAGGGTCTCTCGATTAGCGACCGAACAGACGATGCGTCCACCCGGCATGGGTTGCCGGCCGCAATGCTGCAGCCCGTGATCCCATCTGTCGCTTGACCTGAGAGTTTGGCGGCAGGCGGTGGCCTATCGCTTTCTCCTTCGGTGGGCGATTGCCATAAAGCGCACGCCACTCTCCAGATGTCTGCCTCCGACCGGTCCCTTTGCCTGAGAGTTTCCGGGACGTTGCTCCTTCGGCGCTGGCGTCGTGGTGCCAGTCTCTCCCGGTCGGTATGCGTATGACGCGGCCCCTATGCGCCCTTTGCCTGCGACACACAAGCATGATCTGGGCACGATGCGCCTTGCCGTTTGCCGCTTCAACGCCCAAGTGGAGAGCATGAGACAGAAAAGCAGCAACGATACGATATGAAGACTAAAGGCCCATCCCAGAGACAGCTTCGTGTCGGCGAACTGGTGCGCCATGCGCTCACCGATGTGTTGCAGCGCGAGACCCTGCCGAGTCGTGCGGGCCGCAACATCGATACCAAGCTGGTATCCATCACCGAGGCGCGCATGACCGCCGACCTGAAAATTGCCACCTGCTTCGTCTCCCATCTGGGCAAGGGCGATCTCGACGATGTAATCGATGCCCTGTCCACCGATGCCGCTTTCCTGCGCGGTCGTGCAGCGCCGATGCTGAACCAGATGCGCTATATGCCCAGCTTCCGCTTCCGTCCCGACACCAGCTTCGAGGCCTTTGCAAAGATCGACAGTATCTTGAGATCCGACGCCGTACGCCGCGACGTGGAAAGCGGCAACGAGCCGACGCACCGCCCCGATACCCGCATCGAGGACTGAGCATTGGGTCGTCGCAAGAAGGGCAGGGCCGTTTCCGGCTGGCTGGTGCTGGACAAGCCTTACGAGCTTGGTTCCACCCCGGCGGTTGCCCGCGTGCGGCGGCTGTTCGATGCCAGCAAGGCCGGACACGCCGGTACGCTCGACCCGCTCGCCACCGGCCTGTTGCCGATTGCCTTGGGCGAGGCGACGAAGACCGTGCCCTATGTGACGGACGGTGAAAAAGCCTATCGCTTCGCCGTGCGTTGGGGCGTGTCCACCACCACCGACGACAGGGAAGGCGAGGTGGTTGCCGAGAGTGACCAGCGCCCCCCGCGCGATGCCATCGAGGCGCTGCTGCCGGACTTTACAGGCGCAATCGAACAGACACCGCCCGCGTTTTCCGCCATCAAGATCGACGGCAAGCGCGCCTACGCCGAAGCCCGTGCCGGGCGCGATGTGGTGCTTGAACCGCGCACCGTTCACATCGAGTCGCTCAGCATCGAAAGCATCGCCGGACGTCGACCACACTGTCTTCGAAGTCGTTTGCGGCAAGGGCACCTATGTGCGCGCGCTGGCCCGCGATATGGGCGAACGCCTCGGCTGCCACGGCCATGTCACCGACCTGCGCCGCACTTTCGTCGAACCCTTTGAGGAAAGCGACGCGGTGACGCTGGACGCCTTGCAAGCGGCTCTCGATGAATCCGGTGGAGACGTGACTGCGCTCGACGCCCTGCTGCTGTCGCCCGCCGAAGCCATGGACGGGTTCACCCATATCAAGATCGATTCCGATCAGGCCGTGCGGCTGCGCCTCGGCAACCCCGTTCTTCTGCGCGGGCGCGATGCACCGATCGCAGGCGAAGACGTCTGCGCTATTCACCGTGGCGACCTCGTCGCCATTGGCATCATCGAAGGCGGCCAGTTCCACCCACGCCGCGTTCTGGCTGCCTGATACTTCCGCTGGCGACGCCATGTTACCCATTGAAGCCATCGCCGCACCGCGCTACAGAACCCGTACGCACCCGTAGCTCAGCTGGATAGAGTACCGCCCTCCGAAGGCGGGGGTCAGTGGTTCGAATCCACTCGGGTGCACCATTCTATCATACGACTGGGCACTATTTCGGTCGTGTTGGACAGAAGGGCGTCGCCGCCGTTGGCGATCGTTTCGTGAAGTTGTGAGTTTCGACCAAAAACAACAATATCAATTTTTGAAACCACAACTTTACTGAGAACAGAATTGAACCACGCACGACGAAGTTTATTGTCTCCGGTACGGATTTTAGTGCGCATTAAATCGGTGAATGCACTAATCTGCGACTCAGAAGGTTGATCGCGGTGTCGGTGCCTTGCTGCAATGCGATTAAGTGCTTCGGTAGCAATTCCGGCCTTTGTCTTGGCATCGCTGTAAGCTGCCGCAAAAGTCGGATCGTCAATGCTTTCAAGACCGCTTCTCACGAGCGACATAAGGTTTCCTACTTCTCGGGTACAGATTGCTGCCTCTGCTTCTACACGAGCATGCTCGTTGTTCGAATCGTTACGGCGAGCCTTCTCTCGGTCAGACAGCTTAGTCAGCATTTCCGTAAGCCGCTCAGTATTGCAAAGGTCTGTCATGATCAATTCGGTCACCGTCTCATTCAACTCGTCTGCAGGAATGCTAACCGGCGCATCGCAGGCGACCTTGCCTTGCGACAAGGCTTTCTGGCAGGAGTAGTAGCGGTACCTTCCGCTCTTGCCAGTACGAATTACCATTGAACTACCGCAGTTTTTACATTGAGCTATGCCAGACAATATGTGGTCTGCGGCAGCCAAGCGGGGCGCGGCTACCTTTGGATTGTTCCGTTTCAGCTTGGCTTGCACCGCGTCCCAGAGCGATGCTTCAATAAGTGGCGGGCAATCAACGTGAATAATCTCCCCAGCGCCTTTGGACGAGAATTTGGCGCTTGCCCCTACGGTTCGCGTATACTCACCCTTTGGCAGTGTGTTTGTAAGAAGTGAGTGGGTGGACCCTGTGGTCCATCGGTTGCCACGTCTTGTGAGAAACCCGTTTTGGTTCAGCCATTCGGTAATGGCTTTCACGCCCATTGGACCTTTTTCACCATCACCGTAAAGCGACATCTCAAAGATGCGCTTGACGATATCTTGCTCTACAGGATCGACAACAAGCTTTTTCTTTTCCTTTCGACCTCTCCGTTCTGCAACCTTTAAGCGAAAGCCGAAGGGTGCAGGACCTCCGTTCCAGAAACCCTCCTTTGCATTTGCTGCCATCATCGCCTGAACGATCTCGGAGTTGTTGCGACTGAAACTTTCATCTTGCATTGAATGGAGTTGACGCATCATGGGATCTGAAAGATCCTGAGTCGCGGAGAGATATGCCACTTTATTTTGGGTGAGTTGATAGACCGCGTTCTCCGCGTCTCGGACGTTACGCGCGAACCGGTTTGTCTTGAACACGACTATAGCGTCAAAAGGCCGATCATCGCCCAATGCCATGGCCATCATTCGCTTGAACTCTCGACGGTTGGTGTCCGTAGCTGTTTCTCCCTTATCGATGAAACTTTCGACAAGTTTTCCACCCATAGATAAAGCGTATTCTCTAACGCGACTTAGCTGATGTTCGAGGCTAAGATCCTGAACTGCCTGCTCTTTGGTCGAAACACGGATGTAGCCTGCGAATTTCTTCATTAACGATCTCCGTCAGTTTCATCACGCATCGACAGCATAGCCGTTTTGGCCTCAGCCCCTAAAGTCGACTTTTGGTTGTAGTTAATTGACTTCACCACGCCACAAGAGTTTGATCGTTGAATATTCCAAATTGCTTGAAGCTCTTGTGCAAGGTACATTTCGATCACGCTCAACTCTTCATCGCCAATTTCTGGCAAATTGAATTGCGTAGTGCCATACTTGGCGGGGATGATTGGACGGGTTTTCATGGTCCGAGAACCATGCCGATGTCGAACCCTTGCTGACCTCCACTTAAATAGAGTTACGTCAGAAAGTGGGCACTAATTTGTGTTCCGGACTTCTTGTTCGTAATTGCGATCACCACTCTACAACGTCGAAGCGTCGGGATAGCAGACCATCCACTCCATCAAGTTAGCTGATTTCGTCCACATGGAATATCTCTGGAATCCGAGTGTACTCTACATCGGAGAACAACTTAAGGCGTTCCAAATCCACCGTAGGTTCTCCATAATAGAGTTCCGCAATCTCTGGATTGTTACAGCGTTCAAAAAGAGCGAGTAATCCATACGAGGCCCTTATCCCTGACACTGTCTCTACATCAGGATATTCTCCTCGACGTCTATGCGCGGCTAAAGCGATCATCCCGTCGATTTGAGGAAGCATGTAGTACAGATGCGGAAAGAACAACAGTGGATTGAACTCATACATGGCTCCTAAGCCACATACTGCTTGTTTACCAAAATTCTTTGCATCTTCAACGGAAACGTCTCCTTCGAACATCTGCCGCCCTGCCCAAGTGAGAAAGTCCTCTGTATTAAATGGGTTTGGGCGAACGAAGGTTTCCGGTTGACGGATCTTTGCAATTTCCGAAAGGGGATAGGAAAGCTTCTGCTCTAGCTCACTGACCGTTAATGATCCGTGGGCGTCGGCAGTCATTTTTTGAACGCCCAATTGTCCAGATCGAGTTTCTGAAGCAACCCTGCTAAGGGCCACCAGAACTTTCAGCGCGTTGAGAAGCCATTTTGCTTCGGAATGGGCTAGAATTTTTTCAAATGATTTTCTCCGTTGATCCATTGCATTGGCCCAGCGGCCGCCCTCCAACTCCCAGATTTTCCCTAGGTGTCGGTGATCGCCATCCGGATCTGGTCGCAGACCGTTGGCCAGCTTTTTCCCGTCTCTTGACAGGTTTTCAGCTCGTATCACTGCGTCAGTGTCATCATCTCGTTGTCGTTCGTTGGCCGCCCAGACAATGGAACCTACGTGTTTCGCGATTTCAGAAAGTGCTGTACGCCCATGGGGCGAAGAGGGCACGTCGCCCAATGTAGCAAACGCACCGGCAAGCGTCCGATGCGTTCTATAGACATGCATACGCAACGCGTTGCGAACTTTTTCCTCGATGGTGCCTTCTACGGTCGGGCGTCCGCGTGGTAATGAAGTTGCAGACCAGAGCACTGATGGCAGAACGATGTCTGCATAGAATTCGCCGCCACCAACGATGCGGCTACCTCTAAACTCGCTGCCGCCAGCCTGTTCTTCAATTAAGGGGAGCAGAATACCGCGTTCAACGGGAGCGCTATCGAAACGACATTCGACATTATCAAAAAAGCGCGTACTCCAATAGCTCTCGATCAAATCAACGGCGCCGCGCAGATTACAATGAGCCTCGGCAGCGATCTCTCTGCACCGCTCGGGATCTGGTATTTCGGAATTGGAGTTTACCGGTCGAATTGAAATGATCAACGTATGCGGTCGATGCGCAGCAGAATTTTCGATTTGCGACATGAGACCAACTCTTAATTTAATAGCACGCGTCGCACGACGCTGTGCATCCATTTTGGCACCTTTCTCAACCACTGCCGGTCGCGCAAGGAGCGTACTCGTTTCTCCCGCATAAACATAAGATTTGCTAAAAGAGAGTCGGTAAAGTACCGACTCCCATTTAAAGCGAGGACCAATTCTTCTTCCGTTCTAGCGTCGTAAAGTCGCTTACGCGTTCTCGTAATCGAGGTCAGTTTCAGTTTCATCGCTGGCTGCACCTTCGACTTCGCGTCCACAAAATTCAAGCATTTCGAATGCCTCACTCAAATCGGCCTTCCACATTTCAATATCGCCCAGCACAGTGCGCGCGATCGTGAAATTGGTACTCGTCATCTTCATGAATTCCTGCAGCCGCATGTTCGGGAGGGACCACGGATTTTCAGTGGCGCGCTCGATAGTGTTCAGGACGCGAGGGAGTAACCGGGGGTGGGAAATTTCCATGTTTCCGTCTTTCGCTTCGAGGTATTTTGCCGAGATTGCAGGCGGCAGGTCTGAGATTTGGCCCCCGTCTTCATTGCGAACTACTACAATGTCCGAGTTGGGCAGAGCGATCTTGATGCGTTCCACGGTACGCGCACCCAACAATACCGCTTCTCCATCGGAAGACATAGGCACGAATGCGATTACACGGTACCCGTTGTCCTCCGCCAGTTGATCGATTTCCAACGTGGCGAAAGCGTCCATGACGCGACCGTCGGTGTTTGCTCCCAGATCCAGCAAAATATAGGGCTCCTCACCGGCGAAAACGGTTTCGCTGAAAGGCTGTATTGCCTCAGCGTCAGCCAAATCGTTTCTGCGCATTTTATTCTGATCTGGCATTCCAAGCGACGTGACCAAGTCGCCGAAGTAGGTCGGCAAGCGCGATTGATCGTCTACCTGAAAAATGCGCGGCGAGTAGCTCGCTTCGATCAGGAAGCCGGCGATGGAGGCAGTCAAGGTGGTCTTCCGCTCGCCACCTTTTTCCGTGCCGATGATGATGATGTGTTTATGGATGCTCATGGTTTTGTTCCTGTCATGAAGTAGATTTGATTTTGGCAAGCGCCCGCCGTCTCTCAACCGAGCGTGAAACGGGCGGCTTGTTCTGAATTCCCGGCACTTTGGCGTGAACTTGTCTTGGAAGCGCTGCTTCCAAGTCGGACAAGGTTGCTGCCGTGTTCGATGGCGCCGTTTTTGGTGGACCACGTTGGCGAATGCGCCAGCGCGAAAAAATTTTGCGCAAAGAGGCAGCAGAGACCGGCATTCGGTCAGCCTTCAACAATTCAGCATTGAAGCAAGCCGAAAGGGAAAGCCATTCAACGCCGCGATCTCGGTGTTTGCTGATCAGCTCACCCACGTCGTCGACAACAAGACTCAATTTCCGTTGGCCATGCCCGTCCGACAAATGTGTCGCAATCGCATTGCGTAACGCTGCAACAGCAGCTGGATCTATGTGACCGAAATTGTTCATTCCGGCAGCCTACGCGGCGAAGCATGTCATCTACCGGCACTTAAATACAGACAGGCATATTTTCGTTTGAAAAAGACGGACTGCAGTCTCCCTACAGAAGGGCAAACTGGGTTGTGACCTGCGCGAAGCTGCGATGGACGTCCATTCCAATCGATCTCCTGCCTTGCTCTCCTCATCATCATTGTCAGGGGAGTGCACGGGCCATGCGACATCTGCGGATACGCGCTCTCGGCGCAAACGGGCAGGTCGCAGGGGCGGCCAGATAACAACGCGAGCTCGCAGCTCATAGTCAAAACGGCCTGCCCGCTTCTTCGCACTCCGACGCCCCTGTCCCGATGCTCAAGCCTACCACAATCGATGGTAGACCGAACCTCGAAATCGGAGCGCCGGCGTCAGCATGCCCGATAACAATCCGGCCGAGCGCGCCCTGCGCCCCATTGGCATAGGCCGCGTGAACTGGCCTTTGCAGGGGCCGACACCGGTGCGGAAACCTTGGCGGGCGCTACCACGATCATCGAGACCGCAAAGCTCAACGGCCTCGACTCGCAGGCATGGCTGACCGACATCTTGAACCGCATCCATGATCACAAGATCAACCGGCTTGACGAATTGCTGCCATGGAATTGGACACCGATGGCCACCCCGCAATCCGAGGCCTGTCAACGGCGGAGTAATTCCAGGCCAGTGTGGCGGAGTAAAAGCAGGCCATTGAGGCGTGTGATGCGGATGTGGAAAGGGGGCCGATCGGTCCCCTTTCCACATCCGCTATCGTGTTCGGCCAGTGTGTCACGGTCCCGCCGGTGTCGGGATCGACCGTTGTGGCAGTGGCCTACTTTTGCCCCGCCGTGCCGTTCGAATGTTGTTCATCACGGCGGCGTGCTGTCGATTGGGCCAGCCGGTAGCTGTCACCGTTCATGGTCAGGATATGGACGTGGTGCGTCAGGCGATCGAGCAATGCGCCGGTCAGCCGTTCTGAGCCCAGAACGCTGGTCCAGTCCTCGAAGGGCAGGTTGGATGTGATAATGGTGGAGCCCCGTTCGTAACGCTGAGAGAGAACCTCGAACAGCAGTTCCGCCCCGGTTGATGAGAGCGGCACATAACCGAGCTCGTCGATGATGAGCAGCTTCACGTTCTGCAGATCGCGTTGCGCCTTCAGCAGACGGCGCTCGTCGCGGGCCTCCATCAGTTGGTGGACGAGGGCAGCGGCCGTCGTGAAGGTGACGGTGAGCCCCTTCTGGCAGGCGGCCAGACCCAAGGCGAGCGCAACGTGGGTCTTGCCCGTGCCCGAGTTGCCGAGCGCGATGACGTTCTCGCGTCTCAATACGAACTCGCAGCGGGCAAGCTCCAGTACCAGCATCTTGTTCAGGGACGGAATGGCGAGGAAGTCGAAAGTGCGAAGCTCTTCACCGCGCCGAAGCGTGCGGCCTTGATACGTCGTTCGATGGTCCGGCGTTCCCGGTCAATCAGTTCCAGTTCGATCAGGCGCAGCAGGTATCGGGGATGATCGACGCCATCGCGGGCGCATTCGCGGGCGACTTTGTCGTACTCGCGCAGCACAGTCGGCAGCTTCAGCTGCTTGAGATAGTGGGCCAGCAGAACCTGTGGTGTGTCGTTCATGCTGAATGTCCGGGAACGAGAGCGGCATAGTCGGCAGCAACCGTCGTATGCACCTGCAACCTCGGCAGATGCGGATAGGCGGACAGATCGAGCCGTGCGGGGCGTCTCTCCGTGCGTGCGAGCGCAATCAACTTCACCGCATCAAAGCCTATAGCACCCAATCGGATGGCTTCGGTGACGGCGGCCGCAACGGTCGTCTTCTCCATCGTCTCCATCAAACGCAGCACCTGGATAAACTCGCGCTTGCCCAAATGTGACCAGGGGGTTGCCCATGCGGGCCTCCAGCAGATGGCGCAGATGCTGGAACACTTCCGGCAGGTCCCACGCCTGAAGCGGAGCAGCCTGATCCAGCGCGTTTGGCTTCGTCTCGATCAGCATCAGGTAGTGCAGCGGATCGAAGACGAAGGCACCCGTCGCATAGCTGCGTGGGTGACGCGCGACCTCTTGCCCCGCGCACAGGATTACCACCTCCTCGACGAAGCCCTTTACCAGAACATCGCGGAATCCAAAGGTCGTGGGGACCGAGTAGTCGTTGCAACGATATCGGACCAACGATGTGGACGAGACCCGTGCGGCACGCTTCTCGCATGGCTCCAGTGGAACCGCAGGCAGCGGCTTGAAGACGGCCTCGTCGGCCACAAGGCGGGTGCCGATCGTCTCACTGTGGCGTCCTGCCCGCTCGTTGCGTCGCCGTTGGCAACGCTCTGCCAGCATGGCGTTCAGCTCCTCGAAGCTTCCGGCGTGCGGGATCGGCGTCATGAAGTTCGAGCGGGCGTACTTCACCAGCCCCTCGACCTTGCCGTTCGCCATTGGGCTCGGACCAATGGCACCTTCAATGGCTCACTCATTGCCCTTGCCCGGCCGCCCGAACCGGTCCTGATACAGATAGTGGCTCACCAGCTCAGTGAACGCCCGGGATCGCTCGCGCCTACCGTTGCCATAGATCTTCGCAACGGCGATAGTGGTGTTGTCGTACAGCAAGGACAATGGCACCCCGCCGAAGAACGCGAACGCCGAGACGTGCCCGTCCAGGAACGCCTCATTCGGCCTTGTGCTCAAACCGGTGGCGCACTGGCGGCCTCATTCTCACGCGGATAAGCCTTCACGAACGGCGCGTCCGATTGCGGCATGTCCACGCAGACTAAGTGCAGCTTCTGCCGAACACCCCCGATCACGCCGATCGCCTCGCCGAAGCATGTCCTCGGCCTTGAGCCGGGGGTCGACCTGGGCATGGCCGGGTGCCCCACCCCATGCGGCTTGCCGCCTGGGGACCCCGGACATGCGAGAGCGGAACGAAGGTCTCGCGCAAACGGCCCCACGCGATCCGGACATAGTCCCTCACCACCGTAGAGCCGCCGGCAAAGCCGTGCTCGTCCCGCAACCGTTCGTAGATGCGCTTGGCCGTATGCCGCTGCTTCACCGGTGCCGTCCCGTCCGCGTCCAGGATCGCATCGATCACCGGCAACAGCGGACCCAGCTTCGGCATCGTCACCGGCTTCGTGCGCGTGTATCCCGGCGGCAGGGAGAACCGGCACATCTTGCCAACCGTCTCACGGCTCAGGCCAAATACCCGCGCCGCTTCACGACGGCTGTTCCCTTCGACAAACACAAAACGTCGGACGGCAGCATAGACTTCCACGGCAAACATCCCGGCCATCCCCCAAAAGGAAAACAGCCTAACCACTGGCCGGATATTAAACCGGCGCGAACGACCCAAATGCCGCCGCTACGTGGCCTGGTTTGTCACCGCCGTGCACAGAGGCCGCCTGATGGCTGTCGTTACGCAGTTTTACACCATCAACGAGGTCGCCCGCATGCTTGGAGAAGACCAGGAAATGCTGGAGGCGATCATCAGCAACAACGACAACTTCAGCTACGGCAACATCGTCAGCGTCCATACGGGAATGGGTGAGGCAATTGACGCCGTTACCGATCATGGAATCGAAGAATTGCAGGAAATGTTCCTCGACGCCCGACGCTCCACCCAAGATTGGCACAGATTCCTCGAAGACTTCGTATCAGATCCGGACATCATCACCCGCGAAAAAGACAAAGGCCCGTGCCCGCGGTAGCAACCGAGCGGTTACAACGATGGCGCAAAGTAATGCGATAAGTCCTTCAATTTGAGACAAAACGAGACACTTTGAGACAGAACGAGACACTTTGAGACACTCTGTGACTACGTCAACCACAGGCTATGATATCGTACAAATGTCTCAGTAACGTAGGTGTAAGTGGAAAAATGCCCGTCAAACTCCTGCAAATTTAATGGCCGATGCCAACGTCACTAGGCTCAGGACCCATTAACTGGTTGCGGTGCCGATCTTTCTCTGACTCACTGACGGTATGGAGGTGCTGTCATGAGCGATCTGTTTTGGCTGTCGAAGGCGCAGAAGCGTCGGATTGAACCGTTCTTTCCACTATCGCACGGTGTGCCAAGGGTCGATGACCGCAAGGTCGTGTCGGGGATCGTGTTCGTCATCAAGAACGGACTGCGTTGGTGCGATGCGCCGTCTGCCTATGGTCCGCACAAGACGCTCTACAACCGCTTCGTGCGCTGGAGCCGCATGGGTGTGTTCGACCGCATCTTCGCGGGACTGTCGGCGAAAGGTGGGAAGCCCGATGAGGTGATGATCGACGCCACTCATCTGAAGGCGTGAACCGCCCCTGTTTTCCCGGAGGCTGTTTGGTTTGAGTTATGCGGCCATGGCTGTGTCGTCCAGCATGGCGTAGTAGCGTTCCTCCGCTTCTGCGGGCGGGATGTTTCCGATGGGTTCCAGCAGCCGCCGGTTGTTGAACCAGTCGACCCACTCCAGCGTGGCGAACTCGACAGCATCAAAGCTGCGCCATGGACCACGTCGATGGATCACTTCAGCCTTGTAGAGGCCGTTGATTGTCTCCGCGAGAGCGTTGTCATAGCTGTCACCAACGCTGCCAACGGACGGTTCAACATCCGCTTCAGCGAGGCGCTCGGTGTATTTGATGGACACGTATTGGTTAGATTCAACTGGTCGTCGCAACGGCATTAATTTGGAGGTTGCGATGACTATTCGAAAGCGAGGCTCAAATAGGGCTGGGCGAGATAAGCTATATTCCCCCGGCCGCCCGAAAGCGGCTCATCGAGAGCAGCAAGTCCAATTCTGGCAATTCATTGCCGAAGGTGTTTCCAGTGAGGCTGCTGCAGTTCAGGTTGGATCTTCTGCTCCAATCGGTAGCAGATGGTTTCGGGAGGCTGGAGGCATGCCACCATCACATTTTTCAAGATCAGCACCGCCGTTGTCAGGGCGCTATCTATCTTTTGGGGAACGAGAGGAGATTGCACTTTTCCGGGCTCAAGGCCTGGGTGTTCGTACAATTGCCAACAAGATCGGAAGGGCTGCATCGACTGTTTCCAGGGAACTGCGACGTAACGCTGCTACACGTGGCGGCGGGTTCGAGTACCGTGCAACGACAGCCCAGTGGCATGCGAACCGGGCCGCAAAACGTCCCAAGCGGGCGAAGCTGGCTGGTCATCCGGCGCTTCTTCAATATGTCGAAGAGCGCCTGTCCGGCCAAATAATCAGCATCGACGGTGAGACGGCTTTCGGCCCGAATGTTGTTTGGACGAAGCGTCGTTCCGTGAGGCGACAGCATCGTCGCTGGGCAACCGCATGGTCGCCAGAACAAATTGCCCGGAGGTTGCCGCTGGATTATCCGGAAGATCATACGATGCGTATCAGCCACGAAGCCATATATCAGGCCTTGTTCGTTCAAGGACGTGGAGCGCTGCGCCGCGAGCTTGTCGCATGTCTCCGCTCTGGCCGAGCATTACGAGTGCCTCGGGCGCGTCGAACCGGCAAAGGCAGAGCATTCGTCAATGAAGAGATCATGATCAGTCAACGCCCCGCCGAAGTAGCCGACCGCGCTGTTCCCGGTCATTGGGAGGGCGACTTGATCCTCGGCCTAAAAAGTTCGGCCATTGGGACGCTGGTTGAACGCACGACCCGTTTTACCCTTCTTCTTCACTTGCCTCCAATGCCTGGCCACGGAAAGGGCATCCGCCAGAAAAATGGTCCGGCTCTGGCCGGTCACGGGGCCGAGGCTGTCCGCGATGCCATCGCCAAATCGATCCAAGATCTACCGGAGCATCTGCGTAAGTCGCTGACATGGGACCAGGGGGCGGAAATGGCTCAGCACGAGAGATTGAAGTCACAAACGGGAATCGATGTTTATTTTTGTGATCCTCAAAGTCCTTGGCAGCGTGGCAGCAACGAAAACACGAATGGCCTGCTGCGCCAGTACTTTCCAAAGGGCACGGATCTCAGCCGACATCGTCCAAACGAACTGGAAGCCGTCGCTTTCACGCTCAACAGCCGGCCTCGAAAAACACTCGCATGGAAAACACCGGCGGAGGCGTTGGACGAAATCTTGAGATAAGATACAAACATACCCGTTGCGACGACCAGTTGAATCCGCCGTGCCGACGAACACTCCGGTAGCATCAGCCACACCCGGCACCTCAAGCGCGTCGTAGACCCGCTGCGCCGGGATCGTGTCGTCGTCCGACAGCTGGCGGGATGCGGGGGCCGACAGGATCAGATCGGCCTGCATCACACCGTAGGGCAGCATCACGCTGGTCCCGAGCGCGCCCAAAAAGCCCAGTTGAAAGAACACCAAAAGGTTCGCAAAAGCGATGCCCGAGATGGCGGCGGCGAGGCGCGACTTGTTATGGACCAGTTGCAGCCAGCCGATGGGCAATCGGCGCAGCAAAAGTCCGAGGATGCGGGTCACGGATTGTCCCCCACATCGATGGTCGCGAGCACCTGAAGATTCGTGAGCGTCGCGGCCCGTTCCGAAGAATCTTCGACCAGATCGACGACGATCTCAACGACGCGGGCGTTGGTGTTCGCCGCCGGATCATCGCCGATCTCGCCCTGCCGCCGCACCTCGATCCCGATGCGGGAGACCGTGCCGGTGAGCGGCCTGTCGAGTGCGTCGGAGGTCAAGGTCACCGGGTCGCCCAGCCCGACCAATGCGATCCGGCTCTGGAACATCTCGACCCGTGCCTGCATCTGGGCCGTGTTTCCGACACGGACGATGCCTTCGGTGCCGGGACGTTCGCCCGCGCGCGTCAGCACTTCCAGCACGACACCGTCTATGGGAGCATGCACGACAGCCATATCGAGATCCTCGCGCGCTGTCGCCAGCGCTGCGCGGGCCGCGTCCACGGCGGCACCGGCGGCGGCCACGTCCGGCTGTGTTTCCGGATCGCCATCATAGCGGGTCAATCGGGATTGCGCGCGATCTACGTTCGCCTCAGCGCGCAGGCGGTCCAGCTCTGCCGCATCGCGCTGCGCCTGCGAGACCGTGTTGTCCTGAAACAACCTGTCCGACCGTACCGCTGCCCGCCGCGCGTTCTCCAGCGCCGCGCGAGCTATCTCGATGGCCGCGCGGGCATCTTCCAGCTCGAATTGCACGGTTGCGCGGCTCGTCGCTAGCTCGGCCTCGCGCAGGCGGACATCGGCCTCCGCCTGCGCCACGACGGCCTCCAAACGTGCCGCACGGTCGAGGGTTGCGATGATCTGGCCCCGTTCGACGCTGTCGCCGACCTCGACCAGAAGATCTGCAACTACCGCGTCATTGGCACCCGACGGGAGCGCGACAGTCCGCACATCGCCGCGTGGGGTCAGCGTGCCCAGACCGCGCACCGCGTCGGGCGGAGCGGGTGTCGCAACCGGCGACACCTCGGTCTGCGTTATCTGCGGGGCGGGTCCGCCCATCGGCGGAAGGATCGCAATGACCTGCGTGACGACGACAGCGAGAATGGCCAGCACTGCGCCGAGTATCAGCCATCTGCGCCAACGACGTTTGGGTACCGATTGAACGGGCGCACCTGGGACCTCTTTGGCGACGTGACCACCTTCCGGAGCCTCAGCTATTTTTTGCATCATCGGAACTTTATCGCTCATAAGTTCAAGCGTGCAGATATTCCTTATTGACGTTTAGGTCAATAAGAATAGAACAACCGGGGAGACAAGAGAAAATGGATACCGAGACGCCACAACCACGCCGCCGCCGCAAGGACGCGCGGCCTGCCGAAATCATCGACGCAGGGCTGATTGAATTTGCGCAGAATGGCTATGCGGGCACGAAACTGACGCAAGTGTCGAAGCGCGCGGGCATATCTAAGGGAACGATCTATCACTACTTCGGCGACAAGGAGGCTTTGTTCCGCGCGGCGTTCCGCGACCGCTTCGTCGAAAGCCTCGGCGATCTGGGCGAGATATCGCTCCCGACAGACGGGCCCGTGGTGCCGCTCCTGCGGATGGCCATCGCCCACGCCTATCATGGGTTGGCGGGATCCGATGCGTTGGGGCTCCTGCGGATCATGCTTGTGGAGGGGGACCGGTTTCCGGAACTGGTGGCGGCCTGCCGGGAAGACTTACTGGTCAAGGTCTCCGTCCCGCTCCAGGCGCTCATCGGGCGCGGTATTGCGCAGGGGGAACTCACGGACGGGGCCTATCGCGACGTGCCTGCGATCCTGTTTGCGCCCGGCGTCGTCGTCGCCCTGGCGGCATCGGTTACGTCAGACGGCACCGACCAAACAAAGCTCTTCGACGCGATCCTCGACGTACTGATGCAAGGGATCGTGAAACGGCAATGATGCCATGAAGCATTAAAAGGAGAACGCCCATGATTTTTGCGAAGTTGATGCTGATCGCATCGATCACTCTCGCCCCCCTTTCGGCGCTGGCAGACGATATGGCCACGGCAGTGGCGGATGGATTGCCCTGGACGGCGACGTTGCCCGGCAATCGCACCGTCGAATTGGCGTTCTTTCCCGACGGCTCGATGGATGTGAACGCAGGCCTGCTGTCGCCGCGCATGAACTGGACCCCGACCGAGGACGGAATGTGCCTTGAGGGCGGTCCGGGCGGACGGCAATGCGTCGTCCTTCAGGAACATGAGAGTGGCTATATCGGGATGAGCGGTGACACCATCACGCTGATCCTGTCGCGGTAGGCCGGGCTGAAGTCTTTCCTATCAAAAGATCAAAGAGACATCTGAGTTTTTCCGCTTCGGACAGCAAAACGGACATAGGACCGAAATCACTCAAACAGCAACGAACGTATCAGGCGTCGGACATACAAAACCCGAGATGACGCACGCCGGGATGTGTTCGATTACATCGAGTTGTTCTACAATCCAAAGCGCAAGCACGCGCGCAACGGAATGCTGTCGCCAGCAGACTTCGAACGGCGGCAGAAAGCTACGACCGAGAGTGTCTAGAAAACTCGGGGCGATTCACATGTCCTGCTCAATTCGTGCCTCAGCGCGCTCTGAGTTCTATCAAAATCTGCAATCACGCTGATAGCCTTCGGCCTTTCCACGGCATACAAAGCAAGACTGGATTGGCTCAATACGGCCGGACGAGGACAAATCGATATGTCGTTCCTCATAATCATTTCCGGCCCATTTGTATGTACCGGCTGCTGTTCGCAATCGATTTCTGCATGTTCTCGGAAGTCGCTCATATGTATCCGGCCTGTTGATCGGCACGCGGGCCGTGGCCTTGTTGGGGTTACGCTCGCTCCGTGGTCTTATTAGCGGACAGGTCGTTTCAGACCGAATGGGCCGTCAGACTTTGGGGGCGCATTTGTTCCGTTCCATGCTTTCGTCTTTCGCGAACTCCTTCGGGTGATTGTCGGCGCTAGACGCCGACCACCACCTCGTCTCGTTGTGCATCGAACGGCGTTGCCATGTCGCAAGACGCTCCACGCGATCCGTGCCAGCTTGTTGGCGAGGGCCACTGCCAGCTTGTTGCGATGCATCCGCTCGCTGGCGCGGGTGAGCCATTCACCGAAGCTGAACTTGGGCCAATTGTGCGGACGCATCAGGATGACCTTCGCGGCCTGCACGAAGAGCATGCGCAGATAGCGGCTGCCGCGTTTCGATATGCGGCCCAAGATGGTTCGGCCACCGGTGCTGTACTGGCGGGGCACCAGCCCCGTCCAAGCGGCAAAGTCGCGTCCACGGTCGAAGGCTTCTCCTTTACCGATCGCGGCCACGACAGCAGTCGAGATCATCGGTCCGATGCCCGGTATTGTCATGACGTTGGCGCAGTTCTCTTCCGTGCGGCTGATCTCTTCGATCTCGTCGGTGACCTCATCAATGCGCTTGTCCAGCCATGACCAGTCATCGCGCAGGCCTATGAGGATCGAGCGCATGCGTGGAGATATCTCATCCTTGCGCTGCTCCAGGATGGTGTCGAAGGAGTTCTTCAACGATCTCAGGCCCGCACGAACGGTGATGCCCTGTTCGATCAGAAAGGCACGGATCTGATTAATCGTTGCCGTGCGTCGCGACACCAGTCGGGATCGGACCCGGTGCAGAGCTTGCAGATCGAGTTGATCCTGGCTCTTCTCCGACACCGTCGGCAAATTCGGTCGCAGCGCCGCCTCGGCGATCGCCTCCGCATCGTTGTAATCGTTCTTCTGTCCCTTGACGAAAGGCTTCACGTAGATCGCCGGGATGATGCGTGGCTCGAAGCCCATGCCGCGAAGGGCACGACTAACGAAATGAGCGCTCAAACACGCTTCCATCCCGACGATGCACCGCGGTAGATCCTCGAAGGTCTGGTTCAGGGCCAGCCGCTTGATCTTCTTTCGCAGCACCAACTCACCATCGTCATCGAAGCCAATCAGGTGAAAGGTATCCTTGCCAATATCGACGCCGACGGACTTCAGGTTTGCAATCTCGTTCTTAGCCATCCTACTTCTCCTCATCTGCAGGTGAAACAGACACAGTCTAACCTGCTGGGTGAAGCAGCCGGTACATCCCATTAGCGGACGGTCGCGCTGGATGATCCGATTTCTTGGAAGTGGGCATTGAGGTCATGCAGTGTCAGACACGCCGAGAAGTCAGCTATGCGGACATATTTCCCAAACCAACCGCTTCCCGATAAAGTCAAGAATGCGACTGCCTGATTTGCAGAAGGCTTTAGGACTTAAATGACTATCAAAGGACGTCCTCATACACTTAAAGAAGTGGCGGATCGAACGTTTGAAAACCCCAGTATCTTCGGCCGGTCATGCAATGAGTTCTGTGATCACTTCTATTTTTCCTATCCACATAAAGAGCTGATGCAAGCATGCCTGGATCCGGAACCCTTGGTGGTTGGAGATGCGTATATAGATGCTATGATAGGCGCTGTTGGGGAACATATGGCTTTGCGATGGCATCTGGAAACGCCGTCATGGGTATTTCGTGTAGAGCATTACCAATTAACACAACCGGTATTTCTGCCGCCATCCAAGGCTCTTGCAGAAATGCTTATCGCTGAAAGTCCCGCAGCCTTTCGGTCCCGCCTTATTTTCACAATGGCCGAACCATTGCAAAGAGCCCGATTTCCCGCAGACGTTGAGAAAATCACGATGCCTTGGAGTGACCAGCCGGATGACGATCTCGGTAAAGCCGCCCCTGGGTATCACCTGAGCTGAAACGCGCCAAGATTTGAGGCGCGATTTTTCTCTAGGTTGCAGATATTTTCGCTCAGATACTTGTGGAGAATTCCTGCAACAATTCTAATGTACGATTTTGCAAGCTTATGAAATCATCATGGTATTTTCGATTTCGTGACTTTGCGGCCAGTTTCCGCAAAACTGCCGTTTGTCTCCGCCGCAGCATTGGTTGGAGTGGGATTGACGCAGCCGTAAGCCGGGTGGCTACTTCATCATCGCTGATTGGCATTCACAGCCCATTGCGGACGGTCGGACTGAGTGAGCTGGTTTTCCGAAACCTGCCGTTCGAATTACTACCCCGTAAGCGTCGAATGATGACCTGTGGTCCGATTTCAGGGTGGCCTTTGACGTTGCGGCAAAAGATGCACATCTTTTCGATCAGTAAACGTAAGACTCCGCTTCTCCCTCACCATATATCATGCAATCATGATGTATGGATTCGCTGCATGCCCTTTCCGCTTTCTCTGCACTAAGCCAGCCCACGCGGCTGGACGTGTTTCGCTTGTTGATCGGGGCGGGGGACGATGGGTTGCTGGCCGGTGAGATCGGGGATCAGCTCAATGTGCGGCAGAACACCATGTCGGCCAATCTGTCCGTTTTGCTGAACGCCGGGCTAGTGCGGAACAGGCGCGAAGGGCGTGCCATTCGCTACTTTGTCGATTTCGATACGTTGCGGGGACTGCTGGCTTTTCTGATGCAGGATTGCTGCGGCGGAAAGCCGGAACTGTGCCAGCCCATCATCAACGAACTGGCCTGCGCCTGCTGATGGCGACGTTTGCGCAAAGGCTGTCGGCGGAATTCGTTGGCACCGCATTTCTGCTCGCGACCGTCGTAGGGTCCGGCATAATGGCGGAGCGGCTGGCAGGCGGAAACGTCGCCATCGCGCTGTTGGGTAACACCATTCCCACCGGCGCTATTCTCGTTGTTCTCATCACCATGCTGGGACCGATATCAGGGCGCCCACTTCAATCCCGCTGTTACGCTAGTCTTTGCCGTAAAGCGTAAGTTTTCCGCATTGGGCGGTGCGGCCTACACGCTGGCGCAGATCATCGGCGGTATAGTCGGTGTGTGGATGGCGCATTTGATGTTCGGCGAGAACCTGCTGCAATTTTCGCAGAAACTGCGCAGCGGCGGTTCGCAATGGTTTGCGGAAGGTGTGGCGACCTTTGGGCTCGTCGTCACCATTCTGGCGACCATCAAGGCGAAGGAATCCGCCGTTCCCATGGCGGTCGGCCTCTACATTACGGCCGCCTATTGGTTCACCGCATCCACCTCGTTTGCCAATCCGGCTGTGACGATTGCGCGCGGCTTTTCCGACACGTTTGCGGGTATCCGACCGCAGGATGTGCCCTTCTTCATCGCCACCCAATTGGCCGCCGCGCTGCTGGCGCTCGCTTATTGCCGTTGGCAGCTGCATGACCCCGACACGAAAGGGCAAAAGCCATGACCATCGTCATTCACCACAATCCCGACTGCGGAACATCGCGCAATGTTCTGGAGATCATCCGCGGGTTGGTCGGTGAGCCCATCATCATCGAATATCTGAAGACGGGCTGGACGCGTCCACAACTGCAAGCCCTGTTTGCTGCTGCCGGACTGACCCCGCGCACCGCATTGCGGACGAGCAAGTCTCCCGCCGAAGAGATGGGCCTGACCGATTCAGGCGTCTCTGATGACGCCATTCTGGACGCGATGCTGGACCATCCCGTGCTGGTGAACCGGCCCATCGTGTGCACCGCAAAAGGCGTTGCATTGTGTCGCCCGAGCGAAGCCGTCTTTGCAATGCTCGACGTGCCATCGGGCGCGCAGTTCACGAAAGAGGACGGTGAAACGGTGACCGCGCCATGAGTGACGATCTTCCCAACCTTCAGCCCGCGCAATTGCCTCCGGTCGAGTTTCCGAAGGTCGACGAGCCATCCCACCCACCGCGCGTCCTGATGCTCTACGGTTCGCTGCGCGAGCGCTCCTTCTCGCGGTTGATGAGCGAGGAAGCGGCAAGGGTCTTGCGTCATCTCGGGGCCGATGTGCGCCTCTTCGATCCCACCGGCTTGCCGCTGGTCGATGATGCCCCCGACATACATGAGAAGGTGCAGGAACTTCGCCAACTCTCGCTTTGGTCGGAGGCGCAGGTGTGGTGCTCGCCGGAGCGCCACGGTTCCATGACCGGCGTCATGAAGACCCAGATCGACTGGTTGCCGCTCGCCCCCATCGGCGGGGTGCGACCGACGCAGGGGCGCACGCTTGCATTGATGCAGGTCAATGGCGGGTCGCAGAGCTTCAACACCGTTAATCAGATGCGCATTCTGGGCCGCTGGATGCGCATGATCACCATCCCCAATCAATCATCCGTGCCGAAGGCGTTTCTCGAATTCGACGATGACGACCGCATGAAGCCATCGCCCTTCTACAACCGCATGGTGGATGTGATGGAAGAGTTGATGAAGTTCACGTTGCTCACCAGGTCGCAGGCACACTATCTGGTCGACCGCTATTCCGAACGCGTCGAAACAGCGGAAACCCTGTGCAAGCGGGTGAATATGAGGGAGATCTGACCCCAAGGAGCGGTATCGCATGAAGGTGAACCCGGCCCATTGCGGACGGTCGCGTCGCCTTAGCCGGCTTCCCGAAAGCGGCCATTCATATCAAGAGGTCTAAGGTGAGCCCAATGGTCCGGTATGCGGACAAAGCGACGACTCTTCAATCTACGCGAACAAACTCTCGCATTGTCAAACCTGCCACCGTTTTGAAATGTGTCGGACGCGGTTCACCTTCGTCCGCAGCGATGAAGCGGAATGTCTTGTCCGTCAGTTCATAGATTGCGGGAAGTGCTTTGCCTGCATCCTCACCGATTGAATCCACCCATGTGATCGCTTTCGGTGTAGTTGTCGCATCCAGCTCAAAAGTGCCTTTGAGTAACAGCGTGTTATCAGGTGTAACGACCCGAAATTCATTGCCCTCAAAAATGCACACTGCACCCGGAGCTGTGTGCTCGTCATTTGGTGGCTCGATAATGCCATCTGCCTCAAGGTAGGTCTGTGACCACACGCCTTGGAGTTCATCAAAGTCTGCTCGGCTGATCGGATTCATGTTAGCTCAATCTCGGTACTCACTGCTCGCAGGTGATATAGCACACCGCGGGTGGAAGGTCGTTGTTGGGCCGTGATTGCCAAGGCACGTTCTTCACCGACCCCGTGGGCCAGAAACGTCTTCGAAAAGCTTAAAACAGACTCCGTAATTTCAGGGTTCAGACCGGGACGGCCTGCGGGCACAATCAGTCGTTCATTTCTTTCCCCAGGGGAAGTTCCAGCCTCCATTGTTCAGTAAGTACGACTTCATGGTTGGCCTTCAAGCTTCATGTGACTTGCCAGCGGGCTCGTCGCGAAGAGCGCAGTTGTAACAACAATCCCAGATAGTCCGAGTGCAAGCTGAAGCCTGCACCGGTGGCACAGCGACTAGGAGGCTGCGACGAGGACCGTGAAGGTTGTGCACAGCACGGGCGTCGCCTCCGCTTCCGCCATCGGACGTGTGCTTCGACAATTTGTTAAAGTAGCCGCCAGACTGACGACGCCTTGACCGTATGCGACATCCTGTCATGCTGCAAGCGAGACCTAGGAGTTCCCGTGACCGAAGACCGTCTTGACATAGCCGACCTTGTCGCGCGTTTCGATGACGCAGTGAATCGACGGGATACGGATGAATTCGCGGCTCTGTGGAGCCCAAATGCCGTGTGGGAGATCGGCGAGCCGATGCCGATGCGGGTCGAGGGCGCGCCCACGATCGTTGAGACGTGGAAGGGCATGATCGCCCACACGACCTGGCTTTTTAGGGGCAGTTTCGCGGGCGTCGTCACGCTGGAGGGCAACCGGGCCCGTGGGCGATGGCCATGCGTAGAAACCGGCACTTTCGCAGCGACCGCTGACACCCCGGAGCGTGGCTACGACAACCGGGCAATCTACGACGATCTCTACGTGCGGGAGGACGGAGGCTGGTTGTTCTCGCATCGCCGTTACGTCTACCTTTGGCTCTCGACGGATACGATGCCCGGAGGCCCCATACCGTGGGCGGACGGGCCTCCCACACCCTCCTTCGATCCACTTGTCCATCCTGAATAAACGCAAACCGAACGAGGATTTTGCCCCTTGGCTATCTCGACCGCGGACAGACTAAGCAGGTCAGGCCGTATAGACGTTTAAGTTCCTACGACGAAGAGGTACATGTCCAATGCTCGACTGGCCGACCATTCCCTACGAACCGTGGGCCGATACCTGCACGGCGTTGCACCTCTACGCGCAGATCGTCGGCAAGATCCGGCTCTCCCAGACGCCGTGGATCAACCACTCGTGGCACGCCACTCTCTACGTCGTGCCGCGCGGACTGACGACCGGACCGATCTACGGTGCGAACGGGTGCATGACCCTGACCTTCGACTTCGTAAACGGCCGGTTCCTGGTCAAGACAAATAGCAGCTCACAATCCGACTTCGCCCTGGAGCCGATGAGCGTCGCGACCTTCTACGGGCGTGTCCGCGCTGCTGTAGAAGCCGTCGGTGGTCTCTTCGCGATCCACGGTGCGCCGAACGAGGTACCCGATCCCGTCCCCTTCGAGCAGGACACTGCCGAGCGTCCGTGGGACGCCGACGCCGTGAGGCGCTATCACGGGGCACTGCTGCGCATCGTGCCGGTCTTCGAGCGGTTCCGAACCTCATTCCTCGGCAAGGTTTCACCCGTACACCTCTTCTGGGGCTCGTTCGATCTCGCGGTCACGCGTTTCTCTGGCAAGCGCGCTCCGCTTCATCCAGGTGGCATTCCCCACCTGCCTGATCCCGTCACGCACGAGGCCTACGACCACGAGGTCTCCTCGGCCGGTTTCTGGCCGGGTAACGGCGGTGCGGGGGAGGCGATGTTCTACTCCTACGCCTACCCAGTGCCTGATGGCTTTGCAGCGCAGGAGGTTGCACCCGACAAGGCACATTGGGACGCGTCGCTTGGCGAGTTCCTTCTGCCCTACGACGCGGTACGTCAAAGCGACGATCCAGAGGCGACCCTGATAGCCTTCCTGCAATCCAACTACGTGGCCGCCGCCCGCACGGGCGGTTGGGATCGCGAGGCGTTGGAGTGCGACATACAGGAGCCGGGTGTACCGAGACCGGTACATCCAACGACCGCATCGATTGGCAAAAAGCGTTGATCCGGGGCATCGATCACGTTGGGATCACCGTGCCCGACCTGGACGAGGCCGTCGCGTTCCTTGCCGCTGCGTTCGACTGCCAGGAAATTCACCGGATTGGACCGTTCGAGGCTAGTGACGACTGGATGCAGCGCCATCTGGGCGTGGATCGCGACGCGCGGATCCCCTCGGTCGCGACACTTGCGCTCGGGGACGGTGCGAGACTGGAGCTGTTCGCCTACGAGGCGACCAACCAGCGCATGGACGTTCCTCGCAACAGCGATGTCGGGGCGCATCACGTCGCTTTCTACACCGACGACCTGCACGCTGCGATCGCCCGTGCGGAAGCGGCAGGCGGGACGATCATGGGCGAGCCGACGGTGATGGCAGCAGGGCCGACCACAGGCGAAACCTGGGTATACGTCCGGGCACCGTGGGGCGGCCAGTTCGAGCTGATCACTCGGCAGGCCACGTCGGACGGACCAGTGTGAAGCCGGCTTACTTCACGATAGTTTGGTTCCGTGATCTTTCCAATCGTGCGCGATCGTGTCGAACGAGCGCAGGACAGTGTGAACGCGGTGCCCTCGTTCGGTTAGTCCGTAAGTGACCTGTGGCGGGATGGTCTGAGTCTGCTCGCGCCAGACCAACTCGTCCCGTTCCAGCTCACGGAGCCGTTGGGTCAGGACCTTCGGTGAGATTCCCGTGATCGTTCGGCGCAACACTCCGAAGCGACAACCGCCTTGCGTACCGAGGACATGAACGACGTGCGTTTTCCACTGCCCCCAAAGCGCGCGCAGGACCGGGTCTGCCGGACAGATGAGGGTGAGTTCGTTCACTTTCGGGGCGGTTTCCATTTGGTAACTACTCGCCATCGGTAACTTGATTTCTATATGGTGTCATATCTACGAATATCACATCCAGATGGAAGAGCAGAATTATGTCGATCATTCCCGGTCTGCACCATGTCACGGCGATCAGCGGTTGGCCTCAGGACAATCTCGATTTTTACGCGGGCATTCTGGGCCAGCGTCTGATCAAAAAGACGGTCAACTTCGACGATCCTGGCACCTATCACCTTTACTACGGCGATGAGGTTGGCACGCCCGGCACCATCATGACGTTCTTCCCCTTCGTCGATGCAGGGCCCGGTCGGGCCGGCGCGGGCATGGCATCGGCCGTGGCGTACACCGTCCCCGATCTCGACGCGCGCATGGAAGTGCTGGCGGAGAGCGCCATCGATTTCGACGGCCCGTGGGAGCGTCTCGGCCAACGGGGCATCGCACTCGCCGATCCCGATGGGCTGCGCATCGAGCTGATCGAAGACGCCAAGTCCGAGAAAGGCTTTCATTCCATAACGCTCTGGCTCGCCGAGCCCGAGCCGACGGCGAACGTCCTGCAAACCATGGGCTACGAGCGAGCCGGCGAGGAGGACGTCGCTACCATGGGCAGCGGCGGTACCGAACGGCGACTGCGTCTCGTCTCGGAGGCACCGGAGCGGGGGCCAGTCGTGGACATCGTTACCTCCGATGCGCAGTCCCTTGGGCGTCCCGGGACCGGTACGATTCACCACGTCGCTTTCCGTGCCCGTGATGGGGCGGAGCAGCTGGCTTGGAGAGAGACGCTAATAGCCGCGGGCCTCGACGTGACGCCCGTAATCGATCGGCAGTACTTCGATGCGATCTACTTCCGCACGCCCGGGGGTGTGCTGTTCGAGATCGCGACCGATCCGCCAGGCTTCGCTACAGACGAGGAGCCCGCGCATCTGGGTGAGGCGCTCAAACTGCCGTCTCGCTACGAGACCATGAGGGAGAAGATCGAGCGTGCGCTGCCGGAGCTTCGTTCGCCGCGGGGGACGTCGTGAGCGGGCCCTCAGTGACTGGAGGTACGGGACCCCACGCAGGCCAGCGGGTCGCCTTCGGTGGGCCACCGCTGGATCGGGCCTCGACCGTTCTGGTCCTCATGCACGGACGGGGTGGCACACCCAAAGACATGCTGGGCCTCGGCGAGCACCTTGCCTTGCCGAACGTTGCAGTTGTCGCACCCGAGGCGGCGGGCCACTCCTGGTGGCCCGCTTCCTTCCTCGCCCCCCTTGAAGCGAACGAGCCTGGCCTGTCCTCCGGCCTCTCCGTGGTCGAAGCACTTCTCGACGACTTGAGCGGACGAGGCATCGGCTCCGACCGGATTGTACTGGGCGGTTTCAGCCAAGGCGCGTGCCTTGCCGCCGAGGCTGCAGCACGTCTGGCCCAGCCGTTCCGCGCGGTCGCCCTTCTTTCCGGAGGGCTGGTCGGCACTGGGGACGGAGACGCGAGGCCGCGCCCGGACCTTTATGGCTACGGCGACAAGACGTTCGACTATTCGGGCCGGCTCGACGGCGTGCCGATCCTGTTGGGATGCCACGAGCGCGATCCGCACATCCCGCTTGCCCGCGTGTGTGAAAGCGCGACGGTCCTGACCGGGATGGGGGGTACGGTCAAGACAATGATCCTACCCGGTGCCGGCCACGGCATCGTCGGCGAGGAAGTAGCCTGGCTACGAAGCCGTCTGAACACTGCCCCTCATCCTGCAACCTGATTGATCGAAGGAGTTTCTCATGTCCTGGTCCCCCTGTCCTGACCCAACGCCCGGTGATGCTGCGAGCGTCGATGCCGTCCAGACCCTCATCGTCCCGCGTGCGGTCGATCTGGGCGAAATGACGGTGCGTCGCGCTCTGCCGTCCGCGAAGCGCCAGATGGTCGGGCCCTTCATCTTCTTCGACCAGATGGGTCCGGCAGAGTTCCTGACGGATCAGGGGATCGACGTGCGGCCGCACCCGCACATCAACCTCGCGACCCTGACCTACCTCTTCGAAGGCCAGATCCATCACCGCGACAGCCTTGGCACGGACATCGCCATCGAGCCCGGCGCGGTGAACTGGATGCGCGCAGGTCGCGGCATCGTGCACTCCGAGCGCACCACCCCTAAACGCAAGCAGACGGGCCAACGCTTGTTCGGCATCCAGACCTGGATGGCGTTGCCCGAAAGCGATGAGGAAGGCGATCCGGCCTTCATGCACCACGGCGCGGACGCGCTGCCAGTGATCGACGCCGAAGGCGTGCGTGCCCGGTTGATCGCAGGCTCTGCCTTCGGGGCAACCTCCCCGCTCGCGACCTCGTCTGAGACGCTTTACGGCGACGTCGTGCTGACGCCCGGCACCGCTGTGCCGATCGATCCGACCTACGACGAGCGTGCGCTCTACACGATCGCGGGTGAGGTCGAGGTCGCTGGCGACACCTTCGGGCCGGGCCAGTTGCTTGTACTTCGTCCGGGAGACGCCATCACGGTCAGGAATGCCGGGCGTATCCCAGCACGGTTCATGCTGTTCGGCGGCGAGCCGATGGGCGGTCCGCGCTACATCTGGTGGAACTTCGTCTCCTCGCGTCCCGAGCGCATCGAGCAAGCCAAGGAAGAATGGCGACGCGGGCGCTTCGAGACCGTGCCGGGTGACGAAGAGGACTTCATCCCACTGCCCGAGGAGACACGCGAGGTGCAGCGGGCCGAGGGGGGAGTGCACTACCCTTGATCCGCCGCATCGCCCCCGCATCGCTTGCCTTGCTGGTCGCATCGGCTCCCTTTGGTTCCGCCCTGGCGGCGGAGGCTGACGGGCCGCTCGGACTGACGAGCCTGGAGTTCGCCTTCACCGAGGCGTTGGCGTTGATCGCCCTCGCCTGCCTGTTCGTGCCGCTGTCGAAGCGCCTCGGGTTGGGCAGCGTGATCGGCTACCTTGCAGCGGGCATCGCGGCGGGTGCTGTGCTGCGGCTCTCTTACGCCGAACATCCCGACGAGCTGCTGCACTTCGCTGAGTTCGGCGTCGTTCTGTTCCTGTTCGTGATCGGGCTGGAGTTCCGCCCCGCGAGGTTGTGGGAGATGCGAGCGACCATCTTCGGACGAGGCCTCGTACAGGTCCTTGCCTGCGGCGCGGTTCTTGGTGGAGCCGTCTACGCCTTCGGGCTCGGCTGGCGCGCGGCCACGATCATCGGCTTAGGGCTCGCGCTGTCGTCGACCGCCCTGGTAATGCGCGAGATCGACGAAGGCGGCGAACGGCGCACGCCCTTCGGCATGACCGCCCTCGCAGTCCTTCTGTTCGAGGATCTGGCCATCGTACCGCTTCTACTCCTCGTCGCGCTCCTCGCGCCTACGGGGGGCGAGATGACTTTGGTCGGGAACGTAGTGGCCGTCGCGCTCGGTTTGGCCGCCATCGCCTTCCTCGTCTTGGTCGGGCGTTATGGGCTGGACCCGATGTTCCGCGTCGTAGCGCGCACGCATACACCCGAACTGATGACCGCCGCCGCGCTGGGCGTCGTCATCTTCGCCTCCCTCATCATGGCCGTGGCGGGCCTGTCCTACGCCATGGGGGCGTTTATCGCCGGCATGATGCTGGCGGAATCCTCGTTCCGTCATGAGGTCGAAGCGGACATCGAGCCGTTCCGTGCACTGTTCCTCGGTCTGTTCTTCGTTGCAGTCGGCCTGTCGCTGAACCTCGGCGCCGTCGCCGACAACCTGCCACTTATCCTCGCCGCCGTGCCGGTGCTGATCACGCTCAAGGGAATAGCGATCTACACCGTGAACCGCTTGTTTGGCTCGCCGCACCGGGTCGTACTTCGCATCGCCTTTGCCATGGCTCAGCACGGCGAGTTCGGCTTCGTGCTGTTCTCGGCTGCAAGCGCGGCGCTCATCCTCGATGGCGAGACCGCGAGCGTCGTCGTCTCCATCGTCACGCTGTCAATGGCGGTGTCGTCCCAGTCCGACCGCTTGTACCGTCTCGTCGCCAGACCCGCCACGCGCGAGACGATCGACGAGGACTTCGCGGACGCTCATGGCGCGGTGCTGGTGATCGGCTTTGGCCGCGTAGGTCAGATGGTGGCGCAGCCGCTCATTGCCGAGGGCGTGCCCATCACGCTGCTTGATCACGATGCGGACCGGGTGCGCGAGGCCAAGCGCTTCGGTGCGCGCGTGCATTACGGCGACGGCACGCGGCGCGAGGTCCTGCAAGCGGCAGGTGCCGGCGAGGCCCGCGTCGTCGTGGTCGCGATCGACGACCCGGAAGGGGCGCTCCGCATCGTCGAGGCGGTTCGTCATGCCTTCCCGCACGCGCAACTGCTCGCGCGTGCGCACGACCGGATCCACGCCGTGCGCCTAGCCAACACGGGCATGTCTCCCGACGCGGTCATACGCGAAACGTTCGCATCTGGGCTGGAGCTTGGCGGACGGACGTTGGAAGCGCTCGGCTATGGGACTGATGAAGCACACGACATAACGGCCCGTATCCGTCAGCGCGACGAGGCGCGTCTGGACGAGCAGATCGCACTCGCGCGAGGGCACGACGATCGCAAGGCCATTGTCGACGCCATCGCGCCCGAACCTTTGACCCTTCGTGGACAGCCGAACGGGGACGGAGAAGCGAGATCGACCGCCGCCGATGAGACGTCGTTCGAAGACGCACAGACCACAGGCTCACGACAGTCGTCGAAAGGAACTGGACCATGACCACCGCGCAGTCGACCATCTCCGCGCCCCCATCGCCACTCGGGGCAGATCCGGCTCGTGCATTGGTATTCCTTCTTGTCACCGGTGCTCTTCTCGGTACGTCCACCAACCTCGCCAAGATTGCGACCGGACGGGGCATCGATCCGCTCGCCTTTCTCGCATGGTCGATCGTGGGGGCGGCGGTCCTGCTCGGAACGATCGGGCTGGCACGAGGCGTTCGCCCTCCCCTAGGACGACGCGCGATCGAGTATTACATCGTGGCCGCCTTCGTCACGGTCGCTGCATCTAACCTCATCTTCTTCGCCGCCGTGCCGCGCGTCGGCGCAAGCTTCGTCGCACTCGCGATCGCGTTCCCTCCGCTGCTGACCTACCTCGGCGCGCTATGTCTGCGCATGGAACGACTCTCGGCGATCCGCGCAGCCGGTGTAGCGCTCGCACTCGCCGGCGCGGGACTACTGGCCGTCCTCAAGCTGCGCACGCCGGACGCTGCCTCAGGATGGATCGTGCTGACCCTCATCGGCCCGGTCCTACTCGCGATCGGCAATCTCTACCGCACGCTACGGTGGCCCCCCGGTGCGAGCGCAGAGTCGTTGGCGCCCGGCATGGTCGCGATGGCCGCTCTCATGTTGCTCGCTGCAGGAGCTATTCCGGGCTTGACACTGCGCCTGCCGCTCGACTCCACTTCGCTCGGTCTCGTTGCGACCCAGGCCGCTGTGTTCGCTGGCCAGTTCCTCGGCCTGTTCGCACTCCAACGTGCCGGGGGGCCAGTGCTGTTGAGCCTGCTCGGTGCCGTTGGCGCCCTCGTCGGCGTGCCGGTCGCTATTGGACTTCTAGGCGAAGCGGCCCCGCCCGGTCTCGTACCAGCGGCCATCCTGATCGCTGCGGGAATCGCGCTCGTGACGTTGGGTGGTCTGCGTTCAGGCTCGATGCAATGAAGACTTTCCTCAGTGGATCGGATCCGGAGTTTCAGTCCCCCGCGCGGTACGTTCAACAAGGGTATGGCTATTCGGAAAAGCAGACCTCCGATCGCTATGAGGCAACGGCAGCAAAGTCCGCATAGCTGCCGTCGAGGGTGCTTCAGAACCCCACGCAACGAACGGCGGTTTCTGGAAACACCTGTCCGGTCGAGCAATTTCAAACCCGTTCAGTCACCTCCGATTGCTGACCGATCAGCTGACCTTCGGCAGATCGCTGATACGGGTCGTATAGCTCGGACTGCGGTGATCGGACCGTAGCTTCCACGTGCGCTTGAACCCTTCTGACCCGACGATCAGCGTCTTGCGTCCAAAGCGATCGTTCACACGGTCAAGCGCCTGCGAGATGCGGGCGTCGCGTTGATCGAATATATCGAACAGCATGGGTGGACGGTCCTCCTGGCGGATGAGGTCGGCCACCATCACACCCGCTTTGATATAGCCGTGCCCGTTGCCTGATCGTTCGCCCTTCCATGCAGCCTCTACACACCGTCGTGCCGCATCGACCAGGACCAAGGTGTCATTGGACATACCCGTCAATCGGGTGCTGCGGCTGGCACTGTGCTGTGGTGCCGTAAGCTTGTGCTTGTTGGTATGGAAGAACGCCGTGAACGTACCTGCGACCAGTCCGTGCTGACGAAGCTTCTCCGCGCACCGGGTGGCATGCGCCGTCATCGCTTCCATCACCGTGTCGAAGTCCATCATCGGCGTACCGGCACTGCGCGTCACCGCCATGCCCTTTCGTTGCGGCTCGACCGATTCCATATCGATGCAGGGTTCGCCCTGCAGTTCGAGCACAAGGCGCTCCAGTACGACCGTGCCGATCATCCGGGCCTGACGTATAGGCATGTCCCGTAGCTGGTCCGCCATGTGAATGCTGATGCCGTTGAGCTTCTGATTCAGGGCTGGCCCCACACCCCACAGATCGCCCACCGGAACACGTTCGAGCATCCAGGCGCAGATCCGTGGATCCATGGCGTCGAGCACGCCGTCGCAGATCGGGTTCTTCTTCGCGATATCGTTTGCGCATTTTGCCAGCGTCTTCGTCG
Organism: uncultured Alphaproteobacteria bacterium; assembly: GCA_963841615.1. Classification (GTDB taxonomy): domain Bacteria; phylum Pseudomonadota; class Alphaproteobacteria; order Rhizobiales; family Rhizobiaceae; genus Pseudahrensia. The sequence goes on along the minus strand of CAWJDI010000005.1, from coordinate 314,994 downwards.
GTGCGATACCCACCCGGACCGGTACCCCAACCCTTCGCAGAACCCGCGACCGCATCTCCCGGGCGTAGTGTTCACGATCGCGACCGCGATGGCCGAAGCATGAAAAATCAAGGAAGCATTCGTCGATCGAATAGACCTCGACATGGGGCGTGTAGCCTTCGTAGACGGCGACAACCCGTCGGCTGATATCACCGTACAGCGTGTAGTTCGATGAGAAGACGCGGATGCCGTGCTTCTCGACCTTGTCCCGGATGAGATGGAGCGGCTGACCCATCTTGATGCCTAGGGACTTGGCTTCGTCGGACCTGGCGATCGCGCATCCATCGTTATTCGACAGGACGATGACCGGAACGCCCCGCAGGGTTGGATCGAAGATGCGTTCCGCCGAGATGTAGAAGTTCGCGCTGTCGGAGATGGCTATCGGTTTGGGCACGCTCATTCGATGGCGCACCGACGCACGACGCCGGCCACCACGCCCCACACCTCGGAGCCCTCGGTCATGCGGATCGGCTGGTAGTCGCCGGTGCGGTTGGCGGGGACCAGCCAGTATTCGACGGCGTCACCAACCCGGCGGCATTCGAGGATTTTGGCGGTCAGTTCGCCCTCGACCAGGGCCACGACGATCCGTCCGTGACGGCGTTTTCCGTCCCGGTCGACTGCGATGATATCGCCATCGTGGATACCGGCATCCACCAGACTGTCACCATCGATTTTCCACCAAAACGTGGTCTCTTCGTTACGCATGACCCAGGCGATCGGATCGACAGGCTCTTCAAGATCGTCGGCTGCCGGTGATGGAAACCCAGCCGGCACTTTGAGGGAAGACAGCGACACCACCCAGTTCGGTAGCGGGTCGGGCAGTTCGACGGGTATGAGCGGCATCGCGGATGATCCGGTTTGAATCAGATAGGATGTTCTTCCTATGTTCTGCGCGGTGTAATGCGCAAGTCAATACGACCCAGGTGACGGACAACGACGTGATTGACCTAAGCGCGAGACATACAGGCGGATCGGCTACCTGCGCGTACGGTCCGTACTCACGGCTGTCCGCGGAGCCCGAAGGAAGTTTTGCCGAACCGAAATCGTTCGCTGACTGTTCCCGAACGGCTGGCCCTACCTGCGAATTGCACTGACGGAAATCAACGTGGCGCACCTGACTTGGGTAGGACCAGTTGCACCGGATGCTTTCTGGGCGCGTTCCGAGGCCGACAGATGATCGAGTTAGGGAACGGACCGGAACGAGAGAGGTATCCCTGTGCACGGCGGTGACAAACCAGGCCACGTAGCGGCGGCATTTGGGTCGTTCGCGCCGGTTTAATATCCGGCCAGTGGTTAGGCTGTTTTCCTTTTGGGGGATGGCCGGGATGTTTGCCGTGGAAGTCTATGCTGCCGTCCGACGTTTTGTGTTTGTCGAAGGGAACAGCCGTCGTGAAGCGGCGCGGGTATTTGGCCTGAGCCGTGAGACGGTTGGCAAGATGTGCCGGTTCTCCCTGCCGCCGGGATACACGCGCACGAAGCCGGTGACGATGCCGAAGCTGGGTCCGCTGTTGCCGGTGATCGATGCGATCCTGGACGCGGACGGGACGGCACCGGTGAAGCAGCGGCATACGGCCAAGCGCATCTACGAACGGTTGCGGGACGAGCACGGCTTTGCCGGCGGCTCTACGGTGGTGAGGGACTATGTCCGGATCGCGTGGGGCCGTTTGCGCGAGACCTTCGTTCCGCTCTCGCATGTCCGGGGTCCCCAGGCGGCAAGCCGCATGGGGTGGGGCACCCGGCCATGCCCAGGTCGACCCCCGGCTCAAGGCCGAGGACATGCTTCGGCGAGGCGATCGGCGTGATCGGGGGTGTTCGGCAGAAGCTGCACTTAGTCTGCGTGGACATGCCGCAATCGGACGCGCCGTTCGTGAAGGCTTATCCGCGTGAGAATGAGGCCGCCAGTGCGCCACCGGTTTGAGCACAAGGCCGAATGAGGCGTTCCTGGACGGGCACGTCTCGGCGTTCGCGTTCTTCGGCGGGGTGCCATTGTCCTTGCTGTACGACAACACCACTATCGCCGTTGCGAAGATCTATGGCAACGGTAGGCGCGAGCGATCCCGGGCGTTCACTGAGCTGGTGAGCCACTATCTGTATCAGGACCGGTTCGGGCGGCCGGGCAAGGGCAATGAGTGAGCCATTGAAGGTGCCATTGGTCCGAGCCCAATGGCGAACGGCAAGGTCGAGGGGCTGGTGAAGTACGCCCGCTCGAACTTCATGACGCCGATCCCGCACGCCGGAAGCTTCGAGGAGCTGAACGCCATGCTGGCAGAGCGTTGCCAACGGCGACGCAACGAGCGGGCAGGACGCCACAGTGAGACGATCGGCACCCGCCTTGTGGCCGACGAGGCCGTCTTCAAGCCGCTGCCTGCGGTTCCACTGGAGCCATGCGAGAAGCGTGCCGCACGGGTCTCGTCCACATCGTTGGTCCGATATCGTTGCAACGACTACTCGGTCCCCACGACCTTTGGATTCCGCGATGTTCTGGTAAAGGGCTTCGTCGAGGAGGTGGTAATCCTGTGCGCGGGGCAAGAGGTCGCGCGTCACCCACGCAGCTATGCGACGGGTGCCTTCGTCTTCGATCCGCTGCACTACCTGATGCTGATCGAGACGAAGCCAAACGCGCTGGATCAGGCTGCTCCGCTTCAGGCGTGGGACCTGCCGGAAGTGTTCCAGCATCTGCGCCATCTGCTGGAGGCCCGCATGGGCAACCCCCTGGTCACATTTGGGCAAGCGCGAGTTTATCCAGGTGCTGCGTTTGATGGAGACGATGGAGAAGACGACCGTTGCGGCCGCCGTCACCGAAGCCATCCGATTGGGTGCTATAGGCTTTGATGCGGTGAAGTTGATTGCGCTCGCACGCACGGAGAGACGCCCCGCACGGCTCGATCTGTCCGCCTATCCGCATCTGCCGAGGTTGCAGGTGCATACGACGGTTGCTGCCGACTATGCCGCTCTCGTTCCCGGACATTCAGCATGAACGACACACCACAGGTTCTGCTGGCCCACTATCTCAAGCAGCTGAAGCTGCCGACTGTGCTGCGCGAGTACGACAAAGTCGCCCGCGAATGCGCCCGCGATGGCGTCGATCATCCCCGATACCTGCTGCGCCTGATCGAACTGGAACTGATTGACCGGGAACGCCGGACCATCGAACGACGTATCAAGGCCGCACGCTTCGGCGCGGTGAAGAGCTTCGCACTTTCGACTTCCTCGCCATTCCGTCCCTGAACAAGATGCTGGTACTGGAGCTTGCCCGCTGCGAGTTCGTATTGAGACGCGAGAACGTCATCGCGCTCGGCAACTCGGGCACGGGCAAGACCCACGTTGCGCTCGCCTTGGGTCTGGCCGCCTGCCAGAAGGGGCTCACCGTCACCTTCACGACGGCCGCTGCCCTCGTCCACCAACTGATGGAGGCCCGCGACGAGCGCCGTCTGCTGAAGGCGCAACGCGATCTGCAGAACGTGAAGCTGCTCATCATCGACGAGCTCGGTTATGTGCCGCTCTCATCAACCGGGGCGGAACTGCTGTTCGAGGTTCTCTCTCAGCGTTACGAACGGGGCTCCACCATTATCACATCCAACCTGCCCTTCGAGGACTGGACCAGCGTTCTGGGCTCAGAACGGCTGACCGGCGCATTGCTCGATCGCCTGACGCACCACGTCCATATCCTGACCATGAACGGTGACAGCTACCGGCTGGCACAGTCCACCGGACGCCGCCGCAACGCGCCAGCCTCGCAAACCGCGGCGGAGCAAAAGCAGGCCATCGTCACCACCTTCGATCCCAACACCGGCGACTTCGAACCCACCTGAACGAACACGACAGCGGATATGGAAAGGGGGCCGATCGGCCCCCTTTCCACATCCGCATCACACGCCTCAATGGCCTGCTTTTACTCCGCCACACTGGCCTGAAATTGCTCCGCCGTTGACATATCCCGCTTAGCGCGTCCAGGGGGTTGCGGTCCTATCGATGGCCACGACGCCATCGTAAGCTTTGCAGACCGATCGTGCCTCATCGGGCGATCCATCCTGCCATTGTTGGTAATCTTCAGGACGAAGGATGACCGGCATGCGGTTGTGCACTGCAGCGGGCGGCCCCTCGGCGTCGGTCATGACCATACTGTAACACTGTCCCCATTCGCCGCTCGAACGCCAAAGGCCAGCGACTGCAAATGTATCGTCGTCCGGCAAGGACATCCACGTTCGCGTCTTGCTACCCGAAACCCCCTCGGCCTCCGCCCAAGCGGTCAGCGGTATGAGGCACCGCCGCTCGGCAAAGCTGGACCGCCAAAAAAAGCTGTCCAGCTTGTCCGTACGGGCGTTGTTGACCGGACGCGGTTTGAGGGGTTTGCCGGTTCGCTTGCTCTTCTGCGCAAGCGGAAATCCCCACACCATCGACCGCAGAGTTCCATCGACCACGACAAGGCCGGAATATCCGGGATAGATGCTGCTTGCAGCGTTGCCGGCAGCGTCCGCGACGTCGAAAAGCTGCGTGATATCGGCTGTAGCTGTCTGAAGGCGATAAAGATTGCACATTTACGGAGCACACCGAACTGAGGCGAAGCTGTCAAACTGGCCATCATCAATCGCAGGCCCGAGACCGCACATGGCCGATCCGTGTTCAACCTAGAATCCCAAACCGCATTTATGCCCAAGCCTTGCGCGGCTTGGTAACGTATCGCTGAATCACACCCTAATTGGACATGCGATCTGGAGGCTCGTCGTCTAAAGCCAGTTCCCACCAACCGACGTCGTACCACCGGCCGAACTTGTATCCGACCTCGTGATATGTGCCTATGTGCCGGAACCCCATCGCTTCGTGAAGGCCGATGCTCCCGTCATTGGGCAGCGCGATCCCTGCATAGGCCCGGTGCAATCCCAGCGCGTCGAGGCGGGCGATTAACTCGCGGTAAAGCGTCCTACCAACCCCTGTCCGACGTGCTGCTTCACCCACGTAGACAGTAACATCGACCGCGAACCGATAGGCCGAACGCTGGCGGTGCGGGCTTGAGTAGGCGTAGCCGATGACTTGTCCGCTCAGCTCGGCAACGAGGAAAGGATGGGATGGCACCAGTTCGGCGATCCTCTTTGCCATCTCCTTCGTGCTCGGCGCTACTACCTCGAACGAGATCGCGGTGCGTTCGACGATGGGAGCGTAGATCGCCGCAATAGCGGAAGCATCGGCGGAAGTAGCGGGGCGGATCATCCGCATAGAATGCGCAACGGGTGGCAGGAGTTCAAGTGACCTTGGTCTGCGGTCGTTTCACGGTACAAGTTCACGGCCTATAGTCACGGAACGGTCGCGCCAGAACGCAGAGCGCATATCCGCTTTAGGCCTTGTTGGACATTCGACCAATGTCGCGTACTTAACTTTCAGATGAATGCGTGATGGACTTCTTCGGCCCATTGCTGCCGGTCAGCTTGTAGATGTAGCTAATTTCAAAGCAGACGTTGAGTTCCCACTCCTACGGTCGGGCGGCAAAGGGTGCCGCAATGCCAGATATGCGCGCTGCGGCCTACAGCGCTTCGGCGTTGCCCGGTACGATTCGGCGTACGATGCCAAGGACGCGGTTCGAGCCCTTCTCCTGCAATTCCATCCGGTCGGAGAATCTGACCAAACGTGAGCAGCTGTCTTTGGGGCTGTAGCTCCAGACGATGCACGAGTAGTCGCCTTTGATGCTCCATGTTCCATCCAGCATAGCCGCTGACGGAAGGCGCGCCATGGTCCGACCGTCCGCACCGTACCACAGTACGATCTCGCCACCCGAATTGGGTTCGGTGAGATAGACAGAATTGCCGGTCATGAGCCCATCGAGTTGACTTCCGGTCATCACATGCACGGTTGAAGATGCCGCGTCGGTCGAGGCCATCAGCGCAACTCCCAAAGCAATGTGGTGGAGGAGACGCCACACGACTGGCTCACGCTTCACCCCAACCGCGCACCGAGTTTCCACCGAAGACCATGCTGCGGACGGGTGATGAGGCGAGCATGGCCGTGAAGCCCGGGGCGGCTGCGCTGGCTTCGGTCAACCGTTGCAAATGCTCGGGCGTCATATCGATATCCGTGGCCGCGATGTTGGCTTGCAACTGCTCCACGCGACTTGCCCCGATGATGGTCGATGCGACACCCGGTTGGGCCATGACCCAAGCGAGCGCCACCTGAGCGGGTTCGGCATCAACCTCCTCCGCCACGGCCTTCAGAACGTCGAGAATGTCCCAGTTGCGGTCGGCAAACTTCGTGTCGCCGAACGGGTTCGCACCCGAAAGCCGGCCGGTGTCGGACGTATCATCGCGCTTGTACTTGCCCGTCAGGAAGCCACCTGCCAGAGGGCTCCATGGCGTGACGCCCATGTTCGCTTCCCGCGCTGCGGGGATATGCTCGGCCTCGATGTCACGGGCGACGAGGGAGTATTCGAGCTGCATGGCGATCGGTCCGGGCACGCGGCGCTCGGCGGCAATCGTCGCAGCCTTCATGGCGACCCACGCGGGCATATCGGAGAAGGCGAAGTGGTGGATCTTGCCCGCCCGCACCAGATTGCCGAGCGTCTCCACGATCTCCTCCACCGGTGTCACACCGTCCCAGATGTGCATCCAGTAGAGATCGATGTGGTCGGTGTTCAGCCGCTTCAGCGAAGCGTCGAGGGCGCGTTGAATGTTCTTCGCGCCGCAACCGCCCGCGTGCGGATTGCCACGACCGTCCGCGGAACCGCCCAGCGGACTGGCCCCGGCATTGAAGCCGAACTTGGTGGCGAGCACGATCTCGTCGCGCGACTTCGTGTCCGCAATGAACCGCCCGACCATGTCCTCGCTCGCCCCACCGGAATAGATGTCGGCCGTGTCCACGAAGTTGCCGCCAGCTTCCCGGTAGGCATCGAAGATGGCGCGCGATGCAGCCTCGTCCGCACCCCACCCGTCCGTGCCAAAGGTCATGGTGCCGAGGCAGAGCGGCGAGACGACGAGGCCGGAGCGGCCCAGTGTGCGGTAATTGTCGAGACCCATGGCTTTATTCCGTAGTGAGCGATATGATATGCTGTGCTAAATGCCAAACCGCGTCCACGTCAACGTATTTCTGAATGATCGCTATGGAAACTAACTCGCAACCTATGAAAGCCCGCCGTGGCCGCCCGTTGTCCTTCGACCGCGACGCGGCGCTGGAGCAGGCCATGCTGACCTTCTGGCGACACGGCTACGAGACGAGTTCGGTCGCCGATCTCACCACGGCGATGGGCATCACCGCGCCTAGCCTCTACACCGCCTTTGGCGACAAGCGACGGTTGTTTCTGGAAGCCGTCGAACGCTATCGCGGCGGCCCGGACGCCACACCCGACATCATCGCATCCGCGTCCGATGCCCGCGATGCGGCGCGGGCCTTGCTAACGGGCGCAGTAGAGCGGTTCACGGGTCGAAAGACACCGAAGGGCTGTCTCATGGCGACGGCGACAGCCTCCTGTTCGGCAGCGTCCGCGGATGTTCAGGCGAACCTTACCGCCATCCGCATCGACACCGAAGCGCGGCTGCGTGCTCGCATCGAGACGGACGTGAATTGCGGGCTCTTGCCGGGCGAGAGCGATCCATCCATTTTGGCCGCCAGCACGATGTGCACGATCCAAGGCCTTTCGACCCTCGCACGCGATGGTGCGTCGCGTGCCAAGCTGAATGCAATTGCGGACGCAACATTGGCAGCATGGCCTCAAGCCTGAGCAGAAGCGGCCTATTGCGGACGGTCGCACCGTTTTCTCCGGCTTCCCAAAAGCGGCCGCTCAAATTACACGTATTCAATGTGTGGTGAGGTCGGCTATGCGCCCCCAAACAACACATTTGGAGATAGAGTTGCGACCCCGATAGCGGACATTAATGTCCACCTAGCTTTCCATCCGCGACCGCAAAAAACGGGCGGCGGGTTCAACGGGTGGGCGCAACACAGATATCTTTGACCAAAGATGGAGTGTTTGCCATGAAGTACCGCCGCCGTATCTATTACACCGCCTCGCAGCGTGCCGAGATCTGGGATCGTTGGCAGCGTGGGGAATCCATGAGTTCGATCGGGCGCGTGTTCGACCGGCAATCGTCCTCGGTGTTCCCCGTGATATCGCCGGGCGGCGGCATCCGTCCTCCCGATCGTCGGCGGTTGCGACGGGCTTTGAGCCTCGCCGAGCGCGAGGAGATATCGCGTGGTTGAGCACCCAACAACCGCTGCGCCTGATCGCGCGTCGGCTGGGCCGAGCACCGTCCACGATCAGTCGGGAGGTGAAGCGCAACGGTGGGCTGGCTGCATACCGTGCAACTGCTTCGGACCAAGCGGCATGGGACCGCGCTCTGCGGCCGAAGATTTGCAAGCTTGCTTGTCATCCATCCCTGGCCCTCGCAGTCTCCGTGAAACTGGAACGCAAATGGTCTCCCGAGCAGATTGCGGGCTGGCTCAAGCGCAGCTTTCCCGGTGAGGCGGATATGCAGGTCTCCCACGAGACGATCTATCGAAGCCTGTATGTTCAGGCTCGCGGTGTTCTGAAGAAGGAAGTTCTGGCGCATTTGCGGGCCAGCCGCACCATACGTCGCTCGCAACATGCAAGCCTCAAGCGCAACGGTCTGGGTCAGGTGAAGGATGCCGTATCGATCAGCGAGCGGCCCGCAGCGGTTGAAGATCGCGCCGTTCCGGGACACTGGGTAGGCGACCTTCTCGGAGGCTCCCGCAACAGCACTATCGCAACGCTCGTCGAGCGGCAGTCGCGCACCGTCATGCTGGTGAAGGTGGCCAACAAGGATACTGAGAGCGTCATCACTGGGCTCATCGAGCAGGCGGGAATGTTGCCGAAAGAACTCTACAAATCCCTGACGTGGGACCGAGGGAAGGAACTGGCCGACCATCCGCGTTTGACGATGGCCACCGACGTGGACGTGTACTTCTGCGATCCGCGATCCCCCTGGCAACGCGGGACGAACGAGAACACCAACCGATTGCTGCGACAGTACCTGCCACGCGGAACTGATCTCTCGATCCATTCACAGGACAGCCATAATGCCGTCGCCAGGCAGCTCAACGAGCGCCCCCGCAAGACATTGCAATATCAAACTCCAGCTGAAAAGTTCGCACGATGCGTTGCGACCACCCATTGAACCCACCGCCCATCCAAGATGCAACGTCGAGAAGATCGCGTAGAGATAAACGGACGTTCCCTGGTAGGAACCTTAAGGTTAGCCCGAAACTGCACACAGATAATTGTCAGAGCTGCAAAAATCAGCTTTGAAGGGTTTTTGTTTTGCTGCGACTCAGAAACGGAAAGTGCGGATTCTTTGTTCGGCTGTTAAGGCCAGCGCCCGGTTTCCTCTCGATCAATGTTTCCGGGGACTTTTATGGCCGCAAAGTATGAGCGCAATTTAACTGTTACGACGACTCGTGGTTGGCCTTACCGCTTCGTTGATTCCCTCAATAGTTTCAATGCTGCTCTACAATCGATAATAAGCCTCGCCGTTGATTCTCACGAACACCTCGTAGAGGTGTTCTTTTCCAATTGACGTAAGCATGCACTATTTGGACCCACCGCTTATAGATTTCGAAGGCAAATGTCGGACCAAATCGGTTCCATCAAAATCGAACTGTTTCTTGGCTGATGTCGATGCCTCGCTTGTTTAGCGGATCTTCGGCGTTCCGCAGAGAAAGTGGATATTGAACATACATCATGGCCGCCAACCGAATAATCTCCGGTGACTTTTTGAAATAGCGGATAGGTAAGCGCTTTGTCATGGCAAGACGTTAGGGTGCCGCGCAGCTCGGCTCGACCCTTAACAAGTACACCACCAGCGACTATCGGATCGAAAGCTAGCTTCGAACGCTACATTTGATCTTTTCCACAATTTATCTCGTCTACAAATATTAGACTCGACTCCGACGGCGCGTTCTGCCGGTATGAGGAAGATCACGGCCACCGTCCCCCTCGGAGTATAGGTTTTGGGTTCTTCCCGCCAAGCTATGTCAGTTCGTATCCGTCGCAGCGCGCTTAAGGCTTTTGGACCGGATGATGGTGAGAGCTGGCTGGCGCGCAGATCACGTATGTTTGGCGATAAAACACCGCTCGAAATGTCCCATGATGAAATCAGCGGACAGAAAGTTCTGGCGTTCGTCTCGCATCTCATGGCGGCGGAAGATGACTGGAAGCGTGCGGGCATTCGCAACAGCGAAACCTGATTTGCCGACTTTTGGATGTCCTTGAAGACAGCGTGGTGGTTCTAGGGTGAGAAGCATCGGCAAAATCAGACTGCGTCAATAAACCTTTACAATTCTGTCGCGCGACATTCATGTTGGGGGCTCATGGCAGCATGCATGAACGCGCCCTTTCCCTTGCCGCGGCCAGCACGACGGTCACCCTCGAAGCGACCGTCTCGGACGATTAGGCCATGCCTGCACTACCGCACGATCTTCCTGTCGGATGTTCATCTTGGCACACGCCATGCCCAGGCGGACCTTTTGCTCGACTTCCTGCGCCATACCCATTGTGAGCATATCTTTCTGGTCGGAGACATCATCGATAACTGGGCACTGAAGCGGTCGTGGTACTGGGCGCAAAGCCACAACGACGTTATTCAGAAGTTGCTGCGAAAGGCACGCAAAGGCACGCAGATCACCTACATTCCCGGCAACCACGACGAGCATTTCCGGGATTTCTGCGGTCAGCGCTTTGCCAACGTCGCGGTGCGGATGGAAGCTGTTCACATCACTGCCGATGACAAACGGTATCTCGTTCTCCATGGCGACAAGTTCGACGGCGTGGTGCTCTATGCCAAGTGGCTCGCTCATCTGGGAGATGTCGCCTACACAACGGCAGTGAAGGCCAATACGGTCTTCAACCGCGTTCGGCGCACACTCGGTTTGCCGTATTGGTCTTTGTCGGCGTTCCTGAAAAACAGAGTGAAGCGCGCTGTCGAGTTCGTCGGCAATTTCGAAGAGGCCGTCGTACGGGAAGCGCATGAAGCTGGTGCAGACGGTGTGATTTGCGGTCACATCCACACCGCCGAATTCCGCATGATCGACGGTATCCACTATTGCAACGACGGGGACTGGGTCGAATCTGGGACAGCGCTCGTCGAGCATTTCGATGGTCGCATGGAATTGCTGGATTGGGCACGCGATCGGGACCGGTTGCTCGGCGAAGTCGCTGCCGTTCAGGCAGCGGCTTAGGCATTTGCGTATTCTCATTGCGACCGATGCATGGGAGCCTCAGGTGAACGGCGTCGTTCGCACGCTCTCCTACGTCAAGGCGGGTTTGGAATTGCTCGGCGACACGGTCGAGATTATATCGCCAGCCGGGCGGCGCACGGTTGGCTTGCCATCCTATCCGGAAATTCGGATGGCCTTCCCACAACGCAGGCAGATTGAAAGCGAAATGGAGGCCTTTACCCCCGACGCCGTCCATATCGCTACCGAAGGACCGATTGGGCTGCGTGCCCGGCAATATTGCCTTGCCCGGGGTTTAGAATTCACAACCAGTTATCACAGCCGGTTTCCGGAATACGTCGCTGCCCGTTTGCCAATACGCGGGATTGCCCGCGCCCTATACGCGGCACTGCGCAGCTTTCATCGCCCGGCGAAGACCGTCTTGGTGCCCACGCCGACCATTGCCCACGATTTGAAGGAGCGCGGTTTTCAGAACCTGAAGGTGTGGACCCGCGGTGTGGACCATTCCATTTTCCGAGCGGACAATCCTGTTCACTACGAGGGTGAGCGGCCGGTGATGGTTCATTGCGGACGATTGGCGGCCGAGAAGAACGTCGAAGCGTTTCTCGCCATGGATGTGCCAGGAACGAAAATTGTGATCGGCGACGGCCCGGCACGCGCACTACTTGAACGGCGCTACCCGCAGGCGCGCTTCATGGGCTACCGGTTCGGTGCCGATCTTGCAGCCCATCTGGCCGGTGGCGACGTGTTCGTCTTTCCCTCACGCACAGACACATTCGGGCTGGTGATGATCGAGGCTATGGCGTGCGGATTGCCTGTCGCTGCATATCCCGTTCCCGGACCGATCGACGTCATCACGCACGGCATCAGCGGCTGGATGGACGAAGACTTGGCGGTCGCGACCCGCAACGCCTTAAGCCTGTCGCAGCAGCAGGCAATCGAACGCGCGTTATCATTCACGTGGCAGGAAACCACGGGCCAGTTTCGTCAGGCGCTGTGCCCGCTCAGCGGCAGATGAGCCTACTGGAAGCTGGGAATTCCGCCTACAACCAGATCGGGTTCGACCATGCTCGTCGGCCAGCCCGGTCCACCACCGTCACACGGCACCATTCGAGTCCTGCAGGTGGGTCGAATGAAAGGGTCGCGCGCGTCATAGAATGGCCATGCATTGCTTTCGCCGCCGACCCGCGGGCCTGAACGATGACGGCCGACGCAGCGCTGCACTCGACCACGAGTTCCGTTTCGCGCAGCTCGATATTGTGGATGGCCGGGCCTTGGGTCGCGTAGAAATGACCGGCCTTCAAAGCTGCAAGCAACTGCGCGGGTTCGTTTTCGGCAGCCTTTACCATCACCCACCCGCCGAAATGGTCCGGTTCGGTAAAATGGGCGTCATCGGTGGCAATCAGCGTAATCCTGCGGCCCTCCGTGAGCAGCAGATCGGCAATCGAGAAACCGTCAGGCCGGTCGCAGCCGACGGCGCACCCGTGATTGTAGATCTCGACGGCATGGGCCGCCTCCATGGTCCGGGCATCGGCGAGGGTGAGGCCGGACCATTGCGGGTGAGCGATGGCGACAAAAGCACCGGCGGCACGGGCACGGGCTGCAAGCTCCGGGCCGGTTTCCTGGCCTGTTACCGGCTTGAAATCCGGGGTCTCTGACGGCGCGAAATCCGCTGGAAGGCCGACCGCCAGAATGTGCCAGAGTTCGCCGTTTTCCATCGTGCCGCTATGCAGTTCGGCGCCGAGAATTGTCGTAAACGTGTCGGTCCGCATCGGCACCGTGTCGGCTATCGGGTAGCCGTAACGTCCGACCATGTGGTCGGTCAGCGCGATGAAGTCATATCCCTCGGCGGCATAGCGGCGGCACACTTCGGCCGGATCGAGACACCCATCCGAGAGGGTCGAATGGGTGTGCAGATTACCGCGCCAGAACCGGCCGGGAGCGTCGAAAACAGAAGAGGTCATGGCATGTCTTTCGAGCGGGCAAGATCAAACAGGCAACACAAGCAGATCGCCACGGGCGAACCACAAGTGTGATGTTTCACCTGCCGCCGGCAGGCGCGCTCCGTTGCGGTTGAACATGTCAACCGAGACGGCGCGTCCGGCGACCTCGATCTCGGCGCGGATGACGGAGCCGAGAAAGGCGCGGTGCAGGATCCGGCCCTCGACAGCACAATCGTCCCCGTCGCGTTTGACAAGCGAAAGGGCCTCCGGCCTCAGCGCGACTGTAATCTCAGCTCCGCTGGCGTGGTTGGCGGGAGCCACATCTTCAATGGTGGCTCCGGCAAAAATCACCGCCCCGGCTTCGCCTACCCGCGCGTCGAATGTATTCAGCTTGCCAACAAATCCCGCGACGAACCGGGTGGCCGGGCGGTTGTAGACCTCTTGTGGCGACCCGATCTGGTCCGCCCTACCCTTGTGCATGACAACGACACGGTCCGAAATCGACAGCGCCTCTTCCTGATCGTGGGTAACGAAGACGGTGGTGATACCAAGCTCTCGCTGAATAGCACGGATATCGTCCCGCAAAGCCACCCGTATTTGGGCATCAAGCGCCGATAGCGGCTCGTCGAGAAGTAATAGGTTGGGCTGCGGCGCTAGGGCCCGCGCGAGTGCAACCCGCTGCTGCTGCCCCCCGGACAGCTGATAGGGATAGCGGTCGGCCAGATGGCTGAGTGCGATCAGGTCCAGCATGTCGCCGATACGCTGGTCGACAGCCTCGCGCTTCATGCCCAATATGCGCAGGCCAAAAGCGACATTCTCGCGCACGGACATGTTGGGAAACAGCGCGTAAGCCTGAAACACCATGCCGATGCGCCGTTTGCTGGCCGACAGGCCCGTCACATCTTCTCCCCGGACCCGGATCGTGCCCGACGTCGGCTGTTCGAAGCCTGCGATCATCCGCAGAACCGTGGTTTTTCCGCAGCCGGACGGCCCGAGAAACGAGACAAACTCGCCGTCCTCGACGGACAGGTCGAAGCCTTCGACAACAGTGGTCGTGCCGAACGTCTTGCTGACGGCGGACAGATCGAGAAAACTCATGTCGGAAACCTCATGTCAGAATTGTCACGGGCGCGGCCTGCGGGCCATAAGGCCTGCAAGGCGTGGTGCGAAACCCTGACCCGGCTTGCGCGTAGCGAAATATTCCATCAGCACCATGCATCCCCAAGTGAAGGCGAACGCCATGATCGCAAGCGCGGCCGGCTGATAGGCGAAATCCTGCCCCGCCTGCACCAGATATGGTCCGAAGCCCGGCCTGTTGAGCAAACTCGTAATGACGAATTCGCCCAGCGAGATCGAGAACGTGAGAAACGCGCCGGACAATATGGCCGAACGCACGTTGGGGAAAATGACGGTCGTGATCGTCCTCATCCGTGACGCGCCGAGACTTTCAGCAGCTTCCGTGAGCGTGGCAATATCGATCGCCCCCATGCCGTTATCGACGGCGCGGTACATGTAAGGCACCGACAAAACGACGTAACCGATGACGAGCAGCACGTTCGTGCCTTGCTCGGACATTGTCAGCGGCAGAAATGACCCCGTGCCGTAAACGCGGACATAGCCGAACACCAGCACCACCGGTGGAATGATGAGCGGCAGAAGGCTCAGGAACTCGATGACAGGGCGCATCTCGGGCAGCTTAAGGCGCACCCAGTAGGCCGTCGGCACCACGAGCAATGCGCCAACCAGGATCGCTGTCAGCGAAGCGGTGGCCGAAAAGGCAAGTACATCGAGGAACGTGTCACTTTCGAACACGGATCGGTATGCGTCGAATGAATATTCGCCACGCCGCATTTGCAACGAAAACTTGAATGTCGCGATCAGCGGCACAAAAAAGAACAGCGCACCGGCAACTGCGATGAGGGTGGAAAGAAGCGGCACCTTTAGCGTCATTTCTGCCACCGTTCCGCTCTTCGACGCAATACAAAGTAGAGCGTATTCGAAGCCGCCATGATGAGAATCATGCCAAGCGCAAGCGCGTAGCCGAGGTTGGGGTTGTAGAGGACGTTGCCGCGAATCTGCTGGAACAGCATGATCGGCACGACCTGGAAATTGGCAGATGTCAGCGCGTAGATGGTCGCAAGCGTCCCAAAGGCGTTAGCGAACAGCAGCAGGAAGCAACCCATGATGGATGGGGCGAGAATAGGTAACCCGATGCGCCCCCAATATTGACGCCGGCTTGCCCCAAGACTTTCCGCCGCCTCGCGCCATTCCGGTCGAAGCCCCTCGATGGCAGGCGCGATCATCAGCACCATCAGCGGAAGCTGAAAATAAAGATAGGTGAGCGCCAGACCCCAGAAGGAGAACAGACTGAAACCGGCCGCATATATGTTGATGCCGAAGAGATCGCGCAGCACCAGCGTCACCAGCCCGAGGCGACCGAGCGTTGCGATGAACGCGAAGGCCAGTGGCACGCCCGCGAAGTTCGAGGCGACACCGGAAAATGTCATATAGAACCGGCGCACCCAGTTCGGTAATCCCCCGAGGATCAGTGCATAGCCCAAAGCCAGCCCGAAGAGAGTGCCCATGGCTGCCGATGCAAAACTGAGGCGGATCGAGAGCCAGTAGGAATTGGCAAATTCCGGTGCTCGCAGAGACAGCAGCGTTTCGAGAGAATAGCGACCATCCGGTGTCTGGAATGCACCGTTGATGAGATAGAGCACTGGAAGGATCAAAAACAGCGCTATGAATATTAGGAAGGGTGCAAGGCCGAGCCAGTTCCAGACGGTCTGAAAGCGGAGGTCATTGCCGATTCTTGCGCCTGAGGTGGTGCTGGCGGGAAAAACTGTATCAGCCATGGTGTTCAAACGTCGCGCGGTTTCGGAAAGCGAATGGCGGGGTCGGGCCCGCCATTCGCACGTCAGACCAGTAAGCTTGCTGACCTATTGTACGCCCATCTGGCTTGCCCAGTTGGCAGCAATGGCTTCCTTTGCTTCTGCCTGTTCGGCAAGGGACGGGAAGACTGCCTTGGCGTAGTTTTCCGCCGGTGGCAGCTTGTCGAGCATCGCCTGTGGAATGACACCGCGCTCGACCATATCGTTGAAGCGGATCGGGTGGCAGTAGCCTTCCAGCCAAAGCAGCTGGCCTTCGTCGGAGTAGAGGAACTCCATCCACAACTTGGCTGCATTGGGGTGCGGCGCATAAGCGGAGATCGCCTGTACATAAACACCCGCAATCACTGCGTCGCTCGGTACCACGACTTCAACGGGCGGGTTGCCGGCAAGCGTGTCGCGCATGGCGAGCAAGTTGTAATCCCAATCGAAATAGATTGGGGTCGTGCCCTGTGCGAGGTTCTGCGAGTTGCCGTTGACGGGAACGTAATTGCCGCCGTCCTTCAGGCCCTTGAAGTAGGCGATACCCTTGTTCAGGGCATCTCCGCCAGCCGTGCCACCCTCGGCAATACCGGCTGCATAGACCGTCATCATGGTGGAGTTGCCGGTGCGTGGGTCACCGATAACTGCAACGGAGTTTGCAAACTCCGGCTTTTTCAGGTCAGCGAATGATTGCGGTGCCTCGGGAAAGATGTCCGAGTTCACACCGAACGCCAGCACACCGTAATAGTCGCCGTACCAGTGGCCATCCGGATCCTTGGCATCATCCGGGATGGAGTCCCATGTTGAGACTTTGTAGGGTTGAAGCAGACCTTCCGCTTGGGCGGCAGGACCGAAGGACAGGCCGACGTCGAGCACGTCGGGTGCGGTAGCACCCGTATTGCCCTTGTTGGCCTTGACGGCTTCCAACTCGTCAGCCGAGCCCGCGTTGGGGTTCAGCTCGTTCACCTCCAAACCATACTTGGTCTTGAAGGTTTCGATGACCTTGCCGTAGCCACACCAGCTGTGCGGCAGAGCGATCGTTGTTAATGTCCCTTCGGCTTT
Organism: uncultured Alphaproteobacteria bacterium; assembly: GCA_963841615.1. Taxonomy (GTDB): domain Bacteria; phylum Pseudomonadota; class Alphaproteobacteria; order Rhizobiales; family Rhizobiaceae; genus Pseudahrensia. The sequence goes on along the minus strand of CAWJDI010000005.1, from coordinate 297,908 downwards.
GGCCGCATCGATGAGTTCTTGTGTCGGTTCAGCAAAGGCGGTCGACATCGACAGGGCGGAAACACCGACCAACAATGGCAACGTTAAACGTGTGATCAGTTTCATTCTTGTTCTCCGGATGTTGAAATCTAAGAGCCGCCGGCCGCTTCGCCGACGATGCGGCAGTGGTGCGCCAGTTTTGCAACGACCACATTACAGATTGAAGACGTTATGGTGACAGCACCTACTTGTATGAAAATGCTTGAAACAGGCCTCGGGGGCAGAGCGACGCCGGACGACTTTTGCGCGTCGCACGATTGCTGCGATGACATTGCCCTATGGGGACGCAGTTTAGGAAAATTGCGCCAAACCGCGCCGCTTATGAGTGGTCTCCCAACGTGGCCTGGTTGCAGAACTTCAAGGGTTCCCGTTGGCTCGATGTGAGCGATCAGTTACCATGCTTCTAGCGCCTCAATTTCAATTAACCTCAACAAATCGCGTCACCACGGTTGCGCTCAGTCACCGCTCGTAGGCGCTTGAGTAACAGGCATTCAGTACCCAGATCGCCACCGTTGGAAGCCTGCAGATCGTGCGCTTCGGCGATTAGATCATCAATCCGTGTCAGCGAAGAGAAGGGCCATAGTAGCAAAGCCACCGCAGAGGGCTGCAACAGGGCCGCTGCTGCAGTAGCGGGACCCATCATGCGACGGGTATCGCGTTGAACTGTCGGCAGGCGCGGGCTTCAATACGGATAACTTTAACTTGGTAGCTTCAAGTGTTCGCTGGGCACAGGACTCTCCAAGGCAATGCGTTATTGGGAAACCATTTGGCAGCGGCTTCGAGCATCATCATTAGTAACACCACAATACCGGTCGCCAAGACCGCAAGCGCAGCCGCCTCCGCACCCAGCCCGGCATCCTCCAAGTTGAGCAGCGCCACGCCCACCGTTTCGGTGCCTGCGGACCACAGCAGGGCCGAAATGGTTAGTTCGTTGAAAGCTAGGAGGAATACCATCCATGCGCCGGCGAGAACCGCGGGAAACAGGAGGGGCAGGATGATCAGACCCAGCCTTTGGGTGATGGATGCGGCATCCAGCAGAGCCGCCTGCTCGATCTCGTCGTCCAGCCCCATGATTGCAGCCATGACCGGCTTGATTGCAATGGCAAGAAAGGAAGCGAGATAGGCAAAGATGATGATCGTCGCCGTGCCGTAGATCGATATGCCGATCAGCGGTAGGGGCCGCACGAACAGCAGGATGCACGCGATGGCGATCACGACTCCGGGAAGGGCGAACGGCAGTTCCACGAGAACCAGAACGGCACCCCTGAACCGCCGCAAACGACGATCGAGACTGTAGGCGAGTGCCATCGACAGACAGGCGAGTAACACCGCTGCGACGCCTGCAAACACCAGGGAATTGGCGAAGGCGCGCTGGACCATGGATTGTCGCCAAAGGACTTCCGTGAACTGCGACAGGGTCACGGTTTCCCAACGCAGAACCATGCCGTAGGCAGGGACAAGCGAGGTAGCCAATAGCGAGACCATCGGGACTACGACGGTTGCCAGAAGGAAAACCCACCACATGGCTTCCGTCGTCGCCGTCGTCACGCCTTTGTCGACAAAGGGTTCCATCGATCCCCCGGCATCAAGACGGACTGTTCTACGCGAGACAAGCCAAGCCGACGCAGCAACCGCAGTCCCGGCGATAAATGCAATGATAAGGGAGACCAGCGCGGCGTCTTCGATACCGCCGCGCCCAAAGCTTGCGATTTCACGATAGATCAGTGTCGGCAGGGTGATGAAACCGACCGGCAGGCCAAGCAGCGCCGGTATGCCGAAATTTCCCACGCCCGCCACGAAACCCAGCAGCGTTGCGGCCAGCAGGTGCGTTCGGGTAACGGGCAAAATGATATGCCTGACGATCTGCAACGACGATGAGCCGTCGAGACGGGCTGCATCCACGAGAGCAAACGGCACGCGAGCAAGCCCGGCAGCGTAAGTGATCGCGATCAGGGGTGCATGCTGCAGGCCCATCACAAGGACGATCCCGTCAAGCCCCAGCATGGGGTTCGGAGTGCCCGGGGGCGGAGCGATCCCGAAGGTGTTCAAAAGAGGCGAAGCAGGCCCCGCCAGCGTCTTGAACGCCAACGCCGACACCTGCGGCGAGATCATCAATGACAGCACGAAGAGGAAAGCGAGAGCGCGGGGGAAGCGAAGACGCATCGTCGACAGGCACAGCGCGAAAGTCAGGCCCACGGCCAATGCAAGGAGCGTCGACAGGACGGCGACCGACAATGTATTTGCGGTCGCCCGAAAAACCGTTCGCGAACCCAGCAACGCCAAAGCGTGCTCCGGATCCGCCAGAACGCCGAATGCGGACCATGCCAGTCTGCCGATCGGGAACGCGCAGATGACGAGTACGGACAGCAGGCAGGCGGCTGCCAGAACAGCCCCCTCACGTTCTGCCCAGTTATCGCTGTGCCCGCCGGTTTTCCACCATACGCTTCTCACCCGCCGGGCCGAACCTTCATGCGCGATCGGCGTTCATACCCGTGCGTTAGTTCTGGCCGAAGATGGTGGCGAACTTTTCCTTGTCCGCCTCTGCCGATTCCAACGCTGCTGATGCGTCGAACGGCATTACCTTGATGTCTGACAATGCGGGAAAGCCTTCGGGAGCGGACACCCCGGGACGGGCCGGCATATAGCCCTGGCTTGCCGCAAGTTTCTGACCGTCTTCCGAGATGACGAAATCAACAAATGCCTTGGCAGCTTCAGAATTCTGGGTACCGGACATGATGGCGACAGGCTCCGAGATTGCCGATACGCCCTCGGTCGGGAAGACGAAATCGACGGGAGCGCCCTTAGCCTTCTCCCGGATCGGCAGGAAGTCCACGACCATGCCGTACAGCTTCTCCCCGCCTGCAACGGCTTTCAGCACGCCCCCATTTCCACCCGACGCCTGGGCACCGTTGGCGGCCAGTTGCGTGTAGTAATCCCAACCCTGGTCAAGGTTGGACACCATGGTATTGGTGTGGATCAGCGCGGCACCTGATGTCAGTGGGGACGGCATTGCCACCTGCCCCTTGGCCTCCGGCGACAGCAAGTCCTGCCATGAAGTCGGTTTCATAGGCGCATTGGTATTGTAGATGATGCCCGTGGTGATGAGCTTGGTCGGAAACCACATCCGCTCCGGATCCTGAATGGCCGGATCATAGGCTGCAACATCCGCCTCCGGGTAGGCCATAAGCTGCCCGTCCGCTGCGAGGCCTTCCATCGTGACGCTGTCGGCGATCAGTAACAGATCGGCCGGGCTCTGACCCGCGTCAAGCTCGGCCATCAGTTTGGCCATGATCTTGGTCGTGCCGTCGCGCACGAACGTCACCTCCACATCAGGATACTTGTCCATGAAGGCGTCGACCGTTTGCTGCGCGTCGTTGTTCGGCTGGCTCGTGTACAATGTGAGTTTACCGTCCAGGGCATGGGCGGAAACGGTGGTGGCAAGGCCGAGTGCCAGCGCAATGAGAGTGCTTTTGAGCGGTCGCATGGTCGTATCCTGAAGGTTTCGCATAGCCTTCGGATAGAAGCTCTTTATGACGGCTGGATAACAGCTGTCGGCTCATTTTCGAATTTGGAAAGAATGGCTGCCAGCAGTTGATCAACGCCCTGCTGGATGGAGCCGTCGTTCTGAACGACGGTCCAGTCCGGATCGATGGTCATGGTGGCACGCGCAAGCCTACGCTCGATCTGATCCGTCGTTTCGCGACCCCGGCTTTGCAGGCGCCGTTCGAGAATGTCGATGCCGACACCGACCAGAACCACATCGACATGTCCGTAGATGTTCCGGGCTGCTTTTATCGACCCGCGCGATCCATTGAACACAACAGTGCGACCCTCTAAGATATCGGTCTTGATGCTTTCGGGAATGATGTACCCAAGACCATGGGCTTCCCAGCTCAAACCAACCCGTCCGGCCCGGCCGAGATTCGTAAAGTCCTCCGCGGATATAGTCTCATGATCTTCGGAAGAGGGATCGGCTTCTCGGGTTATCATGCGACGCGGAAACACATATATATCGTTGTCGGCCAGACGGTCTTTTACGCCCGCTAACAGCGTGTCCTTTCCGGCCCCCGAGGGTCCGACGACCATGATGATCCTGCCCGGCCCCAGCAAATGGTCCGTCCGTCGACCGATCTGCAAGTCCTGATGCTGGGTGTCGCTCATCATGCGACCCGCACGCCCTCGCGCCAGACGGAGCGCACGACCGGTACTTTACCGCCTCTGGGTGACACCCTAATCAGATCGGCCTGGCGGCCGATTTCGATGACACCGCGGTCGTCCAGCGCTACGGCTTCCGCCGGACGCTTGGTCACCATCTGGACGGCTTGGGGCAGTGTCATACCGTCGATGGCGTCGGCCAGTACGAACGGGGCGTGGACGAGGCTCATGGGCACGTAGTCAGACGACAGCACGTCCAGCAGACCGTTTTCCGCCAGTTCGCGGGCGGCGATATTGCCGGAATGGGACTTGCCACGCACGACGTTGGGCGCGCCCATCAGAACATTGAGCCCGGCGTCGTGGCTCGCGCGGGCGGCTTCGAGGGATGTGGGAAATTCCGCGACCCTGACGCCAGCTTCGATGGACTCGTCCACATGTGCCAGCGTTGCATCATCGTGGCTGGCCAGCGCGATGCCGCGCTGTCCGCACAGCCGGGCAATCGCCTGCCGCTGCGGGGCTGAGTTGGCAGCCGATTGAGCGAGACGGTCGTTGCAGAACTTCTCGAACTCCGCATCGCTCAGGCCGCGCTTCGTTTTGTAGTAAAGTGTGTACTGGTCCATCGTCTGGAACTGACGCTGGCCCGGCGCGTGGTCCATGAGAGACGCAAGGCGGACGCCGTCGATGTCGGAGAAGGTTTCGAACTCCGCGAGGGCGTCTGGCGACGAGACCTCGCAGCGCAGGTGAATGAAGTGTTCGGCCCGGAGACGCCCCTCATCCTGCGCTTCCAGAAGCGAACCCGCCAGCTGCCGCATCTCACCGGGATCAAACCCGTCTTCCAGACTGTCCCTGCCGACGCGGAAGCAATCGAACACCGTGGTGATGCCCGATGCGGCAATCTGTGCGTCGTGGGCCTGAATGGCGGACATGGCATCCCACCGAACCCCGGGGCGCGGGCCGTAGTGGTTCTCCAAATGGTCCGTGTGCAATTCCACGAGACCCGGCATCAGGATGTCGCCGCCCACGTCCTCCAATGTGGTTTGGTTACCACTCGAAACCCGGCAGCCCGTTATGCCATCCGCATCGATCGCGTGAATGCGTCCTTCGCGCACCATCACGCTGCCAAGGACGATCTCATCCGGCAGAACTATGCGCGCATTGGTGAAAATCATGTCCATTTCAGTGTTCCGTGGAGATTGATGGGGCGGTCAGCAGGCTGATTTCTTCGCATTCGGCACGAGCTGACAACGGCCAGTCGCGAATTGCCTGAAACGGCTCCCCGGCTGCCGGCTGGTGAAAGAGTGCGATCCGGTCGATGGCAAATCGCTGCCCCATCCAGGGGTGAAACGCATTACAAGCCGCCGCGAAGATGCTCTCCTGCTCGTTGTCGGGAACCTGCCCCGTCAGGGTCATGTGGAAGCGGAACTCATCCAGCACATAAGGATAGCCCCAGTCGCCAAGAAGGTCGCGCTGTCGCTTCGTGAGGCTATCGGGCTTTCGTCGGGCCATTTCGACATCTGTTAGCGGCGCGCGCATCGGTTCGACGTGGCGAATGAGTGAAGCAGCCAGATCGGAAACGGAGTCGCTCTCTGTGACACCGACAAGTGCCAGAAACGAACCGATCCAGCGCAGTTCGAGCCGATCGATGACCGCCGGTTTCCGCTCACTGGCGAAAGCCTCGATCGCGGAGCATAGGGTTGCGCGGTCGACGCCGGTCTCAAGCCTGAACGGTGCCTTCAGTGTGCCGTGAAATCCGTAAAGCCGTGGTGTGGCCGTCAACTCCTCCATGCGTTGCGCCGACAGGCCACCGGCTGGGCGCGAGGGATAGGTCTCTCCACTCCAGACATTCCTGCCAAGCCACAAAGCCCCCTGCTCGGCGAGAGAACTGTCGCGTGCAGGCGTGAAATATATGGCATACCGTTCGCTCATCAGCGGGCACTTCCGGTCAGGCGGGAACGCAGCACGTTGGATATTGCATCGAATGCAAAGACCACGAGCAGAATGAGGATGACCATGTACGCCACGTTCTCCCAATCCTGATTGGTACGCATCGCCTCCCACAATTTCAGACCGATCCCGCCCGCCCCGACAGCTCCGATAATGGTTGCCGAACGGGTGTTTGATTCCCAGAAATACAGCGACTGCGAAAGAAAGACCGGCAGCACCTGCGGCACGACCCCGTACCGCTGGATCAGCGTCGGGTGGGCTCCGACCGACTTCACTCCCTCACGCTGCCGGTCATCGATGTTTTCCAATGCTTCGGAATAGAGTTTGCCCAGCGTGCCGGTATCGGTGAGGAAGATCGCCGATATTCCGGCCAGAGGACCGGGACCGAAAGCGCGGGTGAAGAACAGTGCCCAGATCAGCATGTCGACGGACCGGAGCAGATCGAAGATCCGCTTCAACACCTGATTGGCGACCCTGGATGGGGTGACGTTACGGGCCGCGATGAAGGACAGGGGAAAGGCAAGCAGGGTCGCAAACAACGTTCCGACAAACGCCATGACGATCGTTTGCAGCAGTTTCACCCACACGTCCCAATGCTGCCAGGACGGGTTCATCGTGAAATCCTCCCAGGCGAGCGAGACGTTCGAACGGCCCTGCACGAGCGGGTCACCGCCGAACAAAGCGGCGATCCGCTGCGATCCGGTCAGCGGGTAAAATTCGGAATTCGTGTCGAAGAAGAAGTTCTCCCAGCCGAAGAAGCGCTTCCAGACCTTCACCTCGTCATCCTGCACCTCCAAACGCCCGGTCCAACCCAGATTCATGCGGATCGTCTGGCCCGGTTCCTTCTGCACCGCCCATTCGGGCAACGGATCGAGGGCCGTAACCGCAACTTCCCGTTCCACGTCCAGCCGGACGCTTTGGCCATCTCGCAGGACGCTGACCAGGGTGCGGTCACCGGAGCCGTCGATGGTGACGGTCGTGCGGCCGAGTTTGACCGTAGCCCCTGTGATGCGCCGTTCGCTTATCGGTTCGGACGGCTGCGTGGCCGTGGACGATGCGTCGGGCGCCGGCCGGACCGGATCATCCGCTTGCAGCGCATCCGGTGCCATGAAGGTCAGGCCGGGTGCGGCGCTCGGTGTCGGGTTGGCCGAATTGGCGAGCGGAACAGAGATCGTGACGAGCGCCGTTTCCGTGGTGATCCATTCGGGGTTCGGGTTGTCGCCAAGAGGGGAGAAGCGTGGGTATGTGACCTGCAGGTAGCCTTCCTCGAACTCGATATCGGGGCGGATCTCATAGGACACCCAGTCGGCAAGATATGCCCCCGCAAGTTCCCAGTTCGCCCGCTCCAAAGCCTTTCCAATGCCGAAGAACCACCAGCAGAAGATCGAGTAGAAAACGCAGGCGCTCGCCGCGATCAAAAGGCCATGCCGCCGAAGGAAGGGCGGCGAGAACACGTCGGGATGTGCGTCACGCAGCCTGACGAGTTCATCGGAACCTACAGCGGTATTCATGGTCGCGGACATGGATCAGCCCTTTCCAAAAGCGAACGCCTGCGCGCCGACAAGGCGGCCGCGCAACCAGGCCGAGAATTGATCGACGGCGACGATCGTGCAGAACAGCAGTGCGATGATCGCAATGGTCTTGGCCTCGTGTCCGCGCGAGATAGACAGACGCAACGTCTCGCCAATGCCTCCACCGCCGACCGCGCCAATGATGGTGGAGGCCCGCACGTTGATCTCGAAACGCAGCAGCGCATAGCTCATGAAGTTTGGTGCGACCTGTGGCACGATCCCGAACCGCACCCGCTCCAGCCAGGTCGCGCCCGACGCGCGCAGGCCTTCGTCGGGCCGCATATCCGCGTTCTCGACGACTTCGAAATACATCTTGCCCAAAGCCCCGATCGTATGGACGGAGACCGCGATGATGGCGGCGATTGGCCCCAGCGAGAATATTGCCAGAAAAAAACCCGCGATGACGATTTCAGGAAACGCGCGCAGCAGTTCCATGAACCGGCGCACGCCGAACCGGAGCCAGCGGTTAGCGGTCAGGTTCCGGGCGGCCAGAAAGCACAGGGCAAATCCGAACGTGAAGCCGATGAGCGTCGACAAAAGCGCAATGTTCAGCGTCTCGGCCATCTTGTAGAAATACTCGGGCACGTAGAGCGTTTCGGTAATGTAAACGCGATCAACCGGATAGTTGAACTTCAGGCTTCCGTCATCGTACGGACTGGCAAGATCGAACAGGGCACGAAACGGTTCCAGCCAGTCGCGCGGTTTCAGATCTGTGAGGAAGTCGAATATGTAGGGCAAGCGCTCGAAGAACTTGCCGGAATTGGTCTCGTTCGCAAACCATAGAGACGCCATCAGTGCGATTACGATCGCCCCCGTACCACCCCATGTGTACAGGCGCTTGCGGGACCGCATTTCGCGCCAGTGACCTTCCACCACGGCGGCAGCTGGAGACAACCCGGTGCCCGGCTGGCCGGCGCCCGGCTGGTGCGGATGACCGGAAGAATTGTCATTCTGGACGGTTGTAATCGTCACGCCAGCGCCGTTCATATGTTGGCACGACCGCACGGGCCGCTGGAAGAGTTGGTCGAGAAGACCGCCCCGCCCAAAATGGCGGAGCGATCCTATTCTTGCAAAAGGGCCTAGGAACCGATCTTGGCTTTGCGGGCCGCTACGATCGTTTCGTAGAACGAGTGATCGACATCGACGAAGCCCTTGAAATCACCGCCCTGAATTGCGGAGAAGCAATCGGGGTTGGATGTAGGAAGCGCCTTCATGAACGAGATGAACTTGGCGCGGATGTCCGTGTCCAGCTTGTTGGACACGACGATCGGGCCGTTGGGAATGAGCGGCGAACGCCACACTTCGGTGACATCGTTCATGTCCAGCAGTCCCTTGTCGACCATCTTGCGGATGTTGCCGGAGGTATAGCCGTCTTCATATTCGCCAACGCCGGAAGACCACGTCACCTGACCGTCGAAGTTGCCCTTGAGCATCTCCAGAACGCCGTTCTCATGACCGCCGCCAAAGCCCGTGCCGGAGAAATATTGTTCGAGGGGCATCCCAAGCTGTGCTGGCAGGGCAACGGATGGAACAAGGTAGCCGGAGGTGGAGTCCGGGTCGGCGAAACCGAGTTTTTTGCCCTTCATGTCCTCGATTGTGTTGATGCCGGAATCCTTGCGGGCCAGCATGATGGAATAGTAGCCGGTCGCGCCATCGGTTTGTACGGTGGTCAGCACCGGATCGACGGCTTCCGCATCGCTCAGATAGACCTTGGCGTAGGCAGAGGCACCCAGTTCGGCGTAATCGAGAGTGCCGCCAAGCAGGCCCTGAACGACGCCGTCATAGTCAGCGGCCGGAAACAGTTTGACCTCGTCGACGCCGATTGCAGCTGGCAACAGATCGATCAGACACTGGTTGTTGCGAAGCCGGTCGGCTTCGTTTTCGCCGCCGAGAATGCCAACGCGGAATACCGTTTGCGCGGAAGCGGGAGCAATGGAACCGGCAACGATGGCTGCAACGGCTGTGGTGGCAAGAAGAAATTTCTTCAACATGGGGATCTCCTGAGGTCGAAGGGTGGGAAGTATTGACCCGGACCGGAGAACCCGACCCGCGCAATGGGTGGGTGTTTGCTAGTTCGGCATTCCGCCCGCCGGAACATCGGCAAGAGGCTGTGACACCGGTGGCGGGACTTTCCGAACACGCTTGGTGTTGCGTTTGGGCTTGGAGGAACTATTGGCCCGTGAAGCTGCAGGGTCCGGCGCAAGAGACGTCGATGTGACGGCCTCGGAAAACGCATCCTTCATGCCGTCGACGCCGTAGATCGCGCGGGCCGCGTCCATCGTCAGCTCGGCGGGGGTGCCGTCGAACACGACCTTGCCTTTCGACATGCCGATAATGCGCTCGCAGAAGGCTCGGGCTGTATCCAACGTGTGCAAGTTTGTTATGACGGTTATGCCGTCGCGGCGGTTGATGTCACGCAGACTTTCCATCACCACCTGGGCATTGCGGGGGTCGAGAGAGGCAATCGGCTCGTCTGCGAGGATCATCTTGGGGGTTTGCAAAAGCGCCCGGGCGATCGCCACCCGCTGCTGTTGACCTCCCGAAAGGGTGCCGGCCTGCTGCAGCGCGGTCTGCACGATATCGAGCCGTTCCAGCGCCTGCAGGGCCATGGCGCGCTCCCCGTCGGAATACACGCCCAGCAGGCTCTTGAGGGAAGACCGATGGTTCAGGCGACCGAGCAGCACATTGGTCAGAACATCGAGACGCGGCACCAGGTTGAACTGCTGAAAGATCATCGCACAGTCGCGGTGCCAGCGGCGTAGGTCCGCGCCGGTAAGGCCGGAGACTTCCACGCCGTCATGGTGGATGGACCCTTCGCTCGTCCCGATCAGTCGGTTGGTCATCCGCAACAGGGTCGATTTGCCCGCGCCCGATGAACCGATGATCCCGACCATCTGACCGGACGGAATGAGCAGATCGACGCTATCGACCGCGACATTGGTGCCGAAGCGCCGGGTGACGTTCTGGAAGTGCAGCATGGCATTTACCTTTCGTTAGGATGTTCCCTGAAGGGGTCATGCGATGACTGCGTGTCAGTTCCGTCTCAGTTCCATGACAGTGGAAAACTTCTTCCCCGGTCCGGTTCAGCCGTGACGGGCAAGAAAGGTTTCGATGTCGAGGTTGCGGAAATCCTCAAGTGCTGCGCCCAGCCGGTCGTGGTCCCAGTCCCACCATGCAAGGGACTGAAGGCGCGCGGCGATCGTCGGGCTGAACCGGGGCCGTATCTCGCAAGCAGGTACACCGCCTACGATGGTGTAGGGAGCGACGTCCCGCGTCACCACGGCGCCCGCACCCACGACGGCTCCGTCACCGATAGTGGTGCCGGGAAGAACCGTGCAGCCATGACCCATCCATGTGTCGTGGCCGATCGTGACACGGGCCTCAAACCGCCTTGCGAAGAAGGTTTCGTCACGACCCGCACCTGGCCAGTAGTCGTTCGAACGGTAGGTGAAGTGATGCAGCGTTGCACGATCGAGAGGATGGTTGGTCGCGTTGATGCGAACGGATGATGCAATGTTGGCAAATTTTCCGATTTGCGCGTTGAAGACGTCGCAATGTTCCATGATGTAGGAATAATCGCCCAGCTCCGTGTGGCTGATACGGGTGTGGGCAGCGATCTCGGTGTAGCGCCCCAAAGTCGTCTCCACCGGTTCCACGGTCGGGTGGAGAAACGGGGCTTGGCCGAGCGGTTTCACGCTGACCGACAGGCTGCAAAGCCCGACACGTCGATCAGCCTGTCGCCGACCCGACGCCGCATTTCGGGATCGTGAAATATGCCGAGCATGGCGACACCGGCTGCCTTCTTCTCTTCCACCAGATCGCCCACGACAGCCGCGTTCTCGGCATCCAGCGAGGCCGTCGGTTCGTCCAGCAGCAGCACAGAATAATGCGCGATGAACCCGCGCGCGATATTGACGCGCTGCTGTTCGCCGCCTGAAAACGTGGCCGGTGGCAGGTCCCACAGCTTTCGGGGCAGGTTCAGCCGGTCGAGCAGTTTTTCAGCGTCCGCCATGGCCTTCTCCACCGCGGTTCCCTGCGCTATCGCAGCCTGCGCGACGACACGTCGGGCGCTGATGCGCGGAATGACACGCAGGAACTGGCTGATGTATCCGAGCCCATGTTCCCGCAAGGACAGGATCGTTCGCGGATCGGCGGAAGCGATGTCCAGCCAGTCGTTGCCATTGCGAATGGATATGATGCCGCCCTCGGCACGATAATTGCCGTAGATCATTTTGAGGATAGAACTCTTGCCGATACCGGACGGCCCGGCCAGCACCGCGCACTCACCCTGCGCCACCTGAAACGTCACACCGCTGAACACCGGAAGATCGACACCGCCCCGCAAGTGCATGGTGAAGGTCTTGGAAACATCTTCCAGCCGTAGCATGGTCCTGTCCGACATGATCACACCTGCAGAATCGACGAGACGAGGAGCTGCGTATAGGGCTCGCGCGGATCGTCCAGCACCTGATCGGTGAGCCCCGTTTCGATCACGCGACCGGATTTCATGACCATCATGCGGTGAGACAGCAGGCGGGCAACCGCCAGATCGTGGGTCACAACAATGATCGACAGGCCCAGATCGGTCACCAGACCGCGAACCAGGTCCAGAAGCCGTGCCTGCACCGATACGTCGAGGCCGCCGGTGGGTTCATCCATGAAAACGAGGCGCGGCGCGGTGACCAGATTGCGTGCGATCTGGAGCCTCTGGCGCATTCCACCGGAAAATTGCGTCGGGCGGTCGTCGATACGGTCCACGGCGATCTCGACCCGCTCCAGCCAGTCGCTGGCCCGTGTGCGGATGTTGCCGTAGTGCCTTTCGCCCACTGCCATCAGGCGCTCGCCCACATTGGCACCTGCCGACACGCCCATACGCAGGCCTTCTGCCGGATGTTGGTGAACGAAACCCCAGTCGGTCCGCATCAGGAAGCGCCGCTCGGCTTCACCAAGGCCGTAGAGGTCGGCCATGCGACCGTCTCGCATCGCGTATTCCACGGTTCCCGACGATGGTTCAAGGTTTGTGGAAATGCAGTTCAGAAGCGTCGTCTTTCCCGAGCCGGACTCACCGACGATCGCCATCACCTCGCCGGGGTAGAGATCAAACGACACGTCGAGACAGCCGACGTGTGGACCGTAATATTTCGAAACAGCGGTGACGCTGAGAAGCGGACGGTCATTCATTGCGCGGCCTCCTTCATCGGCGGCTGCGTGCCAACGAAACCTGCATTGCGTCGCTCTTCGCAATGATCGCTGTCGGAGCAGCAGAACATGCGCCCGCCGCGATCATCCGTGATGATTTCGTCGAAATAGATCCCGGTCGCACCACAAAGCGCGCAAGCCGTGTCGCCCCAGTCCTGAACGTCGAAGGGATGGTCTTCGAAGTCGAGGCTGACGACCTCGGTGTAGGGTGGAATGGCATAGATCCGCTTTTCGCGCCCGGCTCCGTAAAGCTGCAACGCGGCCATGCGGTTCATCTTGGGATTGTCGAATTTCGGGGTCGGCGAAGGGTCCATGACGTACCGGCCCATCACCTTGACCGGATAGGCATAGGTTGTGGCGATGTGGCCGTGGGTCGCGATGTCCTCGTACAGTTTAACATGCATGAGGCCGTATTCCTCCAGCGCATGCATCTTGCGCGTTTCGGTTTCGCGCGGCTCCAGAAAGCGAAGCGGTTCGGGGATCGGCACCTGATAGACGAGCACCTGATGTTCACCGAGAGTGGTCTCCGGTATCCGGTGGCGGGTCTGGATGATGGTCGCCTCCTTCGTTTTCGTCGTCGTCGCCACACCGGCCGTCTGCTCGAAGAACCCGCGCAGGGCGACCGCATTGGTCGTGTCGTCGGAACCCTGGTCGATCATCTTCAGCACGTCGTCGGCACCGATGATGGACGCCGTTACCTGAACCCCGCCGGTGCCCCAGCCATAGGGCATGGGCATTTCGCGGCTGGCGAACGGCACCTGATAGCCGGGAATGGCGATCGCCTTGAGGATCGCGCGCCGGATCATGCGTTTGGTCTGTTCGTCCAGATAGGCGAAATTGTATGCGCTCATGGGGCTGCCTCCGTGCGGAGGTAGCCGCGTTCTCTCAGTTCGACCGCCAGTGTTTCGGGGGACTGAAACTGGATCGCATCGAACCCCAGACCGGCGGCGGCGGAAACGTTGGCGGCGGAATCATCGATGAAGACGCAATCGACTGCACGCAAGTTGTTGCGATCCAGCAGGCGCTTGAAGATCTCCGCGCCCGGTTTGATCACACCTTCCTGACCGGACACGACGGCATCGATGAATACGGTCGCTAGGAACGGATATGTCTCCTTCGCCTGTTCCCACTTGTCTGCAGCGAAGTTGGTGACGGCGTATAACGGCACACGGTCTTTCGTCAGTTGATCGATGATAGCGAGTGTACCTTCTATCGCGTGCGGCACGGTCTCGATCCAGCGATCATCGAATGCCTTGAGTGCTTCCGTGTGGTGCGGGTACTGTTTGGACATTTCCGCGATGCCTTCGCCAAACGGCAGACCCGCATCGAAGCGCACATTCCAATCCAACAAGCCGGTTTCATCGAGAAATGCCTCCGACGCCTCCCGGCTGCCAAGCATCGGTTCGTAAAGCGCATGGACGTCCCAGTGCAGAACGACTTTGCCGATATCGAAAACGATGGCGCGTGCGTTCATTCCGCCGCCTCCTGGAAATCGTCTTCGACCGTGCTTGCAGAAGCCTCCGCCCGCATGCGACGCACCAGGTCGAGTTCGGCCTGAAAGTCCACGTAATGGGGCAGTTTCAAGTGTTCGACGAACCCCGTTGCCTGAATGTTGTCCGAATGGGACAGGACGAACTCATGATCTTGCGCCGGGGCCATCAGCTCCTCGCCAAGTTCCTCCCAGCGCAGCGCCCGATCAACCAGTGCCATCGACATGGCCTTGCGTTCGTTCTGCCCGAAGGTCAGGCCGTAACCGCGGGTGAACTGCGGAGGCACCTTTGCCGAACCCTTGAACTGGGTCACCATCTGGCACTCAGTGACCTTCAGCCGCCCCAGCGGCACGTCGAAACCCAGCTCCTCGGCAAAGAAATCCACCTCGACGTCTCCCATGCGGATTTCTCCCGCAAAGGCATGGCCGCGCGCGTAGCCGCGCTGGGTGGAATATCCCAGACCGAGCAGAAACCCCTCATCGCCACGCGACAGGTTTTGCAGCCGCAGGGCGCGACTGGCGGGAAAGTCCAGCGGCTCCCGCGTCAGGTCTTCCACCGGCGCATCGTCGTCGAACGTCCCGTGCGGCTCCATCAGCCCCTCACGGTCGAGAATGGCCGCTATGCCGGGCGTCGGTCCCGGGTTCGGGCCCGGCACCCGCTCGGGTGACGGCACCGCGCCCTCAGCCGCCAGCATGAAGTCCAGAAGGCGGTGCGAATAGTCGAAGGTCGGTCCCAGCACCTGTCCCCCGGGCATGTCCTTGTAGGTGGCCGAAATCCGCCGCTCTACCAGCATCGCCCCGGTATCTATGGGGCGGGTAGCTCCGAAACGCGGCAGGGTCGTGCGATAGGCACGGATGAGAAAGATCGCTTCGATCAGATCGCCGGCGGCCTGTTTGACTGCCAGCGCTGCCAGCTCGCTGTCGAACAGGGAGCCTTCGCTCATCACCCGATCGACGGCGAAAGCCAGCTGCTGCGCGATCTGTTCCAGCGTCAGGGCCGGGACGGAACGGTCGCCCCGTCTTCTGTCCGCGGACAGTCGATGGGCATTCGCGATCGCGCGCTCCCCGCCCTTGACCGCGACATACATCAGTCGGCCTCCACGATTTTCACGGTTCGGGGCAGGCAGGCAATGGCGCTCGGCGAACAAAGCACGAGGTCCACGCCCAGGGGAAAAATCGCACGGTTGGCCTGCCACCAGTCGATAAGGTCCTCTGGCAACGGTTCGCAGCGAAGGCGGTGTTCTTTATCGATGCCGGGACCGGTCAGCTTCATTGGGCCGCCGATACCGAGAGTGTCCACCTGTAGCAGGATCGTGGTCGAACGATCGGGATAATCCGGAATACCAAGCGCGAAACCGTCGAGATCGTGAATGGTGGCCGCGCCGGTCAATACGGCAAACGTCGCCTCCGCCCGAACATCGGATCGTGGGGCACCGGTGTGAAATGCCAGCCATTCGAACGCTGCCGTGTGAGGGCGCAGGGCGTCGTCCAGCCAGAGCGTGCTGTCATAGTCGGCAATGGCCAGCAACACCGCACCGGTCGTGGCAAGAAGCGGCGCGGGCGCGTCAGGCAGATCCGTTAGCTCTGCCAACCGACCGGGTCGCGCCATCGCTTGCATCAGGGCGCTGAACACCCGCTGGGAGCCGTGAACCGCATCTTCGAAGCCGGGCGCCAAAGTGTTTGCAGGGGCATGTGCCGGCGCGTTCATCAATCGTCTCCTCGCATCAACGTGAAGAAATCCACTTTCGTGGCCGAAATCTCCTCCCGGACCCGATCATCGTCCGCCAGGGAGGCTTGCTCCAGTGGGACGACGACCTCGCGTTCGACGACATCACGGAATTCATCGGCTTTCCACATGGCGTGCAGCACAGCGGATTGTTCGGCCTTCTTGTGATTACGCCCCAGCGCGTAGGAATAACCCATCGTGCCACCGTCGAGTGAAACAACTGAGCGGGTCACGGTGGCCTCTCCGAAATTGAACGGAACGCCTTTCGCAGCGATGCGGCCGCGGACCATCACCAACCCCGTCTCCGGCGGTCGCACGAAGTGCCATGCTGGAACCTGTTGTAGACGAGCGAATCGATCGGCAATCGCATCCGCAGAGGCTTTGGCCAGGATGCCCATCACTCGTTGCTGTTCCCGTGCGGGTGGACCGATCTGCATACATCGTCTCCGGTGGCGTCTGGCGTTTTCCGAACCTGCGAAATAGGCTTGCCATGACATGCGCATGACAAACGCGCCGATATTCACCGGTCGTTTCGTTAGGCGAAGAAATTGTCACATCGTTGTCGCGTGTCATCTTCAACGGGTGCTTCGGTATTGGGAGCGTTTCGCGCTCTTTCCTGGAGACATCATGTGCAAGAGTTGCGAGCAGTCGTTTTAGACTGGGCAGGGACCATGGTGGATTTCGGTTCCCGTGCGCCCGTTGCCGCGTTCGTTGAAGCGTTCGGCCGGTTCGGGGTCACAGTCACCGTAGAGGATGCCCGCGCACCCATGGGTCTACCAAAGCGCGACCACATCCGCGAAATGCTGAACGATCCCGACGTTAGGGAACAATGGGCAGCCGTCACTGGTCATATGCCGACAGATGGCGATGTCGATAGGGTCTATGACATCTTCGTTCCGCTCAATGAGGACGTCGCAGCAAGTCATGCCGAGTTGATCCCGGGAGCGGCACTCGTCGTGTCCCGGCTGCGCGATGCAGGTGTCGCGATTGGCTCGACCACCGGCTACGTCCGATCCATCATGGACCGCGTGCTGCCGGTCGCAGCGGCCCAGGGTTATGCTCCGCAGAATGTCGTGTGTGCCGACGACGTTCCGTTCGGACGCCCGACGGCCATGATGATGTACAAGTGCTTCGTTGATCTCGGCGTTCACGAGCCGTGGCGGGTGGTGAAGGTGGACGATACAGTGCCGGGCATTGCCGAAGGACGCGCTGCCGGGTGTTGGACAGTCGGCGTCTCCCTTTCGGGAAACGAGGTTGGGCTGTCACAGGAAGAACTGGCGGGCGCAGACCCTCAATGGGTGAGCAACGTCAGGAGAGCGGCCTGTCAAAAGTTGGTTGCCGCGGGCAGCGATTATGTGGTGGACACCGTGGCCGATCTGATGCCGGTCCTGCTTGAGATTTCAGCACGCATCGCTTCCGGAGAGAGGCCTGCATCATCCTAAGCCTCTGTCACCGCAGCGTCATCAGAACTTCGTGGAGATGACATAGATGACCTGCACTGGTTGGAGAATTCAACCGGTGTCGACAGATCCATGAGCAAGCATCGAAGCGTTATCGACTTCACCTATGCCGCACACGGACAGGGACGAATACCCAACGCCATCATTCGTTTTGTGGAATCAGTGACCGGACAGCGCCGCCTGAAACGCCTCTATACGGAATACTCTAGCTCGATCTCGAAAGGCGATTTCTTCAATGCTGCGATAGACCGCCTGCAACTGGATGTCCGCTACGACGAGGCAAAGCTGCAAGCTATACCACGTGCGGGACCGGTCATCGTTATCGCCAATCACCCCTATGGTGTTGCGGACGGGGTTGTGATGACGTGGTTGCTGCGATTGGTCCGTCGAGATGCCAAAGTGATGGCCAATCAGGTTTTGTGTCAGGCACCGGAATCGTCCGGCGTCCTGCTTCCCGTCAGTTTTGATAGCACACGTACCGGCACGCTCGTCAATGTCAGAACACGAAAGGCCGCTCTGCACACTTTAATGGAAGGCGGATGTCTGGGCATGTTTCCCGCCGGTGGCGTTTCCACAAGCCAGCACCCCCTCAAGGGACCGGCGGTCGATCCTCACTGGCATATATTTCTCGCAAAGCTCGTCTCGAAAAGCGGAGCCACCGTCGTGCCGCTTTACTTCGAGGGGCAGAATTCGCGGCTGTTTCAGATCGCAAGCCACTTCAACTACACGATGCGGCTCGCCCTCTTCTTCCGCGAAACGCATCGGCTGATGGGGAAACCGTTCCGGGTGGTCATTGGCGATCCGATTTCGCTGGAAACCCTAACCTCGTTTCATGATAAGCGCGCGATGGTTAGCTATCTTCGCGCAAGGACCTATGCGCTTGCGCCGCGGCCCAGGAAGCTGTCCTGGAATATCGAGAACCTGGCCGAGCGTGAATTCGTGTACCCCGCACGGTTGAAATTGTAGCCACTTCATTAGCCGAGCCGGTGCTCGTTTTCGGTACGACGTTTTTCAGGGCACATGGCGTTGCGGGTCCGCTCAGATACCCTTCATGTTCACCCGCTTCGATAATTCTTCGGCGCTTTCGACACGCTCCGAATAGCGATTCACCAGATATTCCCCATGCCCCCTCGTCAGAAGCGTGAACTTTACCAGTTCCTCCATCACGTCCACCATACGGTTGTAGAACGGTGAGGGCTTCATCCGGTCGTCATCTTCGTTGAATTCGAGAAAAGCTTTCGGCACGGATGACTGATTGGGTATCGTAATCATCCGCATCCATCGCCCCAGTATTCGCATCTGATTGACGGTGTTGAAACTTTGCGAGCCGCCATTCACCTGCATCAATGCGAGGGTTCTGCCCTGCGTCGGTCTCACGCCCCCGATCGGGGCAAGCGGCAGCCAGTCAATCTGCGTTTTCATAATGCCCGTCATGGCCCCATGCCGCTCCGGCGAACACCACACATGGGCTTCCGACCAAAGTGAGAGTTGACGAAGTTCCTGCACTTTTTCGTGCGCGTCGGTTGCATCGTCGACGAGAGGCAATCCGCCCGGGTCGAAGATGCGAACCTCTGCCCCGAGGTAACGCAGAACCCGCGCCGCCTCCTCAGTCATAAGCCGCGAGAAGGATCGGGCGCGCAAGGATCCATAAAGCATCAGGACGCGGGGTGGATGGGTGGGCTCTATAGGCTTCGGAAGCTCGGAGGATGCCAGATGCTCATTTTGAAGGTTCGGTAGATCGTCGCTCATGGCGTGGTCACCGTTTCCCCGTCCTCTTTCGTGAACTGCGTTCCCGATGGAACATCCAACAGGGCGAATACAGCTTCAGACGGGCGGCAGAGCGCGACGCCTTTAGGGGTGCAAACGATAGGCCGGTTCACCAGCACGGGATGGTCCAGCATCGCGTCGAGAATGGTATCATTCGATACCGATGGGTCAGTTAAGCCAAGCTCTTCGGCCGGAGATTTCGTGGTTCTCAACGCAGTGCGCGGGGTCAGGCTGGCGGCAGCAAACAGGGCTTGAAGCTGCGGGCGCGTCCATCCGGTCTTAAGGTATTCGACCACAACCGGCTCACCGGCCAGCCCCCAAATAATCTCCAGAACATTGCGTGACGTTCCACAATCAGGATTGTGATGGATGACGATGCTCATGGCTGCTCGGCTTTCGTGTCTGGTGCGTGTAGCTGCCAACGGCAATAGGCCAGAGCCAACAGGGCGGCAGTCAGTTGCGCGGCAATGAACCAGGGAACGTCCTGCGGTCTGATACCGGCGAACGTGTCGGAAAATCCCCGTGCAATCGTAACCGCCGGATTGGCGAACGAGGTGGACGCGGTGAACCAGTAGGCGGCGGTGATGTAGAGACCGACTGCCATTGCCACGGCGGATTCCTTCGCCTTGATCGTTGCGAGAATGGTCACGACGAGGCCGAAGGTCGCGACCCCTTCTGCAAACCATTGCGACCCACCACTGCGAAGTTTTTGCGAGAATTGCAGGACGTTTTCTCCGAACATCAGATGAGCCATCCAAACGCCAATGAGGCCACCCGCCACCTGCGCAAGCACGTAGGCCGCGCCCTGCAAACCAGAGATTTCACGTTTAACGGCAAACACAAGTGTCACGGCGGGGTTAAAATGGGCACCTGAAATCGGAGCCAGCATGGTGATGAGAACCACGAGAATGGCACCGGTGGGAATGGTGTTGCCAAGCAGGGCAATGGCGACGTTTCCACCGGACAGACGCTCCGCCATGATGCCGGAGCCGACGACTGTTGCCAGCAAAAAAGCCGTACCCACAAATTCCGATGAGAGTTTCTGTGCAAGCGTGGGCATCAACAGGCGCAGGCGAGTTCGTCAATGATAGGCTGGCACAGTTCCGGTTTTCCACCACAGCAGTCCTGCATCAGAAACGCCAGAAGACCGCGCAGGCCGTTGAAATTGGCGAAATAGCGGATAGTTCGCCCCTGTCGTTCGTTTCTCACAAGACCGGAGTTGAGCAACACCGTCAGATTGGCCGACATCGTATTTTGCCGGACGTTCAGTCGGCCGCTTATCTCACCGGCCAACAGGCCATCAGAACCAGCGCGAATGAGAAGGCGAAACACCTCTAATCGAGTTGGTTGGCTCAGGGCCGCAAAAGCGGAAAGGGCGTCAAACGAATCCATATATCATGATCGCATGATATCTAGCCTCGCTCAATTGGGAATTTGAAATCGCATGATTAGATATATTGAATGTCCGCTATCGCCGCCGACGACGCCGCAAGCTAACTTCCGCTAACGGCCATAGTCTGCTGGCCCGGTCGACAGCCGCCATGGTCCGCTTCCGCCCTTGGCGTACCGCTGTTGAACGCTGCCTCGAACGGCTGCTTCCCGCCCAACCCGGTTGTAGCCATTGGCCCATATGCTTGGTCGGCTTCCGCCCCATTCTGCCGTAGGTAGACGACACTGCGACTGTTCATTTCCCACTTTGCTTTCACGTTCATTCAGCGAGTTTGATAAGCCTTCGTGACGACGGGTTCGACAGTCAAGACGAACGGCGCCCTCCGACCCTACGCCCGGTTCATAAACGCGTCCCGCGTTTCGATCACAGCTACCATCAGACGTCGCAGATCACGGATGGACCCGCCTGGCCAATGGGCTTTCAGCATATCGATCTCGCAAGGAGTGAGTGCCGCTGCCCATTCCGGCGCAAGACCACGAGACTTGTATTCCGTCGCCAGTAGCTGGGGGGCCAGTTGTTCCAGATGTTTACTTCCGGGAGATGGGCATCGAATGATTTCCAACCGGTTTTTCAGCGCGGGCGCGATGTCATCCAATGAGTTGGCCGTGAAGGCCCATGAGACGGCGCGCAGGTCGAGGGGAACGGACAGAAACGGGTCGACAAACGCCTGCGCCCGTCGCGGTTCCAGCAGTCCCAGCAATCTGGTGCGTGCATCACCATTGCGAAGGGACCCTCCCAGCTTCTCCAACTCATCCACGACGATGACGGGGTTGGCGATACGATGCTCCATGATGAGATCGAGGTGAATGCCCGCCGCCCCCGTGGACCAACGCAGGTCCAGTCCCAGGAAGTTTGCATCCGACCCACCGGCTGCATCGAATGTCAGAGAGGGAGTGCCTGTCAGCTTCACCAGTTCTTCGAGCAAGGTCGTCTTGCCACAACCTGGTGCACCGACCAGCAGCACCGGCGGGATCTTGGCCGACTTGTGGGGTGCCATGGCATTCAGGATCCTATCAATGACGGTCTTCAAGTGCGGCAGCATGTGCACCAGGCGGGTTCGGACAGGAGCCAGATCCGGCGTTGGCGCCAATGGCAAAAACTGCTGCTGAAGCTGCTCGTGATAGGGCTGCAGCCTTTCCGTCAAGTCGCGGTTCGACGTCTCTGCAAGATACGGCAGGACCATCAGGGTCTCGCGACCCAATTCGTCCAGCTCACCCCTTCGTGCGTCGGCGTCCTGTGCAAAACGGCGCCGGGCATCCGGATCATCTGGATCATCTGCTTCGGCATTCTCGCGAGAGAGGAAGGAGGCAAGACGGTTGCGTCCAGTCGCCGATGTTTTGATGGAACGCCGTTTTGGCGGCACGGGCAAAGAGCGTTTCAACGATGGTTCTGCCCCTTTCTTCGACGTGCTGCCGATGGTGTTCGGGTTCTCACCGGTCATGTCCATCGTTCCGTTGCCGTTCTTCTCGTCCTCGTCGCCGTCAGGGGTGATGGATCGGTCCGCAAGCGCCGCCAGTTCTGCAAGCTGTTCCAGCAAGGTCTCGATCGTCGCTTTCTCCCGAGACGTTGCGGGCCTGCTGCCAGATGACCACTTGCCAGAAGCGTCACCACCGTTATCCCTCAGCTGTGCATCCTCCTCAGCCCAAATCTCGGCCAGATCGGGACGGGTTTCTGCAATCTGATTGCGTTTGGCCTTCAGCCATTCAGCGATGAGGTCGGCGTAGCCTTTGCCGGCGACGGCGACCGTCTCCGCAAGCTGTTCCAGGACGGAGCCATTGCGGTAAGAGCTGCGACCCTGACCGTCGTTGAGTACCGTATGGGCCGGTGCACCATTCGCCAGTCGCTGAACCTTCAGTTTGGCGTGTGCAAGCTCGATGATGCATTCGTGCAGGGATGACGAGGTCGGCTTCATCGCCAGGTAAACTTCGTAAAACCGCTGAACGAGCCGGTGATGAAGTCCATGCATGCGGTGGATGATCGCAAACCTGTGCAGCAGAACGTCCGCCACTTCCGCAACGAACGTGCTGTTGTCGCTTGCAGCCTTCGCATACAGGGCGTCCACCACCGCTAAACACGCGACCTCCTCCTTATGCTGTTTGATACAAGCAACGATCGGAAGGCCGCTGTCGGGCAGCAGGGCACGCACAACCGGGATGAGCTGCTGCGCCCTGTCGAGGCTGGTTGATACCGGCAGGTCGGCCATGAGCGCGATCAGGATCGGGAGGGACAACAGATCGTTCGCATCCGGCTTCCAGTATCCGACGAATGGGGCCTCCTCGGGCTCGGTGCCTTTCGCGGCTTCCAAAATGAGAAGACGTTTTAGCAAACCGGCCAGCATGGTGAGGTCGCTATTGTCGATAACCGTGAACCATTCAGATCGATCGGGATGAACTGTCCCGGCATTCACAGACGGTGCCCGTCCGAAGCCATTCCTCTGAACGTCCAGCTCCGGCGTTTGCCGGTCGGCATTCCGATAAGCCATTTTGGACACCGGTGAATTAGCACCGCCAACAAGATGCAACCCGTTCGCTTTCCGGGTGCCGCGATCCTCCCCTCTACGTTTGGCACGCTGCTTCTGTTTGGAACGGTTGTTGTCGCCCTGCTTGCGCCTACGCATCGAACTGTCCTCCCGTGCGAAGGGTGCCCGTGGGACGAACGGGGCCATTGGAAACGAGACCATTGGACGTGAGCATGTCCATCACCATCGTGCAGGCCGGATCGCCTGCCGTGACATGGATGGCAAGCAATCGAACGACCGGAGCCGGAAGCCGGGTCCCACGGTGGATGCAGATCCCACGCGCTGCCATCGCCAGTGCAACGGCAACAGCCGGATCATCCATTGGCGATACAGGCTGTTGGACAGGCGGTTCTACAGAAGGGACCACAACAAAATGGTGAGCCCCGTGTGAACCTTTACAGGCGCCACGGTTCAAACGATCGTAGGGATCGAACTCTTTCATCACTCCCACCCCCTACGCTGCCACACCCTGCGCATGAGCGGCGCTCAGGCACAGGCGGGCGATGGCGAGGCTTTTGGGAAAGCCAATGTCCGGATCGAGGAAATCGCCGGTCGTGTCGCCGCCCGTGTCCGGAAAACCGAAGCTGTCCACCGGCTTGGCTTCGATCAAAGCCGGATCACGGTCCGAATGGGGTGCCAGAAGATGGCGCACCGTGGCGCTCTCGACGGCCAAAGCTTTTGTGAACATCGCCATAGCCCGGGGTAGATTGCAGGCAGCGCCAAAATACGCATCCAGATCCGAGCCATTCATCTTCAGGTCGGCCGCGTAACCGGAGCAGCCGTAGAAATCGATGATCCGCACATCGGACGTCAACGCATCGTAGCCCTGGTTCTGCATCCAGCTGATGACCGACAGGCGCACCGCCCGCAGCTTTTGCTCCAGCACCGCTTTGTGGGCGCTGTCCGAATTGCCCAAACCGCGTTTACCGTCGAAAACACCGACCCATTTGGTCTTCGGGCAATAGACGACCAGATCGGCTCGATACCAACCGTCGATGTCCCCATCCAGGGATACGGCCAGCTTGGCCAGCGTGGTCAACGTCGCGATGTCGGTCGCAGCCACCACCGATTTTGCTGCCTTGAGAATGGGAACCTTCTCCTCATGCATCACGACCAACCCGGCGCTCGAAAGCGCATGGCCCAAAACGGTGGGCAGGTGCATGCCGTGAAAGCGCTGGAATGAGGCGGACACGGACACGAGTGCGCTGTCGCCCCCCAAAATCGGATCGGTCTTGATCGACCCCTTGCGCGTCTTGGCACCGATGCCGGACACGAGCTGCGCAATCTTGCGCTCAAGTTTTGCAGACGCAATCGACGGCGGATCAGTCTCGTTCTGTTCGCGCAAGGCGAGGGTGGACTGGAAATCGGACGAGGTATGAATGGACATAGCTCTACCTTTCGGGGTCGAGAGGCAGCATCCGGACATCAGGCAAGCGCATGGGACAGACCGCCTGGGACACGTGAATTTGGTCCGCGCGACGACAGGAACTCTGGACCGGTCAGCGATCGAACTGCGGCACCGCATCAAACGGGCTCAGCAGATTTCGATCGATACTGCGCACCGGACATCCGGTGCTGCGCTTAGATGATGGTGGGGGAGACCGATGGTTCGGTGCACGCGCGCAGCATGCCCGGATCAGCGACCATCCACGACAGGGGATGATCGAAATCGATCTTCAGGGATTCCTTACGGAATTCAACAGGGGTAAAGCTATCCATAGCCTTGATTCCTCTAGTCAGGTTTCAGGGTCAGGTCTCGGTTGGGTGTTACAAGCACCCGGCTGAGGCCGACTTCGCAGGTTTGCGAAAGTGGACGATAGCATTTTTCGCCGTCATGCCTACAGGTTTGTCCAAACAGCGTTAACGCGGCCTTCTTTAGTCTGCGAGCCTTCTAAACGCTGATTGTGCTGTCCGGCATCAAGCCCAAAGGGTCAGCCCCAGTTGATCGTCTGGCGAAGCGGTTTGGATTGCCGTCACGGGGCAAAGGTGACCAAATCGGCAGAGCGCCATTCAGCAGCTGCGTTGAAACGGAGCCGTCCAACCAAACGCCGAACAATCGCCCCTTTATTTATAGGAGTAAGCGGGCACAGCACTTAGCCGTGCGCCGATGGTCATCGTCCCCAGTGCGGTGCCCGCCAACCCGCGTCCAGAGCCTCTCGTTCGGAACAAAACCAGCGCTCCCCTTTGTCGATTGAGAGTTTTGTTCGTGTGTACCAGGGTGACCAGGGAGCATGGTAGATACGCCCATTGCGAGAGATATTGCCCTTGATCGGACATCCGTCTGGGCTGACTTGCGCAGCGACTTCCCAGCGCGCAGCCCGGTAGGCCCACGGTGTTTGGGTTTCGGCTTGGAACACACCAACGCGATCGATCCGAGCTTCGCGCTCATGCGATATGTAGCCTTGGGAGAACTTTCGAAACGCCCAAGCGTGACCGGTGCGGACCATCTCAGCATTCACATCGACGTCATCTGCTGCACATACTGCGATGGTCCGATCGAACTCGTCAGACCCGCGGTTGTCGCAAACGATAGCACGTCCTTCGACTAACGCTTCCAGTTTCAAAATCGCCGCCTTACCGCAAGGCCAGGTTCCACTGCCAGACTCGCGGCATCTTTGGCCGGCTTCCGGGGCGTCGATTCCGTGCAGTCGGTACGTGACAGACCCGATTGCGATCGTATCGCCGTCAATCACCCGCACAGGTTCAGCAGCAGCCGGGACCGTCGATGAGAAGGTCAACGCGAGTACCGCGACCAGTTTCTTCGACCTGTAAAGCATTTGAAAGGTTTGCGTTAGGAACGGCGCGCGAGACGGTAACCCGCCCTTCTTCCAGAAAATATGATCTGTCTTCATGGCTGTCGCGTCCAGTGAATCCTGCGAGCATTGCAGAATGCTTCCCAGAAACTGGTTTGGCCATCCCTGGATATGTCAGAACGCGATACCAGCCAGAAGCGCAGAAAGGAGTTTGATCGTCGGTTGCGCCGGCCAGAATTTCTATCGAGCCAGCCTTGGATGTTGAGTGCATTGCGCTGAGCCGCCTGCCATCAAGAGTTAGTTCGCGACGGACCGGTGGTGTACTCAAGCCATAATCGCACGATCCATAGAACTTGAGGTCCGACCATGCCGATCGAAGCCGCTTTTGCCGTCGGTTTGTCCCTCGCCGCGGCATTGGTTGCCCTTTGGTGGGCGAGTCGCGAGATTGCAGCAACCCGTGCGGAACGGGTGGAACTGCTGGAAGAGCGGCAGCGGCTACTCGACAATCCGGAAATGGTGCCTCAACCGATGGCATTGCTGCGCTTCGCGGGTCTTCGAACGACGGATGAGATCGTAGTCTGGGAGAGGTCTAAGATCGGCCCGTTCGGCCACTGGCGATCACCATGCGCCTATTCGGAAGGCAAGATCATCGATACGATCTCCGGCATTGTCATAGACAACGGCAGCTGGTGGATGCGTAGCCCCCCACCACCCACGTGAAGAAGCCGTAGCCGCAACCGTTGTGCCCTTACGTTTCGTCCGTATTGCAGCAAATAGCGGGATGTGAATGGGGCAAATGCCATGGTGGCCCAATTTGCCAACCTCGTCCTAAATAATGAGATGCTGTTGTCATCTCAGTCGTGCTCGTACCTACCATCCGCAGAGACGCTTCAGGGCGTTGTAGAGAATACCGGGATCGTTCGTGCCGTAGCGTTCGTAGTAGCGCTGCTCGATCCGGTACTGCGACCGACGTTCGCCGGTGGGTTCGGTGGGCGGAGTGCGGGATGACAAGGTGCTGAAGGCGATCATAGCAGGTTCCCTGTGTGACTGGCCGGGCTGGCTTGCACCCAGGATGCGAAACTGCGACGTAGAACGGAACGACATGAGATGAACGGGTCGTTTCATGAATGACAAGATCGACGAGATGGTCGGGCAGAGAGCCATCCCATGGAACGACCTTGCGGCGTTCCTCGCCGTGGCCCAGCATGGGGGGCTTAGCGCGGCTGCGCGAGCGTTCGGGTCCAGTGCACCTACACTTGGCCGACGCATGCGGATCCTTGAACGTGCGCTCGGACGCGAGCTATTCGTTCGCCGAACACACGGCTATGACCTGACCGAGGACGGCCGCCACCTCGCCGGGGAACTGGAGCAGGTCGAAGCACGTCTCGCCCGGCTTACCGCACCGACTGGAGAAGACGTCTTACCACTCGTGAAGGTGTCTGCAGGCACGTGGACGATGCTGGCGCTTGCTTCCCGCGTCCGCGAGATCATAGGCAGTCCACCCCAATTCCGCATCCGGCTTCTTTCCGGCGAGGGTGTGGTGTCGATGGGTCGCCGTGAAGCATCCATCGGGTTCCGTAACAGGCGCCCGACCGAAGATGGGCTGGCCGGCCGCCAGCTCCGGCGCGTCGAGTTCGCGCCTTACGCCCTTCCCGATGCGCCGAAGGTCTGGATCGTAGTCTCGGCACAAACGCCGTCGGCTCGATGGGTTCGCGCCCATGCGGGCAGCGCCATTGCCTGCGAAACGGACACGCCCCGCCTTGCTCTCGATCTCGCCTTGGCGGGTGTCGGAAAGGCACTGCTGCCCACCTTACTTGCCGACACGCAAGCGCCGTTGCGAAGGATCGGCGATCCCGTAGACGAACTGGCCCATGAACAGTGGCTCGTGACCCACGCCGATGATCGGGCTCTTCCTGAAGTGAGGCTCGCACTGGATCGGATCGCCGTGATCGTCGGGAAATAATCGGTTCGGTTAATTTGTACCTACCTTGGTTGCCTTGGAAGTATGTACAAAAGCTTCAGCAGCAGACATCTACGCGGATCTTCCGATTTCTATCGCAAAGGTCGGAGTTCATCGAGCGACTGATCCAAACTGGTAATATTGGCCGGTAGCTGACGTTGCGTGCCATGCAATTGCAGCTTCAAAGCGGACGTCCCGATTGTCGGAACGCCCGCTGGTCTTGCTCACCTACAGATCGGCCGCTTCAGACATTGATATTGCATCGTCGATGTCCACGCCCAGGTAGCGAACCGTACTCTCCAGTTTGCTGTGCCCGAGAAGGATTTGTACCGCGCGAAGATTCCCAGTGTTTTTATATATCAACGCGACCTTGGTGCGCCGGAGGGAGTGGGTTCCGTACAATGAGGGGTTTAATCCAATATTCCCGACCCAACGACCGACGATCCGTGCGTATTGTCGCGTTGTGATTGGGCAGTCTTTCTTCGAGCGGCTCGGCCACAGAAAGTCCTCCAAATACCCGCCATGCTGTTCCAGCCAAGCCGTCAGACTTTCCCTCGTCTGTTCGGTCAGCTCGAATGTCACTGGTTTGCCTGTCTTCTGTTGAACGACGGTCGCACGCCGCTTCGGCTGGCCATCGGCAACGAGATCTCCAATGAGAAGTTTTACGACATCGCACCCGCGTAGCTTGCTGTCGATGGCCACATCCAGCATGGCAAGTTCCCGAATACGATGCTGCTGCTGTAAGTAGAATCGAAGTGCCCAAACGTGCTTTGGCTTTAGCGCAAGCTTCGCACCGACCAGACGGCCTTTGTTCCACGGCGTGCCCGCGGACCCATCTCCATGTGTTCGTTCGCGCCGGGCTAGAAACTCATTGATCGTTTGCCGTGGAAGGCCGTCCGCTTTTGTTTGAATTGAGTTGGACTTGGTCATGACATTACTCCTGTTGGGTTCGTGTTGAACTCCTGGAGAATGACATGCGATGGACCTTCTTCACGTCTGGCGTGCTTGTATCCAGTTTGTCAGCTTTTAACCTGCGGCTGTATTGAAAGCGCCACCGACGCGTTTGCTGAATGTGATGGGTCGGCTGCTATAGCGGAATGACGCCACGTTCAGCTATCCACCAACAGCGCATCGTACATGAGGATTATCCACCAACTTGGCCCAGAGCGGGCAAAGACCTTCCGAAATCTTCCACGATTTCCGCCCCCTAAAATTTTACCCCCCGCAAAATGAACGAAAGGTTTTGAGATTGGACAGGGGTTGGACCCCATTCTCCCCTCACAGCAAGCCGACAAGATGATCGGCTACCAAACGGGAGAATGACCATGACACAAGCTACTACCAACCGAGGTGCTACCAACTACAACACCACCCGCCGGACCGGAACTTCGATAGCCATTGCTGCAACGCCAGTGTTTGCTCCAACGTCTATCAATATTCCCAGTCCGCGCGCCGTCGTTCGCAAACTGAGCAAGGCAGCCTGGACCAACGTCCGCGACCGCTGGAACACAATGCGCGATACGATGGAGCCTGCTTCCCTCTGCTACTCCCGCCCAACGCTGAAATGGCACACCGATCCAAAGTCTCCCGAAATGGTCGAGAAGATCGCTGAATGGAATGCTTACGGCGACGAAGTTCTGAACTCCCTCATTCTGACCAGCGGCGAAACCAATATCGTTGAAGCCGTAGCCCCGCGCGCTCCGATGACGACAGCCGCCCGCCGGTCCACACCTGCCCACAAATGCACCGAAAAGCGCATGGCCGCCTAACCAAGCCCGAGCGGCTTCGATATTCAGATTCACAAGGACGAACCGATCATGAGCACATTCATCCAATCCGCAGGCGCATTCTCACTACTGGCCGTTGCTGCATTCGTCTTCCCGGCGCTCGGCGAAGATACCGCGCCAGCCAAACGCACGACGCAGAGCTTTGGCGAGCTGTCCCAGATATCGTTCCTGTCCGGTACACAGGTGGCCAGCAGCGACCGCATGGCTTTCGGAACCTGCCTGGACGAGATCGATGCCACGACCATTTCTACGAACACGCCCGCCCGCATCGTTATCGATACCGGGGACAAGCGCATTGTACAGTTCGGAAGCGCTGAGAATGGCGGCAGTGCCGTGTTCGTAACTTGCGACCTGACTAATATGCGCCGGATCGTCAACGTGTCCCGCGATCATCGGTTGGCAGACGGCACGGTCTGATCGGAAGCGGCAACCACTGCAAACTTCACTTAAACTTAGATGATCGCTGTTAAACCAGCAGCGGAACGGCCCCAATCTCAAGGATTATCATGACCACCACTCCAATATTAATGGACAGCATGAACGTCGATTTTCGCGACGCACTGCGTCCACCGCAGGACCATGATGACCGGATCAATATCTCGGGAGACGAGTTTCTCGATTTGCTGTCGTCGTTCAACATGTGCGGACGTTGGCTATTCGACGTCGAGACGGGTGAGACTATCTGGAGCGAGGATGTCTATGCCATCCACAACATGATCTACACACCCGGCAGTGTGAATATAGATGTCGCCAAACGGCAGTATCATGCCGACGATCAGGACTACCTGTGCCAGATGGTGCAGGACGCCGTTACGAACGAAAGTGGCTTCCATTTCGTGTTGCGGATCAAAGCTAAACGGGACCGGTACAAGCTGGTGCGTTCGGTTGGAAAATATCGGAAACTGCAAAACGGGAAGGGTCAGATTATCGGTGCGTTCTGGGAACTTCCGCCATCGATACGCATGGTGGGCGCGGCGCTCGGTATCCATTAGTCGCCAGCCTCATTAGCGTGCAACAAGTTAGGCGAGCATGCGCCGACGAATGGCTTCGGCAACCGCATGCACGCGGTTGGTGGCGTTCAGTTTCTGACCGGCAGTCGTGAGATAATGGGTGACTGTGTTCGTCGATATCTCCAGAATAATGCCGATCTCCTGCGCCGTCTTGCCTGCGGCAGCCCACGTCAGACATTCCTTCTCGCGCGGAGAGAGCAGGTCGGCTTCGCTCTCGGTTTGCCCAGGAAGCGCGGAATAGTCGGAGATCGCAATAATGCGGTTGAACAGATAATTGGAAAGCAGGTGAACCTGCGGAAGGTCGACTGCCTTCAGTTCGAGGTTTGGTGACGCAAACGATACGCCGCCGTGTAGGCCACCATTGGCGACGACAGGGCAGACCAGACCGTTTTGCATGCCGAAGTCGTTGAACAGCTCGACAGTGAGCTTCTTTCGCGCAGCCGCTCTATCCATAGGCAGCGTATCCATAATGTAGTCCATAGGCCGGTCGCCGTTCCGACAATGGTCCAGCACCGGAGAGCCGTCCATCAGACCCTCGCCATCGTAAACCTGAAGCAGTTCCGGGTCCCAATTGTTGACCACCGCGGTCCCAGCAATATTCTGCGACCCGTTATCGACAGCGAGAATAGAAAACCTGTCTGCACCAAACTCCTGACCGAGTTTGCGGGCGCATTTGAAGACGTCGTAGGCAGTGTCCAGACCATCGATCGTCTCGATATAATCGCAAACCTTTTTAGCCAGCATTTTCGAAACCGCCTCGGCACAGGTTGATTGAGTTCAAACCTTACCAAGCCGTTTATGAAGAACTCTTGAATTTTGGGGGGCGAGAAGGGTCAATAAGTTAACGAATGCCAACGATCCTTCGCGATACGAATTAAATTGATTGCGGTAAACGCAGTGGACCGAAGTACGGAGATCAAATGACTGCTAGAACTGTCGAACCCCAGTCAGACCTTTTGAACATCGATTTTCGGGATGAACTGCGCCCCGTTCAAGGTTGCGAGGGTTTGAGTTTCTCAGGCGATGAGCTGCTTGGCGTTCTGTCATCCTTCAATCGCTACGGCTTCTGGCAGTTGAACGTCGACACGGCGGATACCGTTTGGAGTGAGGACGTCTACGCCATTCACAGCATGCCATACACGCCAGGCCGCATCGATCTGGACTACGCAATGGATCGCTACCACGCCGACGATAAGGAATTTTTGCCGAAGCTTATTGCGGATACGGTCGAGAACAAAAGCGGCTTCCAGTTCGTTCTCCGTTTGAAGGCCCCGCGAAACCGCTACAAGCTTGTGCGCTCAATTGGGAAGTACCGAGAGCGCACAGGAGGAATACGTGAAATTATCGGTGTTTTCTCGGAATTCCAACCCGCCGTCCGCATGATAGGCGCCGCCATTTAGCGCTGAGGAGCATTTCACGACTGCCAGTACGGAGTTCAGTTGCGCCAGACACAGTGTGTAGCCTGTGCAGACGCAACGTGGAGATATCAGTGGCTGTTAAAAGTTACTCCGCATTTCGGCGCTGTATGGCCGATAGCAGACATTGTTCCAGCGGGTTGCCAAAAGCGACTAGCAGACACTCTACTAATTTAGTGCAAGTTCGGCAGACTCACTTTGTCCCCTTTGTAATTGATGACCGCAAGGAAATGACGGCTTGAATATCACACGCTTGATTTAAAACTGTGCCAATTTAGTGAATCGTTACCGACGAGCAGCACAATTACGGCTGCTCGATTGTATCTAAAATCGCGATGTTCAGCCACCGGATGCTCACTTCGCCACGCAGACCTGACTGGGTGGAAGGGTCGGCTGCCAGAATTGCTTCCGCTTCCTCTCTCGTTTCGACATCCAGCAACAAAACACTGCCGTTTTTGGTCTCTTTGTCGTCCTTGCGCAGGCTGCCTGCGACCACGATCTTGTCCTTGTGCTGCAATTCGAACTGCCACATGTCGTCCATGACATTTTGATTGGCCCGGATATCCGGGCCTTTCTCGCTATCGTTTGCAATGACGAGCCATGCCATGGGGCGTATCCTTTTCGAAGAAACCGATGCTGCCCTTTAGCACAAAACGGAGCGCCCTACGAAAGTCCGTTGTATCAAATTGCTTCTCAAAGCGTTTGAAAGTGTAGCTCGGTTTCCAATCGAGGATGGCTAATGTTCGAGAACCGCTATGTTTTACGTTACGCTGGTGTGCTCTCCCCAAGCCCCCATTGCCGCGAAGACCGGCGCGAGTGCTTCTCCACGTGCGGTCAAACCATAGGTTACGACTGGAGGTATGGTCTGTTCGGAGTGTCGCCAGACGAGCCCGTCGGCTTCCAGAGCGCGCAGTGCGGCGGTCAAAACGCGGGCCGTGACGGGCGCAAGGCTTCGCCGCAGTGCGCCCCATCGTATGGGACCGCCCGAACCGAGACGAAACAGGATCAGCAACCGCCATCGTCCGCCGAGCAACTTCAAAGTGCGTTCTACCGGACATTCAGCGGGATCGCCGTCTGCAAATATTGCGGGCCGAACTGTTGGTTTAATCGACATTGTTGGGTGGTATCCTGAAAGTGCGTACTTGCCGAAACGCTTATGACCTTGTTGTCCTTCAAACTGTATGGCGCGCAAGCGCCGAATTGCGATTGGGCATTCGATGAAACTGTTGATCCTAGGTGCCACTGGACGCACGGGCACTGCCTTGTGCAAAGCTGCTAATGAAGCGGGCCATCATGTCACCGCTCTCGGCCGTCGTTCTGCCGAAGTGGCTCATGCTAACATCGTCGCGGACTTTGACGACGCGGCGTTTTCAGAAGCTGTTCAGGACGCCGACGCCGTTATGTCCTGTCTGGCATCCAGCAATACGGAGCCGGTCTGCTCGACCGCGACGCAGGCGATCCTTCATGCCGACCCGACCGTTCGTTTCGTAACTGTCGCTGGCGCTGCGGTTGATCGGCCGGCCGACAACAAAGGTTTCCCTGATAAAGCAATTGGCCTCATCATGAGGGTCGTTGTCGGACGCATGCTTGCCGACCGCCAGCGGGAGGTTGATATGCTGGCAGCCAGCACTGCGCGCTGGACCGTTCTGCGTCCGCCCCGGCTGGTGGACAATCGAGCGACAGGTCAATGGACCTTCTCCTTCGACCGTCCGGCAGCGACGTGGCTCGATCGAACCGACCTTGCGGGCGCAATGCTGGAAGCGCTGGAACGTGACAACATGATCGAGCAGGCCCCGTTCGTGAGCGCGAAAAAATGAACGTTCAAACTGACGCGTGCGTAGATCGGGTAGCAGGCGGCAAAATACCCACCTTCATCTACGGTTACGACCCTATCTGCGGGTGGTGCTACGGCGCAGCGCCTGCCGTTCGCGCCGTGGCCGCAATCATGCCGATCCGGATCGCTATGGCCGGTCTCGTGACCGGACCCCGCGTCCGTCCTGCCGTCGAGATGGTGGGATACGTCCGCAATGCCGCCGAGAGGCTCCATGCCGTGACGGGCCGGGCGCCCTCGCAGGCGTTTTATGACTGGATGGAAAGCCCCAGAGCCATCGCCGCCTCCGCACCGCCAGCCGTTGCCGTCCATGCCGTCATGAAGGCCGCGCCCGATAAAGCAGTCGGGTTCGCACATGCCGTGACCGAGGCACATTATGGTGAAGGCATGGATCCCAATGATCCCGAAGCCTACCTGCCGCTGCTGGCCGAGCAAGCGCCGGGTGTCACCCTGCCGGATATTCACGATCCCGTTTTGGCAGAGGCAGCGTTTGCGGACGGACGCCGCATGGGGATTGCCTCGTATCCCAGCTTTCTGCTGGAGAAAGATGGGCGCATCGAACTGTTGCCAACGATCTACGATCCCGATCAGTTGGTCGCCGACCTTCAGCGACGGATTCAATAGCGCAAGGCTCACGGAAGATATGATCTTGCCGGTTTGCCGCGCATTAAGATTGTGCGCCTAGATTGTTGCCGATAGCGTTCCTGAAGGATCAACTGGCAGCCATGACGAACGATACCGTGTTACCCAGTGACGATCTGCTCGACGGTCCACTGCCGGTTCGATCCGAGCGTTCGCGGTTGGAGGATTTCATAGAAAGCTCCGTCAGCACGTTCTGGGAGATCGATGAGAACCTGTGTTTCACTTTCTACTCGGACCGTGACTCCAGCGATGGCAGTGCCGGGCCTTCTGCGTTTGTGCTGGGCCGAAGTTTGCGGGAACTGACAGGCACTGCAGCCCAAGGCGAGCCCTGGCTTTCGCACTTTGCTGATCTGGACGCACAGCGCCCGTTCCGTAACTTCCGATACTCTATCGATCTCCCAGATGGAACGCGCCATCTGTCGTCTAGCGGTCGACCGTATTACGCACCGACCGGAGACTTTCTTGGCTATCGAGGCGTCACACACGACATCACGGAGTTGGAGGACGCGCGCCGTGAGAACGTGTGGCATGCCAATCATGATGCGCTGACCGGGCTTTCAAACCGCAGACACTGGAATTCCATGCTGCAGGATAAATTGAGCGCGGACGCGAAAGCAGGAGCGGTTCTGCTGCTCGACCTCGATCGTTTCAAGGCGGTCAACGATACGATGGGTCACGCTGTTGGCGACGCGCTCCTGCGCCATGTTGCGAAGGCATTGCGCAAAGCAACACGAGAAGGCGACACCGTTGCCCGAATTGGTGGTGACGAATTTGCGATCCTGCTACTGGGTCCGATTGATCGCGCACTTGCAACTGTTATCGCCGATCGCATACTCGATGAACTCGCGGCCACAATCGTTATAGAGGGCCATGATGTGCGCGCCTCCACGAGCATTGGGATAACCCTATGCGGCGACCGCGACTTCGATCCCGACACTATAATCACGACGACTGACAAAGCCCTGTATGCCGCCAAGCATGCCGGTAGGGCGACTTATGCCTTTGCTGCTTGAGCCTTTCAACGATTGAAAACAAAGGATCGCCGAGATGAACTTTCCTGTTCTTCGGGCTCGAACCTTAGGGTGGGTCAACGGGCAAATTTGGTCGATATCAGGGTCCGTGTTCGACAGCGCTAATCTTGCGACAGCTGTACCTGGTTTCGTCCATGTTCTTTGGATGCGTAAAGCGCGTGGTCGCTTCTTTCGATTGCAGCATGAAGGCTCGCTTCCTTCGAGACCTGAACAGTGCTGATGCCACCTGAAACTGTAACCGACCTGCCGTTCATCTCGTTAAATGCAAGCTGTTCAACGCCAATGCGAACATCTTCGGCCCATGCGAGGGCCGCGCTTTCGCTCGTATTGCTCATGAGAACAGCAAACTCTTCCCCGCCCATGCGGCCACAAACGTGGTTTGGCCCCGCTAGGTCCGCAATGAGTGTTGCGATGTTTGCAATGACCCGGTCACCAACAGGATGCCCATAAGTATCGTTGACGATTTTGAAGTGATCGATATCGAACAAGACCAACGCTGTCTCCGTCTGATGCTGGCGAGCCTCATTGAGGATGGTCACGGCCTTATCGAATAATCCCTGACGATTGTTGAGTTTGGTAAGAAAATCAGTCGCTGCTTGGTGCTCACGTCGCCTCAATTCTGTCTCCAACCGGTCACACACCACGTTGACAGTCGCCATCAGTTCTCCCGCATCGTCTTTTCGACTCATGGGTAGGTTGGGGAGGGTGCGGTGTTCATTATAGTCGCGCAGGGCGTGAGCCGATCTCACTATGGGACGAAGCGCCTGTGTAAGTCCTACAAGCGTCAAACCCGTTCCAACGAGTGTGGCCGCCGTAAGCGATGCTATGATGTATATCTGATCTGATACCGGTCGAGCCGTTTCCAGTAAAAGAAGCGCGGTGACAACGAAAAGAGGAATGTGCGTTCCGACGAAACAGATCGCATAGAGCCGAAAGACGTAACTCCGCCCCAGCGGAATTTTCTTCATGAAATTGTAAAACCCCAGTCCGGGTTGTGGTCGGGTCGCTGTGATGGTCATTGGGTGATTTTCGACGCGATGAGGATTTCGCCGATCCTGGCGCAAACGTCTTAATTCGACGATAGAATGTGCGGTTAACAGATGCTGCAAAATCGATCTGGAGACGGCAGACGTCCTGTAGAACGGCCAATTGGCCCATTCTGCTTGCGATGTGTAGATATCACGACCTTCCAAAAAATTATGGCGAACTATAGCAGGGCGCTGAGCGGGCTGTGCATATGTGCGGCGTAACGCTCTGAAACAAATTAAAACGCAGCCTGATAAAGCCGATGATGCGAACCCGGGTGACGGATCATAACGACTATGAGGGGCGCGAAGATCTCCATTCGATTGTAGAAACTGACGAAATGGCATCTCAACCAAGCGTCGGAAACTAAATGCCAGCGAATTTCTGTTGTCGCTAAAAGTCAATTAAGACGCCAGTTCTGCGGCAAAGTCGGCGAAGTTGCCCAGAATGGAGCGCTATCCTGTGGTTATAACTTTTAGTTTGGCCGATCCGCCGCGAGATTTGACATATTCCCGTCGCAGGTAAGCGAAAATATCAGCACTATCCATCGGACGAGCGTAAAGATAGCCCTGCCCGAGCTTGCAGCCCATCGCTCGCAACGCTGCGGAATCTTCCTCGGTTTCGATGCCCTCTGCAATTGCTTCCAATCCAAACGCAGCCGCAAGTTCAATTGCTGCGCGTGTTACAGCCTTACCGGTTGACTTAACTGCTTCGGCTTCATCCGAGCACGGCGCACCAATGCCTGCAACGAACGAACGGTCAATTTTCACCCTGTCCACAGTTACACGGGCGAGTTGACCTAGCGATGACGAGCCTACTCCAAAGTCGTCCAGAGCAACCCGTACACCGGCGGCACGTAATTTTATCAGGCACTCGGTTGCCAATGTGCCATCTTCGATAAAATCGGTTTCCAGGATTTCGATGTAGAGCCGGTCGGTCGGCAGCCCGATGGATTTCAGCAAGCGCAAAGTGCGGTCAGCAAATTCAATACTGAGTTGAGCGGGTGGTACATTGACAGAGACTGGCAGGGGCCGCTCCCATGTGACGGCAGTGCGTAGTGCATCGGCCATAATGAGCCACGTCAGATCGGAAGTTCGGCCCAGTCGCTCTAGACGCGGCAGGAAATAAGCAGGCGGAAATGTTTGCCCAGCATCCTGATGCCAACGGGCCAGCGCTTCTACACAAACCGGTTCAGATGACTCAAGGTCAACGATTGGCTGGAAAAAGGCTTTGAATTCATCGTTTCGTAGAGCCTCGCAAACGCGGTCATCGGCCAACAGCTCTTCGCGATGCTCTGCATCCATTTCTTCCGTGAAGAGCTGAACTTTGGCAGACCCGTTAGCTCCGCTTCCCACCTCCTTGGCACGGTAGAGCGCAAGATCGGCACCTCGGCGGACTTCCTGGGGTTCGACTTGTGAGAAAATAGCAGCAATGCCAGCGCACGCTGATACCGATAGGTCACTTACGCCAACTTTAATTGGCTCATTCATCTCGCTCAGCGCAACACGAACCTTGCTTGTCAGCCCGGTCAGTAACGTACCATCCAGTCTGTCGAGTACGGCAAACTCGTCTCCGCCAATTCGCGAAACGAACGCCGTTGGCAGCGACGCCTGCAATCGTCGGCCAGCTTCTCTCAACACCGTGTCCCCGGCAGCGTGTCCGTGCCTGTCGTTTACCCGCTTGAAGCCGTTCAAGTCGAATGAGATGAGAGCGTGCGTTGGAGTTGAGGGTTCCATGTTATCGACTGTGCGCAAACCGTACATTGTTTTGTTTATGGACGGGTCTTGCGTTCTTTTGGCTAATTCTTTTTCAAATGCGGCCCTGTTGGCCAGCCCGGTCAAAGGATCGCTCCAGGCAAGTCGCTGAAGCATGTTCTCATTAGCCGCCTGCGCACATTCAGCGCGAGCAAGCCACCGCCGAACGAAAAAACCAATTACTAATATTCCGAGAGCCGCAGAAACGGTTCGAACCACTGTCACCCAAGTCTTGATTTCTTGAATTTCGACTTGCAATTCGAGGACGAGTGCTTCAGCAAATCGACTGCCTCCTTTCGCAAGAATGGTCTTGTGTCTGTCGTAGTCGGAGCCATCCAGAATCTTTTTTCCAAGCTCCGGTTGACCCTTGCGGACGTATTCAAAAGCACGCCTTTCAAAGCTCACGAGGGCGTCATTCGACGCGCGCGTTTCCGCGTCGAACCGAGCCGCTACTAACGGAGATGCCAAGGACGTTGCCAATGCTATTGGACGATCGATTTCTGGTAAGGCGCGTTCGTACCGGTCGATCCAAGTTTCCTCACCGGTAGCGACAGCCATATTTGCTGACATGGTAAGCTTTTCGTCTGCGTATAGGATTTGTTCAACAGCGATACGGGCTGCTGATTCCCGACCAGCTGCATTTTCCAACATCCGTTCTGCGATAGCAGTTTCTAGCGCAAGTAGGCCCGCCAATACCGCAAAGCCGATCAACGCGACATTTAAAGCGCGACGTGATGCTCGTGCCGCTTGAGATGCCATGGTTTCCGGAACAGTGGCATCTGAAAGTCCAGTGCCGAACAGGCTGGCAGTGAGTGTTTTTATGGCTTCCAAGACTTCTTCGCACACGATGTCATAAAAGGAGCCCCCTTTTTTGCTTATGTATCGATAAGGAGTTCTGAATTTGCGCACGGTCGGTCTACTCGGCAGAGTTTATCTGTGAAAACTGGTTAATCGAGCCTAGATCCAGTTCTGATGGTTGTAGCGGCGCGACGTTCTGGTCGAGCCTTGACGCCACCCGATCGCGCCCCTCCGACTTTGCGCGGTAAAGATGACGATCGGCTTCAATCATTAACTCGTCCGGCTCGTCGTCATGGCAGTTGAAGACAGTGAGACCAAAGCTACCGGTGAAGGAAAGCGAACCGGTGGACGTCGTCACCCTGCATCGGCGGATGGCGTCGCCTAGATTTTCACAGACGGTAACGGCGGCTGCTAGGGTCGTGTTGGGAAACAACAGCCCGAACTCTTCGCCTCCGATGCGCCCAGCAACATCGTAGCCGCGCAATCTGCCTTTTAAGATCTCGGCCAGCTGGCGAAGAACCTGATCGCCTGTGTCGTGGCCGAAGCTGTCGTTAATCTGCTTAAAATGGTCCAAGTCGAGCATTGCGATGCACATGGGTTGACCGGTCTGCCTGTGGCGGGCGGTTTCGGTCTCCAGTGCACCCAGAAAGTACCGCCGGTTTGGAAGGCCCGTCAGTTCGTCAGTGTGCGACAAGGCCTCCAGATGCCGACAGGCAATGTCGAATTCGCGAATGCTCAACATGGCCAGGGGCTCGCCGTAAACGAGCACCGGAATGTGCCTGATCTTCCTTTTGTTCATGACGGCCAAGGTGGCGACTACACTGTCCTCCGGGCTGCAGCTGATGACCGACCGCGTCATGATCGATGCGACCGGGCAGGAGTTCATGGGTTCGGTCGAAGTTGCCAACCGCTTGACAATGTCCCGCTCGGACACGATCCCGGCCAGCTTCCTGTTGTCATCCACAACGAGTAGCGCACCCACCCCATTGTTATAAAGGGATCGAGCAAGATCGAGTAGCGACCGATCTGGAGCAATAGCCAATATATCCCGCTTGGTTTTCTTGGCCAATAGTTCAGCTATACGCATATCGGCATATCTCGCATCACAACACGAGTTCTTCATATCGAACCAAACTTGCCTCAGCCGTGCGCGACAGACTTTGGAATTGGTTGACAGGTCCCTAGGTCCAAGAACCATTAATTGGTTGCGAGTTTAAGCGCTCTCTGACTCGCTGAGCTATTCCCCGATGGCTTGACAGGATCTGGCGTTTTCCAACCTTCTCTCTGCTCCTGCTGATCGGTCTATGTGATCGTATTTCGTTACCAGTAAGATACCGCTGGCGGTTTTACACAAGCGCTGAATGCGGTCGTTGGTTGTCGTACAACATCATCCATTTACAGATCGCGGCTTTTGCTTCTCTACCAGTCTCTCAAAATTGCAGACAAACGCACTCGTACTTCATGCTCCGCCACAGACATTTGATGAAGATGTTGTAGAGGAACTGTCCCTTGCCGTCCATCAATATACGAATTTTCGTTCGCCGGAGCCTGTCCGTCCAGACGAACGACGTAAACTGGCTTCCCTGATCTGTGTTCATGATCTCGGGCGGGCCGAACCGGACGATGGCTTCGTTCATTGACTCGACGCAGATGACGGCTTTCCCACGCCATTATCTTTTGGACCAATGGCGATCTCAATGGCTCGATGTTAGAAAATCAACCTAAGTTGTTCCACTAGTGCTGATGCCGGGCAGAATTGAGATTGGCAGATCAGGGTATGAGCAGCTTGAGAATGGGACAGGTTTGACATCAGCCTTTTCCAAGAACGTTACTAAAAAACTGCGTTTGATTTAGGTTTCAGGCCTTTACCATAGCGATCAGCCGCGAACGTCCGTTTCCAGCCCAAATATGCCGGTCAGCGGATGATAAGACCCTGTGGACGTCAACGTCTGCTATCGGTGCCGCGAATTCTATTTCTCAATGTCAAATTTGGGGGCGCAAAGCGGACTCGATTTATTTTAATCCAATCGGAGTTATTAAGCCAATTGGTCGTGAAAATTGAGTTGGAAATAGGGTTGTGTATGAATTAATCCAAATTCAATATAAGCTATTTCCAATATCTTTTTGTTTTGTAAGTGTTTGTGATTAAAATGGTTATTTCGGACAGTTAAATAATATTTCCTACGGGAGATTCGATAGTATGGGTGGTTTGTTGATGACAAACTGGTGATCACGGATCTTCCTTACTAAAGCCATAACCTCTGGAGCAGGTTCAGGTACAAGGTGGGCAACGTCTTCCGGACGAACGGCGTTTTTACCCTTTGCAGGTCTCGCGTAGTGGTTGGTCGCGGTATCATCCGATGCATGGCCCATTAAAGCGGCAACTTCCACCGGACCATAAATTAGTTTGAACATTGCAGCAGCAATATGCCTAGCTGTGTACATAGAGGGACGCTGTTCACGTGCCGGCCAGCATTCTTCTGCTGCACGTCGAAATGCAGTACGAATGACATTGTACCACTTTTGGAACGGCCCTAGCTCGCCTCTGGTTCGTGCTTCTACAAGTTTGATAAAATCAATGATCGCATCGCGTTCGGTGCTTGGCAGTGATCGCCACTTCAGATGTCGATATTTGCCAGGAGCTCGACCATGGGTATCTTTAGCGTTCCGGACAGTGAGGGTGAATGTTCCGTCGTCATCGATATGCCAACGTGCGTCGCGCCATTCGATCGGACGGAGGCCGGTGATGATTGTTACGTCGAACATGCCCAATGCTTCTTTGGCGTTGCTTGATCGACCGTTTGCAATCCAGTTCGCCAGTTTGCTGTGATCCTTTGGTAGCAGCCGTTTGGCCTTGCGAGAGGATGTGCGTTTAACGTCCGGCTTACCCATCGATGGAACTGTTCTGGTCAGCAAGTCGAGCGCCGTGCTCAGTTCGGGCGCATTGCAATTCATTAGGCAATGAGTCGGTTCCGAAATCGCCCACACAGTTGACGCACGATATTGGCGCCAGGTTGATGATGCCCAATCGTCTCTCTGCTCAATCAGCCAGTTCGCAAAACCGTAAGCGTTTTCCAAATACGCCGTACCTGGCGCGCGAGCTTGCCTATAGCGCTGCACAAGCGATCGGAACCGACGGTCGTAATTTTGCTGTGTACTGACGGATAACCGGTCGTTTTTCTTTACTTTTTTGGACATCTAGGTACCTTGATTTCCCAGTGCCCAGTTTCATCCACTCGGGTGCACCACTCTTCCGCAAGATGATTCTGATAATGGCATCCAGCTTCACACGCCTGTGCATTCTTTATCGTCGGGTTTTTGCGACCGGCATACCATCCGGTATGAGGAAGACATAGTTCGACACCTGCCAAAAGGCCGCCCCGCTTTGCTCACCACCGTTCCCTTGACACGCGACCTCGTGCTGGTCGGCGGTGGTCATGCCCATGCGCTCGTGTTGCGGGCCTGGGGCATGAATCCACTGCCCGGCGCGCGGCTCACACTTATCAATCCAGGGCCGACGGCGCCCTACACAGGTATGCTGCCGGGCCATGTAGCGGGACACTACACGCGCGATGAGCTTGAAATCGATTTGGTCCGCCTTTGCCGCCATGCGGGGGCACGGCTGATCCTCGACCATGTGACCGGCATCGACAGACAGGCACGGACGTTCACGCTGCGCGGGCGGGCACCGGTCGCCTATGATGCGGCCTCCATCAACATCGGCATTACGGCGAAAATGGACCTGCCGGGGTTTGCCGAACACGCCATGCCCGCCAAACCGCTGGACGTGTTTGCGGAGCGTTGGCGCGGCTTCATCGAAGAGGCTGCGAGCGGCGAAATTCCGCCCGATGTGGCGGTAATCGGCGGTGGCGTTGCGGGGTGCGAACTGGCGATGGCCATGGCTCATGCTATGCGTGAGCGCGGTGTGAAACCGCAGGTTACCATTATTCAGTCGGGACCGGAGATTTCCGGCATGGGTGCGCGCGCCAGACGACGTATTCTGGCGGCGATAGACGATCTCGGCATTACGGTGCGCCGCAATGCGCGCGTGAGCCGTGTGGAGGTGGACCGCGTTATCGTCGACGGCCAGCCCCCCGTTGCGGCATCCCTGTGCATCGGCGCGGCGGGCGCTTTTCCCCATACGTGGGTCGCGGCCAGCGACCTGCCACAACGGGACGGCTTCATCGAGATCGGTGCGGACCTTGGCGTAAAGGGCGATGATACACTGTTCGCCGTGGGAGATTGCGCCGTCATGCTGGAAGCCGAGCGGCCCAAGGCGGGCGTCTTTGCCGTGCGGGCCGCCCCCTTTTTGCACCACAACCTGCGCGCCGCGCTATCGGGTGGACGGCGCAAGGTGTGGCGACCGCAGAAAAACTATCTCAAACTCATTGCGCTCGGCGGCAAGTCGGCACTCGCGGAAAAGTTCGGTCTGACGCTGCAAGGCCCGTTGCTATGGCGCTGGAAGGACAGGATCGATGCTAAATTCATGGGCAAACTGAGAGACCTGCCTCCCATGCCATCGCTCAAAGTGAAGGGCATTGCGGCGCTGGGTGTGGCCGACATCCTCGCTGCCGCGCCGCTTTGCGGCGGTTGCGGTGCCAAGGTGGGGCAAGGGGTCTTGTCCGGCACATTGGCCACATTGCCCGCCCCGCATGGTGACGTCGTTGCCGGCGCGGGGGACGACGCGGCGATCCTGAAACAACCCGATGGCAGCTATCAGGTCATCAGCACGGACCATTTGCGCGCCGCGATAGAAGACCCGGCCATGATGGCCCGCATCGCCGCCGTGCATGCGCTGGGCGATATCTGGGCCATGGGTGCAAAACCGCAAGTGGCGCTGGCTTTCATCATCCTGCCGCAAATGTCGGCGGCTTTGCAGGCGCGCACGCTGGCGGAAATCACGGAAGCCGCGACGGATGTGTTGGAAGCGGCTGGCACGCAACTGGTGGG
The DNA here is from genome assembly GCA_963841615.1 of uncultured Alphaproteobacteria bacterium. Taxonomy (GTDB): domain Bacteria; phylum Pseudomonadota; class Alphaproteobacteria; order Rhizobiales; family Rhizobiaceae; genus Pseudahrensia. The sequence goes on along the minus strand of CAWJDI010000005.1, from coordinate 253,633 downwards.
CGGCCACACCACAATGGGCGCGGAACTGACTATCGGGTTTACCGTTACCGGCACGCGGGAGGCCATGCCTCTGACAGTCGGCGGGGCACAGGCGGGCGATATGCTGATCCTAACCCGCCCAATCGGCACCGGCGTCATTCTGGCCGCCGACATGGCAGGCCGGGCCGATGGCCGCGATGTCGCCGCCGCTCTGGCTATCATGGCCACGCCGCAGCACCGGGAGGCCGCCGTGCTCGCCCCGGTGGCACATGCGATGACCGATGTGACCGGTTTCGGGCTGGCCGGTCACGTGCGCGCAATATGCCGGGCATCGCACCTCGATGCCGAACTCGACCGCAATGCGATCCCGCTTCATGCGGGTGCGCGGGCGCTATCTGATGCGGGCGTATCCTCCTCGCTCATGTCCGCTAATCGGGCGGATGCTCCACTGAAGGGTATCGACGATGCGCTGTTACACGACCCGCAGACTGCAGGAGGGCTGCTGGTTGCCGTTCCGCAGGAGAATGTCGGTGCCACGCTTGAAGCGCTCGCCGCCGCAGGCTGCGCGGGGCATGTGATCGGGCGCCTGACGGCCGCCGGTGGGTCGGGTGGTCATCTGCGTCTTAGCTGAAACGCGCGGCTAGATCGCGCGCAGTGACGGCCAGTGTAGCCTCGCTCAGATCGGGCAGGTCTATGGTGTCGACAGTCATCGACCGCGTCGCGCCCGAACGGTCGTAACGCGGATCGTAATGGTGGGTGATAAGACCTTCCGCCAGCGCCGGCCAGTTCCGGGCAGCCACGCTGTCCTTCCACCCGTCTACCCGGTCACCGGCGTGATAGGGCCGCAGTTTGTCCAGCAGCTCATCCAGCACCGTCGCATCTTGCGTAATATCGCCATAGGCGTCGCACAGGAACCGCGTGCGCGAAGCCAGCGGTGCGGTGATGTGGATACGCGGGGCGTCTGCCATGCGCGCCCATAGGGAAGGCGGAATGGTGCAGTCGCCTACCTTGCTGCTTTCGGATTCGACGAAAACCGTGCGCTGTCGGTCGAAACCCGTAATCTGCGCAGCCAGCCGTGTTTCGAACATCTTTTGCGAGGGTTGCGGAACACCGGTGCGCCCGAACAGCGAGCCGCGATGTTCGGCCAGTCCCTCGATGTCCAGCACCTGCGCGCCCTCCGCTGACAAGGCGTGGAGAAGCGCCGTCTTGCCGGTACCCGTGCCACCGGCGACTACGACAAGGCGCAGCCCGTCCAATGGCGCGTCGTAAAGCAATGCAGTCACCTTCCGGCGATAGCTGCGATAACCGCCATCCAGCACCCGCACCCGCCAGCCGACCTGATCGAGAATGGTGGCAAAGGCTCCCGAACGCTGCCCGCCGCGCCAGCAATAGACCAGCGGTTGCCATCCGCCTTCCTTGTCAGCCAGCGGTCCCTGCAGATGGGCCGCCGTATTCTGCGCCACCAGTGCGCCACCGATCTTGCGCGCCTGAAAGCGGTTGACCTGCCTGTAGAGTGTGCCGACCTCCGCACGCTGTGCATCGTCCAAAACCGGCAGGTTGATGCTGCCCGGAATATGGTCATGGGCATATTCGGCGGGTGCCCGAACGTCGATAATCGTATCTGCGTTCCACGATGCAAGATCGGCCAGCGATGTGAGCGTTACAGGCTTCAGAGGATGGACCTTCCGCACGTTCTTCCGTGGCATATTGCTCACAGACGGCGGACCGCTCCGCAACTGATCAACTCACTAGGTGCTATGTCATACTAAGTCGAATTCGGGTGGGAGACGACGTTCCTTGAAGAAACGGATATCAGAGGCCGTCGCTCACTCCGCAACAAAACGCCGCCCGAACCACAAGGTTCGAGCGGCGCGCTAGGCAGGTCTACGGCAAAATCTATCGACTATGGCTTGGGCGCAGTGCTGCGCTTCGTCCGTGGCGAAATGGTTTTGCTCCCGGTATCCGGTGCGGTTTTCAGCAACGGTGCAGTCTTGTTTGACTTAGCCTTCGGCTTTGCCATTTTCGGTGCTGTCCCAGCCGCTGGCTCAGATGCAGCAACTGCCGCAGCGGCATTTTCACGGCGCGTCCGGGTTGTGGCAACCGCAGCAACGCGGGTCGCACGGGCAGCCGCTTCGCGGTCCATATCGTCTTCGGTGAACCGGCTCCGCCTGCGCGGCTCGGTCGACTGGCCGGCGGCAAATATCGTGGCGACCGTCGCCCCGAGTGCCAGCGCAAACAAGCCGGAAGGGAGCGGGTTTTCCTTGACCCAGTCCGCTGCATATTCGGCACCGGCCTTGGCGCGAACCGGTGCATCGCGCAAGGTTTGGCGCACTTCGTCGGCTTTACGCTCCGTGCGATACCGCGTGCGGACATAGGCAATTTCCGCATCCCGGCTTGTGCGTTCGGCGGAGCCGGTCACGCGATCGACCATATCGCCTGCCGCACTGCGAACTGTTGCAGCCGCTGAGGAAACGCTGTCGGCAATGGACCCGGCAGTGGAACTCACATCATCGCGCAAACTGTCGGCCTGGGTCTCCAGCGTAGACAGATTGTGCGCGATACGCTCTGCCGGATCGTTGGAATAGGGTTCGATCGGATGGCGGTCCGTCGTCTCGACCGGCCGCGGCTCAGGTTTTTGCAGCATCATTCCTGCAAGGCCGGCCGCAATCAAAGCCGCCGACAACGGGTTGGAGCGCGCCCGTTCCATCATCAGCCCAAACTGGTCGCCATTGCTCGTAGCCTCGCCCGTGTTCAGCGCGCGGTCAATGAGATTGGACGGGCTAAACTGGGCAGACAAAAGGTCGAGCCTGCTTTCGATGCGGGACCGGGTATTGTCTATTTCGTCTTCGATCCGGTCGGGATCGCGCTTGTAAGGTGAGTTGGCCATCGGGTTACACGCCTTTCCGGATCGTTCTGGCGTCTTCACGCACGGAGTTGATCGTGCGGTCGGGGGCAAGGTCCGTCAGTGCCTTCTGCCCGGCCTTGAACGCTATAAAGGCGACGATAGCCAAGATCACGCCTACGATCAGAGATGCCGTGGTCAGATCGAGAAAGTCGAGCTTGGCAAGCGCGCCTACGAGTGCCTGAACAAGAACGAGAAGAGCAACAAACGCGATAAACAACGCGCTGACCAGACCGATTACGCCGGTCTGTATCTGCCCCATTTTTTCATTCGCCTCAGCCTTGGCAAGCGCAACTTCCTGTTTTACCAGCAGCGTGGCATCGGAAAAAAGGGCGCGCACAGTGTCGGCGATATTGGTCGGGTTGGTCATAAAAAGTCTCCGTGTAATTGTGTATCGGACCGGTCAGCGACGGCGGCCGGATCCGATGAATTTTGTCAGTGCGAACCCGACGAGCGTCATGCCTGCGACCGCCAGCATCGGATTGCCGCGCACATAGTGCTCGACGTTGGAAGTGATGGAGCCGGTGTCGAACCCGTCCACCTCGTTGGCGGCCTGGTCGAGACCATTGGCTGCAGCGCGCACATAGCTGGCCGGTAGCGTGAGCCCATCGTCTTCAAGGCTGTTGCTGGCCGCTTGCAGAGCCCGCCCGAACGAGGAGACGTAGCCGCTCGCCTGATCCTTGCCCGCATCGACCCGTTCGTGAACGCGGGAAATCACGGAATCCACGGCGCTTTCGGCCTCGTGCTCCACTTGATCGCTTAAAGACGCAGCCCGGCTGCGTGCGGCAGACGCGGCGGAACCAGCGATGTTGGCGGCTTTGTTTTTCGCCGCGCTTGCAGCTTCGGATGCCGTGGATTGTGGTTTGGCTTGCCCTGAAACAGGAGGCCGTCCGCCCGGCGTAGGAGTGTTGTCGGCATTTCCAATTTGTGGATCGGCTGGTTTATTTTTCATCGTCATGTCTCCGCGGGGAAAGGATATTAGCGTCGTGACATCCGATATCGAATGCCCGTTGCTGCCTTAATCCGGGTATGCCTCGAATGTTCCCGACAATCGCAGAAACCGCGAAAATTCGTCACTGGGAACCCGATGGCTCGCGGCACGTTCTGCTCCATCGCACCGCTTCGGAGCGGCATAGGGCAGTATAGCGTGACCACAGCGAACCCGACTTCCAACAATTCCGACGACATCACCAATTCGCTCGCGGCCAGCACGAAAGTGGCTAAGGAAGCCGCCGTGGAAATGGGTTTGCGCGTCGATCCCAATCCCCGCGCGGTGCCGCCTGTTATTCAGGAAGAGCCTGACAGCAAGGGCGTTCCGCGGTTTGCGGTTCAGGGGCTGTTCACTATCGCCATTATCGCGTCACTCTATTTTGCGCAGGAATTCTTCCTGCCAGTAATCCTTGCATTCATTCTGGCGCTGACACTATCGCCCCTCGTTCGCTGGTTCAGCCGTCGTGGCGTGCCGGCCGCTCTGAGTGCGGTCGTCATCGTCGTTTCCATGTTTCTGACAACGCTGCTGGGCGCTTATACGCTGATGGTGCCGGTATCCGATTGGGTCGATCGTGCGCCGGAAATCGGACGTCAGCTGGAAAGCAAGCTGTCGGTTCTGCGGGCTCCGATGGAAGCGATCAAAGATGCCGAGAAGCAGGTGGACGATGTGTCCAAGGATGCCGATGTGCAAACCGTTACCGTTAAAGGCCCCGGCCTCATGCAAACCGCAGCAAGTTCCATTCTCTCTGCTCTAACGTCTCTGACGATAACCGCCGTCTTGCTGGCATTCCTTCTTGGTTCGGGAGACCTGTTCTATTCCAAACTGGTGCGAACATTCGATACGTTGAAGGATAAGAAGCGCGCACTGAAAATCGCTCACGATGTCGAGAGGGTCGTCTCCCGGTATCTGTTTACGATTACCCTTATCAATATCTCACTAGGTATCGTGGTCGGCGTCGGCATGTGGTTCTTGGGTATGCCGACCCCCTACATTTTTGGCATCATCGCAGCGCTGGCCAACTTTATTCCCTATATCGGAGCGCTGATCGGCATGGCAGCGGCAGTCGCGGTGGCCGTTGTGAGTTTCGACACGTTGTCGCTTCCATTGATGGTCGGCGGCTTCTATTTCATGTGCACATTTTTAGAGGGGCAGGTTATTACCCCGCTAATCGTGGGGAGGCGCTTGCAGTTGAATGCCGTTGCAGTGTTTATATCAGTCGCCTTCTGGGCCTGGCTCTGGGGCATTGTCGGCGCGTTGCTGGCTGTTCCCATGCTGGTGATCATTAAAACCATCTGCGACCACTTCGAAGTGCTGGACACGCTGGGCGAATTCCTGAGCGGTCGTGACCATGAGCCTGCCCATGACTGATCCGGTTCATAACCAAACCGGACTTGCAACCTGAACCGCTGCGTTCCGTTTCACTCACCAATTCAACGACCGCTAAGCGGTTCAGCACCCCAACCGCCTGTCAGGAACATCCGTATGAGCCGCGAAGCCGTCAAAAACTGGGAAAGAATTCAAGCCGAGCGCGACGCGGAAGCCGCTGCAAATTCGCCTGCCACGCGCGGGCGCGGTGCCGAGTCCCCAACGGAGATACCGGCCAGAGGGCTGAAGGACGTGGCGTGGCGGGTCTATCAGGAAATCAGCGACGACCGGGTCATGCTCGTTTCGGCAGGCGTGACATTCTATTTGCTGTTGGCGCTCGCCCCTCTGCTCGCCGCACTCGTATCGATTTATGGGCTGATCCTCGATCCGGCTGATATTGCAGGACAGGCCGCTGCCTTGTCCGGCGTCATGCCCGGCGGTGCCATCGATATTCTGACCGAGCAGCTGGAACGGTTGACGGAAGCAGGTGAGTCCACATTGGGACTGACGTTTCTGGTCTCGCTCGGGCTGGCTCTCTGGTCGGCCAATGCCGGTATGAAATCTCTCTTCGACGCTATGAACATTGCCTACGATGAGCGCGAAGATCGCGGCTTCGTGGCGCTCAACTTGGTCACGCTTGCCTTCACGGTTTCACTTATCGTCGGCATCATTGTGCTGGCCGGTTTCAATGCGGCTTTCACGACCTTTCAGAGTGTGATCGGGGTGACGCTTCCAGCCATGGTCATCACCGGTCTGACCATCGCGGCGGCGCTCGTCGGGTTTCTCGCATTCATGGCACTACTCTATCGCTACGGCCCAAGCCGGGACCATCCGGAATGGAAATGGATTACCCCGGGTGCAATCTTCGCTGTGGTTGCCGCTGTCGCGGTATCGGCGCTGTTCTCGTACTACGTGGCCAATTTCGGGTCATACAACGAAACCTATGGCAGCCTCGGCGCAATTATCGGTTTCATGACGTGGTTATGGCTTGTCATCGTCGTTCTCGTCCTTGGCGGGGAAATCGATTCCGAACTCGAACATCAGACAGCCTATGATTCCACCATTGGCCATGATGAACCAATGGGCCAGCGCGATGCGGTGATGGCCGACAATGTCGGTCGTCGCTTCGGCGAAAGCGATTAGGAATTTGCCGGATTGCTACGCTTATTGATTTTCCGGCCCTTAGATCACGGCCCGTTCGATGATCGGCTCGTTCCGTACAATACGGTCATAGTGGAACGGGCGCATGTCGAGCGTGCGGTATTCGCCGTAGGTCAACCATTCTGCCGTGCCGCGCCCCATCGCGGGTGATTGCTGCAGGCCGTGGCCGGAAAAGCCGTTAAGGAAAATGAAGTTCTTTACCTCCGGATGCGGGCCCATGACTGCGTTCTGGTCGAGCGTGTTGTAAGCATAATGGCCCGTCCATTGGCTCGTCACCTTCACGGCTTCGAATTGCGGAATACGTGTCGCCAAAACGGGCCAGACATGCTGCTCCCACAGGTCGTGGTCGAAGGCGAAGTCATCATAATCCACCGCCGGGTCGATGCCCGTATGGGCACCGCACTGGTAAGTGCCGCCACCATTTTCGCGCACATGCACGCCGGAGGGGTCGATGGTCAGCGGCAGGTCGCGGTCGAGAGGCCGTTCGGCTGAGAATATCCACGAATAGCGTTTTCGCGGCTCCACCGGAACGGTCAGCCCCGCCATCGCCGCAGTGCGGGCGGCGCGGGGGCCGGACGCGTTAACCACATGGCCGCAGGCGACCGTGTCACCCGATTTGAGCGTCACGCTTTCAATCGCGGTGCCCGCCGGGTTGCGCGTCATGGCAACGACCTCGTTGGAGATGTATTCAACCCCGCGTTCGATTGCGGAGCGACGCCACCAGTCGAAAACGGCGGTGCCGTCCCAATATCCTTCGTCCACCAGGTTGATGGAGCCCAGCACGATGTCGTCGACATTATAAAACGGATAGGCAGCCTTGATCTGATCCGCAGTCATCAACTGCGTCGCTGCACCCGCCGCCTTCTGCACCGCAAGGTTGTCGCGCAGCACGTCCGCAAACGCTTCGGTGTCGGCCAGATACATGTATCCGAAGGACCGGATCGCGAGGTCCGGCACACGGGTATCGCCGCCCATGTAGGCGCGCAGGTTTTTCACGAAATCGGCGGCGAACTGAGAGATGCGGACGTTCAGGTCCGTGGAGAATTGCTGCCGCATGCAGGAATTGGTATGCATGGTGGAGGAGAATTCGTAGCTCGGGTCGCGCTCCACAACGAGAATGGTGCCGTTGAAATCAGGGTTGTCCGTTAGAAACCACGCGGTCGATGCGCCCATGATTGCGCCGCCTACGATCACCACATCATAGGATGTGCGTTGCGGCACGGTGCCCAATTTGGCCATCGAATCGTCCTCGTCCGTTTCCTGTATTGAGCTCAAACTATACCATCGGCAGGTCCGTTATCGACAGGCGCAGCGCGGAGTGGCATCTGAACGGCAGGATCACAGGGCAGGCGCTGCTATGACAATTCTCGTGACCGGCGGTGCCGGCTATATCGGCTCTCACATCGTACTGGAATTGCTCGCCTATGATGAGCGCGTCGTCGTCGTCGACAACCTGTCCACGGGTTTCGACTGGGCGTTGCCGGACGAGGTGACACTGGAAACCGCCGATGTCGGCAACCAGGAACGCATCGCCAACATACTGGCGGACCACGCCATTACCGAGGTCATTCATCTGGCCGGCTCCAGCGTCATTCCAGATTCCATCACGGACCCGCTCGCCTATTATGCCAATAATTGCGTAGCGACCCATGCCTTGCTGGGCGCATGTCTGGAAGCGAAGGTAAAGCACTTCATCTTCTCTTCCACTGCCGCGGTCTATGGCACCGTAAGCCGTGAGCCGGTCGCGGAGAGCGCAGCAACGCTGCCGAACACGCCCTATGGCCGCTCGAAGCTGATGAGCGAGATGATGCTGGCCGACATCGCCGCCGCGTCACCACTCACCTACACCGCGTTGCGGTATTTCAATGTCGCCGGAGCCGACCCGAAGGGCCGGATCGGGCAATCGACGGTGGGGGCGACCCATCTCATCAAGGTGGCCTGCGAAGCGGCGACCGGAAAGCGCGGGCGGCTGCTGGTTTTCGGCACCGGCTACGACACGCCGGATGGCACCTGCGTGCGCGACTTCATCCACGTCAGCGACCTTGCCAGCGCCCATTACCTCGCCTTGCAGCGGCTGCGGAACGGGGGCGGCAATCTGGTTGCCAATGCGGGCTACGGCATCGGTTTTTCCGTGCGTCAGGTGGCGGAAACGGTGGGCCGTCTGGGCGGTGACTTGAAAATCGAAACGGTGGCGGCACGACGGGGTGATGAGGCCCATGTCGTCGCCGACCCCGCGCTGTTAAAAGCGGAAACCGGCTGGGTGCCTTTGCATGATGATCTGAACACCATCGTCGGTCATTCGATGCGCTGGGAGCAGAAATTGCAAAAGCGCAATCGGGTCGATCAGTCCTAGCGATACGTGTTTCTCCGGCAGTGAAGTGGCTTTTACCGACCGCAAAGCAACGTTTCGTCGGTCTTTCACAAACGGCATTCATCCGTTCGACGCGGGTGAATGCCTGAATGCGGACTGCATTTCACATTCTACTTCAGGCGACCAATCCGTGCGCCTCGGCAATGGCCCGGGTGGCACGGTGGCGTGCTTCGATCCCCAAATAATCACTTTTCGTGCGGCGTTCGAACCCGACGAGACCGAGCGCCGCTTTCGTCTCCGGCCCTACTCCGGCAAGCGCGCGTTCCACGGCATCAGCCAGCATTTCCACATTGCGTCCCTTCGCCGTGATATAGGGCAGCGCTGGGGCCAGCGCGGTGTGGGTAAGAACGCGCAACATCCGGGCCGCAGGCAAATGGCGCTGCGCCAGCGCCCAAGTCGTGCAATCGATTGCCGCGATATCCGCACGACCGTCCGCAACTTGGGCGATGCTGGCGGCGTGGGAACCGGTAGCGGTGATGGATTGGAAAAACCTGGCGTTGCCCATTTCGGTTGCGACCAGTTCCAGCAAGGCCATCGAGCCGGACAGACTGTCGACCCCGTTTACTGCCGCCACCGCCTCGCGGAAATCCGCCAGCCTGTCTCGCGGGTCGTTTTTGCGGATCACGACCAAGCTGTTGTAGCTGCCCGCTGGAAGTGTCGGTTGCCCGTTAGCGGGTGCGAAAACGGGTATGCCGATGATATCGCAATGCGCCTGCAAATGCGTAACGTATGGCAAGGCGCATGTCTGGCCAAACAGCAGGTTGGGGGAGCGCCACGCGTCCAATGACCGAAGTGACCGGTCGAGCGCCTTTGGCGCTTCAAAACCCGCTTCGCGAACAGCATCCCGCAGGCAGGACCACCAGTCGCCGGTGGCATCGCGCATTGCGTCCCAATCATACATGGGAAGGACGGCGAGCGGTTGCCCCATCAGGCGTGGTTCTGTTCCGGCTGAGGCAGGTCCAGGGTTGCCGATTCCGGCAAGTCGGGACTGTTCTGCGCGGTCACCAGACCGGGTCGGAGCGGATGGGCGACGGGGTCTTTTGCGCGCAGCAGATATTGCCGCGCGACATCGGCATAGGAGCGGTAGCGATAGCCGTGGTTGCGCCCCAGAAATTTTTGGCGTGTGGCGAAGTAGAGCGCGGGCAGGCGATACCAAGCGACCTTGGGAAACGTGTGGTGAACGATGTGGAAGTTGTTGTTGAGAAAAAGGAAAGCCAGCAATCCGCGATCCTCGATCACCACGGTACGGGCACCCACGTGGTCGTGCGCCCGGTGTTCGAGATAGGTTCTGATCCGCAGGATTGCGTGGGATAGGTAGCAGGCGACAAGATAAGCCCAAAGCGGGAGCGTGGAGACGGTGCTGGCCCAAACGATGACCGGTACGAGCCCTGCTGCGTGCAGCAGATAGGCCTGGACGATGGCCCGATCAGCCCGCAGCAGACCGCGCAAGTCGGACCTGTAAAACGTCGCCATCGACAAAAACGGCCCGACCAGCATCCGCCCCGCCAGCGTGTTGTTGAAACGGTATATTGCGCGGGCCGGCTTCGGCATCCGGTTCCAGACCAGCGGGTCGATATAGTTCGTCTCCGGATCCTCGTAGGGGTCGGTCAGCGACGGGTCGTGGTGATGGGCGAGGTGCGTGTCGCGAAACCGCTGATAGGGAATGAGCAGACCAAGCGCGGGAAAACCGAGCGCGTCGTTGGCAGGCCGCCACCGGAACGGGTGTCCGTGGACGAGTTCGTGCTGAAACGACGCGTGCAGAACGAGTACCAGCGCAAGCGCCGGAACGGCGATCCACAGACCAAGCGGCAATGCGTATGCGGTGATGACGCCGTATCCGGCGAAGCAGGCGAGAGCGACGGCCAGCGTTGGCCATTCGATCAAGTCCCTCCGGGGCCGTTGGTTACTTCCGCTTGCACGTCCGTCACCCGCCAGTGCAATTTCAATCGTTTGCCCCGGTCCGTTCATGATGCCGTTATCAACTGTCAATCTATCACTATATTAGAAGGTGCCGGACGTAGGGTCAAAAGAGTGTTTGACGGAATGTTCACGTGAATGCACAACGCATACGCAATACTATTGCGTAAACACAACGGACCACAGATGGACAAGCGCGATCTCGCCAGCGGCTTTCGGGACCGTCTGAAAAGTCTTGTGGCATCGCCGGATCGGTCGACGGCTGAATTTCTGCGGCAGACGGGTATGGACCGTTCTGCGCTGAGCCAGTTTCTCGATACCCGCGCCAACCGCCTTCCCCGCGCCGAAATGCTGCGCCGCATCGCCAGCGCTACGGGGGTGTCGATCGACTGGCTGCTGATGATGGAAAACGCGCGGGAGGGCGGTTCGCAGATGCCGTTATCCTCCATGCTGGAACGGGCCGAGCCGACAGAAGGGCCGACGCCGCTGGAGCAATGGCACCGGGAAGCGACCGGTTTCAAGATCCGCTACGTACCGTCCATCCTGCCCGATATTCTCAGCCTTAAGGCCGTCGACGAGAATGCCGGGCCATCTCTATTGCCCGTTTCAGGGCGGGGCCAAGACCGCGGCGTGCCGGACCCGGTTCTGGACGGTATCAGCCTGTCCGACAGTGATCTGGAAATCGCCATGCCGTTGCAACGGCTGGAGAATCTCGCCGACCGCAGCGGTGTCTGGAAGAACACGACGGGTGCGGAAGCGGCGCGGCAGCTGCACCATATGGCTGATATGTGCGAACGGCTTTACCCCGCCATGCGGCTGCATCTCTACGATGACACGCGGTCGTTTACCGCGCCTTTTACAGTGTTCGGGCGGCAGCGGGCCGCCGTTTATATCGGCGGGGTCTATCTGGTGGTGACGCTGGACGACCAGGTCCGCACATTCGTCTCGCGCTTCGACACGCTGGTGCGCGAAGCGGTGGTCGGACCGGATGTGGTCCACGATGCGTTGCGCAATCTGGCAAGGAGTGCGGTCTAGCCAAATGCGCGTAGCAGGATGAGAGACAAGGAGGGAAACGCGACGAGGGCGGCGATGCGGACGATGTCGGCAGCGACGAACGGCAACACGGCGCGGTAGGTGGCGAGAATGTGAGACGATCGATCCATCGCGTTGATGACGAACAGGTTCATACCCACCGGCGGGGTGATCAGCCCCACCTCCACGACGACCAGCACCAGAATGCCGAACCAGATTGCCGTCTCCTCCGCGCTCAGGCCAAAGTCGAGTGCGGATATGATCGGAAAGAAGATCGGGATCGTCAGCAGGATCATGGACAGCGAATCCATGAAGCAGCCGAAGATCAGATACAGCGCCAGCACCGCGATCAGCACGAGCCAGGGCGACAGACCCTGCGCGACGATGACCGACGAGATTTCCTGCGGCACTTGTGTTAGCGCGAGGAAGGCATTGTAGAAGCCCGCGCCCAGAATGATGAAGAACACCATGCCCGTGTTGGACGCCGTGGCCAGCACCGCGCCGGACAGGCTGGTGCGGGTCAATCCACCCTTCGCCCAAGCGACCAGCCCTGTGCCGACTGCACCGATGGCGGCGGCTTCGGTCGGTGTGAACCAGCCCAGATAGATACCGCCGATGACGAGGAAAAAGATCAGCAGCACCGGCCAGATTTCGGCCATCGCGGACAGTCTTCGACGATATGGCACGCGCGGTTTCAGCTTTGCGCTGTCGGTCGAAAACTGCATGACGATGCGGATGGTCAGCATGTATCCCACCATCGCCAGCAGGCCGGGAATAAAGGCTGCTAGGAACAGTTTGGCGATGTTCTGCTCGGTCAGGACCGCGTAGATGACCAGCACCACCGAGGGCGGAATGAGGATACCCAGCGTGCCGCCAGCCGCCAGTGTCGCCTGTGAAAAGCCGCTGGAATAACCGGCGCGCTTCATCTCCGGCAGCGCCACCTGTCCCATCGTAGCCGCCGTTGCCAGCGACGAACCGCAGATGGCGCCGAACCCGGCGCAAGCACCCACCGCCGCCATCGCCACGCCGCCCTTGCGGTGGCCGAGCCACGCTTCCGCCGCTTTGAAAAGCGCCGTGGACATGCCTCCCAGCGTCGCCAACTGGCCCATCAAAAGGAACAGCGGCACGATGGATAGGGAGTAACTGGAAAATAGGCCGTATGTCTCGGTCTTCAGCTTCGCCAACACCACCAGAGGCCCGCCGGTCACCACCGCCGTGCCGCCCAGACCGACGACCAGCATTGCCAGCCCGATGGGCATTCGAAGCGCGATAAGAGCGAGCAGGACCGGCAGGGAGACCATACCGATCTGCAGGTCACTCACGATGGGGCCCCGTCCGGCTGCGAAATTTCGCGGGCGTGCAGCCAAAGCGAGTAGAGGCAAACTGCCACCGCAACCCATGCCGCAACGGCGCAGGCGGCATAGGCCCACCAAATGGGAAATTGAAGCAGCAGGGAAGTCTCCCCGTAACGCGCCTTGTCGCCCGCACCGACCGTCAATCGCCAAGCGATGAGGATGTAGGTTATAGCGAAAACGGCTTCCCACAGCAGCGTCAGTCCGCGCCGGATCCGGGGTCGCGCCGCGTTGGTGAGGATGTCGACGCTGGCGTGGCCCCGGTTCAGCTGGCACCACGGCAGGAATGCAAAGATGGCGAAGGCTATGCCCGCCTCGACGAGTTCGTAGTCACCCGTGATCGGACCAGGAGTTTGCAGCAAGTCCGCAAGAGTTGGAAGGAATGCGACCAACCCGTCCGAATGTCCCAGCGTATTCGCGCTACGCCCGATGATGCTGATGCAGGTCAGCACCGCCAAACCGACCAGCACCGCGCCGCCTATCAGGGCAAGTCCTTTGGCCAGCGTTTGGAAAAACCGGTGCATGGCGCGTCTGCAACGCTACCTAACGAGCCGCGCATTCTCCGATCAACCGGTCGGCATCGGCCACCAGCTTGTCTGCGTCGATCCCCTTGGCGTTCAGATCGGCAATCCACTCCGTCCGCGTTGCCAGCGCCGCATCCTGCCACGGCTTCACCTGCTCGGCGTCCAGCGTGACGATGGTGTTGCCGGCATCCACCGCGGAGGAGCGCGCAGGCGCATCGGCTTCTTCCTGTGTGCGGCCCGCGAACATGGAGAACTCGAGGCCTGAATTGGCGTCGATCACATGTTTCAGATCGTCCGGCAGGCTATCGTATTTAGGCTTGTTCATCGCCAGTACGAAGGTGAGCGTGTAGAGCGCCTTGCCGGTGAATTCGGTGTGGTTGGACACAAGCTCCGGCACTTTCAGGCCGGTCGTCACTTCCCAGGGAATCGTGGTCGCATCGATGACACCTTTCGACAACGCCTCCGGCACGGCGGGCACGGGCATGCCCACCGGCGTGGCACCCAGTTTCGACAGCATATCGTTGACCACACGGGAGGCGCCGCGCACTTTCACGCCCGCCATATCGCCGATTGTCTCGACCGGCTCCTTGGAGTGAATGACGCCGGGGCCGTGAACCCATGTGCCGAGCACGTGCAGGTTGCTGAACTCGGTGTCCTTCATGTCGCTTTCGAACAATTTCCAATAGGCGCAGGACGTGTCTTCGGCGTTCGTCATGGTGAAGGGCAGCTCGAAAACTTCCGTGCGTGGAAAGCGTCCCGGCGTGTAGCCCACGACTGTCCAGACGATATCTGCGACCCCGTCGATGGCCTGATCGATCAGCGCGGGCGGTGTGCCGCCAAGCTGCATGGAGGGATAGCGGTCGATCTTGATGCGGTTGCCGGATGCGGCCTCTACATTGTCGGCCCAGACATCGAGGATCAGCTTGGGCACATTGGCCTGCGCGGGCAGGAACTGGTGCAGCTTCAACGTCACTTCCTGCGCGTTTGCCAAAGGTGGCAAAACCGACGCGGCGGCCACCCAGAAGCCGATAGCGGTTGCCCTGATCAGGGTTGTACGAATTGTATCGAAGAGTGATGTCACGGTATTGCCCGCCTCTGCTTGGAGCGCGCCTGCACGGTCCGAGCAAAAGATGTGCGGAGCGAGACCCGGAAAATGGTGCAGCTGGAGGGAGAAACCTCCAACTCAGTTTTCAACACTTTAGCTGACTGGAACGCCTATCTCAAAGCCGAAAAGATCGAATTTCCACATAGCGATAAGCCCGTGCGGCTGCCTACCCGTAGCGGGCCGTCGCTATGATCGAAGGAGCATATTCAAATGACGCTGCGATCCTCAACGAGACCTTCCAGTCGGTTTCCGTAAAGCCCAAGTCAGAAAAAAAGCAGTCGCCTAGGATTACTTTACGCCTTACGGAGGACGAACTCCTTCGTCTGAAACGCGCAGCTGAGGGAGTATCAATCAGCGCCTACATTCGGAAGCAATTGTTTGGCGATCAGGTGTCATTGCGAAAGACCAGAAGTCGCGTGCCTGTCAAAAATCAGCGAGCCCTCGCGCAGGTACTCGGCAAGCTCGGCGAAACCCGAATCGCCAACAATCTGAATCAGCTAGCTTACGAAGCAAACTGCGGTTCGTTGCTAATGGATCAGCAGACCGAAGAAGAGCTCAAGATTGCGTGCGCTCATATCGCCTGGATGCGCGTGAAGCTGATCGAATCCCTTGGCTTGAAAGGAAGCCAGGAAGGATGATCCTCAAAGGCAATCAACGTGCAGGTGGCGGACAGTTGGCTCGTCACCTTCTCAATGATCAGGATAATGACCATGTTGCCATCCACGATCTGCGCGGTTTTATTTCAGAGGATTTATACGGTGCATTCACTGAGGCATTTGCCGTCAGCCAAGGCACAAAGTGCAAGCAATTCCTTTTCTCACTCAGTCTAAATCCGCCAGAAAATGCTCGTGTGCCAATCGCAAAATTTGAAGAGGCAATCGTTAGAATCGAGAAACGCCTTGGTTTAACCAATCAGCCTAGAGTGATTGTGTTTCACGAAAAAGAAGGGCGCCGACACGCTCATTGCGTTTGGTCGCGAATTGACGCCGCTGAGATGAAAGCGATTAATCTGCCGCACTACAAGATGCGTTTGCGTGACATATCCCGTCAGCTCTTTCTGGACAATAACTGGCGACTGCCTCGCGGATTGCAAAATGCACAAGAGCGAGACCCGCTGGGGTTCTCTCAAGAGGAACATCAGCAGGCGAAACGGACTGAGTTCAACGCAGCCGCCATCAAGAAGATTTTTAAAGAGTGCTGGGCAGCCTCGGACTCAATAGTATCATTTGGCCATGCGCTGAAAGAACACGAATACTGTCTTGCTAAAGGCGATCGGCGAGGTCATGTCGCTGTTAATTTGGATGGCGAAGTGTTTGCAATATCCCGTTGGCTTGATCTGAAAGTAAAAGATGTTCGAGCCAAGCTTGGTGGTGCTCGATTGCTTCCGTCTATCTTAGAGGCGCAAGCCAAACTGAGCAAGAGGTCTAATATCAAAAGCGAAAAGGAACTGGAAAATCTTGCCAGTAAGCATCAACAAAGGCTGCGAGTTTTAAATGATCAACGTGCTGGACTTGTCATAAGACAGCGAGAAAATCGGAGAAAGCTGTGTCGACTGCAGGCTGACCGAAGAAGCAAGGAAAACAAAGAACGTGCTGCGCGCCTCCCAACAGGCTTGAAAGCACTATGGTTTCGAGTAACTGGAAAATATCATAGAGTTTTGGCTGGGAACGAAGCCGGAAAAATACTGGCTGAAGCTCGTGACCTAGAGGAATTGCAGCAGCTTATAGAGCATCAGTTGTGTGAACGCAGGCAGCTTAAGGCCCAGATGGAATTGGCAGATATGAAGCACCGTGTTCAGTCTGAGCGATATGGACGCGCAAAGTTTTCGAGCATTGGCGGGACCGAGGATATGGCAGATGATGAAGGTCGCCCAACCAATTTGAAATCGCGAAAGAGCTATTCTCGTGACATTTGATATCTATTTTCGCATCATCAATGATGATGCATAAATAAACATCTTGACTCTTGATGTGAGTCTGACTATTTATGCGTCATGGACAATGATGCGAATATTTACATAAAACTTGGTGATGCGGTATCTGTTACGGCTGGGTATCCCTTACGAGGGTCTGCTGAGGCTTTGCAGGCTGGCGAAGTAAAGCTGGTCCAGCTTAAAAACACTGACGTTGAGAGCGACATCGATTGGGAGGGCGTCAATTCATTTTCCCTGCCC
Organism: uncultured Alphaproteobacteria bacterium; assembly: GCA_963841615.1. GTDB lineage: Bacteria > Pseudomonadota > Alphaproteobacteria > Rhizobiales > Rhizobiaceae > Pseudahrensia. Next base: position 236,761 of record CAWJDI010000005.1, on the reverse strand, counting down.
TCCAAGCGTGAGCCGAACTGGCTTACCGATAACGACGTTATTTTCGCTGCTCGTGGAACTCGGACGCTCGCTTATCCTCTTTCGCAAGTGCCAGCGAATACCGTCTGCGCTCCGCAATTTTTTGTTCTGAGCGTTCAAGAGCCAGAGAACCTGTCGCCCCATTTTCTTGCTTGGCAGATCAATCAAAAACCAGCGCAAGACTATTTCCAGCGAAATGCAACGGGCTCCCACATTCAAAACATTCGACGCGCTGTGCTCGAAGAGCTCCAGATTATTTTGCCGCCCAAGAAGAAGCAGATGATGATCGTTTCGTTTTGGCGAGCAGCGCAGAAGGAGCGGTCGCTCCTGAAGCGTCTAATAGAAAACAGAAATTCACAACTCGAAGCACTGGCCATTGGCCTTGCTCCTACAAGCAGGGAGGCCTGAACTATGAACACCCAAATCAAACAAGATGACATAAACAAAGCAGTCTGGGAGGCGTGTGACACCTTTCGTGGTACTGTCGATGGCGCGGTCTACAAAGACTATGTGCTAACGATGCTGTTCCTCAAATACATCAGCGATGTATGGCAGGACCACTATAATAATTACAAGAAAGAATATGGCGACGAGCCAGAACTGATCCACGAAATGCTAAAGAATGAGCGTTTCGTTCTGCCACCCTCGGCAAATTTTTATGAGCTTCACAAGCGCCGGCACGAGGCCGGAAATGGCGAACGAATTGATAAAGCGCTTCACGCGATTGAAGAGGCGAACATCGCTAAGCTGCGTGACGTCTTCCAAGACATAAGTTTCAACTCAAACAAGCTCGGTGAAGAGGCCCAGAAAAACGAACTTCTGAAAGACCTTCTTGAGGATTTTGCAAAAGAAAAATTGAACCTCTCCCCAAGCCGTATCGGTAAGCTCGATATTATCGGCAACGCCTACGAGTTCTTGATCAAGCAATTTGCCGCTGACTCAGGCCGCAAGGCGGGGGAATTTTATACCCCACCAGAAGTGTCGGAGCTAATGGCGGAATTGGTTGCGCCAAAGGAAGGAGATGAGATTTGCGATCCGACCTGCGGTTCTGGCTCGCTGCTTATGAAGTGCGGGAAGCGCATTCAAATCGAGAATAACGGCTCCAAAAAATATGCGCTCTTTGGACAGGAAGCTATCGGCAGCACTTGGGCGCTCGCCAAAATGAATATGTTTCTGCACGGCGAGGACAATCACCGCATTGAATGGGGTGATACGATCCGCAACCCCAAGCTGCTTAATAGTGAAGACAGCCTCAAGCACTTTGATATTGTTGTCGCCAACCCACCATTCAGTTTGGACAAATGGGGCCATGGAACGGCGGAGGCTGATCGGTTCGCGCGTTTTCGCCGTGGCGTTCCACCCAAAACAAAAGGGGATTACGCGTTCATTCTGCACATGATTGAAACGATGAAGCCGAAGACAGGGCGCATGGCCGTCGTCGCACCACATGGCGTTTTGTTTCGCGGATCGTCCGAAGGGAGAATTCGGCAAAAGCTAATCGAGGAGAATGTCTTGGATGCGGTCATAGGCCTGCCTGAAAAGCTATTTTACGGCACTGGCATTCCCGCTGCCGTTCTTGTCTTCCGTAAGAATAAGAAAGATAAGAATACGCTGTTTATCGATGCAAGCCGCGAATTCACATCAGGCAAAAATCAAAACCAGTTATCCGAAGACAATATTGCAAAAATTGTCGAAACTTATAAAGCCCGCGAAACGGTCGACAAATACGCCTATCTCGCGACGCCTAAGGAAATGGCGGAGAACGACTACAACCTCAACATCCCCCGCTATGTCGATACCTTTGAAGAAGAGGAAGAAATCGACCTGATGGCTGTTCGGGCAGAGCGTGAAACGCTCAAAACTGAATTGGCGGAGCTAGAAGACAAGATGGCCGGCTACCTCAAAGAGTTGGGGTATGCCGTATGAGCGAAGACAATCAAGAAGATGCGGCAACAGGTGAGCTAATCCTCTATCAGACAGAGGACGGTCATGCAGAGATCAATCTACGTGCGATCAATGGGACAGTCTGGGTTACGCAGGCGCAGTTGGCGGAGCTATTCGCCACCACCCCGCAGAACGTTACGCTTCATATCAAGAGCATCTATGACGATGAAGAACTTCCTGAGGATTCAACTTGTAAGGATTTCTTACAAGTTCGCGCAGAAGGCGCGCGCAGCGTTGAGCGCCGCCTGAAACATTATAATTTGGATATGATTTTGGCGGTCGGCTACCGCGTGCGCTCGCCCCGTGGGGTGCAGTTCCGTCGCTGGGCGAACACTGTCTTGAAAGAATACCTCGTCAAGGGCTTTGCCATGGATGATGCGCGGCTGAAACAGGCCGAGCAATGGGATTACTTCGATGAGTGGTTGGCGCGCATTCGCGACATCCGTGCCTCGGAAAAGCGTTTCTATCAAAAGGTCAAAGACCTCTTCACCACCGCCGTTGACTACGACAAGGCCTCTGATGAGGCGCAACTATTTTTCCAAAAAGTTCAAAATAAAATGCTGTGGGCAGTCACGGGCAACACGGCGGCGGAATTGATCGCGGGTCGCGCCGATCCTGACAAACCCAATATGGGTGTTATGTCCTGGAAAGGCTCCATAGTGCGCAAGGGCGATGTGGGGACAGCCAAAAACTATTTGAATGCTGAAGAGATCGACGAGCTGAACCGCATCGTCACCATGTATCTGGATTACGCAGAAGATCAGGCGAAACGCCGCGCACCCGTCACAATGGCGGGATGGGCTGACAAGTTGGATTCATTCCTGTCTTTCAATGAACGCGATGTGCTGACCCATGCAGGAAAGCTGCAAATGAAGGTCGCGCAGAAACTCGCAGCTAAGCGATACGACAATTTTGATTTGAAGAGAAAAGAACGTGTAGCAATCGCCGCCGATAATGAGGACATCGAAGCCCTCGAAAACCTTGCCAAAGATTTAGAAGGCAAGAAAGGCGGTGGCGAATGATTGAGGAATTTGCGCCAAAGGGCCGTGGATATAGCGGAGTACCGCCAAATGATTGGCGCATCCTTCCGATGGGCGACGCTTGTTCAAAAGTGACTGATGGCACCCACGACACTCCAAAGACCCTTGATCGGGGATTTCCATATATAACTGCGATCCACGTTAAGAACGGTAAAATCGATTTCGAGAAGTGCTCATACTTGAGCGCTGAAGATCACGCGGCTGTATTCAAACGCTGCAATCCCGAACGTGGCGATCTTACAGTTGTAAACATTGGGGCTGGTGTTGCTGAGTGTGGGGCCGTTGATGTGGATTTTGAATTTAGCATGAAAAACGTGGCTTTGCTCAAGCCAAAAGCTGACATTCTGGATCACAAATACCTTCTGCAATCTCACCTTCATCGCAAAGATCGGATTGCACATGCGATTAAATCAGGAGGAGCGCAGCCTTTCATGTCTCTGGCCGAAATTCGAAAACTGCCGATCGCCGTTCCTCCTATTCTAGAACAACGACGCATCGCGGAAATTCTTTCTACTTGGGATCGGGCGATTGAGACGACCGAAAAGCTGATCACCAATAGCGAGGCGCAGAAAAAAGCGCTGATGCAACAACTCCTCACGGGCAAAAAGCGCCTGCCTGGTTTTGGGGGTGAGTGGGAGATGCAAAATCTTGATGACCTATTCGATCTAAGGACAGGAAAATCAAAGAGCTCATCCATTTCTGAAAACGGCAAATATAAAATCGTCGACATGGGCGCTATCGATAGACAAAGCAGACTTTGCGCCCAAAAGAAAATTGCTGAGCGCGTCGATCCTCTTTCAAAAGGTGACCTAGTAATGCCAAAAGATGACATTGGAGGAGGTCAAATCATTGGACGCGTTGCTCTTATCCCAAACGATGACGATTACGAATTAGGTGATCATGTTTTTGTCTTGCGTCCACAACGTAACAACATCGATCCCAAATTTTTCTATTACCAAATTAACTACCCCGGAGTTCGTAAAAATCTTCGCCGAAAAGCCAATGGAACAGCTCAGCTTGGCTTAAGTGGTCGCGACGTCAAAATGCAGACGCTTGCTCTTCCCGACATCGGGGAACAACTGGCTATAGCTGGCCTTCTAAAGGCTGCCGACGACAAAATAGATGTTCTGATTGCGAAGCTGAAAATACTAACAAGTGAAAAATCTGCCCTGATGCAGCATCTCCTAACAGGCAAGCGCCGCGTCGCCATAGATCAGGAGCAAGCCGCATGACCGAAGTCATCACGTTTCAGGATGCACTGGAAGACAGTGCAAATTTTTCAAAAAGGCATCTGTTGCTGGGTAATGGCTTCAGCATCGCTTGCCGTCCAGATATTTTTCATTACGGCTCGCTGTTTGAACAAGCAGACTTTTCAAGTGTACCGAATGCAGAGCGTTTGTTTGCTGCTCTAGGAACTCAGGACTTCGAGGTTGCAATTCGCGCGCTCGACAGCGGCGCAACAGTTCTCGATGTCTATGATGAGAACCAAGCAGGGTTATCTGGCGCAATTCGAGCTGACGCGGCTGCTCTAAAAGACCTTCTGGTTCAAACCGTTGCCCAAAACCACCCAGACATCCCGATGGATATCCTTGACGAAAAATTCTGGGCGTGTCGGCGTTTTTTGTCGAATTTTCTGAGTGGTAGAAACAACGGGCACGTCTTCACGTTGAACTACGATCTGCTTCTCTACTGGACGCTTATGCATGAAGATATGCCTTTTGGCGATCCGCTGCAGATGAATACTAATGACGGCTTTGGCAACGTCGAGGACGATCCATACACGGATTATGTCGTTTGGCAAGGGGAGACTGGCGCGCACTCAGCAAGTGTCCATTTCTTGCATGGAGCCTTGCACCTGTTTGACGCTGGATATGAGTTGCAAAAATATACTTGGATCAGGAAGCAGGAACGGCTTGTCGACCAAGCGCGGGGAGCGATCAATGACAACAAGTTTCCTTTGTTTGTTTCCGAAGGAACAAGCAGGCAGAAGCTCTCAAAGGTTCGGCACAACGCTTATCTCTATCAAGGCCTCAAAGTTTTGACCTCTAACGCCAGCCAAGGACGCCATTGCTTTTTTGTCTATGGTCATTCGCTTGCTGACAACGATGATCATATCCTGCGTCGCATAGGTCGTGGAACGTTCCCGAAATTATATGTCAGTCTGTATGGCGATCCTGAAAGCGACGCTAATAAATCGATCATCTCAAAAGCCAGTCGCCTGGCTGCGCTGCGCAACGAACGCAGGCCTTTGGATGTTGTCTACTTTGATGCCGAGTCGGCACAAGTTTGGGGATGATATGAGCCAAGCCCCGAACACAGCCGAACAATATTCTGCGCATATACCTGCCCTTCAGACGTTGATCTCTTTGGGTTGGATATTTATACCAGCGGCAAAATGCGCCGAGATGCGCGGTGGTAACAAGGCCGTCATTCTCAAAAGTGTTTTGATTGATGAACTCAAGAAGCGGCGTTTTGAATATAAAGGCCAGCAATTCCCGCTTTCAAATAACGCCATTGATCAAATCGTGCGCGACCTTTCCGCGCCGCATATGCAGGAAGGTTTGTCGACGGCAAATGAGAAAATCTACAACGCGTTGACGCTTGGCGTGACTGTCACGGAATTTGTCGAAGGCAAGCGACATTCCGCAACAATCCCGATTATCGATTGGGACAATCCCGATCAAAACAGCCTTATTGTCACCGAAGAGTTTGAGACGCTGGCGACCGACGGCGTGCATACCCGTCGGCCCGACATTGTATGTTTTGTGAATGGATTGCCGCTCGCCGTTATCGAGGCAAAGCGCCCTGACTCTGGCAACCCAAACAAATCGATGGTCGATGAGGGTATTAGCCAATCGATCAGAAATCAGAAGCCTGACGAGATTCCGAACCTGTTCGCATACTCGCAGTTGCTGTTGTCCATCAGCGGAACTGACGGTCGATATGGCACAACCAAAACACCTAAGAAATTCTGGGCGACCTGGTCAGAAGAGGAAATTGAAGAGGCTCATTTTTCAAAGATCAAGAATGCGGCGCTGCCTGATGATCAGAAGCAGACGCTTTTTTTAGGCAAGCCAAAAGCTGTCTGCGATCACTTTGAAAAGCTCTGGTCGCAAATCCAATTCGTAACGGATCAAGATCGGCTTTTGATCAGCCTGCTTTCCCCAGAGCGGCTGCTGGAGTTCGTGCGCTATTTCATTATCTTTGATCGCAAGGTGGGCAAAGTTGCTGCGCGATACCAGCAAGCTTTTGGCATCAAGGCGCTGATCGATCGAATTTCAATCATTCGCCCTGATGGTGGTCGTGAGGGCGGCGTCGTCTGGCACACCACGGGCTCGGGTAAGAGCTTCACGATGGTGTTCTTGTGCAAAGCGATGCTTTTACGCGAGGAACTCGCTCAGTGTCGTGTTGTCGTTGTCACCGACAGAATTGATCTAGAGAAACAACTCGCCCGCACCTTTTTGACAGGCGGGGCGATGGGCGCATCCAACGCAACCAAGAAAGATGAGAACCGCGCGAAAGCCTCTACGGGTCGTGATCTGGCTAAGCGGATTGGTCAGGGTAATGAGCGCATTATTTTCTCGATCATCAATAAATTTGGCACGGCTTCGAAGCTGCCTGCATGTCACAACCCCAGCGAAAATCTGATTGTTCTGGTTGATGAGGGGCACAGAAGCCAGGAAGGCGAAAACCACGAGCGAATGAAGAAGGCGCTGCCGAACGCTGCCTATGTCGCCTTCACAGGCACGCCGCTTTTGAAGAACGAAAAAACGACAAACAAGTTCGGGCCGATCGTCCATGCTTATACGATGCAGCGTGCCGTTCAGGATGGGACTGTCACGCCGCTTCTATATGAAGAGCGACGCCCGGTCTTAGACATCAATGCCAGTGCGATCGACAACTGGTTCGATAAAATCACTTTATCTCTGACAGACAAGCAGAGGAGCGACCTAAAAGAAAAATACGGCAAGAAGGGCCAGGTTTATGGGGCAGGCAACCGAATTGACCTGATCGCCTGGGACATCGCTTCGCATTTTGACGAAAATTTCAAGAAACTTGGCAAAGATCTGAAGGGGCAACTGGCAACGGATACGAAACTGTCTGCGGTTCGCTACAAGAAAGCGCTGGATGCGACAGGGCTTGTCAGCAGCGCGGTTATCATTTCTTCACCTGATACCAGAGAGGGGCACGAAGATGTTGATGAGTCTGAGCTACCAGAAGTGCAGCAATGGTGGAAGGACAGTGTCAAAGGCGATGCGACTGAATATGAGCGGCAAATAATAGAGGATTTTGGAGAGCCTGGGGCACCAGATATTTTAATCGTTGTCGACAAGCTACTCACTGGATTCGATGAGCCCAAGAACGCTGTGCTCTATATCGACAAGCCGCTGAAGCAGCATAATCTCATTCAGGCGATTGCCCGCGTGAACCGCCTGCACGATCAGAAGAAATACGGCCTTCTGATTGACTACCGTGGTATTTTGAAAGAGCTGGACACCGCAATCATTGACTACCAGGATTTGGCCGACCGCACCCAAGGTGGATTTGATGTCGATGATATTGAAGGGCTCTACGCCAATGTGTCGACGGAATATAAGCGTCTATCTGGATTGCATGATGCGCTATGGGCGATTTTCAAAGATGTGAAAAACCGGGCTGATCGTGAGCAGTATCGTCAGATACTTATTCCAGATTTGCGTGCCAGCGGCGATGACCAAACCATAGACCTCAATCAGAAGGTCAGAGAGGACTTTTACGAAGCGCTGACCGAATTCGGGATGTGCTTGAAAATAGCTCTTGGTTCGCGTTCGTTTTTTGAGGACAGCTCTTTTTCAGAGGCTGACATTCAAACCTATAAGCGGGATCTAAAATTTTTTAGCGAGCTGCGTCGTACGGCCAAGCAGGATGCGCAAGAAACGGTCGATTTCAGTGCATACGAGGATCAAATTAGAAGGCTAGTCGACCGCTATGTTGTCGGCGAAAATATAGAAGAGGCCGAAGGCGTTTATGTCGTCAATGATTTGGGGATGAAGGACGACCCTGAAGAGTGGACGGAAGAAAAAACCCGCAATGAAACTGATATCATTCGCTCGCGCCTGAAAAAAACAATCGACCAGGAATTAGCCGACGACCCGTACGCGCAGTCTTTTTTTTCCGAGTTGTTGCGCCAAGCTATCGAAGATGCAAATGCACTTTTCGAGCATCCATTCAAGCAGTTCGCTCTTTTTAAAGATCTGGAAGAAAAAGTCGCAAACCGTGATGTTGAGGGCGTGCCCCAAGCGCTGTCAGGAAACTCCTATGCCGCTGCATATTTCGGCGTGATGAAAATGAAAAGTGAAAGCCAAGAACTCTCTGAGAAAGAGGTCGATGATCTTGCCAAGCTTAGCCTCACGATTGATGAAATTGTGAATGTTGCAGTCGCTGAAAACTCTCTCAACACCCAAAATATTGAAACGTCTGTGCGCAAGAAATTGCTGCCTCTTCTATTCAAACGGCTGGGCTTGGGGTCTGCCAAGGATGTCGTGGAACAGATCGTGGAGATTGTTCGCTTAGGTGTTACCAAAGGGGCATTCTGAATGCCCTCTTCTGTTTCTTATGGTGACAGGCGTATCGAATATTCGGTCTCAATCAATGATGATCTTGCTGATCGAATCCGTATCCATGTTCATCCAAACGGTGCGGTGGAAGCCGAGAGTCCAACAGGAAAATCTGATCATGAAATAGCCCAGGCCATGCTTAAGCGTGCGCGTTGGATTGATGGTAATTTGCGCCAGTTTGAGAAGCTGCGAGAACACTCACTGCCAAGACAATATGTCAGCGGTGAAACACATTTCTATCTAGGTCGTCGTTATCAGTTAAAGGTGATTGACGGAGCTCAAAACGCGTCCTCTGTTCAACTCAAAGGTGGCTCAATCAGAGTCGAGTTACCGTGCGCCGATGCAGCTGCAGTCAAGCGCCGTCTAAATGCATGGTACCGGCAACGTGCTCTGCCTTATTTTGAGAAAAGATTGGTTCAGCTCTCTTCGGAGATCGAATGGATTAACGCGCCAGCACCGATCAAGTTGATCAAGATGAAGACGCAATGGGGAAGCTGTTCGCCGTCCGGCGGTGTTCACCTCAATCCAATGCTAATTAAAGCGCCACGCGAATGCGTTGACTATGTCATTGTGCATGAGCTCTGCCACCTCAAAGAACACAATCACAGCAAGCGGTTCTATGCGCTGTTAAAAAGACAACTTCCAAACTGGCAGCACACCAAGGCCAAGTTGGATGGAATGGCAGAACTGCTTTTAGAGGATTAAGCATTTCGTGGTTTCAATGGCATGGGGTTTTCAGGGGAGCAGGAACGCTCCCGTGAATGGTTGTGCAGCGGCCAAACGATTGCGAGTGGGTTTCAAGGGGCGAGATAGCCCCTGATCCTCCAGAAGGGATCAATGGGTGCAGGGAGAGTGAAATCTCGCCTGCGAGTGGTCAACCGGTGATACGGTTGCATGGTGTGGACGGGCTCCAAGCCCAGGTCGCGCCGTTGGCCAGAGGGATGCAACGGGAGAGCGCCAGCGCCTCCCTTGCCAAGTGGTGTTGCTTGACCCGCAGGGTTCGGACAAACGCAGTTTGTCTGACAACACACATCTTGCGGAGCGCGTTAATCTTCTAAATTCGTACAACTGTCTGACTTGCGACGGGACAATGGGTCGGCTCATTTGAACCTTCCGTAGAAAGCATCAGCATCGCGGCCTGCCTTATAGCTATCGCAACAAAAAAAGAAGCTGGCGAGAAACGGCGAGAATTACCGACTCCACTTTCGCTGTCCGCCCTCACGCGGTTCTTGGCAGCCTGCGTTGCAGCCGCCGCCTTTCACATATTCCATAAACGCCGCCCGATTATCTGGGCGGGCGGCATCTTTCATATCGTGAGTCTGGTTTCTAGGCGAAGTGCTTTTTGACCGTTTTTTGACGCTCAACTGCGTCAATGCCGCCCCGCTTGGTATAGGCTGTCATCGGAAACGCCGCATAGCGCGGTTGCCAATCCTGCTTGCAGTTGGCGCGTTTGCCATCAAGGCAATCGGCAATGATTTTCTTCTGCACTTTCGCCGTGGAAGCAATGTGAGCGTCTGCGGTGTTTTTGCCAGCCACGTCCTTGAGACAGGCGTTAATCGCTTCCTTGTCGCGCAAAAGGTCGAGGAATGTGTCGTCCGGCTTCCAGTCTTCCGCTGTATCGACACTCAATTTCACGCCCAAACCTTCGACAAATCCGCTACCGCAGGGCAATGTCTCGGCGACCACGAAAGTCAAAATACGCATCACAGCTTCATCGTCTAATTCGCAGAGTTTGCCGAAGATGGCATAGGCACAAAACGCATGACTCCATTCGCCCTTCGCTGGAACAAGGCTGGCGTCATCTTCAATCGATATATCGAACAAAGCCGCAACTGTTGCACGCTCCTCAGCAAAGCGAAGGTCAGCTTGGTTTCTTGCCAATGAAGCTTTGATGCTGTCTGTGTTCGCTTTTTGTGGGTCTGCGGTTACGCCCCATAGGGTTGAGCCTGCAACAATTTGCGCGACTGCCAACCGCAAAGCGATGTCAGGTTTTGAGAGGAGTTTTTCTCTGACGCAGGCATGACGGTGCAGGTCGAGATAATTCTGCATCGCTTTGGTGAGTTCAGGGCGTGATGGCTTTGTGTCGGTGTCAGCGTCACCATTTGCGTTTGCCTTTTCACGTTTCTGCGCTTCCTTGTCGGTGATGAAGCCTTCGCGGAATGTCACCTCGCCATCGTTTGAAACACTGACATAGACACGCCCGCCTTTGGCTTTGGTGGCGGCGCAATACTCCCAAGAGTGCCAGTACGCGCCGATATCGCCGACAATCACATCAGCCCACCCCTCGGCGAGATAACGTTCCTTCGTTTCGGCAATGGCAGTGTTTTGCAACGTCCAGAATTGCGCAGCATCATCAAAATACCGCTCCTCGCCAAAAAGGTCAGAAATAATGTTGCCGCGATAGGCTTCGACATCGAACAGGGCGTTTGAGACAGGAATGTCTCTGCCGCCAAACAGCCATGCTTTCAGATTGCGCCCTTGCGGCGCGTGGTTATCTTCTGAAGTGAACAATGCCCACCACGCTTTTTGCTGGCGCATGGTTGCCAGCGTCAAAGAGCGAAGTGTGTCGGCACTAATATCGTCTTTGCGGTAGGCGGTTAGAATAGGTGAATACAAGCTGGCGATTGCCAAGCGTTGTTTAACAAGCCGCTCTGTCACGCCAAAATGTGCCGCGATATCGTCCACGCTCTGCCCATTTTTGAGAAGCGCTGCGAAGGCTTTGTATTGGTCGATTTCATCCATTGGCAGACGCGCAATATTCTCTGCCAATGAGGCTTCGATGGCTTTGGCATCATCGCCATCATCCATGATGATGCACGGCAACGGCTCGATTTTTGCGCCTGTCTCTCTCGCTTCTTCCGCCAGTTTTGTGACCGCATGAAAGCGGCGTTGCCCTGCGATAATCTCAAAGCCTTCGCAGTTCGGGCGCACCAGCAACGGTTGCAGAACGCCAAGTGAGCGGATGCTTGGCAGGATGTCATCAACATCCTTCGCGCCGCGTTTGCGCACGTTCAGGCTGGTCAGTTTCAGGTCTTCTAGTTTGATATGGTCAAGTTTCATCGGTCTTTCCTCCAAAGTTTTTGAGTGCAAAATTGCACCCGTAAGCCTCGGCAGAGTCCGCGAGGCTTGCGGTTGGAATTTTTCAAAAGAGGTCGAACTGGTTGCGCGCCGCTTCATCGAACAGACCGATGTCGCAAGGCTTTTGCAGAACAGGGCGCGAGGCGTTGCGGAAGCGTTTTGGCTTCTCGCCAATGGCTTCTAGCTTTTCGCGTAAGGTGACAGGCGCAACGGCATCGACCAGATATTGTGCTCCCAACTCGGTCTGCTCGGTGGTGCGGTTTTGTATGGCGATTGCCATGTGTTCGGTCTTTGTCATCATCGCCCCCTATCCGCACCGATAGGCGAAGGACTGACCCGCGATATCCGTCATCGCATATTCGTAACCGAGGTCGCGGGCGATTTTATCGAAGTCGATATACGTCTCTAGGGTTTTGGGGATTTCGCCAAATAGACCTTCATCGACAAACTGCTCTGCCAGTTCTTCAAGGTCGCTGACCTCATAAAGCGTCAGGTCAAGATTCTGGATGTCCGCTTCGACTGTATCGCCGCAGAACTCATACCCGCACTCGCCATTTGCAATGATAAAGCGGCGCTTGGTGTCTTCGTCCCATTCGTCGACCAGTTTGAAAAACTGGACAAAATTCACTTGGTTTAAGCCAAGCGCTTGGGCGAACTCACAATCGATACGCTCACCATCGATAAACTGGATTTCGTATTCCTCGACAGGGTCGCCGTAGTCATTGCGATTATCTTCTGCTTTGTCAGTGAAGCTTTTCGCATCGTCAAAATAAAAGCCGTTTGCAGAAATGTCATAAGGTTGGGCATGAAGTTGGGTCATCGGTCACTCGCTTTCGTAAAAGGTTCATTCAAGCGAGGTCTGCTTTTACAAAACCCCGCGCATGAACCTCTGCCCAGCGGCGAGCGTCCCCCTTCATGACAAGCAAAATGTCGTCCGCGATTTGCAATCGATGGCGTCCGACCCGGGACGCTTGTGCCGAAAGCAAACCGCCCCAAAGTCTCACCGCTCATGGAGCGGCTTGGTCCGACAACACGGGAGTGATGGCTTGCCTTCACGAATGGAGCGGGCCGGAGGACTGAGGCTATTGGATCAGGCGGAATTGCGTCGGCGTAAGCTGGAAGGAAAGGTTCCAGGCGCGTTCCACGCGCCGTTAAACAAAAAAGAGCCGCCCTCTAATGGGCGGCCCAACTATTCTTCTGTCAGGGATCGTCACCCGCATGGGACGAAACTCATCACTTAATGAGGTTCGGTCGGAGCGCCGCTCGCGCGGAGATAGAGCCCGCCCGGACATTCGACAATAACTGCCTTTTCAAATCAGTTGAAAACCCGCAATATTGCGGTCGATGGAGATGCGTTTTGATCTTTTCGACCGCTACGCCAAGGCGAACCTGAAAGACACCGCCTTTCAGACTGATCTCAATTCAAACACACCTCATCTGTTTCACCTGACGCTTGAAAGCCTGCATCATTCGATTGAATGGACGCAAAATGCCAGCAATGCCAAAGGTGAACCTTTCGATGTAGTGTCGGGATTTACCGATCTCTATTCGCCAAACGCCTTTGCTGATCGCTTTAACAGTCACCACGTTATCGGGATGCACGTCCCACTTTTCGTCGCTATTAATGAATTTGCTCTGTTTTGTTTTTCGCAAGCGGGCTTCTTTCCTGAACTGGGTAATGCAGCCGCAGAAATATCGCCTGCACCTTGGGATGATCGAGTCCCCGGAATTTTCCTTCTCGATCACACAAAACAAGGGTTCCACATTACTGAGGAACATAGCGAGCGTTTACGACCGAAAGACGCGGAGCGTTATCATCTGGCAAGTTGTCTTTCATTTTTGATGGCGCGCTTCGCGTGGCTGCATGAGCTTGCCCATGCTTTTAATGGTCATGTTGATTTTGTGCGCCGAGAAAAAATGGCGCTACGGCTCTGCGAACTACCTGATCCAATACACCAGCCGCCGGCATCCTTGATCAAAAGGTTCAGTGCTGAGCAGCGCAGGGCGAATGCTCAAATGTTTCAATGGTTGGAATTTGATGCGGATCGGTCGGCATTATGGGGCAGCGTGCAAATGCAGTTGCATGAGCACGAGAACATCCAAAGCATCATCGATCTGGCTCCGATAACCCGTATGAAGCTGACCTTGTTTGGGTGTTATGCCATGCCTTGGTTGTTCGATCAGTTCCAAAGCTACATGCAAACAAAAAACGAGACCTCGCATCCTGAACCATTGACGCGGCTAGCTTCACTTCTTGGCGTTGTGAGAGACAGACTGCTGACCGACATCCCGGAATTGGCACCGCTAAACCGGAAGGTGTTGGATGAGTTTGATCACGTTCGAAATCGCATTCCGGCGCTTTACTCCGCTCATCAGCTCATCACCTTATCAAAGCCAATGAACAATACGACACGTGCTCAAGATGAAATGGAAGAGATAATAGCCCGACTGAAACCACACGAATACAACTGCAAAAAGTGAAGCGCTCAAAATCGCACACGACGTTCAAACCTGACTTTGAAATTCTATTCTCACTTCGGAGAATTGCCGCTCCGTGACGTTGGTTTGGTTATACCAGTTTGCAAGCAGGCTAAGCTGCTTTTGATCCGGAAGCATGCTTAGCGTGAGCGCCGCAGAAACTTCCTCGGGAAGCGGACGCGCTGCCTGAATTAAGAAAAACCGGCTCACACCAGCTTCCCCGTCTTCAATCATAAATTCCGGCAAGCCGTTTTCGTCGAAGTCCGGGAGAAAAACAATCTTGCCACCGTCGCGCTGAACGCTTGGCACATAACCCCACTGCGTTGGGGTTTTTTGCAATCCGACCAAAGGACACGCCAAGGCAATATCATGGAGTTCTATGCGGAAGGGCTCGCCAAGTGTTAGCGAATAATCAGGCTCCGGTGCGCGGGCATTTGTTGCTCTAACAAGCGAGAGGCGACCATCTGCGGTGTAGATAATTGCATTGGTGCGCTGCGCTTCGCGGCTGGCAATTTCTAGCAAATCGGAACGATGCTTCGCGCGAAATAAAGACTCGAGGGCAGCGATATTCTTGTCGCGCAGGATATCTGCGATATTCAGATTCGCGCTGGTCTCTGGCATAGCAGCAACAAAAACACCGACCAGATCACCGAACTTCTTCATAGGAACAAGACCGGGGGTTTGAAGATCTGACCCACTGTCAGCCCATGTCTCCAACGTTTTCAGCTTCACGCCGATAGCAGCAGCAATCTCCGACAGGCTTGCAAAGTGATGATGATCGCGCAGGAGCCGCAGTTTCCGGCGAAGGTCTGGGATAACACGGTGCTCTATTTTCATCGAAAACGGCGGCGATCCCACATTTAGGTTTCCCCTCAGTATCCACTTAAATCTGCGCATGTGAAGTGCACTATTAATTTGCTCCGACCGGCCTGCATTTGATCTGACGCTTTGAACAATTCGAGGCGGTGCATCGGTCACGGAGCAAACTCGATGCAAACACCTTCCAATGCGCATAGCGAATATCGCGAGAAACGTCCCACTCCTCCGTTTGATCTCACATTGTTGGTTGTAGCCGGTGTTCTCACCACTTTAATGGCTGGCATGGCTGTGATCGGCATGTCGCCTGAGACCGGCATGATGCTGTATTTCAAGGCGGGTGTAATTGCCTTGATGGCGGGCGGCGTTTCATTCGCGGTCAATTACTACGCTGTTGAACGGGGTGCGCGTCTGGCAGCTACGGGGTATCTCCTTGCAGCCATTTTCAGCGTGTCGACAATTTTGATTGTCGGCTCTGGGCTGACCGCATCAACTTACGCAGGCATGACTATCGGCTCAGTCAATGAGCTCAGATTGCATGACTACGCGCGCCAGCAAGCCAGCTACGTTGGAAATCGCGTTAAAGCGGCATCACAGGCAACGCGGACCATACCTGTTATCCGCGCGATTTCCTCAGATTTGCGCTCCAAAGTGCAATGCGAAATCGAGTCCGCTTGCCTATCGGGACGCGGCGGCGGACGCGGTCCTGTTACAAAAGCGTTGGAATCCGTAGCGCAACGCAGCGACCAGATCGCTGTCCAGTTGGAAGATGGCGACAAACAAAGGCGCTCAATCATCGCAGCGCTCAACCGGAGTCTGGCAGCGTTTCAAACCGCGCTGAATGATAGTGCCCTAACCCATACCAAGCGTCGTCAAGCTCTGGTGGCGATTGATGGCAAGATTGATCAGACGCTGAGCGATCTTGGTGAAGCGTTGCCGACACCACTGCTTGCCGCTTATGCCCGTGAGTTGGCGGCTGGAACGACGATATCTGCTCGTCCTGAAGCGAGTGCGGCAGCAAGCGCTGTTTTAGCGAACCACGGACGTGCGTTGGATTCGGTGTTAGCAACACTGAACGCGGATACGCAACGTCCGCCTGTATTTCCAGCGCAAGCCGGAGTGTCATCGACCTTCTCTTACATCGCGCACTTTCTCCCCATTGCTGCGATTGTAACCGTGGTCGAATTGGTTCTGCCACTTACCCTCTGGGTCTACACCTTTCTGGCAATCGTCTGGGAGAAAGAGACGGTCACCAAGAGCGCCGTGCAGGCTCGAACCCGCCCTGCGCCAAAGGCCAAACACTCGCGCGGAGACGTTGAGAGTCCGCGCCGCAACGTTACCCGGCTTGATCCAACAAACAAGCGCCGCGCACGACGTTCCAATCGTCATGTTGGACCACATGATAGCGGGGTGGCGTAATGCTTGACCTGACCAATCTACCCATTAGCGGAGGCATGCTGCTCGGGATGCTTCTCTACTGCCTGCTGAGTGTATTTGGCACCGGCCAGGTAGTGGGCGAACGGCTTATTGCCAAGTCCGATTGGCCCGCAATATGCCAACGTCAAATCCTTGCGGAATTGCAATCTTCGCAGCCTGCAATACCGCAAGTTCCAACGATCGATTGCAACGAGGTGTTTGGCGGTTTCTTCGGCAGTCAAGGGCAAGAAATTTGCCGCCGGTACGGCAATTTCAAATTGCCATTCATGGATCAATTGCAAGCGCAGCAGGACCGATTGGTAACTGCCAATAATCAGCGTCTGCAAAACGCTACGGCGAAAACAAGCTCGCGTTGCGAATGTGCCGCCTCCTTTGCGCTGGAAGAGAACCGCATTTCCCTTGGGCTGCACGCTGGCTCTTTGCGCCTGATCACTCCTGCCTCGGTGCGCGGGTTGAACAGCGAATTGCAAAGCGCGCTTCACACGCCCGCCTGCACTTTGAAAGGAGCGATGCAGTGATTTTCGGATCGATAAACGTGACGCGCGCTGCAATCACAACGCACCGCGATAGTTACGATCTAGGTGGAATTTCCGTCGTGTCGGTGCGTCGTCCTTTTGCTGCCCCCGCTATGCTCATCGGCGGCGGGTTGGCAGGTTTTTCAGCCACATTTGCAGACCTGCTTTTTGGCGCTGAGATCGCCGGCCTAAGTGCGATTGGAGGCATTCTCCTCATAGCCGGGTTCTGGCTCGGACAGCTCAAATTGCTGTCACGTGATTTGCGGCAAAGCGAATTGGTGGATGCGGTTTGGGGGTCCTACCGGCACCTCAATCAAATCCGCCGCGTCATCGTGGCGATCAAGCACGATGTAAATATGGGAGGGCGGACATGAACGCTCTGCAATCTTCTTTTGGCGCAAAGATACGCATCAACGTGAATCTTTTTGTCGCCGTTCTCTCTGCGGGAATTGCATGGTTTATCTGGCCTGACAGTCTGGAATGGTGGGGACTGGGATATATCGCCATCATCCTCTGGGCGAACGCTCTGGCGATGACGCTGAAAGCATGCGGCGAGATCATCACGCTCTACAGCCGGGACAAAACGCTGGCAGCTCTTGCGGCACAAGGCAAAGACATCAAAGCCGACGACCTCGCTGACGCCAATCTCCTCAAATCCAAGGGGATGATCGATGGCTGATATCAACAGAACGGGTCGTCGTGTTCTGGGACTGCTGGATGGGAAGCCACTTTTCGAGCTGACAACTAGCGCATCATCACTGACCTTCGCGGCTGCTGGCGGCGGCAAAACCACATGCGTGGCGGTGCCCGCAATCCAAAGTCTTATCGGTGATCATAACCGCGCACTGATGATCAATGATGTAAAGAACGGCGAGATTGCGTGGCAGGTTGGCGAGATGTGCCTCAGCCATGGTCGCAAATTCGCGGTGGTTGATGATTGCAATGTGATGGGGGCGGACTATCCGCATCGCATCTCTGTCAACGCTTTTGGCTCTTCCCTTACTGCCCGCACTGAGCAACCGCTCAACCTACAATTTGTCACGGAAAACCAAAGCCACGCGCTCATCGAAGAGCCGAGCAATGATACTAAGAATTTCTATTTTCGGGAAAGCCCGCGCGCGCAATTTTTGGAGCTAGGCCAGCGCATCCTGCTCAACCATTCTGAGCGTCTTTGCACGCCGGGCGGGCTGGCAGCACTTATCAGCGATCCACAAGTCTGGTTGTCAGCTTTGGAAATTGAAGCCGAAGAAGGCGATGCCTACACCATGCCCATGGCGCGTCAGGTGGTAGAAATGCGGGCTCATAATCCAGAGCATTATTCGCAGCATTTGCAGGCGGCGATTAGCGCCCTGAAGATCTATGCCGCTGGCACCGCTCTCCATTCGGCGGGTACCGATGCCACATACACTCATGCGGAGCTTATTCGCGATAATTGGATCGTTTGCTTCGTCAATCCAGCGCGCTACGCCGAACGGATGGGCGCGCATTTTGCGCTGCACACGCTGGCGCTTATGGAAGCCCAGCTTTCTGGCGATGTCGGGAAATGCGACTACATTTTGGACGAATATTGCAACGCACCGCTCAAAAATCTCATTAATCGGATTACGATATTTCGGGCGTTCGGCGCGCGAGCGCATTTCATCACGCAAAGCCGTCAGGATTCAGCTCGCAAATACGGCGAGCGCGAAACCGCGCTGCTGGAAGAGAACTGCACGGTCAAACAATGGCTGAAATTCTCCAACTTTGAAGAAGCCGAACGGGTGTCAAAGGCGATGGGCGAAACCCATACGCGCCAAAGCTCGCTCAATCTAAACTCGAAAGACCCATCGTTTACGGGTGGCTTCAATCTGGGAAAACAGCGGCTGTTTACGCCGAACGAATTGATGATGCTGCCGGGTGACGAGCAGATCATCCACGTTGCCGATGTCGGCTTCATCCATGCCAAGAAGATCGGTCAGCACCAGATTGCGCCTTACGCCCATGAGTTGGGCAACAACCCGCTCGAAGGCGGTCGCATGACCCCAGACATTAAGGTGACGCTAGATAACGGCTCAAAGCGAAACGGAGCGTTTTAATGAAGATCGTCAAACCTCGCCTCATTCGCGTCTCCTATTTTGCTTGGATGCTGCCATTCGCTGCGGCCTACGCGATTTTCACATCATGGGGCACGCCGCATCTTCTCATCGAATGGAAGTCGAATAACTGGCGGTCGCAATGCGGCTATCTGGGTCCAACGGGTGGGCACCTTCGCTATAGATCAGGCAGGAGCTGCCCGTGGTTTTTATGGGTCAACGCACCCTCGCAAGAGGGACGCGGTTCATGAGAATTCTCATTTAACGACACGCAGCCACGGGGCCGAGTCTCGCCAATGCAAATCTTGAGCCTGACCGATTTCCATGCGGGCAAACCCCTTCAACACATCCAACACACAAGCCTCATCAACAGCACCTTCTCTGATCTGCTGGTCGCAGTGGTCCTTGGGCTGAAGGTCAAGATCGTAGCGCTCAATGTAGGGCGAAAGCGCAGACCAGAAGCCCGGATAATCCATCGGCTCCAACCATTCATCAAGCGCGTCCAAATCTCTGAAGTTTTTCATGCACCCAAAATACCAGTTCGCATGCGCGCGATGCAAAACCGTTTTGCAAAGCGAGACTGGCTATGAGTTTCAATCCGTCAGCCGAATTGAAGAAAAGCTTTGATCTCGCCAGCTTGCGGCACTTCGCTAAAAAGCATCTGCGTGGCGAGGATTGGCAGGTCGTTCAGAAGGTCATGAAGACCTTTGACGATAATCGCCGCTACGAGCGCCGGGATTACAAACTCAACTACGAAACCCGCCTTGATGCCGCCCGAACGAAATTGATCGATAAGGCCGGTGCGAAGACAAAAAGCTTCAAGCATCGCTGGTTTGGAAATGACCAGTTTAGTGCCACCGCCATCAACCAGCAGGCGGATCGTATGGTGCGCTCATCCCACCTCAAAGCGATGGCGTTTCTAGACGCTGAGGAACAGCAAACTCTTTCGCGCTTATGCGACCGGGCAGAGCCTAACCGCGCCCAAAAGCAAAAAACGAAACGGGACTTCGAAAAAGCGGCGGATCGGCGACAGACACCAGAGCGCCGGAAGCGGCGCAGGATAATGGATTGAGCGGCTTTAGCATGGAGCGAGCCCAAAATAACCAATGAAATTATGAAGATAGAACGTGACAATGAAAGGAATATATGCCTATTATGTTCTGTTTTTGTTCTAATAAAAGGAGAAGAAGAAAGGAAACGACAAAATGAACCACTATTACGAACCCACCGAAGCCAAACGCGTCGCAGATGCCAGAGACAGTTTTTCTGGCAGGTTGCTGACCGACAGCCAGTTTGACGAAGCCATCGCCATCACGGGCATTATTGAAGGCGAAATCCGTAAGTCAGGCACTTTCAAAGAGAAGCTTGGGGACTATGCCCATGCGTTTTCACGCACCGAGAAATTCGATGCGATGAAAGCCGAAACAACCCTGCGTGACCTTTTCAAAGCCCGAACAGGTCAGTCCATGAACCAGCTCCGCGAGGAACTGATGGATCGCGAGGAGGCATTGGACGAGTCCATCAACGACCAGGTTAAATCGGTCACCCGTGACATCGGTCCGATGATCAAGGACGGCAATAAGATGCCGTTTCATCGAGCCTATGAGTTTCAGGCAAATGTGCTGGCGACGGATCTCGGCATCACCAGTGCTGGAGCCAAGCGCCTCATGACAGAAACCTTTCGTGCCGAAGCGGACGGCGAACTCTACGAATGGGGCAAGGGGCTGGAGGACAAATATTACCGTCCTCAGATTGAAGCTGAAAAAGTAGAGCGCCAGAAAGCGCGTCAAAAGCCATCATCAGGTGCGCGCCGTTCTCGACGCCGCCAACCGGCGTGAGGGGATCAGATGCCAGATACCAACAAAAAGAAAAGTGAAAGCAATTCTGACATCGATGTCAGGGTGAGGGAAGGCACCGCAAAGCCAGCACTCACCATCGACTACGCGCTGTACGAGCAATACCTCGACGATTCCGATCTGACAGAAGCGCAGAAGCAAGAATTTCTGAACATGCTTTGGTCCATCATCGTGGGCTTCGTTGATCTCGGTTTTGGCGTGCATCCCCTGCAGCAATCCGGCTCCGCCCCTTGTGGGCAGAAGATCGATTTGTCGGGCTTTGTGACCGAAAAAATGATATCGTCAAAGGATATTTTTTCATCAAAGGAATTTGAAAATGCGGCGGCGAGCAATCCAAATTCGCCGTCAGTTAGAGAGGAGACATGAGCAAAACTATCAACGAAGCAAAGCGCAAAGCGATTATCTACTGTCGTGTCTCATCTAAGCAGCAACGTACGGAAGGCAGTGGACTAGACAGCCAGGAACATCGCTGCAGGGAGTATGCCAGCAATCAAGGGTTGGAAGTCGAAGCCGTATTTCCTGATGACGTCAGCGGTGGCGGTGATTTTTTGAAGCGCCCCGGCATGGTTGCGCTTCTAGCGTATTTGAGTGCGCAAACCGACAAACAATATGTCGTCATATTTGACGATCTTAAACGTTTCGCCCGCGATACAGAGTTTCATATAAAGCTGCGGCGCGAACTCACGTTGAGAAATGCCAAGGTCGAATGTCTGAACTTCAAGTTCGAGGATACGCCAGAAGGCAAGTTCATCGAAACAGTCTTTGCGGCTCATGGCGAATTAGAGCGCGAACAAAACGGACGCCAAGTCATTCAAAAAATGAAGGCTCGCGTCGAACAGGGTTTTCATGTTGTTCGCGCTCCGTTTGGTTTCAAATATGAGAAGTCAAATCGCGGCGGCAAGCTGCTTGTTCGCGACGAGCCGCTGGCTTCCGTCGTGCAAGAAGCGCTTGAAGGATATGCCTGCGGAAGGTTTCAAACACAGGTCGAAGTGCAGCGCTTCCTTGAAAGCCGCCCTGAATTTCCAAAGGATTTTAAGGACGGCACCATACGGGCTTTTAAGGTGACACGCCTGCTAACTCGTGTTGCCTATGGCGGCTACGTTCATGCGCCCAGCTGGGGCATTAGCGTGCGTGAAGGGCAGCATGAGGGGCTAGTTTCATACCAGACATTTGATCGTATCCAGACACGCCTAGATGAAGGGGCGCGCGCGCCTGCACGTAAAGACGTGCGCGAAGATTTCCCTTTGCGTGGATTTGTTGAATGCGGCGACTGCGGTCGCCCTCTCACGTCTTGTTTTTCCAAAAGCGCCACAGGTGTCCAGCATCCATACTATCGCTGCTATCATCGCCCCTGCGAGGGCTACGGTAAATCCATTCGCCGCGACCATCTCGAAGGTGAATTCGAGACAATGTTGAAAGCGATGCAGCCCAGCACGCCGATGTTCGAAATTGCAAAAGCGATGTTCAAAGATGCTTGGAGCCAACGCACCGAACAGTCAAAAAAGATAATGGATGGCATCAGACAACAAATTGACAGTCTTGAAAAACAGATTGCTCAACTCGTCGACCGAGTCGTCGATAGCGACAATGACACCGTCATCAAAGCCTATGAGCGCAAGATCACCGAACTGGAGAAAAACAAACGTTTAGCGAACCAAAAGTTACAGAATCGGGGCAAGCCGAAGCACACCTTCGACGAAATGTTTGAACTCGCGATGCGATTTCTCTCAAGCCCTTGGAATATATGGGCTAAAGGCGACCTGACCATGAAGAAGATGGTGCTCAGATTAGCGTTTACAGAGCGAATTTCATACGACCGCAAAACAGGCAGTTTGAACGCGATAAAATCGTTACCGTTCAAGGCCTTAGAGGGCAATATCATGTCAAAAAAAGGAATGGTGCACCCGGAGCGATTCGAACGCCCGACCCCCAGATTCGTAGTCTGGTGCTCTATCCAGCTGAGCTACGGGTGCACTAGCTGGCGGGCAAGCCGTCAGCCAAGGGGGACATAAAGGGTGGGGGACGCTGTGACAAGCGGTCCCGCACCTTCACGCCATATTAAAATGCCTAGATGACCACGACCTTGGAACCTGTGCGGACGCGGTCATAAAGATCGATCACGTCTTGGTTCATCAGGCGGATGCAGCCCGAGGAGGCGGCGGTGCCGATGGAGTCCCACTTGGGCGTGCCGTGCAGCCGGTAGAGCGTGTCCTTGCCGTCCGCCACCAAATAGAGCGCGCGCGCACCGAGCGGGTTGGCTGGCCCGCCTTCCATGCCGCCGCAATCCGCGCAGTATTTGGCGAGTTCCGGTTGGCGCTCAATCATTTCGACAGGCGGCGTCCATGTGGGCCATTTGCGCTTGAAGCCGATATGCGCCTCACCGGACCACGCAAAGCCTTCACGGCCGACACCGATGCCGTAGCGCATAGCCGTGTCGCCGGACTGGACGACGTAGAGATATTTCGCGCCCGTATCGACTACGACCGTGCCGGGCTTGTGGTCCGACGCGTATCGCACTTCTTGCCGCAACAGGTTGGAAGCGACTTTATCGACAGGAATGGCTTCGAGTGAGAAATCACCATCTATCCGCGCAGCGTAGTCGTTGACATTGGCAAGGGCTGGATCGTCGGAACCGAACAGACCACCGATAAACGACCCGCTTGCAACCTCGTCACGCACCGGACCGTTTTGCAGCCGTGCCTGACGGGCGACGTCTTCCTCGCGGTCCCGTTCGGCACGCTGTTTTTCGGCCAGTTCAGACAGTTGCCTGTCGCGCTCGGCGCTTTCCAGCTTACGCTCCGCGCGCCGCTGCTCACGGTCGGCACGGCGCTCGGCACGTTCGGTGCGGCGCACGTCGCGCTTGGCATCGCGCAGTTCCGAGCGATTGCTTTCCAAGCGTTCTCCAGCGCGGGCGCGGGCCTTGTCGGACAGGTTCGTGCGTTCCAGCCGCTTCTCATCGCGCGCGATCTGTTTTTCCAGATCGGCCAGCGCCTTCTCGGCTTTTCTCGTATCCTTACGGGCATCGGCAAGGGACCGCTCGGCCTGCTTGTTGCGCGTCAGCTGCGCGTCGATGTTGGGCGCCGCATAACCGGCCGTCGAGCGGGCGGAACCCGCACAACCGGCCAGCGCCAGCAGGGCAATTGCAAGCAGGATGAAGAACCCGGCGCGCATGTGGGATGCGGACGGTATTGCGCTTTTGAACGATGAAGCGGTCATGTAATCTGTCTTTGGAAAAGAAGGGCAACGGCGACTTTGCCGAACATTTACCATAGCGACCGTGTTCAATCGCGCGCAATCGGTCAGCCGTTCACAAATGTGCAGACGGGTCGGAATGTGAGCCCAATGCGACATTAGTGCATCATACCGGGAGACGCAGGCCCGTTTGAGCGATGCCGGTATCCAAACTTGGCGGGTACCCATTAGGCGGGGTATCGGTTGTGCGAATCAACATGTCCCACCAACCCCACGTCGCCCATGCCGATCGTCCAGCTTGCTGTATCCAATCCCTTTGTCGATGGCCGCCAGTCCGACCGTGCGCTGAACATACGCGCTGGTGCGGAGCGGTATTTTGCCGATCACGGCTGGGCGACGCTGCCCGAAATGACGCTGGCATCGGGGCGGCGGGCCGATCTGGTCGCTCTGTCACCCAAAGGGCGGGTGACCATCGTGGAAATCAAATCGTCGGTTGCGGACTTTCGCGTAGATACGAAATGGCCTGACTACCGTGAGGACTGCGATGCGCTGATCTTCGCCACTTTGGCCGATGTGCCTGCCGATATCTTTCCCGACGATGCAGGCCTGATGATTTGCGACAGCTACGGTGCCGACACGGTGCGGGAAGCGCCGGAACACTCCATGAAGCCTACTCGTCGTCGGGATGTACATCTGCGGTTTGCCCGCGCAGCCGCCATGCGCCTGTCCCGCTGCTGCGCCCACGCCGGCGTGGACGGCACGGACTTCTGCAGCGATTGAAACCTAGCGCGGCGCGCGTTTGGCTAAAATGCGCTGCAGCGTGCGACGGTGCATGTCGAGGCGGCGGGCGGTTTCGGAGACGTTGCGGTCACACAGTTCGTAAACGCGCTGGATATGTTCCCACCGCACACGGTCGGCGGACATGGGGTTTTCCGGGGGTGCGGCCTTGTCGTCGGGGTCTTGCATGAGTGCGGAATAAACGTCGTCCGCATCCGCTGGCTTAGCCAGATAGTCGATTGCTCCGAGCTTCACGGCGGTCACGGCAGTGGCGATATTGCCATAACCCGTGAGAACCACGACGCGGGTGTCGCTGGATTGTTCATGCAGCACACCGACCACGTCGAGGCCGTTGCCATCTTCAAGGCGCATATCGACAACCGCATAATCCGGTGCTTCGCGCCGCGCCTCGGCGCTGCCTTCGGCAACGGTTTCAGCGGTACGGACGGCAAAGCCACGGCTTTCCATCGCCCGCGCGAGACGCTGCACGAAAGGGCGGTCGTCGTCCACGAGCAACAAGGTCGGCTGCACGGAAACGAGTTCGTCAGGCCCGGAAGCTGCAGTATTGGGTTCGAGCGTTTGGGTCTCAGTCATGGCGAAGGCCTCCGGAAGTGCCGTGCGAACGGTTACTTCATAAATGGCGCTAGGTTGGAATAGTTCAAATGTTCCACGCAAAATATGCCGCAATTGGTCCGCGCATTATTGTCGCAGGCGACTAGGACGCAGCGAGCGGTTTGGGCAAGCCCGAAGGCGTGTCCCGCCCCACCTGTTCGAGCGGCGGGCTGCGCCACGGTACCACGGAACGCTCCGATTCCAGCCGCTCGCGGGGCCAAACAATATCGGCTTTCGCCCCGCCATTGGTGGCGTCATTGCCAAACGTCACGTCCGCGCCGCTGCGTTCCAGCAACGTCTTTGCGATGAACATGCCGAGACCCATGCCCCGGTCGCGCCCCCCGTGGCGGCGGGTGCGGCGCGAGACGAACGGCTCCCCCAGCTTGTGCAGAATGACGGGCGAAAAGCCGGGCCCATCGTCGTTGATGACGATGCGGACGGCCTCGTCGTCCCATACCAGCTGCACGGTCACCGTGTCGGACGCGAAATCCACCGCGTTGTCTAGAATGTTGCCCAGCCCGTAGTGAATGCCCGGCGCGCGGTTGAGGTGTGGCATGGTGGCCGTTTCGCCCTCCAGATCCACGCGGATTGTCTTGCCGAAATCCCGTAGCGGGGCGACGACTTCCTCCACCATCGCTGTCAGCCCCTGCGTTTCGATAATCGGCTCCCCCTGGCTCGAAAGGGAGGTCAGCTTGGCAAGGATGGACCGGCACCGTTCCGCCTGCGCGCGCAGCAGCAGCGCGTCCTCGCGGAAGGCGGAATCAGCCGGCAGGTCGCGCACCATTTCCTTGGATACCAGCGCAATCGTGGAAAGCGGCGTGCCCAATTCGTGAGCCGCCGCCGCAGCCATACCGTCGAGGGCGGAGAGGTGCTGTTCCCGTTGCAACACCAGTTCTGTGGCCGAAAGAGCGTCCGCCAGTTTGCGGGCTTCCTGTGCCACGCGGAAGGCGTAGATGGCGGTGAACCCCAGTGTGCAAACGATGGCGACCCATGTGCCCGCGATGAACATGAGCGGCATCTGCAGCGGCTCGCCGGGCCGCCAGGGCAGGGGCAGGTGGAAGAAGACCAAGAGCGTGACCAGCGAAAACGAGAGCGCTCCCAGCATGATCGTGTGATCGCGCTTCAGCGATGTGGACGACACGATGACCGGTGCCATCAGCAAGATGGCAAACGGGTTCTGCAATCCGCCGGTTAGGTAAAGCAGGGCACCCAGTTGCAACACATCCAGCGACAACAGGGCGAATACGGTATCGCCCTGAATGCGGTGGGTGCGCCGGTATGTGCGCGCCAGCCACAGGTTGAGAACTGCGGACGCGGCAATCAGCGCCAGACACAGCGCCCACGGCATCGGGTAACCGAAAGCAAATGCGATCACCACCACCGCGCCGAGCTGGCCGATGATGGCGAACCAGCGCAGCCGCATCAGTGTGTCGAGACGGATGAGAATGCGCTCGCGTAGTTCGGTGGAATAAACGGTGGACGACATAGCGGCTCCGAGTTTGATGAGGCCAGCTTAGTGCCGCGCGGACATTATTTCCATGCGGCGCAATGGAAAGCGGCGTCTATCGCTTGCGCGGTTTGGTGCGGGCCGTCGGCTGGGCCGTGATCGGGTCCTCCGGCCACGGATGTTTGGGGTAACGCCCCCGCATGTCGGAGCGCATGTCCGCCCACGTGCCGCGCCAAAAACCGGGCAGGTCGCGTGTTACTTGGATGGTGCGGCCCGCAGGTGATTGCAGATGAATGGCCAGCGGTTCGCCTGCGATAACGGGATGGGTGTCGAGGCCGAAAAGTTGCTGCGGTCGGGCGCAAAGCACGGGATGGCCGTCGCCATAGTCGACTGTAATTGTGCCGCCGGAGGGGACGGAGAATTGAACGGGTGCCAACCGGTCCAGTTCGTCTTTCGACGGATGCCCCGCCCGCAGCATCAAAGCATCGCGCAGGTGCAATCCGGCGAAATCCTTCAGACCAACGAGAAACGGTGCCAACCATTCCTCTCGCGTGGCGACCAGCGCGCCATCGTCCATCGCAAGCCACCGGTCTGGCTCCTGTCGATGCAAAAAAGCAAGGCGCGCGCGAAGGGCGGTCGTCGCCTTGTCCCATGGCAGCACATCCGGTCCGTGTTCGGCCATCGCGTCGATAAGGCCCGCTTGCCGGGTGGCTTCATCAAGCGCGACCGGCGCAGGCGGGTCGAGATCGAGCGCACCCCAGCGGTTCGTGCGCCGCGCGGACAAGCGGCCCGTGGATGGGTCAAAGCTGGTTTCAACGGAAATGTCTGACTCCGCGATAGCGTCGATTTCCGCCCGCGTGATCGAAGCCGCTGCCACGATGCGCGCGCCTGCGGGGGAGCCGATCAGGTCGGCCGCCACCAGAAAAGGCTCGGTTGCCAGCGCGTTGTCAGCGTCGATGACAGCCCCGCGACCATTGGCGAGACGGTAGCGGATGGACCCGTCCGGCGCCTGCGCCGCCCGCTGCGCCACGCGGTCGGGAAAGGCGAAGGCGAGCAGGGTGCCCACTGAGAAACGTTCGCTATCTCGGTCGGAGATATAGGAGACCATCCGCGCCGCGTGGTCCCGCAACCGCTTTGCTGACCCGTCCCGCTCCAGCGCCGTCGAACGGCGGTCGAGATCGACATGGTTTCCGCCCGCGCCCCGTTCCTGCAAAGCCAGCGCCAGCAGGGCAGCACGATAAGCGGCAGCGCGCCCGCCTTCACCGGCTCGCACAACCATCTGCGCCAGCCGTGGCGGCAGGGCGATGCGCCGCATGGCACGCCCGTGTGCTGTGAGCCGGTGGCCCGTGCCGGTGGTCTCGATTGCACCGAGCCGCAGCAACAGCGCCCGCGCCTCGGCCAGCGACGGTTCGGGCGGCGGGGTAAGCCATGCCAGCGAGGCCGGGTCGCTCACGCCCCAGTCTGTCAGGTCGAGCACGAGCTGCGCCAGATCGGCTGTCTCGATTTCCGGCGCATCAAACGCGGGCATCGCGGCCGTCTGCCCAACGTGCCACAATCGCACCGCACGCCCCGGCCCAAGCCGTCCGGCACGCCCCGCCCGCTGGTCCGCAGCCGCGCGGCTGGCACGGGTGGTGACAAGGCGCGTCAGGCCGGTCGACGGCTCGAAGACGGGGCGGCGGGCGAGGCCTGAGTCGATGACGGTGGTGACGCCCTCAATGGTCAAAGATGTCTCGGCAATGGCGCTGGCGAGCACGACCTTGTGATGGCCACCCGGTGTTGGCGCGATTGCCGCATCCTGCGTCTTCTGCGGTAAAGCACCGTAAAGACGGTGGATCTCCGTCGTGTCCGGCAAGCCGGTTTCCAGCAGCCGTGCCGTGCGCTCGATCTCCCGCTGGCCGGGCAGGAACGCGAGAATGTTGCCGGTGTTGGCGCGTTCCAGTTCAGCCCGAACAACCCGCGCTACGAGTGGCTCGACAGCACTGTCGGCAGGGCGTGGTTCGTGGACGATTTCGACGGGGAAGGCGCGCCCGGCGCTTTCGATGACGGGCGCGTCGAGCAGCCCGGCCACCGGCGCGGCGTCGAGCGTGGCGGACATCGGCAGCAGCCGCAGTTCCGGGCGCAAGCCGACTTGCAGATCCCGCGTCAGCGCCAGTGCAAGGTCGCCATCGAGACTGCGCTCATGGAACTCGTCGAAGATAACGACTGCCACCCCGTCCAGTACCGGGTCACTCGCCAGACGGCGGGTGAAGATGCCGCCGGTGACAACCTCGATGCGCGTCTTCGGTCCAACTCTGGCGTCGAACCGGACCCGATAGCCGACTGTTTCTCCAACGGTCTCGCCCAGCAGATACGCCATCCGCCGCGCTGCGGCCCGGGCCGCAAGACGGCGCGGCTCCAGCATGATGATGGTTTGCCCCTCCGTCCACGGTGCATGCAGCAAAGCCAGCGGCACCAGCGTCGTCTTGCCCGCACCGGGTGGAGCGACGAGCACGGCGTTGCCCGCCTCAAGCGCTGCAAGCAACTCCGACAAAGCCTCCGTGACCGGCAGGTCGACAATCATAGGGTTATCAGCGTGCCGCCAGCGGCTTCGGCATCGGCTTCGTCATGGGTCACGAGAATGACAGGCAATCCCTGCGCCCGCGCCTGCTCGAATACAAGATCGCGCATGGACCGGCGCAGGGACATGTCGAGTTTGGAAAACGGCTCGTCCAGCAGCAGCGCGCGGGGCTGCGCCAGCAATACCCGCATCAGCGCCACCCGCGCTTTCTGTCCGCCCGACAGGGTGTCAGGGTCGCGGTCCGCAAATCCGTCGAGGTCGATACGAAGCAGGGCGTCCCGTGCCGTCGCCATCCGTTCCGAGCGCGACCCGCCGGTGCGCATGCCGAACAGCAGATTGCCCGCAACCGACATGTGGGGAAACAGCAGCGGGTCCTGGAACAGCAGCCCCAGCTGCCGCGCTTCAGGCGGCTTTGCCATCAGCTCCGTGCCGTTCAGGGTGGCCGTGCCGGATGCCGCGAAGGTCGGTGCAAGGAACCCGGCCAACCACGCCAACAGGGACGATTTCCCGGACCCGGACGGTCCCATGATCGTCAGCGGCACGGTGTCGCTCGCCTCAGCCGAAAGGGTCAACAATTCCCGCTCACCCAGCGCAATGCGGACAGTGTCGAGGCGCAACACGCTCATGCGGACGCCCGCATGCCGCGACGGTTGCGATAGGCGAGCGCCGGTCCTGCGGTTGCGATTACGAAGGCGACAAACGGCAGCACCATCTGCAGAAACGCATAGACCCCAAGCACCCGCCGGTCGCCGCCGGAAGCCAGCGCCACCGCTTTGGTCGTGATCGTCGGATGCCGCCCCGCGCCCACCAGTAACGTCGGCAGATATTGCCCAACCGACACCGCAAACCCCACCGCCGTGGCCGTCAATGCGGGTTTGGCGAGCATCGGCAGCCGCACCTGCCAGAATGTGCGGTTGCGCGATGCGCCCAGCCCCGTGGCGATGCCGACGAAGCGCGGGTCGAACGCCCGCCACGGGTCGGATAGCGACAGGAAAACGTAGGGCAGCACGAAGACGAGATGCACCAGCACCAGCGCCGCCCACGTCGCATCCCAACCCGTCGAAATAAAGAACAGTTGCAGGCCGAACACGAAGGAGACCTGCGGCACCAGCAACGGCAGATAAAGCAGCCACAAAGCCCGCGCGCCGCCCGTGCGCCAGGTCCGCGCTTCCCGTTCCAGACACGCGAGCGCGATGGTGATGGCGATGGCCGTAGAGACCAGCCCGACCGTGATCGTTGTCCAGAGCGGGTCCGACAGCGTCGGTCGCACGCGCATCCATGTTCGCACCCGTGAAACTGTCGGGCAGGGTGTTGGGAAAACTCCACAGGCCCGCCACCGACCACAGGGCCAGCAGCGCCAGTCCGCCAAACACCGTGAGCGCGCAGACCAGCATCGCAGCCATCGCCGCACCGCGTGGTACGGCGTCGCCCGCAAACCGCCGCCCGTTACGCCGTAGGTGCCGTGCGATCCGGCGGACGACCTGTTCTCCCGCAATCCACACTCCAATCGCCATGACGGTCGTGGCCAGCTGCACCAGCGCCCCGGCGGACGCGGTGAAGCGCAGCCCCGTATCGGCGTCGGACATCCACTGGGTCAGCCGCACGGCCAGAGTGGACGGCAGGTTCGGGCCGAGGATCGTTGCCACGTCCACGACTGAAGTCGCGTAGGCGATGACCGCGAAGACGGCGAGGCGGATTTGCGGATAGACCTGCGGCCAGATCACGAAGGCGAACGCCGCCATGCGTCCATAACCGAGCGAGCGGGCGATCCGCATGGCCGGTTCGCCGCCGGTCTGGGGCAGGGCCGCCAGCGTGACGAGCAACAGAAACGGCACTTCCTTCACGACCAGCCCGGCGATCATCGCCAACCCGTTGGGATCGCCCACGATCAGCCAGTCCGGTGGCCGGTCGATGCCCGTCAGCCACGGCGAGACGATCCGCATGAGATAGCCGGACGGGCGCGATAAGAAACGCCAGTCCGAACGCCGCCGCCGCATGGGGTACGGACAGCAGCGGCGAGATGACATGCTGCATCCGAGCGAACGCCCGCGTCCCGGACCATGCGGCCACGAAGGCGAAGGTGATGGCCAGCGAGATGGCGGTCGTCGCCAGACCCGTCGTCAGCGACAGACGCGATGGATTTCGGCACGCCCGGCGTTTGCCCAGAACGTGTCGAAATGCGCCAGCGTCAGCGTGTGCCCGCCAAGGGCGGGAAAATAGCCGAAGGCCGGGCCGAGCGTCGACAGCAGACCGAACAGGATCGGGCCGATGAGAACGACGATGGCAAGGGTCGGGGCATGGCGCAGCATTGTCTCGCCTTACCCGCGCCGAAAGCGCAGTGCTAGTTGCCGGCAGCGTAGCGGCGTGTCCATTCCTGCTCGATCGCCGTCATCCAGCTTGGGTGCGGTTCCGGCAGCATGGGGCCGAGGTCCTCCGGTGCCAGTGTGGCGATGCCGAGATCGAGCGCGGCGAAGGTGGCCGCGTCGGCTTCCGGCAGCTTGTCCATCGCCAGCACGGTCGGGTCGCCCCAGACGGCGGGGTCCTGCTTGCGCGCCTGCGCTTCCGGCGACAGCAGGAAATCGGCCAGCACCAGCGCGCCCGCCTTGGCATTGGCATTGGCGGGAATGGCCGTGAAATGGGTGTTGCCCAACGTGCCGCCGGGGAAGGTGAACGAGCGCACACGTATCCGGCAACCGGCCCTGCGCGATGGCGGACGACGCATCGGCCGGATTGAAGGCGAAGGTGATATCCAGTTCCCCATCGGCCAGACCCTGCGTCAGCGCCGGATAGTTCTTCGGATAGGCTCGGCCCGAACGCCACATATTCGGGTGCATCCGGTCCAGCAGTTCGAACAGCGGCGCGGTGTCGGCCTCGAAGCGTCGCTTCCACCACCGGTTGCAAGCAGTTTGGCAGGCTCCGCGATGGTTTCCGAAAGCGCCTGTTTCAGGAACGAAGAGCCGATGAAATCCGGCGGCGCGGGGTAGGAAAAGCGGCCCGGATTGTCCGCCGTCCAGTCCGCCAGCGCGCTCATGGATGCGGGCATGTCGGCAGCGTTTGTGCGCGCAGTATCGTGGAAGAACACGAGCTTCGCACCGCCCCACGGTGCTTCCAGCCCTTCGGTGGGAATGGTGAAATCGACCGTGATGGTCGGCTTGTTTTCCACGTCCACATATTGCCAGTTGGGCAGGGCGCGTGGCCCAGCCTTCGCCGGGACGTGACCAGCGTCGAACAGCAGTCCGTCGCGCTTCATGGAGGCGAAGTTCTCGCCGTTGATCCAGATGAGATCGACCGACCCGCCTTCGTCGCGTCCTGCAGCCTTTTCTGCAAGCACCGTGGCGACGGCGCTGGCCGTATCGTCCAGTTCCACATGCTCGACGGTCACGCCGTAGCGGCTTTCCATCTCGCGTCCTGCCCAGGCGATGTAATCGTTGATCGCCTGCGACCCGCCCCAGGCGTTGAAATAGACCGTCTGGCCCTTGGCCTGCTGCGGTTACGGCGTTCCAGTCAGTCACGTCCAGGTCGGATGCGTGTACGGGGATAGCGATGAGAGTTGCGGCGAGAGCCGCCAATTTCAACTTCATCATGGCGAAAAGCCTTCGTTTCATCGGTTGCGGCTCAATAGGCCGTTGCGCGCGGGTCCGTTCCAGTCACATTCCTGTTCTTACGTGCCCGATCGTCAACGTGCGCCGGACCGCGTCCCGCCACGATGCGATTTTGCCCGTCCGAATATCGTCCGCCATGTTCGGCTCGAACCGTCGGTCACGCTTCCACGTTTTCGCGAAAAGCCCTGCTGGTCGGGCCAGATACCGGCGCGATGACCGGCCAGCCACGCGACGCCGAGCGCCGTCGTTTCCAGCAGAACGGGCCGGTCGACCGGGCGCGTCGAGAATGTCGGCCAGCGCCTGCATCGTCCAGTCGGACGCGACCATGCCGCCGTCGACGCGCAACACGGTGTCGCCGTCGGCATTGCTCCAGTCGCCATGCATGGCGTCGATCAGATCGAGCGTTTGGAAGCAGACCGCCTCCAGCGCCGCCTTCGCCAGTTCGTTCGGCCCGGTATTGCGAGTCATGCCAAAGATCGCGCCCCGTGCATCCGCATCCCAATGGGGCGCGCCGAGGCCGGTAAAGGCGGGCACCATGGTGACCGATCTGCTGCGGGTCGGCATCCGCTGCCATCGCGCCGGTCTGTGCCGCCTCGTCGATGATCTTCAACCCGTCCCGCAGCCATTGCACGGTGGCACCTGCCATGAAGATGGAGCCTTCCAACGCATAGGTCGTCTGGCCGTCGAGGCGGTAGGCAATCGTCGTCAGCAGGCGGTTTTTGGACGGCACCCGGTCCGCGCCTGTGTTCAGCAGCGCGAAACAGCCTGTCCCGTAGGTGGATTTCACCATGCCGGTGCCGAAACAGGCATTGCCCATTGTTGCCGCTTGTTGATCGCCCGCGACGCCGAGAATGGGAATCGGTGCTCCAAAGGTGTCCGTGGTGCCGAAATCGGCCGCGCAATCCAGCACTTCGGGCAACATGGCGCGGGGCACGCCGAGCCAGCCGAGCAGGTCGTCGTCCCAGTCGTTGGTGGAAATGTTGTACATAAGCGTGCGTGCGGCATTGGTGGCGTCTGTCACATGTCGCTCGCCATTTGTGAGCTTCCAGATCAGCCACGTGTCCACCGTGCCGAACGCCAGCTCCCCGGCTTCTGCCCGCCCGCGCGCGCCGTCCACATTGTCCAAGATCCACGCGGCCTTGGTGCCTGAGAAATACGGGTCGAGCAGCAGGCCGGAGCGTTCGGTAAAGGCCTCCTCCAGCCCTTCGTCCTTCAATTTCTGGCAAAAAGCCGCCGTGCGCCGGTCCTGCCACACGATTGCGTTATAGACCGGCTTGCCCGTTTCCCGGTCCCAAACCAGTGTGGTTTCGCGCTGGTTGGTGATGCCGATGGCGGCGATGTCGATGGCCTTCAGTCCGGCCTTGTCTATTGCTTTGCGGCAGGTGGCTTCCACCGTGCGCCACAGGTCGGCAGGGTCATGCTCCACCCAGCCGGAATCCGGAAAGTGCTGGGGAAATTCCTCCGCGCCGCTGGCGATCACGCTCTGGTCCGGCGCGAACAGGATGGCGCGGGAAGATGTCGTGCCCTGATCGATGGCGAGGATAGTCGTGGCTTCGGACATGAAATGCGCTCCCTAATTGCGTCCGCACCATAGGCAGACGCATCGCGTCCGCCTAGATGGACGCCATGCCCGAATTGCCCGAAGTCGAAACCGTCCGCCGTGGCCTTGCTCCTATCATGGAAGGCGCGACGGTGAAGCGTATGGAGGTGCGGCGGCCGGATTTGCGCTTTCCGTTTCCCGAAGGCTTTGCCGACACGCTGGAAGGCACCCGGATCGTATCGCTGGGACGGCGGGCGAAATATCTGCTGATCGACTTCACTCCCGCCGATGCTTTGACCGGCCAAGACATGCTGATCGCCCATCTGGGCATGTCCGGCTCGTTTCGGATCGAAGGGGACGTGCAGGGCGCTTTTCATCACGAGCGGTCGCGCAACACAGCGCACGACCATGTGGTTTTTCACATGAACAACGGCGCGACCGTCACCTACAACGACCCGCGCCGCTTTGGCTTCATGCTGCTGGCCAAACGAAACGAACTGGACGTCCACCCGTCCTTTATCAGCATGGGCGTCGAGCCGGTTGGCAATGCCCTGTCCGGCATTGTGCTGGCGCAGGCACTGGCAGGTAAACGCACGCCGCTGAAGACCGCTTTGCTCGACCAGCGCGTTGTTGCCGGTCTCGGTAATATCTACGTTTGCGAGGCGCTTTGGCGCGCTGGTCTGTCGCCCAAACGCGAAGCGCGCACGCTGGTGCGCAAGACCGGCGCGCCGACCGCCCGCGCGGAACGTCTCGCGGTTCGCATTCGCGATGTCATAGCCGAGGCCATCGAAGCGGGCGGTTCCAGCCTGCGCGACCATGCCCGCACCGACGGCGAACTGGGCTATTTCCAGCACCGCTTCGCCGCCTATGACCGCGAAGGCCACGCCTGCGCCAAACCGGAATGCAGCGGCACGATCACGCGCATCGTTCAGTCCGGGCGCTCCACATTCTATTGTGCAACCTGCCAGCGTTGACCCCGTTGCAATGGGCGAACGGGACGGCCATCGTGGCCACGAGCACAGCATCGGGACGAAACGCATGGGCTATGAAACGCTGAAAATTACCACCGAAGGCGCGGTGGGTGTCATCACCTTCGACCGCCCGAGCCAACTCAATGCGCTCAACACCGAGGTAATGAACGAGGTCGTCAAGGCCGCCCGCGCCTTCGATGCCGACCCGAAGATCGGCGCGATTGTGCTGACTGGTTCCGCCAAAGCCTTCGCCGCCGGGGCTGACATCAAGGAAATGGCGGAGCTTTCCTACGTGGACGCCATGTCCACGAACTTCTTTGCCGGTTGGGAGGATTTTACCCGCATATCCAAACCCACTATCGCCGCCGTTGCAGGCTATGCGCTGGGCGGCGGGTGCGAGGTCGCCATGATGTGCGACATTCTGATTGCCGCTGACTCCGCCAAGTTTGGCCAGCCGGAAATTACGCTTGGTGTCATGCCCGGAATGGGCGGCTCCCAACGGCTCACGCGGGCCGTGGGCAAGGCCAAGGCGATGGATCTCATCCTCACCGGCCGGATGATGGACGCCGCCGAAGCCGAACGTGCCGGTCTCGTCTCCCGCATAGTGCCCGCCGACGACCTGATGGAAACAGCGCTCGATGTGGCGTCCAAGATCGCAGCCTTCTCCCAGCCTTCGGTGCGGCTGGCCAAGGACGCTGTGGACCGCGCCTTCGAGGTGCCCCTGGCGGAAGGCATCCGCTACGAGCGGCGGCTGTTCCACTCATTGTTTGCCACCGACGACCAGAAAGAGGGCATGGCGGCCTTCATCGACAAGCGCAAACCCGGCTTCTCCAACCGCTAAATTGCGCTTTCGTATTGACGCTTTGGCGCAGTCGCCCTAGATCAGCGCCAACAGCGACCGGTTCTGCCGGGCGCGCGACCGATATTGCCCGACAGTCTCACCCGTAGCAGGTGGTGCGAGGGGAGCCGGTTCCGACACGATTGACAGATATGCGTGTGGCCCAAACGCCGCCGCGCCGAGCAGGACAGACATTTATGGCCAACACATCCTCCGCCAAAAAGGCGACCCGCAAGATCGAGAAGCGCACCGCCGTCAACAAGATGCGCCGCACGTTCATGCGCGGTGAGCTGCGTAAGATGGAAGAGGCGCTTGCCGCCGGTGACAAGGAAGCCGCACAAACGCAACTGCGTGTCGTACAGCCGGTCGTCATGAAGGCCGCCACACGGGGCATCGTCCACAAGAACAATGCCTCCCGCAAGATTTCCCGCCTGTCGGCCCGCGTGAAAGCGCTCTAGCCTTTCGCAACGCTCCAGCACGTTTGCCGAAAGACTATATTATTGAAGAAGCCCCGTTTGTGACAGCAGGCGGGGCTTTTGTGTGTTTGGCTAGCCTCCGCGTCCAAACTCAGACCAGCAGTCGTGACTGCTGGATAGACAAAGTCAGGTCGCACGGGCGAAATATGCCCGATTCTTGTGCATTGGGAAGTGTGACAAGGAAGTGACGAAAGTTCTTGTTTTGATTCAACAAGATGCTTTAGCGTGACTCATATTGGAACATCTGGCTCAGACCCTTTTTCAAGGCCGGTATGAGTCAAGCACGATTCAGCTCGAAATATATTTCATCCCCCACTTTGCGGCCTGTTTCCCGCGATGTGTTTTGTGAATCGGTATGATTCATAAGCCGAATCCGCGTTCATGGTTTCCGGGTCATGCAACTGGATTTTTTTCGTTCCATTACCAACAGTCCGATTCAACGGGCATATGTCTTGAAGCCCGAAAAATCCATGTCTAGGATTGCCTCACACAAGACGATAAGATGTCGCTGGCCCACCGTAACGCCTTGTAAGACATGAGGTAATTGGACCGGCTACAAAGAATGGAGAGGGTAGCAGGTATCAGCTGCATCCTGACCGGCCAACGGCTCGCGGCGTGAGAACGACCGTTGCATCGCACCCTGCTTGGGTGGTGCCGGCATACGGGGTTTCGGCTCCACGAAACAGTAGAGAGACGACACAGACCGCGCCCATTGTGCGGTGAGGGGAGAGGTGACTGAATATGACGCCATCACAAGACGGTTATGCGGGCGATGTCGCCCCCGATGCGGCATGGGCGGCGCTTCAGAATGATCCTCACGCCCGTATCGTCGATGTGCGGACGCAGCCGGAATGGACTTTCGTGGGCGCAGTCGACACGGGCGCGAGCCTGGCCGACCCCATCATGCAGCAATGGCAGGTTTGGCCCCAGATGGGTGTTGATGCCGGTTTCGTCGACAGTCTGGCCCAACAGATCGAACAGTCCGGCGCCGACAAGACCGCGCCGCTCTATTTTCTGTGCCGGTCCGGGGTCCGCAGTTTGGCCGCGGCGCTCGCCATGACGCAGGCCGGGTATGGCGCCTGCTTCAACATTGCCGGTGGTTTCGAGGGTGACGTGAACGGGGAGCGCCATCGTGGCACGCTGAACGGGTGGAAGGCCGCCGGACTGCCCTGGAGACAGGGCTGACCCAGACAGAAAGCCTGCCGTCTTACTCCCAACGCTTCCCACAAGGCCCGCTCATGACCATCCGCACATCGTCTTCCGCTTCCTCCGACAATCCATCACTGCCACTTCCACTTCCCGTCGGTGCCAACGCGGTGGCGAGAAAACGCCAGCTGGCGCAAGCTGCGGTAAAACAGGCCGGCAAGGCCAATAGTGGCGCGCAGGCGGTGTCGGCTGCGCCTTCCGGCATGGCGGCCCCCACAATCGGCGCCCGCGACGTGCAGCGCTGGGAGCGGGTGCGGGCCAAGCTGACGGTAAAATTGGGGCCGGAGAGTTTTTCAAGCTGGTTCGGGCGCTGCCGTCTGGAAACGCTCGACAAAGGGCAGGCGACCCTGTCGGTGCCCACCACGTTCCTGAAAACGTGGATACGCACCCATTACGGCACTCTGTTGCTCGACCTGTGGCAGGAGCAGGTGAGCGATCTGCTGCGTGTCGACGTGATCGTGCGCTCCGCCATGCGTGGCCCAAATGGCGATGGGTCCTGCAGCGTGGCGATTGAGACCGCCTCGCCCGCCAGACAGTCCGGGCTCAGCCAGTCCGGTTTCAGGCAGGCCGGTCATGGTGCGCCTGTCACGGAAGCGGCAAACCGCGCGACGGCCCAGCGGGCGATGCATGCCGGACCCGCTCCCTTGTCTGCCGCGCAGGGCGTCGCGCCCCTTGGCCGCTTCGGCGCAGGCTTTGCGGGCTCTCCCCTCGACCCCGCCTTCACCTTCGCCAATTTCGTGGAAGGCACGTCCAACCACATGGCCTGTTCCGCCGCCCGCGCGGTGGCCGAGGCCGATGGGGCGGCGGCTCGGTTCAACCCGCTGTTCATCCACGCCAATGTGGGGCTGGGCAAGACGCACCTTTTACAAGCCATCGCGTGGGGCGCAAAGGACCGCAACGCGGGGGTGCGGACGCTCTACCTGACGGCGGAATACTTCATGTGGCGCTTTGCCTCCGCCATCCGCGACCAGGCGGCGCTCTCGTTCAAGGAAAGCCTGCGCGACATCGACCTGCTGCTTATCGACGACATGCAGTTCCTGCAGGGCAAGTCGATCCAGCAGGAATTCTGCCACCTGCTGAACGCGCTCATCGACAGCGCCAAGCAGGTCGTCGTTGCTGCCGACCGCGAGCCCGGGATGCTGGAGAGCCTCGATGAACGGGTGAAATCGCGCCTGCGCGGCGGTGTGGCACTGGAAATCAAATCGCCGGAACTCGCCATGCGCGAATCCATGCTGGACCTGCGCTACCGCGAGGCCCAACGCGAGGATCCCACCCTTGATATTCCCGACCATGTGCTGACCTTCGTTGCCGGCAAGGTCGCCGCATCGGGCCGAGATGTGGAAGGCGCATTCAACCAGCTTCTCATCCAGCACCGCTTTTCCGAAGGCCCGCTTGAGATCGAACAACTCGAGCGGATGCTCGGTCATCTGGTGCAGTCCGGCGAGAGCCGCAAGGTGCGGGTGGAGGACATCCAGAAGGTTGTTTCGCGCCACTACGAAGTGTCCCGCACAGACTTGCTGTCAAACCGGCGGACCCGCATCATCGTGCGCCCGAGGCAGATTGCGATGTATCTGGCCAAGACGCTGACCCTGCGCTCGCTGCCCGAAATCGGCCGCCGTTTCGGCGGGCGTGACCACACGACAGTGCTGCACGCGGTTCGCAAGATCGAGGCTTTGCTGGCGGAAGATTCCAAGCTCGCGCAGGAGATCGAATTGCTCAAACGGCTCATAGAGGAGCAGGGGGCGTAAAGCGCGCGCATTCGGCTTTGGATGAACGCGCGTGGCCCTTGAATTGCCGCGCGGCCTCCGCCACGTTGAGCGACGATATTTCGGTCGGCGCAGCCAAGAGGGCAGTGCGGCCCCACACGTAGCGGAACCCGACCATGCGCGTCACACTTGAGCGATCCAGCCTGTTGAAAAGCCTGTCCCACATTCAGCGTGTGGTGGAACGGCGCAACACGATCCCTATTCTGTCGAACGTGCTGCTGAAGGCGAGCGGCACATCCCTGATGCTGAAGGCGACCGATCTCGACATCGAGGTGACGGAAACGACACCGGCTTCCGTGGAGACGGACGGCTCCACCACCGTGCCCGCCCATATGCTCTACGATATCATCCGCAAGCTGCCCGACGGTAGCGAGGTTATGCTGTCGGTCGGCGAGGGCAACGGCCTGTCGCTGAAATCCGGACGCTCCTCGTTCCAGCTGCAAATGTTGCCGGAAAGCGACTTTCCCGACCTGACGGCGGCGGAGTTCTCCCACACATTCACGATGGAATGCGCCGCGTTCAAAAGCCTGATCGACCGCACCCAATTCGCCATTTCCACCGAGGAAACGCGCTATTACCTGAACGGCATCTACCTGCACACGGTCGATGTGGATGGCGGATCTATGCTGCGCGCTGTCGCCACTGACGGCCACCGGCTGGCGCAGGCGCAGGTTGCGGCCCCAGATGGGGCCGCCGGAATGCCCGGCATCATCGTGCCTCGCAAGGCTGTCGGCGAGGTGCAGAAACTGCTGGAAGCGGGCGAAGATACGGTCTCGGTGGAACTGTCCGACACGAAGATCCGTTTCACGGTCGGCCCGGTCGTGTTGACGTCGAAACTGATCGACGGCACGTTTCCGGACTATAACCGTGTTATCCCGTCCGGCAACGACAAGAAGCTTGTGCTGGACCGCGCTTCTTTCGCCTCCGCCGTCGACCGGGTGTCCACCATTGCCTCGGACCGTGGCCGCGCCGTCAAACTGTCGATCTCCGATGGGCAGCTTACCCTATCCGTCAACAACCCCGATTCGGGGTCGGCGGAAGAGGAACTGCCGGTCGGCTACGAGTCGGATGCTCTCGATATCGGTTTCAACTCCCGCTACCTGCTCGACATCACCAATCAGCTTACCTCCGACGAGACCACGTTCATGCTGGCCGACCCCGGTTCGCCCACGCTGATTACGGAAAAGGAACAGGCTGGCGCGCTTTATGTGCTGATGCCGATGCGGGTTTAACCCACGTCTCGTACCCGCTAGGCGCGCCTGGTGCGCCCGTGTAACACGGTGCGATGAGCAACGCGGCCAACCAGATCGGGACGGGCAATGCCAATCCGGCCACGACCGTCGCCCTGCGCGGCGTGCGCCTCGACACGTTCCGCAATTACGACACGCTCGACCTTGCCCTCGACCACCGCCATGTCGTGCTGACGGGGGCGAACGGCTCCGGCAAGACCAATCTGCTGGAAGCCGTTTCATTCCTGTCGCCGGGGCGCGGCCTGCGACGGGCATCCTATGAAACGGTTGCCCAAACCGGACAGCACCCGCCGCGCTGGGCGGTTCATGCGAAGGTGGACGGTGCGCTTGGCGAGGCCGGTATCGGTACCGGCTTGCAATCCGG
Source organism: uncultured Alphaproteobacteria bacterium (assembly GCA_963841615.1). GTDB lineage: Bacteria > Pseudomonadota > Alphaproteobacteria > Rhizobiales > Rhizobiaceae > Pseudahrensia. Next base: position 195,312 of record CAWJDI010000005.1, on the reverse strand, counting down.
CCCTAACGGCACCGAAGGCCAAAGACAGATCCGCATTGACGGCAACCGTGCCACGGCGGAGGTGCTGCTCGATCACGCCCGTATTCTGTGGCTGACCCCGGCGATGGACGGCCTGTTCAGCGGCCCGCCCGCAGACCGCCGCCGCTTTCTCGATCGCATGGTCCTGGCCATCGATCCCGGCCACGGCCGCCGCGTGAACGATTTCGAGCGCACCATGCGCGCGCGCAACCGGCTGCTGGAAGAAGGCGCACGGGACGCGGCCTATCTGACGGCGGTGGAAGACCAGATGGCGCAGGCGGGCACCGCAATCGCCTTTGCCCGTAGCGAATTGGCAAGCCTGCTGACGCGGATCGTGGACGATGCTGCCGATACGCCGTTCCCGAAAGCGACGATCGCGCTGGAAGGCAGTCTTGAGCAGGCGCTCGTTTCCGGCATGGCAGGCATGGCGGCGGATCTGGAAGATTCCTACCGCGCCATTCTCGCCCGCGCCCGCCTGCGGGACCGCGGGGCGGGCCGTACGCTGGACGGCCCCCACCGCACCAATCTCGCCGTCCGCCATGCACCGAAGGACATGGAAGCAGCACTTTGCTCCACCGGCGAACAGAAGGCGCTGCTCACCGGCCTCGTGCTCGCCCACGCGCAACTGGTGGCGGACGTATCCGGCATCGTGCCGGTGTTGCTGCTGGACGAATGCGCCGCCCATCTCGACGGCGTTCGCCGTGCCGCCTTGTTCGACCGGATTGATGATCTCGGTTGTCAGGCGTGGATGACGGGCACGGATGCGGCCTTGTTCGAGGCACTGGGCGATAGGGCGCAGCACCTCACTGTGGACGATGGGACAATTATCCCCTCATGAGCAGCTTGTCGCCGGACGAAATCGACCGCTACGCCCGCCATCTGGTGCTGCCGGAAATCGGTGGTGCGGGGCAGCAGAAACTGAAAGCGGCGCGAGTGCTGGTAATGGGCGCGGGCGGTCTGGGCTCGCCGGTGCTGGCCTATCTTGCCGCTGCCGGTGTCGGGCACATTCGCATCGTGGACGACGATACGGTGTCCCTCTCCAACCTCCAGCGGCAGGTTCTTCACGGCACAGCGCAAATCGAGCGGCTGAAGGTGGAAAGCGCTGCCGCGGCCGTTGTGGCACTCAACCCCCATGTCGGGGTGGAAACGGTGCGCGAACGGCTGACGCCCGACAACGCCGACCGCCTGCTCGAAGGCGTGACGGTGGCCGTGGATGGTTCCGACAATTTCGCGGCCCGTTACGCTCTGTCCGATGCTTGTGGCGAAGCCAGCTTGCCCCTCGTTCTGGCTGTCGCCCAGCGGTTTGACGGCTCCGTCACCACGCTTATGCCAGGCGGCCCAACCTTCCGCGACCTGTTCCCAGAAGCCCCCGAACCGGGCATGGTGCCATCCTGCGCCGAGGCCGGTATCGTCGGCGCACTGACCGGCATTTTAGGCACGATCCAGGCGATGGAAACGATCAAGCTGATCTGCGGTATCGGCACTCCGCTGGCGGGACGTTGGTTGATGATCGACACGCTGGCCATGCGGTTCGAGGAGGTGAACTATTGATGGGCGAGCGTTTTGAAAGGGCGTTCGTATTCGACGTGTTCGGCACGCTGGTGAACTGGCGCGACAGTGTGGCCCGCGAAGCCCGCGCGCGGTTCGACAGCCACGGCATCATTGTCGACCCGCACACCTTCGCGACCGAATGGCGCAGCCGCTACCAGCCTGCAATGGAACGGGTCCGCAACGGCTCCCGCCCCTATGCACCCATCGACGTGCTGCACGGCGAAATGCTGGACGACACGCTGACTCATTTCGATATTGCCGGTGCATTCGACGCCACCGAGCGCACCGACTTCGCCCAAACGTGGGAACGTCTCGACCCGTGGCCGGACGTGGTGGCCGGGCTGACCGCCTTGCGTGAAATCGCTTTGATCGCACCCTGTTCCAACGGCTCCATCGCGCTGATGACCCGCCTTGCCCGCCATGCCGGGCTGCCGTGGGATACGGTGCTGGGCGCCGACATGGCGGGCACCTACAAGCCGCTGCCGGACGTCTATCTCGCCACCTGCGCTGCGCTTCAGATCGCGCCCGAAAACGTCACGATGGTCGCCGCCCACAATGACGATCTCGAAGCTGCCCGCGCCTGCGGCCTCCGCACCGCGTTTATCGCCCGCCCCACCGAATACGGCGCGGAACAGACCGATAATCTGGAGCCGTCACAGGATTGGGACCAAGTCGTCACATCGATCGGCAATCTCACCTAGCCAGCCGTCACCCGTCTCAAAGTCAGGTTCAACCGCCCGCCATCCCGCAGCAGGTCGCTGGTGCCTGGATACAACCGGTCGATGCCGTGAAACGCCATCCGCGCCGGTCCGGCCAGCGCCATCGCATCGCCGCTTTCCAGCCGGAATGACTGCGTTTTACCGCCGCGCGATATTCCGCCCACACGAAACAATGCCGTATCACCCAACGACAACGAGACAACGGGCGCATCGAACATTTCCTCATCCCTGTCCTGATGCATCCCCATCTTGGCGGCGTCGTTGTAGAAGTTGACGAGACACGCTTCGGGCTCCAGCGCGCCGGGTGCCAGTTCACGCCATAGATTGAGCAATACGTTCGGAATGTCCGGCCAAGGATGACCGGTCACGGGATGTGTGGCCTGATAGCGATAACCGCGCGCCTTGTCCGTCACCCAGCCGAGCGGGCCAAAATTGGTCATTCGCACGCTCATCTCTTTGCCGGTGCGGGGCATGGCAGGCACGAACAGCGGAGCTTGCACCACCCGCTCCCGGATGGCTTCCACGAGCTGTTCCTGACCGGTACGGTCCAGCCAACCGGGCAAGTGGATAACACCATCCGGCAGGGCCGCCGGTTTGGGTTTTGTCGCCATTTTCTGCCCCTTCTTCCTTGTCGGTCGCAAACCCCTTTCTTATATAGCGATCAACGCCGGGGTCACGCCCATGTGAGACCGGTAAAGTTCAGATATTCCAGCAGGTTCCGCCAACGAATGCCTGCATTGATGCGTCCGGCACCACTCCGACGCGCATCTGGGTTCAAGAGCGGAATGCTCAAAGGAGAGACTACAATGGCTAAAGTAATCGGTATCGACCTGGGGACCACAAATTCCTGCGTCGCCGTCATGGACGGCAAGACTCCGAAGGTAATCGAAAACGCCGAAGGCGCGCGCACGACGCCGTCGATGGTCGCTTTCACAGAAGACGGCGAACGTCTGGTCGGCCAGCCCGCCAAGCGTCAGGCCGTCACCAACCCTGAGAACACACTCTTCGCCGTCAAGCGCCTGATCGGGCGCCGCTTCGAAGACAAGGCCGTCAAGAAGGATCAGAAGCTGGTTCCCTTCGAGATTGTCGAGGGCGACAACGGCGACGCGTGGGTGTCCACCCGTGGCGACAAGTATTCCCCCTCGCAAATTTCCGCGATGATCCTGCAGAAGATGAAGGAAACAGCGGAAGCCTATCTCGGCGAGAAAGTCGAACAGGCCGTCATCACGGTTCCTGCTTACTTCAATGACGCCCAGCGTCAGGCCACCAAGGACGCCGGCAAGATCGCCGGTCTTGAAGTGCTGCGCATCATAAACGAGCCGACTGCGGCTGCGCTTTCCTACGGTATGGAAAAGAACGACGGCAAAACCATCGCGGTCTACGATCTCGGCGGCGGCACGTTCGACGTATCCATCCTCGAAATCGGCGATGGTGTCTTCGAAGTGAAATCCACCAACGGTGACACGTTCCTCGGCGGTGAAGATTTTGACATGGCGCTCGTCGAATACCTCGCCAACGAGTTCAAGAAGGATCAGGGCGTCGATCTGAAGAACGACAAGCTGGCCCTTCAGCGCCTCAAAGAAGCTGCCGAAAAGGCGAAGATCGAGTTGTCTTCCGGCGCGCAGACGGAAGTGAACCTTCCGTTCATCACCGCCGACGCGTCCGGTCCCAAGCACCTGACCATGAAGCTGACCCGTGCCAAGTTCGAAAGCCTGGTGGCCGATCTTGTCAAGCGCACCGTCAAGCCGATGCAGGACGCGCTGAAAGACGCTGGCATGAAAGCCGGTGAGATTGACGAGGTCGTTCTCGTCGGTGGCATGACCCGTATGCCCGCCGTGCAGAAAACCGTGCAGGACTTCTTTGGCAAGGAGCCCCACAAGGGCGTCAACCCGGACGAAGTGGTCGCCATGGGCGCCGCCATTCAGGCCGGCGTTCTGCAGGGTGATGTAACGGATGTGCTGCTGCTCGACGTAACGCCGCTGTCGCTCGGCATCGAGACACTGGGTGGCGTGTTCACCCGTCTGATCGACCGCAACACGACGATCCCGACCAAGAAGGGCCAGACCTTCTCGACCGCCGAAGACAACCAGAATGCGGTGACGATCCGCGTGTCCCAGGGCGAGCGCGAAATGGCGGCCGACAACAAGATGCTCGGCCAGTTCGACCTCGTCGGCATTCCGCCCGCACCACGCGGCGTGCCGCAGGTTGAAGTGACCTTCGACATCGACGCCAACGGCATCGTCAACGTCACCGCCAAAGATAAAGGCACCGGCAAATCTCACGAAATCCGCATTCAGGCGTCCGGTGGACTGTCCGATCAGGAAATCGACCAGATGGTCAAGGACGCCGAAGCCAACGCTGATTCCGACAAGGCACGCCGCGCATCCGTCGAAGCCCGCAACTCTGCTGAAACCCTTATCGACTCCACCGAAAAGTCGTTGAAGGAACACGAGGCGATGGTTTCTGCCGAAGACAAGGCAGCTATCGAAGCGGCGATTACAGACCTGCGCGCCGCGCTGGAAGGCGATGACGTTGATGAGATCACGGCCAAGTCGCAGGCTTTGGCCGAGGCATCTATGAAGATGGGTCAGGCGATCTATGAATCGCAGCAGTCCGAGGAAGAAGCGGCAGCCGCCGCCGACGCCGAGGTTCACGCTGCGGCGGACGACAATGTGGTCGATGCCGATTTCGAGGAAATCGACGACGAGGACGACAAGAAGAAGTCGGCATAAGCGCGATTTTTTCTTTCTGAAAAGCCCCATCCCGCCGCTGGCTCATCCCGGCGGCGGGATTTTCATTTCAGTCCCTTCGTCCGAATGACCCGTTTCGAGTTCCCCATGTCCAAGATCGATTATTACGAAGTTCTAGGCGTCACCCGCGATGCCGACAGCGGAGCGCTCAAAAGCGCCTTCCGCAAACAGGCCATGAAATATCACCCGGACCGCAATCCCGGCGATGCCAAGGCCGAAGCCAAGTTCAAGGAACTGGGCGAGGCCTACGAGGCGTTGAAAGACCCGCAGAAACGTGCCGCTTACGACCGCTTTGGCCACGCGGCCTTCGAGCAGGGTGGCGGTGGCGGTTCGCCCTTTGGCGGCGGCGGTGGCATGGGCGACATCTTCGAGGACATTTTCGGCGACATGATGGGCGGTGCGCGCCGTTCGTCGGGCGGCCGCTCGCGGGGCGCGGACCTGCGCTACGACATGGCGATCAGCCTGGAAGAGGCCTTCGAGGGCAAGACAGCCGAGGTCGATATTCCAACCTCTGTCACCTGCGACGTGTGCGACGGGGACGGGGCGAAACCCGGCACATCGGCCAAGACATGCGCCACCTGCAACGGCAACGGGCAGGTGCGCGCGACGCAGGGTTTCTTCTCCATCCAGCGCACATGCCCAACCTGTCAGGGGCGTGGCGAGGTCATCTCCGACCCGTGCGATGGCTGCTCCGGCACGGGCCGCAAAACGGAAACGCGCACGCTGTCCGTCAATGTGCCCGCCGGTATCGAGGATGGAACGCGCATCCGGTTGGCCGGTGAGGGCGAGGCCGGAATACTCGGCGGGCCGACCGGTGATCTCTACATTTTCCTGTCCATCAAGGCGCACGAGTTCTTCCAGCGCGATGGGGCCGACATCTATTGCCGCGTACCGATTTCCATGACGACGGCAGCGCTCGGCGGCTCTATCGAGGTGGGCACGGTCGACGGCACCACATCCCGCGTTAAGGTTCCCGAAGGGACCCAGAACGGCAAGCAGTTCCGCCTGCGCCAGAAGGGCATGCCGATCATGCGCTCCACCCAAACGGGTGACATGTATATCCAGGTCGCCGTGGAAACGCCTGCCAATCTCACCAAGCGCCAGCGCGAATTGCTCACCGAGTTTCAGGATTTGTCGGGCGAGCACAACAGCCCGGAAAGTGAAGGCTTCTTCTCACGCATGAAAGGGTTCTTCGACGGATTCGCCGACTGATTTTGAAGGAAGCACTCCCATGTTGAACCAGATCAAGGGCCTGCACCACGTCACGTCCATCGCGGTGGATGCACGCGCCAACAATGCCTTCTTCACCGATACGCTCGGCCTGCGGCGGGTGAAGAAGACCGTCAATTTCGACGCGCCGGATGTTTATCATCTTTATTACGGTGACGGGATGGGCAGACCCGGCTCGGTGATGACCCATTTTCCGTTTCCCGGTGTGCGCAGGGGCAAGTCTGGCACGGGTGAAATCAGCCGCACCCTGTTTTCCGTGCCCGAAGGCTCGCTCGGTTTCTGGCAGGACCGGCTGGCGACGAACGGCGCGACCGGTGTCACGCGCAAAACGGCTTTCAATGAAAACAGGCTGCACTTCACGTCCACCGATGGTGAAGCGTTCGCCCTCGTGGAAGTGGCCGACGACGAACGCAGTTCGTGGACTGGCAATGGCATCGCAGCCGACCATGCCATCCGCGGTTTCCACAGCGTATCCATGCGTCTGGCCGACGATGGTGCAACGCGCGAACTGATGACGTTCTTGGGCTACAACCGGATTGGGAGCGAAGGCGGCACGCTCCGCTTCGCCGTCACAGGCGACACGACCGGCGCAAATATCGTGGAAATCGAGACGATGCCGAACGTCGCCCCAGCCGATCAGGGCGCGGGTTCGGTGCATCACGTTGCCTTTTCTGTTACCGACCGCGCCGCGCAATTGGCCGTTCGTCAGGGACTGACCGAACAGGGCTTTGCCGTCACGCCGGTGATCGACCGGGATTATTTTTGGGCGATCTATTTTCGCACACCGGGCGGGATACTGTTCGAGGTGGCCACCAATGAGCCCGGCTTCGACCGCGACGAGGACAATGCCCATCTGGGTAAGGCGCTGAAACTGCCAACGCAGCACGAGCATTTGCGTGGTCATCTGGAAAGTACGTTGCAACCGCTGGACTAAGCGTCCTTCAACCGCTCCGCCAGCGTCCACGACCCAGGACTCTGCGCCTCCACATCTGCCATAATTCGCGCCGCCTCATCCCATCCACGTTCCGCAAACACCTGCATCGGGCCACCCTTCCAGCGTGGAAATCCGTAGCCGTGGAGTTTCACCTGATCGACGGCGGCATCGTTTTCGGCAATGTCTTCCTCGACGATCAAGGCGCCCTCGTTGGCCATGACGGCAAGCAGCCGGTCTGCAATTTCCTGCGTTGAAAACGACTGACGGGTAATGCCTTGTTCGGCCGAATAGGCCTCGATCATCGCTTCGACCTCAGGGTCGCGCTGCGGCACGCGCCCACCATCCTCATAGGCGAACCAGCCCTTTCCCGTTCGCAGCCCGAAACGGCCAGCCTCGCAAAGCCGGTCCGCCAGCGGAATATACCGTTGGTTCGGGTTGCGCTTGTGGGCATTGGCCTTACGGAAAGCCCAGCCGATTTGGTGCCCGGCCATATCCTGAACTGCCAGCGGACCCATGGCGAAACCGAAGTCCACCATTGCCGCGTCGATTTCGTGCGGCAGCGCCCCGTCCGCCAGCAGATATTCCGCCTCCCGTCGCGTGGTGGCCAGCATCCGGTTACCGATGAAACCGTCGCAGATGCCGGACAGCACGCCGACTTTTCCAAGCCGCTTCGCCAGTGCGAACGCGGTTGCCAGCGTGTCGGCACTGGTTTGCGGGGTGCGTATAATTTCCAGCAGTTTCATGATGTGGGCGGGGGAAAAGAAGTGCAGGCCGAGGCACCGTTCGGGATTGGATACACCTTCGAAAATCGTCTGCGGGTCGAGATAGGACGTGTTGGTGGCAAGGATGGCATCGGGCGCCATCACGGCGCCGAGTTTGGCAAACACCGTGCGCTTGGCGTCCATGTCCTCGAACACCGCCTCGATGGCGAGGTCGTGTCCAGCCGCTGCGGAGAACTCGTCACCACAGGCAAGCCGCCTCACCGCTTTATCGCGCATTTCGCCCGTCATCTTTCCGCGCGTCACGGCCCCGTCGAGATTGGCCGCAACCCGCTTCCGCGCCTCTTCCGCTGCATCGCTGTCTTGCTCGATGATTGTAACCGAAAGCCCGGCATTCAGCATCGCCGCGCCGATGCCCGTACCCATCAGCCCGCCACCGATGATGACCACCTTTTCGACCGGGCGCGCCGTGCCGTCCTTAATTGCGGTCGGCTTGGAGACGGCGCGTTCGGCGAAGAACGCGTGGCGCAACGCGCGGCTTTCCGCCGTATCGCGCATCTTCATGTGTAGGGCGCGTTCCTTCGCCAATCCCTCGGCTGCGGGAAGACGTGCCCATTCCAGCGCATTCAAGACGTCGAACGGCGCATGTGGCCCATGCTTCTTGCCGAACGCCGTACGCGCTGTGTCAAACAGGGCAGGGTCGTCACCGATGATCGCCCGCGCGCTGGTAGGTAGCCCGCGCTCCGGCAGATTGGCGGCAAAGGTTCCGGCCGCGTCGCTCAAGTCGCCGTCCATCACGGCGTCCAACCCGCCAAGCGCCAACAGCGTATTGGCATCGACAGGCTTACCGCTGGTGGCGATGTCGATGGCATTTTTCATCGGTATCAGTCGCGGCAACCGCTGCGTGCCCCCCGCACCGGGCACAAGGCCAAGCGTCACTTCGGGCAGGGCAAACCGAGTGCCTTTCAGCGCAACGCGGTAGGCGCAGCCCATTGCGATTTCGAAGCCACCGCCAAAAACCGTGCCATGCATCGCCGCCACCCACGGCACGGCGCTGGCTTCGATGGCAGAGATGACGTCGGAAAGGCTCGGCTCCTGCGGCGGCGCGCCGAACTCCGAAATATCGCCGCCCGCCACGAAGGTGCGTCCGGCGCAGACGAGAACGGCGGCCTTTGCACCGCTGGTGGCAACCTCATCGACTGCCCGCGCCAGGCCCGCCCGCACCGCATTCGACGTGGCGTTGACCGGCGGATTGTCGATGAGCACCCAGGCGATCTTGCCCTCGTGTGAAACGGTAACGGGTTCGGTCATTGGCTTGCTGGTCATGGCGGGCATCCGGCGGCGGGAAGTGTTCATTGTCCACGACACGCAATCGTCCTTCAACCTGTCATGCAAACCGATTGCGCCCCTTGCGTTCGCATGGGTGACGTCGCAACACTGGAGGCGCGCTACAATAGAGCGTCACAAGTGTGAGAAGGCGGCGATGCGTTATTCCGGGTTCCGGATCATCAGGGAAGCGTTGACGGGTCATAAGGGGTGGAAGCCTCAATGGCGTGATGCCGACCCGCAGGCGCACTACGACATCGTCATCGTCGGCGGTGGCGGACACGGGCTGGCGACTGCCTATTATCTGGCGAAAAAATTCGCACCCGCTTTGGCCAACCGCCCGAAAATCGCCGTGTTGGAAAAGGGCTGGATCGGCTCCGGCAATATCGGGCGCAACACCACCATCGTGCGCTCCAATTACCTGCTGCCCGGCAACGAGGCGTTCTACGAACTGTCGCTGAAACTGTGGGAGGATCTGGAGCAGGACTTCAACTACAACGCGATGGTCTCCCAGCGCGGTATTCTCAACCTGCTCCATTCCGACAGCCAGCGTGACGCCTACATCCGGCGCGGCAATGCCATGCTAATGCACGGGGCGGACGCGGAATTGCTCAATGCCGACGGTGTTCGCGCCAAATATCCGTTTCTCGATTTCGACAATGCCCGCTTTCCCATCCGCGGCGGTCTGTTGCAGCGCCGCGCGGGCACCGTGCGCCATGACGCGGTGGCTTGGGGCTTTGCCCGCGCCGCGTCGGACCTTGGCGTGGACATCGTGCAGAACTGCGCGGTGGAAGGGTTCCGCATCGAGGACGGTGCGGTGCAGGGCGTTGAAACTTCGCGCGGTTATATCGGCGCGGGCAAGATCGGCTGTGCAGTGGCGGGGTCGTCGTCCCTCGTCATGGGCATGGCAGGCATGCGCCTGCCTATCGAAAGCCATGTGCTGCAGGCCTTTGTGACCGAAGGGCTGAAACCCTGTCTCGACGGCGTCGTGACCTTCGGCGCGGGACACTTCTACATCTCGCAATCCGACAAGGGCGGGCTGGTCTTCGGCGGTGATATCGACGGCTACAACACCTATGCCCAACGCGGAAACCTGCCGACAATGGAAGACGTTTGTGAGGGCGGCATGGCGATCATGCCGATGATCGGACGCGCCAGAATCTTGCGCTCCTGGGGTGGGATCATGGACATGTCGATGGACGGCTCGCCCTTCATCGACAAGACGTCGGTGGACGGGCTCTATTTCAACGGCGGCTGGTGCTATGGCGGCTTCAAGGCTACGCCAGCGTCGGGCTATTGCTTTGCCCATCTTCTGGCGACCGACGAGCCGCAGGAGACGGCGTCCGCTTTCCGCCTCGATCGTTTCATGCGCGGCGCGATGATCGACGAGCGCGGTGCCGGTGCGCAGCCGAACCTGCATTAGAGGCGCGAAACGATGCTCATTCCCCACCCGCTTCTTGGCCTGCGCGATGCCGCCGAATTCACCGTTCTCGGCGATGCTGCACTCATCAACCGCCCCGAAGGCACGCGCGGCTGGCAGTCGAACAACCCTGTCGAGACCTTTCACGACTACCTTTATCTGCGCGACAACCCTGCGGGCGAACACCGCGAATTGTGGTTCCACGAACAGGGCGATCGCTCGTGGCTGGTGGTGACGCGCAACACGGTGACCCACGCTGTCAGCAAGGTTGAACTCGCCAGCGATGTGGCGCGGCGGGAAGGGCGGTCCAAATGAACGCTCCCAACCGCCTCGAGGGCGGTCTGATTGATCGCACGGCCCCGCGCACATTTACGTTCGACGGCAAGCGCTACGAGGGTTTTGAAGGCGACACGCTGGCCTCGGCCCTGCTCGCCCATGACGTGCGGTTGATGGGCCGGTCGTTCAAATATCATCGTCCCCGCGGGCCGCTGACGGCCGGGTCGGAAGAGCCCAACGCGCTGGTGGAACTGCGCTCCGGTGCGCGGCGCGAACCGAACACCCGTGCCACGATGGCGGAACTGTATGATGGGCTGGAGGCGCAAAGCCAGAACCGTTGGCCGTCGCTGGCCTTCGATGCGATGGGCATTAACGACAAGATTGCGCCCTTCCTTACAGCAGGATTCTACTACAAGACCTTCATGTGGCCCAAGGCGTTCTGGGAGAAGGTGTACGAACCGCTCATCCGCAAGGCGGCGGGCTTGGGTAGCCTGTCCGGCGAAGACGACCCCGACACTTACGATCACGGCCACATTCATTGCGACCTGCTTGTCATCGGCTCCGGCCCCGCCGGGCTGGTTGCTGCTTTGACCGCAGCGCGATGCGGTGCGCGCGTGGTCCTGGCGGAGGAGGATTTCGCGTTCGGCGGACGGCTGCTCAGCGAGACACGCAAGATCGGCAAGGCCAGCGGTGCCCGGTGGGCGGCATCCGCCATCGCCGAACTGGCGTCCCTGAAGAATGTTCGCCTCATGCGTCGCACGGAGATCAACGGCGCCTACGATCACGGCATCTATTCCGCGCTGGAGCGGGTGAGTGACCATCTGCCGGAGCCGCTGCCCGGCAAGCCGCGCCAAATCCTGTGGCGCATCTATTCCCGCCGCGCCGTGTTGTGTGCCGGGGCGACGGAGCGTGGTATCGCGTTTGCCAATAACGACCGCCCCGGCATCATGCTGGCGGGCGCATTGCGAACCTATGCCAACCGCTATGCGGTGACGCCCGGCATGCGGGTCGCCCTGTTCATCAACAACGACGACGCGCTTCGCACCGCTCACGATCTCACCGCCAAAGGTGTCGATGTGGTGGCGACGATCGATGTGCGTTCCGACGCTCTGCGCCCGCCTGCCGGGCTGCATTATACGGATGCACAGGTGGTCGACACGACCGGAAGTCTCGGTCTGACATCGATAACAGTGCGGCTGGCCGATGGTACGACCCGCGAAATCGGCTGCGATGCGTTGGGCGTATCCGGTGGTTGGAACCCGAATGTGCATCTCACTTGCCACCAGCGCGGCCGCCCGAAATGGAATGAGACCATTGCAGCCTTTGTGCCGGGCGATGATCTGCCCCCCGGCATGAGCGTCGCCGGTGCGGCGGCGGGCCAGTTGACGACACGCGAGGCGATGGCGGGAGGAAGTCGCGCTGCGGGCCGTGCGCTGAAAGGCTTGCGTTTCAAGCCCAACACGTTCCGCGTTCCTGTGATGGAAGACGAGAGCGCGGCACTCACGCCGTTCTGGCACGTAACCGGTGGCAAAGGGAGATCCTGGCTCGACCAGCAGAACGACGTGACGGTCAAGGACGTGCAGCTCGCTCACAAGGAAGGCTTCCGCGCCATCGAGCACCTGAAGCGCTACACCACACTCGGCATGGCGACCGATCAGGGCAAGACGTCGAACATGGGCGGCATCGCCGTCATGGCGGAACTGACCGGCCAACCGATCGCCGATACCGGCACCACCATGTTCCGCCCCCCCTATGCGCCCACCGCCATCGGTGCCTATGCGGGCCGGTCCCGTGGCCGCGAGTTCAAGCCGGAGCGGCTGACGCCGTCCCACGTCTGGGCGAAGGAACAGGGCGCGACGTTCATCGAATCCGGCCTGTGGCAGCGGGCGCAATGGTTCGCCAAACCGGACGAGACCCACTGGCGCGAAAGCTGCGACCGCGAGGCGCTGGCCGTCCGCAATGGCGTTGGCGTTTGCGATGTGACAACACTGGGCAAGATCGACGTGCAGGGCAGGGATGCGGGCGAATTCCTCAACCGCATCTATGCCAACGCCTTCGCCAAGCTGGCAGTCGGCCGCGTGCGCTACGGCATCATGCTGCGGGAGGACGGCATGGTGATGGACGACGGCACCACGGCCCGTTTTGCCGACGACCATTTCGTGATGACCACGACCACCGCCAACGCCGTGCCGGTTTTCCGCCACATGGAATTCGCCCGCCAGTGCCTCTACCCGGACCTCGACGTGCAACTGGTTTCCACCACCGAAAGCTGGGCGCAGTTTGCGGTGGCCGGCCCGAAGTCCCGCGACCTGCTTCGCAAGATCGTGGATGCACCGACAGACCTGTCGAACGACGGCTTTCCCTTCATGGCCTGCGCGGAAGTGACAGTCTGCGGCGGCTTGCGCGCCCGCCTGTTCCGCATCTCGTTTTCCGGCGAACTGGCCTATGAGATCGCCGTGCCAACCCATTACGGTGACGCGATGGTGCGCCGCCTCATGGAAGCGGGCGAGGAATTCGGCGTTGTGCCCTACGGATTGGAAGCGCTCAATGTGTTGCGGATCGAGAAGGGCCACGTCACCGCCAACGAATTGAATGGCATGGCGACCGCGGACCATATGGGGTTGGGCCGCATGGTCTCTACGAAGAAGGACTCTTTCGGCGTGGTGCTGTCAGCGCGCGATGCGATGGTTGGGCCGAACGCACCCGCGCTCGTCGGCATCCGGCCTGTGGACCGGTCCGCGCAACTTGTGGCCGGGGCGCATTTTGTGGCGAAAGATGCGGAGGTCGTCGTCGCCAACGATGTCGGCCACGTCACGTCCGTCTGCTGGTCGCCGACGCTCGGCCATGCGATCGGCCTCGGTTATTTGAATGGCGGTCGGGAGCGCATGGGCGAGATCATCCGCGCCGTGTCACCGCTGACCGGACACGATGTTGAGGTGGAGATCGTCTCGACGCATTTTTACGATGCCGAAGGAGAACGCCAGCGTGGCTGACCTTCACACCCTCACGGCCCTCGGTGCGCGCCAAACGCGCATCGACACGTTCGAAGGCCTGTCGATCACCGAAAACGACACGTTGGCGCTCGCTTCCCTCGCCATGCGGCGCGGCAAGAACGAGCAATTTGCCCGCGCCGCGCAGAAGCGTTTTGACAACCCACTGCCTAAGCCCGGCCGCATGGCATCGGGTGATCCATTCTCGATCTTCTGGACGGTACCGGACCAGTGGTTCGTGCAAGCGCACTTCAATACCCACGAAGACCTGGCCGGAGTGCTCAAAAAGGCGTTCAAAACCAGTGCCTCGATCACCGAACAGAACGGTGGCTGGGCGCGCTTCGTGTTGGAAGGGCCAGGGGTAAACGCGGTGATGGAGCGCCTGACCATGCTGGACGTCCGCGCCATGCGCGCGGGCCACGCCACCCGCACGCTCGTCGATCATATTGGCGTATTGCTGCTCTGCCACGCGGCGGGCAAACACATGACCGTGCTCGGCCCACGCTCCAGTGCTGGCTCGCTCCACCACGCGCTCGTCACCGCTGCCCGCAGCGCATTATAGGGCGTGAGCGGGCAATCTGCTGCCTGTGGATATGTTGATAAGTCGCCGAAACGAATTGCGGGCGATGGCAAAGCGGGTTTGAGTGCGCTGGCAGACTACCCTCCTGGAACGCTGTCATGCCCACACAATCGACCCGCGCCCGCATCATCGAAATGGCCGAACAGGCTTTTGGACGTGACGAAGCGGACTCGTGGCTCCAAACCCCTTGGCGCATGTTCGGCAATCGCACGCCGCTCGATCTTGCATCGAGTGAGGGAGACGCCGGTCAAGTCGAAGATTTCATCGCCAATTTGCTTGGTGCGGACCAGATGATGCTCCGCGCGGGTGTTCGCCAGGTCGCCATATAGGACAACCCGGCAGTCGCTCATTCAGCCTTCGTCGCGGTCCATCTTGGACCGCACATCCTCGATGCTGTCTTTCACACGGCCCTTGAGCAATTCCATATTCTTGGCGTTCACGTCGCGCACCGATTTGACAGTCTTCGTCGTGGTGGCAATGGTCGCTTCGAACGAGCGCTTGGTGAATTCCATTTGTTCGGCGACCAGATCGCGGGCCGTGTCGCGGTTCATGCCGCCTTCGCGGGCGGTGTCGACCATGCCCCGAATATCCGCCAGCGCGTCTTCAAGCGCGGCACGCTGTGTGCCCATCACGTCTTGGCCTGCCTGCGTGGCATTTGCCGCCGCTTCCTGCATCGCTGCGATGTTCTTGGAATGGTGGTCCATAATGTCTGAGACGGTGACCTGCGGCAGGCGCAGGTTGCGGCCGAAATTGGAAAAGGCCTCGAAGAACGGGCCCGTCTTGCTGTCGTCTGCCATAGTAAATCTCCCAAAAGAAACAGAGTGCGGCCTAAGCCGGTTTAAGGCAAGATCGTCACGTCGAATGCGTGCAATATCAGGCCCGCGATCCCACCGACGATCATGCCGTTGAAGCGGATGAATTGCAGGTCGCGGCCCACATTCGCCTCGATCAGCGTCACCAGTTGCTTGAAGTCCCAGCCTTTCACCTGCTCGGATACGAAGGTGGAAACCGCCTGCCGGTTTTCGGCCACGAGAGCCGAGATGACACGGCGCAAACCACGGTTGATGTCGCCCGCCAACCGTTCCTCCCGCGCCAACATGCGGGCCAGGCCCTGCAGCATGGTGCCCAATTCCCGGCCCAGCTTTTCCTGATCGCGCATCACGTAGCGGCGCAGCCCGTCCCAGGCGTCGTCGGCAATGCTGACCAGTTCGGGCCGGGCCAAAATGTCTTGCTTTAAGCGCTCCACACGGCGAGAAAAGTTCTGCGACGTTTTCATCCGCTCCACATAGCCAAGAAACAGATCGGAAAACTCGTCGCGTAGCGGATGGTCGGGGTCCTTACGGATTTCATCCAGCAGCGCCCCGGCGGATCTCACGATCCGCTTAACGATCACAGAATCCGCCTGCAAAACGTAAAGTACGGTTGGCAGATCGCGACCCACCTGTTTCTGGATTGTTGCGAGAAACGCCTCGTCCTGCATCACCTTCTGCAAAGCGTCGAAAACCTCGTCCAGCAGGCCCTGATAGCGCCCGTCATGGGCGAAGGAATCGATAAGCCGCGTGGCGATGGGCGCAACCTCGGTCCGCTGCATCTGGCGCGTGATCTCACGGGCCGCAAAATCGCGGAAACCGGTCTCCTCGATCGCGTCCAGCACGTCCGGCACCAGCCGCACAGCGAAGGCTGACAAGGCCTGCGCCCGTTCCGGGTCTCCCAGCCATTGGGAGACGTGATGGGCGAAGTCGATCTGCTTCAACTCGCGTCTTGACGGTCGCTTCGTCGAGGAAATTGTCGCGCAGGAACGAGCCGAGATTATCGCCGATCCGGTTCTGGTTGGCCGGAATGATCGCAGTATGGGGCAATTTGAGCCTGAACGGATGGCGAAACAACACCACCACCGCATACCAGTCCGCCAAACCGCCGATGGCGGCCGCCTCGGCAAAGGCTGCGAGAAAGCCGAATGCGGGATGGATATCATAGGCCATGCGCGCGGCCACGAAGACAACAAGGCACAGTGCCAGCGCGCCGAGCGCGATGCGTTTTATGCGTGCGAGAGCCGCCAGCCGCTCCTGTTCGAGAGGCGAGAGACTCAGTTCAGCAGCCAAAATCAGACCTTCCAAACCTGCCGCATTGCGGCAATTTTTACGGCTAATGAAGAAAAGACGCGCGGCATGTGATATAATTCTCCTTATAAATCAGCACGTTAACGAGAAAATACATATTTGACGTTTACGTAAGATGCTTTTCCACTTGCAAATGCCGCGCTGCGTCATAAATAGGGTCTGTAACCGGGCCGCACCCGGCCGGAACACAAACAACCATAGCTTCAAGCAAGGATGGACATCATGGCCACGATCAAAACAAACATCAAATCGAAAACGCCGATCATCGAAACTCACGCCGTCGAGACCAATGCAGCCGACGTCAAGGCAGACGTGAAGAAAACTGCAACTGACGCCCGCGCCGTCGCTTCCAACGCTGCCGGTAAAGTCGCCGAAGGCACCCGCGAATTCGTGCGTCGCTCGGCTGCAACCGCCAAAGACCGCTCCGACGCGATCTATGAAGGTACCGAGACCGTCAACGACTCGTTGGAAAACGCCATGACGAAAGTCGTCGGTGGTTACGTCTCCGTGCTCGGCGGCATGGCCCGCGTGGCCCACGCCAACGTCAACCGCGCCCTGACGACCGTCGAAAAGCTGGCCAACGCGAAGTCGGTCTCCGAAGCCGTTCGCATCCAGTCCGATTACGTTCGTGAAAACACGACAGCCAACATTGCTGAAATCCGCAATGCAGCCGGCACGACCCGCGAAGTTCTCGGCGACGGCGTCGAAGCTGCCCGCGAGCAGGCTTCCAAAATGTGGCCTTACGGCAAGAAAGCCGCTTAAGGCACTCGACAAGTTTCCGAACCGGAAGCGCACCGCGCTCCGGTTCGGCGAACCCCGCCGCCCGACCCTCTCCCTCCCAATGGGTCGCGTAGCGTTCCTTCGACAGGTTCTCCGGTTCCTCCCCCGGATGCTCTGATCGAAGTCGGGTTAGAACCCCGTCGGCTTCCGCCGGCGGGGTTTTCTTTTGAGCGTCAGCCTTTGAGCAGCGCTTTCAAGCGGTACAATTCCTCTAGCGCCTGCATCGGCGTCAGCGCATCGGGTGCAAGCTCTGTCAATGCGGTTTCTACCTCTGAATGGCTGTGCCGTTTTGGTGCCGGGGTTGCGCTGAACAGGGGCAGGTCGTCCACCAGCCGGTCGGCGCCCGTTTCCCGCGCGCCCTCTTCAAGCTGGTCTAAAACGGCCCGCGCCCGCTCCACCACCGCCTCCGGCAGCCCTGCTAACCGCGCGACCTGAATGCCATATGACCGGTCCGCCGTTCCCGCACCGACCTCGTGCAGAAAAACCACATCGCCTTTCCACTCCTTCACCCGCATCGTCAGGTTTGCGAGGCGTTCCAGCTCGGCCGAAAGCGCCGTCAACTCGTGAAAATGCGTGGCGAACAGTGTGCGGCAGCCGTTCACCTCATGCAGATGTTCCAGCGCCGCCCATGCAATCGACAGCCCGTCGAACGTCGCCGTGCCGCGCCCGATTTCATCGAGTATTACCAGCGCCCGGCCCCCGGCACGGTTCAAAATTGCCGCCGTCTCCACCATTTCCACCATGAAGGTGGAGCGCCCCCGTGCCAGATCGTCGGCAGCGCCAACGCGCGAAAACAGCGCGTCCACGATGCCGATCCGCGCCGAGCCTGCGGGCACGAACGAACCCATCTGCGCCATCACGGCAATCAGGGCGTTCTGGCGCAGATAGGTTGATTTGCCGCCCATGTTCGGCCCGGTCAGGAGGCGAATGTCTCCGGCTTTAGAAACGGTGTCTCCGAGCTTGCAATCGTTGGCGACAAAAGGGTGCCCGGCATCCCGCCGCAACGCCTGCTCCACCACCGGATGACGACCCGCCACGATGTCGAAGGCAAGGGAGGCTTCCATGATCGGGCGGCAATAGCCTTGTTCGGATGCGAGTTCGGCAAGTGCTGCCGCCACGTCCAGTTCCGCCAGCGCGTCGGCAATGGCGCGTAGAATATCGGCCTCGGCGAGTGCCGCTGCTGATAGCGCGCCGAAATGCTCCAGTTCGATAGTCAGGGCGAGCCCGGCCGCGTTGGCGACTTTCGTTTCCAGCTCCGCCAGCTCCGCCGTGGTGAAGCGCATGGCGGAGGCCATCGTCTGCCGGTGGATGAAGGTCGCGGTATCGGCCTGCAACGCGGCGGCATTCGTCGCCGTCACCTCGATGAAATAGCCCAGCACGTTGTTGTGGCGCACGCGCAGGCTCTTCACGCCGGTCGTCTCCGCATAACGCGCCTGCAACTGGGCGATGACGCCGCGCGCATTGCGGGAAAGACCGCGCTGCTCGTCCAGCTTCTCGTCATAGCCATCAGCGATGAAACCGCCGTCCCGCGCCTGTAGTGGCAGGTCTTCGGAAAGGGCTGCCTTTAGCCGCTCGGCCAGTGCCTTGGGGATGGCGCGGCAGATATCGATGTGGCCGGAGAGGTTCGCGCTGCCCGCACCGTTGCCAAGCGCATCGCAAGCGGCGAGCGCAGCCTTTAGCCCAGCCGAAAGAGCTGCCAGATCGCGCGGTCCGCCTCGTCCGAGGGACAATCGTGACACGGCGCGGGGCATATCTGCGGCACCGCGCAAAACTTTTCGCAAGCTGTCCCGCTGGCGTTCGGCGGACAGCAACGTCGCCACGTCCTCAAGACGGGCCTCGATTTCGGCGAGGTCCGTGGATGGCGCGGTCAACCGCTCGGCCAGCAGCCGTGCGCCCAGGCCGCTGACGGTTCGGTCGATAGTCGTCAGCAGGCTGCCGGACCGCTCCCCGTCCAGCCGCCGCACCAGTTCCAGATTGGCCCGTGTTGCCGCATCGATGCTCATATGGCGGTCCGCACCGTTCCGCTTCGGAGGCATCAGCGCGGGCCGCGCACCTTTTTGCGTGGCGCTGATATAGGTAATGATGGCGGCCAGAGCGGCCAGTTCCACCCGCGAAAATGTGCCGAACGCGTCAATGGACGCGATGGCATAAAAGCTGGTGATCACAGCTTCGGCCCGTCCGCTGTCAAAATCGCCCTCGGGCCGTGTTTCAATCGCCGCATCCACGGCATCGCTCGCTGCACGGAATGTGTCGTTGCTTGCAACTCCTTCCGCCACAATGATTTCGCTCGGTTCATACCGCGCCAGCGTCGCGGCTAAGTTGATCTCATCGGTTTCCGCCACGCGAAACGCGCCGGTCGAAATATCGACGCTCGCTACCGCCCATGCGTCCCGCACCCTCGCCACCGCTGCCAAGGTGTTGGCGCGGCCCGGTTCCAATAGTCTCTCTTCAGTGATCGTGCCCGGCGTGACCAGCCGCACCACGTCGCGCTTCACTACGGACTTTGAACCACGCTTCTTCGCCTCCGCCGGGTCTTCGATTTGCTCACAAACCGCGACGCGGTGGCCGAGCCGGATCAGCTTTTGCAGATAATCATCGGCCGCATGAACCGGCACGCCGCACATGGGAATATCGTCGCCCGCATGTTTGCCGCGCTTGGTCAGCGTGATGCCGAGCGCCCGCGATGCGATCTCTGCATCGCCAAAGAACATCTCGTAGAAATCTCCCATCCGGTAGAACAGGAGCGAGCCGGGATTGGCCGCCTTGATCTCGATATATTGCGCCATCATCGGCGTGGGAGAATCGGACATCGGGCGTTCAAACGGTGGACAAGGGCAGAGCCGACCCTATCAGCACCGCGACAAAACGGCCATACGCGCGTTCGACCGAACGGGCAAACGCCACAAGCTAGACGGCAAACCGTGTGGCTTGCTTGCCGTAATGGGTCAGATAGCGCGGCGCGATTGCCGTAACGTCGAGCACGACCAGCACATCGGTGGTACCGAATGCCACATCGCGCACGGCATGGGACGCCACTTTAGCACCGAGCCGGAGGTAACCCTTGATGACCGGTGGCAGCTTGGCGAAGGCACGGGCAGACGTTTCCAAAGGCTCAGTTCGCATGTCGATTCCCTCGAATGCCGGTGGGCAATCCCGGTCCGGTTTCAACAGCGCATTTTCGGCAAGCCATGAAAATGCTTCGGCGTGATCGCCCGCATCGCAGCCGGGCAGGGAAGCGCAGCCGAACATGACCGCCACATCGTCCGCCACCGCCGTGGCCCAGGCACCATGCCACAGCAATTCCATCGTGCGGCGTGTCCGGTGGGTTCGGGCGATGCAGGAGCGGCCGAATTCCATGATCCGTTTGCCCGCGCTGGCTTGCAGCAGGGGAGCGAGTTCAAACTCGCTTGCGGAGTAAAACCCCGCGTCCGTTTCGCCTGCGATGGCCGAGACGATGCGATAGGTGCCGACGACATTTTCGCCATCGAGTACAAGCAGATGGCGACAATGGGCATCGTGGGAGTCGCGCTCCATGTCACCGTTGCCAAAGGAAGGCCGCGCGCCCATTTCCTTCACAAAAACAGCGTGGCGCAAGCGGAACGCGGCGTCGACTTCCTGTTCGGTCGCAGCAAACCGTGTCGTCAGGCTGCCAAGCCGTCCCAACGGTTTCAGGTCTGCGGACGATGAAATAGCGGGCATGGAACGCGTCACGGGAATGGTCGCGGGAACCCTACGCCATCACTGCCCCTATGGGACAGGGCGTATCAGCCCGTTACCAGTTGCAGCGCGGGCCGTGAACCGGCGGCTTTGGCCGCAACAGCGTCGGCCTGTCGAGTGGATGTCCCGAGCAATTCATCGAGCCGCTCCATATTCAGCGGTTTGGCGGAGACACCGCTGGCACCGGCTGCCATCGCCTGCGCAGTGCGCTCGGTGGATGTATCGGCGCTCAGCAACACCATCTTGGCACCTGTACGACCGGCTTCCAACTGCTCGGCGATGAAGGCAATACCGTCACCGTCCGGCAAAGTGCCATCGACCAGCACCGCATCGAACGTCGCAGCCGATAGCGCGGACCGTCCGGCAGCCAGCGTTTCCACTGCACTCACCTTGTGCCCGGCGGCCAACAGGGCGCGGCGTGTGAGGGTGGCGGCGATGGGGTCGTCTTCCACCAGAAGAATGCGGTAGCGGCTGCGCTCCACATCCCCGCCGCTGGCTTCCATGACGATCTTGTCGAGGGTGGCCAGGCGCACCGGCCACTTCAGCCAATGGCGTGCCGTACCTGCGTCTTCGCCGCTTTGCATGACGATACGGGGAACGGCTTTGTTGGCGAACGTGAAATCGGTGCCGATAATGCAGCCGCACTCCGCGACTTGCGCCTCGGTTTCGATAGCGCGGACGCTGTAGCCCAGGTCTTTCAGCACCGCGGCCAGGGCGTGCCGTGCCGGATGGTCGTCCAAAGCCAAACCGATCGTGCCGCGGCGGTTGGGCAGCGGCGTCTTTCGCGTGGCGTTGTGCAACGGGGATGAACGCTTCAAAGCGCGTGCCCGTATTGCAAACGGCAAGCTGCAACGTGCCGCCCATCGCCTCGACCCATTCCTTGGCGATGGCGAGGCCTAGCCCGTTGCCCTCGGTGCCCCTGGCGGTTTCCGAGCGCACGAAATCGTGGAAGATCGTATCGCGTTCGCCGGCGGGAATGCCCGGGCCGGAATCCGTGACGGCAAGCGCGATGCCATTTGCGGATGCCTGCACTTCGATGGATACACCACCCGTTTGCGTGAACTTGACGGCATTGCCCGCGAGATTGAGCAACACCTGCCGCAACCGCGCGCCGTCCAGCATCACGGTCGTGGCCACATCCGGCGCGACACGGGTTGTGAAAGCGAGTCCGTTCGCCTTGGGTGCCAGCGTCCGCGCGACACCTTCCACCAGAACCCGCAAATCGACCGGTTCGGGGCGTAGCGCGCTGCTGGACCGGTTTGCGGCGGCTTCGGTCAGCACGTCATCGACCAGGTCGAGCTGCTGTCGCGCGGCGGCACGGATCGTGTCCACATGGTCCGTTTGGGCGGGGGTGAGGTCGGTCTCGGTCAGCCAGTCTGCGAGGCCCACTATGTTGGCGGCGGGCGCGCGCAGGTCGTGTCCGACCATGGCCAGCACCCGGTCGCGCTCGTGGGAGGCTGCGCGAACTTCGTGCAGAGCATTTTCCAAAGCGGCGCGGTCCCTTCGTTCCGCAGTGATATCGCGCCCGAAACTGCGTGTGCCGGGTTCGCCGGACACAGGGTCGGTCGACACCATGTCGCCCCAGCGGAAAACCTTCTCGCCGGTCGGTGTCTGCACCCGCACGATCCGTGTCCGTCCATCCTTCGCTGTCGTGTCGTCGATGGCAGGCATCGGTACCGAGCCTGCAAAGAATGAGCGCGCGGTGTTGTTGATGAATGTGACGTCTCCGGCGCCATTGCGGTGGATGACCACATCGCCAAAGGCTTCCGTCAGCGAGCGATGGATATCCTCGCTCTCGCGGGTCGCCCATCCGGCGACTTCCATGTTCTCCATGCGCTGCGCGAGAGCCTCGAACCGCTCACTCAACTCATCGGCATGTTCCGGCAGGGCTTTTCGCACACGGCGCAGGGCGAGAGCCAGCAGCAAAAGGCACACTCCGAAGGCGCTTGCGGAGAAGATGGCGGTATCGAGCCGAAGCAGGAGGGGAACGAACGCGGCCACCGCGCAGAGGGTGGCACCGACAATCCATATCATTACCGCGCCCCTGTCGCGAGATTGGGGCGAATGGGAACGCACGGCGAACCGGCCGTCCCGTGTTGTGCGGGGTTTTGCGCGCAGGCCTGTCGTCGGTGGCGGTGGCGGTGGGGCGGGTGTGGCGAGTGTAACGGTCATCCGCGCACGTTGGGCGGCGACGGTTTCCAAATAATGACTGAATGGCGGATCGGATGCGGTCAAGGTTTACAGCGACTTAACCGGCGGCTCTTTCCTATCAGGCGGCTTGCGCCAGCCGCTCCCCCGCCATGCGGTAGGAAATCGCTTCGGCCAGATGAATGCGGCCCACGGATACCGCGCCGTCCAGATCGGCCAGTGTGCGGGCAACTTTCAAAATGCGGTGATAGCCACGTGCTGAAAAGCGCATGGCGTCGGCTGCTTCCTGCAACAGGCGGGAACCGGCCGCGTCCGGCGCGGCGCATTTTTCGATGACCGTGTTGGAGGCGTCCGCGTTGGTGCTGGTCAAAAGGCCCAGCGCGGCATAGCGGTCGCGCTGCACCTGCCGCGCCCGCGCAACCCGCTTGGCGACATCGGCACTACATTCGCTGGCGTTCGGGCGGATGAGATCGGCGGCGGTGACGGCGGGCACTTCCACGCGCAGGTCGATCCGGTCCATCAACGGTCCGGAAATGCGGGCTTGGTAATCGCCCGCGCAACGCTCGCCACGACGACAGGTATGCCCCGGCTCGCCCGCCATGCCGCAGCGGCACGGGTTCATGGCGGCGACAAGCTGCATTCGGGACGGGTAAGACACGCGATGGTTGGCGCGGGCGATCACCGTTTCGCCGGTTTCCAGCGGCTGACGGAGCGAATCGAGAACCTGCGGAGAAAACTCGGGAAATTCGTCGAGAAACAGAACGCCGTTATGGGCCAGCGACACCTCGCCGGGCCGGGCACGGATGCCGCCGCCCACCATCGCCGCCATCGAAGCCGAATGATGCGGTGCGCGGAAGGGGCGGGCGGATGATAGTTTGCCGTCCGCGATCGTGCCCGCGATGGAGGCGATCATGGAGACTTCCAGTAATTCCTTTGGCGTCAGCGGCGGCAGGATCGTCGGCAACCTCGAGGCCAGCATGGACTTGCCGGAGCCGGGCGGACCGACGAGAACGAGATTGTGCCCGCCCGCTGCCGCCACTTCCAGCGCCCGCTTGGCGGTTTCCTGCCCGCGAATATCCGACAGGTCGCCCGCATCGTTGATACGGTCCCGCACCTTCGGTTCCGGGCGGGCAAGCAGGGACACGCCCTTGAAATGATTGGCCATGCCGATCAGCGAACGGGGCGCAAGCACGTCCATTTCCGGGTCTGCCCATGCGGCTTCCGAGCCACTGGCAGCGGGGCAGATGAGGCCCTTGCCCAGAGCGTTGGCACCGATGGCGGCGGGCAGGGCACCGGCAACGGGCGCAATCGTGCCGTCGAGCGCCAGTTCGCCCATTACCACATAGCCTTCCAGCGCGTCGCCCGGTAGCGCGCCGAGTGCCGCCATGAGGGCGAGCGCGATGGGAAGGTCGTAATGGCTGCCTTCCTTCGGCAAATCGGCGGGCGCGAGGTTCACCGTCACCCGCTTGGGCGGCATGGCAAGACCGGAGGCGTGGATGGCGGATTGCACCCGCTCCCGCGCTTCGGACACCGCCTTGTCGGCGAGTCCGACGATCTGCATCCCCATTTTGCCGGGGCCGACCATCACCTGCACATCGACCGGAACGGCCTGGATGCCCTGAAAGGCGATTGTGGTGCAGCGCGAGACCATAGCGGCTCTCCGAAAATCCGCTGGAATGGTAGCGGGTGCAAACTCCGTCCGTTGCCCTATGACGACTCAGACAAAACGTATTTTCAAGAACAATGCGGGAACAGATGAGGCCATCGGCATGATACGCAACAAATGGGTGACGTTTTTCGAGGTTGCGGGGTCGGTCTCCGCGATGGTTTATGCGTTGCTGATCGCGTCCAACACGGGCAACGAGGTGCTGGGTTTTTCGCTGCTTTTCGTGTCGGCGTCACTCTTTGCCGGTTGGGCGGTCATCGACCGCCGCTGGGCGTTCTTCGCGCTGCAATTCTTCTACATGGCCTCCGCCGTGATCGGCGTGGTGCGCTGGATGTAATTAAGACCGCTTCCCCTCCACCGCATCCCAGAACAGCGCGGCAATGTCGGCCCCGCCGAACCGCTTCACCTCGCGGATGCCGGTGGGGGAGGTGACGTTGATTTCGGTCATCACGTCGCCGATCACGTCGATGCCCACGAAAATGAACCCGCGCCGCTTCAGTTCCGGCCCGATGCGGGCGCAGATCTCGCGCTCCCGGTCGGTGATGTCGATCTTCTCGGCCCGTCCGCCCACATGCATGTTCGATCGCGCCTCGTCCTCGCCCGGCACACGGTTGATCGCACCGACCGCTTCCCCGTCGATCAGGATGATGCGCTTGTCGCCCTTGCGCACTTCGGCGAGGTAGCGCTGGGCGATGAACGGCTCGCCGTCATATTGCGCCTCGAACAGTTCCAGCAGGGACGACAGGTTCTGGTCCCCGTCGCGAATGCGGAACACCCCCGCACCACCATTGCCGTAGAGCGGCTTGATGATGATGTCGCCGAACTCTTCACGGAACGCGCGGATTTGGTTCGCGTCTCGGGTAATCAGCGTTTCCGGCATCAGGTCGGGATAGTCGGTGACGAAGATCTTTTCCGGCGCGTTGCGGACTTCCGCGGGGTCGTTCACCACCAATGTCTTTGGATGTATCCGCTCCAGCAGATGCGTGGCCGTGATGTAGCCCATGTGAAATGGCGGGTCTTGCCGCATCAGCACCACGTCAAACTCCGACAGGTCGCGCCGCGCTTCGGCGGCCAGTTCGTAGTGGCGTCCCTTTTCGTCAGCGACTTGAACTGGCGCACCCAGCGCACTCACCACCCCATCCCGCATGGCCAGCGAGCCGACCTCGTAGTGCCAAAGCATGTGACCGCGCGCCTGGGCCTCCAGCATGAGTGCGAACGTGCTGTCGCCCGCGATCTGCACAGTTGAGATATGGTCCATTTGGACGGCGATGTTGAGTTTGGTCATGGCACGTTGGAACCGAGAAAAACTTCGCGCCATTAAGCACAGGCCGAAGCTGGTTGTCAGTGCCCTTTAAGGTCAGGGTAACCGTGAACCGGCCACATCTTCGTTCAGCGCAATACGTATCTTGTCGAGGGTGCCCGGGCGATATGGCTCCATATTCGCAAGGCGGTCGGGCGTTTCGTGCCACCGTGCGCGGGCGCTGCGCGAAAGATCCCGGTGGTTCTTTGGTCCGGCCCTGTCGCGTGAGATCATGTTCAGGAAGGGGGCAAGAAATCCGGGCTTTGCCGCCGTATTCCGCAACGACCCCCTGTAGTCCACCGCCGAACCGGCAGCCTTCAGGGCGTTCTGATTTAGAACGAGACCTTCATGTTGCGCCCCTTCCGCAACCCATATCAGGGCATCGTTCGACAGCGATACTATTTCACCGCCACCGCCAACGGATCCATGATTTCCAGGAAACCACTTCTGGTAGTATTTGCCGCGTCCGCCGTTGGCTGCGTCCAACTCTTCCAGCTTTTCCCATAACGTCGGATCGAAAGTGCGGCGTCGCTCGTCGATTGCCACCGCATGACGGGCGGCTTTTACACTCCGGGACAATTTCGCGTCGTGAAAACCGTGACGTCCATTGAACAGGCTCGCAAGTGTTTTCAGATGGCCTGGAACACCCAGTGCCCCGACTGTGTCCCAGACACCGAGATAGGTGATCGAAAGGGGTTGACCGGGATCGACCGCGCCTTTGGGAGCCGGTAGCCCTTCTCGCCAAATGCGTTCGTCCATCGATGTGTACGTGCCGGGTGACCAACGCAGCCGGTATTGGAAACTCGCTTCGTCATCCGGCTTTGTCTTGGCTTCGCCTGAGCGATACCGGGCGACCGCTTCCGGTATCATCCAGACGTTGCGGGGTTCGATGATGCCCGTCGAACGAATGAGACCTGCCAGAGAACGGGCCGTAAAAGCCCCGCGTGAAAAGCCGAATATGTAGATTTCGTCGCCGGGTTCATAGGCAAATACGAGCGCACGATAGGCATCGACCACATTGGCCATAAGACCCGTTCCAAGCGCGCCGCCGGCAAACCGGTCGATCAGCCGTGCAAGCCTGCCCGCACCACGCCCCGAACCAACACCCACGACGTAATTGACGATCTGTTTCGTGCCGTCCGGCGTCGTCGGAACAACCATTTGAGCCAGTTTGACGACGTTGGTCGGATGTGCGCTGTCAGACGTGTTCCACGTTCCGTCACAACAATAGATGAGCCGTTTCAAACTGCAGTCCTCGTATAGATTTCCGCCCCGTCGTTTCCTACCACACATTCTCGAAATGCTGCACCGGTTCGTTCGGCACGATGGCGATGACGTCGTTGCGCCAACTCAGCATATGTGCGTCGTCCTGTGCCGCGATCCAGTCCCGTCCGGCAGCCTCGATGCGGCGCTGGGATGCGAGGGAGACGGAATTGAGCGCGTCAGTCAGGCTCTTGCGAGCTTTCACCTCCACGAACAGGATCACGTCGTCCTTGCGGGCGATGATGTCGACTTCACCCGATTTGGTCTTGTAGCGTTGTTCGGCAATTTCGTAGCCGAGGGCGACCAGAAAGCGGGCGGCGGCGGTTTCAGCTTCGAGCCCGCGGGCGAAAGCAGCCTGCCGCTTCAACTGGCTCACGGCTTCAATTCCAACGCCCGTGCGTAAAGGTCGGATTTGGCGCGACCGGTGAGATCCGCCACGTGAGACGCTGCATCCTTGGTTCGCATCGTATCGAGTGCGACGATCAGGGCGGCATCCACGTTGGCGTCTGACATGATGTCGGCCTTCGCGCCGGATACCACGACCACGATCTCCCCCCGCACCCGTTCCATATCGGCAAACTGTTTCTGCAAGGCTGAAAGTGCCCCGCGATGAAACGTCTCGTGCAGTTTCGTCATTTCCCGTGCGACGGTGGCGGGGCGGTCGCCTAACGCTTCCTGCATCGCGGTTAGGCTATCGACAATCCGTGCAGGGCTCTCGAAAAAGACCAGCGTAGCATCGTCGGCGGCGAGCGCTGCCAGACGGTCAGCGCGGGCCTTGGCCTTGGAGGGCAGGAAACCGCAGAAACGGAAATCGCCATCCGACAAGGCCACTGCCCACAAGCGCCGAAACGGGCGCCGCCGCACCGGGGATAGGCACCACCACCACACCGGCTTCCACGGCCTGCGCCACCAGCCGCGCACCGGGGTCGGAGACCAGAGGCGTGCCAGCGTCAGACACCAATGCCACCGCACGGCCTTCGCCGATCTGCCTCAGCAGGTCCGGGCCGCGATTGTCGGCGTTGTGCTCGGTATAGGAGACCTTGTTGGTGGCGATACCGTAGCGCGACAGCAGCACGCCGGTGGTGCGGGTGTCCTCGCAGGCGATCACCTCCGCCCCTGCCAGCACGTCGAGCGCGCGCAGTGTGATGTCGCCCAGATTACCAATGGGCGTGGCGACGATGTAGAGCGCAGGCTCCAGCGTGGGGGCGGTGAAGGTCTGGCTGCGGATTGAAAACGTCTTCATGCGGCCAGATCGGCTATAACCGCATCCAACACCAATGACCCGGCCTGCGTCGCGCGCAAGCGACCGTTGTCCATCCGCTCGACCATGCCGTAACCTGTCAGGTCCGCGATACGCTGTGGGTCAAGCGTTTGGCCCGTGAGGTCGTGATAGCGGGTCACGTCGAAACCCTCGTGCAGGCGCAGGCCCATGAGCAGCATCTCATCGGCATGGTCTTCCAACGGCAAAGCGTCATTGGCGATCATGCCGTGATCCTGCTCCTCGACCAGCGCCATCCACGCTTCCGGGTTGCGTTCATTGGCAGTAGCGCGACGGCCATCGTTCATGTCGAGGCGCCCGTGGGCTCCGGGGCCGATGCCCGCCCACGCGCCGGAGCGCCAGTAGGTGAGGTTGTGGCGGCTTTCGCTGCCCGGCACGGCATGGTTGGAAATCTCGTAGGCGGGAAGGCCGCGTTCGCTGGTGATCTCCTGTGTCAATTCATAGAGGTCGGCGGCATGGTCTGCATCCGGCACGGGTATTCGGCCTTTGCGGTGGAGGTCGAAGAAGGGCGTGCCCTGTTCGATGGTGAGCTGGTAGAGCGACAGGTGGTCGGCGGCGAGATCGATGGCCTCGTTGAGTTCGCTGCGCCAAGCCTCCACCGTCTGGTGCGGACGGGCATAGATCATGTCGAATGACAGTCGTGGAAATGTGGCGCGCGCCATGTCGATAGCCGCCCGCGCCTCCGCCGCATCGTGCAACCGACCGAGAAATTTCAGCTGTGCGTCTTCCAGCGATTGCACACCCAACGACAGCCTGTTCACCCCCGCCGCCCGATAACCCGCAAAACGGTCCGCGTCGGCTGAGGACGGATTGCCTTCCATCGTGATCTCGATGCCCTCCGGCACGGTCCACGCATCGTGGATGGCTGCGAGGATCGTTTCGACCGTCGCCGGTTCCATCAGCGACGGCGTGCCACCGCCGAAGAAGATCGACGTGACCGTCCGCCCCGGCTGCATCGCCGCCATATGAGCGATTTCACGGGCGAAGGCGGCGGCGAAGCGGGTTTGATCGGGCGCATTGTGGCGCACGTGGGAATTGAAATCGCAGTAAGGGCACTTGGCCGCGCAGAACGGCCAATGGACATAGACGCCGAAGCCGGGGCTGCCGTCGTCGTTGTTCATTGCATTCTTGCTCACTGCGTGTCGCCCAGCATCGCCTCGGCAAAGGCCTTGATCGCCTTGGCGCGGTGGGAGAGGGCGTGAGCCTCACCCGGTTTCCAACCGTGCTTTTCCTCCGCCGTCATTTCGCCGAATGTCCGCTCGTGGCCATCGGGCTGGAACACCGGATCGTAACCATGCCCACTTTCTCCGCGCGGGGGCCAGACCAATGTTCCATGAACGATGCCCTTGAAATATTCAGCATGCCCGTCCGGCCAGCATAGGCACATAGTGGCATTGAACGAGCCCGCGCGAGCGGCGGCGTTGGACGGGTCCAGACCAACTTCGTTCAGCGCCCGCTCGACCTTCTCCATAGCCACGCTGAAATCGCGGGAGCCGTCGGGCTGTTCCGCCCAATCGGCTGTATAGACACCCGGGTCACCGTCGAGCGCATCGACACAAAGGCCGGAATCGTCCGACAGCGCTACCATGCCGGTGGCCGTCGCGGCGGCATAAGCCTTCGTGTAGGCGTTTTCCTCGAACGTCGTGCCGTCTTCCGGCGGTTCCGGCAGGTCGTGGTCGGCAGCGCTGGTGAGCCGCAGCCCGTAAGGCTCGAACAGCTGGCGCATCTCGGCCAGCTTGCCCGCATTGTGCGTGGCGAGAACGATGTCTTTCGTGTCGAGCTTGCGCACTGCTAACCAACCGCCATCTTCTGATAATCGACCAGCTCGCCGATGCCTTTCTGGGCCAGGTCCATCAGCGCATTGAACTCGTCGCGGGAGAAAGGTGTGCCTTCCGCCGTGCCTTGTATTTCTACGATGCCACCCGAGCCGGTCATGACGAAATTGGCGTCGGTCTCGGCCTCGGAATCCTCATCATAGTCCAAATCCAGCACAGGGGTGCCGTTGTGGATGCCGCAGGAGATGGCGGCCAAATGGTCGGTCAGCACGTTGCCACCAACCATGGAGCGGGCTTCCATCCATTTCAGGCAATCGTGCAGCGCCACCCATGCGCCAGTGATCGACGCCGTGCGGGTGCCACCGTCAGCCTGAATGACGTCGCAGTCGATGCTGATCTGCTGCTCGCCCAGCGCCTTCATATCGACCACCGCGCGCAACGACCGCCCGATGAGGCGCTGGATTTCCTGCGTGCGCCCGGACTGCTTGCCATTGGCAGATTCCCGCCGCATTCGCGAACCCGTCGCGCGTGGCAACATGCCGTATTCGGCCGTGACCCAGCCCTGCCCCTTGCCGCGCAACCACGGCGGCACACGCTCTTCCAGTGAAGCGGTGCACAGCACGTGGGTATCGCCCATCTTGACGAGGCAGGAGCCCTCGGCGTGTTTGGAGAAATTGCGTTCGAGCGTGACGGCCCGCATGGCATCTGGCGCGCGTTTGGAAGGTCGCATGGGAAACGTCCGTGAATTGTTTTGTCGCTGGTAACGCGCGCAGCTTCCAACGTCCATCGCAGCCTCTATATTGGGCGCATGGTCCTTTCCCCCGACATCCCCCATTTCAGCACGCTCGATGATCGTTCCCGCGAGATATTCCGTCATATTGTGGAGACGTATCTGGCAGCCGGCACACCGCTCGGCTCGCGTACGCTTTCCCGTCAACTATCGCAGTCGCTCTCGCCCGCCTCCATCCGCAACGTCATGTCGGACCTGGAACATCTCGGCCTCATCTATGCCCCTCACGTCTCCGCCGGTCGTCTGCCGACCGAGCAGGGGCTTCGCTATTTCGTTGATGGCCTGCTGGAACTGGGGTCGCTGACGGGGGACGAGCGGGCATCCATCGAAAGTCAGGCCAAGGCGGCAGCGTCCGGCCACACGGTCGATTCCCTGTTGCGCGAAGCGTCCTCCATGCTGTCGGGCCTCACCTCCGGCGCGGGACTGGTGATCGCGGGCAAGGCGGATGTGCGCCTGCGCCATATCGAGTTCCTGCGGCTGGAACCGACAAAAGCGCTGGTGGTGATGGTGGGCGAGCAAGGACTAGTGGAAAACCGCATCGTCGACCTGCCGCCGGGCATGAGTTCCTCCACGCTTACCCAGGCCTCCAACTTTCTCAACGCCCACATCGCAGGCCGCACGCTTTCCGAAGCGCGCAAGGCGATTGCCGACCAGATGAAATCCGCCCGTGCCGAGCTCGACGAACTGGCACAATCGCTGGTCGATCAGGGGTTGGCCGTCTGGGCGGGCGCGGATGCGGACGCGGAACCGCAGCTGATCGTGCGCGGGCGTGCTAACCTGTTCGACGCGGTGGAAGGGGCGGGCGGGCCTGGGGATATGGAACGCCTGCGCCACCTGTTCGGCGAGTTGGAAAGCCGCGAGGGCACGATGCAGCTGCTGCAACTGGCCGAGGAAGGCGAGGGGGTGAAAATCTTCATCGGCTCGGAGAACAAGCTGTTTTCCCTGTCTGGCTCTTCGGTCGTTGTCGCCCCTTACCGCGATTCCACCCAGCGCATCATCGGCGCGGTCGGGGTCATCGGGCCGACACGGCTGAACTACGCCCGCATCGTGCCAACGGTCGATTATACCGCACAGGTCGTCTCCCGCCTGCTGCAATAGCCGCTATTGCTGCCTTGATTTGGCACGCACCAACGCCGATATGGCGGGCAACAGACGAGCCCTGCCAAACGTGAGTGATATTATGCCCGGATACCGTTCCGAAGAAGACGCCCTGTTCGATGATCTGGAAGCCGACGAGGAACGTCAGGCGGCTGCAGACCAGGCCGAGATGGAAGCTGAGGAAGCGGAAGACGCTGCACCGACCCGTGAGGCGACAGCAGACCCCAACAACCCCGAAGCTGTTCTGGCCATTCTCGACAAGCTGCGCGCGGAAAACGAGGAGCTGAAGGACAAGACCCTTCGCACTGTCGCCGAAATGGAAAACCTGCGCCGCCGCACAGCTCGCGAGATCGTCGATTCCCGCACCTACGCCGTTACCGGGTTTGCCCGCGATCTGCTGGCTGTCGGCGACAATCTGCAGCGCGCCATTCAAGCCGTTCCCGCCGACAAGCGTGAAAGTGGGTCCGACGAATTCAAAAACCTGATCGAGGGCGTGGAATTGACGGAACGGGAACTGCTGAAAGCCCTGGACAAGGCGGGCGTGCGAAAGTTCAATCCGGAAGGTGAGAAGTTCGATCCGAACCTGCATCAGGCCATGTTCGAAATGCCCAACCCCGACATGCCCAACAACGCTGTCGCGCAGGTCGTACAGGAAGGTTACATGATCGGCGAACGCGTATTGCGCCCCGCCATGGTGGGTGTCGCCAAGGGTGGCCCCAAGTGGGAAGATGTGGCGGTTGATGACATGACAGACGGTGCGTCCTGAACCGGAGCAGAATAAATTCGATCTTTTGTGGAACTAATCTTATGGGAATTGGTTCGCCGAAGTGTTGACGAAACCGATACCCAGCTGACGGCATAGTGCGTTTCGCAGCTGCTGACCTTGGTTGTTGCGGATTATCCTATTCAGAAGCGGAGTAAAAATGTCCCTGAGTGAGCATTCGCAGTCTGCGCACTCTACAGGCACGGCCGAAATTCATACGAATTCTGCAGATCCAAACGGCGAAATACTTCATTCGTTGAAGGTGTTTGCAGACCGCGCCAAATTGGCGGTCACGATTGTCGATCCACATTTGAACGACAGCCCCGTCATCCATGTCAACGATGCGTTCGTTGAGTTGACCGGCTATAGCCGGGAAGAATGTGTCGGCCGCAACTGCCGTTATATGCAGGGCGAAGATACCGACCCTGTGGAAGTCAAACGTGTCGGTGAAGCTGTTCAGCAGGGTGAGAACTGCGTTGTGGAACTGCTGAATTACCGTAAGGACGGTTCGACGTTTTGGAATGCGCTGCACGTATCTCCCGTGATGGGGGATGATGGCGAGGTGGCGTATTATTACGGTTCTCAATGGAATGTGACAGGCCGCATTGCCCACCGCTCGGCCAGTCAGGTCCGGCATGCCCTATCGCGCGAAATGCACCACCGGCTTCGCAATCTGCTGGCCGTGGCGTCCTCTATCGTGCGCCTGTCCGCCCATGGCGACCCCAACGCAAAAGGCCTTGTAACAAAAGCATCCGAACGCATTCAGGCGCTCGGTCGTGCCCATGAGGCGACCTTCAGCCCGACGGGCGAGGACTACGCGATGGCCGATCTGCGGTCCGTCGTCGATGCCATGTTGAAAAGCACGAGCGACGAAGCTTCGGCACGGGTGACGTGGAATGGTCCGGATATGCAGTTGCCGGTAGCTTCCATAACGCCGCTTTCGCTTACGCTGCATGAATTGCTGGTCAACGCCCACCAACATGGTGCCCTGCTCGGCGACAGCGGTACAGTCAACGTAGCGTGGCACAGACAGGACGACCGCTTGCACCTCGTTTGGACAGAAACCGGTGTCGGCGAGATCGATGACAAGGCCGGCGCGGCTGAAGGCTTTGGCACGCGCACGATCTCCAACATCTTGCGTTCCATCGGCGGCACAAGCGAACGCACATGGACCGACGATGGCATCCGTGTCGAACTGACAGTGAATTGCGCTCCGGTCTGATAGACGCACGGGAAGAGGGGCTGGTGACTCCGGCGCGATTCGAACGCGCGACCCCCAGA
The DNA here is from genome assembly GCA_963841615.1 of uncultured Alphaproteobacteria bacterium. Taxonomy (GTDB): domain Bacteria; phylum Pseudomonadota; class Alphaproteobacteria; order Rhizobiales; family Rhizobiaceae; genus Pseudahrensia. The sequence continues at coordinate 160,819 of CAWJDI010000005.1, read as the reverse complement.
TTAGGAATCTGGTGCTCTATCCTGCTGAGCTACGGAGCCGTCGCTGCCACATTAGCGCGGCGTGGTATCGGCGCAACCATCATGGGCGGTCTGTTCATCGTATTGTCGAACCCGGCCTTTTCGCAACAGACCCACCCCTGCGCTTCCGGCGTTTCCGTATCAGGCAAAGCGATGCCGTCTGGCACGTCGGATGTCTTCCAGGTCATCGGCGATGGTCGTCGTTTCCGACTGACAGATATTGCAACGGATGTACCGCTAACGATCCCCGACGCTGAGCCGCTTACGCTATATTTAATATCCGAAACGCCGGACCGCTATGGCCGCATCGCGGTTCACGCATTTGTTGGCAAGGCGTGGTTGCAAGGTGCATTCCTTGCAAATGGCACGGCCTTGGCGGACCCTATCGGCCGCTCTGCGGAGTGTGTGGCCGCGTTGCTGGCCGCCGAACCGGTTGGCGCGGCACTTCCGGCGCGCGACCACAACCGTGTCGCCGAACGCGTGGGTCTGTTTACGGTCGTGCGGGGGCGGGTAGCGAGTGTCGGCGACCGGGAGCGGCGGCTCTATCTCAATTTCGGCCAAAAGTGGGACGAGGACGTAACCGCAAGTGTGGCGAAGACCGGCAGAAACCGCTATCGCGGCGATGTGGACAGCCTCGCCACACTGGCAGGCAAGCGCGTGGAAATACGTGGCACGGTGGAATTGAACGGGGGGCCGGTAATCCGGCTGAAAGATGCAGCACAGATCCGCATTCTGGCCGACGAATAACGGCCCATCGACCGTGCTGCGTCTTATCTTGATTGCAGTGCTATCGACGACGCTGGCAGCCTGTCGCGTCAGCGATGTGCTGGAAACCCAGCTTGCCGAAAATATCGAAAACGTCGCGCCATTCGCCGACACCAACGCACCCCGCGTCGATATGGACTCCGTGCGCGCTTCCGACCCCGAAGCGCGGCTGGGCGCGGCGCGACACCCGCAGGTGATCGCGGAAAATCGCGGCGTCTATTCCAACCCGAAACTGGAAGACCTGCTCACCATCATCACGGGCAGGTTGATCGCCGCCGGTGAGGTGGACGAGCCCACCCGCGCCTACGAAGTCACCATTCTTGATAGCCCCCTCGTCAACGCCTTCGCCCTACCCGGGGGGTATCTCTACATCACCCGTGGCCTGCTGGCGCTGGCCAACGACACGTCTGAGATCGCGGCTGTTTTGGCCCACGAAATGGCCCATGTGAGCGCCAGCCACGGCGTCGCCCGCTCCAGGGAAGCCCGTTCGGAAGAACTGGTGGAAACCGTGTTGGCCGATGTGTTGACCAACCCGCTCGCAGGGCAGGTTGCGGCCGGTGCCGTGAAACTGCGGCAGGCGGCCTTTAACCAGCGGCAGGAACTGCAGGCCGATGCGCTGGGCATCCGCCGTCTTGGCAAGGCCGGCTTCGACGCTTTTGCCGCCGCGCGGTTTCTGGAATCGCTGAGCCGGTTCACCGCATGGCAAACCGGCGCTCTGGGGGAGGATGACGGCCTGAATGCAGGTATGTCGAGCACGCACCCATCCACTCCCCGCCGTATCGAACTCGCGCGGATGCACGCCCGAAATTTCGGCCCCGAAGGCACCGGCGACCGGGGGCGCGACCGCTACCTTGCGGCTGTGGACGGCATGATCTTCGGCGACGGCACCAGCGACGGGTTCGTGCGCGGCAACATGTTTGCCCACAAGAAGCTCGGTTTTGCCTTCGATGTGCCAGAGGGTTTCGATCTGGAAAACCGCGACGAGGCCGTGCTGGCCTCCGGCCCCGGAGATCAGGCGCTGCGCTTCGATGCGGTGGACGAGCTTGGTGATGTCACGGCCTATCTCGCATCCGGCTGGGTCAACGGCCTCGATCCGGCCTCGATCCAGACTGTATCCGTTAATGGCATGGAGGCTGCACGGGGCAGGGCGGAAGCGGGTGACTGGCGTTTCGACGTGACAGTGATCGCGCGGGAAGGGCGGATGTACCGCTTCATCCTCGCCAGCCCGCGCGGTGGTGCAGACATGCGCCAAAGCTGGATTGCGGGCACATTTCGCAACCTGTCACGGCGTGAACAAGCCCGCCTCGGCCCGCTGCGCCTGTTGGTCGATGCTGCCGGGTCCGGCACGACATCCGCCGCACTGGCGGGCAGGATGGAAGGTGTAAAACGCCCCGACGCACTATTCCGTGCCCTGAATGGCCTCACTGACGGCCAGCCAATTGCAGGCGGCGCGCGCGTCAAACTTGTAAAGGGTTGAAACCGCTCAACCGCCTTTGCGGGCGAGCGGATGGGCGCTTTCGAGAAGGTCACGCAGCTTGTCTTCCATCACGTGGGTGTAAATCTGCGTCGTGGCGATATCGGCATGGCCGAGCAACTGCTGCACCGCCCGCAAGTCGGCACCATTGGCAAGCAAATGGCTGGCAAAAGCGTGGCGCAGCACATGGGGAGAGACCTGCGATGGCAGTAGCCCGGCCCCTGCGGCCAGCGCTTTCAAATCACGGGCGAAATGTTGCCGCGTCATGTGCCCGCCTCGTCCCTGGAGGGGCTGGCAAACAGGTAGGGTTGGTCGTCCAGCAATGCACCTGCGAACGCCCGATACACCCGCACCGCCTCCCGCGCCTTGCCGCCCAATGGCACCAGCCGTTCCTTATTGCCCTTTCCAGTCACCACCATTGCGCGGGCATCGTCCTGACCCAGTGCGGCGAGCGGCAGGCTGACCAACTCGCTGATGCGAAGGCCGGTCGCGTAGAGCAGTTCCAAAGCCGCATGCAGCCGCGCCGCAGCCAGCCGTTTTGACGGGCTTTTCACCTGTTCAATCCGCTCCTCCGCGTGAAGCAGCAGGGTATCGACCTGCGATTCGCTCATGATCTTCGGCAGAGGTTGGCTCGCGCGGGGGGCGTCCAGTGTGGTGGTCGGGTCGTCCTGCCGCAAATTTTCGGAAAACAAAAAACGGTAGAACTGACGCAGTGCCGACAATTTGCGCGCCTGCGTCGCCGCCCCCAGACCGCGCGGTGCCAGTGTTGTCAGATAGGCCCGCAGATCGGCGGTCGTCGCGTCGAACAGTGCGGCATGGTCGGCCGCATCGTCGAGGTCGCGCCGGTAGGCGTCCAGCGTGTTGCGCGCAGCGCCTCGTTCGGCGCTCATCATTTCCAGGAAGGCGTCGATGGCATGGGCGTTTTTCATGCGGTAATGGTAGGACATAAGCTGTTGTGGAAGACTTAATCACACAACGTCCGAAGCGTATGCCACTGCGGCTAAGCAGCCGTCCGGCACGTTAGAGCCGCGCTTCGGAGCGCGGCCATCCGCAGGGATGGTCGATCGTGTGAGGGCCTATCAAAGATCCTTGTTGATCACCTTGCTGGGAATCGTCACCCGCATTTCCCGCGTTTCCGGCTCCACCATCGTGGCAAGCGCGAACATGCCGCCATAGACGAGCCCGGCGAGCACGGCACAAAAGACAAGAAATTTAATCAGGCTCGGCAAAGCGGTCTCCGCTCGTCATATAAATTTGTTGCAGCAGCCCCGGACTGCAATCGCTGGTTCTTGTATGGGCATCGCATGTAATCTTTGCAACCGAATGGTACGCTTCCAGCAAGTGAGACGCCGCCTAGTCTTGCCGCGCCCGACGCGACCGCCTATCTAGCGTTACGACCTGTTGCAGGTTTGTGGCGCACACGCCGCCTTTAGCCAAAAAGAACAATTTCAAACGAGAACAAGAGCAGACCGTGAGCGCAGCTACAAATCAGGAAATCAACCGCGCGGTCATCGCAGACCGCTCCAGCACCATCCGTCGCGCACTCGACGGACGGTCCATCGTTCTCGTGGGCATCATGGGCGTGGGCAAGTCCACCATCGGCAAGCGCCTGTCGCAATATCTCGATATTCCCTTCACCGACGCGGATAAGGAAATCGAAAAGGCCGCCGGCATGACCGTGCAGGACATTTTCGACCAGTTCGGCGAAAAGGCGTTCCGCTCCGGCGAGCAAAAGGTCATCAAGCGCCTTATGGGCGAGGGCCAGTGCATTTTGGCCACTGGCGGCGGAGCCTTTATGAATGAGGATATCCGCGCCGACATCGAACAGGGTGGCGTTTCGGTCTGGCTCAATGCCGATCTCGACATCCTGATGAAGCGCGTCCAGCGCCGTTCCGATCGTCCGTTGCTGAAGCAGGACGACCCCGAAGCGGTGATGAAAAAGCTGCTGGAAGAGCGCAACCCCGTCTATGCCACCGCAGACATCACCATCGAAAGCCGCACGGTTTCCCGCGATGTCATCGCTGGTGAACTGGTCGATATGCTTGCCGACGCCCTGCCGGGCATCGCCGAGGGCAGAGGCTGGAAATAAGGTCCGGTCGGGCCACGGCCCGCGTTTAACTCATGTCCGACAAGCCCGGAATGGAAATCGTTTCAGTCGATCTTGGGGTGCGGTCCTATGACATTGTCATAGGAGATGGCGCGCTAGGCGGCATCGGCGCGTTTCTCTCCAAGGCACGCCCCGATGGTCGCGCGATCATCGTCACCGATGATGCCGTAAACGCCGCCCACGGCGACCGGCTACGCGCGCTTCTCGATGAAGCCACCATTCCAAACGAAACCCTCAGTGTCACGCCCGGCGAACAATCGAAAAACTTCGCCACCCTCGAAACGGTCTGTTCCGGTGTCCTGTCTTCCGGCATGGAACGCGGCGATACGCTTATTGCCTTCGGCGGCGGTGTGGTGGGCGATCTGGCGGGCTTCGCCGCCGGTATCACCCGTCGCGGAATGGATTTCGTGCAGGTGCCGACGTCCCTGCTGGCGCAGGTCGATTCCAGCGTCGGTGGCAAGACAGGCATCAACACCGCCCACGGCAAGAACCTCATCGGCCTGTTCAACCAGCCCAAACGCGTGTTCGCCGACACGGCATTGCTCGACACGCTTTCGCCCCGCGAAATGCGCGCCGGCTATGCGGAGGTCGCCAAATACGGGCTGATCGACGATCCCGATTTCTTTGCGTGGCTCGAAACCAACTGGCAGGCAGTTCTCGATGGTGGCGAAGCCCGTATCCGCGCGGTCGCCATATCCTGCCGCGCGAAGGCCGCGGTCGTGAAAGCCGACGAGCGCGAAGGCGGCGTGCGGGCACTGCTCAATCTCGGCCACACATTCGGGCACGCGCTGGAAGCGGCGGTCGGTTACGACGGCACCCGCCTCGTTCACGGTGAAGCCATCGCCATCGGCATGGTGCTGGCTCACGATTTCTCAGCACGCATGAACCATTGCTCGCCCGACGATGGCGCGCGTGTGCGCCGCCACTTTGAAACCGTCGGTCTGCCAACCGCCATCGCGCAAATACCCGGCGCTGAAAGGTTCACCATCGACACGCTGATGGCGGCCATCGCACAGGACAAGAAGGTGTCGCGCGGCGCGCTGACCTTCATCCTCACCCGTGGTGTCGGGCAGGCGTTCATTGCCGGTGATGTGCCAGCCAGCGAAGTCGCAACCTTCCTCCAGCAACAGGTCTGACGCATGGCCACGCTCCTGCTCACCGCGCTTGCGGTTTTCTGCCTTATCTGCCTGTCCGGCTTCTTCTCCGGTTCCGAAACCGCGCTCACCGCCGTTTCCCGGGCGCGCATTCATTCGATGGAAAAGGCGGGCGACATTCGCGCGGCCCTCGTGGCACGTTTGATCGCGACGCAGGAACGGTTGATCGGTGCGCTGCTGATTTCCAACAACCTTGTCAACATTCTGGCCTCGGCGCTGGCCACCAGCCTGTTCATTGGCCTGTTCGGCGATCTCGGCGTGGTTTACGCCACGGTGTTGATGACGGTTCTGGTGGTCATCTTTGCCGAAGTGCTGCCGAAAAGCTGGGCAATATCCAACCCTGACAAGTTCGCACTCTTTGTCGCACCCATCGTGGCCGTCATCGTGAAAGTGTTCGGTCCGGCAACCGCGCTCATTTCGTGGATCGTGCGCCGTGTGCTGCGCGCTTTTGGCGTCGATCTCGACGAGAACTCATCACCCCTGTCCGCCCATGAGGAACTGCGTGGCACGGTCGATGTGCTGCACCGTGACGGGTCGGTCGTGAAAGATGATCGCGACCGGATGGGCGGTGTGCTGGACCTTCATGCGCTCGAACTGTCGGACGTGATGATCCACCGCACGTCGATGGAAAGCGTCAACGCGGACGAAAAACCGGAGAAGCTGGTGAAGCATATTCTCGGTTCCTCTTATACCCGCCTGCCGGTCTGGGAGGGTTCCGCCGACAACATAATCGGTATCGTCCACGCCAAGGATATGCTGCGCGCCCTGTCCGCCAGCCGCTATTCCACCCGCAAGTTCGACATTCGCGCAACGATGGGCGAGCCGTGGTTCGTGCCGGAGACGACCACCCTGAGAGATCAGCTCGGCGCGTTTCTCCACAAACAGGCCCACATGGCGATGGTGGTGGACGAATACGGCGAGGTCGAAGGTATCGTCACGCTGGAAGACATTTTGGAAGAGATCGTGGGCGATATTGCCGATGAACACGACGAAACCCTCAGCGGCATGACCATGCAGGCGGACGGATCGGTGATCGTCGATGGTTCCCTGCCGATCCGCGACCTCAACCGTGCGCTGGACTGGAACCTGCCGGACGAAGAGGCCACAACCGTTGCGGGTCTCGTCATCCACGAAGCACAGATGATTCCCGAGGAGAAGCAGACCTTCACCTTCCACGGCAAACGCTTCGTCGTTCTGGGTCGCGCGAAGAACCGTGTTACATCCCTGCGCGTGCGGGAAATTGCCGGAACCTGAACGGTGATTTGGCGGGTCCGGAGGCTAACTGGCAGACCTGCGTTCGTGCGCAGCCCCTCCTGAAAATCAGCTTTGTGGGCGCGGCTATTCCAATGAATAGCCGATCGAGTGAGAGCACATTACAGCGCGTCGAACATCGAAGCATTGCCCCGCGCCCAGCCCTTGTCGGTCTTGATATCGAAGCCGAACAGGCCATAGACCGGCGCGTTGCCGATCTGCGCCATCGTCACGCTGATCGCACGGTTGCCGGACCAGTATTTTACGTTGTCCTTCCACGGGCGGTGGCCGGATACCGGCTCGTAGCGCACGTTACAGGTGTGGACGGTGCCGCTAAAACCTTTGGCGCGCGCCGGTTGCGAACCCGCGTAGGACAGTTTCAGATTCACCCGCGTCTTGCCATCGAATACCGGCAGCGTGCGGTTGCACACGGCTTGTCCATTACCGATGTCGGCTGCCTTGACGGGGAAGACCAGCGCGGATGCCGGGTCCAGGACGTTCTGCAGATGGGCGGGTAGGACCGGCACGGTGCCCTCCTTGTATTTGACGGCGGGAACGGACCGGGATTGCGTGACCGCGCCCTTGGCGAAGGCCAGATGCACCTCGCCCGTTCCGCGTCGCTGCTTATAGACGGTCGAATGTTTCGCGGGCACTGCCCTGTCACCCGCCACGGCACCGGAACCGGAAAATGACACCTTCGTGCCCGCCACCAACCGCACGAAGGCGTTCGACTTGACCTTGCCCTCGTATGAATAAGATGAACCGTCGGCTTTGGTCGTAGCAATCATCTCGCCTATCGGCAGGCCGAGAAACGACACGTTAATTGTCGAGCGAACCGTCGCCGCGTTGGCTGGCAGGATGACGAATGCGGCTAAGATGGCGGCGCTGGTACGCAGCATGAGGGAACCTCTCGTATAATGGCGCCAGACGCGCGGTAGGACGCAGCATCGCCCGTCACTCCGGCAAAACTGCGAAGGTGCCGACATCGTTATCGGGCCTGCAATGAACCTTGACTGAACGTCGTGCCCGCTCTAACACCGCATGACTTCGCGCTTGGTATTTCCGGGCGGCGCTTTCGTGCGCCCGAAACAGCCGGACAGGTTCATAGAACCAGTGCCGAGAGCGACCCCTGTATTTCCGCATCGCGCCCGCACGGGCAATGCGAGCAAGACACGAAGGCAAGAACCATGTCCCGCAAGTGCGAACTCACCAGCAAGGCCGTAATGTCCGGCAACAACGTCTCCCACGCCAATAACAGAACGCGCCGCCGCTTTCTGCCGAATTTGGTGAACGTGACACTGCTTTCCGAAGCGCTGGACCAGTCCATTCGTCTTCGGGTCGCTGCATCCGCCCTTCGCACCGTCGAACACCGCGGTGGTCTCGATGCGTTCCTGATGAAGGAAAAAGAGGCCAACCTGTCTCCCAAAGCGCAGATCATGCGTCGTCAGATCGCCAAGAAACTGGCCGAAACCGAGGTCGTTAGTGTGCTTGCCGACGCAATCGAAGACGCCGCCTAAGTCGCCTGCCGCTGCTCCTGCGAGAAGAGCGGCCTCATACATATCGGGAAGGTTCTCGCCATGACTGCGATACGCTCTCTCGTGCCGTTCGCTGCTGCCATGACACTGGTTGTCGTGGCCTCTAACATTCTCGTGCAATACCCGGTGCAGGCTTCGCTCGGCGTCGTGAACCTGGCCGAGTTTCTGACCTGGGGCGCGTTTACCTATCCCGCCGCTTTTCTCGTCACCGACCTAACCAACCGCACCTTCGGCCCCGCCCGCGCGAGGCTGGTTGTCGCCGCCGGTTTCGTGCTGGCAGTGGCGTTGTCTATCTGGTTGGCGACGCCGCGCATCGCCATCGCATCGGGCAGCGCGTTCCTGATGGCCCAACTGCTCGACGTTTCCGTGTTTGACCGGCTGCGCGAGGGCAAATGGTGGCGCGCGCCGTTCGTCTCCAGCCTGCTGGGGTCTGCTCTCGACACGGTTCTTTTCTTTGCTATCGCCTTTGCACCGGCCTTCGCCATGCTGGATTTCGGAGCAGAATCCGGGTCCCTCGGCTTTGCCGTGCCGCTCTTGGGCGTTGGAATTTCGGTGCCGCTTTGGGTGTCCCTCGCCTGTGGCGACTTTCTGGTGAAAGTCCTTGTCGGCATGGCGATGCTGGTGCCCTACGGCTTGTTCGTGCGTCGAACGGCGCTGGCTTGAAAGAGTTGGCCTAACCGGCCTCGTCCAGCACGAATTCCAGATAGAGCGTGCGCTGTAACGGCCAGTGATTGTCGTCCGAGATCAACCCGACCCGCGTGGCCCCATCGGCGTCCTGAAACGCGGATATGCCTTCCATATTGTCGATTGCGTAGCCGCGCCCGACCGTCAACAGCACATCGCCGTCCAACGTCGCACCCGCCGCAATCGTATCACCTGCAATACGCCGTAGCCGCATTTCCGGCCCGCGTGAGGGCGTGAAGTTGCGTTCCAGCAGCAGCACGTCGCCACTATCTGGCAACAAAGTGGCGTCGGTGATGTAGAACCCGTCCCGCCGCGCGACGGCCAGTTCGCTCGTGCCGGATATGGCTATCAAAAAGGCACGCGCCGGTTCGGTGTCGTTGGGCGCGCCTTCCGCGATCGTCAGCAGGCGGCCATCGGGCAGGGCCACGATGCTTTCCAGCCCGAAGGAATTGCGGAGTTTCGGTGCGGGAAAGGATGGCACTACGACCCGCGCGGGCTCGGAAAGATCGCCATTGGCCGCGCGCGGATAGGCGAGAATACGCGCCTTCTGCTCCATCGACACGAACACCCGCCCGTTTCGCAGCGTCAGCCCCTCTGCATCCGCCCCCCATTTCTGGTTGAACGGCACGCCGTATGTGTCGAGCAGCGGGCCAATGCGACCATCGGTGAAACCGGTCGGGGCCCCGGTGTCGTCGCGCTCGATTTGCGCCGTCATCCAGAAGCCCGTGTCAGCCACAGCAATCAGCGCGCCATTGTTTGAAACGGACAGGCCGGAAAATGCGCCCACATGCGCGCTGCTGGCCTTTATGGAAAGACCACCACCGAAACGCAAGGTGCCGAACGTCTTGCGCTCGGGCGCGGCAACCTCGAAAGCGGGGATCGGCGTGCCGGTCAGCCCAGCGTCTTCGATGATGCGCTCGAAGGTGAGGCCAGCTGTAGAGGCGATCAGGGTTGCCACCAACCCGACCAGTGCAAGACGCCTCATACCGGTCAGCCGACCAGTCCCGTCGCCCGCTGCCGTTTCGGTTTGCGCTTGCGTGCCGTCTGTTCTTCGAACAGGGCGGCAAGTTGCTCCGTCATCGCGCCTGCCAGTTCCTCGGCATCCACGATTGTGACGGCGCGCTTGTAGTAGCGCGTCACGTCATGGCCGATGCCGATAGCGAGCAATTCGACAGGCGAACGCTCCTCGATCTCCTCGATCATGAAACGCAAATGCCGTTCCAGATAGTTGCCGGGGTTCACCGAAAGCGTAGAATCGTCCACCGGCGCGCCGTCGGAAATCATCATCATGATCTTGCGCTGCTCGGGTCGCGCCAGGAGCCTTTGGTGCGCCCAGTCGAGCGCCTCCCCGTCGATATTTTCCTTCAGCAGGCCCTCGCGCATCATGAGGCCCAAATTGCGCCGCGCCCGCCGCCACGGTGCGTCGGCCGCCTTGTAGATGATGTGGCGCAGGTCGTTCAACCGACCGGGGCTGGCGGGCTTTCCCGGCCTTCAGCCACTCCTCCCGCGCCGTGCCGCCCTTCCACGCCCGTGTTGTGAAACCGAGGATCTCCACCTTCACGCCGCAGCGTTCCAGTGTGCGGGCCAGAATGTCGGCGCAGGTGGCGGCGACCGTAATCGGACGCCCGCGCATGGAGCCGGAATTGTCCAGATACCAGCGTAACCACGGTGTCGCGGAAATCCGTGTCGCGCTCCATCTTGAAGGACAGCGGCGCGGTGGAATCGGTCACGATGCGAGTCAGGCGGGCGGAATCGAGATAGCCTTCCTCAAGATCAAAATCCCAGCCCCGGTTCTGCTGCGCCATCAAGCGGCGTTGCAGCCGATTGGCGAGACGCCCCACGACACCCGCCAGATGGGCGAGCTGCTTATCGAGAAAGGCGCGCAACCGCTCCAATTCGGCCTCGTCGCACAGGTCTTCCGCCCGCACTTCCTCGTCGGCGGCGGTTGAGAAAATCTTGTAATCCGAGGTCGGCTTGCCATCGGAAAGCGGCATGTCCGGACGCTGGGCCTCGCCCGGTGTTTCCGCGTCCTGCTGGTCAGAATCGTCGTCCACGTCCTCGCCGGTGGCGTCCTGCGCCTCCATCTCGCCCTGGTCCTGCTCGTCGCCAGCGGCTTCGGACTCGTCCGGCTGCGCTTCCTCGGAGCCTGTCTGCTCCTCGTTCTCGCGCTCCATGTCTTCCGTGTCGTCTTGCTGCTGCTCCTGATCGTCCTCGGAATTATCGTCTGAATCCTTTGAATCGGAGCCGAGCTCGTCCCCCATATCGAGGTCCGCGATCAGGTCGCGGGCGGCGCGGGCGAATGCGTCCTGATCGTCGAGCGAATTGGCAAGATTGGCGAAATTGTCGCCCACCCGCGCCTCGATCCAGTCACGCCAGACATCGACCATCGCCGCTGCCGAACGCGGCGGGCGGCGGCCCGTAAGGCTTTCACGCAGTAGCATGGCGACCGCATGTTCCAGCGGCGCGTCTTCGGTCGATTGGGCGTCGCCAAGGCCTTCGCGGTGGAATTTGTCATCCAGCATCTGTGCGAGGTTGTCGCCCATCCCGTCCATCGACCGTGAGCCTATGGCTTCCACACGGGCCTGCTCGACAGCATCGAAAACGGCGCGAGCATTGTCGCCTACCGGCAGGTGGGTCGCGTGGACGGAGCTGTCATGCTTGGCCCGGCGCAGTGCCATCGCGTCGGCCAGCCCGCGGGTGATGGCAATCTGCTTCGGCGTCGTCGCCCGCCCGTAATCCGGCAACCGCACCCGGTCCCCCGCCATGCCCGGCTTGTCCTTGCCGTAGGTCACTTCCAATTCCGCATCGCCCGCAATCGCACGAACGCAGGATGCAACGGACGTCTTCAGCGGCTCCATATCCGCGATGGTCGCCGTGTTGCGGGAATTGTCACCGATGGTAGGGGATTGGCGGGTGGGCATATCAGCCAAAATGCTCTTCGATATAACGATCCAACTGCCTGGCAGCAGTTTCGTCCAACTGCAAAGACTGAGAAACTTTTTCGGGCATCTCTCTACTAGAACGCCCTTTTGTGTCTATCTGTAAGAGTTTTCGACCGTCCCGCTCGAATAGTAGAACATCCGCTGTGATCGGATCATGCGTTGAATAACGTTCTCGCGTGGATTTTTGAAAAGATTTTATCCGAGCCATCTATCTAACCCAGCGCCACGTTCACCGCGCTCTCCTTCAATTCCTCCCCGAATGCCCGCTGATAGAACTCGGCAACCAGCGGCCGTTCCAGCTCGTCGCATTTGTTCAGGAACGTCAGGCGGAATGCAAACGACAGATCGCCGAAGATCTGCGCGTTTTCGGCCCATGTCAGCACCGTGCGGGGAGCACATGACGGTGGACAGATCGCCGTTGATGAAAGCGGCGCGGGTCATGTCTGCCACGCGGACCATTTTGGATACCCGGTCGCGACCGGCTGCATCCTGCCATTTTGGCGACTTGGCGGAAATGATGTTCGCTTCGTGATCGTGCGACAAGTAGTTGAGCTGAGTGACGATGGACCAGCGGTCCATCTGGCCCTGGTTGATCTGCTGTGTGCCGTGGTAGAGGCCGGATGTGTCGCCGAGACCAACCGTGTTGGTCGTGGCGAACAGACGGAAGGCGGGGTGCGGTTCGATCACGCGGTTCTGGTCGAGCAGGGTCAACCGGCCCGCCACTTCCAGCACGCGCTGAATGACGAACATCACATCTGGGCGGCCGGCATCGTATTCATCGAACACCAGCGCCACGTTGTTCTGCAGCGCCCAGGGCAAAATGCCGTCCTTGAACTCGGTGACCTGCTTGCCGTCCTTCAGCACGATGGCGTCCTTGCCGATCAGGTCGATACGGGAAATGTGGCTGTCGAGGTTCACCCGCACCGTCGGCCAGTTCAGCCGCGCGCCGACCTGCTCGATATGGGTCGACTTGCCCGTGCCATGATAGCCGGTGACCATAACGCGCCGGTTATGGGCGTAGCCCGCCAGAATGGCGAGCGTGGTTGTGCGATCGAAGATATAGTCCTCATCGATGGCGGGCACATGGTCGCCGCGTGTCGCGTAAGCGGGCACGTCCATGTCGACATCAATGCCGAATGTTTCGCGGACGGAGACGGTCGTATCGGGCAGGTTTGAAGTGTCGCTCATGGAAAAGTCTTTATGTCGGGAGGCAAGAACTTGCGGGCGGGTCTAGCAGAACCGCGCGCGGCGTCAAAAGGATGCGCCGGGTCGAACACAGCGGCGGATGGCAGCAGGCCAACCGGCAACAAAAGCGCTCAACCCATGCCGGCGGATTTCAGCACCTTGTAAGCCTGAATGACCTGCCGCAGCCGTTCTTCGGAAGACCGGTCGCCACCGTTCACATCCGGATGGTTCTGCTTCACCAGATCCTTGTATTTCTTGCGGATATGCTCCGGTGAAGCAGTCTGCGGCAGGCCGAGTTCCCGCAGGGCCTTCTCCTCAAGCCGCTTCAGCTTGCGCGGCGCGGCGCCGGTGCCGGGCACGCGCTTGCCGTCCGGCGTATAGCGGCTGCGAACCTTGGCGTGCCAGCCGGGTGTGGCGCGCAAAGATTCTTCGTTGACTGCCTCGCCCGTCCGGCGACCGCTCATCGGTTTGGTCGGCCGGTGGCCGGTCAGGTTTTCCTTCTGGAAGCGGGCGATCTCGTCATCGCCCAGACCGGAGAAATAGTTGAAATTCTTGTTGTAGAGCCGCACGTGTTCGAGGCAGAAATTGAGATACTGCCCCTCGCGGTTGCGCCCCATCGGCGCCTTGTGGCTGCCGGGGTTCTCGCACCCCTCCCACGCGCACTGGTTGGCCGCCTTGGCTTCGGCTTCCTTTTTCTTCGCCCCGCGGGGCTGAATGCGGATTTTGTCGAAAATATCTGAATTGGAAGCCATGTAGATGGAAATACCGCTATGGAAGGGAAAGGCGTAAGCCCGCGAAGGGGCCAAGGTCCTTACCAGATGGCCCGCCACAAAGCCACTGCAAGGGGCGCGATTTGGAGTGTGATGATGAATGACGAATCCAACACGGGCCAGCGGAAGGGCCCACTCGTGCGCCAACTCGAACGGAAGCTGGAAGCGGCGTTTGCGCCCGAGACACTGGAGGTCATCAACGAAAGCCACCTCCATGCGGGTCATCAGCCGGGCTTCGACGGGCAGGGCGAAAGCCATATCCGCATTCGTATGAAGGCGGCGGCATTCGACGGCAAATCGCGGGTTGAGATACACCGCGCGGTCAACAGCCTGTGCGCTGACGAGTTCGAGGCCGGCCTTCACGCGCTGGCGCTGGATGTAAAAGGAACGGCTTAACGCAGCTTGTAGGTGAGCACCTGCGCGATGACGTGTCGCAGCACGGCGTCGCTCGTATCGGCGCGCGGAATGATTGCACGGTTTCCCTCGAAATCAAGATCGTTCCTATACCGCTCGCGTATCCGGCCGGCCAGATCGGACGAGCAGGTGACGAAAAGGGCAGGACGGTCATCTTTCGTCACCCACAACCGCAACGTGCCGCCGGATCTGGTGGCCTCTGTGAGATAGGACGGCTGGCCCCATTTCAACGTCTCGGTAAGCGGCCCGATGCGCTTGTCACCTGCTGCCGTCTCGAAAGCCAGTGCGCGCCATTTCAGCAGGCACTTACGACCCTTCGCATCCAGCGTGGCGAAACGCGCCGCAATGTCCGGCGGCAGGTTATGCATCGGGATAGAATCGCGTCCGGAACCGCTCTTCGTAAGCGATCAGGTTGGCGTATTTTCCGATAGCCGCCTTGCCTGGTGTAGCCAGATCGCAGTTCCAGGCACTATGGATAGCCCCCCACACGGTCGCGTCCACACTTGTAGGATTGTCTCCCAGCATAAAGGGCTGATCGCCGAGCAACGTAGCCAGTGCGTCGACGTCCTCGTTCAGAAAAGATGTGAGGTCTGCTTCGGAATGGCGAGAAAGGCCTTGACCATGTTGCGCCTTCTTCCGCTTTGAATTGACGCTTTTGAAAACCAGCCCCCTGATCAGGGCAGGCACCTCGGCAAAGAACGTTTCCTTCACCGCATCGGGATGCAGGGTCCAGCGCTGGTGACCGTTGATGAAATAGAGGTGATCCTCGACCAATCGGCGAATGGCGGTTCCCTGTGCGGTTTGTTGCGGGGTCAATGCCCCGTCGAAGTCGATGCCGCGCACCGTTTCCAGATGGCGTTGTATCAGCGTGCTGTCGGGAACGACCGTCTCGCCATCCACCAGCACTGGCAGTTTTCCGAGCGGCTGCTTCATTGGCAACGCCTGTTCGCGCTCGTAGGGCAGGCCGGACATGGCGAGCAGCGCGTCGGCTTTCAATGCAAATGAACTGGCGGCCATCGTGCCGCGGAAGGAAGGGACAGTGCGGAGTGTGAGCATCGGTTGGAATCCTGATCGGTTTTGCAGAGTTTAGAACACCATGCTGACAGCATGGTGTCAGTATGGTGTGTGGCATACACGAAAGCATGAGACGCGCCGACCGCCTATTGCAGATCGTACAAATCCTGCGCCGCAACCGCCGCCCGGTGGCGGCCAGCGCCATAGCGTCCGAATGCGAAGTCTCGCTCCGCACCCTCTACCGCGACATGGTGGCGCTGGAAGCTTCCGGCGTGCCGGTGCGCGGCGAAGCGGGCGTCGGCTATGTGCTGGAAGGCGGTTACGACCTGCCGCCACTCATGTTCAACGCCGACGAAGTGGAAGCCATCATGCTCGGCGCGCGGATGGTAGACGGTCGCGCCGATGCCGCTCTGTCCCGCGCCGCGCGCGACGTCATTGCCAAGATCGAGGCTGTGCTGCCTCCGACACTGGCGCGGAGCCTTGATCGACACACCGCTCTACGCGCCCGTTTACGAACCGGAAGACCCGCCGACCGTCGACCTCGGTCTCATCCGGCAGGCTTTGCGTGAGGAGCGACAGGCGCATCTCGTCTATAGCGATGAGCACGGTCAGCCGATCGGAGCGCACCATCTGGCCGGTCCACATGAGCTTCTTCCGTGAGAGCATCGTGATCGTCGGCTGGTGTTGCCTGCGAGAAGGATTTCGCATGTTCCGCACCGACAGAATGGTGGCATTCGATGTGTTGGATGCCCGCTTTGCCGAAACGACGGACCATCCTTCACCGCGAATGGCTGGGCACCAAACAACTTGCCCACCAAACCCCGCGCAAAAGGTGCGCGGGGTCTGCTAGATTAGGCCGCCGCCTCAAACCCATCATCGACGGACTTCACCTTCGAGCCCTTGATGCGGAACTGCAAGCGGTCCGTGCCGCTCGTGACGCCGACGGTCGAGCCGTCCGGTATCTCACCGGCCAGCAGCTTTTCGGCCAGCGGATCCTGCACCGCCGACTGAATGACGCGCTTGAGCGGACGCGCTCCATAGGCCGGTTCGTAGCCTTTCTCGGCCAGCCAGTTCAGCGCATCATCGTCCAGTTCCAGAACGATCTTGCGATCGGCCAACAGCCTTTCCAGCCGCTTCAACTGGATGGCGACGATGGCCGCCATGTTGGAACGCTTGAGCCGGTGGAACAGGATCGTCTCGTCCACACGGTTCAAAAACTCCGGCCGGAACGAGGCCTTCACCACGTCCATCACCTGGTCGCGCACATCGCCCACATCCTGCTCGTCGGTCAGGTTCACCAGATATTCCGAACCGAGATTCGACGTCATGATGATCAGCGTGTTGCGGAAATCGACCGTGCGGCCCTGTCCGTCCGTCAAGCGTCCATCGTCCAGCACCTGCAGCAGCACGTTGAACACGTCGGGATGCGCCTTCTCGATCTCGTCGAACAGCACGACCTGATACGGCCTGCGCCGCACCGCTTCCGTCAGCACGCCGCCCTCGTCGTAGCCGACATAACCGGGCGGGGCACCGATGAGGCGGGAGACGGAGTGCTTCTCCATGTATTCCGACATATCGAGGCGCACCATCGCGCTGTCGTCGCTGAACAGATAGTCCGCCAGCGCCTTGGTCAGTTCCGTCTTGCCGACGCCCGTTGGGCCGAGGAAGATGAACGAACCCATCGGCCGGTTCGGGTCCTGCAGACCGGCCCGCGCACGGCGCACGGCCTTCGACACGGCCTGCACGGCCTCGCCCTGACCGACCACGCGCTTGGCCAACTCGTCTTCCATTGCGAGCAGCTTTTCCCGCTCGCCTTCCAGCATCTTGTCGACGGGAATACCGGTCCAGCGGGAGACCACATGGGCGATGGATTCCGGCGTCACCGCCTCGTCCACCATCATGGCGTCTTCGGTGCCTTCGGCCTCTTCCAGCTGCTTTTCCAGCTGTGGAATGGTGCCATAGGAAAGCTGCCCGGCCAGTGCCAGATCACCCTCGCGCCGGGCGATTTCCAGTTCGGAACGGGCGTGATCGAGCTGCTCCTTCAGATCGCGCGCTGGAGGACAGCTTGTCCTTTTCCGCCATCCATTTGGCCGACAGTTCCTGCGCCGTATCTTCGAGGTCAGACAGGTCTGCCTCCAGCTTTTCCAGCCGGTCCTGAGACGCCGTGTCAGTTTCCTTCGACAACGCCTCACGCTCGATTTTCAGCTGGATGATGCGCCGGTCCAACTCGTCCAATTCCTCGGGCTTGGAATCGACCTGCATCCGCAACCGCGATCCGGCCTCGTCCATCAGATCGATGGCCTTGTCGGGCAGGAAACGGTCGGTGATGTAGCGGTTAGACAAGGTGGCCGCTGCTACTAAAGCAGAATCCGCAATGCGAACACCGTGATGCAGCTCGTACTTCTCCTTGATACCGCGCAGGATTGAAATCGTGTCTTCCACGGTCGGCTCGGCCACGAACACCGGCTGGAAACGACGGGCCAACGCTGCGTCCTTTTCCACGTGCTTGCGGTATTCATCCAGCGTCGTGGCACCCACGCAATGCAATTCGCCCCGTGCCAGAGCCGGTTTCAGCAGGTTGGACGCATCCATCGCGCCGTCGGCCTTGCCCGCACCGACCAGCGTGTGCATCTCGTCGATGAACAGGATGATGCCGCCCTCGGCCTGTGTGACTTCCGCCAGCACGGCCTTCAGCCGTTCCTCGAACTCGCCGCGATATTTCGCGCCCGCGATCAGCGCGCCCATGTCGAGGGACATCAGCGCCTTGTCACGCAGACTTTCCGGCACATCGCCATTGATGATGCGGAGCGCCAGACCTTCCGCGATGGCGGTCTTGCCGACGCCGGGTTCGCCGATCAGCACTGGATTGTTCTTCGTGCGGCGCGACAGCACCTGCACCGCACGGCGAATTTCCTCATCGCGCCCGATCACCGGGTCCAGCTTGCCCTCGCGGGCCAGCGCCGTGAGATCCTGCGCGTATTTCTTCAGCGCATCATAGCCATCTTCGGCGGACGCGGAATCCGCCGTGCGGCCCTTGCGGACGCTCTCGACGGCCTCGTTCAGAGCGGCTGGGCGTGGCACCAGCATCCTTGAAGATTTTCGCAGTCGGTTGCTCCATCGCCAGCGCGATCAGGAAGCGCTCAACGGTCACGAACGAGTCGCCAGCTTTCTTGCCGATCTCCTCGGCGCGCGAAAAGATTTTCGCCAGCGGTTGCGCCATGTAGATGCCGCCGTTTCCGCCGGACACTTTTGGCAATTTGTCGAGCGCGGTCTGGGCGGCGAGCAGCACCTGCTTGGCATTGCCACCGGCACGGTCGATCAGCGAGGCGGCGAGGCCTTCGCCGTCTTCAACCAGTTCCTTGAGACAGATGTTCGGGAATGAATTGCTGGTGCCCTTCAGCCAATGCCCGTTGCTGGGCGGACTGGATGAAGCCGCGCATCCGTTCGGTATAGGTTTCGATCTTCATGGTTCAAAATCCTTCAAAGGCCGGTTTCCCGTAGCGAAACCGGCAATGTCGAAATGGCCCCCGTTCCGGCAGGCCGCGTTGGATCGTATGTAGGAAACGCCACAGAGGTTTGAAGGGCAGTCGGTTTGCAAAATCCCGATTTGGGACAAGTCCCGTGCAACTTGTTCGGTTCGGTGAACAGAATGCTAACGCTGGGTCCGCCGCTGGTATTCTGCATTTAAGCAGGCCACCACATCTTGTGCGAACTGAAAGGGAACGATGGCTTTTCGCCGATTCGGTCACGCTGCGTTCCCGCTCGGTTCCATGTGTTCGTGGTTTGCGATCAGTGGAACGCCGTAGCCTCAATGGTTCGTTTACGATTGATCAAATTTCAGGAGCGAGTTTGTTTCAAATTGTTCCGATACGGCACGGCTTCCTTTCGGCTCACCCTTTGCAGGGCTGACGAAACCTCTCGTAGCCTCCACTTTTAGTACCGTTTTATAGCCTGCCACACCCTATCTGGTAGAGAACGAACGGCCAACCCTCCGCCACCGCCGATTCGGGCACGGTCTGTTCCCGCACCGTTCCATTCCTTGCCCAAATGTGCGTAATTTGCCTCACCCCCGTGCGGGCGCGTTCATAAACCGTTAGGGTTCCGGGTAAAGCCGCGCTTCGCCGCTATCGAGACGTCATGAACCTCCATTCCCATCCTGAACTGCGCGCCTATCGCGGGCCTGCCCACATGTTGACGGGCGGGGCGTCACCGCCGTGCTAGGGCCGACCAATACGGGCAAGACCCATATGGCCATCGAGCGCATGGTGGCCCAGCCTTCCGGTATGATCGGCCTGCCGCTGCGTCTGCTGGCGCGCGAGGTCTATGGCCGCGTGGTGGCCAAGGTCGGTGTGGAGAATGTCGCGCTGATTACCGGCGAGGAGAAGATACTGCCGCCCGGCGCGCGCTTTCGTGTCTGCACTGTGGAAGCCATGCCACCGGATGCCGATGTCGCCTTTCTTGCCATCGACGAGATACAGCTCGCCGCAGACCTGCACCGCGGTCACATCTTCACCGACCGTTTGCTGAACCTGCGGCGGCGGCACGAAACGATGCTGCTGGGCGCATCCACCGTGCGGCCTGCGCTGGAAGCCCTGCTGCCGGGCATCAACGTCATCACCCGCCCGCGCATGAGCCGCCTCGAATATGCCGGTTCCAAGAAGATCACCCGCCTGCCGCGCAGGTCGGCCATCGTCGCGTTTTCGGCCGACGAGGTTTACGCGATTGCCGAGCTGATACGCCGCCAGCGCGGCGCGGCAGCAGTGGTATCTGGGCTCGCTTTCGCCCCGCACCCGCAACGCGCAGGTGGCGCTCTACCAGTCCGGCGACGTGGATTTTCTGGTGGCGACGGACGCCATCGGCATGGGCCTCAATCTCGACGTGGACCATGTTGCCTTCGCGCAGGACAGCAAATTCGACGGCACCCACCAGCGCCGCCTGAAACCGGCGGAGTTCGCCCAGATCGCGGGCCGGGCAGGGCGGCACACAAGCGATGGCACCTTCGGTGTCACATCCCGCGTCATGCCGTTCGAGGACGAACTGGTGGAGCGGTTGGAAGCCCACGAGTTTCCGCCGGAAAAACAGCTGCAATGGCGCAACCGCGAACTGGATTTCGCCTCCATCACCTCGCTGGTCACATCGCTGGAAAAACCGGCCACCGGGCCGAATCTCGTCAAGGCTCCCATGGCTATCGACCAACGTGCTTTGGTCACGATGGCGGGCCACGCCGATATCCGCGACATGGCGCACGATGAGGAAGCTGTTTTCCGCCTTTGGCAGGTGGCGCAAATTCCGGACTATCGCCGCATCGCACCCGGCAACCACGCCGACATGCTGGCGACGATTTACCGTGATATTTCGACGGACGGAGTGATCGACGAGAGCTGGTTCGCCAATCAGGTGGGGCAGACCGACAACATGTCCGGCGACATCGACGCTTTGTCGAACCGCATCGCCCATATCCGCACATGGACCTTCGTGTCCCACCGCGACGGCTGGCTGCGCGACGGCCCCCACTGGCGCGAAAAGACCCGTGCCATCGAGGACCGCCTGTCGGACGCTTTGCACGAACGCTTGACGAAGCGTTTCGTGGACCGCAGGACTTCGGTTCTGATGAAGAGATTGCGGGAAAACGCTGAATTGAGCGCGGAAATTGCAAAAAATGGCGACGTGATGGTCGAAGGGCACCATGTGGGTGTGCTGAACGGCTTCCGTTTCACCCCCGATGCCACCGTCGAGGGCACGGACGCCAAAGCGTCCCGCGCTGCCGCGCAGAAAGCGCTTGGCAGGTGAATTCGACACCCGCGCCAACCGGCTTGCGCGCGGCGGCGAACGCCGATATCGCCAGCGGGTCCGATGCCGTCATCCGCTGGAATGGTTCGCCGATCGGGCGGTTGGTTGGCACTGAAGACGTGCTGGCACCCCGTGTCGTTCTGCTTGCCGACGAGCAACTGACCGGCGTTGCCCGCGACAAGGTGCAGGCGCGGCTCGACCGCTGGATCGGCCACCAGATCGACCTCCAGCCAAACCCTTGCGCGACCTTGCGGCAGCGCAGGGTGTCGAAGGTCTGGCGCGTGGCGTTGCCTTCCGGCTGCTAGAAAATCTCGGCACCGTCGAGCGCAAGGATGTCGCCGATGACATTCGCGGTCTGGAACAGGATGCCCGCGCCGGTTTGCGCCGTTTGGGTGTGCGCTTCGGATTCTACCATGTCTTTGTTCCCGCACTGCTAAAACCGGCTCCCGCGGGTCTCGTCATGTTGCTTTGGGCAGTGAAGAACGACCGGCTTGACGCCGACGGTATGGGCGAAGTTCTAGCCGCGCTGGCCGCTGGCCGCACATCGTTTCCGGCCATTGAGGGTGTGGAAGACACTGTCTATCGCCTTGGCGGCTATCGCCGGATGGGGGCGAAAGCCGTTCGCATCGACATGCTGGAACGGCTGGCCGATATGATCCGCCCCGCAGCGCAGTGGCGTTACGATAGCGCCAAACCGGCCAAACGCCCCGAAGGAGCGTGGGACGGGCAGGGCTTCATGGCGACGGCCCCGATGCTGTCGATCCTTGGCGCGACCCACGATGATATGGCGGTGATTTTGCGCGAGCTGGGCTATCGCGGAGAATCGATGCTGGAAACCGATGTTGTGGACAAGCTGGCTCGATGGGACGGTAAGGAGCGTGGCGCGAAGCCCGTACCAAAGGCTGTTTCACTGGAAGCAAAGACCGAAACGCCGGAAGTAAACGTCGTTTCGCCGGAAAGCGACGGCGATCAAAGTGCCGGAAGCGATACGCCAGGCGCCGAAAGCGAACACCAAACCGTTGCTTCGCCACCGGAACCCGAAGCCGAACCCAAACGCATTGACATCTGGCGTCAGCAGCGCACCGACCGTCCCGCCCGCCAAAGCCGCGACCGTAAACCGGCGCGCCCGGGCAAGGGGAATGACAAGCCGAAACGCAGTGACAACCGTTCCGAAAAACCGCGCGGCAACCAGCCGGCCAGACACACGAAACCGGCTCCAAAGCCGATCGACCCCGACAACCCGTTCGCCGCTCTGGCCGGGTTGAAGAAGGAACTGTCGAAAGGGTCCAAGAAGGGCAAATGAGCGAGGGCGAACCCGCCACCCCGGCTTCCCAAGTCGACCTACGGCCAAACCGCGTCGATAAATGGCTGTTTTATGCACGCGTCGTAAAATCACGCACCATCGCGCAAACTCTCATTCGCAATGGCCGCTTGCGCGTGAACGGCAACCGCATCGCCTCGCCTTCCGCCACCTGCAAGCACGGTGACGTACTGACCATCGCGCTGGACCGGCAGGTGAAGGTGTTGAAGGTGCTGGCCCCCGGCGAACGGCGCGGCCCGGCACCGGAGGCGCAAAATCTCTACGACGATCTCACCCCGCCGACAGTGCGCCCGGACCCGGCGACCCGGCCGCTAAAGCAGGCCGTGCGCGAAGAGGGTGCCGGTCGCCCCAGCAAGCGGGAGCGGCGCGATTTGAACCGGCTGCGTGGCGACGACCTGAGCGGCGACCGGTAACGCAAAGGCGTTGCGCGGTTCGTATCCGCAACGCAACGACGGCACCGCACGATGCCGTCACCGCGCCACTCTATCGCTTGTTTTCCCGCGCGCCTGTCTTTACCTGCTAGCCAAACCGACCTAGCCGCCGACACCTTCGCCCATGACCTATCTCGTCACCGACAACTGCATCAAATGCAAATATATGGACTGCGTGGAGGTCTGCCCCGTGGATTGCTTCTACGAAGGCGAAAACATGCTCGTCATCCACCCGGACGAATGCATCGATTGCGGCGTGTGCGAACCGGAATGCCCGGCCGACGCCATCAAGCCCGACACGGATTCCGGCCTCGACAAGTGGTTGAAGGTGAACACGGAATACGCCGAGAAGTGGCCAAACATCGTCTCCAAGGGCGAGCAACCCGCCGACGCCGAGAAGTTCGACGGGGAGACCGGAAAATTCGAGAAGTATTTTTCCGAAGCCGCGGGTGAGGGTAATTAACCGCTTCAGGCAAGCCCGCGCTCACGCCGCGACAGCGCGTTGAAAATGCGCTGAAACTCTGCTATGCACGCCTCAATACAGTGTTCAGTTCCACGGCATTTGGAGAACCGCAGTTCCCGCCACGCCGCCGCCAAGAGGCCCCGTCCATTCCGTTTGCAGCACCGAGCCGTTCATACATGAGCGCACTCGACCAGACGGCCTTGCGATAATGCCGACAGCAACCTGAACCCTGCCAACCCCGGCGTGTCCCTCGCGCCACCCCACGCATCGCCGCTGAAACGGTGATTGAGACAAGGACTTCTGACCACATGGCCAAAAAAGCGCAGCAGAGACACGGTTTCAAGACCGGCGAACACATCGTCTATCCCGCCCACGGCGTCGGGCAAATCACGGCCATCGAAGAGCAGGAAGTCGCCGGTTTTTCGCTCGAACTGTTCGTCATCATGTTTGCCAAGGACAAGATGACCCTGCGCGTGCCGTTGGCCAAGATCGAAAGCGTCGGCATGCGGAAACTGGCCGATGCCGAGCATGTGGAGAAATCGCTGAAAACCGTGCAGGGCCGCGCCCGCATCAAGCGCACCATGTGGTCGCGCCGGGCGCAGGAATATGATGCCAAGATCAATTCCGGCGACCTGATCCAGATTGCCGAGGTCGTGCGCGACCTTTACCGTTCCGACACACAGCCCGAACAGTCCTATTCCGAACGCCAGCTTTACGAAGCCGCCATCGCGCGGATGGCGCGGGAGCTTTCGGTCGTTCGCAAGATCACCGAGACGGAAGCCGCCAATCTGATCGTCGTCAACCTTGAAAAAGGCCCGCGTCGTGGTCCCGCACCGGAAGGTGAGGAAGAGGGCGCCGACAAGAAGGCCGATGGCAAGACGGAAGCGACGGATGAGAAAAAGGACGGCAAGGCAGCCGCCTGACGGGCGCTTCCGGGGGCACAACGATGCAGACCTATCTCGATTTTGAAAAGCAGATCGCTGAACTCGACGGCAAGGTGCGCGATCTGCGCCGTCCCACCGACGATGGAAACGCGCCGGTGGACATCGCCGACGACATCCAGCGCATCGAGGACAAGTCGAAGGCGGCGCTCGCCGACATCTACAAGAAGTTGGACCCGTGGCAGAAAACGCAGGTCGCCCGCCATCCGGACCGTCCGCACCTGAAGGACTACGTGTCCGCGCTGATCGAAGACTGGCAGCCGCTGGCCGGTGATCGTAATTTCGCCGAAGACCACGCTATTCAGGCCGGTCTCGGACGGTTTCGCGGCCAGTCGGTTGCCGTGATCGGGCACGAAAAAGGCAACGATACGGAAAGCCGCCTGCACCACAATTTCGGCATGGCGCGGCCGGAAGGTTACCGCAAGGCCGTGCGAATTATGGAAATGGCCGACCGTTTTGGGCTCCCGGTTTTGACGCTGGTGGATACCGCCGGCGCTTACCCCGGTATCGGTGCCGAAGAGCGCGGTCAGGCGGAAGCCATCGCCCGCTCCACGGAAGCCTGTCTCAATCTCAAGGTGCCGATGGTGTCTGTTGTCATTGGCGAAGGCGGGTCCGGTGGCGCGATTGCGATTGCTGCTGCCAACCGGGTTTATATGCTGGAACATGCCATCTATTCGGTCATCTCGCCGGAAGGTGCGGCGTCGATCTTATGGCGGGATGCGACCCGCTCCCGCGAGGCGGCGACATCCATGAAAATCACCGCGCAGGACCTCGAACGCCTCGGCGTCATCGACGGTATCGTGCAGGAGCCCATAGGCGGTGCCCACCGCAACCCGTCCTCAGTTATCGCCTCTACGGCGCACATCATTGAGAATGCGTTCAAGGATTTGAACGGCAAGTCCGGCGACGACCTGAAACGCGAACGGCGTGAACGGTTTCTGGCCATCGGGCGCAACCTTTAGCGGGTGCGACCCTGAATTTTGTAACGGTGCCATCCTATAACGTGCCATCGTAAGAACGTGATTGGACCGTAAAGGCATCGGTAAGCCAAAGCGTTTACCATCCTGTTGTCCAGTCCTGCCGAGAGTTTCGCCGTGCGCTTATTCCCGTCCCGCATCGTCCGCGCCTGTATCGCCGTCATATCGCTGCTGATGCTGGTCGGCTGCCAGGGTGTGTTGGACCTTGATGCCCGCGAGAATGCCCCTGTTCCCGACAAACTGATCGCAAAGATGAAGGCGAAGGGCATAAGCCCTTCCGCGCCGATCATGGTGCGTGTGTTCAAGGACGAGGACGTGCTGGAGGTCTGGAAACAGACCGGTAAGGGCAGTTACGCGCTGCTGGAAAGTTTCGAGATCTGCAAGTGGTCCGGCAAGTTCGGGCCAAAATTCAAGGAAGGCGACCGGCAGGCGCCCGAGGGATTTTACGACATCAACCCATGGCAGATGAACCCGCGGTCATCCTACCATCTGTCGTTCAATATCGGTTTCCCCAATGCCTATGACCGCGCCCACGACCGCACCGGTACGCACCTCATGGTGCATGGCGCGTGCTCGTCCGCCGGTTGCTATTCCATGACCGACGAGAACGTGCAGGTTATCTACGCGCTGGCGCGGGATGCGTTTGCCGGCGGGCAGGAGCGGTTCCAGTTTCAGGCTTACCCGTTCCGTATGACGCCCGAGAACATGGCCGAGCACCGCGACCATGAACATTTCGAATTCTGGCAGATGCTGAAGCGTGGATACGACCATTTCGAGCTGACGAAGGCACCACCGAAGGTGGATGTTTGCGAAAAGCGCTACGTGTTCAACACGGAGGGTAAAACCGCCTATCGCGCCAGCGAGGAATGCCCGGCAATGACTATGCCGAAATCCCTGGCGGACCGCTTCGTGGCCGTGCAGCAGAAGGATGCGGACCTGTTCGCCAAGGCGTTACCCAAGAAGGACCGCGCTGACTTGCCCGCTGTTACTCATGCCAGCGTGCTTGGCCCGATCGCCGTTGAAGGCGCGCCGGTTGCCGCCGAAGCCGCTCCCGCAACGGACGCCGCTCCTGCGCCGATTATCGATCCGGTCACAACCTCATCGGTAGTGAATCCTCCCGTTATAAACCCGCTCACGGACGGCTGATTGACGTCTTACCGGCGCCGAAACAGCGCCGGTTTCAAACCATTCCGAACAGGCGCGAACCGCCTAGGCCAGGCTTCCGTGGCAATGCTTGTACTTCTTGCCCGAGCCGCACGGACACGGCTCGTTGCGGCCCACGCGACCCCAGGTGGTTTCATCTTCGGGATTACGGCCTTCGGCTGCTGCCTGGCGTGAAGGCGTGTTGAGTGCGGTGCCGTAGCTATCGCCGTCTTGCGAATATGCGTCGCCACCATTTTCGTGTTCGTCATGGTTTGTGGACATGGGCGGCAATTCGAGATCGTTCGCATCGTCGTCCTGTGGCGCGCTCTGCACCAGTTCCACCCGCATCAGCTGGCGTGTGACGGTCTGGCGGAAGTTGGCGAGCAGCGAATTGAACAGTTCAAAACTTTCCGACTTGTATTCCGCCAACGGGTCGCGCTGCCCATAGCCACGGAAGCCGATGACCGAACGCAGGTGTTCGAGATTTTCCAGATGCTCGCGCCAGAGCGAATCCAGCGTCTGCAACAGGACCGATTTCTGAATGTAGGTGGCGACTTCCTCGCCGTATTTCTCGGTTCGCGCGGCAGCGGCCTCGTCGGCGGCGGTCAGAATACGCTCGCGCACGTCGTTGTCGTCGATCCCTTCTTCCAGCGCCCATTCATCAACGGGAAGATCGAGATTGAGATTTTCGCGCACACCTTTCTTCAGCTCTTCCAGCTTCCACTCTTCAGGATAGGCTTTCGGTGGCATGGTGTCTGCCACCAGCCCATCCACCACATCCTCGCGCATGGAAGCCACGACCTCAGCCAGATCGTCGCCGTTCATCATCTCAATGCGCTGCTCGAAGATGACCTTGCGCTGGTCGTTCATCACGTCGTCGTATTTCAGCAGGTTCTTGCGAATGTCGAAGTTGCGCGCTTCCACCTTCGTTTGCGCCTTTTCCAACGCCTTGTTGATCCAGGGATGGATGATGGGCTCGTTTTCCTTCAGCCCCAGTTTGATCAGCATCCCGTCCATGCGTTCGGACCCGAAAATCCGCATCAGATCGTCCTGCAGCGACAGGAAGAATTTGGAATTGCCCGGGTCGCCCTGACGCCCCGAACGGCCGCGCAACTGGTTGTCGATGCGGCGCGATTCGTGCCGTTCGGTGGCGATGACGTAGAGACCACCGGCGGCGATGGCTTCCTTCTTCAACTTTTCGACCTGCGCCCGCATCTTGGCCTCGTCATGATCCGGGTCGGCCTCGATTAGCATGTCGATATTGCCGCCAAGCTGAATGTCGGTGCCACGACCGGCCATGTTGGTGGCAATCGTCACCTTGCCGGGAACACCCGCCTGCGAGACGATAAAGGCCTCCTGTTCGTGGTGGCGGGCATTGAGGACGTTGAAATTTTCGACGCCTGCCTGCTTCAATTGGTCAGCCAACAATTCCGATTTTTCAATCGACGTGGTGCCGACGAGAACGGGCTGCCCGCGCTCCTGACATTCACGGATAAGGCTGATGATCGCGCGGTATTTCTCTTCGACCGTGCGATACACCTCGTCGTCCTCGTCACCGCGCAGCACCGGCATGTTGGTGGGCACTTCCACCACGTCCAGCTTGTAGATGTCGCCGAACTCGGCCGCTTCCGTCAGCGCCGTGCCGGTCATGCCCGCCAGCTTGTCATACATGCGGAAATAATTCTGGAAGGTGATGGAGGCCAGCGTCTGGTTTTCCGGTTGGATTTCCACGCCTTCCTTGGCTTCCAGCGCCTGATGCTGCCCGTCGGAAAACCGCCGCCCCTTCATGGCGCGGCCCGTAAACTCGTCGATGATGACCACATCGCCGGAAACGACCATGTAGTCCTTGTCGCGCGTGAACAGTTTGTGGGCCTTCAGCGCGTTGTTGACGTGGTGGACCACCGAGACGTTTTCCACATCGTACAAGTTGCCGGATTTCAGAATGCCGGCTTCTTCCAGCACGCCTTCCAGCTTTTCCTGCCCCTCTTCGGTGAAGGTGACGGTGCGCTGCTTTTCGTCCAGCTTGTAATCTTCCGCATCGATCTTCGGGATCAACGCATCGACGGACGTGTAAAGGTCCGACTTATCGTCGACCGGACCGGAGATGATGAGCGGGGTACGGGCCTCGTCGATCAGAATGGAATCGACTTCGTCCACGATGGCAAAATTGTGCCCGCGCTGGACCATCGATTCCAGATCGAACTTCATGTTGTCGCGCAGGTAGTCGAAGCCGAATTCGTTGTTGGTGCCGTAGGTGATGTCGCAGCCATAGGCGGCCTGCCGTTCGCCGTCGTCCATGTCGTGAACGATCACACCCGTGGTCATGCCGAGAAAGCTGTAAACCTGACCCATCCATTCGCTGTCGCGCTTGGCGAGATAGTCGTTGGTGGTGACGACATGGACGCCATCTCCGGCCAGCGCGTTGAGATAGACGGGGAGCGTCGCCACCAGCGTCTTGCCCTCGCCGGTCCGCATTTCCGCGATCTTGCCTTCGTGCAAAATCATGCCACCAATCAGCTGCACGTCGAACGGGCGCATGCCGAGCGCGCGGCGCGACGCTTCGCGCACGACAGCGAAGGCCTCGTTCATCAGGCTGTCGAGGGTCTCGCCATTGGCGATGCGTTCGCGGAAGGTGACGGTCTTTGCGGCAAGGTCGGCGTCCGACAGCGATTCCGTTTCGGCTTCCAGCGCGTTGATCGCCGTGACCACCGGACGGTATTTCTTCACCCGCCGCTCGTTGTCGGAGCCGAAGAGCTTGCGTGCAAAACCGCCAAATTTGACCATGATACCGTTTCATCCCGTAACAAAAACGCGCCGAAGCAGGGCATCGGGAGATGGACGCTGACGCGGTGGACAGATAGGTTTGGCCCCTATTGATGTCAACGCGCCCCCGCGCTTCACGGCTTTGAAGTCACGTGCGATTTGGCTTGAACGGCACCGTGGCCCGTGCGTTACCTCGCCACACAACCGCCTGTCGAACAATTCACAGGGTCATAACTGCCCGGTCTGCGCTCAACACGAAGGAACTTTTGCATGAAATCCATCATTCAGGCCGCTCTTTTCGGCCTTGCCCTCACGGTTTCCCCGGTTTCCGGCGCATTTGCACAGGATGCCGATACGGTCGTGGCCAAAGTCGGTGATGTCGCCATCACCGCCGCCGATCTTGACCAGGCGCTTGCTGATATGGCGCAGCAATTCGCCAATTTCCCTGAAGAGCAGCGCCGTGCCCGTGCGCTCGACAGCCTCATCGACATAAAGGTGCTCGCCAAACAGGCCGAGGCACAGGGGCTGGACCGAAATCCCGAGTTGAAACGGCGCATCGACCTGCTTCGCAACCGCGCGCTGCACAACGATTATTTTGAGACGGTCGTGCGCCCCAGCGTCACCGACGCCGAATTGCAGGCCCGCTACGACAAGGAAATCGGTGCCGCCACGCCCGAGCAGGAGGTCTCCGCACGTCACATTCTGGTGAAGACCGAGGAGGAGGCGAAGGCCATCATCGCCGAACTGGATGGGGGTGCGGATTTCGAGGAGCTGGCCAAGGCCAAGTCAACCGGCCCCAGCGGCCCTGCGGGCGGCGATCTGGGCTATTTCGGCAAGGGCCGCATGGTGCCGGAGTTCGAACAGGCCGCTTTTGCGATGGAAACCGGCGCCTACACGAAGGAGCCGGTAAAAACCCAGTTCGGCTTTCACATCATCAAGGTCGAGGACAAGCGCGACGTGGCGTTGCCGACATTCGAGCAGTCGAAGGAACAACTGCAGCAGATCGTGCTGACCGAAAAATACGCAGCAGCCGTCGAGGAAGGCCGTGAGGCTGTCGGCGTGGAAATCATGGACGAGACGCTTGTGCTGCCCACCGGGGACGACCAATCGGATGGCCCGTCCGATGGGGACGAGGAAGGCGAGCCGGTTCCTGAAAACCAGTAGAGGATAGCGCGATGGCTTCCGACCTGCCCGTTTCCCCGCTTGCTCCGAAAACCGTGCAAACCCTGCCGCCGCTGAAAGGCGTGCGGCTGGGGGCTGTGGTGGCGGGCATCAAATATGCCGGGCGCAAGGATCTGGCGGCCATCGTTTTCGATGCGCCGGTGACTGTCGCGGGCGTGTTCACCACCTCCCGCTGCGCGTCCGCACCGGTGGACTGGTGCCGCAACCTGCTGTCGGGCGGCGCGGGGCTTGCCCGTGCGGTGGTCATCAATTCCGGCAACGCAAACGCCTTTACCGGCATGAAAGGCAGCGATGCGGCGAACACCACGGCGGAAGCAGCCTCAATGGCATTCGACGTGGCATCCGATAGCGTGTTCCTCGCCTCCACGGGCGTGATCGGCGAACCGCTTGACGCCTCCCGCTTCGCAGACCATCTGTCTGCGATGGAGCTTTCCGAAGACAGCTGGGCCGATGTCGCCAAAGCCATCATGACCACCGACACCTACGCCAAATGCGCCACCCGCAGCGTCAATCTGGCGGGCGAGAGGGTGACGATCAATGGCATCGCGAAAGGCTCGGGCATGATCGCACCGGACATGGCGACGATGCTCGCTTTCATTGCCACGGACGCCGCCATTCCCGCCGACATGCTGCAGGCGGAACTGTCCGCCGCCAATGCCACCACGTTCAACGCCATCACGGTCGACAGCGACACGTCCACATCCGACACCGCGCTGCTGTTTGCGACCGGCACGGCGGGCACGCTGATCGACAATCCCGGAGACACGCGCCTGCCCGCCTTCCGCGAGGCACTGCACGCCGTTCTCCACGACCTCGCCCAGCAGATCGTGCGCGACGGGGAGGGGGCGACAAAGCTTGTGCAGATCGATGTGACGGGTGCGATGGACGATGCATCCGCTGCCCGCATCGCGCGCTCGATTGCCAATTCCCCGTTGGTGAAAACCGCAATCGCGGGCGAGGACGCCAACTGGGGGCGGGTCGTGATGGCGGTCGGCAAGGCGGGCGAACCGGCTGACCGCGACCGGCTGTCCATCTCATTCGGCGACGTGCGCGTGGCCGTGAATGGCGAGCGCGACCCGGACTACAGCGAGCAGGCTGCTTCCGCCGTGATGAAGCGCGACGAAATTCGTGTATCCGTCGAAATCGGCTTGGGCGAGGGTGCTGCCAAGGTGTGGACATGCGATCTCACCAAGCAATACATCACCATCAACGGCGACTACCGCAGCTAGATGCAGCCCCATTCGCTGACCCGAACGAGCCTCGCGGAAGTGCGCCGCCTGGAGGCCGTCAGCTTTCGTTCATGGCCGGCGGCCAACACGATCTACGATGGCACATGGGCCCTGCGGCTGACGGCGGGCCATCCGGCCAAACGCCTCAATTCCCTCAACCCTCTCGACCCGGGCGATGCGCGGCGGCTGGAGGAACGGCTGGAACGGGCCACGCGCCGCTTCAAGGGGTTCGGACGCCCGCTCATCGTGCGCCAGTCCCCGCTCACCCCGCCGGAACTCATCTCGCTGTTAGACGGACGCGGATGGGAGGCCTTCGACGATTCCCGCGTCATGGCGCTGGACCTGCGGACATACGATCTGGCAGACGCCACCAATCGGTTGCCCTTGCGCGATGTGGGTCGCTGGATCGACCAGTCTGCGGCGATGGAGTCCTTCAAGGCTTTCGTGAAACCCGGTCTCGCCGAACTCATCGCTTCCGTGGAAGGCGAGGTCGGGCTGTTTCTGTCCGAAACGCCTGATGGTGAGCCGCTGGCCGCTGTCATGGCCGTGCGGTTCGGCGACCTGGTGGGCCTGTTCGAGATTGTCTCCAGCCCGAAGGGCCGAAGGCGGGGCAACGGGCGCGGCATCATGCGCTCCGCGATGGCATGGGGCTGGAACAATGGTGCAACGCGCGCATGGCTGCAGGTGCAGGCCGACAACATTCCCGCCTGCACGCTCTACGAACGCGAGGGATTTCGCGAAATGTATCGATACGCCTACCGCCGCTCGCCATTAGTCCCGGACGTCGTCACATGAAGGGCGACATGCTGCTCGTCGTCGCCTGCGCGCTGGTCGACGCCGACCGTCGCGTACTGCTCGCCCAGCGCCCGCCCGGGAAGGCGATGGCTGGTCTGTGGGAGTTTCCCGGCGGTAAGATTGCATCCGGGGAAACGCCGGAAGCGGCGATCATCCGCGAGCTGGCCGAGGAACTCGGCATCGAGACCAAAGCCGCCTGCCTTGCGCCGCTGACCTTTGCCAGCCACGCCTATGACAATTTTCACCTGCTGATGCCCCTGTTCATCTGCCGCCGCTGGTGGGGCACACCGCGCGGCATGGAGAAGCAGGCGTTGAAATGGGTGCGCCCACAGTCGCTGCGCGACTACCCCATGCCCGCCGCAGACGTGCCACTGGTGGCCGCGTTGCAGGACGTTCTGCTCTAGTTTTATCGACCCCTTTAACCGCGCTTTTACCCTGACATGAAAATCTGAGTGCGCTATCGGCGTCGGTTCCGGCGTCCGAAAGGGTTCGGGGATCGAGTTATGAAGAGTTTCGCGTACGATCAAAAAGGCTTCACGAGCAAGCAGGCAGCAATGGCGTTCGCCGTATTCGGTCTGGTTGCAGCAGCCATCACGCCGACACTTATCGGGCAGGATGGCAAAGGCAATTCAGGTCTGGTGGCCGCAATGAATGGCGCGGGCATCGATATGACAACGACCGGTTCTATCGGCGCTGGTGACGGACCGAAAATTCGCTATGTGGTGCGCCGCAGCATCCTGCAGCCGAAGGGCGACGCCCCCTGCATCATCTACAATTCGGGCCGCCGCGACGGAAATTGTTGACCCTCAGTTCGGTTTCAGCGCATCTTTCAGGCTGACGCTTGCCGAGCCGCGTTTGGCAGGCTTCTGCTGGCTTTCGTGCGGCACCCAGCCTTGCATGGCGATAAACTCGACCGTCGCTTCCAGACGGTCGCCAGCGCTGTCACGCTCATAGGCCGCTTGCGCTTCGGCAAGTGCGGCTTTCGTCAGCGATGGACGACTACCGGCGGGCCGACCGGCCCCCATGCCACGCAGGTCTCGCGCCAGCGCGGAGATCGTGTCGTAACGGACGGTATGGATGTCCCGGTCCACCACGGGCAGCGCGAAGCCCGCCTTTTGCAACAGCCCACCCGCATCCTGCAGGCTGATAAATGCGTCGACCCGCTGACCTGCGCCGCCGGTGGCTGCACTTTCCCCCGCGATCAACGCACGGCGCAGTTCCACCAGCGTATTCGGCCCCGGCACGACAGCCAGCAACAGCCCGTCCGGCTTTAACGCGCGATGCAGCGCCATGAGCAGAGCAGGAACATCGCGGGTGAAATGCAGCGCAAAGGGCACGATGGCGAGATCGTAAACACGCCTGCCAAAATCCGGCTTGTGAAGATCGGTAACAACGACATCATCACCGCCATCCGCATGGACCGTTTGCTCGACGCGCGTGACGTGCTGCACCTGACCGCTGGCCCGCATGGCTGCAGCCAACCCGTCTGTCGCGCCAAAGGCCGCAAGCCCGTGTCCAAAATCGCGCTTCACGAGCGACAGACGGAAGATCAGGTCTTCGATGGCCAGCTGCATCAAAAAGTCATGGTCGCCGCCCGCTGCGTGCATGGCAGCGGCGCGGGCAAGGCGCAGGGTGCCTGAATCAGCCAGAAAATCGCTCATGGGTATGGGCGATGCCACGGCGCGGCTATCTTGAAAAGCACTTTCGGGGCAGGGTAAAACATGGCCGCACTTTTTGCCCGTTTCGAACGCTTCGCGGCCCTGCCGATAAAGCTGCGCGATGCGATCATGCCACCCACTTGCGCGGCGTGCGACCGGCAGGTGGCCACGTCCGGCGGCGTGTGCCCAGGTTGCTGGTCGCAAATGCGGTTTCTCGAAAGCCCGATGGTCGTTGAAAAACGCAGCGCATTCCAATCGTGCCGTTCGGCGGTGGCTTATGACGGGCCTGCACGGCGCATGGCGCAGGCGTTCAAATTCGCCGACCGCACCGATCTGGCCCCGACGCTGGCGCAATGGATGGTGCGCGCCGCGATTGATCTTGAAACCGGATACGTCGTGCTGCCTGTGCCGCTCCATCGCAACCGCCTGTTGCGCCGCCGCTTCAACCAAGCAGCCGAACTTGCCCGCCACGTCGCCGCCGCCACCGGCCACGCCTACCTGCCCGACACCCTGCTTCGCACCCGCGCGACACGCCAGCAGGTCGGGCTGAAAGCGGGGGAACGCCACGCCAATGTGCGCGGCGCGTTCCGCGTACCGGAGGCCAAGGCCATCACCATAAAAGGCCGGTCTGTGTTGCTGATCGACGATGTGTATACGACCGGCGCGACGCTGGAAGCCTGCTCCCGAGCTTTGTTGCGGGCAGGGGCGGCGCAGGTGGACTGCCTCACATTCGCCCGCGTTCTGGACGGGCCGGATATGGACGATCTCTATATGGACGAAACAGGGTGAGGCTTCCTATATGGGGCCTACAAACGCGCATGGATGCACAAGATGGCTGACACAAAACCTGACGTGACGATCTACACCCGCCAGCTTTGCGGCTTCTGCACGGCGGCGAAAAACCTGCTGAAGAAGAAGGGCGTGGCGTTTACCGAACACGATGCGACCTACGATGCTGACGTGCGCGCCGAGATGAAGAAGCGCGCGCCGGGGGCCAACACGTTTCCGCAGATTTTCATTGGAAAAACCCATGTGGGCGGCTGCGACGAACTGATGGCGGCGGACCGCTCCGGCAAGCTCGACAAACTGCTCGCCGCCTGATGGCGACCTTCACCGCAGCGGTCGTTCAGCTTCGCTCCGGCACCGACCCCGCGCACAACATCGAGGCGCTGGAAGCACTGGTGCGCGCGGCTGCCAAGGACGGCGCGACTTACATTCAGACGCCGGAAATGAGCGGGCTGGTGCAGGCCGACCGAAAGGCGTTCTTCCAGACGATACGCGAACAGGATGCCGACACGCTCGTCGCGCATGCCGCCGGTCTGGCGAAGGAACTGGGCGTCACGCTGCATATCGGCTCGACTCCGATCAAGGTTGCGGACGACAAAGCCGCCAACCGCGCCTTCGTGTTCGGTCCGGATGGTGAGTTGCGTGCGACCTACGATAAGATCCACATGTTCGACGTGGACCTCGACAACGGCGAACGCTGGCGCGAAAGC
This sequence comes from uncultured Alphaproteobacteria bacterium, assembly GCA_963841615.1. Classification (GTDB taxonomy): domain Bacteria; phylum Pseudomonadota; class Alphaproteobacteria; order Rhizobiales; family Rhizobiaceae; genus Pseudahrensia. The sequence continues at coordinate 125,317 of CAWJDI010000005.1, read as the reverse complement.
GCCGTCTATCGTCCGGGTTCAAGGGCGGTCGCGGTTGACGTGGAGAGTGTGAGGCTCGGCCTCGCGATCTGCTACGATCTGCGCTTCCCCGCTCTGTTACGCGCCTATGCCGATGCCGGTTGCACTTTTCTGACTGTCCCATCCTGCTTCACCCGCCAGACGGGGCAGGCTCACTGGCATGTGCTGCTGCGCGCCCGCGCCATCGAAAACGGAGCATGGGTCGTTGCCGCCGCGCAGGGTGGCGAGCATGAGGATGGGCGCACCACTTTCGGTCATTCCTTGATCGTCGACCCTTGGGGTAAGGTGGTGGCAGAAGTTGCGGGCGAAGAGCCGGGATACGCGCTGGCCGAGATCGACACCGATGCCGTGGCCGCCGCCCGCAACCGTGTGCCGAATCTGGCCAACGTTGTTCCCTTTGAACCGCCGAAGCCCGTCTGACGCATGATCCGCTTTTCGCTCATCTGCGACAATTCCCACGCTTTTGACGGTTGGTTCTCATCGTCGGGTGACTTCGACGGTCAGCAGGAGCGCGGTCTGGTCGAATGTCCGGCCTGCGGGTCGAGTGACGTCAAAAAGGCGTTGATGGCACCGCAGGTCGCGACGGGTCGTGACAGGGACAGGGCACAGGAAACCATGCGCCGCGAAGTCGTTTCAGCTATGCGAACGATACGTGAAAAGGTGACGCAGAACGCCGATGACGTGGGCGCGAAGTTTTCCGAGGAAGCGCGGAAAATTCATTACAAGGAAACGCCCGCGCGGGCGATCTACGGCGAGGCGACGGCCCCGCAGGTCAAGGAATTGCTCGACGAGGGCGTCGCTATCGCGCCGTTGCCTGCCGTGCCGGAAGACGCGAACTAGAAGTGGGCTAAATGCGCCGTCCCGCCAGCATCATGTAGTTCACATCCATGTCGGACGACTTGTTCCAGCTGTCTGAAAACGGGCTGTAGAACACGCCAGTGCGGTCGAGAATGGTCATGCCTTCCTGCGCCAGCGGGCCTTCGATTTCCTCCGGTGTCACCAGTTTTTCATACTGGTGCGTACCCTTCGGCAGCCAGCCCAGCACGTTCTCCGCCATGAAGATCGCCAATGCCTGCGCCTTGCGGGTGCGGTTGATGGTGGCCACGAACATGATGCCGCCTTCCCGCACCATGCTGGCGGTGGAGCGCAGGAAAAAGGCCGGGTCGGAGACGTGCTCGACCACCTCCATGTTCAAAACCACGTCGAACGCCTCTCCCGCTTCCGCCAGCGCCTCGGCAGTGGTGGCGCGGTAGTCGATGGCGAGGCCGGATTGCTCGGCGTGGATTTTGGCGACCTCGATATTGGTCTCGCTCGCATCCGCGCCCACGACCTCCGCACCCATGCGCGCCATCGGTTCGCACAACAACCCGCCGCCGCACCCGATATCGAGCAGCCGCAAGCCTGCCAGCGCATCATGTGCCTTCGGGTCACGGTCGAAACGGGCGCAGATTTGTTCACGTATATAGGTAAGGCGGACCGGATTGAACTTGTGCAGCGGTTTGAACTTACCGGTCGGGTTCCACCATTCCTGCGCCAATGAGGAGAAATGCGCGATTTCGCGGTCGTCGACCGTGGTCCGGGCTGGCGATGGGTTCGGCGCTGCTGCGTTCATATCTGGGTATTTCCTCATGCACTGTGGATGCCGCCTAACGCGCAGACCCACAAGCCCGGTTCCTCATCGGTTCCTGCGGCATAAGGCTCTAAGGGCTCAAGCGCAAACCGCCTGCCGTCTTGCCCGCCACCTTGCCCGTTTGCCTGCGAGCGGTTAAAGCGGGCGGCATATTTCCAGCCATCGCCAATCCGTCCGAGCGCTCCCACACCCATGTCCAGGATAGTCATGAAATTCGGCGGCACGTCGGTTGCCGATCTGGACCGCATCCACCGTGTCGCACGCCATGTGAAACGGGAGCACGATGCGGGCCACGAGGTTGCCGTCGTCGTGTCCGCAATGGCGGGCAAGACCAACGAGCTGGTCGGCTGGGTCAACGACATGCCGAAGGTGGCGGGTGCGGAAGGTGCGTTCTACGATGCCCGCGAATACGATTCCATCGTTGCGTCGGGCGAGCAGGTGACGGCAGGATTGCTCGCCATCGCGCTGCAATCCATGGGCGTGGACGCCCGTTCGTGGATGGGCTGGCAGATCCCCTTGCGGACGGACGGTGCCCACGGCGCGGCGCGCATCGACGCGGTCGAGGGCTCCGAGATCATTGAGAGATTTTCGCCCAAAGGTTCAGGAAAAGGGCAGGTGGCAGTCGTGGCAGGCTTTCAGGGCCTCGGGCCGGACAACCGCATCGCCACGCTGGGACGCGGAGGGTCCGACACCTCCGCCGTCGCGCTGGCCGCCGGAATCAAGGCGGACCGCTGCGACATCTACACCGACGTCGACGGCGTCTATACGACCGACCCGCGCATTGCGCCCGCCGCCAAGCGGCTCAACCGCATATCATTCGAGGAAATGCTGGAACTGGCGTCACTGGGAGCCAAAGTGCTTCAGGTCCGGTCGGTCGAACTGGCGATGGTGCACGGGGTTCGCCTGTTCGTGCGCTCGTCATTCGACGACCCCGACGGAATCGATTCCAGCGAAGGTGCCACTCCCCCCGGCACGCTCATCTGTCACGAGGACGAAATCATGGAACAGGAAATCGTATCCGGCATCGCCTACGCCAAAGACGAGGCACAGATTTCCCTGCGCCGTGTGGCCGACAAGCCGGGCGTGGCCGCCGCCGTGTTCGGGCCATTGTCCGACGCTCGCATTAATGTGGACATGATCGTGCAGAACGTGTCCGAAGACGGCACCGTCACCGACATGACCTTTACGGTTCCCGAAAGCGATCTTGCCAAGGCTCGCAAGGTGCTGGAAGCCGCGAAGGACGATATCGGCTACCAGGTCGTGCAGTCCGACCCCGGCATGGTGAAGGTCTCGGTCGTCGGCATCGGCATGCGAAGCCATGCGGGCGTGGCGGCGACTGCCTTCAAGGCGCTGGCCGACAAGGGCGTCAACATCCGCGCCATCACCACATCGGAAATCAAGATATCAATCCTCATCGATGCCGATTATGCGGAACTTGCGGTGCGTGCTTTGCATTCGGTCTATGGGCTCGATAAACAAAGCGCAGCCTAGACGGGCCTGATACTGCGCCTTCGACGCGCCAATCAACAGGATACCACAATGCAGACCAGCTCGACCGGGGCAGCTGCGGCCGCCCCGAAAGGGCCGCGCGTTCTGTTGCGCCATCTGCGCGAGGCGATGGCCGAACAGCTCGGCCCACAGGAACGGCTGAACCGCATCGTGCAGCAGATCGCAGGCGCTTTGTCAGCGCAGGTCTGCTCTGTTTATGTGCTGCGCGCTGATGATGTGCTGGAACTGTTCGCCACCGAAGGCCTGTCCGCCGAAGCCGTTCACCGGGCGGAATTGCGGGTCGGCAAAGGGTTGGTTGGTACGGTCGCGGAAACCGGTAAGCCGCTGAACACGGGCAACGCCCACGCCCACCCTGCTTTCCAGTATATTCCCGAAGCGGGAGAGGACGATTTCAACTCCTTCATGGGCGTGCCGATGAAGCGTGCCGGTCGCGGCCTCGGCGTCATCGCCGTGCAGCGGCGGCAAACGCAGGCCTTTATGGAAGAGGAAGTCGAGGCGCTGGAAACCGCAGCAATGGTGCTGTCCGACCTCGTAGCCTCTGGCGACCTGCGCGGATTGGCCCAAGAGGGCCGCGAACTCGATTCCAGCCGTGCGATTTCGCGGCAGGGCATGCGCCTTGCCCCCGGCATTGCCATCGGACGGGCCGTGCTGCACGAGCCGCGCGTGGTCATCACGAACTTTTTCAACCAGGACGAGGAAACCGAACTGCGCCGCCTGTCAGGGGCCATTCAGGCCTTGCGCGACGATGTGGACGCGATGGTGCTGCGCGGTTTCACCGAGGAGGCCGACCAGCCCGCCGCTGAAGGAGTGCCCGAAGACGGCGAGCACAAGGAAGTGCTGGAAAGCTATCGGATGTTCGCCCATTCCCGTGGCTGGGTGCGGCGGATCGAGGACGGTATCCGCGATGGGCTGACGGCAGAGGCGGCGACCGAACGCGCCAGCCAGGAAAACCGCACGTCACTCATGCGTTCGCCCGATCCCTATCTGCGGGAGCGCCTGCACGATCTCGATGATCTGTCCCGCCGATTGCTGCGCCAGCTTCTCGGCAAGGCGCAGCAACCCATTTTGCCGGACAGCGAGGAGGCTGAACCTTTCATCGTGTTGGCCAGCACGATGGGCGCTGCCGAACTGCTCGACTATCCGCGCGCGGGGTTGCGCGGTCTCGTGCTGGAGGAGGCGACACCCACCAGCCACGTTACCATTGTGGCCCGGGCATTAGGCATCGCCGTCGTGGGGCAGGCAGGCGGTATCGTTTCGCGCACAGAGAACGGCCAGACGGTCGTTGTCGATGGCAACATGGGCATCGTGCATCTGCGCCCGCCAGCAAGCCTGATCGCAAATTATGATGAGCGCGTGAAATATCAGGCCGAACAGGCGGCACGCTATGCCGGTTTGCGCGAACAACCGTCCGTCACTACGGACGGCACGGCGATTGCGTTGATGCTCAACGCCGGTCTGACGATGGACCTGCCGCAGCTGGACACGACCGGCGCATCGGGTATCGGGCTGTTCCGCACCGAATTGCAGTTCATGGTCTCCGCCTCGCTGCCCCGTGTGAAGGAACAGGCAGCATTTTATGCGTCTGTGCTGGATGCGGCGGGCGACAAGCCCGTCACGTTCCGCACGCTGGATATCGGCGGCGACAAGGTGCTACCTTATCTGCGGACGATCAAGGAAGATAATCCCGCGCTTGGCTGGCGCGCCATCCGCCTGTCCATCGACCGCCCCGGCCTGCTTCGAATGCAGCTTCGCGCCCTGTTGCGGGCCGCTGCCGGACGGCATTTGCGGATCAAGCTGCCGATGGTGACGGTGGTGACGGAAATCGACCGTGTGCGCGCGATGCTGGATGCGGAAATTGCGTCCCACGAAAAGTTTGGCCACACGGCGCCTTCCCGTATCGAGCTGGGCGCGATGATCGAGGTGCCGTCGCTTCTGTGGCAGTTGGACGAGTTAATGACCAAGGTGGACTTCGTGTCCGTTGGGTCCAACGATCTGTTCCAGTTTATGGTCGCCAGCGACCGCACCAACACTTACCTCGCCAACCGCTTCAACCCGCTGGCCCGCCCCTTCCTGCGCGCGTTGCGGGAAATCGCCCGTGCAGCCGACCGTCACGAGACGGAGTTGCAGCTATGCGGTGAACTGTCGGGCGAGCCGCTGTCGGCGATGGCGCTGCTCGGCATCGGCTACCGGATGATCTCCATGCCGCCCTCCAGCATCGGCCCGGTCAAGGAGATGGTGCGTACTGTCGATCTCGCCCATCTGCGCGCAGCCGTTGACGCGGCCGTGGATGCGCCCATAGGTGGGCAGACCATGCAGGAAATGCTGACCGACTACGCCGACCAGCACGGCGTTCCGGTCTGATCCGCCGCCCTACGAGACCACCATGCCCGTTCTGCCGCAGGAAAAGATCGACCAGATGACGGCCCGCCACGCGGAGGTCGCGCGCCTGATGAGCGAAGGCCCGGATCAGGATATCTATGTGCCACTGGCGCGGGAATATTCTGCGCTGGAACCGGTTGTGGAAAAGATTGGTGAGCGGGCGGCCGTCATGTCCGAATTGTCCGGGCTGGAAGAACTGCTCGACGACGCTGAAATGCGCGAGATGGCCGAGGCCGAGATGCCCGCGCTGAAAGCCGCGAAGGAACGGCTGGAGGAGGAACTCCAGCTTCTGCTGCTGCCCCGCGACGCCGCCGACGACAAGAACGCCATCCTCGAAGTGCGCGCGGGCACCGGCGGTTCCGAAGCGGCGCTGTTCGCGGGCGATCTGTTCCGCATGTATGCCCGCCATGCGGAGACCCACGGCTGGAAGGTAGACGTGCTGTCGGAAAGCGAAGGCGAGGTCGGCGGTTACAAGGAAATCGTCGCCAACATCACCGGCGCGGGCGTGTTCGCGCGGCTGAAATTCGAGAGCGGTGTGCATCGCGTCCAGCGGGTGCCGGACACGGAATCGAGCGGGCGGGTTCATACCTCCGCCGCCACTGTCGCGGTGCTGCCGGAGGCCGAGGATGTGGATATCGAAATCCGCAATGAGGACATCCGCATCGACACCATGCGCGCATCAGGTGCTGGCGGGCAGCACGTCAACACGACCGACTCCGCCGTCCGTATCACCCACGCGCCTACCGGCATCGTCGTCATGTCGTCGGAAAAGTCCCAGCACCAGAACCGTGCGAACGCGATGAAGGAATTGCGCTCGCGCCTGTACGATCTCGAACGCCAGAAGATCGATCAGGAACGGTCGGACTCACGCAAAGGGCAGGTGGGGTCCGGCGACAGGTCCGAGCGCATCCGCACCTACAATTTTCCGCAGGGCCGCGTGACGGACCACCGCATCAACCTCACCCTCTACAAGCTCGACCGCATCATTGCGGGCGAAGGGCTGGACGAGATGTTCGACGCGCTTATTACCGACCATCAGGCCAACCTGTTGGCCGCGCTGGGGGATGATTGAGCTGGGACGATTGAGTCCGCAACAGGCTGTTCGGCGGGCGACTGACACCCTTCGGGCCGCCGACCACGAAGCGCCATCCTTCGCTGCCCGGCAGATCGTTTGCCACGCGCTGCAAACCGACACGACCGGGCTTTTGTTGCGCGATGCGCCGTTGACTGAGGGTGAAGCCGGGACCCTCGCCACGCTGACACAGAAAATCTTAGGCGGAACGCCCCTGTGGCGCGCCATCGGCCACCGCCCGTTCCACGGTCTTGATCTCGCTTTGGGTGTCGAGACGCTGGAGCCGCGCGACGATACGGAAACGCTGGTCGAAGCAGCGCTGGGCTGCATCACGGACCGAACTGCGCCTTTGCGGATCGCCGATCTCGGCACGGGCACCGGCGCGGTGGCGCTGGCTCTGCTTAGCGAGCTTCCGAACGCCAAAGCCGTGCTGACCGATATCAGCGCCGACGCACTTGAAGTCACCGCGCACAATGCTGCCGCCAACGGCTTTGTCGACCGGATCGAGATCCGACAGGGCGACTGGCTGGAACCGCTGGAGGGTCATTTCGACCTCATCGTTTCCAACCCGCCCTATATCGCCAGCGCGGTCGTTGATGCGCTGGGCGCCACCGTGCGCGACCACGACCCGCGCCGCGCGCTGGATGGCGGTGAGGATGGTCTCGACGCCTACCGAATAATTTTTGCCGAGGCGGGTGATTATCTCGCACCGGGTAGTCATCTCGCCATCGAAATCGGCTACGACCAGCGCGAAAGCGTCTCCGCGCTGGCCGACGCATTTGGATGGCGCGTGGTCGCCTGCCACCGCGATGGCGGCGCGCGTGATCGCGCCGTCATTCTGCGACGTTAAGCGAGCCGGCACCGCCACTCGCAAAGGTTGGACAACGGAAAATAGGGCTTGCAATCTGCGTGGGGATGGGTAGCTGTAGGCGCAGACAAGCGCCTGTGGCGCGGTCTGCCCCCGAACATTGCCAAGCCTTTCGCGGTCCTCCGCAGGCAACGCACAACAGGGCGGAACGCACCCGGCGATACGCCGAGGCAGCGCTTTCGGCACGATGCCAAATCCCGCGATATGCGCGTCTCCGGTTCCCGTCGAGATGTGCCGTCGCATGAACCATATTCCGGCCCGTGACGGTCCGGTTTGAACGCGCAGGACCGTTGCCGGTCTGCGACTCCCGAGCTGCTCCGCCTTACAGGATGGACAGCTTCCCACAGAGACGTTTTGTATGAGACAGGGTCAGCCCCCAAACCGCCAGCGGTCGCGCAATCGCAACCAGAACAACCGCGGCAACAACAACAATCAGAACAACAACAACCGCAACAACCTGAACCGGTCGCTGGAATCGAACGGTCCGGACGTCCGCATTCGCGGCACGGCAGCGCATATCGCGGAAAAGTATATGCAGCTCGCCAACGACGCCCAGACCAGCGGCGACACGGTGATGGCGCAGAGCTATTGGCAATATGCCGAGCACTACAACCGCGTGATCGCCATTGCCCAGACCGCCCAGGCTGAACAGCAGGCCGAGCGGCAGGCGCGCGAAACCCGCGATCAGGAGCGGGACCAGAACCGCGATCAAAACCGCAACCGTGACCAGAACCGCGATCAGGACCAGCGCAAGCGCAACGACGAGCGTGATGGAAATGACGATTCCGACAAGGACGACACGAGCAGCCGCGACGCGACCGGCCAGGACACCGACCAACCCGAAGCCAACGAACGCAAGCCCCGCCGCCCGCGTCGTTCGCGCAATGAGGACGGTGACGACAATGCCGCCCATGCGTCCGCAGACGACACGGCGTCGAAAAACCCAAGCGCAGACGATGCGCCTTCTTCGGACGAGGTAAAGCCACGCAAGCGCACCCGCCGCACCGAAAAGGCGGATGGCGATGATGCCAAGCCGGATGCGCCGAAAGTGAAAGCCAAGGCTTCCGATGACAGTGATGGCGAGGAAAAGCCCGTCCGCACCCGCCGCCCGCGCAAGAAGGCGGATGCACCGATTGCCGACGATGCAGCCGCACTTCCGGCCTTCGTTACCGGCGAATAGGTTTTTCGGCCCCGCCTGAAAGCGGGGCCGTTTTCAACGGTTCAGATGCCCGTCAGATGCCTGTCAGATGCCTGACTGGGCGAGCAGGTCTTTCAACGACACCTGCGGCCTCGGGCCGATATGCTGAATGACTTCGGCCGCAGCCAGCCCGCCGATCTTCGCGCAATCCTCCAGCGACCGGCCCTTGCTCAGGCCGTAGAGAAACCCTGCCGCATACAGGTCGCCCGCGCCGGTCGTGTCCTCCAGCTTGTCGATCGTGTGGGCCTTCACGTGAATGATGTCGTCCGGCGTCACCACGGTCGAGCCGTCTTCGCCGCGCGTCACGACGGCCAGCGGAATGTCCTTCTGTATGGCATCGAGCGCGGCGAACAGGTCAGAGGTCTGATACAGCACCTTCACCTCGGAATCGTTGGCGAACACGATGTCCACCGCACCCGTCCGCATCAGGTCGAGAAACTCGTCGCGGAACCGATCCACGCAAAACGAATCCGACAGCGTGATCGCCGTTTTGCGCCCGGCTTCATGGGCCAGCCGTGCGGCCTCGCGGATCGCGGCTTTCGCGTTCGGCGCGTCCCACAAATAGCCCTCGAAATAGGTGATGGCGGATGCGGCCACCATGGCGGCGTCAACGTCTTCCGGCGACAGTTCCACGCAGGCACCGAGAAACGTGTTCATGCTGCGCTGCCCGTCGGGCGTGACGAAGATCATGGACCGTGCGGTGGGCGCGCCGTCTTTCAACGGTTTGGCCTCGAACGCACAGCCGATGGCGCGGATGTCGTGGGTGAAGACGCCGCCGAGATGATCGTCGGCCACCTTGCCGAGATAAGCCGCGCGACCACCAAGCGAGGCGATGCCCGCCGCCGTGTTGCCAGCAGAGCCGCCGGAGGCCTCGATGGCCGGTCCCATCGCGGCGTACAGGTGTTCGGCACGGTTAGCGTCGATCAGGTTCATCGCGCCCTTGGTGATTTCCTGTTGCACCAGAAAATCGTCTTCCGAACGGGCGATGATGTCGACGATGGCGTTGCCGACGGTCAGCACGTCGTATGTTGTTTCGGTCATGGAAAATCCGTGTTTGCAAGGGAGTTTTGAAAATCAGGCCCGCTTTAGCCGCGAACGCCGGAAATGACCACCTTGCCCTTGCAACCTTGAAAGAAAACGGGCCCCTGCCCACTTTTACGCAACGCTCGTCAACCGGACCTCCCCATGCTCGTCACTGCGATCACCTCCACGATCCCACAACTCTTTGCGCCGCCCTTCCGGCAGGTGTTGTGGAAATCGCTCGGCATGACCATCGCGCTGCTGATCGGCGTTTGGTTCGGGCTGGAGTTTCTCATCTCCACCTTTTTGCTGCCCGTGCTTGGCCCGTGGCCGTGGATGACAACGGCGCTCTCTATTCTGCTCGGTGGCGGGTTGCTGGTGGTCATGGGCTTCCTGATCGCCCCGGTCATGTCGATTTTTGCCGGACTGTTTCTGGACGATATCGCCGAGGTGGTGGAGCGGACCCACTATCCAGATGACCAGCCCGGTCGTGAGGTATCGATGATGCGGTCAGTCGGGCTGTCGCTGCGTTTCTTTATTCTTGTGGTGGGAGCCAACATCGCGGCCCTGCTGCTGGTCGTTTTCTTCGGGCTGGGCGTGGTGATCTTCTTCGTCGTGAACGGCTACCTGCTGGGCCGCGAATATTTCCAGTTCGCCGCCCTGCGCCACGGCACGGAAGCGCAGGCCAATGCGCTGCGTGAACGCCACACCGGCACGATCTTTCTTGCGGGTCTGGTGATCGCCGCGCTTTTGGCCATCCCCATCGTCAACCTGCTCACGCCGTTGTTTGCGGGTGCGCTGATGGTGCATGTCCACAAGGCGCTGGCTGCAAAAACCGCTTAATTGAGTTGCACGATAGGAGCGGGAACGGCGCTTGTCTTTTCCCTCGCCTTGCACAGATCGGCGATAATGCAGGCTTCGCATTGCGGCTTGCGCGCCTTGCAGATGTAGCGCCCGTGCAAAATGAGCCAGTGGTGGGCGTGGTAGAGATACTCCGCCGGAATGCGCGCCATGAGAATGCGCTCCACATCGTCCACAGTCTTGCCTGGCGCGAGGCCAAGCCGGTTGCCGAGGCGGAAGATGTGGGTGTCCACCGCCATCGTGGCCTGCCCGAAGGCCATGGAGACGACGACATTGGCCGTCTTGCGCCCGACGCCCGGCAAGGTCGTAAGCGTGTCCCGGTCTTCGGGCACCGCGCTGCCGAACTCGTCCACCAGCCGTTGCGACAGCGCGATCACGTTCTTTGCCTTCTGGCGAAACAACCCGATGGTGCGGATGTGATCGGTGACGCCCTCCAACCCCAGCGCAAGCATCTTTTCCGGCGTATCGGCTCCCGCGAACAACCCACGGGTTGCCTTGTTGACGCCCACATCCGTTGCCTGCGCCGAAAGCACCACGGCCACAAGCAGCGTGAACGGGTTCACATGATCCAACTCCCCTTTCGGTTCCGGCCTTTGCCGGCGGAACCGCTCGAAGACCGCGCGCATTTCGGCTTGGGTGTAACGCGCGCGGGGCATTCTTGGCTTGGGGGCTTTGCGTTTCGGCTGCGACGATTTTGATCCGGTCATGGAATTGTCTTGCACCGCCGCCGCACTGTAGAAAAGAGCGATGAGCACGATAACCATGAGCGACGCCCTGTTCGAAGCCCGGTTGACCCCCTACCGGTCGCTGTCTCCGCGCGGCTTTCGTATTTTGATGATCTGCGTCGGCACATTGTGCTTCACCATCGGCACCGTGTTCTGGGCGCTCGGCTTTTGGCCCGTGCTGGGTTTCATGGGGCTGGACGTGGCCATCATCTACTGGGCATTCCGCGCCAATTATGCGTCGGGCCGCGCCTATGAAGAGGTCAGCATTTCGCGCGATACGGTGAAGCTGCGTCAGGTTTCCCACCACGGCAACGAGATGCAGCACGCTTTCCCGAACTTCGGCACCCGCTTTGAGGTGGACCGCCACGACGAAATTGGCATCACCCAGATGCGACTGGCCAATCGCGGGCAGGCGGTCGCTTTCGGCGCGATGCTGAACCCGCGGGATAAGGACAGTTTTGCCGACGCGTTTTCGGCGGCTTTGAGCAGGGCCAAGAGATAAAGGCCTACAAAGCAAGTTTCGGGTGGCGGGCGTTTCATTCCCGCGCGACATTGTGCCCATGACCAATTCCGCCACTATCGACGAAGCCCCGGACTACGCCGTCGTGCGCCGCGTTCTGGAACAAATCAGCGAGAACTGGCGCGATGCGCCGGACCTCGAAGACCTCGCCCGCATGACAGGCCTGTCCGCCACGCAACTGCAAAAGACATTTACGCGCTGGGCAGGCATATCGCCAAAAGCATTCTTGCAGGCCGTGCGTCTCGACCACGCCAAAAAGCTGCTGGCCGATGGCGCGCCCTTGCTGGAAGCCGCCTACGATCTCGGCCTGTCATCGCCGGGCCGGTTGCACGACCTGTTCGTCACCCACGAGGCCATGAGCCCGGGCGTTTACAAGGCCGGAGGCGAAGGCATCACGATCCGCTACGGCTTTCACGCCTCGCCCTTCGGCACGGCGCTCATCATGACCACAGACCGTGGGCTGGCGGGCATCGCCTTTGCCGATGACGGGGAAGGGGAGGCGCTGGGAAGGCATGTGGGCGAACGTCAGACCTTCGACCGCCCCCACGCCATGCAGGACATGATGCGCCGCTGGCCCAAGGCCGCGTATCTGGAAGACCGTGAGGCGACCGCCCCCTACGCCGCCCGGGTGTTCGACCCGGCGCAGTGGTGCGCGGACCAGCCGCTGCGTGTCGTTCTCATCGGCACCGATTTCCAGATCCGCGTCTGGGAAGGGTTGCTCGACATTCCCTTCGGCAAGGGCACGACCTATTCGGCGCTCGCCGAGGGCATCGGCAATCCGAAAGCATCGCGCGCCGTTGGTGCAGCGGTGGGGCGCAACCCGGTGTCATTCGTGGTGCCGTGCCACCGTGTCATCGGCAAGAGCGGGGAACTGACGGGCTATCACTGGGGTTTGACCCGCAAGCGGGCCATGCTGGGCTGGGAATCGGTGATCGGGACGAACTGATGGCGCGAAAGCCGAAGAAATATCGCCCGCTGAAACCGGAGGAGGTGGATGCCGTCTATCGCCTGCTCCGTGACGCCATGCCGGGCCGAACGCCCGATGCCAAGGGCGCAAAGAAACAGCCCAACCCGTTCCGCTCCTGCGTATCCTGCATGCTGTCAGCCCAATCCCGCGACGGCAACACCGCTGCGGCGGCCAAAGCCCTGTTTGCGCTGGCCGACACTCCCGAAGGCATCTTGGCCCTGCCGGACGAGACGGTGGCGGAGGCGATCAAGCCCTGCGGTCTCTACAACATGAAGACGAAGAACTTGAAGAAGATGTGCGCGTTCCTGCTCGACGACTTAAGCGGGCAGGTGCCGCAAACCCGTGAGGGGCTGATGACCTTGCCCGGCATCGGGCGCAAATGCGCTGACATCGTCATGTCCTTCACCTTCGGCGAAAGCGTCATCGCCGTCGACACCCATGTCCACCGCGTCGCCGTCCGCACGGGGCTGGCGAAGGGCAAGACCGAGGCGCAAACGGCGCAATCGCTGGAGGACCGTTCGCCGGGATGGGCGATGAAGGACGGTCACTTCTGGCTCATCCAGTTCGGCAAGGCCGTCTGCACGTCGCGCGCGCCCAAATGTGAGACATGCTTTCTGAACCATATTTGCGCGGTTTACACGGCGACTGGCGAAAGGCCGTCGGGCAAACCCTCCTAGCAACCACCAAGCCACGCTGCACGTTACTGCCCCATGCGCCCAGACGATCTTCTCCACCCGACCCCCGAAGGGCTCTACTGCCCACCGGGTGATTTTTACATCGACCCGGTCGCGCCGGTGGCCAAAGCCCTCATTACCCACGGACATGCCGACCACGCCCGCTCCGGCCACGGCACGGTTTGGGCGACGGACCAGACGCTCGACATCATGGCCATCCGCTACGGCGTCGATCACTGCAAAACCCCCATCGTCGCGCCCTTACGGGAGATGTTTGAAATAAACGGCGTGACCGTCGGATTCTGGCCTGCCGGCCATGTGCTCGGGTCGGCGCAAATTCTTGTCGAACACCAAGGTACCCGCATCGTGGCGTCCGGCGACTACAAGCGCCGTCACGACCCGTCCTGCATGCCCTTCGAGCCGGTGCCCGGAAAACTCGACGTGTTCATCACCGAAGCTACCTTCGCACTCCCCGTCTTCCGCCATCCGGATACGGCAGGCGAGGTCGCCAAGGTGCTGGACAGCGTCAAACAGTTTCCGGGCTCCGCGCATATGATCGGCGTTTATGCGCTGGGCAAGGCGCAGCGTGTCATTCGGCATTTGCGCGAGGCGGGATACGACAAGACGATCTACATTCACGGCTCACTCGCTAAGCTGTGCGACTATTATGAGACGCAGGGCTACGACATGGGCCCGCTCGAACCGGCAACGCTAAAGAAAGGCGAGAAGGCCAATTTCGCCGGCGCCATCGTGCTCGGGCCACCGTCGGCCATGACCGACAAATGGGCCCGCCGCTTCCCCGACCCCATCACCTGCTTCGCCTCCGGCTGGATGCAGGTGCGCCAGCGCGCCCGACAGCGCGGCGTCGAACTCCCCATCGTTCTGTCCGACCATTGTGACTGGGACGAGCTGATCGACACGATACTGGAGTTAAAGCCGGGCGAAGTGTGGGTGACCCATGGACGGGACGATGCGCTGGTGCGCTGGTGCGAGTTGAACGGAATCGCGGCGAGGCCGCTGCATCTGGTGGGGTATGAGGATGAGGGGGAATAAGCCACTTTCTGGCAATATCGGCACCGGCTGCGAACTTGGTTTCGTTCTACGAGCCGGTGGCCCCGGGTGGGGTCTTAAACGCGGATGACAAGAGCATAGCCGCGAACACCCTCAATTTAAGATTTAAAGATGCCGTGTCAATATAGAGAGGCCAAGACCATGGAGGATAGATTTCCTCACAGTTTGCATCATCGGTTCGGGCAACTGCGCAATTTGGTAAAGACGCTTTCCGCTCTTATCCTTCCCAATTCTGAGGAGATCGATCCGATGGAACCCAACAGCATTGACCATATCCCCTTTCAACCAACGCGGCTGATTTCCCCAAGCTTTCGGCAATTCAAATGGGATATCGATGATAGCGTGGTAGGGCATTCGCGGTTCGGGTTCGCTCAAACTCAGAGGCACGACAGTGCAAAGTCCGGGGCGAGATTTCATAGCTGGCGACAAAACTACGGCGAGGCGCTTCTTCGCCATTTCTGGGTTTCTAAACCCTCCAGTAAAATCAACGGTAACGATAGAGCCTTGGGGAGGATGGTATTGAATCGCCATGCGCGGACGCTAGGGAGCCATCCCTATCGAAACAACAGCATAATTATTGCTAGCAACAGCTATTTGTTATGAAACCCTTCGCCACCCTCATAGACCGCCTCACTCTCACCCCGTCGCGCAACCAGAAAATCGCGCTGATGGTGGACTATTTTGCCCACCAGCCGGATCCGGACCGAGGCTGGGGCCTTGCTGCGATCACGCGCGATCTCGACATCCCTTCCGTCAAACCGGCCATGTTGCGCGGGCTGATGGCGGAGCGGATGGATGATGTGCTGTTCCGCCTGTCGCACGATTACGTGGGCGATCTAGCGGAAACGATCGCACTTGTTTGGGACGAGGACCGGCGCACGGCGGGGGTGGATGTGGCGGACCCGGTAACGGGGGAACTGCGCCACAATGATACGCTCGTTGCAGCCAAGCCGGTCAAAGTCGACGAGACGCCCTACATCCGCAACTCCCCCCTCACCCTCGACGAGGTTGTCACCCGCCTCCACCGCCTGCCCAAGACCGAAGCCCTGCGGCAGGTCGCGCAATGGCTCGACCAGCTTGATTCCTCCGGCCGCTACGCCCTGCTCAAGATTATGACCGGCGCGCTGCGGATCGGGGTCACCGCCCGCCTCGCCAAGCAGGCGCTGGCGGCGCTTGCCCGCGAGCAGGGGCAGGATGTGGACATCGTGGAGATCGAGGAATTGTGGCACGGGCTGGAAGCGCCCTACGAGAGTCTGTTCGCTTGGCTCACGGGCACGGGCGAAAAGCCGATACAGGCCGCCGCCGCGCCCTTCCGGCCCGTTATGCTTGCCACCCCGCTAGCCGACACGGACATGACCAAGCTGAACCCCGCTGATTTTGCTGCCGAATGGAAATGGGACGGTATTCGCGTGCAGGTGACCGCCGAGGGTGGCACAAGGCGGCTCTATTCCCGCACCGGCGACGACATTGGCGCGGCCTTCCCCGACCTGCTGGACGCGATGGCTTTCGAGGGGTCGCTGGACGGGGAATTGCTGGTCGGGCGGGTGGGAGACAATGGCATCGAAGCAGGCACCTTTGGCGACCTGCAACAGCGGCTGAATCGCAAGAGCGTCGGCAAAAAGCTGCTCGGCACCCATCCGGTCGTCGTACGCGCCTACGACCTGCTGGCCGATGGCGATGAAAACCTGCGCGGGCTCACCTTCGCCGAGCGTCGCAAGCGGCTTGAGGGGTTCGTGCCGTCCCTCGACCCGGCGCGGTTCGACATCTCCGCGCTGGTGCCGTTCGAGACGTGGGACGATGTGGCGGACGCACGGGAGAACGTGCCGCACCCCATTGTGGAAGGCCTGATGCTCAAACGGTGGGATTCTATATATGTGCCGGGCCGCCCAAAAGGGCCGTGGTTCAAGTGGAAGAAAGACCCGCTCATCATCGACGCCGTGCTGCTCTACGCCCAGCGTGGCCACGGCAAGCGCTCGTCCTACTATTCCGACTACACGTTCGGCGTGTGGAAGGGGGATGATCTGGTGCCGGTTGGCAAAGCCTATTTCGGCTTCACCGATGAAGAACTGAAGCAGATCGACAAGTTCGTGCGCGACAACACCCGCGAGCGGTTCGGACCGGTGCGTTCTGTGACGGCGAACAAGGAGTTCGGGTTGGTGCTGGAAGTGGCCTTCGAGGGGCTTAACCGTTCCAGCCGCCACAAGTCCGGCGTCGCCATGCGCTTCCCACGCATTTCCCGACTCCGCTGGGATAAGCCCCCCGCCGAGGCCGATACGCTGGAGAACCTTGAGGCGTTGCTACCACCACTTTGACCGAACGCCCGCAGGCGACCAAGCGGTCGCCCGGCGCTTACGCGCCGCCCCTCGGAGCGAAGGGCGCAAGCCCGACAGCGTGAGAGCCAGCCAAGGTAAACGCTTAACCGTGCTGACGCTTTCAGAACTGAAAACCTTTGATTCCAATTTGATTAAGGACGCCGCTTTACCGCTGCATCACACGCCTTGCCTTAACCTGACCCCATAAGAAGACGACCATAAGGGGTGAGACAATGGCTGTATTGATTACGGGCGGCGCGGGCTACATCGGTTCGCACATGGTGTGGACATGCGTCGATCACGGCGAAGATGTCGTGGTGCTGGACAACCTGACAACGGGCTTCGACTGGGCGGTCGCACCGGCAGCAAAGCTGGTCGTGGGCGATGTGGGCGATGAGGAACTCGTCAAACAGGTCATCCGCGATCATTCCATCGACACCATCGTGCACTTTGCCGGCTCCGTCGTGGTGCCGGAAAGTTTTGCCGACCCGCTGAAATATTACGACAACAACACAGGCCGCACCCGTGCACTGCTGTCGGCTGCCGTCGCCTGCGGTGTGGAGCGGTTCATCTTCTCGTCCACCGCTGCAGTTTATGATGTGCCGGACCAGATGGGCCCGGTCAGCGAGGATGCGCGGCTCATTCCGGCCTCGCCTTATGGCCACTCCAAGCTGATGAGCGAGTGCATGGTGCGCCATGTGGCCGAGGCGCATGACATGGCCTACGTCATGCTGCGCTATTTCAACGTGGCCGGCGCCGACCCTGCCGGGCGCACCGGACTGTCCACAGCCGGCGCGACCCATGTGATGAAACTCGCCTGCGAGGCAGCCACCGGCAAGCGCGATCGGTTCGAGATTTACGGCACCGATTACAACACGCCGGACGGGACGGCGGTGCGCGACTTCATCCACGTGTCGGATCTCGCCTCCGTCCACCACAAAGCCTTGCAATTCCTGCGCGAGGGCGGACGCAAGTTCACCGGCAATGCGGGCTATTCCAAAGGCTATTCGGTGCGCGATGTCATCGCTGCGGTCAAACGCATTTCCGGCAACGATTTCCGCGTCGACGAGATTGCCCGCCGCCCCGGCGACGTGCCCGCGATGGTGGCGGACGCCTCCCGCATGATGCGCCGTCTCGACTGGAAACCGAACTACGATGATCTCGACACGATCGTGCGCGATGCGCTGGCGTGGGAGGACCTGCTGGTGGATCGGAAGCGGGCGCTGGCAAAGGTCGAGGCACCCAGCATCGTGCCGTCGCTCAACCAGATGCGTGACAGCATTGCCTGCCCGAAACTGACGGACAAATGCACACTGGTGTGACAGCGCGCTGAGAGGCTAGAAGGCGGGCACTTCCTTCCCACCGGCCTTCCTACATGTCCCGCAAAGCCGCCCCCCTTCTGCTCGGCATAGACACCGGCGGCACCTATACCGACGCCGTCATCATGCGGCAGGGTGCGGGGCGGCCGGACCTGATCGCCAAGGCAAAGTCGCTGACGACCCATGACGCTCTGGCACACGGAATTGCCGGTGCCGTGCAGGCGGTTCTGGAACGGTCGGGATGCGACCCTGCGGATATTGCGCTCGTATCCCTCTCCACCACCCTTGCCACCAACGCCCTTGTCGAAGGTCATGGGGAGCGGGTGGCGCTGGTCGCCATCGGTTTCGACCCCCGCGATATGGCGCGCGCCGGGCTGGCGCAAACGCTTGGCAGCGACCCGGTTATTCATCTCGCGGGCGGGCACACATCCCACGGAATGGAGAAACATCCTCTCGACATGGCCGCTCTTGATGATGCGTTCGATGGCATTGCCGGTGTCGCCGTGGCGGGTCTGTTTGCCACCCGCAACCCGGCGCACGAGACCGCCGTGCGGGACTACCTGATCGCCCGAACCGGCTTGCCGGTCACATGCTCCCACGATCTTTCCGCCCGCCTGAACGGCCCCAAACGAGCGCTTACCACCGTGCTGAATGCCCGTTTGGTGCCCCTGATCGGGCGTTTGCTCGACGCCGTCACCGGAGTGCTGGCCGACAAGGTGATTTCCGCGCCGCTGATGATCGTGCGGGGAGACGGCGCGCTGGTCGGCGAGGCCTTTGCCCGCCGCAAGCCGGTGGAAACCATTCTGTCCGGCCCTGCGGCCAGCCTTGTGGGAGCTTCTTTTCTAACCGGCGTGGCCGACGCGCTGGTCAACGATATCGGCGGCACGACATCGGACGTCGC
Source organism: uncultured Alphaproteobacteria bacterium (assembly GCA_963841615.1). Classification (GTDB taxonomy): domain Bacteria; phylum Pseudomonadota; class Alphaproteobacteria; order Rhizobiales; family Rhizobiaceae; genus Pseudahrensia. The sequence goes on along the minus strand of CAWJDI010000005.1, from coordinate 106,273 downwards.
CGTGTTGAGCGGTGGAAAACCCACCATCGACCCGGATGGCGCAACGGTGGGCGGCCATCGCACGATGGTGGAAGCCGTTGCCATGCGGACTTTCGGTCTGGGCGGAGACAGCGCCGTGATGCCGCAAACCGAAGGGCTGACAACGCGGATCGACCTCGGTCCGCAGCGCTGGCTGCCGGTTTCCGTATTGGCGCACCGGCATGGCGCATCGGTACACCGGGCGCTCGACCGTCAGTTGAAAGGCGCGTTGTCATCACGCCATGATGGCTGTTTCGCATGGTGTGCAGGCAAGGTTAGCCCCGACCTTTCCGTGGCGGAACGTCGGCTTTTCGACCGCCTGACGCCGGACCCGCAGCCCGTTTCCGACCTGCTGGCCACCACCGCCGAACGCCCCGCGCTTGAGCGGTTGGTGGCGCGGGGACTGGCCCGTATGGCAGGCCCGACTCCCACCGATGCCCAGCACGTACTGGGCAACCAGACCGAGTGGGATGTGGCTGCCGCACGCAAGACGATGGACCTGCTCGCCCGCCGTAAGGGTGGCAACGGCAACCCGATCGCTGCCAGCGGCGAAGACATGGCGCGCTGGATCGTCGCCACGGTCGAACGCCGCTCCGCCGATGTGGTGCTGGAAACAGCCTTCGCCGCCGATGGTCGCGCAACCGACCTTGCCCGCAACCCGCTGGTGATGCAGGAACTCGACCGGCGCGCAGCGGGAAAGGTGGCTGGACTGGTTGCAATTTCCGTCGATCTCGCCCGCTCCGCTTGTCGGGCTTGGCGCGTCGGCTGGTCTCTACCATCCCGGTGCCGCCCGTCTGCTCGGCACGAACGCCATCGTGCCGCCGGATGCCGATGTGGCGAACGCTATTGGCGCGGTCGTCGGACAGGTGGTGCAGAAGGCGGTCGTAACCGTATCGCAACCTGAAGACGGTCAGTTCCGTGTCACTGGCGAGCCGTCGCCCTTCAAGGCGGAAGACGCAGCGCTGGAACGGGCGCGGGACATCGCCGAAAGCGCAGCACTGGAGCTTGCCCGCGAGGCTGGAGCTGTGGATGCGACGGTCGTCGTGGAAACAGAGATGCGACGCGCAAAAATCGAAAGCCGCGACATGCTGATGGAAGCCATCGTGACGGCCACCGCGACAGGCCGTCCGGCGCTGGCCTAACTCAGACTCGGCAGCAGCCCCGGTGCCCAACCGTAGAGCATCGCCAGCAACAGGAAGCCAAGCGCAACGCGATAGACAACGAACACCATGAAAGTCGTGCGCTTCACCAGCGCCATCAGCAGGGCAATGGCGGCCAGCGCCGCGAAAAACGAGAAGAACGCGGCCCATAGAGCGTCCGCTGGAATGCCGTGGCCTTCCTGCGCCATTTCCAGCCCCGTAAAGAGTCCCGCTGCCGTGATCGCCGGAATCCCTAACAGGAATGAGAATCGCGCCGCTTCCGCCCGCTCGAAGCCGAGAAACCGTGCCGCCGTCATTGTGATGCCGGACCGGCTGGTGCCGGGAATAAGCGCCACAGCCTGCGCCAGCCCGATCAGCAAGCCCGGCGCAAGCGTCATGTCTTCCATTTTCTTCACCCGAGGCCCCACCTTGTCGGCCACTCCCAGCAGAACACCCCAGATGATCGAACCGTAGGCAACGATCTCCACACCGCGCATGGCGGCACCGGCACCGGAAAATTTCAGGATCGCACCGAAGGCCAGCGCCGGAATGGTCGCCAGCCCGATCAGCGTTGCCATGCGGGACGCGGAGGTGACGCGCCCCTTGAAGGCGTCCACCACCCCGCCGCCAAGCCACGCCACATCGCGCCGGAAATAGACGAGCACCGCAAACAGCGAGCCAACATGCACCATGACATCGGTGACAACGCCCTGATCGGCCCAGCCGGTGAAGGCGGGGATGAGAATGAGATGGCCCGACGAGGAGACCGGCAGAAACTCCGTCAGCCCCTGCACGATGGCGAGCACCAGTATTTGTTCGATGCTCATAAAGGGTCTCGCGGCGGCCGTGGAGAAGAAGAATCCTCGTAACCCATACCGCACAAACGTAAAGCACCCGTCACCTGCGGGCGGCATGTTGGCCACGACGCCTGGTTGGGCTAGGAAAGCGCCAATCCCATTCGGCGACGGCTCATGCTGCTCTATCATTCCACACTGTCCGCCCCCTCCCGCCTCGTGCGGCTGGTGATGGGTGAATACGGCTTGAACCCCGAATTGCGCGAGGAGCTTGTCTGGGAACGGCGTGCGGAATTCCTGCAGATGAACCCTGCCGCCACCGTGCCCGTGCTGTGCGAGGAGGAGGTAACGATCATCGGGGCCACGCCGGTGAGTGAATATCTGGATGAAACGCAGGGCGCACTGCGCCGTGACGGCCGCCTGTTTCCCGACACCCCTGTGCAGCGGGCGGAAATGCGCCGCATATGCGACTGGGCGCTGGTGAAGCTGGAAGCCGACGTGACGTCCTATCTGGTCAACGAGCGGGTGACGAAACGTCAGATGCCGTCCGGCTCCGGCGGCGGTGCGCCGGACAGTCAGGCGTTGCGCGCCGCGCGCAGCAATATCCGCTATCACGTCCGCTATCTGTCCTGGCTTGTGGGGGACCGCGACTGGATGGCCGGACGCCGCATGAGCCAGGCGGACCTTGCGGTCGCTGCCGCCATATCCGTGCTCGACTATATGGGCGAAATGGACTGGGACGATGCGGATGCCGCGCCGTTGCGGGACTGGTATGCCCGCATCAAAAGCCGCCCTGCGTTTCGGCCATTGTTGGCCGACCGCGTGCGCGGCCTGCCGCCCGTCAGTCACTACGTCGATCTCGATTTTTGAGCGCCTCGCACGACCATATCCGTGCTGACGCCATCGCGCTTGGTTTCGATGGCACCGGCTTCGTGCGGTTTGCCGATGTAGAAGCCGACCTTGCCCGCGCTGCTGACCGTCTCGCTGAAGCGCTTGGCGCGGGGCACCACGCAACGATGGGTTGGATGGAGGAGACGCAAGCGCGCCGCAGCGACCCGCGCGCCATGTGGAAGGATGCCAAAAGTGCCATCGTTCTGGCCGTTAATTACGGGCCGGACACAAACCCGCTGGAAGCGCTCGACCGACACGGGGAGGGCACCATCTCCGTCTATGCCCGCCACCGCGACTACCACGATGTCATAAAAGGCCGCCTGAAAACGCTGGCCTCGAAAATCGTCGCCCGCGCACCGGACGCGCAGGTTAAGGTGTTCGTAGATACAGCACCGCTGCTGGAAAAGCCGCTGGCGCAGATGGCGGGTATTGGTTGGCAGGGCAAGCACACCAATCTCGTGTCGCGCGACTTCGGTTCGTGGCTGTTTCTCGGCACCATTCTCACCGACCTCGATCTAGCAGGCGAAGAGGCCGGCACGAACCATTGTGGCACGTGCCATCGCTGCCTCGACATCTGCCCCACCGAGGCCTTTCCCGCGCCCTATAAACTCGATGCGGCGCGGTGCATTTCCTACCTCACCATCGAGCATCATGGCCCGATCCCGCACGAATTTCGCTCGAAAATGGGCAACCGCATCTATGGCTGCGACGATTGCCTTGCCGTGTGTCCGTGGAACCGGTTTGCGAGCGAAACGAGCGAGGCGAAACTGGCAACACCCGTCGACGCACCGGAGCCTTATCTCACCGATTTTTTGGCGCTGGACGACGCGGCCTTCCGCACCCGCTTTTCCGGCTCTCCCGTCAAACGCATCGGGCGCGACCGTTTCATACGCAACTGCCTCATTGCTGCCGGTAATTCCGCCACGCCTGCGCTCCTGCCATCCGTCGAGCCGCACCTTGCGGACCCCGACCCCGTTGTGGTGGAAGCGGCGCAATGGGCGAAGGAAAGACTGTTGGCATGAGACTGGGTATTTTGGGCGCAGGCTTTTCGGGCCGCGCCATCGGCGCATTGGCGGCGGGACAGGGCACGGATGCGTGGGGCACGACACGCGGCGCCGAGAACACACATGCGCTGAAAGCAGTCGGCATCGAACCGGTGATTTTCGACGGTGAAACCGCCGACGACGTCTTGGTGACGGCCCTGTCCACAACCACGCACCTCGTCATTTCCATTGCTCCATCGCGCAAGGAAAACTCCGCCGAACCTGATGCGACCGTCGACCCGACACTCCTTGCCCTCGGCGACCGCATCCTACCCGCAATCGCACCGTCCCTGCGCTGGGTCGGCTACCTCTCCACCGTTGGTGTCTATGGCAACCATGACGGCGCATGGGTGGACGAGGAAACGCCCGCCGCTCCATCCTCCGAACGCTCCCGCCAGCGGGTGCGCGCCGAGGCCGAATGGATGGCGCTTGGCGAGGCGACCGGGCTGCCGGTCGCCATCTTCCGCCTGTCCGGCATTTATGGCCCGGGCCGAAACGGTTTGATAGCCGCCAGCGAAGGCCGTTCGCGGCGGCTTGCGAAGCCGGGGCAAGTGTTCAACCGCATCCATGTGGACGACATAGCGACTGCCGTCACCAAAGCCGCCGATATCGAGGCAAAAGGCATCTTCAACATCACCGACGACGAACCCGCCCCGCCGCAGGACGTGGTCGCCTTCGCCCATACCCTGCTCGGCACTGCTCCGCCCCCGGAAATGAATTTCGCCACCGCCGATCTGACACCGATGGCACGCTCGTTCTACGGCGAGAACAAGCGCGTCTCCAACGCGAAATCGAAACAGGCGTTTTCCATGACCTATGCCCAACCGAACTATCGGGCGGCTTTGCAGGCCATGTGGGACAACGGCACTTGGCGTGGCGGTGAACCGCGTTAAGGTGCGGGCATGAACAGTGCCAACATCTCGATGGTCACGCTTGGCGTGGAAGACCTCGCGGCCTCCACCGCCTTCTACCGCCGTCTCGGTTGGCAGCTTTGCAAGGGCAGCAGCGAGACAGTGACGTTTCTCGACGGCGGCCATGTCGTGCTCGGTCTTTATGGCCATGCGGCCCTTGCTGAGGATGCGGGCGAGCCGTCTGACGGCTCCGGTTTTCGCGGCGTCGCCTGTGCCGTCAATCAGCCCGACGAGGCTGCGGTGGATGCGGCCATCGCCCTTGCCCGCGAAGCGGGGGCGCGTATCGTCAAGGAACCCGAAAAGGTGTTCTGGGGCGGCTATTCAGGCTATTTCGCCGATGCGGACGGCCATTTATGGGAAGTGGCGCACAACCCCTTCGTCGAGATGGACGAACACGGACGCATGATGATGGAGCCTGCATGAGTGTTGCCTTGATGATTATCGATATGCAGGTGGCAGGTTCCGACCCGTCGCTGGGCGAACGCGGGCAACCGGAGGCGGAGGCCAACGCCGCCCGTCTTCTGGGGGCATGGCGGGAACGGGGCGACCCCGTCATCCACATCCGCCATGACGACATGAACCCGGCGTCACCCTATGCCGTCGGCCAGCCCGGCCACGCCTTCCGCCCCGAAGTCATGCCGCTGCCACACGAGACCGTCATCGAAAAGCGCACGACGAACGCCTTCGTCGGCACGGACCTGATGCAGGTGCTGGAAGGCTACGACGCCGACCAGATCGTGGTCTGCGGTGTGCATCTGGAACATTGCGTCGGCACCACCGCGCGCATGGCGGGCAATCTCGGCTTCCTCGTCTACCTTGCCGCCGACGCCACCGCCTCGCTCTCGCAAGCCACCAAGGGCGGCACCACCTGGAGCGCCAACGATGTTCATTCCATGATGCGCGCGGTGCTGGACGGTGATTTCGTGAAAGTTACCGACACCGAAACGATGTTGGCCTTGTCGGCGGCAGGCTTCGAAATCCCCCTGGACCAGACCGGCGGATGTGCGGGGCAGACATTGCAATGAGAGACGACGGCAAATCCGTCAGGCTCTTCCTTGTGGATGGCGGCATGAGCGGCATTGTTACGGCTGAAGTCGTCAACTGGACGGGTCATCTAGTCTTGTCTCCGATCTCTAGAATTGCGGAATTTGTTCGTCGTCCGGAAGCCTCCAAGACTGGTGTCTATATGCTGTTCAGTGAACTCGTTTCGCTTGGTGGCAAGCGGTCCGTTTACATCGGAGAGAGCGATGAAGTGGGACGCCGCATCCTTCAACATTCCAAAAATGATGCGCGAGAGTTTTCCTCGTTCGTCCTTATCACGAGCAAAGACCTCAATCTAACGAAAGCCCACGCGCGTTATATCGAAAACCGATTGACCGAATTAGCCCATTCTTCAGGCCGAGCAATGGTTGAGAATCGCAAGGAGCCGACACAAGGAGCGTTGCCGGAAAGCGACATTGCCGACATGGCATATTTCGTTGAACAAGTTCGATTGGCTTTGCCAGTGCTTGGATTTGAAGTTTTGAAAGAGCCATTTGTTTCCTCTCCGAACAAAAACGACACAGTATCTGGCCATATTCGATCAGACTCCGACGTTATCCTGCTTTCGCTTGCGCCAAATAGAAAGGGGCTACAGGCTAAAGCGAAAATGAAGGACGATGAAGTGCTTGTTCTTGCTGGTTCATGGGCAGTGAAAAATCCTGAATATGCGTCCAATCAATTTGATGAGCTGCGAAACGAACTCATTGCAGGTGGCGCATTAGTTGAGTCCGCAGATACAAAGTATCTTTGCTTTGCCTATGACGTGGAATTTTCCAGCCCAAGCGCTGCTGCGGCGTTCATTCGCGGGAGAAGCGCCAATGGCCGAACCGATTGGTTGACTGCGGATACTTCTCAAACGCTTCGGGACTACCAAAACGCGCAAGCTGAGGCGGCCTTATGAACGCCCCGCTCCCCCGCTGGGTCGATCTGGGCCTCATGCCGGTGCTGAATGTGCTGGTGGCTTTTCTCATCTCCGGGCTGGTCGTGTTGTTCGTGGGCGAAAACCCGATCGACGCCGCCGTTCTGCTCGCCAAAGGCGCGTTCGGGTCGGGCTATAATATCGGCTTCACGCTTTTCTATGCCACGACCTTCATCTTCACTGGTCTCGCTGTCGCCGTGGCTTTCCACGCCGGCCTGTTCAATATCGGCGGCGAGGGGCAGGCCTATGTGGGCGGGTTGGGCGTGGCCTTGGTGGCCCTGTCGCTCGACGCCTACCTGCCGTGGTGGCTGACCTTTCCACTGGCGATCATCGGGGCAGCGCTTTTCGGGGCCGCGTGGGCGTTCATTCCGGCGATCCTGCAAGCCAAGCGCGGCAGCCACATCGTCATCACGACGATCATGTTCAACTTCATCGCCTCGGCGCTGATGGTCTATCTGCTGACGGGACTGCTGCAGAAAAGCGCCAATCTCGGCCCGCGCTCGCGGGATTTTGCGGAAGGCGCGATCCTGCCGAAGCTGGGCTGGCTGTTTGAGCCTCTCGGCTTCGACATGGGCTCGTCGCCCCTCAACATCACCTTCCTGCTGGCGCTGGTCATGGCCGCACTTGTCTGGGTGCTGATCTGGCGCACCAAACTGGGCTTCGAGATGCGCACGCTGGGGATTTCTCCCCGCGCCGCGAACTACGCGGGCATGAGTGAAACCCGCATTATCGTCATCGCAATGATGATCTCGGGTGCGCTGGCGGGCATGATGGCGCTGAACCCCGTGATGGGCGATCAGGGCCGCTTGCAGCTTGAGTTTACCGAAGGCGCCGGTTTTGTCGGCATTGCTGTGGCGCTCATGGGCCGGTCCCACCCGGCTGGCATCGTGCCTGCGGCGATCCTGTTCGGCGCGCTGTATCAGGGCGGCGCTGAACTGGCCTTCGACATGCCCGCCATCACGCGGGATATGATCGTGCTGATTCAGGGGCTGGTGATCCTGTTCGCTGGTGCAATGGAACACATGTTCCGCCCTGCGGTCTCAACCTTCTTCCTGCGGTTTTCCGCCACTGGCACGCATGCCGTTCCTGAAGCGGAGCAGGCCTGATGGATACGCTTCTCCAGCTACTCGACCTCACCGTTCGTTCAGCCGTACCACTGCTGCTCGCCTGTCTGGCCGGTCTGTATTCGGAGCGTTCCGGCATCGTCGACATCGGCCTTGAGGGCAAGATGCTGATCGGCGCGTTTGCCGGCGGTGCGGCGGCGGCGATGACGGGGTCTGCCTGGGCCGGACTGCTGGCGGCTGTGGTGGCGGCGGTGTTCCTGTCGCTGGTCCACGGCTTCGCGTCCATCACCCATCGCGGTAACCAGATCGTTTCGGGCGTCGCGATCAATTTCATCGCGGCGGGTATGGCGGCATTAATTGGCAATGCGTGGTTCAGCATGGGTGGGCGGACGCCGCAGTTGCAAGCGGATGGCCGCTTCTCACCCATCGAACTGCCGTTCGCGGAAGCCCTGTCGGGCATTCCTATCTTCGGCCCGATCTATGCCGAACTCATCTCCGGCCATAACCTCATCGCCTACGCCGCCTTCGCGCTGGTGCCGATCACCTGGTGGGTGCTTTTCCGCACCCGCTTCGGTCTGCGATTGCGCGCGGTGGGCGAAAACCCGGCGGCGGTCGATACGGCGGGCATTTCAGTGTCCTGGGCGCGCTATCGCGCTGTGATGATATGCGGTGCTTTGTGCGGGATGGCAGGCGCGTATCTGGCCATCGGTGTCTCGGCGGGCTTCGTGAAAGATATGACGGCCGGTCGCGGTTTCATCGCGCTGGCAGCGCTCATTTTCGCCAAATGGCGACCGGTTGCAGCCATGTGGGCGTGCCTGTTGTTCGGGTTCCTAGGGGCTCTCGAAATTCGCTATCAAGGCGTCTCGCTTCCAATGGTGGGCGTCGTGCCGGTGCAGTTGATGCAGGCGCTTCCCTACATTTTGACAGTCATTCTGCTCGCTGGATTCATCGGCAAGGCCATCCCGCCCAAAGCCGGTGGTGTGCCCTATGTGAAGGAACGGTGATGGACGATCTGTTTCAGGCCGCAAAAGCCGCTTCCGCCAAATGCCATGCGCCCTATTCGAACTATCCGGTTGGCGCGGCCATTCGAACCGCATCCGGCACAATTCATGCCGGATGCAACATCGAGAACGTCTCGTTTCCAGAAGGCTGGTGCGCCGAAACCTCCGCCATCGCCCACATGGTGATGGCCGGAGAAACGCGGATCGCCGAGGTCTGTGTCTTCGCCCCCAAGGCCGATCGAGCAACGCCCTGCGGCGGCTGCCGCCAGCGGTTGCGCGAATTTTCCGGGCCCGACACACAAGTGCTTCTGTGCGACGCCAACGGTGTGGTGGAAACGCTAACAATGGCGGATCTGCTGCCCGCCGCCTTCAACATGGACCATATCGCATGAAGACCCTGACAGAAGCACTCGACGGCTTCGCCCCCGACACCGCCCTCATCCTCGGCTCCGGCCTCGGCGGTGTGGCCGATGCGGTGGAGGATGCCATTTCAATCCCCTACGGCGACCTCGATGGCTTTCCTTCTGGCGGCGTGTCAGGCCATGCAGGTAAGCTGGTGGCTGGCACCTTCGGCCAGCACAAGGTCGCCGTGTTGTCGGGCCGCGAACATTATTACGAACACGGCAATCCCGCCGCCATGCGCGGCGCGCTGGAAGCGTTGGTGGAGGCGGGCGTCACACGGCTGGTTCTGACCAATTCCGCAGGGTCTCTGCGCAAGAAATCCGGCCCCGGTTCGGTCATGCAGATCACCGACCACATCAATTTTTCCGGCACCAACCCCCTGTTCGGCGAACCGTCCGACGCCCGTTTCGTGGGCCTCACCAGCGCCTATGATTTTGATATGACGAAGGCCTTCCGCCGCGCGGCCAAGCGCGAGGAGATCGAGATGCGGCAGGGCACCTACATGTGGTTTTCCGGTCCGTCCTTCGAGACGCCAGCCGAAATCCGTATGGCGAAGTTGATGGGTGCCGACGCGGTCGGCATGTCCACCGTGCCGGAAGTCATTCTGGCCCGCTTTCTCGGCCTTCGCGTCGCGGCCTTCTCCGTCATCACGAACTTAGCCGCCGGCATGAGCGGAGACGAGCTTTCCCACGACGAAACGAAGGAGAACGCGCCCAAGGGTGGCGAACGCCTGATCCGCATTCTGACGAACGCCTTCGAGAAGGGACTGAAATGACCCCGGAACATCGTCGTCAAACCGCGGAGCGCTCCCTGCCGCTGCTTGACCTAACAAACCTCAATAACGACTGCACCGAGGCCGACATCGACGACCTGTGCGAACGGGCGCAAACACCGCATGGTCCGGTTGGTGCGGTTTGCATCTGGCCGCGCCACGTCGCGCATGCGAAGGCAAAGCTGGTCGGGTCCAGCGTTCCAATTGCGACGGTCGTGAATTTTCCTGGCGGCGATCAGGAGGCGGACACCGTCCTGAGTCGAGACCGAACAGGCCATAGCCGACGGTGCTGCCGAGATTGATATCGTCATGCCCTATCGTGCCTTCGCCGAAGGCGATGTGGACACCGCCCGCGAGATGATCGCGGCCGTGCGTGCCACCTGCGGTGATGTTGCGAAACTTAAGGTCATAATCGAAGCGGGCGAACTCGGTTCCGACGATTTGGTGCGCGAGGCTTCGCTTGTGGCAATCGATGCGGGCGCAGACTTTATCAAGACATCCACCGGCAAGGTGGCGGTGAATGCCACTCCCCACTTTGCGGACATCATGATCGGCGCGATAGCCGAGAGCGGCAAGCCGGTCGGTTTCAAACCGGCGGGCGGTATCAAGACGGTGGCGGACGCTGCCGCCTATCTTGCCATCGCCGACCGCATTATGGGCATCGAATGGGCCTCGCCAGCCACACTGCGCTTCGGCGCGTCCAGCCTGCTAGACGATCTGTTGGCCGCGTTGGACGGGGACGATGAAGTGCGCGGTGAGGGCTACTAACCCTCCAGCGCTTCCAGCACGTCAGCAAGAAACGTATCGAGATCGTCGGTGCGAAAGTCGATGATGTGCCCGTCGCTCTCGTCATGCTCCCAGCTTTCGGCCGAAAACTCGGACCCCTGCGCGGGCATCACCAGCACGGTTGCCATGCCGAGTTGCTTCGGCACGTCGAGATTGCGCGGCATGTCCTCGAACATCACGGCCTTGCGGGGCTCCACCGAATGGGCCGCCAGAAATTTCGTGTAAGGCCCCTCCGCCGGTTTCGGCTCCAGATCGGCGGCCACGATGTCGAAAACCGCATCGAAATGTTCCGTTATACCCAGCCGGTCAGTCGTGCGTTTCGCATGTGGCACGTCACCGTTCGTAAAAATATGCCGCCTGCCTGGAAGCGCGGCAATCAGCGTGCCGAGGGCGGGGTTGGGCGCGACGGGTGAATAGTCGATGTCGTGGACCTTTTCGAGAAAGTCGTGCGGGTCCACGTCATATTCTTCCATCAACCCGCGCAGCGTGGTCCCGTGCTTGCGGTAAAGCTGCTTTTGCAGCACCCGCGCTTCGTCTTTCGCCATGGAAAGATGCGCGGCAACAAAATCCGTCATCGCCCAGTCGATCTGCGCGAACAGGTCGCTGTGGCGTGGGTAGAGCGTGTTGTCGAGGTCGAACACCCAGTCGCTAATGCCGGAAAACGCGGCGCGTAGTTCGGCGCGGGTAGCGGGAGCGATGGTCATGCGGAAATCCTCATGATGGCACGATCATGGTGCCGGCACCGTGGTTGGTGAACAGTTCCAGCAGCACCGCATGGGGCTTCTTGCCGTTGACGATAACAACCGCTTCCACGCCGAGCCGGAGCGCATCGATGCAGGTTTCCACCTTGGGAATCATGCCGCCGGAAATCGTGCCATCGGCGATCAGCGCCCGCGCTTCTGCAACGGTCAGGCGCGGAATCAGATTCTTGTCGGCGTCCAGCACGCCCGGCACGTCGGTGAGGAACAGCAGCCGGTTGGCGTTCATCGCCCCCGCCACGGCCCCGGCGAACGTGTCGGCGTTTACGTTGTAGGTCTCGCCATCGGCCCCGAACGCCACCGGCGCGATGACGGGAATGAGCCCGGCGCCCGTCACCATCTCCAGCACCTTCACGTCCACCCGGTCCGGTTCGCCGACGAAACCGAGGTCGACGATCTGCTCGATATTGGAATCCGGATCGCGCTTTGTACGTTGCAGCTTGGTGGCCCGCACCATGTTGCCGTCCTTGCCCGTCAACCCGATTGCGCGCGCGCCCTCGGCGTTGAAATCCTGAACGATGCGCTTGTTGATGGAACCGGCCAGAACCATTTCGACCACTTCGACCGTGGGTCGGTCGGTCACGCGCAAGCCGTCGCGGAACTCGCTTTCGATGCCCATACGCTCCAGCATCGCGCCAATCTGCGGCCCGCCCCCATGCACGACGACAGGCTTGACGCCGGACTGGCGCAGCAAGGCCACATCGCGCGCAAAGGCGGCACCGAGCGCCGCGTCGCCCATCGCGTTGCCACCGTATTTTATGACGATTGACGCGCCTTCATAGCGCTGCATGTAGGGCAGCGCCTGCGACAGCAGTTCGGCCTGCACGTCTCCGCTCAGGGAAATTGTCGGCGCGTCGGGTTCATCGGTCATGGTGGTGTCGGCAGAACGGTTGCATTGCGCCCTGCCTAGCCGAAATCAGACTTCCTTGGAAATCCAGTCCGCGATGCGCGACTTCGGCAGGGCACCGACCTGCACGGCGACCGGCTCGCCGTTCTTGAACATCAACAGCGTGGGAATCGAGCGCACACCGTATTGGGCGGCCAGATCGGGGTTTTCGTCCATGTTGATCTTGGCGATGGTCACATCACCAGCCATCTCGTCGGAAATCGCTTCCAGGTCGGGTGCGATTGCCTTGCACGGGCCACACCATTCGGCCCAGAAATCCACAACGACCGGCTTGTCGGACTCAAGAACGTCGGATTTGAAGTTGGACTGGTCGATCTTGACGCTTGGCATGGGATTTGGCTTTCGCAGAATCATGTGTGAGCATCGAAAGTAGGCGGCACGGTACGTTGGTTCAAGCCGCCGCGCCCACCGCTTCCGAAAGTGTAACGAGAGCGGCATCCATCTGTTCTGCGGACACTTCGATAAGGCGTGGCCCTTCCCCGGCTGCGGTGTAGAGCAGCGCAGCGCGGCAGGTGTGGCCGGGATAGACGGATTGCAACAGCGCGCGGTAGAGCGCCATTTGGGTCACGTAAACGGGCGCGATCCCGTCCGCATCGTCCGGCACGTGGGCGCCGGTCTTGAAGTCGAGCGCCCAGACCGTGCCGTCCTCTTCCGCCAGCCTGTCGATCGTGCCGCCAACCTGCTTGGCCGATCCGCCAAGCTGCACCGTGCCCATCACCGGCACTTCCGCAAGGCTGGCGCCGGGGGTGAAGAACCGCGCGAGGCCGGGTGCGTCCAGCACCGCAATCGTCTGGTCTGCGAGTGTTTGCCGGTCGCCATCCGACAGGTCGGAAGCCGCACCTGCAAGATACGTCATCGCCAGTTCGGAGCGTTGCTCCACTGACTGTTCAGGCAACCATTGCAGCAGTGTGTGGGCGAGCGTGCCCCGCTGGCGCGCGTCCAATCCGCCGCTCACGCGCTTGATCGCGCCGGACGGTGCGGGTGGTTCTTCCACCAGCGCCTGCGCGCCGGACGGGCTGAGGGGGCGCGGTAGCGTGGATGGTTTTGGCATCCGGTGGCGTATCCAGTTCGGCAGTGACGCGGACGTGGCAACGGCCATTGACTGGGATTGACCGGTGACGGTGGTCCGATCGGTGCGTTCAGGGCGGTGCCATACCATCGTCTTCCACGCATCGTCGGTTTTGGTATCTGGTGGCGCGGGATTGCCCTTTGCATCCGCCACCTGCCAATCGCCCTGCAACGCCGAACTCACCAGCCCGTGCCATGTCTCCGCCTGTGCTTCGATCGCCTTGTCACTCGTCGCTTCCGTGCCCGTATAACCGCACACGATCAGCCTGTCCTCGGCGCGCGTCATGCCGACATAGAGCAGGCGGCGGTGCTCGTCGGCATCCGCCTTTTCCAGATCTCCAACTACGGAAAGTGTTTGTGCGATATGGTCGTCCTTCGCCGGTATCCATACCCAGCCGCGCTGCGCTGGCAGCGCCTTCCGGATCTCCCCATTCGATCAGCTTGGGCACGTTTCTGGCCTGATGATAGTGCGAAGTTTTGTCGACCAGAAACACGACCGGCGCTTCCAGCCCCTTCGCCCCGTGCACGGTCATGATCCGCACACCCTGCGCCCCTTTGCCCATCTCACGCTTGATTGTCGGCGGCGCGGTTTCCAGTTGCTGAACGAATGCCTGCAACCCAGGCACGCCGGTCTGCTCGTGGGCCAGCGCCTGATCGAGAAAGGCATCGAGTACGTCCTGCGCCTGCAAACCCAGTCTGTCGTAGAACTGCTTGCGCCCACCGCCTGCGCCGAGAATATCGGCGTAGAATTCGTAAGGCGCGACCGCATCCGCGCGGGAAACCCAGCCCGCAAGTTTGCGATGGGCCTCGACGATGTGTTCAGCGCCGCCATCGGCTGCCAACGCCAGTGCCTCGAACAGGCTGTGCCCCGGTATTGGCTCCAGCCGCGCGCGGGCGAGGGCGTAAAGGTCGTCTTCAGACAAGCCCATGAGCGGGCTTTTCATCAAGGCGGCAAGCGACAGGTCATCGCTGGTATTCGTGACGACCCGCCCCAACGCCAACAGATCCTGCGCCGCGATATGGTCCGTCAAAGCCAGTCTGTCCGTGCCCGCCACCGGCACCTGTCGCTCTTTCAACAGCCGCGTCAGCGTGGCCGCAAAGCGGTCGCGGGAGCGTACGAGCACCAGAATATCGCCGGACGTGATGGGGCGGTCGATGGCGCAAAGCCGCTCGCCACTGTCCTGCCAGAGCTTTATCCGATCCGCGATCCGTTCGGCCAAAATGCCGGCCTGATGCCGGCTGGACGCCTGATCGACGCTGACCGCCCATTCCTCCGGCGGCTCTCCGGTCTCGGGCAGGACGAGCGGCCAGACCTCCACCGCGCCGGGCTTTTTGGCGCGCGCGGCTGTGTGGACTGTCCTGACAGTCTCGTTACTGAGGCCGGTGAAAGCGAACGGTTCAGAGAAGACGCGATCGACCGCAGCCAGCACGTCCTCGGTAGAGCGGAAGGACTGGTTCAAACTGGCGTCCACGAATGACCCGCCACCCGCTGCCTCCGCACGCTTCCTGAACCGCGCGCGCATGTCGGAAAACTGTGCCGGTTGCGCGCCCTGAAACGAGTAGATCGACTGCTTCTCATCGCCTACCGCGAACACTGTGCGCCGCGCTTCCCGCGCGCCCTTGCCGGAAAAGAAGTCGCCAGTCAGCCGCTCCACGACCGACCATTGCAGCGGGCTCGTGTCCTGCGCCTCGTCCAGCAGAATATGGTCGAGCCCCGCATCCAGCTTGTAGAGCACCCAGTCGCGCGCCTTCGACGAGGCGAGCAGGCGGGCAGCACCGGCGATCAGGTCGTTGTAGTCCAGCATTCCCGATGCGCGCTTTGCAGTGCGGAAACGCGTGAGCAGCTCTTGCCCGACGATGAGGCCATTTCGGGTGCGGTCGATGGCCTGAAAGGTTTGCAGATTGCCGAGCGCATCCAGCAACCGCGCGGTCTCCGCGATCAGCTTGTCCCGGATGTCGGGCAGCTCCTTTTCCACAGCCTTGGTGACGAGGGTGGAGGGCGCTCGCGGTGCTCCAGCCTTGGTCAGCAGGCACTCCCGCAGCGAATCGAGTCGGTCTTTGGGGTCGCCGGATTTGAGGTATCGCATGATATTGGTGGCCAGTGTCACCATCGTGGGAGATCCGGTGCCCAGCGCCACATCTTTCAACCGGCCCCACTCGTCCCGTGTGAGAGACGACGC
The DNA here is from genome assembly GCA_963841615.1 of uncultured Alphaproteobacteria bacterium. Lineage (GTDB taxonomy): Bacteria > Pseudomonadota > Alphaproteobacteria > Rhizobiales > Rhizobiaceae > Pseudahrensia. Next base: position 90,579 of record CAWJDI010000005.1, on the reverse strand, counting down.
GGATACAGCGTCCGCAGTCAGGCTGTCTTCCGTCGCATCGGCGGGAATGCCAAACGCTTTCAGCGTCGCCGCGCTTGCCGCGTCCACACTCCCGTGGGCGTCCAGCCACGCCGAAAGTGCGTCCCGCTTGCCGATGACCTCGCCGAACAGCCGGTCCACCGCATCGTCGCTGACGGCGTGGGAAATCTGCGAAAAAGCCTGTGCGGCGTCCGTCTTTTTGTTGAGATAAAAATCGGTGAGCATCGCCTCGGTCACACCCGCCACCAGAGACGCCTGCGCGGTCTCATCCATCACCTTGAATGTGCCGGGCACATTGGCCTCCAGCGGAAAGGCGTGCAGCAGTGCCTCGCAGAAGGCGTGGATGGTCTGGATCTTCAGCCCGCCCGGTGTCTCCAGCGCACGGGCGAACAGGCGGCGCGCGGCTGTCAGGTCGGTCGGGGAGGGCGTGCGCTGCGTCAGTTCGCTTAGCGCATTCTTCAACTTCGCTTCCGGCATCGTGGTCCATTTGGCCAGCGTCTCGAAGACGCGGTTGGCCATTTCACCGGCGGCGGCAGTTGTGAAGGTGAGGCACAAGATGCGGGACGGGTCGACCCCGGCGAGCAACAGGCGGATCACCCGGTCGGACAGCACTTTCGTTTTGCCGGACCCGGCATTCGCCATCACCCACGCACTGCGCGCCGGGTCGGACGCGGCCGCCTGTTGCGCCCTCGTGTAGTCATCGACCGTAAAAGGACCGCGCTCGTCTTCGCTCATTGCTCGGCCTCGCCGTCATTATCGCCGTTGGCCGCCACAGACCATTCCGCCACCCGCGCCAGATGGTCGTAGTCGCTGGCGTAAAGCTGATCTTCCAGATACCGCGCCTTGGAAATGTAAGGCTTTGCCTCGGTGCGATAGGCCATCACCAGCTTTGCCAGCTTCCCCCAGGACGCAGCGGCCAGCACTTTCGCGTCAGTGATTTCCTCGTCCGGCTTGCGGGTCTTCGCCTCGGGTCCGGCGACAACTTCTGCGCGGAAATCTCCGCCGCCGAGAAGCCTGATATAGCCAAGCGCATCGACCGTTCCCGCAACCGCCTCGAACGCCTTGCGCCGCGCCATTTCGGCCAGCAGCGGCAATTGCGGCGCGTCGAGACGGCGCACGGCGGCGGCGTTCGGGCCGCTCGTCGTCTTGTAGTCCCACAGCACCAACGTGCCGTCCTTGCCCATGTCGAAACGGTCAGCGCGTCCCGAAAGCGTAAGCCCGCCGAGGCCGTCCTGCGTTTCGCCCCAAGGTTCGGCTACAATGCGCTCGATACCCGCGCCATATTCTGCGTCCCATGCAGCAAAGGCGCTAGCTGCTTGTTCAAAGCGTGGCCACCAGCGCACTAGCACAGCCTCCGGCACCTTGTTATCGGTGAATTCCACATCGCCCGCAAAAAGAAGGTCCTTCAACGCACGTTTATGGGCGGGCATCGCGACATAGGACTCTACGGCCTTATGGAACAACGTGCCCCGTTCCCGGTGGTCGGCGTCCCGCACGAGAGGTGTGAGTGCCTGCAGCTTAAGAATTTCGCGGGCGTAGATCGCATAGGGGTCCGCCACCCAGGTTGCGATTTGCGTGACGGACAGCCGTTTGGGGCGGACCTCGACTGGTGGACGCGGATCGGGTTGCTTCGCACTTTTGATCGTACCCGATGGCGCATCGAGCGCGGTTGCCCAGTTCATAAACTTTCGACCACGTCCGGCCATCGCCTTGGCGACATCCTCACCGGCCACAGTCTGCAACCGCTGCACCCAGCGGGAGGCGACGGTAGGCGCGTTGTCCGACCGTTCAGCCCGCGTCAGCACCACGTCGCCCATGCCCATAAGCTGCGAAAAGTCGTGCGCGGCAAGGCCGGTGCGGCGTTCCGGCGTGGGCAGGCCCAACGCCGTCTTCATGGGGCGGGACAGGAATGGGTCGCTGCGCCCGATTGAGGGCCACGATTTCTCGTTCAACCCGCCCAGCACGATGCGATCATAGCTCTGCAGGCGCACTTCCAGCGGGCCGAGAATGGTCACTCGGGGATGCAGGCCGCCCGTAAACCGCACCGGGCGGTCCTGCATCAACGCCTCGAACACATCCGGCCATTGGTCGGGACTCACCGGCAGGCTGTTATCCTGCTGCTGCAATTCGTCGAGAAAATCCTCCAGCGCCTGCCACGATGCGCGTTCGGCCAGATGGTCGAGACTGTCATCGGTTGTGCAGGCGCATGCCGATACGAGGGATCGCGACCGCTGCGCCCACTCCGCAACCGTGGCAGGCGTATTGCCGTCCGTTTGATGCGCAAAGATCGCATCCAGCTTTTCCGCCAGCCACACGGCACTGTCCCAATCGGTATTGGCGAACCGTTTGACGGCCGCGTGCAGCTTGGGCCGTTCTTTGCCCCGCTCGCCCAACGCTTCGTGCAGGGCACCAAGAAACAGGCCGTTCTCAAGCGGCTCCAGTGCGCCCCGCAGCCCCGCCAGTTCCAGAGCTTGCGCCGCCTTGTGCGCTGTCTGTTCCTCTGCTCCGAAGCAGGCCAGCGGATGTTTGATCAGGGCAACGGTAACGCTCGGGTCGGCGGGCGCAAAGGCCTGCCGCACCACCAGCCGCGCGAATGTGCCCGCCACACGGTTGAACAGGGGCAGTCCGGCGGAATCGTCCACATTCACGCCGAACCGGCGCATTTCCACCGCCACGCGGCGGGCGAGATTGCGGTCCGGCGTGACGAGCGCCGCAGTCGCGTCGGCCTGTTCGAGTGTTTCACGCAGAGCGAGCGCAATGGCGAGCGCTTCCTCGCGCTCGTTAGGCGCTTCGACCAGTGAAACGCCCTCCAATGCTTCGGCGCGCCGCTCCTCGCTCACCGTTTCCATATAGCCGTGCCAGCGGTCCGTGCTGTCGGCGGGCCGCAATGCCTCGCTGACGATTTTTTCCCGCACACGAAGGATACCGGGATCCTCGTTCGCGATCCCCAGGTGCTCCACCTGTTCCCGCGTCACCTCAAGCGCATCGAGCAGCCGACGCAATCCAAATTGGGGGTGCGCAGGTGCGGTGCCGGTGTCGTTGAGCGGATTGTCGGGCAGGTCGACCTTCGCCCAGGTTTCATCGTCCAGATCGCGGTCCAGCCCCGGCAGCACGACCACGCCTTGAGGCAGCCGCGAAATTGCGGTCAGCAATGCGGCGGTAGCCGGTATGGATCCCGTGGACCCCGCCGCAATCACCGGCCCTTTCGAGCCGCGCGTTGCATACAGTTCCGCCTGATGGCGCAGTGCCGCGACCCGCTCCCGTGCCGGGTCTGCCAATCCGCGCTCGGTCAGAATGGCGGGCCAGATATCGGTCGCTATGTCGAGAAAGCGGAGGGTCAGCTGCCACCATTCCTGCAGATCGTCCGGCACGAGGTCTTCTAGCTTCGACCAGTCGGCTTCCTCGGTTGCCACGCTGTCCATCAACGCACCAAGCTGGTCTGCCATACCTACCGCATCGGCAAGCGTTGCCGGAACGATGACGTCGTTGCCCGCAAACAGCGCTTCCTGTTCCGGTTTCAAACTGGAGGTCCATGCGGAGATGAGCTGCGTCAACAACAGCCGTCGCTCGATACCGTCCAGCACGGGTTTCGGAGTGGACGACGCAAGTAAGCCGCCTGTTGCGAACGGGTCATCGTCCTCCGCATCGCCCAGCGCCAATATGCGCGGCAGCAGCGTCGCGCGCCCGTCGAAGTTTTTAACGAATGTCGCAGTCAGTGTACGGACGGCCCGGCGTGTCGGCACCCAGATGGTCGCGTTTGCCAGCGCCAGCGGGTCCGTGCGTGGCGTGAAGCCGGGCACGAGCCGCCCGTCGAGCAGGTCCTCCACAAGCGTCGGAATGAAGTCCGCTCCCGGCGGTATGGAGCGGACGCGCGGATCAGCCATGATGCCTGTCGAACGTGGCCAGCGCCGCTTCCGCCTCGCCGATGGCGGCCGGCGTGCCAACATGTAGCCACAGCCCGTCCAGCACATGGCCGAACAGCCGGTCTGCTGCGGCGGCTTGATCGAACAACCGGTTCAGGGAGAAAGCATCTTCTTCCACTCCGGCAAAGAGGGCAGGTGTCGTTACCAGTGCGCCTGCATAGATGAGCGGCGCGCTCGTGGCCTCGCCACGCCTGCTCAGGCGGCCATCATCGTCACGGAAGAAATCCCCCGCACCGTCGAACCCCACCGCGTCATCGTGCGGAACGAGCAGAAGCAGCATGTCCATCGCATCGGGATTCCAGACGTTTGCAAGCTGGCGCACCGTATTCTCGCGCCTGTCGCGCCAAAACGTGTCGGAATTGGCGATGATCAGCGGCGTGTCCGCCAGCAACGGTAGCGCCTTTTTCACACCGCCACCGGAATCGAGCAGTTGCTCCCGCTCGTCGGAAACGACGATGTCGGGGGACGGGCGGGCGGCGATGTGGGTGTCTATCTGGTCTGCAAGATAATGGGCGTTGACCGCGATGCGCGTGATACCGCCTTCCTCCAGCGTGTCGAGCGTGCGGTCGAGCAGCGTGCGACCCGCAACCTCGATCAGCGGTTTGGGGCGGGTGTCGGTGAGCGGGCGCATCCGTGTGCCGAGTCCCGCTGCGAGCACCATCGCCTGGCGGATGCTCATGCTCGAAATACCTCGTTCCACCATGCGGCATAGGCGGCAAGGACAGGGTGTTTCAGGCTGCGTGCGATATAGGTCTCGATGCGCGGCAGGTGCTTGAGGTACCCGTCCTTGCCGTCGCGTTGGGACAGGCGCACGAAGATACCGGCGATTTTCGTGGCGCGTTGGGCAGCCATGATGGCGTAGGCCGCACGAAAGTTATCCTCATCGAACGGTGCATTTCTTGCGGCACAGTAGCGGTCGAGCAACCGCGTTTCCAAAGCCTCCGACATATCGATGCGCGCATCCTGCGCCAGCGAAGCCACATCATATGCGGTGGGCCCCATCACGGCGTCCTGAAAGTCGATCAGCCCGATCCGGTCCGTGCCGCTGGCACCGTCTTGCCAGATGATGTTAGGCGAATGATAATCCCGCAGCACCAGCGTTCTTTCGTCGCTTGCCAGCGTGTCGATCAGGTCGCTCCAGAGCGTCTCGAACTGAGTCATTTGCGCGTCCGTCAACCTGTTGCCGGTGCGACGCGGCGCATACCAGTGCGGCAGCAGGTTCACTTCCGCCAGCATGGCGCGCTTGCTGTAGGCGGGCACTATATGGTCGGGTTCACCGTCCGACACTGCCAGCCTGTCGGGCCACGTATGGCTATGAAGATCCACGAGACAGTCGATAGCGGCCTCGTATCGGTCTTCGATCGGCTTGCGGTCGTCCGTGATGATCTGCCCGCCACCGAGGTCGCCGATCAGCAGCAGACCAGCCTCGATATCCGCAGCTTCGATGGCCGGGGCGACAAAACCAGCATCCGAAAGCGCCCGCGCCACGCCAACAAAAGGACGCACGTCTTCCGCCAGATGGGCGACCTGGCTGTAGGGCGCGCCATATGGAGCGACGGGCGGGCCATCGGGGGTGGCGGGGGCGTTCATAAGGATGAGCGTGTGATCCGCCGACGCCACCGTCTCGTAAGATCGTGCGGATGCGTCCCCCGTTAGATGCTCCCGTCTGGCATCGGCCATGCCGTTGCGATTCAGAAACGCCCGTATGGCGAGGCTGCGCGTCACACGGGGCAGGGCGCTGCCTGTCAGCGTGACAGTGCGCGTCTCTCCATTCACGATGTCGATGGAAACGCTCAGGCCGGATTCCGGCAAGCCGTGAGCCGCCCGTTCCGGCCATTCCACAAGCACTGCGCCGTCCTCCAGCGCATCGGCAAGCGCAAGGTCGGATACATCGGCGTTTGCGTCGAGGCGGTAGAGGTCTGCGTGGACCAGCGTGCGAGTCGATGTGTCGTCGTATGGCTGCACGAGGCTGAAGGTCGGGCTTGGCACGTCGAGTGCGGCGTCACCACAAGCGGCGCGGATGCAAGCCCGCGCCAACGCCGTTTTGCCTGCGCCGAGGTCTCCTATGAGCCACACCATATCGCCCACGTTCAGGGCTAACGCGATGGCCTCACCAAGATGCGCCATTCCGCCTTCGTCGATACCGGCAAGCGTAATCGGCACCGGCTCGCTCACGAGGCAGCAGCCGAGACGGGGCGTCTGGGTACCACGTCAACCGCTTGGCCACCCTCCGCTTGGCCCATATCGCCACGGGGCAGCCGCACGACGAACCGTGCGCCGTCCGTGTAACCGGCATCCAGTTCAACAGTGCCATGATGCAGGTCAACGAGGGAGCGGGTGATAGCCAGTCCGAGCCCGGCACCGCCACTCTGGTTGGCACCCGTCATGCGCCCGCCCTCGAAGCGCTTGAAGATGGCCTCGCGCTGATTTTCCGGCACGCCCGGCCCGGTGTCCTGCACTGCGATTTCAATCCAATCATCTCCAGCGGATTGCTGCACAAGAACCGTCGCATCGCGGTTTGAAGCGTTGATCGCGTTGGAAACGAGATTGACGATAACCTGATGAAGCCGCGCCGCATCCGCGGTGATCGTGGCGTCACCAACTGTCTGTTCGATTGCTAAATGGACGCCCCGCGCCCTCAACTGGTCGGCAACGGTCTCTCCGGCCTCCGCCATGATCTGCGAGACATCGACGGTCGCATTATCGAGTTCCATACGGCCCGCTTCCAGCACCGCCATGTCGAGCAGATTGTCCACCAGCGCAGTCAGCACGTTTGCAGAGCTTTCGATATCATCGACATACTCCACCTGCTTATCGTTGAGCGGTCCGAAAACCTTGCTCGCCAGCATTTCCGAAAAACCCTTGATGGACGTGAGCGGCGCACGAAACGCGATGGACACATGTTCGATGAAGGCGTTTTTCAACCGTTCCGCCGCCGTCAGCGCCGCATTGCGCTCGGCCAACGCCTCTTCCATACGCACCGCGAATGTCACGTCGGCAAACGAGATCATCGTCTGCCCGTCGGGCAGGGGCACGAGGGCGTAGTCGTGTATGCGGGCCATGCCTTCGCTGTCGGTCAAATGAATGCGACCGGATACACTTTCCCGCGCTTCGCTGACCCCGGTGATGGCCGTCTTGATCTCGTTCCACAGGCCCGCATCGGCGGCTTCCAGCAACGGGCTGCACCGTTCGCCCAGCGTTGCGATGGGCGTGTCGGCAACGACTTCCTCGTCCGACAGCGCCCATATGCGCTGGAACGACGGGTTGGACAGGCGCAACCGTCCGTTTGGCGCAAACACGGCAATCGCCTCGTCCATATGGTCAAGCGTTTCGCCCTGCACTTTGGTCAGTGCGGTGAAGCGGGACTGCATGTCGAGTTGTTCGGTGATGTTCTCGAAAAGCCACATGACGCCGCCCTGCTTTTGCGGGTTGGCCACGACCCGCAACGTGCGCCCGTCCGGCAGGTGCCACCAGTCCTGCTTGGGCTCTGTCTGGGAATAGACGTCGAGCCAGCCGTTACGCCATTTTGCCCAATCCGGCTGTTCCGCGACGCGGCCCCGTGCGCGCAATTGGTCGAGCAGACCGGCATTGTCGGGCCGGTTCTTCAGGTCGTTGGGGCCGAATTGCCACAGGCTTTCGAATGCATCGTTGTGGAACACCAGCTGCCGCCGTTCGTCGAAGATCGCCACCGCGGAGGTGATCTCGTTGAGCGCGGCCTGATGGGCTTCCAGCACGCGGCCCATGGCATCCTGATTGGCCTGAAAGCCACTGGTGTCAAAACACAGGCTGGCGAGATAATTGCCCTGCGAAATGGCGGTGAGGTTCACGTTGCGCCGGTCACCTGCGATGGTGGCAGCGATGCTTTGGCGCGACACGCCGGTCTCGACGGCTTCACGCTGCATCGTCTCCCGGTCGGCCCGGTCGAGCAGCGAAACCTTCTGGTCCACGATCGCATCGAGGCTCGTCGCATCCACCGCCGCGACAAACGCATCATTGGCCCATGTCACCGTGCCGTCGAGCCGCTTGATGACGACCGGCATGATGAGCGCCTGTGCCAACGCCCGAAGTGCGTCGGTGAGTTCGAGCACCTTGCGGTGCTCGTTTTCCAGCTGCGCCAGCGCTGCGCGGTCGCCGGAAAGCGACTGGAAGCGGGCGAAGGCGTGATTGCCGGAAATGCGGCCCTGAACGTCGAGAAACGTGCCCGCACGGGTTTCGATGGACAGGTCGAAACTCTCCGCCCGTTCGCGCAGCCTGTCGACGGCGTGGGCAAAATCCTGTGCTGAAGCCGGTGTCAGCCACGCGCCGAAGGCGATGAACGCGGATGTGGATTCCGGTGCGCCCGCGTTGGGTGGCAATGTCCCCCTGCAAACGGGCGCGTCGATGGTGCCGACATCCGGCGCGGATTCCCAGATGACGATGCGCTGGTCAGGCACGTCGAGCAGCGCCTGCGCACGGGCGTGGCGCGCCTTCAGGTCTGCCAATTCGCTGCGCTGGCGGATCTCGCGGGCGGCCAGTCGGTTCTTTTCCACGATCAGGTAGGTCGCGGCAAACATCACGAAGGCGAAGCCGCCCATGAACACCACGAACATGATGATATCGAAGGGAACAGCCTGCGTCAGTGATGTGGACATGCGTGACGGTTCCTCGACCCTTCGGACCGCACCGGACCACGATGAAACGGCGTGCCGAACACCGAACGTCGCAGCCCCACCCCCGCGGCAATAGCGATTCGTTTTACCCTACAGGAGCGCGGAATCGGGGGCTACGTCTTGCGGGCCATTGATGTCCGAAAACCAGAAAGGGCCGCCTGATGGGCGACCCTCTGGTTTGAATGCAAGTTCCGACGAGCCGATCAGTAGCGGTAATGTTCCGGCTTGTAGGGGCCTTCCACGGACACGCCGATATAGTCGGCCTGATCCTTGGCAAGCTCGGTAAGTTTCACGCCGATCTTTTCGAGGTGCAGGCGGGCGACTTTTTCGTCCAGATGCTTGGGCAGGATGTAGACCTCGTTCTTGTACTGCTCGCCGCGTGTCCACAAGTTCGATCTGCGCCAGCACCTGGTTGGTGAAGGACGCCGACATGACGAAGGACGGGTGACCGGTTGCGTTGCCGAGGTTCAGCAGACGGCCCTGGGACAACAGGATCATACGATTGCCGTTAGGCATTTCGTACATATCGACCTGGTCCTTGATGTTCGTCATTTTCAGGTTGCGAAGGTTGGCGACCTGAATTTCGTTATCGAAATGGCCGATATTGCCGACGATCGCCATGTCCTTCATCGCGCGCATGTGCTCGATGCGGATGATGTCCTTGTTGCCTGTCGTGGTGATAAAGATATCGGCGGTTTCCACCGCGTCTTCCAGCGTCGTCACCTCGAAACCGTCCATTGCGGCCTGCAGCGCACAGATCGGGTCGATTTCCGTCACCTTCACGCGGGCACCGGCACCCTGCAGCGAAGCGGCGGAGCCCTTGCCCACATCGCCGTAGCCGCAGACGACTGCTGTCTTGCCGGCCATCATGGTGTCGGTGGCGCGGCGGATGCCGTCGACCAGCGATTCCTTGCAGCCATACTTGTTGTCGAATTTCGACTTGGTGACGGAATCGTTCACATTGATGGCAGGGAAAGGCAGCTGGCCGCTCTTCTGCAATTCGTAAAGACGGTGTACGCCGGTTGTGGTTTCCTCGGAAACACCGACGATCTGCTCGCGCATTTTGGTGAACCAGCCAGGGGATGCCGCGAGGCGCTTGGCGATCTGAACCTTGATGGCTTCTTCTTCTTCGGATTCCGGCACAGGAATGATTTCTTCACCGGCTTCGGCGCGGGCACCGAGCAGGATGTAGAGCGTCGCATCGCCACCGTCGTCGAGGATCAGGTTCGGGCCTTCTTCAAACATGAAGGACTTGTCGAGATAGTCCCAATGCTCGGTCAGGTTCTGGCCCTTGATCGCAAACACCGGAATACCGGCTTTTGCGATGGCCGCAGCCGCATGGTCCTGCGTGGAATAGATGTTGCAGGAAGCCCAGCGCACGTCGGCACCGAGATCGACGAGCGTTTCGATCAGCACGGCTGTCTGAATTGTCATGTGCAGCGAACCGACGATGCGTGCGCCTTTCAGCGGCTTGTCCGTGCCGAACTCTTCGCGCAGCGCCATGAGGCCCGGCATTTCGGTTTCGGCGATGTCGAGTTCCTTACGGCCGTATTCGGCGAGTGCAATATCCTTGACGATATAGTCGTGCGTGGCGTCGGCCATGACGGGCTCCTGCAATGTGTCTGTCTGAAAAAGGGCAAGCGGCAGCATAGGTTGAAGCCGCATTTCACGCTTCGACTAGCAGAGCGGGCAAGGGCGCGCAAGCGATATAAGGATTGGTTTATGTGTCCGCCGCGCTTGATTGACCGGACGCCGGTCTGACTGGCTGAAAATCAGATAACCCGCCGGTATCGAAACCAACCGTTCTGTTTTACAGACCGGTATGCAGCTCAACTATCATCATCTGCGCTATTTCCGGCAGGTCGCAAACGAGGGCAATCTCGGGCGGGCGGCGGCTAAACTCAATGTGTCCCAGTCGGCCTTGTCCGTTCAGATAAGGCATCTGGAGCAGCGTCTCGATTGCGCGCTGTTCGACCGTGTCGGGCGCGGGCTGGTGTTGACGGAATCGGGCCGCATCGCGCTCGACTATGCCGACCGTATCTTTGCCACCGGCGACGACCTCGTATCCGTTCTGCAACAGCAGAAGGGCGCGTCCGCCCCCCTGCGAATTGGGGCCCTGTCCACCCTCTCGCGCAACTTCCAGATGCGCTTCCTGCAACCGGCGCTCGTGCACGGCGACATGCAGATCACATTAGTATCCGGCGACGGCGAAACCCTGCTCGATGCGCTGGCGGCCCTGTCGCTCGATGTGGTGTTGACGACCGAACTGCCTACCTTGGACACTACGGGCGCATTTTCCGCGCAGCTTATCGACAACCAGACGATCGGGCTGTTCGGGAAGCCGGAAACGCTGAGGCACTCTACGCTCGCAGACCTGCTCCGGGATGCGCCTCTGATCGTGCCCACCGACAACGCCATCCGGTCCGGCCTGTCGAGGCTCTGTGCGGCGCACCATGTGTCTGCAAACATCGTCGCCAGCGTCGACGACATGGCGATGGTGCGTCTTCTGACCCGGCAAGGCGTCGGCATCGCGCTCGCGCCCGCGGTCGTATTGGCCGACGAGTTGGAATCCGGGCTGGTCGCCCAGGCGCCGTTCGATCTGGCGCTCACCGAAGACTTTTACGCCGTCACCGTCGAACGCCAGTTTCCCCATCCACTGGTGGCGCAGATGATCGCCGCCTACGCGCCCTGAACCCGCTTTAGGGCTCCATCGCCTCCGCAATCAGGTTCTCCGCAGCGTCCACCAGCAGGCTTTCGCCTGCGATGCCCGGCACCCGCTCGCGCGCCTGCTTCCAGCATGATCGGCACCGCCATAGGCGACAGTCGGTCGAGGTTCTTGTGGACGATATGGTCCTTGATCCTGGCCAAAAGCGCGCCCACACGCCGCACATCCAGCAATCCGGTGGCGGCATCCTCCCGCGTTGCCTGCAGCAGGATGTGGTCCGGCTCATGGTCGCGCAGAACGTCGTAGATCAGGTCGGATGACTGCGTCACCTGCCGGCCGGTCTTGGTCTTCTGCGGTGAGTTCTTCTCGATCAGCCCGGCGATGAGCGCGCATTGGCGGAACGACCGTTTCAGCATCATGGAATCCCCCATCCACGCTTCCAGATCGTCCCCGAGCATGTCCTCGTCGTAGAGATCGGCCAGCGACAGGCTGCCGTCTGCGATCATCGCGCCCATATCCTCCAGCGCCCAGATGGACACAACGTAGTCGGTCGCCACGAAGCCCAGCGGCTTGGCACCGGCCCGTTCGAGGCGGCGGGTGAGTAACATGGCAAGCGTCTGGTGGGCCAACTGACCCTCGAAGGCATAAGTGATGAGATAGTGCTTCTTGCCACGCGGAAACGTCTCGACCAGCATTTCGTGCGGCTGGGGGATGATCGACCGTTGTGCCTGAATGCTCAGCCAGTCCGACACTTGAAAGGGCAGCGATGCCCATTGCGCCGGGTCCGACACCATGTCGCGCACATGGGCGGCCAGCGCCGAGGACAGCGGAAACTTGGAGCCCGCATACATGGGCACCATCGGGTTATCGTGGTTGGTCTTGGTGACGATCGCCTCGCTGTCCAAGAACCCTTCCAGCCGAACGATTTGGCCGGAAAACATGAATGTGTCGCCGGGCACCAGCTTGTCGAGAAAATACTCGTCCAGCGACCCCAGCACCCGCCCGCCGCGGTTGGGAGCAAGCTTTCCATTCTTGCGGCCGTGGCGGACCATACGGATCTTCATGGCGGGGATCTCGTAGATCGTGCCGCTGTTCATACGATATTGTTGAGCCAGGCGCGGGTGGGTCAACCTCCACGTCCCGTCCTCGGTGCGCTTGATTTTGGCATAGCGCTCATAGGCTTTCAGCGCGTAGCCGCCGGTTGCAACGAATTGAATGGCGTGCTCGAACGTGTCCCAGTCGAGCTCTGCATAGGGCGCGGCTGAGATGATTTCGGCGTAGAGTTCGTCTTCCTGGAACGGCCCTGCGACTGCCATACCCAGAATGTGCTGGCACAAAACATCGAGCGCTCCCGCCCGCATCGGTGGCGTGTCCTGGTCGCCAAGATAGTTGGCATCGAGTGCCGCCTTGCATTCCAGCACCTCGAACCGGTTCGTCGGCACCAGCACGGCCTTGGACGGTTCGTCCATCCGGTGGTTGGACCGCCCGATGCGCTGCGCCAAGCGGCTCGCCCCCTTCGGTGCGCCAAGGTGAATGACGAGATCGACATCCCCCCAGTCGATGCCAAGATCGAGCGTCGAGGTGGCAATGACCGCGCGCAGCCGGTTGTCGGCCATCGCCGCTTCCACCTTGCGCCGCTGGCCCACTTCCAACGACCCGTGGTGAAGCGCGATGGGCAGCGTGTCCTCGTTCACATGCCAGAGCTGTTGAAAAATGCTCTCCGCTTGGCTGCGCGTGTTGACGAAAATCAGCGTCAGCTTGTGCTCTTTGATGAGCTGATACACATCATCACGCGCGTGTTTGCCCGTATGGCCAGACCACGGCAGCCGCTCGCGCGTGTCGAGAATGGTGATGTTCGGCTTCACCCCGCTCGTGACCTGAATGAGCCCGGCAGCGTGGGTGGCGTCCGCATCGCCGCGGTTTTGCGCCACAAGCCAGCGTTGCAGGTCGGCCGGGTTGGAGACCGTCGCCGAAAGGCCGATGGTCTGGAGCGCAGGACGCAGCACCCGCAACCGCGCCAACCCGAGCGCCAGCATATGTCCGCGCTTATTCGTCACCAGCGAATGCAACTCGTCGAAGATCACGTATTTCAGATCGGAAAAGAACCGGTCCGCATCTTTCTGCGCGATCAGCAGGGCAAGCTGTTCCGGCGTCGTCATCAGAATATCAGGCGGGTTCAGCTTCTGCCGCTGGCGACGGTGGGCGGGCGTGTCGCCGGTGCGGGTCTCGATGCGGATTGGCAGTGCCATCTGCTCGACCGGCGTTTCCAGATTGCGCTTGATGTCGGTCGCCAGTGCCTTCAGCGGCGAGATGTAGAGCGTGTGAATGCCACGATGCGGCTCACCGGGCTTGCGCTTAGGGCGGGTGGCGAGCTCCGTCAGTGCGGGCAGAAATCCGGCCAGCGTCTTGCCCGCGCCGGTCGGCGCAATCAGCAGCGTCGATTGCCCGGATTGCGCCCGTGCCAGCAGGTCGAGCTGGTGGGCGCGGGGCTGCCAGCCGCGTTCGCTGAACCACGCGACGAATTGTGTCGGCAGGTGGGGGGCGGGTGCGTCCGTGTCGGCGGTGATTGCTGTTTCCATAGACATCGCTGGAACCTAGGGTTGCGATAGCCTTCCGTCGATATGCTGGGACAACATGCTCCGATTTGCCTTTGCCGCTCTCCTGTTTCTCATGCCCGTCACGGCCCGGGCTTTTGACGGCCCGATGACGCTGGCTATCACTTGGCAACCCGCGTTCTGTGAAGGTCGGACGCAACTGCCCGAATGCCGCAGCCAGCGTGCGGGCCGTTTCGATACGCAGAATTTCACGCTGCATGGTCTCTGGCCCGGGCCAAGGGGCGTCGAGTATTGCGGAATATCGACCGAGCAACGCCGCCTCGACGAGCGCGGCCAATGGCGCAGGCTGGCGGGGCTTGGGTTGCGGCAGGATCTGCGGGAACGGCTATATGAAGCTATGCCAGGTGTCCGCTCCGGCCTGCACCGCCACGAATGGACCAAGCACGGCTCCTGCTACGGGCGCGGCGGGCGCGACGGCTATTTCGAGGACTCGCTGGCGCTGCTTGACCAGATCAATGCCTCGCAGGTGCGAGACCTGTTCGCCCGCTCGATCGGACGGCGCATAACAGCTCGCGCCGTGCGTGATGCCGTTAGCCAGGATTTCGGCCCGGCCGCAGCCCAACGGGTGGAACTGCGGTGCCGTCGAGATGGCAGGCGCGAGCTAATTACGGAGCTGCGCTTTCGCCTGCAGGGCCCCGTCAGCGATACGCCAAGGCTGGAACGGCTCGCCTCACGCGGTAGCAAGGCGGGCAGGGGATGCGACGGCGGGATCGTCGATCCGGTGGGGCTGCAGTAGACAAGCCCACGGTCGTCATCCTCGGGCTTCGTCCCGAGGATCTGGAGAGCTACAGCGAACTTGCTGTCACCGGATACTCGCCACAGTGTCCGACGGTGACGATGAATCAGGGGCTGCCTTCTATTTCGCCCCCGCCACGGCCCGCTTCGCCATGACCTTCACGAGATTGGCGCGGTAGGCGGCGGTAGCATGAATGTCCGACAGCATATTGCTGTCATCCACCGTAAGCCCGTCCAGTGCGTCGGCGGAGAAATTGGCGGACAGGGCCTCTTCGGCTTCCGTCCAGCGATAGACACCGTCCTGCGATGCGCCGGTCACGCCCACCCGCACGCCGTCGGCATGTTTGGCAACGAATACGCCAGCCATCGCGTAGCGGGAAGCAGGATTGCGGAATTTCTCGTAGCCGCACTTTTCAGGACCATCGAAGGAGATCGCGGTAACGATCTCGTCGTCCTCCAGCGCGGTCTCGAACATGGCCACGAAGAAATCGTCGGCGGCGATTTCGCGCTTCGACGTGTGGATCGTGGCGTTCAGTGCCAGCATGGCGGATGGATAATCGGCGGCGGGGTCGTTGTTGGCGATGGACCCGCCAATCGTGCCCTTGTAGCGCACGGCGGGATCGCCGATCCAGCCGCCCATTTCCGACAGCGAGTGGCAGGCCGAGCGCAGGGCGTCCGATGTCTTGACCTCGTTATGGGTGGTCGTGGCGCCGATTTTCACGTGTCTGCCGTTCACCTCGATGCCCGACAGGCCGTCGATGCGGGTCAGGTCGATCAGATGGGACGGAGCGGCCAACCGCTGCTTCATGGTCGGCAGCAGCGTGTGCCCACCGGACAGGAATTTCGCGTCCTCCGCGCGGCCCATCATGCCAACGGCATCGTCCACGGTCGTTGCCCGTGCATATGTGGTCTCATACATATCGTGTTCCCCTATTCGGCTGCGTCGGTGGCGTTTGTAATATGCCGGTCGAACTGGTTGTCGTTGTCGCCGTGGCCGTCCTTGCCGTTCAGCGCCGCCCAGATGCGGTGCGGTGTGGCGGGCATGGTGAACGAGCGGGTGCCGATCGCATCCGTGATCGCATTGATGACGGCGGGTGGCGAACCGATGGCACCGGCCTCGCCGCAACCCTTGATACCGAGCGGGTTGGACGGGGACAGGGTTTCCTGCGTCGAGACCTCGAAGAATGGCAGGTCTTCGGCGCGGGGCATCTGATAGTCCATATAGGACGCGGACAGAAGCTGGCCCTCGCCATCATACGCGGCATTTTCCATCATCGCCTGGCCGATACCCTGAGCAAGCCCGCCGTGGACCTGACCTTCCACGATCATCGGGTTGATGATCTTGCCAAAGTCGTCAGCAGCGACGAACTGGATGATCTCGGTCGTGCCAGTATCCGGGTCGATCTCAACCTCGCAGATGTAGCAACCGGCGGGGAACGTGAAGTTGGCGGGGTCGTAGAACGCGCCTTCTTTCAGGCCCGGCTCCATGCCTTCCGGCAGGTTGTGGCCGGTATAGGCACCGAGGCAAACCTCGTGCCAGCCGAGCTTCTTGTCGGTGCCTTTGACCATCACCTCACCGTCCTTGATCTCGATATCGCCTTCGCTAGCCTCCAGCATATGGGCGGCGATCTTTTTGGCCTTGGCCTCCACCTTGTCGAGCGCCTTCACGATGGCCGACATGCCGACCGCGCCGGAGCGTGAGCCGTATGTGCCCATGCCGAACTGCACCTTGTCGGTATCGCCGTGGACGACCTGAATGTTTTCGCCCGGCAGACCAAAGCGGTCTGACACAAGCTGCGCGAACGTCGTCTCGTGGCCCTGTCCGTGCGAATGGGAGCCGGTGAGAATCTCGACCGTGCCCACGGGGTTCACACGAACCTCCGCGCTTTCCCACAACCCGACGCCCGCGCCGAGCGACCCGACCGCCGCAGACGGCGCAATGCCGCAGGCCTCGATGTAGCAGGACATGCCGATGCCGCGCAGCTTGCCCCGGGATTTGGCCTCTTCCTTGCGGGCAGCAAACCCCTTGTAGTCGGAGGCTTCCATCGCCGCATCGAGCGAGGCGTCGAAGTCACCCGCGTCGTAGGCCATGATGACCGGCGTCTGGTGCGGGAAGCTGCGGATGAAGTTCTTGCGCCGCAATTCCGCCGGATCGACACCCAGCTCCCGCGCCGCAGTCGTCAACATGCGCTCCACGAGGAAAGTGGCTTCCGGCCGACCCGCGCCGCGATAGGCGTCAACAGGCACCGTGTTGGTGTAGACCGTTTTCACGTTGGCGTGGATGTTGGGGATGTCATATTGCCCCGAAAGCAGTGTGGCGTAGAGATAGGTCGGGGTCGCGGACGAGAAAAGCGACATATAGGCGCCAAGGTTGGCGACGGTTTCGACCTTGAAGGCCGTGATCTTGTTGTTTGCATCGAACGCCATCTTGGCTTTCGACACATGATCGCGTCCGTGGGCGTCGGTCAGGAAGGCCTCGGACCTGTCGGCGGTCCACTTGATGCCCGTCACACCGGCCCGCTTGGCGGCCCAAAGACAAACGATTTCCTCAGGGTAGATATAGATCTTCGCGCCAAACCCGCCGCCCACATCCGGCGCAATGACGCGGAGTTTATGCTCCGGTGCGACCTGATAGAAGGCCGACAGCACCAGTCGTGCCACATGCGGGTTCTGGCTGGTGGTGTGGAGGGTGAAATGGTCTTCCGCCTCGTCGTATTCCGCCAAAGCCGCGCGCGGCTCCATCGGGTTGGGCACAAGGCGGTTGTTGCGAATGTCGATTTCGATGATATTCGCGGCGTCTTTGAAAGCTGCGTCCGTCGCATCCTTCTCGCCGATTTCCCAATCGAAGATGAGGTTGTTCTTGGCTTCCGGGTGAAGCTGCGGCGCACCGTCTTTCAGTGCGTCGGTGGCATGAACCACAGCATCCAGCACCTCGTAGTCGATCTCGACGGCTTCGGCGGCAGCTTTCGCTTGCTCCAAAGTTTCCGCGACCACGACGCACACGGCATCGCCCACATAGCGGACGTATTCCGTCGCCAGCGCGGACCATGCGCCCATGTTCATGGGGCTGCCATCCTTGGAATGGACCATCCAGCCGCAGATGATGTTGCCGATTCCGTCGCCGGTCAGCTGCTTGCCGTCGAACACCGCTTCGACGCCAGCCATGGCTTCGGCTGCCGACTTGTCGATGCCGTTGATTTTCGCGTGGGCATGGGGCGAACGCACGAAGGCCGCGTAGTGCATACCCGCTGCCTTGAAGTCGTCGGTGTACTTGCCCTTGCCGGTGATGAAGCGCCTGTCTTCCTTGCGCAGCACCCGTGCGCCGATACCTTCAATACCCATCTCGTTCTCTCCCAATCTAATTATATTTTGCTTCGCACATTCGACGTTTCGTACCGATGCCTTCAAAGACACACGGGTTCACTCGACATCTACGAAGAGCTACGTCTTCAGCTAATTCACCCGTCGTTAGAGTTGGATACGATCCAATCTCTTTAAAATACTCCACGCCAACCATTGTGCAGCCCTGAACAATAGGGCGGTCTTCACAACTTACCAAAAAGGCCGCAGCAATTACTGTTATAGCGGAGGCAATCAGCCTCACTCCGCAGCCACTTTCATCCCGTCACCCATCGCAGCGGCACCCGCGGCAATCGATTTCACGATGTTGTGGTAGCCCGTGCAGCGGCAGATATTGCCTTCGAGCTGTTCCCGGATCGTCTTTTCGGACAAGTCCGTGCCGAGGCGGTTCACCATGTCGATGCCGGTCATGATCATGCCCGGGGTGCAGAAGCCGCATTGCAGGCCGTGGTTCTCACGAAATGCCGCCTGCATCGGGTGCAATTCGCCGCCCGACGCGATGCCTTCGATGGTCGTTACCTCGGACCCGTCGGCCTGCACGGCCAGCATGGTGCAGGCCTTCACGGACTTGCCGTCCACCATCACAAGGCAGGCCCCGCACTGGGACGTGTCACAACCCACATGGGTGCCGGTGAGATTGCGCTCCTCGCGCAGATAATCGACCAGCAGCATACGGTCCTCGACCATTGCCGACGTGGCTTTCCCGTTCACGGTGATGGACACCTTGGACATGCAGTTTCTCCCATCTGTGCGGGCTGCTATTACGAGCAAGTCCCGCCGCCCCGAAGCGGGGCAGTCCTCCAAATTGAAGCCTAGCCACTTTAGAAGACTTCGCAAGTGGCAAGAGGGGTCAAGTGTTTGCGACTTTGTGTCCGCATCCCCACATGCGGGAAAACACCTCTGAGGAATTCACCAATGGCCGAGACAGTCACCGTAAAAGTGCCCAACAAGCACACCAAAATGGAAGCCAAGACCCGCATCGTGGACGGGTTCGACAAGGTCACCGACCAGCTTGGCGGCAAGGCGCAGGTCAGCCAGCAGTGGGACGGCGACACGCTCACCTTCACCGCTGGCGCGATGGGCCAGAATGTCGACGGCAACCTGACCGTGTTCGACGATCACGTTCTCATCAACGTTAATCTACCGTGGCTGCTGGCGAAACTCGCCGGGCCGATTTCGGAAAAACTGGCCAAGGACACGCAGCTTTTGCTCAAATAGAGCGCTTAAGACCGCTTCATTCGGGATTGCGAAACGCCGCAATCTCCCCCAAAGCGGATTATGGGCGCTAGCTGCGCCGGAAGTTGCGTGCTGGGAGGCTACCATGATCGAAACACCCTATCTGTTGTTCCTGGGCGATGCGCCCGATCCATTGGCCGCCAAGGTCGCACAAGGCATCCGCCAGTGGCGGCCGGAACTGTGCGTCGGCCAGTTGCGGCTGGAAGGCTGCAAGGCCGACATGGGGCTGGACGATCTGACGATCGAGGAAGCAGCGGAACGCGGGGCGAAAACGATGGTCATCGGTGTCGCCAACCGTGGCGGGTTCATTTCAGACCTTTGGCGCAGCTATTTGAAACAGGCGTTGGAAGCAGGCCTTGACCTCGCTTCCGGTCTTCACAACCTGATGCGTGACGACCACGATCTCGTGTCGCTCGCCGCCAAGCACCATCGCTCGTTGCACGATGTGCGGGTACCGTCCGTCCGCTATCCCATAGCCACCGGCGTGCGCCGCACCGGCAAGCGGGTGCTGGCGGTCGGCACCGATTGCTCTGTCGGCAAGATGTATACGGGGCTGTGTCTGGAAAAGGAGATGCGCGCGCGCGGCATCGACGCCGATTTCCGTCCTACCGGCCAAACCGGCATTCTCATTACCGGCAACGGCGTGCCGCTCGATGCCGTGGTGGCGGACTTCATGGCCGGAGCGATCGAATGGCTGACGCCCAGTGCAGCCGCCGACCATTGGGACATCATCGAAGGGCAGGGCTCGCTATACCACGCGTCCTACTCCGGCGTGACGCTGGCGCTGATCCACGGCGGACAGCCGGACGCGCTGATCCTCGCCCACGAACCGACCCGCCCGCACATGCGCGGCCTGCCGGACTACGCCATGCCGTCGCTGGAACAGATCCGCGATGCCTCGCTCTTGATGGCCCACGTTGTGAACCCGGACGCGAAGGTGACGGGCGTGTCGATCAACACGTCCGGGCAAGGCGAAGACGAGGCGCTGCGCTATTGCGAGGAAGTGGAAGCGCGCATGGGCCTGCCCACCGTCGATCCCGTCCGGCATGGTGCGGGGCGTCTCGTGGATGCGCTCGTATAAATGTCCGTCAGCGAAGCCATAGCGATCAAGGCTGAGGAGACGGTCTTTCCGCTGGCCGAGGTTTTCACCATTTCGCGTGGCTCACGCACGGAAGCGCGCGTCGTTTCCGTCAGCATCTCCGATGGCGACCACATCGGCGTCGGCGAATGTGTGCCCTACGCGCGTTACGGCGAAACGATCGACAGCGTGATCGAGCAAATCCACAACTGCCGCGCGACCGACAGGGCGGGGTTGCAGGGCGTTATGGAACCCGGCGCCGCCCGCAACGCGCTCGATTGCGCGTTCTGGGATATGGAAGCCAAACGGGTGGGCAAGCGCGTCTGGGAACTGGCCGGCATCGCCAAACCCGCGCCCGTCATCACTGCCTATACTCTGTCGCTGGCCGAACCTGCCACCATGCGCGCGGCGGCGGCGAAGCACGCCCACCGTCCGCTGTTGAAGATCAAGCTCGGCGGCGAAGGCGACATGGCGCGGCTGGAAGCGGTGCGCGACGGCGCGCCGGACACAGCCATCATCATCGACGCCAACGAGGGCTGGGATGCCGACGAATACGCCGCTCTCGCGCCCGCCTTGTTGCGGCTCGGCGTAAAAATGGTCGAACAGCCTTTGCCTGCGGGCAAGGACGACATGCTGGCCGAAATCGAGCGCCCGCTGCCGGTTTGCGCCGATGAATCCTGCCATGATCGTGCCTCTCTGCCGAAACTCAAAGGCAAATACGACATGGTCAACATCAAGCTCGACAAGACCGGCGGCCTAACGGAAGCCCTCGCCCTGCGCGATGCGGCGCGGGCAGAAGGCTACGCGATCATGGTCGGCTGCATGGTCGGCTCGTCGCTGGCGATGGCTCCGGCGACGTTGCTCACCAATGGTGCGGCCTTCACCGACCTCGACGGCCCGCTGCTGCTGGCCGAAGACCGTGACCACCCGCTCACCTTCGACGAATACGGCGTTCACCCGCCATCACACCGGCTTTGGGGCTGACAAATATGCGAACCGTCTATCTCAACGGCGAATACCTGCCGGAAAACGAGGCGAATGTCTCAATCTTCGACCGAGGCTTCCTGTTCGCCGATGGCGTCTATGAAGTGACCACCGTGGTCAACGGCAAGCTGATCGGGTTCGACGGCCACGCCACCCGTCTGCAGCGCTCGCTCGATGAATTGCAGATCCCGCACAAAGTCGACCGCGATGAATTGCTGGAGGTCCACCGTGAACTCGTTGCCCGAAACGGCATCGACCAGGGCATGATCTATTTGCAGATTACACGGGGCAATCCTGGCGACCGAGACTTTGCGTTCCCGCCGAAGGACACCAAGCCCACCATCGTGCTGTTCACCCAGCACAAACAGGTCGTCGGCACCGGCGTCGAGACGAAGGGGCTGAAGGTCATTTCGGTGGAGGACCTGCGCTGGGGCAGGCGCGACATCAAGACGGTGCAGCTGCTCTACCCGTCGATGGCCAAGATGGAAGCCAAGGCAAGAGGCGCTAACGATGCGTGGATGGTGCAGGATGGCTTCGTGACCGAGGGCACGTCCAACAACGCCTACATCGTAAAAAATGGCACGATCATCACGCGCCCGTTGTCCAACGATATTCTGCACGGCATCACCCGCAAATCCGTGCTGGCTTGCGCCGAAATGCTTCAGATGAAGGTCGAGGAACGCGCCTTCACGCTGGAGGAAGCCTATGCCGCCGATGAAGCCTTCGCCACCAGCGCGTCCGGTTTCACCAACCCGATCGTTGAGATCGACGGCCACACCATCGGCACCGGAACCCCCGGCCCGGTGGGGGACCGGTTGCGCGCGCTTTATCTGGAAGAGAATATGAAAGCGGCGCTCTAGGAGCGCCGCAAACCTATTTCAGCAACCGGACGGATTCACTCCCGTCGCTGGAAATGCGGTCGGCAATTTCCTTGAAGACGAATTTGAGCTGGCTCGTGTCACGGAACGCGAAGTGGTCGTCATTTTCAGACGCGCACTCTTTCAGCACCTGATAGGATCGGCTCGACGGATCGATGCCGATGGCGATCGTAAAGATGCGGATGCCCTCAGCCTTGGCGTTGTCGCAGCGTTTCTTCATTAGGGTGTCGGCCGGCAGTGAGCTGGTAGCTGTAGAGTGAATGCTAATGTCCCCCGGCGGCAGGGTTTCACCATTGGGCCGGGTGAAGTCGAGGGCGCGGTCGGCAGAGTCGAACTCGTACGCTTCCAAGGTGTTCTCGCCGTCCGACATGACGACCATATAGCGGTTGGCCGCCTGGTCGCTTGCAACAGTGCCGGGAAAGCCGAACGGTGCGCGGTGGTCGAGCAGCATGTGACCCCAGATGATGCCTTGCGGAATATAGGTGTCGGCCTGCACCGACATGGCGTCGATGTTGTTCTTCAGCTTCACATCTTTCGACGACATCAACGGCGTTAGTTTGAACACGCATTCCACGTTGAGGATGCCGGTGAACTTTTCACGGTCATAGTAGGATTTATTGCTCTCGCCATCCAACCGCGATGTCACACAACCGGACCAACCCCGCTGGTCCGGTGTGTTGCAGACCTCATAGGCCGGTCCGTATTCAACATCGCACTGTTCGTGCGTGCCATAGGTTTCGATACCGTCCCGACGATACGTCGTTTGCACCATCCGGCAGTTGGTCCTGCTTGTCTCGTTGGACTGCATGCGGCATTCACTGTTGCCGTAATAACCCTCGCCATAAATGCGTATCCATGGCTTGGAATGGTTTTCCGTGCCGACGTTGACGTAGGTGTTGAACGGCACGATCCCGATTTTCGCGTCGTCGAACGTCTCGAAATGTTCGACAAATTGGGTGGCGGCTTTTTTCAGATCGCTCATGCGCCCGCCATGCATCGAAAATGAATTGTCGAGCACCAGCGACATGCGAATATCGCGGCCTTTCGGGTCGGGCAGTCCAACAGTGGCTCTTGCACCGATCTCGGTGCGCTCCTGGCCGAACATGCCCATGATAAAATGGCTTTGTGTATAGGTCGCCTCGACGGAGATGCGGTCGCCAGTCTGCGTCAGTTTCACCAGCTTCGCGCCTTGGTCGTTGCCAGCCGTTCCGGCAACGCGAAAGTTGTTGTTGAGGTAATCCTTGGCAACCGCTTCAACGTCACCCTTTTTTATCTTGTTGCCGTTGCGGTTGTCCTTCTCCCCACCAATTACGAATACCGCAGCGGCCAAAGCGGCTGCGTCTGTGCTTTCCTGCAGGTTGTTTTGCACGCGGATCAGGTTGGCGCCGTCCACCACGACGCCGACACCGGCAGCCACCACGGGCATCATCGCAGCCATCATGATGTTGATGGACCCGCGCGTATTGCGGAAGAACGATGTCTTGCGGACAGACCTGGCTTCAGGCGGTTCCGCTTGGGTGATGGTCTGGTTCTTCGACATGGGCTTGTATCCGCAACAGGGTCTGGCAATCGCCAGTGAAAATGCCGCTTAAACGTAAAAATCAGATGGACATGGTGCCAAACTGACTGGAAACTAATGCCAATGTGGGTTTGTGGTGAACCCATGCTTACCGAAACACGCCGTAGAGAAATAAACACAAACCGAAAGCGGCGCTCCGATGGAACGCCGCCTGTCGTTTCTCGTGTGATGTGTGGACCTATTGGCTGAGGCGCACGGCGGCCAGATATTTGGTGATCTCGTCTGCAATCGTTTCAAACACGGCGTCGAGCTGGCCGCTGTTGTTGAACGAGAAGTGCCATTCCGGGTTTGTCGCACAGTCCTTCAGAGACTTGAGGGAGTCGGAGCCGCTGGGCACGCCCATCGCGATGGTGAAGACGAGAATGTCGTCCGCCTTGGCCGCATTACAGCGGTCTTTCATCAAATCGTCGGCTTTCTTGGGGTTGCCTGTCCGATGCAAAGCCACCTTTTGCGCGCTCACACGCTCGTCGGGGTTGTGCAGGGAGACCACGTGGGACGAGTTGCGGCTGTATTCCTTCACGTCCTGTGTGTTGTTGCCGTCCGACATAATGACCAAGAAGCGGTTGTTGTGGTCGTTGCCCTTGCCGCTCTTCGAGTAGGGCATCGGTTCGCGGGGATCGAGCATGATCCGGCCCCATTCAATCCCCTGCGGGATGAACGTCTCCCCATCGGGACGCATGGCGTCAGCAGCGGCCAGAGCTGCCCGGTGTTGTTCGTCATCGCCGTAATGGCAGGCGGGCACTGGGTGTTGGTCAGGCCGATGAACTTTTCACCATCGAAATATGACGTTTCGCTATGCGGGTCCGTACGGGAGCTGACGCACCCGTCCCATTTGAACGTCTGGCGGTCTTCCACAGTTTGGCAGGTCCGCACTGGGTTGCCATAGGTGGTGTCGCACTGCTGATAGGTATGCTGCTCGTAGACCGCCGCACCATTGTCCCAGTAGGTTTCGTTCCAGCAGATATTCGTGCCGTCACGCACTTCGCATTTGCGCCGCGATTTCTGCGTTTTGTTGGGATAGGTCGCGCGTGTTCCCTCGACCATGCGGCAGTTGGACTGGCCGGTAACGGGGCGGCTCGTCGAGCACTGTTCGCGCGTCGTCACCTTGTCGTTGTCCGGCATGACTTCGAGCCAGTTCTTGCCACGCTTGTCGGTGCCCACGTTTACATAAGTTGCAAACGGCACGATGCCGATATCGGTGTGCGGCGAGTCCTTGAAGTATGTGGCAAATTTCTTCGTCGCGGTCTTCAGGTCGCTGATCCGGTTGCCATACATGGAATAGGAATTGTCGAGCACCAGCGCAATGCGGGCCTCGATATCTTCAGGTCCTTCATAATCGGCCCGCGCGGTAACGCGGACGAGGCTGTCGGACTTGCCGAACATCCCCATGATGAAATGCTTTTGGGTATAGGCAGCCTGTATGGTGACATCGTCATCGGTGATGACGAGGCTTTCCAGCGACGCCTTGGGGCCGCTGTTCGGACCCTGTCCGCCACGGAAGTTGGCGTCGAGAAATTTTGTGGCGACCGAGTTCACATCCCCGTCGCGATAGTCCGGCGTCTTGGAAACATGGGACGCTGCAGCAAGCGCTGCGGTATCGGCGCTTTCCTGCAAATGGTTCTGCATGCGGATGAGGTTGGCCCCGTCCACCACGACGCCGGCAGCGGCTGCGATGACAGGCATCATGGCGGCCATCATGATGTTGATGGACCCGTTCTCGTTGCGCAGAAATGCCTTTTTCGGTGCTTGTTTGGCGGCACTCTTATTGGTTTCGGTTTTGGTCATTTGGTTCGCTCCACAACGGCAGATTCAGTTTGCTGTCGTGAAATGTATCGGGACCGCGTGAAGGAACCGGATGCAAATAGAGCGAAAAACTGCCCTACCGCAGCGATAATTCGTTAATCCTGAATCGACCGTTTACGCGGCGGCGACGTCGTCCACCCCCGCCATCAGCAGGCCCAGTTCGCCCTCGGATGTTTCAGGCGAGCGTTCGCCCACGACCACGCCGTCGAACATCACCAGCACCCGGTCCGACAACGCACGGATTTCGTCCAGCTCCACGGACACCAGCAGCACGGCCTTGCCCGCATCGCGCATTTCGATGATGCGTTTGTGGATGAACTCGATGGCACCCACGTCCACGCCCCGCGTCGGCTGGCCAATGAGCAGAACTTCAGGGTCGCGCTCCATCTCGCGGGCCAGCACTATCTTCTGCTGGTTGCCGCCGGAGAAGTTCGCGGTCTTCAGGCGGGGGTTCGGCGGGCGGATGTCGTAGCGCGCAATCTTTTCATCGGCCTCCGCACGCATGGCGGCGATGTCGAGGAACGGGCCGGACAGGAACCGGTCGTCCCCATGGTAACCAAGCACCGCATTCTCGTTTTCCTCGAACGGCAGCACCAGACCCTCGTGATGGCGGTCCTCCGGCACGTGGGCGAGACGGCGTTTCCGCAACCGCGCCGGGTCGTCGCCTGCAATGGGTTCACCCATGAGCAGGATCTCGCCGGATTTGACGGGCCGCATACCGGCGATGGCCTGCAACAATTCCGATTGCCCGTTGCCCGCCACACCGGCAATGCCGACGATCTCGCCGGCCCGCACGTCGAACGAGACGGATTTCACCATATCCACCCCGCGCCCGTCGCGCACGGTGAGATTGCGGACGGACAATTTCACGTCGCCGGGGTCCGCCGGTCCTTTATCGACCTGCAACAGCACCCGCCGCCCCACCATCAGCTCGGCCAGTTCCTCGGGCGACGTCTCCGCCGTTTGCCGCGTCGCCACCATTTCGCCCCGCCGCATGATGGACACCGCATCCGTCACCGCCATGATTTCGCGCAGCTTGTGGGTGATGAGCAGCACGGTTTTGCCCTGATCCTTCAACTGGCCGAGAATGCGGAACAGGTGGTCGGCTTCCGCGGGCGTCAGCACGCCGGTGGGCTCGTCGAGAATGAGAATGTCGGCCCCGCGATACAGCGCCTTCAGGATTTCCACCCGTTGCTGCAGCCCCACTGGTAGGTCGCCCACCACGGCATCTGGGTCCACGGCAAGGCCGTATTCCTGTTCCAGCCGCACCAGTTCCGCGCGCGCTTTCGTGAGCGACGGCCCGAGAAAGCCGGAGTCCTCGGCTCCCAGCACGACGTTTTCCAGCACGGTAAAATTGTCCACCAGCATGAAGTGCTGGTGAACCATGCCGATTCCCAGCGCGATGGCGGTCTGGCTGTCGGGAATGTTGACCACCTTGCCACCGACGGAAATCACGCCGCTATCGGCCTGATAGAACCCGTAGAGAATCGACATCAAAGTCGATTTCCCTGCCCCATTCTCGCCCACGATCCCGTGGATGGACCCACGCGCGATGGTCAGTTCGATATCCTTGTTGGCCTGCACCGGGCCGAAGGATTTCGAGATGTTGGAAAGCTGGATGGCGGGTGATGCTGTGGTCATGAATCCAGCCTAGCGCGCGGGCGCAGGCGGCGCTAGAAGCGGGCTATGCGGAATTTTACATTCAACACCACCCCGTCCATCGTCTTCGCGCGCGGCGCAGCAGGCGAGATACCGGACACGACGGCGGCCCTGTCTCGGCACGCGCGTGCTGGTCGTCACCGATGCGGGCATTATGAAACTCGGGCTGGCGGACGGTGGCATCGCCGCTCTGCGAGGGCAGGGGATCGAGGTCTCGATCTTTGACGCCGTGGAAGCCGACCCGTCGCGGATAACCGTAGAAACGGCGACGGCAGCCGCCAAGGGCATGACCGGCGTCGTCGGCTTTGGCGGCGGCTCGTCGATGGACGTGGCCAAGTTGGTGGCGTTGGTGGCCGGATCCGGCGAAAAGCTCGACGACGCATGGGGCGTCGGCAACGCGAAAGGTCCGCGCCTGCCGCTGGTGCTGATACCCACCACGGCGGGCACCGGTTCGGAGGTTACGCCTGTCTCCATCATCACGGTGGACGGCGATACCAAACTCGGCGTCGTCTCCCCCGTCATTCTGCCCGATATCGCGGTGCTGGACCCGCTGCTCACGCTTGGCCTGCCCGGGCCTGTGACGGCGGCAACGGGCATCGACGCGATGGTCCACGCAATCGAGGCCATCGCCTCGGCATCCGCCAACAACAACCCCATCTCCCGCACCCTGGGCGAGCAGGCGTTGCGGTTGCTGGGCGCGAACATCGAGACCGCCGTTCACAATGGCACGGACGCAGACGCCCGTGGCGCAATGCTGCTCGGCTCCATGCTGGCAGGGCAGGCTTTCGCCAATTCCCCGGTCGCTGCCGTTCACGCCCTGGCTTACCCGATTGGCGGCATGTTCCACGTGCCCCACGGCCTGTCCAACGCGCTGGTTCTGCCCCACGTGCTGCGCTTCAACGCGGGCAACGCGGAGGCTGCCGGAATCTATGCCGGTCTCGCGCCGCTCGTGTTCCCGGACATCGACATCAGCGAAAGCGCGCAAACCATCACGACTACCTTCTGCGACCGGCTGGCGGCGCTTGCCCTCGACCTCGGCCTGCCGCCCCGCCTGCGCGATCTCGACATTCCGCAGGACGCCTGCGCCAGAATGGCGAAGGCGGCGATGGGGCAGACGCGGCTTTTGGTCAACAACCCGCGCACCGTGACCGAAGCCGACGCGCTGGCGATCTACGAGGCGGCCTGGTGATGGAGCGCCTGAAGTCAACAAAACGGGAAGACTACCCGCTCCAGCGCGCACTGCAGACGCGGTGGGAGGACATCGATATCTATGGCCACGTCAACAACGTGGTCTATTTTTCCTACTTCGACACCGCCATCAACGGCTGGTATCTGGAGGCCGGACTGCTCCACATGCCCGCCACCGATGCGATGTTTCTGGTGGTGGAAAACGCCGCGCAGTTCTTTTCCGAAATCCGGTTTCCCGCGCCGGTCGGTGCCGGTATTCGCGTCGAACGGTTGGGCTCATCGTCGGTCACGTATGACATCGCACTCTTTGTGCCGGGCCGTGACGAAGCCTGCGCTCGGGGCCGCTACACCCACGTGCTGGTGGACGCGCAGACCCGCCGCCCGACCCCTATCGACGGCCATCGCCGCGCCGCGCTGGAGGCGCTGAAATGAGCGACGACCTTCGGACGCAGGCGCTGGAAGAACTCGCCGCCCATCAGGCCAGCGAGATCGAGAGCCTGTCGGAACAGGTGCGCGTCCAGTGGCAGCGCATCGACGACCTGACCGCCTCCCTGTTGCGCCTGCGCGACCGCATGTCGGAAGTGGAAGACGGCGGCTCCGGCCCCCACGAAAACACCCGTCCCCCTCACTATTGAGACCCCTATGGATATTCAGCGCGAAGACACGGACTCCAAAGGCCGCTATCACGTAACGGTCGACGGCCATGAGGCGGAGATGACATTCTCCAAACTCGGCACGAAGCAAATCATCATCGACCATACCGGCGTGCCGGAGGAATTGCGCGGCCGGCATGTGGGCGTCGCCCTCGTCACCCGCGCGGTGGAAGATGCCCGCCGCGACGGCATCACCATCGTTCCGCTGTGCCCGTTCGCTGCCGCGCAATTCCGCCGCCATGCCGAATGGGCAGACGTTCTGTCCAAGTAGGAAACTGATGATGATACTGAATGCGTTTGCTGTAGTGGGAGCCAGTGGCGGATTGCCGTCATTGACAGTCATCTTTCTCATATTGTTCGGATGCGGCGTCCTGATGGTCCTGACACGTTCGCCCTAGACCGGGACTTTCAATCACATCGATGCCCGAAAAAACACTTCACCCCTTCGCGCCGCCGATCGTCTTCATCGGCGTTCTGGCGGCCTTTGTAGGCTTTGCGTCCACCTTCGCGCTCGTGTTGGCGGGACTGCGTTCGGTCGGCGCGACGGACGCCCAGGCGGCGTCGGGTCTCATGGCGCTGCTCGTCACCTGCGGCACGTTCTCGATCGTCCTGTCGTGGAAGACGCGGATGCCGATTGCGGGGGCATGGTCCGCGCCGGGTGCAGCCCTGCTCGTCCTGACAGGCGAACCGGCGGGCGGGTTTTCCGCTGCGGTGGGGGCATTTCTCGTCTGCGCGGTGCTGATCGTCATTGCCGGTGCCGCCCGCCCGTTCGGGCGGCTGGTCGGGCGCATCCCGGCTCCATTGGCGGCTGCCATGCTGGCCGGTGTGCTGCTGCCGATCTGCCTCGCGCCTATGCGAGCCATTGGGGAAAACGCATGGCTCGGCCTGCCGATCCTGCTGGCATGGGTGGTTGGGCTGCGTGTGCACCGCCTGCTTGCCGTGCCGTTTGCGCTGGCGGCGTTCGTGGCTGTCTTGATTTTCGGCGTCGGCTTCGAGGAAGGCTGGACGAATGGGCTGGCGGAAGCCGCAATCCCGCACCCGTCCTTCGTGTTCCCCACCTTCACACTGGCCGCGACACTATCCATCGCGCTGCCTCTATTTGTGGTAACAATGGCGTCGCAAAACGTGCCCGGCCTCGCGGTGCTGCGCGCAAACGGTTACGCGCCGGATCAGGCGCCGCTGCTGGTCGGAACCGGCGCTTTGGGTTTCATCGGCGCCCTTTTCGGTGGCCACGCGATCAATCTGGCGGCGATCACCGCTGCGATGGTGGCGGGTGAGGAGGCAGGGCCGGACCGCTCGGCCCGCTGGGGCGGTGCGGTGGTTAATGGCCTGTCCTATATTGTCATCGGAACCACTGCGGGCGCGACGGTCGCCTTCGTTTCGCTTGCTCCACCTGTGCTGATCGAAGCCGTGGCAGGCCTCGCGCTGGTCTTTGCCTTCACGGCGGCCGCGCAAACAGCGTTCACTGACGAGCGTCTCCGCCCAGCAGCGGCGGTGACATTTCTCGCCAGCGCGTCGGGTATCACGATCCTCGGCATTTCAGGCGCGTTTTGGGGCCTTCTTGCGGGCATCACCATCGCTTGGCTACAACCGCGCCCGCGTGAAATGGTTTAGAACTTCGTCCGCGCCCGCAGGGCTGCCGACAGCGTGCCTTCGTCAAGATAGTCCAACTCGCCCCCCACCGGCACGCCGTGGGCAAGACGGGAAATGGTGACATCCGTGCCGTCAAGACGGTCGGTTAGATAGTGAGCGGTCGTCTGTCCTTCGACCGTAGCATTCACCGCGATGATGATTTCTCGCACATCGGCGCTGCCCGCGCGGTCCACCAGCGGCGCAATGGTCAGATCATCGGGACCGATTCCATCCAGCGGCGACAGCGTGCCGCCAAGCACGTGATACAACGCGTTCATCGCACCGCCCGCATCGTTGGCCCGCTCCAGCGCCCACAGGTCGGACACGTCTTCCACCACGATGATGGTCGAGCGGTCACGGCGCGGGTCGGTGCAGACATGGCAGGGGTCGGACACGTCAATGTTGCCGCAGGTGCCGCATTCGCCCACCGCGACGACCGCACCGGCCAAAGCGTCGGAAAGCGGCACCATCAGCGCATCCTTGCGCTTGACCAGGTGCAGCGCCGCCCGTCGCGCCGAGCGTGGCCCAAGGCCGGGCAGGCGGGCGAGCAGCTGGATCAACCGCTCGATTTCGTGGCCGGACGTTGCAGGCGCTGAATCGGCAGGCTTTGAAGAGGAAGTCCGATCGCTCATGCAGGCGGTCGCTCGTCTTCTGATTTTTGCACCGGCGGGGTCGCATTCTCAGCGGTGCTCTTGTCCAGCAGAAATGCCGCTTCCCGCCCGGCGCTGTTTGCCGCATTGGCAGCCGCCGCAGCCTTGCGGCGCTTGTCGCGCAGGCTCGTCTGCACGATCCGCAGCTTGCGGATACGGCGCGGGTCGGCTTCCAGTATGCGGAACTCATAGCCCGGCAGGCCGGTTACGACCTCGCCGCGCACAGGGATCGTACCCGCCAGCGCATAAACAAGTCCGCCGAGCGTATCGACATCCTCACCCAGCTCGCCGGGCTCGAACTCGACGCCAAGCAGCTCGGAAACCTTGTCCAAATCCATCCGCGCATCGACGGTCCACAGCCCGTCACCATCGGCCTTGATCTGCGGTTCGGAGCCGTCCTCGTCATCGTGTTCGTCCTCGATTTCACCAACGACTTCCTCGACGATATCTTCCAGCGTCACCAGCCCGTCTGTCCCGCCATACTCATCGATCACCAGCGCCATCTGGGTGCGGGTCGTCTGCATCCGTGTCATCAGGTCGGCAGCAAGCATGGAAGGCGGCACGAACAGGACGCGGCGCACGATATTGGTATCGGCGAGCGATTTTTTAAGGTCCACCGTGCCGAGATCGAGGGTGGAATCCGGCTTCTTGCTTTCCTTGCGCGCCTTGTCGGCCTTCGCCGTCATGTAGAGCAGCAAGTCCTTCACCAGCACCATGCCGCGGGGGTCGTCGAGATTTTCGTCATAGACCGGCAGGCGGGAATGGCCGGTCTCCTCGAAACAGGCCAGCACATCGGCAAGGCTTGCCGAACGGTCCACGGCCCGCACTTCGGCGCGGGGCACCATGACATCTTCGACACGTCTTTCACGCAGACGCAAGATGTTGGTGATCATCGCCCGTTCTTCGGGCGAGAAAGCGTGTTCGCCGGCCCCGCCGGCTTCCAGCGCTACCGACAGATCCTCGCGTAATGTGTTCGGTTGGCGCAGGCGCAAACCGGTCATGATGCGGGACCAAAACCCTTCCGCCTTCACCTCGATTGCCGGTTGGTGAACCAGCGAATGGTCCATTCGAATGGGCGTTTGCTGCGCGTGTTCAGGACTTGACGGGTCGCCGGATGCACTATCATCAGCCTTTTGCAGCGCGCGCGTGGCGGATTGGTCGGGGGAAACGGTGTTTGGCATGGGGGTCCGTAACAGGTGTGACGCGCGACCCTAGCATGGTGTGCGGCGAAAATGGGAGTTGGCTGGCTTACGCCAGATAGGGATCGGCGATCCCGAGACCGAGAAGAATCTGGCGCTCCTTATTCTCCATCTCGTTCGCTTCCGTGTCGTTTTCATGGTCGTGCCCCAAAAGGTGCAGCGCGCCATGAACGATGAGATGCGTGGTGTGATCGGCGAGCGTTTTGTCCTGCGCCTTCGCTTCCCGTTCCACGGTCTCATAAGCCAGCACGATATCGCCCAACAGGACCGGATCACCGGTCTCGAACGACAGTACGTTGGTCGGCGCATTCTTGCCGCGATGGTCGTGGTTCAGCTGTTGCACCTGGGCGTCACCGGTAAAAAGCAGGCTGACTTCTGCGCCGTCGCCGACCGCCTGATCAGCCAAAGCGGCACCGACTGCCTTTTCGCTCAGGCGCTCCAGTGCGCCATCATCGCCAAAGGCATCCGCCCACCGGTCGTCCGCAAAGGCGCAGTCCACTTCGACCATCAGCGTTGCAGCTTTTGCGCCGTTGCCCGGTCGTAGGCCCGCACGATACGGCCCACCAGCTTGTGACGCACCACGTCCGACGCATCAAAGGCAACGCACTCGATGCCCTCGATATCCGGCAACAGGCCGAGGGCTTCCACAAGGCCGGAAACCTGATTGTTCGGCAGGTCGATCTGGGAGGGATCGCCCGTCACAATCATCCGTGAGCCTTCGCCGAGGCGGGTCAAAAACATCTTCATCTGCATCGAGGTCGTGTTCTGTGCCTCGTCCAGAATGATCGCCGCATGGGCCAGAGTCCGCCCGCGCATGAAGGCCAACGGTGCAATTTCGATGATGCCCGCCGTAAGCGCCCGCTCCACCCGTTCCGGTGCCATCATGTCGTAAAGCGCGTCGTAGAGAGGGCGCAGATAGGGGTCGACTTTCTCTTTCATATCGCCCGGCAGGAAGCCCAGCCGTTCGCCGGCTTCCACGGCGGGGCGGGACAGGATGATGCGGTCTACCGCACCGCGTTCCAGCAGGGCGGCGGCGTGCGCTACGGCGAGATAGGTCTTGCCCGTGCCGGCGGGGCCCGTGCCGAACACGAGTTCGGATTTCTCCATCGCGCGGATGTAGCGGTTCTGCGTCGGTGTACGGGCGTGGACGGTTTTGCGCGTTGTGGTAATCGCGGCCATCGACAGTTTTGCGCCCGGCTTGGCCGGTGGTTCGGTGGAATGGTCAGCCCGTCCGGACTGCCGGATGGCCCCTTCCACGTCACCCGCCAGCACATCCTGCCCTGCGCTCAACCGTTCGTAGAGAACGTCCAGCACAGCACAGGCGCGGGTCACATCGTCCGGGCTGCCGTGTAGCTGCACCTCGTTGCCCCGTGCCACCGCTTCCAGCGACAGATCGCGCTCGATGATTGCAAGATGCTGGTCGTATTGGCCGAAAAGGGCGCGGGCGCGGTCGTTATTGTCAAAAGATAGCGTGCGCCGGTCAAGGTCCGTGCTGCTTTCTGGTATCGGCGGAGCGGCATCGTCTTCCAGATGCGGTGGATCGGTGACGAAAGCGGGCAGGTCTTCGGGTGTGGTGTTGTTCAAGCGGCGTCCTTGCTGTGAATATCGACAGGTCTGCCGACAAGGCTGTTGGGATGGGCTTCGGTAATATCCACTGGCACTATATCGCCGATGGCACCGGATGAAGACGGAACGATGACGCTTTGCAGATAGGGCGAGCGGCCGATCAGCTGACCGTCCGTCTTGCCCCGCTTCTCCAGCAACACGTCCATGCGTTTTCCGTTGCAACTGGCGTTGAAGGCGTGCTGCTGCTCGTTGAGCAGCGCCTGCAACCGCGCCAAGCGTTCGGCCTTCACCACCTCTGGCACCTGATCCCTCAGGTCGGCACCCGGTGTGCCGGGACGGGTGGAATATTTGAAGGAGAAGGCTTGCGCGTAGTTCGTGTCGCGCACGATCTGCAATGTGGCCTCGAAATCCGCATCCGTTTCACCCGGAAAGCCGGAAATGAAATCGCCGGAAATGGCGATGTCCGGCCGTGCGTCGCGGACGCGCGCGATGATGTCGAGATAATGCGCACCGGTATGGCGGCGGTTCATGGCCTTGAGGATACGGTCGGAACCCGCCTGAAC
The DNA here is from genome assembly GCA_963841615.1 of uncultured Alphaproteobacteria bacterium. Classification (GTDB taxonomy): domain Bacteria; phylum Pseudomonadota; class Alphaproteobacteria; order Rhizobiales; family Rhizobiaceae; genus Pseudahrensia. The sequence goes on along the minus strand of CAWJDI010000005.1, from coordinate 55,946 downwards.
GGGCAGGTGCAGGTAAGGCATGAGAACGGCGAGGTCGCGATGGGCCTCAATCAGATCGTCGCTCATGTCATTGGGGTGGGAAGTGACGTAGCGCAGCCTTGCGAGTCCGGGCACTTCTGCCAGCTCGCGCAACAGGTTGCCCAGCCCCATCGCCGCGCCGCCAGGGGTTTCCCCGTGCCAGGCATTCACGTTCTGCCCCAGCAGGGTGATTTCCCGCACACCGGCTTCGGCCAGCGACCGTGCTTCGGTCAAAATTTGCGAGCGGGGGCGGGAAACCTCGGCACCCCGTGTGTAGGGCACGACGCAGAAGGTGCAGAACTTGTCGCAGCCTTCCTGCACGGTCAGGAACGCCGTCACGCCCCGGGCGGCAACCTGCCGTTTCGAGGCGGCGGGCAGGTGTTCGAATTTGTCTTCTACCGCGTAGTCGGTGACGACCTGCGGGCCTTTGGTGGCCACATCGGCCACGATCTGCGGCAGGCGATGATAAGTCTGCGGCCCGACGACCAGATCGACGGCCCGTTCCCGTGCGATGATTTCCTTGCCCTCCGCCTGCGCGACGCATCCCGTCACGCCGATGGTCAGCGGACGGTCGGTGCCTGCGCGAGACTGCTTCAGTTTCCGGATGCGGCCGAGATTGGAATAGACCTTTTCGGCTGCTTTTTCGCGGATATGGCAGGTGTTGAGCAGCACCAGATCAGCGTCTTCCATGCTGTCGGTCTGCGCATAGCCGTCCGTTTCCAAAGCGTCGCCCATGCGCGCGGAATCGTAGACGTTCATCTGGCAGCCCCAGGTCTTGATGAAGACCTTTTTCTGCCGCTCCGGCTGCTGCTGCGCGTCCGCCATTGATATGTCGATCATGTTGCTCGTTTCCGACCTATCTAGGCACGGCGGAAGCCCGAGTCGAGATGCGCCGATCAGCGCAACCAATCAACGCATATGCCGGACGGCGTCGGCGGCCTGCGCTGCGATCACCTTACGGTTGGATTGCGCGTCGAGATGGAGGGGTGCCCCGCAATGCACGGTGACATCGAGTGCACCCTTGGCAACGAGCGGCAGCAGGTTTTCGCCCAGCCCGATTTCACCCGGCCACGCGATCTCGACCATCTCTGCACGTCCCACAGGAAGCCCGTGCAGCCTGTCGTAGCGTAGAGCAACCGGCAGCACGGTTGCCTGTTCCAGCCCGGTCTTCGCAAGCGCCAGCTTGGCCGCCTCGAACAGCGGCGTCTTCAACGGCAGCAACGCGTTTCCATCCGACGTCGTGCCTTCGGGAAACAGCACGATGATCTCGTGCGCTGCCAGCCGTTCGGCAATTTCGTCGGCCTGTGCGCCCGCCTTGCGCCGTTCCTCCCGCGCCACGAAGATCGTGCGCTGCATCTTCGCCAGCCAGCCGAACAGGGGCCATGCGGCCATGTCCGCCTTGGCGACGAAACTCATCGGCGCGAGTGTGGATAGCACGGGGATGTCGAGCCAGCTCGTATGGTTGGCGACGATGAGCAATGGGCGCTCAGGGGGCAGGGGGGCGGTGAGGTGAATGCGAACCCCGAACAGGCGGGTGACGATGCGGTGAAACACCATCGGCAGAACGCCTGCATGGCGCGATTTCAGCACGATTAGCACGATCTGTAACGGGGCCAAAACAACCAGCGCGATGGCTGCCAGCGCGAACACGAATGCAAGGCGGATGCGCCCGCGCAGGCTCACTCCGTGCCCCCTGTGTCCGACAGCGGCACGCCATACAATTCGAGCCGGTGGTCCACGAGGCGAAAACCATGCTTTCGGGCGATGGCCTCTTGCAAGGCCTCGATCTCGGCACTGTGAAACTCGATCACCCGCCCGGTCGTCACATCGAGCAGATGGTCGTGATGGTCGTCCGGCGCGGCTTCGTAGCGCGCACGCCCGTCGCGGAAATCATGGCGTGCGATGATGCCTGCATCCTCGAACAGCGCAACGGTGCGATAGACGGTTGAGATGGAGATGTTGGGGTCCACGGCCACCGCGCGGCGATGCACTTCCTCGGTATCGGGATGGTCATCGGCGGCGTCCAGCACCTGCGCGATGATCCGCCGCTGGCCGGTCATCCGCATGCCCATGTCGGCGCAAGTCTGTTCCAGCGACATGGCGTGTCTCTCCTACCGGCAGGGAGTTAGAGGAGGTCCAGAGCCATGACAAGCGCATCGGATGTAACCGGGCCCACGCCGGTTGGCGTTGTGTAGTAGGCTTTTCGCAAACCGACCTGCTGGAAACCGAGGCGACGGTAAAGCGCGAGCGCGGCTTCGTTAGTCGCGTCGACCTCCAGTATCAGCTTCGGCACCCGGTCGCCCTGCAATGCGGCAATGGCAGCGCGCATGAGCGTATTGGCAAACCCTTTCCCGCGCGCGTCAAGATCGACTGCGACCGTCAAAACCTCCGCCTCGTGGGGCAGTTGGCGGACCATGATAAAACCGGCAGGCGGCAGGTGCCCCTCGCCCTCCCGCCGCACCACAAGAATGCGGACGGTGCTTTCCCTGTCCAGCGTTTCGATTTCCGAAGCGCTCCAGCCACGGGCGAAGCTGCTGGAATGAATGCGGGCGATGGCGCGATAATCGTCTTCGGTCGCTTTGAGAACCACCAGATGCGGCGGGGACCGGAACCGCTTCACGGGGTCAGTGCGGTTTGAAGCGATGAAACCTGCGGCTTGGCGTCGGGCGCGCGGAGATACAACGCCGAGGGTGACGCTTCGGGTATCGGCTGGCGTAGCGCGACGGCGTGAATGGATGCGAGCGGTGCTGAGCCTGAAACGGGCGTGATGATTGTTTCGAATCCGGCGGGCGGTTTGACACTGCCTTCCGCCGCGCTCCACGGGTCACCGGTGGGCATAGAGTCGTGATCAAAAGCGCCGCACCAGACTTCGCTGCGCCCGGCTTTCAGCGTCAGCGTGAATGGCTCGCCCGCAGCTTGCGCATGAGCCAACGCGTCCAGCGCGCTCACCCCGCGAACGGGCACCCCTAACGCCAGCCCGAACCCGCGCGCGGCGGAAAGGCCGACGCGCAGGCCGGTGAAAAAACCCGGACCGCGTGTGACAGCGATGGCAGTAATATCGCCCCAAGTCGTATCAGCCATCACAGTCTCTATCATCGGCATCAACCGCTCGGCATGGCCGCGCCCGATGTCTTCGCTGGCTTCGGAAATGATAGTCGAGCCATCGATCAAGTTAACCGCACAGATTGGCCCGGCGGTGTCGATGACGAGCCACATATGCCGCTTACTGAACAGCTTCCACCGATTGCACTTCGGGAATGAAGTGCTTCAGCAGATTTTGGATGCCGTATTGCAGGGTCGCGGTGGAGGAGGGGCAACCGGCACATGCGCCGCGCATCCGCAAGAACACCTTGCCGCCGCGATAACCCTGAAATGTGATGTCGCCGCCATCCTGCGCCACGGCGGGGCGGACGCGGGTTTCCAAAAGTTCCTTGATCGTCTCGACGATCTCCTCGCTGCCCGCGTCGGAATCCTCTTCACCGGCAGGAATATCATCACCTGCCGCCGAACCGGACATGACCGGCGCGCCGGACATGAAATGCTCCATAATAACGCCAAGCACTGCCGGCTTCAAATGCGGCCACTCGGTCGCATCTTCCTTCGTGATGGTGATAAAATCGAAGCCGAAGAAAACGCCCGTCACCGGTTCCAGTGCAAACAGTGCTTCGGCCAACGGTGACACGCCGGTGGCCTGTTCGAGCGCGGTGAATTCGAACGGCCCGTTCTGCACCACGGTCTGACCGGGCAGAAACTTCAGGGTCGCGGGATTCGGGGTGGCTTCGGTCTGAATGAACATCGGGATGCGCTCGCAATCACTCACAGGGGCCGGACGAATACCGGCGTTGTTTGGAATGTTTCAAATGTAGGCCTGATCGGCGCGGCCTTCAAGTCACACCAGATCGTCGATATCCGCGTCCGTCAGGCTGACCGGCACCACCGTTACCGGAATTGGAAAGCCCAACGCGCCACTGGCGACCGACGAAACCAGAGGCCCGGGACCGTCCTTCGATTCGCCTGCCGCCAGAATGACCAGCGCGATATCGTGATCTTCCTCGATCAGATCGGAAATTTCCGCCACCATCTTGCCCTCACGCACTACCAGTTCCGGCGTGATGCCGGCCCACCCATGCGCCTGCTCGCTGGCACGTGCGAGCGCCGCTTCCGCATCCGCCCGGGCTTCCGCGCGCATCACGTCTTCCACACCCAACCAGTGCTGAAAACCTTCCGGTTCGACCACATAGGCCAGCACGAGGTCGGCATCGATGGCTTGAACACGGCGGGCGGCGTAGTGGATGGCCTTGGAACATTCGGGCGTCGAATCAACGACACAAAGAAATTTGCGGCGGTGGCCGGGTTCGCGGACCTCGCGTTTGCTGACCATGGGACTTCCTCCAATCGCCGGTAAACGGCGAACCGGTTTGCGAGACTAGCGACCCGCGCCGATAAAGCCAACGATGTCCTTCACCTCGGCCATGATCGGCTGCGCAATGGCACGGGCGCGGGCAGAGCCGTCCGCGAGCACCGCGTCGATATGGCCGGGGTCCGCCATCAGGCGGCGCATCTCGTCGGTGATCGGGGCCAATTTGTCCACGGCAAGGTCGATGAGCGCGGGCTTGAGGGCACCAAAACCCTTTCCTGCAAAATCTGCCAGAACCGCTTCCTTGGTGGTGTCGGCCAGCGCCGCATAAATGCCCAGCAGATTGTCGGCTTCGGGACGGCCATCGAGACCTTCCAGTGTTTCCGGCAACACATCGGCATCGGATTTAGCCTTCTTGAACTTCTTCGCGATGGCATCGGCGTCGTCCGTCATCACGATGCGTGACAGGTCGGACGGGTCGGATTTCGACATCTTCTTCGAGCCGTCCCGCAGGCTCATCACCCGCGCCGCCGGTCCGCCGATGATGGGTTCGGTGATGGGAAAATAGCCGCACACGGTCTCGTCCCCCACCTGCATGTCCTCGCCAAGTCCAAGATCGGCGATGCGCCCCTGAAAATCATGGTTGAACTTGGCGGCGATGTCCCGTGTCAGTTCCAGATGCTGCTTCTGGTCCTCGCCCACCGGCACATGGGTGGCACGGTAAAGCAGGATATCGGCAGCCATGAGCGTCGGATAGGAAAACAGCCCCACAGAGGCCGCTTCGCGGTCTTTGCCTGCTTTTTCCTTGAACTGCGTCATCCGCGACATCCAGCCCATACGGGCGATGCAGTTGAACACCCATGCCAGCTCGGCATGTTGAGCAACTTGGCTTTGGTTGAAAACGACATGTTTCTGCGGTTCGATGCCGGACGCCAGAAACGCCGCGGTTACCTCGCGGATATTGCCTGCCAGTTCCAGCGGGTTCTGCGGCACGGTGATGGCGTGCATATCGACGACGCAATAGATGCACTCCATCTCGTCCTGCAGGGTGACGAAGCGTTTTATGGCACCCAGATAATTGCCCAGATGCAGGTTGCCGGTCGGCTGGATACCGGAGAAGACTCGTTGATGCATATTCGTCATTCTCTAAAGGCACGGTTTGAGGCGTTCTATGACGTCTCGCGCCTAGCGCCGCAACATCTTGAAGACGGTCCGGTCGATCCCGCCGGTGGCGATAGCGGCCACGGCATAGACCGCCACACCGGCACCTACGACAAGGCTCGCGTCCGCCAGCTTGTCGGCAAAGCCGGAGTTGCCATCGCCGAGCCACCCGTTGAGCCACCACACAACGATGCCCATGAGAATGCTCGACAGGCAAATCATCGCAATGCGCCGCAGCGTGGTCCCATCGGGTCGGAATTGCCCCCGGTTCCATGCGGTAAACGCCAGCAGGGCCAGATTGACCCAGGCCGACAGGGCCGTTGCCACCGCGATGCCAAAATGGCCCAGCCCGTAGGGTTTCAGCAGCGGAAACAGGATGAGCGATGCGGCGATATTTACCACCACCATCACCACGGAAAAGTTGAACGGCGTGCGGGTGTCGAGACGGGCGAAGAAGACAGGCTGAAATACCTTTATCGCCACATAAGCGGGCAACCCCGCCGCATATCCCGCCAGCGCCCATGCCGCCAGCCGCGTCGTCTCGGCGGTGAACTGCGCCGCGTTCGTAAAGCAGCGCGATCAGAGTTTCCGGCACCACCACCAATGCCACGGCAGCAGGTAGGGTGAGCGCCAGCGCGAACTCCAGCGACTTGTTCTGCAACCGTGCCGCCGTCTTGCCCTCGTCGGCTTTCAGTGCGCGCGACAGTTCCGGCAATAGCACCACGCCGATGGCGATGCCGATAACGCCCAGTGGCAGTTGGTTGATGCGGTCGGCATAGTTCAGCAACGCCCGCGCACCGTCCTGAAACGAGGCGATGATCTGCCCGATGAACAGATTGATCTGCAACACGCCTCCCGTCAGCACCGCCGGTCCCATCAGGCGCAACATGCGTTTGACCGGTGGGGTGAGGCGAGGCCGCCGGGGCAGCACGGCAAATTGTTCCCGCCGCGTGCCCCATACCAGCAGCGCCAGTTGCGCGAAGCCGGACGCGAAAACGCCCCATGCCAGCCAGATGCCGGTGGTCGTGTTGTCAATACCGGCGCGCAGGGCGAAAATCAGCACCGCGACCATGATGACATTGAGCAGCACGGGCGCGAGCGCCGCCAGCATGTAGCGCCGCATGGCGTTCAGCACGCCGGACAGCATGGCGACCAGCGACAGGCAGAACAGGTAGGGAAACATGATCCGCGCCATGGTGACGGTGACGTCGAACTTGTCTGGCGTGTCGGCGAAGCCCGGCGCATTCAGCCATACGATTGCAGGCATGGCGACCATGCACAGGACGGTCAGAACGAGCAGAACCGGCACCAATATCGACACGACCTGCGCAGCAAAGGTCCGTGCGCTGGCCAGCCCTCCGGCCTCCAGTTCCTTGGCAAACAGTGGCACGAAGGCGGTGTTGAACGCCCCTTCAGCGAAGATGCGGCGAAACAGGTTCGGCAGTGCCAATGCGGTGTAAAAAGCATCCGCCACCGGCCCGGCGCCCAGCGCTGCGCCCACCAGCGCCTCGCGGGCAAACCCCAGCACACGGCTTACCATCGTGGCGCCGCCGACGGTTGCGAACTTGCCGAGCAGGCCTTTTGCCATGTCTCAGGCGGCCTTGCTGGTGGCTGGCGGAGCCGGTTCCAGCGCAGCGGCAACGCGCTTGCGCACGGCTGCGATCTTCTGCTGAGTCACGACTTTGGAGCGTGCAAAATCGCGCACATAAAAGGTGTCATGCGCCTTTTCGCCAAACGTGGCGATATGCGCCGATTGCACGTCGAGCGACAGGTCCGCCAAAGCGTTGGTGACGTCGGAGAGCAGTCCCGGCCTGTCCCGCGCCTCGATCTCGATGACGGTCAGATCGTCGGACAGCCCGTTGTCGATATCCACCCGTGGCGGCACCTTGAAGACCTGCGTGCGCATGCGGACCGGCCCGCGGGAAGCGATGTGCGCGGCCATGAGATCGGACAACCGCTTTTCGCCCGACAACACATCCTCGATCATATCGGCGATCCGGTCGGCCCGCCGCATCTCGTCATTGTCGCTTTCAAAAGTGCGGTTGAGAACGATGGAGTTGAACGCCCGTCCGTCGCGCAGCGTAAAAATCGAGGCGTCGACGATATTAGCCCCCGCCGCCGCACAGCAGCCGGTGACGGTGGACAGCAACCGTGGATGATCCGGCGCGAGCAGGGTTATCTCGGTAATCGCCGCTTTCAGGCGCAGATATGTGTCGGTGGCGAATGTCTTACCCATTCTGTCACAATCGCGAATGAACGTGAGATGGTGGATCTGGGCGTCGCGCGGTACGGTCAGCCAGTAATTGTCGTAGGGCAGGTCGAGCAACGCCTGACGTTCCGCCTCGAACCAGTCCGCCAATTTGTCCGCCACTTCCGCCTTCGCCTGTGCCACCTGTTGATGGCGGGGCACACGGGTGAAGCCGCCGGTGAGCAACGGTTCGGTCTCATGGAACAGCGTGCGCAAAAGTTGCCCTTTCCAGCCGTTCCAAACGCCGGGGCCCACAGCGGTAATATCGCACACGGTCAGCACGAGCAGCAGGCGCATCCGCTCCAGCGTCCGCATCTGAACCGAAAAATCCGCAATCGTGCGCGGGTCGGACAGATCGCGGCTCTGGGCGGTGGTGGACATGACGAGGTGCATTTCCACCAGCCATGCCACGATATCCGTCTGCGCCGCCGTCAGTCCGAAACGCGGACATAGCTTGCGGGCGATTTTCGCGCCTGCGGTGGAATGATCTTCGGGACGGCCCTTGGCGATGTCGTGCAGGAACAGCGCCACATACAACACTTGCCGCTGGGTTTCCGGCACGGACCCCGTATGGGCGAACAGATCCGACACCAGCGGTAATTCCTGGCTCAACAGGCCGTGTTCGATACGTGACATCGTGCCGATGGACCGCAGCAAATGCTCGTCCACCGTGAAGTGATGATACATGTTGAACTGCATCATCGCGACGATTTTGCCGAATTCGGGAATGAAGCGGCCCAGAACACCCGCTTCATTCATTTTCCGCAACGTACGCTCGGGCGTTTTCCGTGATGTCAGAATTTTCAAAAACGATGCATTGGCTGCCGGGTCTTCGCGCACTGCTTTCTTGATGAGCTTCAAAGACCGCGCGGCCATCTGCATGGCATCGGGGTGGAAGAGCAACTCGTCCCGCTCTGCCAGGCGGAACATCTCGATCATCTGCGTCGGATCGCGATTGAAGACGTCCCCGTCAACCGGCGTGATGCGGTTGTGGCTTTGCACGAATTGGGTGCTGCCTGCGACGGGCTTGGGGCGGCTGGTGATGGTGCGGAACAGACCGGTCAGATTGCCGGTAACACCCTTCGGCTGCGCGGCCTCCTCCTCTTCCAGCGCCGAACACAATATCCGTGTCAGGTCGCCCACATCCTTCGCGATCAGGAAATAATGCTTCATAAACCGCTCGACCGCAGACAGGCCCGGCGCATCCCGGTAGCCGAGGCGATCGGCCAGTGTCGGTTGCAGGTCGAACGACATCTGTTCGGTCGCGCGGCCCGTTACGAAGTGCATGTGGCAGCGCACGGCCCACAGAAAATCCTGCGCCCGCACAAAGGTGCGAAACTCAGCCTTCGACAGAACCCCGACCTTCACCAGTTCCGCCTGCGTGCCGACGCGATAGAAATACTTGGCGATCCAGAACAGCGTGTGCAGGTCGCGTTGCCCGCCCTTGCCTTCCTTCACGTTAGGCTCGACACGGTAGCGGCTCTGCCCCGCGCGGTTGTGGCGGGCGTCCCGCTCCTTCAGTTTGGAGGCGATGAACTCCGATGCGCTGACGCTGACGATTTCCTTGTCAAAACGGGCGGTTAGTTCCTTTGATAGCGCTGAGTTGCCGTGGAGTGGTCGCGCTTCCAGCACGGCGGTGCGGATCGTCATGTCCTCTTTCGCCAGCCGTATGCACTCGTCCACCGTACGCGTGGCATGGCCGACTTTCTCGCCCATATCCCAAAGCATGTAGAGCATGTATTCGATCACATCCTCACCGGAAGCGGTCTGCTTGTAGGGCAGCAGAAACAGCAGATCGAGGTCGGACCCCGGCGCCAACGTGCCGCGCCCGTAACCACCGACCGCAAGGATCGCCATGCGCTCGCCTTCCGACAGGTTCGTTAGCCGCATCACATGAGTGACGGCAAAATCGTAGAGCGCGGATATGAGGGTATCTTGCAAATGCGCCAGCCGCTGCGCGCAAGCCAGACCGGATCCGTCTTCCAGCAGCCAGTCTTCGCAGGTCTTGTGACCGGTATCACGGACCTGCTTCAACAGCGCCAGCACAGCGCCGCGCACTTCGGGCAAGGACCCGTCGCCACCAGTCTCGGCAGTCAGCGCGGTCAACGCGTCGCGCAACGCCGCACCGTCGATCAAGGTGTCGAGTTTCAGTTTGGTGCGGGTGGGAAGGCGGGACATGCAGGCGGCTTAATCCAAGCTGCGGCGCAACGCTACTGTCTTGCGATTGGGCGCCTATAACCGGCGCAGCGCGACCGCATCGACCGCGTGGTCGGCACCCTTGTGTAACACGATATCAGCGCGCTGGCGGGTCGGCAGGATATTCTGCTCCAGATTGACCTTGTTGATGCGTTCCCACAGGTCGATGGCCACGCTTTGAGCGGCATCCTCAGAGAGTTCCGAATAACGGTGGAAGAAGCTCTTCGGGTCGCGGAACGCCGTTTCCCGCAGTCGCATGAAGCGGTCGAGATACCACGTCCGCAACAGCGGCTCCTCGGCGTCGATATAGATCGAGAAATCGAAATAGTCCGACACAAAGGGCACCGAGTCACCATTGCGCGGCAGGTCGGAGGATTGCAGCACGTTAATCCCTTCGAAAATAAGGATATCCGGCCGCTCGATATGCTGCCCCTTGCCAGGCAGAACGTCATAGACGAGATGGCTGTAGAGCGGGGCCGACACCCCGTTTTCGCCAGCCTTGATGCGCGCGAGAAAGTCGAGGATCGAGCGGCGGTCGAAACTTTCGGGAAAGCCCTTGCGGTCCATCAGGTCCAACTCGCGCAACTTCGCATTGGGCAGCAGAAACCCGTCCGTCGTCACCAGATCGACCTTCGGGCTGGCCGGCCAGCGGGTGAGCAGCTCTTTCAGGATACGCGCGGTGGTCGATTTGCCGACCGCGACCGAACCGGCAATGCCGATGATGAACGGCGTCTTCTGCCCGCGCAGGTTCAGGAACTGCGCCCGTTGCTTGAACAATGTCGATCGAGTTTTCCACGTGGCTCGCCAGCAGGCGAGACAGTGCCAGATAGACGCGCTCCACCTCGGCCACGGAGATCGTGTCGCCCACCGCGCGCAGACGCAGCGTTTCCTCACTGGTCAACGTCATGGGCGTGTCGGCGCGGAATGCGGCCCATTCTTCCAGCGAGAAGGTGAGAAACGGGCTGGACGTGCTTTTCTTTACGGAACCCTTGGCCATGACAGCATCAACCCTTGCGGGCGGCTTTCTCAGCGAGACCGGACTGTGCGGTGCGCCGTTCCAGCTCGTCCATCACATCGGCCACGGCCACGCCCTTCATGTGCAGCACCACGAGCAGGTGATAGAGCAGGTCGGCGGCCTCGTCGCGCGTGTCCTGCTTGCGCTGCGTCAGCGCCGCAATCACGGTTTCCACCGCTTCCTCGCCCAGTTTCTTGGTGGCCTTCTCCATCCCGCCCGCCACGAGTTTCGCCGTCCAGGACGAGCCATCCGTCGACGCGGCGCGCACTGCAATGCGCGCTTCCAGTTCTTCCAGCGTCATGGCCTAGATAACCTCGCGCACGGCGATTCCTGCTGCAGCCATATGCGCCTTGGCCTGCGGGATCGTAAAGGTGCCGAAATGGAAGATAGAGGCGGCGAGTACTGCGCTGGCGTGGCCTTCGGTTACGGCGTTCACCAGATGATCGAGCGTGCCCGCCCCGCCGGAAGCGATGACCGGCACGGAGACCGCGTCGGCGACAGCGCGCGTCAGATCGATGTTGAAGCCGGATTTCGTGCCGTCCCGGTCCATCGACGTGAGCAGGATTTCTCCGGCCCCACGCTCCACCATCTCACGGGCGAATGTTACCGCGTCGATGCCGGTGGCGGTGCGCCCGCCATGGGTGAAAATCTCGTAGCCATCCCGTTCGTTGGCCCCCCTGGGAACAGATTTGGCGTCGATGGAAACGACGATGCACTGGTTGCCGAACTTGTCGGCAGCTTTCGATACCACGGACGGGTCGTTCACGGCGGCGGTATTGAAAGACACCTTGTCGGCACCCGCCAGCAACAGCGCCCGCACGTCATCCACCGACCGCACACCACCGCCAACCGTGAGCGGCATGAAGCAGCGCTCGGCGGTTGCTTCCACCACATGCAGCAGCGTCGCCCGGTTATCGGAAGACGCCGTGATATCGAGAAAACACAACTCGTCCGCCCCCGCTGCATCATAGGCAGCAGCAGCCTCAACAGGGTCGCCCGCGTCGATCAGATCGACGAAATTGACGCCTTTCACGACACGCCCGTCCTTCACGTCGAGGCAGGGGATGATGCGCGTTTTTAGGGTCATGCACGCAGCCGCGCTAGCGCAGCCTGCGGGTCCAACCTGCCATCGTATAACGCACGTCCCGAAATTGCGCCTTCGAGGATAGCGCAATCGGGTTGGGCGAGGCGTTCGATGTCGGCCATCGATGCGAGACCGCCGGACGCGATGATGGGGATCGTCGTCGATGCCGCCAGCGCCAGCGTTGCCTCCCAGTTGATACCGGCCAACACACCGTCGCGGTCGATATCGGTATAGACGATGGCGGCGACACCGGCGTCCGCAAAGCGGGCGGCGAGTTCCTTGGCGGTCAGTTCCGACGTTTCCGCCCAGCCTTCCACAGCCACCTTGCCGCCCTTGGCGTCGATGCCAACGGCCACCTGACCGGGGAATTTCTTGCACGCTTCGCGCACGAGATCAGGGTCGCGCACGGCGGCGGTGCCTATGATGACCCGTGCAATACCGCTGCCGAGCCACTTCTCGATGTCGGCCAGCGAGCGGATGCCACCGCCAAGCTGAACCGGCATGGAAACGGCGGCCATGATACGCTCGACGGCCTCCACATTCACGGCATGACCAGCGAATGCGCCGTCGAGGTCGACCACATGGACGTGGTCGAAACCTTGCGCTTCGAACGTGCGTGCCTGTGCCGCCGGGTCGCCGTTATAGATCGTGGCCGATTCCATATCGCCCAGTTCGAGGCGCACGCACGCGCCGCCCTTCAGGTCGATTGCGGGGAAAAGTGTGGTCATGGGGTCCACCTCAGAAAGTTGGCGATCAACGCCAGACCGAGCGTCTGACTTTTTTCCGGGTGAAACTGGGTGCCGACCATATTGTCCCGGGCGACGATGGCAGTGACGGGCTGGCCATAGTCTGTCGTGGCCACCAGCGCGTCGTCATCGTTCGCGGCCAGATGGTAGGAGTGAACGAAATAGGCGTGCAAGCCCTCATTTCCCGTTCTGATGCCGTCGAGAAGCGGGTGAGGGCGGTGAATATCGAGCGTATTCCATCCGATCTGCGGTATTTTCAGCGTCTGATCGGCGGGTTTCATTTCTACGACGTCGCCGGAAATCCAGTTGAGACCGGGCGTGGTTTGTTTCTCCAGCCCGCGCGTGGACATGAGTTGCATACCCACGCAGATGCCCAAGAAGGGGATAACACCGTTGCGCACACGCTCCTGCAACACGTCCACCATGCCCGGCACGGCGTCGAGACCTGCGCGGCAATCGGCATATGCCCCGACGCCGGGCAGCACGATACGGTCGGCACGGCTGACGGCGTCCGCGTCCGCCGTCAGCACAATGCGCGCGTTGATACCGCTTTCCCGCGATGCCCGCTCGAACGCCTTGGTGGCGGAGCGCAGATTGCCGGAACCGTAATCGATGATGGCGACGGTTTCGCTCATGCGCCAAATAGCCCGAATGTCTCCGGCTGCGCTTGCGGTGGCCGGTTCGGCAGAGGCGCGCGCGGCTTCGGTTCTTCGGTCATGAATGACTGCTGCGCCAGATGGCGGGCGACGGCGGTATATTCGTCCGGCGCTTCGACCACGCCTGCTAGTGCGTGGCCTTGCCGGTCCAGCCGGGCCCGGACAAGCTGATGACCCTCCAGCCACAAATACAGTCCTGGCAGCCCGAAGATCGCCAGCGTCACCCACAAATAGGGTGTCGACAGCAAAGCGAGCAGGGTGCCTGTGTAGATGACATATGCGACCAGTCCGAGCCACAGCCGGTGCCAGGCAAGCCAGAACGCTGGAAACAGCAGTGCCCATGTGGCCAGCCGTTCCGGGACAGCGACCAGCTCTTCGGCTAAACGCGGACCAGTCAGATCGGGCTTTGCGTGAAGGGTCCAGATCATGACGCCCACTCTGTCATGCTGAAAGGGTGCCCTTCGTCGATGGCACGGCATCGCCTGCACGCGCATCCGGCTCGCAGGCCATCCGCAGCACCCGCGCCACAACCTTGAAGCAGGTTTCTGCGATGTGGTGCGAATTGGCTCCGTAAAGCCCTTTCACATGCAGAGTAATGCGCGCGCCCTGCGCAAAACCCTGAAAGAATTCCCGCACCAGTTCGGTGTCGAACGTCCCGATCTTCGAGCGGGTGAACGGCACGTTCCAAACGAGAAACGGGCGGCCTGATACGTCCACGGCAGCAAACGTCATCGCCTCGTCCATCGGCAGGTCGAGGGACGCATAGCGGGTGATGCCCCGCCGGTCGCCCAGCGCCTCGTTCAGCGCTTGCCCGAGCGCGATGCCGACATCTTCCACCGTATGGTGATCGTCGATATGAAGATCGCCCTCGGCGCGCACTGTCATGTCGATCAGCGAGTGTTTCGCCAGTTGTTCCAGCATGTGGTCGAAGAAGCCGATCCCGGTTTCCATATCGTATGTGCCGGTTCCGTCCACGTTCAGCGAAACGTCGATCGCCGTTTCGCTCGTCTTGCGGGAAATGCTGGCCTGTCTGCTCATGGGTTATACTGCGCGGGTGGTCGTGCGGTTCTCCTAGCCGCCCTGCGCGCTGGCGCAAAGACCAAAGCCTTTGAAATGTGCAAACCAGCCTCCCACATAGGCGCCAACAGACGAACGGAGACTGTGCTTTGAACCCCTACACGCAAAACGAACGTAACGGCGGCGGCTGGCTGCCGCCGATCCACGCCACCACCATCATCATGGTCCGCAAGGGTGGCAAGGTCGTCATGGCCGGTGACGGGCAGGCCTCGATGGGCGACACGGTAATGAAATCCAACTCCCGCAAGGTACGCCGCATCGGCAAGGACAACAAGGTGATCGCCGGGTTCGCAGGCTCCACCGCCGACGCCTTCACGCTCCTCGAAAGACTGGAAGGCAAGCTGGAACAATATCCCGACCAGCTTATGCGCGCCTGTGTGGAACTGGCGAAGGATTGGCGCACCGACCGCTACCTGCGCCGCCTCGAAGCGATGATGCTGGTGGCCGACAAGGACGTGTCCTTGGCGATTACCGGCATCGGAGACGTGTTCGAGCCGGAACACGGCGTCATGGCCATTGGCTCCGGCGGCAACTATGCGCTCGCCGCCGCGCGCGCGCTGCTCGATACGGAAACGGATGCCGAGGAGATTGCCACCAAGGCCATGAACATCGCCGCCGATATCTGCGTTTATACCAACCATAATATCATTGTGGAATCGATGGACATCGCATGAGCGAGACCTTTGCCGTTCCCGTCGAACTGCTGGAGCAGGCGCAGGCGCTGATCGAGAAGGGCGCGGCGGAAGGCTTTCGCCCGCTTATCGGGATTGCCGGTCCGCCCGCGTCCGGCAAGACGACGCTTGCGCACGCGTTGGCGGAGCAGACCGGCGGCATAGCCGTGCCGATGGACGGCTTCCATCTCGATAACCCCATTCTGGAAGCCCGTGGCTTGCGGGATCGCAAGGGCGCGCCGGAGACGTTTGACGCGGGCGGGTTCCTCGCACTCGTCCAGCGGCTGAAGAAGGGCGATGAGGTGTTTGCACCTCTGTTCGACCGGGAGCGCGAACTGGCGATTGCCGGTGCGCTGGCCGTGCCCGAAGAGGCACCACTGGTTGTACTGGAAGGCAATTATCTGCTGTTGGACGAGCCGGTCTGGCGCGATGTGGCCGCTTTGCTCGACCTCTCCGTCCTCGTCGTGCCGCCGATCGCGGAAATCGAACGGCGGCTGATGCAGCGATGGTTGAACCTTGGTTTCGATGGGGTGAAAGCCCGCGCGTGGATTGAAAGCAATGACCTGCCCAATGCCATGGCCGTGATGGCAAGGTCGTCCACCGCCGATCTCACATTCGGAGGGTGATTCCGTGACCAACGGTCTTTCTCTGACACCCGCGCAACTGGATGAGGCCACGCGACTGGGGCTGATTGCGCCGGACCAGCGTAATGCTCTGTTGGTGTTTTCACGAGAACCTATTGCAGCAAGATCCGTGCCCGACACCATAGCCGATGGCGACGAATCCTTCCGCCTCGTGGGCGGCGGTAACGATGTGTTCGTGGCGCTCGGCATCGTGCTGCTCATGTCCGGCGTCTGGTCCGCAATCACCACCTGGGTGGCGAACGTTCCGGCAGCATGCGGCCTGATGGGCCTCTTTTTGTGGGGCCTGGCGGAGATTGTCACCCGCCGACGCCGCATGAAGCTGTCGAGTCTCATTATCTCGGTCGCGTTCACGGCCACTATCATTGCCGGTCTGGGCTTCTGGATCGCTGCGAATGTGGATTTCATTACCATCGACAATCCGTTGCGCGCGCTGGACCTGCGCGACCAGATCCGCAGCACCGCCCTAATTGCCATTGCCGCTGTGGCAGCAGGCGCAATCGTCTGGTTTGCCCGTTTTCGTGTGCCGATCATGACCGCCGTGCTTGTGCTGACTGCGCTCGCCTTCGCCGCCATTGGTATTGCAGACGGCGTGGTGGACGGTATCGTGTCATGGCGTACGCCCGTGGCCAGTCAGGCCGATGCGGTGGCGCTGGGCAAGAGCCTGCTCTGGGTGCCGCTGGTCATGGGCCTCGTCGTCTTCGTCATTGGCGTCGTTCTCGACCTGAAGGACCGCCACCGCGACACGCTGCTGTCCGATTGCGCGTTCTGGATGCACGTCATCTCCGCCCCGTTAATCGTCCATCCACTGTTCGTGCTGGCCACCGGCACCATGCCATTCTTCGCTAACATCCTGCCTATCGAAACCGGCAGTGGTGATGCGTCCGCGACCGTAACTTTGCTCGTGCTGGTCGCCGTGTTCTTCTACACCGCGCTCGCCATCGACCGCCGATCCCTGCTGGTGCCAGCGCTGGGCTATTTCGCCACCGTGGGAATCGTATCGTTGGTTCAGGCGACGGCCAGCACCACGGGCGTGCCGGTTTTTGCGGTCGTGCTGGCGCTGGTTGGCATTTTGGTCATTGTCTTCGGGGCCGGTTGGCAGAACATCCGCCGGGCGGTGATTGCCACGACGTTGCCCGGCCCGGTGCTTCGCCGTTTGCCACCCATTGCCACGCGAACGGCATGACGCAGCCGGTCGCAATCGCGTTTTCCCACCCTATCTAAGCCGAAACGGGTTTTGACCCGACAGATCAGGATTTCCATGACCACTTTCTCACCCCGCGAAATCGTCTCCGAACTCGACCGCTACATCATCGGCCAGAACGACGCCAAGCGCGCTGTGGCCATCGCCATGCGCAACCGCTGGCGCCGACTGCAGCTGGAAAGCCCCATGCGGGAAGAGGTCAGTCCGAAGAACATTCTCATGATCGGCCCCACCGGCGTCGGGAAGACAGAAATTTCCCGGCGTCTGGCGAAACTCGCCGGCGCTCCGTTCATCAAGATCGAAGCGACCAAGTTCACAGAGGTCGGCTATGTGGGCCGCGACGTGGAATCGATCATCCGCGATCTGGTGGAAATCGCCATTGGACTCGTGCGCGAGAAAAAGCGCGAGGCGGTCAAGGCCAAGGCGCATCTGGCAGCCGAAGATCGGGTGCTGGACGCACTGGTGGGCGACACCGCGTCCCCCGCCACCCGCGCATCCTTCATCAAGCGCCTGCGCGAAGGGGAGATGGACGACAAGGAAATCGAGATCGAGGTGGCCGATGCCGGCTCCCCCATGGGCCAGTTCGACATGCCTGGTGGCAATATGGGAATGATCGACATCGGCGAGATGATGCAGAAAGCAATGGGCGGCAACCGCACCAAAAAGCGTAAGACGACGGTCAAGGAAAGCTACGAACTCCTTATCGCCGAGGAGAGCGACAAGCTGCTCGATGATGAGGACGTGACCGCCGAGGCTCTGGATTCCGTGCAGAACAACGGCATCGTTTTTCTCGACGAGATCGACAAGATCGCCGTGTCCGAAAATGTGCGCGGCGGCTCCGTGTCCCGCGAGGGCGTGCAGCGCGATCTGTTGCCGTTGATCGAGGGCACGACTATCGCCACCAAGCACGGGCCGGTGAAGACCGACCATATCCTGTTCGTGGCCTCCGGCGCGTTCCATGTCGCCAAGCCTTCCGATCTGCTGCCGGAACTGCAGGGCCGTCTGCCGATACGCGTGGAACTGCGGGCGCTGACGAAGGACGATTTCGTCCGTATTTTGACCGAGACCGAGGCCAGTCTCATCAAGCAATATGTGGCGTTGATGGGCACCGAAGACCTGACGATCAGCTTCACCCCCGAGGCCATCGACCGGTTGGCCGACGTGGCGGTGGAACTCAATTCCAGCGTCGAGAACATCGGCGCCCGCCGCTTGCAGACGGTGATGGAAAAGGTGCTGGACGAGATTTCCTTCGCCGCCGCCGACAAGGCCGGTGAGACGATCGAGATCGACGCCGACTACGTGAAGGCGCACGTCGGCGATCTGGCGAAGGACACGGATTTGTCGCGGTATATATTGTAGGAACCTGCTTCCGAGGCGATCCTTACTCTATTGGCTTACGCCGGGCGGTTGCCGAACCGGAGATGTATAAACCGGTTCACACTTTGACAGCGTCTCAGTTTGAATGTCCGCTTGGAGTGGTGGGTTCAACGGGTGGTCGCAACACAGATATCTTTGACCGAATATGGAGTGTTTGCCATGAAGTACCGTCGCCGTATTTACTCTACCGCCTCTCAGCGTGCCGAGATTTGGGATCGTTGGCAGCGTGGGGAATCCATGAGTTCGATCGGGCGCGTGTTCGATCGCCAGTCGTCCTCGGTGTTCTCCGTGAGATCGCCGAGCGGCGGCATTCGTCCTCCCGATCGTCGACGGTCGCGCCAAGCCTTGAGCCTCGCCGAGCGCGAGGAAATATCGCGTGGTTTGAGCACCCGACAACCGCTGCGCCTGATCGCGCGTCGGCTGGGCTGTGCGCCATCCACGATCAGTCGCGAGGTGAAGCGCAACGGTGGGCTGGCTGAATACCGTGCGACGACTTACGCTCAGACAAATCGTTCCAATTCATCAGGCAAATTTCCGGCGGGAAAACTTTGTTGCTGGGCGAGGGAAATCTAAGTTTTGACCTGTCATTAGCAGATGCGTCTGAAGGCACAGGGCAGATCGTCGCTACCACATTCGAGGGTCAAGGTAGCGTTTCCGCGGAGAGGGCTGGAAATGAACTGAGACTGGCAAATGCAGGTGTGGTCGTCCTGCATAATGTTGAAGCCACCCGACTTGGGAGCCAATTTCACCATAAATTTCAAACATTGGTTTTTCAATTTCCCAATACCGGCAGTCGTCGGGCTGTTTATTCTCAGACAGAAAACCATCATCTGATACGGCGGTTTTTACGTTCGGCACGTGAGGTGTTGGCGTTCAATGGTGTTGTCTTGATTACCACTGTCGATAGTCCGCATCATCACGGTGTTTTTGACATTCAGGGTGCCGCAGATAAAACAGGATTTGTGATCGAAAGTCTTCATCCGTTCTATCGCTCTCACTGGAGCGGTTACCGGCACCAAAACACTTTGGATGCCGGAAGCGCGTTAAGAGCAACATACAAGGCTTGTACGTGGGTTCTCAAAGCAAAAAGGCGCAACTAAACGATATAGAGGGAAAACCAGCTGGATTGGTCATCCGGCATAACTTTATCTCTCTCGAACGGCACGGATCGCTGCTTAGGGACGTGAATTGTCAGCCTTGGCGCACTGACCTGAAAAGACGGGTGCAGCATTATGGCTGGCGCTACGATTATAAAGCCCGCTCAATTTCGAGAAACGATTACCTCGGTTTTTTGCCCGATTGGCTTGGCCGGATCGCCGAAAACCTCAAAACGGAAGGCTTCTTCGAAGTCATTCCAGACCAGGCGATCGTCAACGAATACCAACCCGGCCAGGGTATTGGTCTTCATGTCGACTGTGAGCCCTGTTTTGGTAATACCGTTGCCAGCCTTTCCTTGGGTTCACGCTGCATAATGAATTTTGAGCATGGGAGTGGAGATCATGAGTTTGAAACATTGTTGGAGCCATGTTCGATGATCGTCATGTCAGGATCCTCCCGTTTCGATTGGAAGCACGGCATCGCCGCTCGAACAAGCGATTTGATTGATGGAAGACGCCATCGACGTGAACGCCGCGTTTCAATTACTTTCAGAACCGTGAACGTTTGATTTTGCGACAGGAAATTTAGTGACCAGGAATTGTACTCACGGATGGCGCGATCCGACCTGCTCCATTGTGATCGCATTGCTCAAACGGTGATCTTGCTGGGCTTGCCAACACCAATTTTGAAAGTCCGCTTACGAGAACGACTTAACCAAATGTAGCGTCTTCCATGGGAGCGCAACAGAATAGTTTAAGAACTCCTGAACGTCTCAAAAGTCCGCAAAGTCGCCGGTCATGGCCCCGTTCGAGCATACACGGTGCAACGTGCTGGGCGAATGTTCCTACGTGGCGACCGCATCACGTTTCCGCCGCGCTTCTAGCAGCGTTGCGATCGCGGCAAAAACGACGCTTACAGCAGCACAAAGAGCGAGCGCACCGAACCCCGATCCGGCGTAAGGCAACCCCAGGGTAAGAGGACCAGCGAGAGCGCCCACGTAGGTCACCGCGCTGTTCAGTCCGAGAACCATCCCACGTTCCGATCCGCCCAGCTTGCCGAGCCGCAGAACGATCACGTTGAGCACGAAGTGGTTGGCAAAGCCCCACACGAAGGCGGCAGCAAACGCGCCGGTCTGAAACGCGGTCGTGAGCGGCATGGACGCGTATGAGAGCGCCACAAAGGCTAACGCGAACGGCAGCGCGCGAGCGGGGCCGAACCGGTCCACGATCCGATCCCATACGCTCGCGAACCCGAACCCGACGCCGTACGCCAGCACCACCAGTCCGGCAGCGAACGCGGACATGCCGAGCGGCGTACGCAAATGATCGCCTAAGAAGGCATAAGTGCCGTAGAAGGCGGTCATGAACAGGAACTGCGCGACAAGGAGCGCACGCACGCCGGCGATGTTTGCCGCCGCCAGTGTCGTAGAGACGCCCGGACGGGATCGGCTGGGATCGACGGCAGGCTCGCTTCGTGGAAGCCGCACGAACCCGACGAGCCCCACCAGCACCAGCAGACCCAGCGCAACGTAGCTCGCCTGCCATCCGAGCCGTTCGGCGATGAAGGCGGATAGCGGCACGCCCGCGACGAGTGAGACCGACCATCCGGTCAGCACGCGCCCGAGCAGTTGCGCGCCTTCCTTCTCCCCGCCCGCTTCGGTCGCCGCAGCGTAGATCGCGGGCAGCATGACTCCCCCCGCGAGCCCAGCTGCTGCCTGAGCGAAGGCCAACGCGATCCAGGACGACGCGAGCGCGCTTCCGAAGGTCGCGAGTGCAAGCAGGACCGATCCGACGATCAGCATTGCACGCACGCCGTAGCGGTCGATGGTGAAGCCAAGAAGCAGTGCGGACAGAGCCGTCGCGCCGCCATAGGCCGCGATGGCGCGGGAAATCACGAGGGGCATCGTGCGGAGGTCGGCAGTGACATCGGTCAGGACGGGCGACAGCACGAGGGAGTTCGATCCGATCACGGCGACGCCGAGCAGGAGGATAAAGGTCAGCCAACCCTTCGAAATAGTGCACCGACCTTGTCCGTATGATATGAGATGATTGGTTGAATGCGACGAACCCAGTTCGATCGCAAGGCGGAGGTGTGGTGTTGGCAGTGGAAACAAAGGGCGTTCGGCGCAGGTCCCGTTCGGCGGCTCCGTTGGATGCGAAGGACCGAATGCTATTAGGGCTTTTGTCCGAGGACGCGACGCGATCCTACGCCGAGTTGGGCGAGGCCATCGCGCTGTCCGCCCCCGCCGTCCACGAGCGCGTGAAGCGTCTCAAGCGCGACGGTTCGATCCGGGGCACTGTCGCGAGGTTGGACGGACCGACTATCGGCCGTCCGCTGCTCGCCTTCGTCCACGTCGATACCGGGGGCTGGGGCGCGAAGGGCGCGTTCCTGCGAATGGCCGCCGAACCGGACGTCGAGGAGGTCCACACGGTAACGGGCGATGCGTGCATCTTGATGAAAGTTCGCTGCCGGGACGCACAGGCGCTCGAAGACTTGCTCGCACGCATCTATGCGATCGAGGGTGTGCGAGGCACGCGCAGCTACATCGCGCTGTCGACCTACCTTGAACGGGGACCACAGGCGAATGAACCAGGACCGTCCGAATAGGGTGTAATCCAGCGAAACTGCGTCCAGAAACACGAATTGCGTTCCTTAAGGGCCAATTTCGAACATCTGGAACGCCACAGGCAACGGTCTAGGACATTTTGGAACCTCCATACAGAAACGGCTGGGGTTTCAAGAGCACCGTAGGCACCCACGATCTTCAAAGACGGCCCTTTGAGGACGGTCGGTGGGTTTAACTGAGCTTTCTGAAAGCTGCCATTCGAGTGAAGCGCCCTTTATGTCGAGCTAGTGGAGCTCCGGCGTACTATTGCGACGCCTGCAACAGCGACTGTGAAGCCGATCAGTTTCGTCAGTCCAATCGGCTCGGCCAACAGCAAGGCGCTCATAGCGAGTGTTGTCGGAGGCATGAGTGGCATCAAAGCCGATGTGCGCAAGGCATCTGACCTATCGAGGATCGCCCACATCAAGCCGTAGGACGCGATGGACAGACCGATGATCTGCCAACCGAACGCCAGCACGACCACTGGGTCTGGCCGGAAAGGAAATCCTTCCAACCAGGTAAAGGGCATCAATACTATCGCCGAGGCTGCGAACTGAACCATCAGTCGGACGGACAGGCTGATCGGCGTCACCGTCTCTTCAATACTATTGCCCTTCTCGATTACGTAGGAAACGGCAATCGCAGCCACCGAGATCAGCGGAAGCGCGTAGGCCCAGAGCGGTGCCGACAGCATGGCTACATCCTCGGCCACCACGAGGTAAACGCCGACAATGCCCAGTACGACGCCGAGCGACTGATGTACCGCAAGACGCTACCCGAACAGCACCAATCCGAGAACAGCGCTGGCCATAGGTTGAACCGAGGTCAGCAGCGCGCCTGTGCCCGACGTCACGCCAAGATCGAGCGCGATAAAAAGCGCGGCCAACCACACGGCGTTCGACAGAATACCGACGATCGCGATGCGGGCCAGAACACGCCACGACCGTGGAATGGTCTGCCTGCGAAGGACTAGCCAGCCCAATAGCAGTAATGCTGCAGCAACGTATCTCACGAACAGAACCGTGAAGGGTGCGCTGCCGGCGAGGGCGAATTCCGCCGTCACATAGCCGCTGCTCCAGCACAGTACGAATGCGATTTCCAAGACGAAAAGTGGAACGGCTGGACGGGAAGCGGACATGCGGACTGTGATCAGGCTCATCAAGGACTGCTGCACCATCGCTCCGAACGCGGCCGTGCGGTATGGAGAAGTTCTGCAGATGGCTTAATCTCAGCTATACACACCGAACCGAAGGCCGCACCTTGAGAGAACTGAACCACGTCCCCCTGTCCGCTCTACGGGCCGTGGAGGCGGTCGCCCGTCTGGGAGGATTGCGTGGGGCTGCCGACGAGATCGGTGTGAGCGAAGGTACGGTCAGCCAAGCCGTCATCAAAGCCGAGGCTCGGCTGGGTCATGCGCTCTTCCTGCGTCATCCCAAAGGGAATGCGGCCGACAGAATTGGGCGCGGAGGTCTGCGCGGCACTGACGCGAGGCATGGGAGAAATTGCTGGCGCGATCCGCGCATGTCAGCGTGCCAATGACCGGACGCTCACCGTCTCCGTCGCCCCGGTCTTTGCCAGCCGTTGGCTAGTCTCACGTCTCGGTAGTTTCTACGAAGGACATCCCGATGTGAAGCTGCGGATCGACGCCAGTCTTCCGTTTGTTGATCTCGTAACGAGTGACATTGATGCGTGCATTCGGTCCGGCCGTGGCCCATGGGCGGGTGTGACGTGCCGCAAACTGAGCGATCAGACTATCTTCCCGGTCTGCTCACCCGCAACGGCCCAGCAATTGAAAAGCGCCAACGATCTCTTTGATATTCCCATTCTGAAGGATGCCAGTGACCCGGATATGTGGACATGGTGGGCACAAGCTGCAGGCGTAGATGAAGGCGGCCTACAGGAGGGTACCACGTTCTCCGATGCGACCCTTTGCATGGATGCAGCGATTGCCGGACAAGGCGTTTATATGGCGGTCGATACGCTGGTGCAGGACCAGCTTCGTACTGGCAGTCTCGTGCCCCCGTTCGAGGAAAGCCTGCGTCTCGACCGTGCGTATTGGCTGCTCACACCGACTGCTTCACCGATGGAGCGGACGGTTGGACAGTTCGGCGACTGGCTCGACCGCGCGCTACGGGACAGTTGAAGTGCGACACTTCTGCCAATGAACAATCTTGGATAGTGTTCGATTGTCTGAGGCGCCGCTATTGGAATGCGACAGTATCGAAGCTGCCCGCCAGCACGATCTCAAATTCACAAAAGCCGTGCAGCATTTCCGGCCGCTTGCCGCCGTTCGTGCCCAGATAGTCTGTTTCCCATAAGCGGACTAAGCTGCTGGTGGACCTTTTGTTTTTTATGGCCGCTATTTGCCCAGGCAATTCTCATGGTGGTAGGAATTAATGGGCAATGCAGTCATTCTTCGCGGCTACCGCTACAGTGTTTATAATCGTATCGCGCGAGTAGTGCTGCACGAGAAGGGCGTCTTCTATGAAACCGAAGAGATTGATCCCTTCGCAGCCCATATTCCCGAAGCTTATCTCAAACGGAATCCATTTGGACAAATGCCTGTCCTAAGCCACGGCGAGTTCAATTTCTTTGAAACTTGCGCAATCGCTCGTTACATCAATACGGCTTTTGAGGGACCGGAATTGATGCCAACCAAAGCTGAGACACTGGCGCGCGTCACGCAAGTAGTATCGATTGTTGATAGCTACGGTTATCGACCTATGGTCCGGCAGGTTTTCTCTCATCAAATTTCTCGGCCTGCTGTTGGCAAATTCGCAGATGAAGCGGAAATCACAGCGGGCATCGATACAGCTCATACTGTACTAGATGCACTGAACAACATTGCGAAAGAGGGGCGCGTCTTGGATGGTCAGAATTTCACCGTCGCGGATTGCCACCTAGCGCCGATGATCGCCTACTTTGTGCAAGCACGGAAAGGCGCCAGTGCATTGAAGGCTTACTCAACGCTCGCTGAATGGTGGGCGACCGTGTCGCACCGAGAAAGCATTCAAGCCACCGAACCCGGCATTCCAAGCAACTGACCCAATGAGCCATGCCGGAAGCTGCCATTCGAGCAACGCATTGCATTCGGCAAGATGGGCTCGAAGCAGACGTAATCGCGTCGGATTGCCGGTCGATCACGAGTGCGACGTCGCTCACTTGGGACAGTTCGTCGCCTCCTCTGGCGTTTCGACGGTGCAGTTGGCCTCGACACCTGCCAGATCGTTGGTCAACACCACCGCAGTCATGCGTTCAGGCAGCACTTCTGCGATCTCGTTATCGACTGCCTGCAACGTGAGACCTTCGAGTTCTCGTCCTATTCTGGCGATGTCGATTTCGAGCCCCGCCTGGACGCTGTCGCGCATGTTGCCAGTGACGGCATCGGGGTCGGCAGTCCTCCCAGTCTCGCGGGGACGGAAGAACTCACGGTAGGCTTCGAACTCCACTTGGGTGATACCCTGTGTGCGCAAGCGCTCCATTTCCTCGCGCACCGCTTTCACGACCTCTGCTGCTCGGTCTGGCGCGACGGCACCGCCTAAGGTGGTGATCTGCCGACCGGCGGGCAACATGATGTCGCCCCGCTGGAAGCCATAGGTCGCCCCCATCATAGATCGCAGTGACTTGAACAGGCGCGAGTCCGAGGTTCCGACAAGTGTATGGAACGCGGCGCCGCGGCCCCACGACTCCCGGGGACCTTCCATGGCGAAGGTGATCAATGCGACCGGGGCGTCCCGCACTTTCACAGCAAGCGTCTGGCCTTGTCGCTCAATTTGGACAGGCTCGGCTGGTTTCGCCGGTCCGTCCGCAACCGGCAAGTCCGCCAGCACCGTATCGACCGCGGCTGCGATCTCATCCTCGCTGGCCGGTCCGGCGGCGAAAACCTGCGGCCCGGACGTAAGGACCTTCGACATCCAATCGCGAATGTCGTCAACCGTCACGCTTTCGAAGGTGGATGCCGGTTGGTTGGTCAGCACCGCCAGGCGACGGTCGTCGCCGGCGATGAAAGCTCCGAGCGCCCGCTGCAGCATGAACCCGGGATCATGATCGTTCGCTTTCAGGTTGTCGCTCATGTCGCGCTGGAGCCGCGCCAGATCGTCCGGTGCCAGTGCGGGGCGCTTCAGAATATCTGCGGCAATCCCGGTCGCCGGCTCGAAGCTGCTACCCTTCGATGCCATGACCACCATGTTGGTCGCGTCGAAGGTGTTCGCGAGCACAATGCCTTGCTTGCGATCCTCCATCTCTTCCTTGATGGCAAGAAGGTCCCATTCTCCTGCCTTTTCGAACGGTAACGTTGGCCCCAACGTGTAGACGCCCTCCTTGCCTGGCAGATTGAGGGCAACCGCGTTCGGCCAGGCGAAGAGGATCTGACTGTAGGGCGCATCGGGCAGAGTTGCAATATGGACTTCGTGGCCGCCCGGCGTCGTGACCGTGCTGACTTTGGGTGGCTCGGCACGAGCTACGGAGGATAGCAGCACCGCGCTTGCTACAAACGCGATTATCGAAGTCCAACAGGGCAGCGAACGGTTCGGACGTACGGTGTTTGGGGTCATGCTTGGGTTCCTGTCAGTAAAGTTCAGCGAGGGGTCGGTACGGCATCGGCCACGACGGCGCGTAGCGGTGTTCGGAAGCGTTCGAGAAGGCGATCGACATCGACGTTCGTGACCTTCGCCATGGCTTCGGGGTAGTCCGCCAATCCTCGACTGTGCCTCCGCTGGCGAGCCAGCCGATAAGATCGTTGCCGGTCTCCAGACCACGGTCGCGTGTGCGCGCAATTGTTTCGATCAGACGGGCACGCAGACGGTCGACTGCTTCAGGCGGAATACCGTTCTCCTGCAAGCGCGTTCGCTCCTCGTTCCAGGCGTTCCAAGGGGCATCGAGGGCCTGCTCGGTTGCTCCTGGTCGAACTGTCATGCTCACCCTAAGCATGAACCAGCCGGGGACCGGTTCGCTGACGGAAAAACCAACCGCTCGCACGTCATCGCGCTTGCGCACCAGAATGTCGCGCGGCGCCCCGGGCAGATCGGAATCGAGATATCGACCGAGGATTGTACCGGCTGCGGTCGATCCGTTGTCGGGTGTTTCCACGACCACCCCATCGTAGGTCCGCTCGACCGTCGTGAAGGTGTCTACGATCCGGACCCGATCAGCTTCGGTCAGCGGGCTCGGCCTGTCGTAAGCAATCACTTGAACTTTCGGCAGTGCCGGGAAAATGGCCTGCGTTCGCAGTGCTGCCTTCACCTTCACCGCATCGAACTGGCCTGCGACGATCAATGTGGAGCGACGTGCATCGTAGGTTCGTGTGTGGAACGCGTTCGCAGCGGCAAGCGTCATCGCCTCGATCTCGTCCATTGTGCCGATGACCGGTCGTTCCAGTGGTGACCCGGCATAGAGGCGGCCGTCCAGTCGTTCCGCCCGGCGCGTGTCCGCATCGGCAAAACGTTGCTCGCGCTCGCGCATGACGACGTCTCGCTCTCCCTTGGCAGCCGCGTCGCCAACATCCAGCGGATTGAAGACTGTCAAAGCCCGTTCGATCGCATCCACGACACGCTCAGGCGGCACTTGCCAGTAGTAGGTGGTGGAGCCGTAGGTCGTGGATGCGTTGCCGAAGGCATCGATGGGCCCCTGACCTGAAGTCGGTTGGCCATTTTCCACAACTCGATTGCGAAAAACGAGGTGTTCCAGATAGTGCGCGATGCCGTGCTCGTCGCCCCGTTCATCCACAGAACCGATTGGAACCGACAGGGCCACTATTGCACCCAGGTCGCGCTTGTCGGAGATTAGACAGGCCTGCGGTGCTCCACCCTCACAGGCAACCGCAACCGGATCTGCGCGTGCGGGGGACAAACAGCACAAAACGGCACATGCCGTCGAAGCGGTAATCTTGAGGAAGCGGCCTGTCGGCCTACTTCGAAGATATTCGAGGAGCATTCTGCTCAGCCCATTCAGCGGAATGCTTGATCCTAGCGCAATCGGCAGTCGGGACGAAACGTATATATCCGTTCCAGCAAGAACGTCTCGCTTACATACTCGCGGAACGGACGCGCCAGAACGCATATCTACTTTAAGCCTTATTGGACATTCGACCAATGTCACGCATTTAACAATCAGATGAATGCGTGATCGGCATCTACGGCCCATTGCGGACGGTCAGCTTAGAGATGCGACTGACTTCAAAGCAGACGTTCAGTCCCCACTCCCACGCTCGTGCGAGAATGGGTGCCGCGATGCCAAATATGGGCGCGGCAGCCTACAGCGCTTCGGCGTTGCCCGGTACGATCCGGCGTACGACGCCGAGGACGCGGTTCGAACCCTTCTCCTGCAACTCCATCCGGTCGGTAAATCTGACCATCCGCGAGCAGCTGTCTTTGGAGCTGTAGCTCCAGACGATACACGAATAGTCGCCTTTGATGCTCCATGTGCCATCCAGCATTGCCGTCGAGGGAAGGCGCGCCATAGTCCGACCATCCGCACCGTACCACAGCACAATTTCGCCCCCCGAATTGGGTTCTGTGAGATAGACTGAATTGCCGGTCATGAGTGCATCGAGTTGAGTTCCGGTCATCACATGTTCGGTCGAAGATGCTGCATCGGTCGAGGCCATCAGTGCAACTTGCAAATCAATGTGGTGGAGGAGATGCCGCACGATTGGCTCACGCCTCACCCCACCCGCGCACCGTATTTCCGCCGAAGACCATGCTGCGGACGGGTGGCGAGGCGAGCATGGCGGTAAAGCCCGGAGCGGTAGCGCTGGCTTCGGTCAATCGCTGCAAATGCTTGGGCGTCAGATCGATATCCGTGGCCGCGATGTTTGCCTGCAACTGCTCCACGCGACTTGCGCCGATGATGGTCGATGCGACGCCTGGTTGGGCCATGACCCAAGCGAGTGCCACCTGAGCGGGTTGGGCGTCGATCTCTTCGGACACGGCTTTCAGAACGTCGAGAATGTCCCAGTTGCGGTCGGCAAACTTCGTGTCGCCGAACGGGTTCGCACCCGAAAGCCGGCCGGTGTCGGACGTATTCTCGCGCTTGTATTTGCCCGTCAGGAAGCCACCCGCCAGCGGGCTCCACGGCATCACGCCCATGCCCGCTTCCCGCGCTGCCGGTATGTGCTCGGCTTCGATGTCGCGGGCGACGAGGGAGTATTCGAGCTGCATGGCGATCGGTCCGGGCACGCGCCGCTCGGCGGCAATCATCGCAGCCTTCATGGCGACCCATGCGGGCATGTCGGAGAAGGCGAAGTGGCGGATTTTTCCCGCGCGCACCAGATTACCGAGCGTCTCCAAGATCTCTTCCACAGGCGTCACGCCGTCCCAAATATGCATCCAGTAGAGATCGATGTGGTCGGTGTTCAGCCGCTCCAGCGAAGCGTCGAGAGCGCGGTGAATGTTCATCGCGCCGCAACCGCCCGCGTGCGGATTGCCACGACCGTCCGCGGAATCGCCCAGCGGACTGGCCCCGGCGTTGAACCCGAATTTTGTGGCGAGCACGATCTCGTCACGCGACTTCGTGTCGGCAATGAACCGCCCCACCATGTCCTCGCTCGCTCCGCCGGAATAGATGTCGGCGGTGTCCAAGAAGTTGCCGCCCGCTTCCCGGTAGGCATCGAAGATGGCGCGCGATGCGGCCTCGTCCGCACCCCAATCATCGGTGCCGAAGGTCATGGTGCCGAGACAGAGTGGCGAGACGACAAGGCCGGACCGGCCCAAAGTGCGGTATTGATCAAGACCCATGGCTTTATTCCGTAGTAAGCGATATGATAAGCTGCGCTGTGCTAGCTGCCAAACCGTATCCACGTCAATGCGTTTCTGAATGATCACTATGAAAACCGACCCGCATTTTGTGAAAGCCCGCCGCGGTCGACCGCTGTCCTTCGACCGCGACGTTGCGCTGGAGCAAGCCATGCTGACCTTCTGGCAGCATGGCTACGAAACGAGTTCGGTCGCCGATCTCACCACAGCGATGGGCATCACCGCCCCAAGCCTCTACACAGCCTTCGGCGACAAGCGACGGTTGTTTCTGGAAGCCGTCGAACTCTATCGCGGCGGCCCAGAGGCCACGCCCCACATCATCGCATCGGCATCCGACGCCCGCGATGCGGCGCGGGCCTTGCTAACGGGTGCGGTAGAGCGGTTCACGGAGCGAAAGACACCGAAGGGCTGTCTCATGGCGACGGCGACAGCCTCCTGTTCGTCAGCCTCCGCAGATGTTCAAGCGAGCCTCGCCGCCATCCGCATCGACACCGAAGCGCGACTGCGCGCTCGTATTGAGAACGACGTGGCAGCCGGCCTCCTGCC
The DNA here is from genome assembly GCA_963841615.1 of uncultured Alphaproteobacteria bacterium. Taxonomy (GTDB): domain Bacteria; phylum Pseudomonadota; class Alphaproteobacteria; order Rhizobiales; family Rhizobiaceae; genus Pseudahrensia. Next base: position 25,495 of record CAWJDI010000005.1, on the reverse strand, counting down.
GAACGAGAGCGACCCATCCATTCTGGCCGCCAGCACGATGTGCACGATCCAGGGCCTTTCGACCCTCGCACGCGATGGTGCATCGCGTGCCAAGCTGAATGCAATTGCGGACGCAACATTGGCAGCATGGCCTCAACCCTGATCAGAAGCGGCCCAAAGCTGCCGTTCGCACCGTTTACTCCGGCTTCCCCTAAGCGGCCGCTCAGATCACATGGTCTCATATAGGCCCGAAGGGCGGCTGAGCGGACCTTGCTGCCACTGAGACATACGAGATGAACACACGCTCGCCGCCTGCCCGTCTTCTGCTCGTCATATGGATGTTCCTTGTTAACGGGCCGGCGCCTTGCTAGAAACAGGTCTCGTGCGCCGACCTTCGGTTACCTCGCTTAATAGGGACAACAGGATGCTTTTTCCTCTCGCCGCCCCGTTCATCGCCGGCACGGCCCTGTCGTTCGCACTTCTGGGTGCCACCGTTGCGCAGGCGGACGTCTTTGCCGACAGGCTCGGCAAGACCGATTTGCACGACGCTTCCATCGACCACGCGCCAGGTGACAGCGAAGTCAAACTTTACGGTGCTGGAGGGCCGCATACGGCATTCCGCAAGGTGGCCGATGTTTGGCAGGAAAGGACGGGTACAAGGGTGACGATCGTCGCGGGCCCCGAAGCGGCGTGGACTGCGGACGCGCAGGCCGATGCGGACATCCTCTGGGGCACGGCGGAGCAGGCGATGACAGCCTTTCTCCTGACCTATCCCGCCTTCGACCACCAAGCCGTGAAACCGATCTACGTTCGCCCAGCCGTAATCGCGGTCAAAGCCGGCAACCCTAAAGGTATCAAGGGTTTCGACGATCTCCTCGCAGAGAACTTGCGGATCGTGGTGACGGAAGGAGCGGGTGTCTACAACACATCGGGCACTGGCGTCTGGGAAGATGTGGCCGGTCGGCTCGGTCGGCTTGGGGATATCGCAGGATTCAGAAGCAACATCGTGGCGTATGCCCTTGGCTCAGGGGCCAGCTACAAGCAGTTCGGCGAGCAGGACGCCGATGCCTGGATCACATGGCCGAATTGGCCGATCACCAAGGACGATCTCGACCAAGTCGAGTTGGGACCGGACCGGGTCATCTATCGCGACGTCAACGTCGTCATCTCCCCCGATGCCGATCCGGAAGCGCAGGAATTTCTCGACTTCCTCGTCTCCGAAGAGGCGCAGAAAATCATGGCGACGGAGGGTTGGCAACGTTGACGTCGAGGTCCCGCATCCGACAGTCAATGGTCAGCGATGTCGGTCAGTACCTTTCAGCGGAGTCCGGGCAAGGCAGTGCGTGAAGAGCTGTGATTGCCAGCCTCGACACAAATCAGACCGTCCCGTTCGGGCTCATAGCAGAAGGCTATCAGGGGGACGCTCCATCGCTACTGAACGGCATTCGCAGCCCGTTGCTGCCGTTTGCGGGAAATGAACCAGTCTCCCCAAAGCGGACATACGCCGGTGCCATGGCACAAGTCGGCTATGCGCCCCTAACAACACATTCGGAGATAGGGTTGCGACCCTGATAGCGGACATTGATGTCCACCTAGCTGTCCATCCGCGATCGCGAAAAACGGGCGGTGGGTTCAACGGGTGGTCGCAACACAGATATCTTTGAACGAAGATGGAGTGTTTACCATGAAGTACCACCGCCGTATCTAATATGGCGCCTCTCAGCGTGCCGAGATCTGGGATCGTTGGCAGCGTGGGGAATCCATGAGTTCGATCGGGTGAATGTTCGATCGCCAGTCGTCCTCGGTGTTCTCCGTGATATCGCCGAGCGGCAGCACCCGCAGGCGCGCTTCATGGGCTACCGGTTCGGCACCGATCTTGCAGCCCATCTGGCCAGTGGCAACGTGTTCGTCTTTCCCTCAAGCACAGACACATTCGGGCTGGTGATGATCGAGGCTATGGTGTGCGGTTTGCCTGTCGCTGCGTATCCCGTTCCCGGACCGATCGACGTCATCACGCACGGCATGAGCGGCTGGATGGACGAAGACTTGGCGGTCGCGACCCGCAACGCCCTAAGCCTATCGCAGCAACAGGCAATCGAACGCGCGTTATCGATTATTGCTCCGGCGTTCTCAGGGCAACGGTCATCCAGCGAAAGACTGGTAAACCGGTGACATTCGAGCTGACCGAGCAAACCCGGGGAACGACTTACAGCTTGGTTGGAAGAGCATGGCGGCTATCTGGAGGATTTTCTATGGCCGAGCCGGTCAAAGAAAGATTGCCCAATCATCACGCGCCAATACGCACGGATCGTTAGGCGCTGGGTCACCGAGATCGGCTTGAACCTCTCCCTGTACGGAACGCATTCGTTGAGGCGCATCAAGGTGGCGCTGATTATCGAAAACACGGGCAACCTGCGAGCTGTGCAGATCCTGCTCGGTTACAGCAAACTGGAAAGCACCGTTCGCTACCTAGGTGTAGACCTCGACGACGCGATATCGATGTCCGAAGCAGCCGATCTGTAGGGAGGTTAGGTCAAGGGGCGTTCCGACAACCGGGACGTCTGCTTCGCAGCTGCAAATGCATGACACGCAACGTCTCCTATCGGCAAGTTTCGCGTGTTGTTTTGCGAAGAATTTCTCCGACAGCTAGCAGATTGGAATCATTGGAGTCGGTAATGCGCTTCAAAACCAACGGTTTTTGCAACGCCTGTGCGAGTGATGGATGCTATGATATGTTGACCTAACCCCACGCGGGCGGTTCTGTGGATGGCGCATAGGTGCCGAACGTCCATTCTTGTCCTTCGAAGTCCTTGCACCGATAGCGTTGCGTTCCCCACTTGGTTTGTTCTGGAGGAAAGACCTCCTCGGCACCATTAGCCATTGCGTTAGCGTGATGAGCGATAACGTCCTCTATAACAACGTACACACCTGGCGTGCCCTTGGGCAGGTCGGCAGTTCCCATCAAAATCACGCCATTGCCATATACAAGCTCGGCGTGCTCGACCGAGCCATTATCCGAATCTGCGCGGATATTGACCTTGAATCCGAATGCTTTGGTGAGGAAATCGATGGCGTCTGCGCCATCACGATACGATAGGTAGGGAACGATGGTCGGTTTGGTCATACAATCAGCCTCTCGAATTAGCTTCATGAAACCAGTCTAAGCTGTCGAACGCATTGGTCGAGACTTACCGGTCGCACAATTTAACGTATGGAACGTCCGCTATAACTGACAACCACGTCGCGTGCCAATTTCCGCTTTCAGCCAGATACCGGAACCTGCCCCAATAAGCACGACGCCCGCGCCATCGATCTTCATGCGGTTGGTTCGAGCGCAGGTGGAGCTGACGTTGGGGAAGGACCTGCGTTTGCCCGGTCACTCCATGCCTCACCCGCCTTGCCAAAAATTATCTCATCGTCCACCGGACCACGTCGAAGCAGCTTCACGTCCTTCCCGTAGTTTTGGTTTTGCTTCCAAGGCCCTCGTTCGGTCTGTTTGGGTATTTGAGCCCGAGACCGTTCAAGATAGCCGGATGACAGTTCGAACGTAGTGCGCTCGCCCATCTCCGGCCCGGACACTCTAGGCACGGCGTAATCGTGCTCATATGCGTCCATATGGGACATGAGCCGCATGATGTATTCGCACACCAGTTCGCACTTCAGCGTCCACGACGCGTTGATATAGCCCAGCGCTACGGAGCAGTTGGGCACACTGGAATACAGCCCGCCTTTGTAGGAAAACGTCTTGGCCAATTCGATCGCATTGCCATCGACGGTGGGTTCGATGCCGCCGATGATTTTCAGGTTCAGCCCGGTGGCAGTGACGACGATATCCGCGTCCAACCGTTCGCCGGAGGACAGTACGATACCATCGGCATCGAAGCGTTCGATCGTGTTGGTCACAATGTGTGCGCGCCCGTCTCGGATAGTGTGGAACAGGTCGGAATTCGGCACCAGGCACAGCCGCTGGTCCCACGGCTTGTAGGTTGGTGTCAGATGGGTGGCGAGGTCGAACCCTTCCGGCAGTTCCTTGGCAGCTTCTTTGCGTAACTGGCCGGACACGAAATTCGGATACTTCTGTACCAGTTCGTAAGAGAAGATCGAAGAGGCGATGTTCTTCCACCGCGTTAGCCGATGGGCACGCCTTGCCCCCAACGTCCGGTGCATCCAGTTGGCTTTCGTGTCTATGGATGGCAGCGCTGCGATGTGAGTTGGCGAACGCTGCAACATGGTTACATGAGCGGCTTTCCTGGCAAGTTCCGGCACCAGCGTGACTGCCGTCGCGCCCGAGCCCACCACGACGACGCGCTTGTCGCTCCAGTCGGGATCGTCCGGCCATTTTTGAGGGTGAACGAAGGTGCCGTTGAACTTACCTGTGCCCTCCCAGTCCGGCAGGTAGCCCTGATCGTAATCGTAATACCCGGCGCAGATCATCAGGAAGCGCGCCGCGATATAGCGGGTGCCATCCGATGTTTCCACGCTCAAGTGCCAGCGGGCATCGTCGGTCTTCCAATCAGCACCGACCACTTTGTGGCGAGTGCGGATGTGGTCGTCGATATTGGCCTCGGTCGCTGTGTCCCGTACATATTGCAGGATCGACGGTCCATCGGCGATCGCCCTCTCGCCGGTCCACGGGCGGAAATTATAACCCAACGTCGGCATGTCGGAATCGGAGCGCACGCCGGGATAGCGAAACAAGTCCCACGTACCACCGATCGCATCGCGCATTTCCAGCACGGCATAGGACCGTTGCGGATGCTTGTCCTGAAGGTGCCATGCGGCGCAGATGCCGGAAAGGCCTGCGCCGCTGATGGCGACATCGAGGTGTTCGCTTTCGGTTGGTGACATGCTGGGTTGCTCCGATCAGCTTCCTGAAGCCTACAATCCCTAAGCGCATCGTTCCAGCGGACACTTCCACCGTAGCGCAGCTGGCGAACACTGACTTTCGGCAAAAGAAGGTTTTATCAAATTGGCTGCCCAGCCTGCCGGTTGGCTATTCGCAAGTTGGAAGTATTGCACTTCAATCGAGAGTAAAGGTCCGGATCAATAGATTTCGAGCATTGGGATTCGAAGCCGATGGATCATCGTTTGAGGAGCGGAACCTTAGCGTGGCCAGATGGTTAGACAATCCCATCCACCTTTGGATCAGCCCCATGTTCTATCATTCCGGAAAGTTGCAGTACGAAGTTAAAGTCGACACGCCCGACCCGGTGTTCGCCAAATACCTCCAGCAGGCCATCGGCGGTGTTGAAGGCGAAATCCGTGTCGCCATGCAGTACATGTTCCAGGCCATGGGCGCACGCGGCGACGCGAAATATCGCGACATGCTGATGATGACGGCGACCGAAGAGTTCTCCCACGTGGAGTTTCTAGCCCACGCTGTGGCGCTCAACCTTCAGGACGCGCCGCTTGATGTGCAGGAAGATGCAGCGTCCGACGGCATCGTCGATGCCGTCATGAACGGACGTGACCCAAAGAAAATGATGGCGGATATGAACCCCCGTCATCTGCTCTCGTCAGGGCTGTCCGCCATGCCGGTGAACGCGAATGGCGTGCCCTTCGACATGAGCCACGTCTACGCGTCCGGAAACCTTGCCGCCGACATGTTCGCCAACGTGATGGCGGAATCGACTGGCCGCGTACTGGCGTCCCGGCTCTACAACATGACGGACGACGCGGCATGAAGGACATGCTGTCGTTCCTGATTGCGCGCGACACGATGCACCAACAGCAGTGGTTGGCCGTCATCGAGGATCTTGGTGGGATCGAAGCCACAATGCCGATCCCCAATTCCACACCGGAAAGCCATCAGGCCAACGAACACGCATACTACTTTCTCAACACCTCCATCGACGAGCCGACGCCACAGGGTGTGTGGACCAACGGCGGACCGACTATGGACGGCAAGGGCACCTACACCGTCCGCGACAAGGCCGAACCCGAAGGCCAGAAACCGGACCTCGGTAAGGCGCGCGCGAAATCAGGCGCTCAGAACGAGCAGATGTAACTGCTGCTCTCAATGAGCTGACGTGGGGGCGTTCGTCCCCACGTCCCGTCCACAACCACCATCGAAAGCAATCTCATGCGCGCAGTCACCTATCATGGCACCGGCGATTTCCGGGTCGACACCCACCCGGACCCGGAAATCAAGGACGCCAAGGACGCAATCATCAAGGTCACGTCGACGGCGATCTGTGGTTCGGATCTGCATATGTTCGACGGGTTCATCCCGGCCATGGAACAGGGCGACATCATCGGCCACGAGTTCATGGGCGAAGTCGTCGAAACCGGTTCGGAAATTTCATCTCTGAAAAAGGGCGACCGCATCGTCGTGCCGTTCACGATCAACTGCGGCCACTGCCATTGGTGCGCACAACAGCTCTATTCCCTGTGTGACGAGACCAATCCGGACGGCGAGAAACTGCGCGCCATGAACGGGCAACAGGCTGCTGGCCTGTTCGGTTACTCGCACCTCTATGGTGGTTGGGACGGCGGACAGGCTGAATATGTACGCGTGCCCTGGGCCGATGCGACACATTTGAAAGTGCCGGACCATCTGTCGGACGAACAGGTGCTGTTTCTCACCGACATTTTTCCGACCGGCTATCAGGCAGCTGTCAATGCCGGGGTAAAGCAAGGGTCGACCGTGGCTGTCTTCGGAGCGGGTCCGGTCGGCTTGTTCTCGATCAAGTCGGCTTTTCTGTTGGGTGCAACCCGCGTGTTTGCAATCGATGACGTGGCAGAGCGACTGGCGCTGGCAAAAGAACATGGCGCGGAGATCATCGATATCTCCGAGGCCAAAGCCTACGATCAGCTGATGGAAGCGACGAACGGTATGCTGCCCGAATGCGTTATCGAGGCCGTGGGGCTGGAAGCCCATGGCACGGGGATCGTCGATACGGTGTATGACCGGGTGAAGACTGCCACGTATCCAGGAAACGGACCGTCCGCATGCATTGCGCGAGGCCATCATGTGCACTCAGAAGGGTGGCAACCTGTCGATACCCGGGGTCTATGCCGGGATCATCGACAAGTTTCCCATCGGGGCTGCCTTCGGTAAGGGGCTGACGCTCAAGATGGGTCAGACGCATGTGCTGAAGCATGCACCGACATTGCTGAAGCACATCGAAGAGGGCGACATCGACCCGACCTTCCTGATCACGCACCGCGCGGCACTTGCCGATGCGCCGGAACTCTACGAGACGTTCCGCGACAAGAAGGACGGTTGTATCAAGGTCGTCCTCCAACCGTAGGCATCCCATGTTCTTCTTCTTCAACCGTCTCGGTTGCGCGGGCTCCATCCTCGTTTCCCTCGTCCTGACCGGGGTCGTCCTTTTCATCCTAGGAATCATCTAATGCCCGAATTTAAGGCTCTCGAAGATCAGGTCGTCGTGCTCACAGGCGCGTCGTCCGGCATTGGGCTTGCAACCGCTCGCAGGCTTGGCGAGCGTGGTGCCAAACTTGTTCTCGTGTCGCGCAACGAAAGCGCCCTAAACGACGTGGCGCGGGAAATCGAGGCGATGGATGGTCATGGCGAAGCATTCGTCGTGACCGCCGATGTCGGTGACCGTGACGCTATGGTGACCGTGTGCCGACAAGCGGTCGAACGGTTCGGCCGTATCGACACCTGGATCAACGACGCCGGTGTCGCCATATACGGTGCGGCAACGGAAGTGCCGTGGAAAGATCAACGCAGGCTGTTCGATACTAACTATTGGGGTGTTGTCGGCGGCTCTCTCGAAGCGGTCGCGCAGTTCCGCAAACAGCGCGATGAGGGTGCGCCTTCCGTGACCAAGATTATCAATGTCGGGTCGGTCCTGTCCGACCGGGCAATGATCTTCCAGGGCCCGTACTCCGCTTCCAAAGCGGCTGTGAAGGGTTGGACGGATGCATTGCGCATGGAGCTGGAGGAGGCGGACGAGCCGATCTCTGTCACACTCATCAAGCCTGCTGCCATCGACACGACATATATGGAGCACGCGCGCAACTATCTCGACGCCGACGGCACACGCAACCCGCCACCATCCTATGACCCTGACCTCGTGGCCGATGCGATCGAACATGCGTGCGAAAACGACCCACGGGATCTGACCGTCGGTGGCATTGGCTGGTTGATCGGCAAGATGGGTCAGTTCGCCCCGGCAGCGACCGATGCGGCCATGAAGGCTGCCGGTCGGTTCCTGCAAACTGCAAGTGAGCCTGCGCGTCAGGGTATGCGGGACAACCTGTACGAACCGCGCCGTGATGGGTCTGAGCGGTCCGACATGCCGAACCTGGTACCTGGGTTCGGCACCCGCCGCACGAGCCTGTTCCTTACCATGCAGGAGAACCCAGCGGCGACGTTGGCCATCGGTGCCCTCGTGACCGCCGGTGTCATTGCGGCCATGCGCAAACGGTGAACGAACCAATGGTGATTGGGCGGGTTAAGCAGCCATGACAAACTTGCTTAATTCGCCCCATCTTGCCCCATCCAACCCAAGTGAACCCCGCGCCGATCCGGCGTTTATCGATGAGATCGCCCCGCACACGCAGGGGCGCCTGTGGAAGCCAAAACGGGTTCTGGTGACGAAATCCGCACGAGAATGGCCGCTGACGGAACGGATCATCGAACGGTCGACAGCGGCTGGCGCTGAGATCGTCAATCTGTCTCACGACCGCATATCCGGGCTGAAAGGTGAAACGGCCGCAGCAACATACCGAAATGCCAAGTCCACGCTGGCGGTGATCGTTGCATCGCCATCGAAACGACGTCCGCAGCCCATTCCGCCTTCCGCCGACTTCCGGTTCGATCTGGCCACCGGTTGTCCGGCCCACTGCCAATACTGCTATCTGGCAGGCTCCCTGAAAGGGCCGCCGGTAACACGGGTTCACGCGAATTTACCGGAGGTTTTGGCAGAACTCGCACCCTGTCTGGGACAAGGCACGATCACATCGAAGTCCAGACATCGCGCCGGAGAGGGCACGACCTTCGAAGCATCCTGCTACACCGATCCGCTCGGCATCGAACCAATGACCGGTTTGCTGTCGGATACCATCGCCTGGTTCGGCAAGTGGGATGCGGACGTCCAACTTCGATTTACGACGAAATACGATGGCATCGAACCGCTGCTAGATATCGACCACCGGGGCCGGACACGGGCGCGGTTCTCTGTGAATGCCGAACCGATAACGCGCCGTTTCGAAGGTGGTACGGCCAAACTGGCAGACCGGCTGTCGGCGATGGGTCGCCTGGCCGAAGCGGGGTACCCGGTCGGCCTGACGATTGCACCCATCATGCCGATTGAGGATTGGGAGCACCATTACACGGAACTGCTCGATCAAGCGGCACAGGCCCTATCCCGTATCAACCGTCCCAACGTTACGATCGAACTCATCACACACCGGTTCACCCCCGGCTCCAAGGCCGTGCTCACGGAGTGGTATCCGGCGAGTGCATTGGAGATGGACGAACAGGTGCGCGTACAGAAACGGACCAAGTTCGGTTCCGTCAAATTCGTCTACCCCCGCGATCTGATGGCCGACATGAAAGCCTTCTTCAACCGTCAGGTTCCGCAAGCGCTACCGGATGGTCATCTTCTGTACTGGACCTGAAACCCTCGCAATGGCGAAGCCTAACAAGCCTCGAACGACGGAGTAGGCCGTGCCTCGCTGTCAAGGATCCGGACCCTGGCCTATAGAGTCATCTGGCGTTTCAATTCCTGCTGAAGCGGCCGGTAGATGGAACGCGCGTCGGTCTTACCGCCGAACTTGAGCAACCCGTTCGGGCAATAGCGCCCGTCATCCCAGCCCGGATGGTCCAGAACGGGATACAGGCATATACCTTCCACTGGCACACCCATCTTGCGGGCTGCGCGCATTTCCGCACAGACATAGGCCAGCCATTTCGGACGTGCACGGCCTTCGATACCGGTTTCGGCGATCATGATCGGGCGGCCGTAGCGTTCGTAGGTTTCAAATAAAAGAAAGCGCAACGGCTTGTATTGTTGGTGGTCCATATCGATGGGCGGGCCACCGTGGATCCACTGGTTGTTGTGGTAGTAATTCACGCCAACGATATCCAGCAAATCGGGCCGTCCACCGAGTTGCGGCCAGGCACGCCCTTCGATCATGTCCCAGGCTTGAAACTGCGCCTGGCGATGGCCTTCGGCATGGAAACGATCTTCGGGCCGGGTCACATCCGCGACCACATTGATGATTGGATCGACATGGACGAAGCAAGCGCTCGGCAGGACTGCGCGGATGGCGTCCATGGCGACGATGGCCGCGCGTGTCAGCTGCACTTTCAGTTCGTGCGCGCGGTGGTGGCAAAACGGGTTCAGATATCCCGCATCCCCACCGGCCCAGGCAAGAAAGGAGATCTCGTTGACGGGCGCGAACATAGGGGCACCCGGCGTTCTCTGTGCGATGTAGTTGGCCGCTGCGGTTGCAAACCGCGCGAACCGATCCACCAAAGCAGGGGTCCAGACGTCGATATCGTCCGGCCAGCCGTAATGCATCAGGTCCCAGATGACTTGCATATTGCCGCGTTCGGCAGCGGCAAGCTGGCTGTCGAGGCTCGACCAATCGTACTGGCCCGGCACGATTTCAATCAGGTGCCAACGTACTGCGTCCCGCACAGTGCCGATGCCCTGTTCGCGCAGAAGGGCATAGTCGGTCGCCGCGTTGATATCGTGGCCAGTTGTAGCGATCATGTCGACACGGGCACGGTCGTGGGCACGCCGATGGGTGGAGGATTCGAACCCGCCTTGCAGGAAGCTGGCGAATAAAGACGGGGGTGGCGCAGCCGGTCTCTCGGCCACAACCTCTTCCAGCAAAGATGCCCAAACCTTCGCCACGACGGGCACGGCGTAATCACGCTCGACCTTCGCCCGTAACGCATCGCCGAGACGATGACGCAGCGATGGGTCTTCGATGAGCCGCAGCATGGCGTTGGCCACCGCAGGCGGGTCCTCGTGGGGCACGAACAGTCCGCTCGCCCCGTCGTCGATCTGTTGAAGGCTCCCGTTATCTCGCGTGGCGATGACCGGCAGGGAAGCCGCACCCGCTTCACCGATGACATGGGGCATGCCCTCGTCCCGTGACAGCCAGACGAATACGTCCAGCGCGACCATCAGGTCCGGTATATCGGCGCGGTCGCCAAGAAACATCAGTGTGTTTGCCAAACCGAGCGCACTGGCGCGGGCGTATAACGACTTGGCATAGTCCGGCATGAAGGCGTCGGGGCCGCCGATCACGACGAAGCGGGTGTCGGGCCGGCTGGCCGCCACAATAGTGGCAGCGTCAATAAAGTCTTCGACGCGCTTCTTGGCATCCAGACGCCCGACCCACCCGATCAGAGGCGTTTCCGGCGCAATGCCAAGCGCGGCACGAACCGCTGCACGGCGTTCGGGATGCACGACTTCAAGATCGACCATGGACGGGATTTCGATCGCATGGTGCTCACGGCCCGGCATGCGGGACGCGGCCGCATCCCGGATCGTGCGACATACGCCGACGTAACGGGATGTCAGGTGTTTGGGCCCCGACAACGCCTCGCGCACGAGCCCGCCATGCTCGATGAGTGGCGGTGGCAACCGCATGCGTTCAAGCGCGGGATAGATGTCGGCTACGTCCTGACACGATACGACCACATCGTAACGACCGACTTTATCAGCCAGATAGGCCACGGTGTCTTCCATCGACAGCGCATAAGGCACGGTGTCGACGGCAACGCCTGCCCTGTGCAACTGGTCGTGGGTCTGTTCCGGCATGCCGGGCTTGCGGAAGCAGGCGACCACCTCGATGCGGAACCGGGCCGGGTCCAGGGCTTCTGCAAGCAACCGAACCTCCGTTTCCTCGCCACCAACGACAAGCCACGCGAAGACGAACAGAACCGAGATCGGCTCATGCTCCGGTTCGACCCAGTGCAGGACGGCAGGGTTCAGATCGTCCGGTCCATCGTCGACGGAGCGCGGAGGCTCGTGTGCATCGCTCACGCTTGCATATCGAACACGACCTGGATCATGTCCGGGCGGTCAGCGACCAGATGTGCGAGAAACCCGGGGGTATCTCCGAATGGGATAACGTGGGTTATCATGTGACGTTTGATATCGTCTCCGCGCGCTTGCAGAAGCTTTAGGGTTTCCTGGCTCAGGCGTGCCTTCGGCCAGACTCCACCAAGCCCGCGGGGCATGCGGCCGATCTGGGCGCAGCGCAGCGACAGGCCGTTGTGGTGGAACTCCTCCCCAAGGCGCAGGGCGTCGGTTCCACCCTGATAGAAAGCCAGATCGATCACGCAGCCCTGCGGGCGCAACGCGCGCATGCCGGCGTGCAGAGACCCCGCATCGGCTCGTGTCTGAAAAACGATATCGGAACCCCGGTCGTTGCCGCCATGGCGCCAGCGGGCCTTGGCATAGTCCACCGCTTGGCCTTCTTCCATTGCGGTCAGGCCTAAAGCCTCCGCACATGCGCGACGGAAGGGTGAGGGATCTGCCACCACGACCTCGCTTGCGCCTGCTTGGGCGGCAAACAAAGCTGTCAGCAACCCAACGACACCGCCGCCGATAACCAGTGTAGGACGGTCCACCAACCCTTCGCCCAACCGTGAGACGGATGGTCCCATCATCTCGGCATCGGCATGGAGAATACCGTTTGCGGCGATCGGACCCATCTGGGCGACGTAAATGCCCAGCATCGGATCGAGTGTATCGGGCATCGCTGTCAGTATATCGTGGAACGGGTCGGCTAAATGTCCGGTCTTGTGGCCGCAGGTGAGCGCAACATGCTGGCCATCGTGGAAACCATGAGCGCGGGATTGGGCGATCCGCGCGACTTCCATGTAACCGAGGAACGGCACCGGGTAATGCATGCCGGCTTCCCCTGGCTGGAAGACGCCCCGGCCCTCGTCCCACCGTGAATGGAGGTAAGGGTTGGTGCCCTTGTAGAAGGTCAGCTCCGTACCGGCTGAGAAACCCGAATAGAGCGTATCGAGGCGCACCTGCCCGTCATGCGGCGGCGCCTCATCGTAGCCATGAATATAGGCCTGGTGCGACCGCTCGATTCCGAGTGAGCGCACATGACGATGCCCCGGCGGTGGGCCTTGATGGGCCTCTTCCGGTCCCCGTTGCATCCGCAGGGGTGCCGGATCGGCCCTCGGTGTGCCTTCGCCATCGAGTTTTACCGGCTGTCCACTGCGAGCCGAATCCAGCACCGCCAAAGCCAGTGCATGCGACTGCAAGGCATCGGCATAGGGCGCACGAATGCGGTTCTCCCCTCCACGTACCGCATCGATGAAATCGCGATCCTCCCGCCACACCGGGTCACCCTCGGCACGACGCTGAGGGCGCCCATGGCCCGTATCGACCATGATGTCGTGGTCTGTCAGTTCGATGGCCAGCTTGTCGGCAAACATGTGAAGCCCGACACGGTGGTTCCAGCCCAGCAGACAGGTCGACGCGATGTTGGCGACCACGCCGGAGGCGAATGTCAGCGTTGCGGTGGTGGTCGTCGGCACATCCAGGCCTGGAAAATCGTCCCGCTCGCGGTAGGCCGTACGTCCGTAGACCTCAACCACTTCGCCCAGAAGAAACCGTGCCAGGTCAAGCAGATGAGTGGCCTGTTCGACCATCTGCCCGCCCGACTGGTCTTGCTTCCACCACCATTGCGGTGGGGGCGTGCTATCCAGCCAGTAACCGGAAACGAGTTGGGCCGGATTGTCGCGCAACAGGGCGCGGGCTTCGTCTACCGTATCGAGATAGCGCCAGTGATAGCCGGTTGCCGTGATGAGGCACGCCTGCTCGATCTCGGCTGCAATGCTGCGGGCCTGTTCCAGATCGAGCGCAACGGGTTTTTCGACAAAGATCGCAATGCCCCGTGCAATCGCTGCGCGCTCCACATCGCCATGGGCAAACGGTGGGATGCAGATGTAGAGTGCATCGAGCTCCACCGCCTCCAGCATCGCCTCGTGACCATCGAAGGCGCGCGCCTGAAAAGGCGCAGCAGCCTGTTCGGCACGGTGAATGTCGGTATCGGCGAAGGCTACGATTTCCACGTCATCGAAACGCGACAGGATATCGAGGTGTCGGTGGGCGATGCCACCGGCACCTACGAAACCGATACGTGTCGGGCGGAATTCGGCGGGTTCCTGCAGTGTAGTATCTGTCATGGGAGGTGTTCCGGGAAACGGGTAGGGAGGTGCGCAGGAAGCAAGCGTTGCAGCGTAAAGAGCGGCCATCGCTTCCCCCATCGGGGCTGCAGCGAAATGGTGGTCGAAGCGTTTGGCGGCAGCAGAAGCACGGCGGCTTCGTTCTTTGGGATCATCCAGCGCCGCAGCGAGAGCGGAGGCCAGGCGGTCCGGGTTGTCGGGCGGGACAGTCCAAGCACATGGCTGCTCACCATCGGCTTCGGAACCTACTAATGCCTCCATCGTGCCGCCAATTGCAGTTGCCACGATCGCGCGTTCTGCAGCCATGGCTTCCAACAGGGAAAGCGGGAAACCTTCGAACCGGGAGGGCAGCACGAAGACATCGCACGCGGCCAGCAGGTCGCCGACATCGGTGCGGTTGCCGAGCAAAGTCACCGCACCCGTCAGATCGGCGTTCCTGATCTGAACCTCCAGATCGGCTCGTAACGGCCCATCACCCGCAAGAAGCAAATGCACGTCAAGGTGCGTGCGGCGCAAAATTCCGAACGCATCAAGCAGCGTCGCGTGGCCTTTCTGTTCGCTCAACCGGGCAACTGTCAGGAGCACGCACGTATCGTCGGCCAAGCCCAAACGGTCACGGGTCGCTGCGCGGTCCGTACTGGTCGCTACGGGTACGATACCGTTGCGCACGACGTGCAAGCCGGTCGGGGGGTGTCCGGCTTCGATATAAGTGTCTGCCACGGCTTGGGAAACGCAGACTGTCGCGTCCACCAGGGCCGTCCAATGGGCATGCTCCGCCTTCTGTCCGGCATGGGTCAGCAGGTAAGGGAGATGTTCCGTGCGCAGGACCACCATAGGACTTTGGCGGTCGGAACCGTGCTGGTCGGCACGGTGACGCAAACCCAGAGCGACGAGACCATGCCCCTCCCAGCCTATTCCTGCATGGACGTGCAGCACATCGGTGCCGATAAAGGCCAACCAGCGGGCAAACTCCTCGGGTCGGTGCGCATCATAGGCCTGCACGGTACATTTGGCTGCACGCGCATCCTCCAGCAGGCCGGACGATGGCGGCGCGGCGATGAAGACATTATGCCCGCCAACTGCCGCAAGTGTTTGGGCAAGGGTAATCATATGACGGCCAACGCCGGACGGCGTTGTGCTGTCCGTTGCAAGCACGATCCGCAATGGCCTGATGCTCATCGATCGGGTTCGGACACGCTGGGAGCGAATGCGGCAGCGCGACTGCCCGCCGCGCCCGCACTCTCACTGGTGCGAGGCTGCAACGACTTGCGTCCCCGGCCCGTACCCTTTTGCAAGCGGTCGTAGGTAGTCAACGCCTGTGCGACGACTTGGTCCATGTTGTAATACCGGTAGGTCGCCAGACGCCCAACGAAGGATACATCCGGAATAGCTGCTGCAAGCGCTTCATAGCGTCGGTACAGAACCTGATTTTCCTCCCGTGGCACAGGATAGTACGGGTCGCCCTCGTCGGAGGGGTATTCGTAGCTGATGCTGGTCTGCGGATGGGTCTGCCCCGTCAGGTGCTTGTATTCCGTAATGCGGGTATGGGGCACGTTTTCAAGCGGCTGGTTCACACAAGCAACCGGTTGGAAGCGGTTCCTGTCGTGGGTTTCATGACGGAACGAGAGGCAGCGATACGGCAAACGCCCGAAGCAATGGCCGAAAAAGGCGTCCACCGGGCCGGTATAGACCGTGTGTTCCACGTTGAGTCCGTCCCGCACGTCGTCGTAATCGACGCCCGTTTCCACAGTGATATTCGGGTGGTCCAGCAGGCGCTCGAACATGGCGGTGTAGCCGTCCGCTGGCATGGCCTGGAAAGTGTCCTGGAAGTAGCGGTCGTCCGTGCTGGTGCGCGTGGGCACCCGCGATGTGACGGACTTGTCCAGTTGCGATGGGTCCAGCCCCCATTGCTTGCGCGTGTAGCCTTGGAAAAACGTCTCGTAGAGATGCTGTCCCACCGCATTCACGACAACGTCGCGGGAGGTCTTGACCACGTCCACCGGCTCGGCGCTGCTGGCAAGATAGGCGCCAGCCTCTTCGTCGGTCGAGAGCGATAGTCCGTATAGCTCATTCAACGTGGTGCGGTTGATGGGTATCGGCAGCAATTTGCCGTCCACTTCGGCCAACACGCGATGCTCGTATGGGCGCCACTGGGTAAAACGCGACAGATAATCGACGACCGATTGTGCATTGGTGTGGAAAATATGCGGTCCGTAGCGGTGGACGAGGACGCCTGCGGCATCCTGATGATCGAAGGCGTTACCCGCAATGTGGTCGCGCTTGTCGATCACCAATACCCGTTTTCCGCCATCGGCTGCCAGTCTCTCGGCCAATACGGCACCGGCAAAGCCCGCGCCCACGACCAGTATCTCCGGTTCGTGCCGCCGCAGGGATGGGCTTGCCGGTTTGCTGGAGCGGTTGGCGGAAACCCGCTCGATATGGCCGCTCATGGCGGCTTGGGTGCGCGTCCAGGATTGTTCTGCAACCACCCGGTCGGCCGCAGTGAGCCATTCGCCATCGGTTGGTAGCGCCAGCGCCTCTTCGCAGCCTGCGATGAATGCCTGCGCTGTATCGGCGATAATCACGCCATCCAGATGGCCATAGCTGGCGACCACATCGGGCACGAGGGTGGAGACGACCGGTCGTCCACCGGCCAAATATTCCGGTGTTTTGGTCGGGCTGATATAGCGGGTTGCCTTATTCATGGCGAAGGGCATCAGAGCCACGTTCCATCCGGCCAGATAGGCTGGCAACTCGGAGTAAGACCGCGACCCCAGCCAGTGAATGTTGGGAAGGTGCGGCAGGTTGGACGGGTCTATCTTCACTACAGGCCCGACCATGACGAACGACCAATCGGGCCGGGCTGCCGCCACATCGCGCAGCAGCACCAGGTCCACCCGCTCGTCGATGACACCGAAATATCCAAGACGCGGGCCTGGAACGTCTTTCAAATCGGACGCCACATCGCACGCACCGCGCGCCTGCTGAAAATGCTGCGCATCCACTGCGGAGGGAAACAGGTGGATATCATCATGACGGCCCCGGCGGGCTTCATGCAGGCTGCGACCACCGGTGAACACCACGTCGGCCAGTCCGAGCAACTCTTGTTCCAACCCTTTCAGCCTGCCGTCGGCGAAATCGAACGCGGATAATTCGTCCATGCAATCATGAACGACCGCGGTACATTCCAAATGCCGCGCGTAGGGCAGTGCGAGCGGTGTGTAGAACCATAAGACCGGTCTCTCACGCAGCACACTTGCGACGAACTGATCGAGCAGCTGCCGCAATCCCTGCTCCACCTCGTCCCCATTCCACCAGTGCGGCAAGCGGGGGCGCAAAGCGGTAACATTGTCCGCCGGAAAATGGTGATGTTCGAGATAGGGAAGCGGGTGGTCGCAACCAATATGTTCCTCCCAAAACCAAACAGCCTGTTCCGCTGCGAACAATCGCATCAGATGCTGGGGACGCTGCACCACGAAATCCCATCGCAGATGGGAGAAGCACAGTAGCGGGGGTTTGACTTTGGATTGTCCTGCGGAACCCATCCGTTGTGAGCTCCCGATCGGTTGTGAACTCATAGGTCCGAGGTCCTTTCGATAGCGGATAGCGGATAGCGTTCTGTTCTGGCTTGTCGATACGGGTGGGGCAAGCGCGGCCAGCCCACCATTTCTATCCGTGTCAATAAAGGTTGAAAGGGCTTCCTTGCGCCGTATTCCATCCTCGATAAGTCCAGCCAGACGGGCGCCGGAATGGGGCCATGTCCAATTCTCCAATACCGTCTTACGGGGTTGAAACGTGTCGAGATCGTTCAACATTGCCGTAATGCCGTCGGCAAATCCGTCCGCGGATGCCGTTTGCCCGGTGTCGGGTGTGATGAACTGCAGCCCGCAAGCCAGCTTGTCGTTCGCCAGCACCGGCAGACCGGCCAGCATGTATTCCGTCAAAATGGCAGGGGCTCCATCGTCCACCCCACAGACGACCCCCATGCGCGCAAGGTTCATCAAGCGGTTCACCTCGGCAAACGGAACTCCCGGCGGCCCGACAAACGAGACGTCGAGACCTTTGGTGTCGGCTTCAAGGCGCAAGGCGTCGGCGTCCTCTCCATACCCGAACACGCATAAAGCCCGGATGGAGCGCGGCAGACGTACCAGAGCATCGAACAGGATGTCGTGACGCTTGTAGGGCTGGGCTGCCGCCACATAGACGATGTCGAATTCCTTCGGCAAGTCGAGCGGGCGGAACGTCTTGGGATCGGCGAATTCCGGGCCGATCGGCATGATCGCGCACGCCTTGTCGGGATGTGCGGCCTGGACGACGGCGCTTTGCCGGGGCGATCCTGTCAGAACGAGATCGAACTGGGCGCTGACGCTTTCTGGTACCCGCAGAGCCGGCGCGTCGATGGAGTTGTAGATTCGGAAACTGGATTTGCAGGCTTCGAGTATGTCCATGTCCACGCCGAGGCCTAAAACACAGAGAATACGTGGTGGACCGAACGTGGCGATATGCATGAGCATCGCCCGGGACGAGAACGGTGGGGTGGCCTCGTCCACTGCAAATGTGCGGCGTGTGAGGAACGCACCGTCCGGAACGGATGTGGACTGACCCCCGCCGAGATGATGGTGCCAAATCTCAACCCGGTCGACCATCCCGAGCCGGACCAAAGCCAAAGGCATCCGTTCCAGATATCCACCTGTTACGGAAGCGCCCGGACTGTCCGGCTTCGATGCATGGAAGTCCTCAAGGGTCGCAAAACCATTGAGCTTGTCTGAGAACAGCCGGGTTTGCCGAGCATCAGCGCACGTATCGACGCGGTCGGAAATGATGACGATAGTATCGCGAAGTGATTGACTCACCATCTGATTTCGCAACACTCGAACGCCATCCCAACCCTAGCAAAGCCAACGATCTGGGGTGCAAACAGCCTCCCTGACGCAGCAATTATCCCGCGGGCCCGACCTCGCTGGCAGTCAATCTGGCGCGTGTGCCACATTCCGTCCTGCATCGGTTTGCACTGGATTGAACCCAGCAGGGTTCGGCGGGTACGGAATGTCGCATACAGGAGGGATCCACTACCCGGAGGCGCCCGAGCTATGGTGCGCTGGTTTATGCCGTCTGGCGGCTCATCCGGTTCTTGCCACCGCCAACTGGTCGAATGTACCGCTGCTCCGCTGCTGCCAGTTCCAACTGTCGCGGCACATATCGTATACTGTCCGCTGCGCCTTCCAACCAAGGATATCGTGGGCCCGTGTCGGGTCGGCATAGCAGGCCGCCACATCGCCGGGACGGCGTCGGGTTATCTGATAGGGAACTGACCGACCGGTCGCTTGCGAGAAGGCGGCGATGAGTTCGAGTACGCTTACCCCCCGACCCGTTCCAAGGTTCAAAGCCGTGCAACCGGAGTCGTCGAGCATTCCAAGCGCCGCGATATGACCGGCGGCAAGATCCTCCACGTGAATATAGTCCCGCACACCGGTACCATCAGGCGTATCATAGTCGTTCCCGTAAAGCTGCAATGCCGGCCGCAACCCGGCAGCTACCTGTGACAGGTACGGCATGAGGTTGTTGGGAATGTCATTGGGATCTTCGCCTATCAGACCCGAACGGTGGGCTCCGACCGGGTTGAAATATCGCAGTATGACGATGGACCAGTCCGGATGAGCCCGGTGCAACGATCTCATGAGATTTTCGGCAACCAGTTTCGTGTCGCCGTAAACGCTGATCGGTGCCAACGCATGGGCTTCGGGGATCGGCAGGACGGTCGGTTGCCCGTAGACGGATGCAGAGGATGAGAAAATCAGCCTGTTGACGCCGCAATTGGACATCGCCTCGATAACCGTCAAAGTTCCGGCGACATTGTTTATATAATATCCGACCGGATCAGCCATGCTTTCACCAACGGCCTTCGCGCCAGCAAAATGAATGACGGCTTCACACCCGTACCGGTCGATCGTGGCTTCCAACAAGGACCGGTCACAAACATCGCCCTGAACAGCAGAAATATCCCGGCCTGCAACCGTGCTCATACGCCGAACTACGTTCGGGTTCGAATTCGAGAAATTGTCGTAGACGACAGGGTACAAGCCCTGTTCTATCAGTTGAATACATGTGTGCGACCCGATGAACCCTGCACCACCGGTAACCAATATACGCATCACATAGTCCTGCTACCTGAACTAGCGCAAAACACCTCCGAGACTGTTACAGTTAAGGCTGCTTGGTCTCGTATAGAGAAAGTTCTCCGCACACCGTTCGCTGATACGGTGCACGGAAAGAGCACCAATCGCTCTAGATTGATAGCGCCGGAATTTGTCCGCGATCTAACGTCGCAGTAGGCTTGGTTGGAAAATATGCCTGTTTGATCAATCTGCTAACCTCAAGTGGAAGAACGCATTTCCGTCAAGGAGACTTCCGGCTCCCGCCCCAAAACGTTGGCAGTGTTCGATAGAGAACTCGTCGGCTTCCGCCCATGCTCAGCAGCGATGCACAATGTCGATACGGTAGTGATCCGCTGTTTGGGTCAACACTGAAGTCCATGGTGCCGACTGCTGAAACGTCGCTACAGCTTCGTTGCCGTCAACGGGAAGAGTGTTGTCCCCCGTCCAGTTGACGAGGAGGCATACGCCGTCAGACACCAGCGCCTCGAAGGCGCGCTCCGCGGCCCGGGCTACCTCTTCTGCGCTCAGGAAATAGAGCACTTCCGACACAACGATGAGGTCGAACCGGCCTTCGGGCCACTCGTCGGGAATTTAACCGCGCTGGAATGTGACTTGGGGTCGACTGGAAAGGCGTTCCTGCGCCCGCGACAGCGCAGCCTGCGAAATATCGACAGCGAGAAACGCATCGCATCGCGATGCGAGATCGGCGGTGGACACGCCGATGGCACACCCGATTTCCAACCCGCGCGCGAATTGGCGGTCAGGGAGGGCAGCCATTGTGGCCCGACGTTTATCGCGCTCGTAAGCACTCGTTTCGAACGCCCAAGGGTCGCGGTCCGCCCTGAGCAGATCATCAAAGGTTTTGGCGCGGTCTTCTTCGCTCATAACACGGTTTGCCCAGACCAGGTCTTTCCAGCCACAAAGACCTCCGGGTGTTCGACGAAGTGGCGGGTCAGCACGTCCGGCATGGTAAAAGCGGTTGGATCGTCAGAAATAAGCGTCGTCAATTGCGAACGGTGGGCAGCGACCGCCTTGAGTTTGGCACCAACTTGTTCCGGGGCGGTAAAGTTGCGCAGGGGCAAGGTTGGCAAAGCGCGGTCACCGAAGCGACCCCAGACGATATAGTTCCACAACGGTAAGCCGTGCCGTTGTGCCAATGTGTCACCCAGATGGGCCGCGGTCTCGTGGTCACAATGCGGATCACCCGCCCAGGTTGTCCATATGCAGCCTGCATCGACGTCCTGCAGCAGCGTATCGATGCGCGTGTGATCGTCGTCGGTGATGTGATGGGGCCTGCTCGACCCGTCAGGCAGATGCACCCGCACGATATCGACTTGTCGACCCGGCACCAGTGCCGCAACCGCAGCAGCCATCTCGCGTCGACGCAGCTCCACCAACCGCTCGCGGGGATAGGCGGCGGAACCGGGATGTGAACTTTCGCCGTCCGTCAGTTGAACGATCGCAATGGACCGGCCTGCCGCATGGGCCGCCGCTATCGCAAGCCCGCACCCCAGACTCTCGTCGTCCGGATGCGGCACGATGACGAGAACACCGCCGGGCGGGGCCAGTTCTGCGATGGAAATCGGCTCCGCCTTTGCAGCAGCGTCGATCACGCTGCCCTTGGCAGCTTGTGGAACGCTCACAGATCGCCCGGTAGAACGCCGCGATCGACCAGCACCTTGACGGCCCGCGAGCGCTTGGCATCCGGTGCGGCCTGACAGATGAACAGACCGAGATCGCGGCGCATACGTTCGATCGGCCGCCCCTCGAAATGCGCCCCCATTCCCAGCGCTTGCTCGACCGTAGTGATAATCGTGCGACAGGCATCCTCGGTGACATCACGGGCAAGAAGAGACATCGTCGCCCGGTTCTCGGCCTCGACCGTATCGCTGGGATCGATCGGTTGCTCCACAGCGGTTGCAGCACGCAGAACCCACAACCGGGCGGTTTCCACGGCGATGGCTGCCCGCGCGATACGTAATTCCTGATGGGGATCAGCCGCACGCCCCATACCGGACAGTGCGTCGCACATGGCGGTGTAGAGCGCCTCGGCCCCACCCAGATGAGCGGCGCAATAGCGCCAGACCCCACCTTCGAACCAGGGTTCGCGCATATAGTCACCCGGGCGACCGATCAGATGGTCGCGCGTGAGGTGCAAGCCCGTCATGTCGTAGAGGCCGGAAGCGGTGGCCCGCATACCTGATACGGTCCAACCGGACGCATCGCTGCGCGCTGCATCGTCGGTCGGTACGAGCATCAGTTGCGGTCCTCCGGGAACATCCGCGTTTGCCACGACCAACGACACGCAGCCGATACCCGAAGCAAAGCGCTTGGCACCCTTCAGCATCAGCTCGTTTCCCGTGTGGACGAAACTGAGTGATTGCCCAGGTTGATCGGCCCCCCAAACGCCCATCAATGCGCCCTTGGCGACAGCATCGAACGCAATGGATTGCGTTGCGGGCGAACCGTGCAGCGCGACCAGTTTTATCGCATTCATATGGCCCTCGAACAAGCGTGCGACGGACAGGTTGGCGCGACCCAATTCGCGCAGCCGGTCGAAGGCGGCCTCTGTGGACGCATGATCACACCCCCACCCCTGCCCACCTCGGGCACAGGGTAAGCATGCCGTGAGCCAACCCGCTTCACGCAGTGTATCGATATCAGGCAGAATATCACCGCCGCGTTCATCGCGCTTGGCTGCGTTCTGCGCAATATCATCGAGCGGTAAGCAGGATGTGTCGATCGCTGTGCTGGCTGTGCTCATGCCGCAATCCCCTCGTCTGCGGCAGAGCGGACATCGGCATCGAGCATTCGGGCCAGACGATGCGTCTCGCGCTTCACGTCACTCAAGCGCATGCGCACTGCGGACAGGTCGGTGCGCCGCTCGCACATATCCTCAAAATCGAGCGCCGCGTCGGTATTTCCGTACAGACTGTTCCACACACGGCTGCGGCGATAGAGCACCGCAGCAGGAACCAGCGCCTCGTCGCAGAAGGGATCGTCATGATAGCAGCGCTCCAGCAGGGCATCGCCCATGCCGCCGCGTGCACGGGCATCCAACCGGCAGGATGTCGTCACGCGCACATCCTGTGCTTCGATAACAGGCAAACCCGCGCGTCGAACGCGGCGCGCAAGCGCTTTGTCCTCGGCAACGGGTGGAAGTGGAAGTCCGCCGAGCTGACGATAAAGATGTGTTTTGATAGCAAGGCTGGCACCCATGGCGCGGGTCGTGAGAGCAGGTCCGGTACCATCGCACCAAACTGCCCAGGCACGCTCCGACAGGGCGAAATATGCCATCTCCGCTGCGCCGCACATCCGCACAGCAGCGGGTAGAGCGTCGATCTCGCCCTCATTCACACCCACCGCACCGCAGATCAAACCGGTACTGGTATCGAGATGGCGCAAGTTGGCCGCGATCCAGTCGGGCCCCACGAGCGTATCGGCATCGGTGGTCAAAAGTGCACCGTGGGGGCAAAGATCCGCACCGATTTCCAGTGCCAGCCGCCGGGCATGGGGCGCATTGCGAATGGCAGGGTCGAGCGACACCTCGACAATCGCGCAGGCATGGCCGGTTCGCAGCGCCCATTCTCGCCCTATACCAGCCGAACCATCCCGGGTGTCGTTGATCAGCAGAACGACAACGCCGCGTTCGGAACAGGCCCGAAGCGCCGTATCAAGTGCGGCCAGTGTTGCAGGCAGTGCGCCCGCTTCGTCATGCACCGGAATGCAAACGGCGAAAACCGGCCGATCGATCGCGCTCGAAAGCCAGCTTTCCCCGCGTCGCACCTGCTTGGTGCGCTTCTCGTCGAGCCACGAGGACAGTTGCAACGACGTGGGAAACCGGGTGCCCCTGTTGCAAACCGCTTCGGGTTCGACGGAACCGGAAGTCAACATGATCTTATCTCGATCATAGGACAGGTCACTCTTCAATTGCATGACGATATCTCCGCTGATCGGCACCGATTGGGATCGGGTATCTTAGTTTTCCCGATATTCTAACAAGTCCCGATGCTGACACTGGTTCCACAACTATCTGATATACCGACAAAAAAATGGAGACGATTACCGGTTCCAACGATTTTTCTGACTTGGAAGCTCGGGAAGGGATAGTCACCCGAGGCACAGGTCGCCTTCCATTCTCCACCCTCAATAGCGGTGGATGCTTGCAGCACTTCGGCGGTGTGGCTTTAGTTGAGGCCGGCCCATGATGTGGAAAATGAACCGATGACTTCCGAGAAAAGACTGCTTGTCGCGACGTTTGCCCTGGGGTTCGCTTTATCCGGCTTTTTCGACGGTGTGCTGCTTCATCAGATCCTCCAATGGCATCATCTGCTCAGCGCGCTCGATGGAGATCTACGCTTTCAGATCGCCGCCGATGGTTGGTATCATGTTCTCATGTACGCCGTGGCTGCCTGGGGTTTGTGGCAGCTTTGGAAAGCGCGTGGTGCACTGGCATCCGACAGGTCGGGCAGGTTGGTTGCAGCCTGGAGTTTGATCGGTTTCGGGGCCTGGCATGTTGTCGACGCCCTCGGCTCCCATTGGCTTTTAGGCATTCATCGCATCCGCATGGACTTCGACATCCCCCTTGCCTGGGACATCGGCTGGCTGGCCGTGTTCGGGCTTGTGCCGTTGCTGGTCGGCTGGCGATTACGCTCGAACGGCAGCACTCCAAACGGACTGACGCGAGCGGGAAGGCATGGCGCGGCGGCGGCGTTAGTTCTGCTCGCGCTGGCCTTGCCGGCGGCATTTCTAGCGGCACGCCCGGTTCCCGGTTTTGCACAAACGACGGTCGTTTTCGGTCCTTCTGTCTCGGCGTCGGACGCTGTGCTGACTGCGCTGGCGGCGGGTGGTTCGCTGGTATGGTCTGACGGAGAAAGTATCGTCGTCACCACGCAGATACCGCCGATGGCCATGATTCAACTGTACCTGAACGGCGCGATATATGTTGGCGGAGCCGGAGTGCCCCCGGGTTGCTTCTCATGGAGTGCATGACGGGGCTGCCGTATTTCAGCTTTATCGAGGTGCTGCTGGGTACATTACGGGTTTGGCTTTTCCAGACTATCTTCGCCGGCGAGGTTCGAACCAATCGTTTGGTGGCAAAAGCCTAACCGGCGAGCACTTCGATCGCATTGACAATCCGCTGTTATCGTCCTTATCCGCAGCCTATTCGGCCCGCCTTAGCATACCGTATAGATCCCTTGGATCATCGGGGTCTGCG